>CAVPDS010000010.1:0-264324 GCA_963702695.1 uncultured Alphaproteobacteria bacterium | reverse complement strand
GTCGTGTCGATGTTGCCACCGGTCAGCACGACGCAGACCTGCTTTCCCTCGATCCCGGAGATCTTGCGGTTGAGCACTGCCGCAACGCCGGCGGCGCCTGAGCCTTCCGTCACTGTCTTCTCCGACTCGAACAGCATGAGAACAGCCTGAGCGATCTCGTCCTCGGTGACGGTGACGATCTCGTCGACGTATTTGCGGACGATGGGGAACGTGTGCTCACCCGGCCGGCCCACGGCGATGCCATCGGCAATCGTCGTGCCCGAGACCGACACGATCTTACCCGCCTCGACGCTGGCCTTCATGCTGGCGATGTTCTCGGCTTGCACACCGACAATGCGCACGCGGGAATTCATTTCCTTCAAAACGACCGCCATACCGGCGGCAAGCCCGCCGCCGCCGATCGGCACCACAAACACTTCGAGGTCCGGATTCTGCTCCATCAGTTCGAGACCGATGCTTCCCTGACCGGCGATGACCCTGGGATCATCGAAGGCGTGGATGAAGGTATAGCCTTTTTCCTTCTGCAGCTCCGTGGCGCGGCCGAAGGCATCGTCATAGCCGTTGCCGTGCAGGACCACTTCCGCGCCATACTTCCTGGTGCCGCGCAGCTTTGCGGTCGGGGCGGTTTCCGGCATTACGATTGTCGCATGCACCTTGTTGCGCTGGGCCGCGAACGCGAGGCCCTGGGCGTGATTGCCGGCCGAGGCGGCAATCACGCCGGCCTTCTTGTGGGCATCATCCAGGCTCAGAACCGCGTTCATCGCACCTCGGTCCTTGTACGCCCCCGTGCGCTGCAGGTTCTCCATCTTCAGAAACAGTTTACAGCCGAGATCCCCGCTCAATTCTGCGACAGATTGCAGGGCAGAAGTTCACGTATTCCCAGATCCTTCCTCGGGCTTCCTTGACGTCATTCAGCGTTACGGAAATCGGCGTGGACATGCTCATGCTCCCTTCAATGAACCCTTAACGGTACTGGCCGTGTCGCCGACGCATCCAGTCGAGGCACGCCGGGAAACGGGCCGCTCACGCAAGTGTCGCAATGCACTCGATCTCGACCATGACGTCGAGCGGCAGCCGCGCAACCTGCACCGTGGAACGTGCGGGAGCGTGGCCACCAAAGGGGGCCAATCAGTGTGATCGTAGCGAGTGAAGCCGCGAATGCGGTCGAAGGATGCTCTGCATCCCGAACTACTGACCCCGTCGGCTTGCTGGGGTGCAATGTTTGATGTGGCATGTGCAGCCCGACGCCGCACTCGACCGGGGTCTCAACCGCAAATCTCGATGTTCTCGCCGTCCGGGCCCTCGAGCACCACGCGGCGCCAGCCTTCCTCGGCCGGCTCTCTCGCGGCTGTCGGATGGGGTGGCGTTACGAGCTTGATTCCAGCGCCCGTCAAAGTCGAGACGGCGGCGTCGAAGTCATCTGTAATCAGGCAGAAATGGAAGCCGGCCATTCCTTTGACAGACTTCTTGCCAACCAGCTCGAGAACCGTGGAGCCGAGCTTCAGGTAGCCGATCTCGAGCCCGGCAGGCGTCGTCTGGTCGAAGTAGTGCTTGAAGCCAAAGTGCTTGGAGTAAAAGTCGACGGAATGCTGCAGATCGGCGACATCTAATGCGACATGATCGATGCGACTGAACTTCATGACTTGTCTCCCCTTGTCGCAGCGTGCGGATACGTCTCAGTGCCGAACCGCCTCGGCATACGAGACGCCTACCTCGGGGCCGACATCGAATAGATTGCGCTCATGCATCCAGGCCTGCGTTGTCTCGAAGATCGACTGAGAGTAGGGCTGCGGCACGACACGCTCGCCGACGCCGAACCGCCTGACATCGATGAGAGCGTGGAACCAACTCGGCATGTCCTTCAGGAAGTAGTGCTTGTAGCGCTCGGGCTGAAGGTCGATATCCGCCTGGGCCCGAACGAGACCCTCGATGTATTTCTCCACGTTCTGACCCGCCACATGTGCGGGAAACATGAATGCCATCATGAATGTCGTCGAGACGACACGCCGGAAGCCCTGCTGCTCAAGCAGATAGAGCTGCGGTCCGAAGACGTTGGCTGCCGGTACTTTCATGGCAAGTGCAGAATCGACGCGCGACCAGGCGGTTCCAGCGAGCTTGAGCTTAATGTCGTTCGATGACAGGAAAACCTCGAGCGCTTGAATAGCGGAGTAGTGGCTGCCTGAATGGTAGCCGACGGCAACTTCGACACCGGCGAGATCCTCGGGTCGCGTCACGAGCGAGTCACCCGGTACGACGATCGCGGCCTCGCAAACGCTATAGGCCTTACCCCACATGACTCGTCGTTCACCTTCGCCGCCTGGTTCACAGTCCAATGACAGGCGCAACTGATGTCGCCGGCGTCGTCGCCCTTGCGGCCATGTCCTTCCTTGTAGCTCTCGAAGGCGCCCGAGACGATGTCTGGAATGGGCGCCGCGCCCTTCAAGGCCGTTGCCGTCTGGCTGTTGCGCTCCGGCGCTGACAGATTGATTTCGTAGTCGAGCCCTAGATCGCGGAAGTACCCCTTCTCGTCGGCGACCCAGTCGTTGAGGCGGCCGTGCGGTTGAACGACAAGTCTCGACATCGCTGTCCTCCTTTAACTGATCGCGTTGGATTTCAATGGGCAGAGCCATTCGGCAGTACAGGCAGCCGCGTTGCGAGGATGGCCTGAGCCTCCGCCGCGATCAAGCGCACTCTCTGCCGCCGACAAGATATCGTGGATCAAACATCACCTTCCAGAGGGTAGTGTCAGATAGCAAAATCAGTGATTTAGCAGACAGATTTGCAACAGTGGGAACATTCAATGGCAACAGGCCGCAAGGGTCCGCGCAAGGTAAAATCAACCATGCGCGCCTCGACTTGTGAAGCGACGAAGGCCCCGGTGTGAGCGGGGCCTTTCTGTTTTGGCGGACTCTCGCGAACGTGACAACCGCGCCGTATGCTCCCACGCATGGGCTGGCGAGCGTGGGACGCCCTGTGAACGGGCGGGCCAAACGTCCGCACCTAGCGGAAGCTGACATGCGAGTGCCAAAGAGGAGTTCGGGTTCATTGACCCATTTCCGACCATCGGCCAGTAGTCAATCAGTCGACGCGAGCCTCCGAATTGACTTGAGCGCGACATATTGGGAGCCGAAGATACGATGGGGGCTAGGGTCGGGGCTAGGGTCGGGGTCGGCGCACCGTAAGGGAGAGGCGTCATGAAGACCACCAGACTGGTTTTCTTCGCAACTACGGCTCTCGTCATTGCCTGCCTGCCAGCAGGCGCTCAGCAGACCACCGGCGTGCCGGGTTCGCCCGACGCCACGACGACGATCGACGGCCGCTACCTGCCGGCACCGCCCCAGCCGTTCTAGGGCAAGATCGAGCTGAACGCCGCGCAATCGAAGCCGGCTGGCCGGCGCGCATCGTGCCGCCCAAGGGCGCGCCCAACATCCTGCTCATCATGACCGACGATGTGGGTTTCGGCGCACCTTCCACCTTCGGCGGCGTGATCCCCACGCCCACATTGGACCGCATCGCCAAGACGGATTGCGCTACACCAATTTCAACTCAGTGCGCTCTGTTCACCGACCCGGGCCGCACTCATCACCGGCCGCAATGACCACTCGGTGGGTTTCGGCGTGATTTCGGAGACGGCGACGGGTTACCCGGGGTACAACAGCATCATCCCGGAGGACGCGGCCACCATCGGCACCATTCTGCAAGATAACGGCTACCGCACCTCCTGGTTCGGCAAGGACCACAACACCCCGGCCTGGGAGGCGAGCCAAGCCGGACCCTTTAACCAGTGGCCGACCGGCATGGGCTTTGAGTATTTCTATGGCTTCGTGGGCGGCGACACCAACCAGTGGGCGCCGGCAACCTGTTCCGCAACACCACCGCCATCTATCCGTATGTGGGCATCCCGGCTGGAATCTGATCACGGCCATGGCGGATGACGCCATCCACTGGCTGAACCAGATGAACGCACATCGATCCGAAGCTGCCGTTCCTGCTGTATTACGCGCCGGGCGGCACGCATGCGCCGCTCATCCGACGCCCGACTGGGTGAAGAAGATCGGCGACATGCACCTGTTCGACAAGGGCTGGAACCAGCTGCGCGACACCATCTTTGCGAACCAGAAAAGGCTCGGCGTGATCCCCCAGGATGCCAAGCTCACCCCCTGGCCGGACAAGCTCCTGAAGCCTGGGACAGCTCACGCCGGAGGAGAAGAAGCTGTTCATCAAGCAGGCCGATATCTACGCAGCGTTTCTGGCCTACACCGACCACGAGATCGGCCGCGTGGTCCAGGCGATCGAGCACGAGGGCAAGCTGGACAACACGCTGATCATCTATATCAGCGGCGACAATGGTGCGAGCGCGGAAGGCTCGCTCAACGGCACGCCCAACGAAGTCGTGCCGTTCAATGGCATCGAGTTCGCCGGTGGCCGCGCAGATGAAGTATTACAACGACTGGGGCACCGACAAGACTTACAGGCACTATGCGGTGCCGCTGGGCCTGGGCATTCGACACGCCCTACAAGTGGACGAAGCAGATCGCGTCGTTCTTCGGCGGCATCCGCGTGGGCATGGCCATCGCCTGGCCGGGGCACATCACGGATGCCGGCGGCATCCGCAACCAGTTCCCCGATGTGATCGACATCGTGCCCACCATTCTGGATGCCACCGGCATCCCGGCGCCGGATACCGTCAACGGCATCAAGCAGAAGCCCATCGAGGGCACCAGCCTGATGTACACCTTCGACAAGGCCAACGCCGATGCCCCCACGCAGCACACACCCAGTTTTTTGAGATGGCCGGCGTGCAGGGCTCTATATCACGATGGCTGGATGCTGAGTGCGGTGCCGAAGCGTGCCCGTGGGAGCTTGCTCGGCACCGCGATCAGAATCCCGCCACGGCCTACAAGTTCGAGTTGTACGACGTGAACCACGACTGGACCCAGTACACCGACTTGCCGCCCAGTATCCGGACAAGGTCAAGGCGATGCATGACCTGATGTTCCAGGAGTTCGGGAAGTATCAGGTGTTCCCGCTGGATGCGTCGGCGGTCACGCGCTTGTTGCCGCACGCGCCCTCAGCCTGGCGGCGGGACGGAACGGTGTTCACCTATTCCGGTGAACCGATCACCGGCATTCCGGGCAGCGGGGCGCCGAACCTGCTCAACACCTCCTACACCATCACCGCGGACATCGATGTACCCAAGGGTGGCGCCAGCGGCGTGATCGTGACCGAAGGCGGGCGCTTCGGCGGATATGGCCTGTACCTGCTGAAGGACAAGCCGGTATTTACCTGGAACCTGCTGGCTCTCAAGCTTGACCGCTGGGAAGGTCCGGCGCTCTCGCCCGGCAAGCATACGATCGTGTATGACTTCAAGTACGACGGTCTAGGGTTTGCGACGCTGGCGTTCAATAACGTCAGCGGCATCGGCCGTGGCGGCACCGGAGTATTGAAAGTGGACGGCAAGGTGGTCGCGACCCAGACGTGGATCGCACCGTGCCGCTGACCTTGCCAGTGGGATGAGTCTTTCGACATCGGCTCGGACACCGGCACGCCGGTGGATGTCCAGGACTACCAAGTGCCGTTCGCGTTCACCGGCAAGATCGACAAGCTCACGTTCTCGATCGAGCCGCCGAAGCTGACGCCGGAGGACGAGAAGAAGCTGTCAGATGCATATCGCGCCGTACAAGACGCGAAATGACCGATGCTCGCATGCAGCATTCCCGAGGGCCGCCCCAACGGCCCTCGGCGCTCCATCTCTGCCCGCGTCGCCTATGCAAAGCCAAGGGCGCAACCCGCGCACTGAGTGACGAAGTTAAAGTCTGCTTCTGGCCCATTGCAGCGCCGAGCCAATGCGACGGTTTGTCCGTAGCTGGCGGAGGCTGACATTGTAACCCTCGCGTATCGGTAGTCAACCAACTCGCCAGTTGCTCGCGACGCTCAAGCTTCGCGCCGTTGCAAAGAGTGTGGCCGTTCGCCAAACCGCCGATCACCGCGCAATAGAAAAGGCGCGCCAGCCTGACCAGCTAGGCGCGCCTTTTGTTTCCCGAAACGCGCGCCGTTGACCGAAGGCAATGGACGCGCAGACAACTGGGCAAGTGCAGCACCGTACCGCCCGGCCCTTGCGAAACCCCAAAGCAGACCGCTCGAATTGCGCGACCAGCATTATGGACCGCGTAACCATCCGCGTTGTGACTCGCGTAATTAAATCCGAGTAGCTTCCGCGGTCATGAGCAAGGTTCTGAAAATGCGTCGACCGTCCGTAGCTCAGCTTGAATGTCAGGCATGTGGGGCGACCGCAGACGCGGCTTGCGACTGCGGAGCGCCGTATTTGCCCCGCCGGTCAGCGCGCGGCAGAAGCTGTGAAGGCCACCCCCGGCCGGTCGGATCGCGTTATTGCGGCTGAGATCGGCGTCGGATCGAACACGGTTTGCCGCGCTCGCCAAGAGGCAACTGCGCCACGCGGCGCAGTGCGCGCGTCGGAAAGGACGGCAAGGTCCGCCGGTTGCCAACTCAATCTTGCACGCGCTCATTCTTGGGGGCGCGACTCGCATCGGCAAGGACACGCTCTTGATTCCTATCGGTCCCGCAATCGGCCCGTGGAATTTCAAGACGACGAACGCGCAAGCGATCATGGATAGTCCGCAGTTCAACCCCTACCTTGAGGCTGTGATCTGCCTCATCAACGAGGCCAAGGACTTCGGCGACGATGATCGATATGCGTTCTATGAGCGCATGAAGCGTTGGCTTGGCGGCACCGCGACCGGCGTGCTTCCGGTTGCCGACAAGCATGTGAAGGTGCATCCCGTGATCGATGTGTGGGGTGCGATCATCACGAGCAATTTCAAGGCGCGCGGGCGCCGCGCGCGCTGCCGACAGCGTCGCCGATTTCTATCGGGGCAAACAAGTCTCGTTGATCCTGAGCACCGGCCCGGGCGGCGGTTACGAGTTCTACGCGCGTCCGCTTTCGCGCCACATGGGCCGTCACATCCCGGGCGAGCCCAACATCGTTGTCCAGAACATGGAAGGCGGCGGGGGGCTGCGCGCCATGAACTATCTCTACAACGTCGCGGCCAAGGACGGCTCGGTCATCGGCATGGTGCACAATACGGTCGCCTTCGCCCCGCTGCATGGGATCGATCAGGCGAAGTTCGACGCTACGAAGGTCGATTGGCTCGGCAGCCTGAATGCCGAAGGCACGGTATGCATGAGTTGGCACACCGCGGCGGTGAAGACCTTCGACGATCTGCTCCAAAAACAATACATTGCCGGCAGCACTGGTCCCGGCTCCGACATGACCATGTATGCCAATGCGCTCAACCGCCTTGCCGGCACCAAGATCAAGATCATCAGCGGCTACAAGGGCGCCAACGACATCTACCTTGCCATGGAAAAGGGAGAGGTTGATGGCCGCTGCGGTACCGCGGTGTCGGGCCTGCGCGGCACCCGACCGCAATGGTTCGCGCAGAATCTTGTGAACTTCATCGTGCAGACGGCGGTTGAGCCTATCGACGATCCGGCGCTGAAGGACGTGCCGCTGATCATCGATCGCGCCAAGACCGCGGACGAGCGTGCAGCCTGGAAATTCCTGTTCGCTTCCCAGACCATGGCACGGCCGGTGCTGGCGCCCCCCGGCATCCCCGCCGATAGGCTGGCTGCGCTACGCAAGGCGCTGGCAGAGACGGCGCGGGATCCTGCATTCATTGCCGAGATGACCACGTCGAAATCGGATGTGCGCTATCTCTCGGGCGAAGGCGTTCTCCAGCATGTCAGGGATATCTACGCCACGCCCGAACACGTCCGGCAGTTTGCGATCCATGCCACCGAGTAGGCCGATCAGAGGACGATCATGAGCGACAAAAGCGAGCAACAAAACCCGCTGAGCAAGAATTTTCTGGGCAAAAACCTCTACGTCGTGGTCACCACGCCGACGGCGCCGCGCGAAAAGCTCGAACCGCTGATCCCGGCACACCTCGCTAACCAGGTGAGGCTTGAAAAGGAAGGCATCATGTTCGCGGCCGGTCCCCTGACCAAGGAAGACGGCACCCGCTACGGCGGCATGTTCGTGCTGCGCGCCAATTCTTTCGAGCAGGCGCGCGCGATCGCCGACGCCGATCCGCTGCACAAAGCCGGCCTGCGCAGCTACACGCTAATGCGCTGGACGGTGAATGAAGGCAGCTACGGCGTGCGCGTGAACTATTCCGACCAGAGCGTAACGATCGAATAGAAAAAGGACCAGAGAAACGGAGAAAATACTGATGCTGGAATTGTACCACACCGACCATTCCGTGTATTCGCAGAAGGTTCGGGTCTGTCTCGGCGAGAAGAAGCTCGATTACATAAGCCGTGAGATCGATATCGTGGCCGGCGAGCATCAGACTCCGCAATATCTATTACGGCATGGCGGACGATGTGGGGTGCGGCCGAGCACGGCGCCTTACGTCGGTAGAGCAATTTTGCACGCGAGTCCTTCCGCGCGCCAGTCGAAGCGCAATTCGCCTTTTACCTGGTCTCGTATCATTCGCTCCATCACGCATGTGCCGTAGCCTTGACGTGCGGGCGGCTTGACAAGCGGGCCGTCTGTCTCGGTCCAACAGATCACGAGCCGTCCGTTTGCAGCGCGCGACCATTCGATTTGAACGTGGCCGTTGGGCACCGACAAAGCCCCATACTTTGCCGAGTTGGTCGCCAGCTCATGCAAGGTCACCGCAATCGTCTGAGCGGTGTTCGGTTCCAGAAACAGGTTTGGGCCGTTAATCCGCGCACGTGTCTCCCCGTCCTGAAAATAGGGCGAAAGTTCTTGCGTGACCAGATTATGTAGCTCGGCTCCTGTCCAGCGCGATTGAACGAACAGCGTATGGACATTTGCGAGCGCCTGGATGCGTCCCGAGATTGCGTGTTTGAGCCCTTCGGGCGTGTCGGCGCGGGAAAGGTGCACGGCCGCCTGCACAGTCGCCAACACGTTCTTGGTCCGGTGCTCGGCCTCGCGAGCGAGAATAGAGATTTGCTCCTCGTGCTTCTGTGCCGCATTCATGCAGAGCAACGTTTGGTAAGCCGCCGCTGCGAAAGCGCCAAGATCGGTCATCATGCGCAGGTCTTCCGCGTCGAAACGGCGGCTGTTGTCGTGGGCGATAACCCAGATTGTACCGACCGCTTTGCCGTCAACGTAAAAAGGAATTAACAGTGCCTCTTCAATCAAAGGCGTTACCGGGGCGAAGTAGCTGAAATCGCGTTCAGGGTGCGAGAACAGGAGCGCGACGTTGCGGTCCAAGACCGTGCCGCAGGGGCCATAGTCGCGCGGGGTGCCGCCGCCCACGTGACAGTCCCATTTCCCGACAATTACAGGCCAGTAAAAGCTCGTTTTTTCATCGCTCAATAGGCTGATTCCGGCCGAGTGCGCGTGACACACAGCCATTGCGGTTTCCGCGAGCTTCCGCAGAATGCTGTGGGGTGAGGTTGCCAACTCCTGCATCAAAGCGTTCAGGGCGCGATTCTCAGCCGCGTGGTCAGGAGCACGCGACGGTCGTCGTTTCAACTCGGCCATGGAGATGACCGACTTCAGGTCGGGCTCGCCGATCGTCGCGTTTGGAGCCGCGTCGTGCTGCTGCGCTAGCCGCTCAGTATCGACCGCCTGCACTGCTCCCGCTTGCATGAGCACCGCCATAGCACGCTCCTCGCAAAAAACGCGTGGTCTAGTCAGTGATGAAAAAAGCGTAGAAAGCTGCTCAAAATTGCACACATTGCAAAGTTTAAGCTCCACTAGATCCGCACCGGCCTCGACTTGTGGATGATGCGAGAGGCTTAAAGAGACCCGCGCGGATGAGGTTCTCGGTATTATCCCAGTGAAGACTGTGCCAGATCCATCCGACGATGTCGACAAGTGCGAGGTTGGCGATCGGTGCGACTTCGTGACACTGCGCGAGTGATTTGAATTGCTCCTCCATGCGGATGGATGCCGAGTTCTACAATAAGTTTACTGTAGCGGCAGCCGTCCAAAACACCCCCGAAATCAGATGGGCATCCGATAACCGTAGAATTCATGATCTTCGTTATATCCGCCTTGGCCGGCGCCAAGATTAGTGAATTCATGAACAAACTAGATCGTCGCGATCCACTTCACCATTTTGAATCCAAGTTCATTTTCGCAGCGTAGCCGCAGCGGTGCGCCGTGCAACACGCTGAGGGGTGCCCCGTTCATTTCATAAGCGAGGATGGTGAGGTCGTAGCGCATGTTGGATATTTTGTGCACGTCTGCCGCCTCGCCCTTGTCTAGGCTCAGGCCGCAGGTGTCGCCGGGATCGAAGTGCTTTAACCGAAAGCCCTTACCGTTCGTAACGCGGTATGGATCGATGTATTTCTCAATGCGATCGAGGATTTCTTTTCTTGCCATGACGCAAACTCCTTGTCGCGGGACTCCAGTCCAGGGGCAGTACTTGTAAGCCGCGCTTCGCCTGGGCATTCCGTGCTGTTGACCGATGCCATCAGATTAGCCCTGTTTGCGGCGAGCCTGAGTTTCGTCCACGTCAACGCTTCAGCCGCACCTCCGCGACTGAGGATGACGAAGTGCTAATTGCTGCTTCATCTTCAGTCGGGCAATGCCATACGCGGTATTGCCAAGATAAACTCCCGCGCGAGGACGATTTTCGGCAATCATACTCTTGCGTTCATGCCCCCGGCCTCGACAGCGGTAACGGCGCGGCGCAACGAGCCCGATGAGCGGATGATGAGCTTCTCTCCTTCGACAACGAGGAAACGGTCGCCAGCCGCATCAACTCAATGCCAAGGTGTTGATGCGCAAGGCCTCGCGATTGCCAGCCGACTGGGTTGCGCAGCGCATGCTGCTCGGATTCTAAAACTCTTAGCTGTACGGCAACAACTTTGTCACGCACGTCCGCGTTGATCGCTCTTCGCACGCGTCGTTGCCATCTGCATCAAGTCCGTCAACCACGAAATGGCCCTGGGGAGATTTTCGTCGTCACGCGCGCCGAGAGAACCCGCACATTTGTCTCCGTGACTTGTCACGAGCAAGAAATGCCCGCCAATTGGCGGCAAAATATCGCAGGACAAAAACTACTGCAGTATTAATAGTTTAACTGGCTGGGGCGGGAGGATTCGAACCTCCGAATGGCGGAACCAAAACCCGCTGCCTTACCACTTGGCTACGCCCCAAATACCTTTCGGCGGGGATGGATATAGCGGTCGCGCTGCCTGCGATCAACGCTGCCCCCCCGTGCGACGAGGGCTGCGGGGTGCCGGCAGTGGGTGCCTACGATGGAGCCGGTGCGCGGCGCGCCACGTGGGGCCCGAAGCACGTGGGGCCCGAAGCACGTGGGGCCCGAAGCACGTGGGGCCCGAAGCACGTGGGGCCCGAAGTATGATCCCGAAAGGTGAACCCGGTTTTCGGAACAGATCGACGCTCGAACAAAAGGCTGAGAATATCCGACGGAATTCAATCGGTCGCACGATCGAGGCCAGGCGGCCACGTTCGGGCAACACCAATGGCGTTGGCTTTTTCTACGTCACGCTCGCGCGCCTGGTCCGGACCACCGCCAGTTGACCGAAGGGGCGGCCGAATTAGAGTGGGCGCACCGGACGATCCCGCCCGGTTCGGCTGCACCCCGCCCGCCGCAGACCGTCATGCCGGGTTATACGGCGGGAAAAACGCAGAGGTGCTTCGCACATCCGTGCGATCATCATCCCCGGGCGGGCGGCCGACCGGACGGATCGGTCCTCGCGACCGCGCAGGGACCAGCCGGAGAGAGCAGAATGACCTACCGCGCGCCGGTGGCCGACATCGCCTTTGCGCTCAAGCATGCGGCCGGCTTCGGCGGGGCGCTTGCGGGCGGCCTCTATGGCGACCTCGGCGAGGACGTGGTCGATGCGGTGCTCGACGAGGCCGGCCGCTTCGCGACCGAGGTGCTCGGACCCATCAACGTCCCTGGCGACCGCATCGGGGCGGTGTTCAAGGACGGCGCGGTCACCACGCCGCCGGGTTGGCGGGACGCCTACCGCACCTGGACTGCCGCCGGCTGGAACGCGCTCTCCGCGCCGGTGGCATGGGGCGGACAGGAACTGCCGCAGGCGCTCAACGCCGCGTGCCTCGAAATGTGGAATTCCGGCTCGGTCGCCTTCGGGCTCGCGCCGCTCCTCAACATGAGCGCGATCGACGCCGTCGCGGCGCACGGCAGCGAGACGCTCAAGGCCATCTACCTGCGCAAGCTCGTCGCCGGCGAATGGACCGGCACGATGCAGCTCACCGAGCCGCAGGCCGGTTCCGATGTCGGTGCGCTGCGTACCAAGGCGGAACGCGCGGGCGACGGCAGCTATCGCCTCACCGGCCAAAAGATCTTCATCACCTACGGCGAGCACGATCTTGCCGACAACATCATCCATCTCGTGCTCGCGCGTCTGCCGGACGCGCCGGCCGGTACCAGGGGCGTGTCGCTGTTCCTGGTGCCGAAATTCCTGCCCAGCGCCGATGGTACGCCCGGCGCGCGCAACGACGCGCGCGCGCATTCGATCGAGCACAAGCTCGGCATCCGCGGCGCGCCGACCTGCACGATGGTGTTCGGCGATGCCGGCGGCGCCACCGGCTTCCTGATCGGCGAAGAAAACCGCGGCATGGCCTGCATGTTCACGATGATGAACCAGGCGCGGCTCGCGGTCGGCCTGCAGGGCGTCGCGGTCGCCGAGCGCGCGACCCAGCAGGCGCTGGCCTATGCGCGCGAACGCCGCCAGGGCCGCGCCACCGGCGCGACCGGTCCCGAGGCAAGCCCGATCATCGCGCACCCCGACGTCAAGCGCATGCTGCTCACCATGCGCGCGCTTACCCGCGCCGCGCGCGCGATCTGCTACGCGACCGCGGTCGCGCTCGACCGCTCGCACCGCAGCGCCGACGAAGCCGCACGCAAGGCCGCGAACGAACGCGCCGCGCTGTTGACGCCGGTCGCCAAGGCGTTCGCGACCGATATCGGCTGCGAGGTCGCCTCGCTCGGCGTGCAGGTGCACGGCGGCATGGGCTATATCGAGGAGACCGGCGCCGCGCAGCATCTGCGCGATGCCCGCATCCTGCCGATCTATGAGGGCACGAACGGCATCCAGGCGATCGACCTGGTGATGCGCAAGCTGCCGCTCTCCGATGGCGCGACGGTGAACACCTTGCTCGCCGAGCTCAAGCGCACCGTGGCGGCGATCGACGGCACCAACGAGGCGGCGTTCGGCTGGACCGGGGTGCGCCTTGCCGAGGCCGTTCACAGCCTCGAGCGCGCGACGAACTGGTTCCTCGGGCGCACGCGCAACGATCCCGACGCCGCGCTCGCCTGCGCCACGCCTTATCTCCGGCTGTTCGCGAACGCGACCGGCGGCGCGCTGCTGGCGCAGGAGGCGCTCGCGGCGCTACGCCTCGCCGATGGCGAAGCGCCTGCACGCATCGCCATCGCGCGCTTCTTCGCGGAGAATGTCGCGGTTGCAGCCGGCGGCCTGGAGCGCGCCGTCGTCGAGGGCGCCGACAGCGTCAACAAGGCCGATGCCGCGCTGGCTTAGCTTTCCGTTTGAGCATGATCTCCGCCGAAAACCGGTATTCACTTTTCGGGATCATGCTCTGGATCGAAGTAACAAAAGGTCCGCCCGCGCGGACCGCCGGAGGTCCCGATGACTACGCTGCTCATCACCCATCCTGCCTGCCTGCGCCATCTCGTGCCGCCCGGCCATCCGGAGCGGCCGGATCGGCTGCGCGCGGTCGAGCATGCGCTGTCGGAGGAGCGCTTCCAGAGGCTCATCCGGATCGAAGCGCCGCTGGCGGAGCTTGAGACGATCGCGCTCTGCCATCCGACGGATTACATCGAGACCATCCGCGACATGACCCCGAAGGAGGGCTTTGCGCGGCTCGATCCCGACACCTCGCTCTCGCCGGGGAGTTTCGAGGCAGCGCTGCGCGCGGTCGGCGGCGCGGTGCATGGCGTCGATGAAGTGATGACCGGCAAGGCCACCAACGCTTTCGTCGCGACGCGTCCGCCCGGCCACCATGCCGAGGTGGCGCGACCGATGGGTTTCTGTTTCTTCAACAACGTCGCGATCGCCGCGCGCCACGCGCAGAAGCGGCACGGCGCCGAGCGCGTCGCGATCGTCGATTTCGACGTGCATCACGGCAACGGCTCGCAGGCGATCTTCTGGTCCGACCCCTCGGTAATGTATCAATCGACCCACCAGATGCCGCTGTTTCCCGGCACCGGCGCGCTGGACGAACGCGGCGAGCACAATCAGATCGTCAACGCGCCGCTGCGCGCCGGCGATGGCGGCGAGCGCTTCCGCGCCGCGTTCGAAGGCGCCCTCCTCCCGCGGCTGCGCGACTTCCATCCCGACCTGGTGGTGATCTCCGCCGGCTTCGACGCCCACAAGCGCGACCCGCTCGCCAACCTCCAGCTCGTGGAGGAGGATTTCCGCTGGGTGACGCTCAAGCTGATGGAGATCGCCGGCTCGGTCGCCAACAGCCGCGTCGTCTCGCTGCTCGAAGGCGGCTACGACCTCGATGGGCTTGCAGGCTCGGCGGCGGCGCATGTCACTGCGCTGATGCAGGGGTGAGCCGGAGAATGTAGGGTGGGCAAGGCGCGAAAGCGCCGTACCCATACGTATCGCGGATGACCACGGAAATGGTGGGCACGCCTTGCTTTGCCCACCCTACGCTGACTGCAAGGGGAACGACCAATGGCAGAGGCAGACACTGCGGCACTTCAAAGGACGATTGCCACGCTGAGCGCCCGAATCGATGCTTTGGAACGGATCATCAGCAGCAACGGCAGCAATGTTGTGATCCAGGCGCCGGGCAGCATCGTGCTCTCAGCGGGAAACGCGCTCAGCGTGCAGACCGGCAGCAGTTTGGCCATCGTCGCCGGAGGCGCGCTCGAAGTGCGGACCGGCAACAGCTTGAGCATCACCGCCGCAAGCGCGTCGGCATTCACGTTCGGCGGCGCCTTCTCGATGACCGTAGGCGGCAGCCTCAGCACCAGCATCGGCACCTCCTACGCGCTTGCCGTCGGGGCTTCGATGAACCTTGCCGCCGGAAGCCAGATATTGGTCTCGACCAACAACATGTCGCTGACCGCCAACGGCACGGCGACAATCCAGGCGCGCGGCAACATGTCGGTTGCGACTCAAAAGAACTTTTCCGCCACGGTCGCGTCCGATTGTGATCTGACGGTTGCAAAGAACTGCAATATGAAGGCAAAGGCCCTCTCGGTGGCCGCGGATACAGTTGCCATAACCGCCGGAGACGCCTCCTTGCTTTGCAAGAAGGACGGTACGATTGCCGTCAAAGGCAGGTCGATCGTTGGCACCGCGAGCGGTGACATTGCTCTCAAAGCTTCGGGCCATCTCACACTGAAGGGATCAAAAATTCTCCAGAACTAGTCCCTGCCCCCCGCCAGCTTGATTCCGTCTTCCACACACGGCTTCATCAACTTCGGCGTGTCCGCATTCGACAACCGCGACAACGCAATCAGCAGCAAGTAGCCCGGATCGGCTGTAGCCCGGATGAGCGAAGCGATATCCGGGGCTGAGCCTGTTTTGAAGTCTGAGCCTGTTTTGACAACCCGCATGTCGCTGCGCTCATGCGGGCTACGGTCGCCGGCGCGGTTCACCGCAATTATATTACTTCCTAGTCTAGAGCGAGTTCCGGTCAGTTAGAATTGGAGATTCCTCAACTCCGCTCACCCCCGCGGATGCGGGGGTCAAGCCTTTGCCCAAGCACGGGCGCTTATTGTGTGGCCCCTGGGTCCCCGCCTCCGCGCCGACGAGCGGAATTCGCTCTAAGGAGCGCAGCACGCTCCGCGTGCGCGAAGCGGATTGCGGACGCGCCGGATGCGCGCATCGGGAGCGATGGAATGCCGGCCAGTCGCCGCTCATGGTCCCTGCAGCTTGATGTTGGCTTCGCGGATCACCTTGCCCCACTTCTCGGTTTCCGTGACGATCAGCTTCTCAAAGTCGGCAGGCGACATCGGCGTCGGCATGCTGCCAAGCTCTGCGAGCCGCTCCTTGATCTTGGGGTCGGCGAGCGCGGCGTTTATTTCCTTGTTCAACCGGTTGACGATTTCGGCAGGGGTGTTTTTGGGCGCGCCGATGCCTTGCCACGTACTGGCCTCGAAGCCTGGGATGGACTTGCCCACGGTCGGCACATCCGGCAGTGCCTCCGCGCGCACCGCGGTGGTCACCGCCAGCGCGCGCACCTTGCCGGCCCTGATGGTCTCGATCGATTCGGGCAGAGGGCTGAAATACACCTGCACCTGTCCGCCGAAGAGATCGTAGTTTTGGCGATTTTTTAGGTTTCTCATCGGCTTGGATCAGAACGGCGACGTGCGTAGGTTGAACATGGGCGATTTGCCGGAGCCAGTCATTGCTTGATCCGTTGGGTGATTGCGCGATTGATTAGCGTCTGGACCGTGGGATCGACATTCGAGAACTGGCAGAGCTGGCCAAATCCGATTGGGCCTAACGTGACAAATAGCTTCCCGAACACCTCGTCCGCAAAGCTGCTCGAAATTAGGTGCAGGCCCGAAAAATCGAACATGATGGACGCCTTCCCCTTATCCATCAGGTTCTCGATCTTGGTTCTAGCGATCCGTCCAGCCTCTCTCGTCCCAAATGCCTCAAGCTCGCTGGAAACCTTGAACTCAAGAACGTCGCCTGATTTTTGATAAATGCGCTCTACGTAATCCCCACCCGGATCATGGGCCTTTCCCTTGAACACCAGTGCCTTTTCCAGCAGTTGTTCAAAGCTGTAATTTATTGATGCTCGGACAAACGTACCCTTCAACGGCACATTTTTTCGGCTCACGTGCAGTTTACCGTCGCGATGCCGCAGTAGGACGCTTCCCGAGATGGCGTCGAACTGTCCGCCACTGACCTCGCAGCACTTGAACGTGCCGAAGAGACCATTTCCCTGATTGGTCGCCTTGTTGCGAGTGACACCCTCTTCGATGGCAGCGCGGACCGCTCGCACATCGTCAGTTATTTCGGGCCTGCCTTGCCGTAGACTCCGAGGGATACCGATCCCGGCATCGCAAACATAGAACTCGACAAGCTGCCGCTTTGCGAAGTGAACTACCTGCACAATACCGCCGACTGACAACTCTGAATGATTGAGCACATTGTCGGTTATTTCATTGAGCGACCATTCGAGCGCCTTCAAACGGGCCCGGTCCAATCCCCCGATGCTCTGCATGATGACCTCCATGCTTCGGTCAACCGCAGAAAACTGTTCATCGGCATTGATATATTGGATCGCGGAGAGGTGGTTTCTGTTCCGGTCGTCCCTGGCATCAAACTTCTCTGGCACAATGAGATGCGCCCAGTTCGTGTTCGCGAGGAGTTTTGCCGATTTGTCGTCACTTGGAACAATCAATTCGAAGTCCACGTTTTCACCGCGGTAAGAACGAGCCGCTGTGACCAGGGGCAACATAAATTTCGGGTCTAGGAATGTGCTTTGTGCAAAGTCCAAAACTAAATCCTGATACCCTTGCTTATGGACAAGATTGTGCAGCGCCGCCGTGACGGGAAACACGTCATCGAGCGAGTTGTTGATGAAGTACAGACGATTGGCTTCGCTTCGAAACATTACGGCTTGTCTGCGTGAGTAACCCACAAGATGCGCGTGAAGGTAGTGGCCTTTCACCGCATTTTCAATGTCGGAGCTTGATGTCCCCCACGGCGTGGCAGCGCGGATCCCGGCAGCCGCAACGTCCCCCCTTAGTGGTTAGCACTGTCAACAAAGTCCAACGTGCCCGATGACGATCGCTGGTAAGCATGACTGCGGATTGCTGTTTGCAGCATGTGTGCTGCTGTTATATGATCAAGGTACCGGGTTTTAGGCGTACTACCACGGGTGGGGCCGAAAGGCAGCGCACCACGGGGCCCGGCGGGGCAAGCCCGACCCCCACAGCACAATAGCGAGCGAGTAGCCCGGATCGAGCGAGTAGCCCGGATCGGCTGTAGCCCGGATGAGCGAAGCGATATCCGGGGCTGAGCCTGTTTTGAAGTCTGAGCCTGTTTTGGCAACCCGCATGTCGCTGCGCTCATGCGGGCTACGGTCGCCGGCGCGGTTCACCGCAATTATATTACTTCCTAGTCTAGAGCGAGTTCCGGTCAGTTAGAATCGGAGATTCCTCAACTCCGCTCACCCCCGCGGATGCGGGGGTCCAGCCTTTGCCCAAGCACGGGCGCTTATTGTGTGGCCCCTGGGTCCCCGCCTCCGCGCCGACGAGCGGAATTCGCTCTAAGGAGCCCAGCACGCTCCGCATGCGCGAAGCGGATTGCGGACGCGCCGGATGCGCGCATCGGGAGCGATGGAATGTCGGCCAGTCGCCGATCATGGTCCCTGCAGCTTGATGTTGGCTTCGCGGATCACCTTGCCCCACTTCTCGGTTTCCGTGACGATCAGCTTCTCAAAGTCGGCAGGCGACATCGGCGTCGGCATGCTGCCAAGCTCTGCGAGCCGCTCCTTGATCTTGGGGTCGGCGAGCGCGGCGTTTATTTCCTTGTTCAACCGGTTGACGATTTCGGCAGGGGTGTTTTTGGGCGCGCCGATGCCTTGCCACGTACTGGCCTCGAAGCCTGGGATGGACTCGCCCACGGTCGGCACATCCGGCAGTGCCTCCGCGCGCACCGCGGTGGTCACCGCCAGCGCGCGCACCTTGCCGGCCCTGATGGTCTCGATCGATTCGGGCAGAGGGCTGAAATACACCTGCACCTGCCCGCCGAGCAGGTCGGTGAGCGCGGGCGCGCCGCCGCGATAAGGCACATGGAGCATGTCGATGCCGGTCAATATCTTGAACAACTCGCCCCCGACATGGGACGTGCTGCCGCTGCCGCCCGACGCCATGCTAATCTTGCCCGGATTGGCCTTGGCATAGGCGATGAACTCGGGAACCGTCTTGGCCGGAGACGATATATTCACCTCCATGACAAGCGGTAGCTGGCTGATCATCGCGATCGGAACGATATCGCGGATGAAATTGAAGTTGAGGTGCTCGTACAGCGTCGCGTTGGCGGTCACCGAGGCGGGGATCAGCAGAAGCGTATAGCCATCGGCGGGTGCGCGCACGACCGCCTCGACGCCGATATTGGTGCCCGCGCCCGGCCGGTTCTCGATGACGAAGGACTGTCCGAGCCGCTCCGAGAGCCATTGGCCGATCAGGCGCGCGAGGATGTCGAGCGCACCGCCGGGGGCGACCGGAACGATGATGCGCACCGGCCGTGCCGGATAAGCTTGCGCGCTGGCGACGCGCGAGACCGCTGGCAGCACGGCGGCACCCGCTGCGAGATGCAGAAATTGTCGGCGGGGAAATTTCATGGGTATTCCCTCTGGAATGCTGACGACAAGGCGGCTTCGCGAGCCGCCGGACCGGCGACACAAAGCAAAGTCGATTTTTCGGATTGAAATCGTGCCTGCCGATGGCGCCGGTGCACGGCCATAATGGACGCGCCGGAGATAAAGGACAATAGCCGCAGGGTGGGCAAAGGCGCGCAGCGCCGTACCAACGTATGTTCGCGGATGACCAAGAAACGGTCGGCACGCTTCGCTTGGCCCACCCTGCGTGCGCCGCGACCTACGCCTGCTCCTTGCCGCGGAAGTAGGGTTCGACGGGGCCGGTGAGCTTGATCGAGAGCGGATTTCCGTAGCGATCCTTGGCGTTGCCGGCCGCGACGCGAATCCATCCTTCGCTCACGCAATACTCTTCCACATTGTGCTTCTCGACCCCCTTGAAGCGGATGCCCACGTCGCGCGCGAGCACTTCCTCGTCGTAATAGGGGCTGCGGGGATCGTTGGACAGGCGGTCTGGAGGAGCGTCGTTCATGCGTCGACCTTCTTGTACAGCCGTAAGATGGGCAAAGCGCAGCGAAACCCATCATACAGCGTCGAAACTTGTACACATTGGCTTGACCGAAGTGAAACGGCCGCCGCCCGCGTTGCGCAGGAAGATGATGGGTTTCGCTGCGCTCTACCCATCCGACAACCTCACATCACCTTCGGCGGCTCGGCGCAGGCGACGGAATAGATCGTCAGAGTTTTGAGTTTGGTCTGTACGATCCTGACATTGCCTTCGCGCTCATTCGGTATCGCGTCAATACACGTGGCCACCGCAGGCCGGACCCGGCCGGTGGGATCGCGGAACAGGTACGTGATGCTCCCGTCCTCCTCGGCATCGCCCTTGGCGACCAGGGGAGCCCAATCCTCCGACGTCACGGCTGGCGCCGGCGCCGCGGCGGGTCCCGGCAAAGAGACCGGCTCCGCATTCATGCAGCCCTGGAAGAACAGCGACGCTCCGAACATCTTCAACATCAGGCTCATGCACATCCGGAATCTCCCATTTCCCACTTGCCACGCCTACTCCATCACATCCGCGCGCGCCTTTGAAGGAGGTATCGTGCAGGTTCGGTAGGACGGGTCAGCCGAAGGCGTAACCCGCAACGGATAGAAAGTAGAAGGTAGCCCGGATGAGCGAAGCGATATCCGGGGCTGAGCCCGTTTTGAAGTCTGAGCTTGTTTTGAAGCCAACCCGCATATCGCTGCGCTCATGCGGGCTACGGTCGTTGGCGCGGTTCACCGCAATTACTTCCTAGCAAGTAGCCCGGACCGGCTGTAGCCCGGATGAGCGAAGCGATATCCGGGGCTGAGCCTGTTTTGAAGCCTGAACCTGTTTTGGAGCCAACCCGCATGTCGCTGCGCTCATGCGGGCTACGGTCGCCGCCGCGGTTCACCGCAATTATTTCCTAGCGAGCGAGTAGCCCGGACCGGCTGTAGCCCGGATGAGCGAAGCGATATCCGGGGCTGAGCCGTTTTGAAGCCTCAGCCGTTTTGAAGCCAACCCGCATGTCGCTTCGCTCATGCGGGCTACGGTCCCGCTCAATCGCCGCCACGGTTCATCTTGACAAAACTCGGTCATAGGATTATATTCTCCATACCTCGTCCCGACCGAGGGCGCGCTTCGAAGGCGTTCAAAGGGCGGGGACGGCCGGAGCGGCGCGCTGGAGATGCGGCGCGTCCACTTCGGGATCGGCGCGGGGACACCCGCGACGGTTGGCGCGGTGGCCGTGATGCGGGGCTCGCACCCCGCGTGACGGCGGCCCAAGCCGCGCGGTCCCGGCGCGCCACAGCGCGTCACGGGATTGGCGCACCGCGGCGTTCGCTCCGCCATGCGCGGGCGCTGCGGTCAACTCCTTCAGCGGTGGATAGATGCCGGTCGGCCGCGAGGCACGAACCGACGGCATCCGAAACGTCAGCCACCGGGGGTCGCGCGGAGCAAGCCTACAAACACCGCGCGCGGAACGCCGGGGAACCGGCACTTTCCGTGATTAAGACTGCCTGTGCACTCGAACTTATCTTCGTGCACAGGATCACGGGGTGCTCGGCGCCCCGGCGTTCCGCGCGCCCTCGGACTTTTAGTTCGACGGCGAGGCGAAGTTTGACGACGGCGTACCCCGCGCCGGACAACCAATAGGGGCGGCGCAGCGTTGGCTAAGTCAGGTCTCAACTAAGCCGATTCACATTCGACATTCCGTTCGTCCCCGCGAAAGCGGGGACCCAGGGGCACAAGGTCCGCCGTTTGTACCTGTTGCTCTGGTTTCCCGCTTACGCGGGAATGAGCGGAGATTGCGGCCACGCCGACACACAATGGGCCGCCTGAATATCTTCACTTGAATATCTTCACTCCGCCGGCGCCATTTGCGTCTCGTCGAAGAACTTCCCCATCTGCGAGGCCACGCCGTGCTTTCTGATCTCCGAAAGCCACAGCGGGTGGATGCGGGGGTCCTGGTCATGATACTCGATCTGCGCACCGCCTTCCTTGATGCTCACATCGGTGCGGCGGCCCTCCGAGCCGACGCGCCGCTCCCACACGACCGGATAGCGCTTGGAGCCGAAGCCAACCGCCATGTAGCGCGCCGGGCGTGCGCTGGTGTCGAAGTGCTGGTGGAACATCCCGTCTGGCGGCGCGAAACACATGCCGTGGCGCCAATCGACACGCTGGAAATCGCGGTCGCCCTCGTACCAGAGCAGCGTGTAGCCCGAGCCATGAATGAAGAAGATGTGCAGGCCCGGTCCGTGACGGTGGCCCTTCTTGTAGGTGCCGACCGGCATTTCGGAGACGTGCGCCCCGATCGACCCTTCGCTGAGGAGAAACTGGATGTTGGAGGAGCCGGCGCCACGCGCCTCCCATGGTTTCAGTTCGAACGCCCCAATATCCGGAACGAAATTCGTCTCCCACAGATTGCGGCCAGGGCGGATCGAAGTCATCTCGCCCTCGCCGCTGTAGAAACCCGGCAGACCTTCGCGCTCAGGAAATGGAAACGGGTTGTCGAAGAACAGCGCGTCAGTGTGGAAGATGTTCATCAGGATGCGCAGGTCGTTGGAGCAGGCGAGCCGCACCGGCTCGCGCCCTGATGCATTGAAGATGCGATAGCGGGAATTGAGCGGCGGTGCGAACAGACTGCGCGGTCCCCATTCGAACGCGTGCTTGCCGCCGCCAGGCATCTCGACGACGACGCTGCCGGTGCCGGACAGCACGTAGAACATCTCGTCGAACAGATGCTGCTGCGGCGACGAGGCGTGGCCCGGCGGGATTTCCAGCAGAAAAACCGTCATCCAGTCGCCACGACCTTTGAGATGGATGAACGCGCCGCCGCAGCGATCGCCCAGCCGCGGCCACGGCGCGGTTTCGGCAGCGAGCAGATCGACACCAAAGTCTTCGTGGATCGGAATGCCTTCGCGGCGGCTCCATTCGAGGTATGGATCGCGCAGCAGTTGCGACGCGGCTTTCATCGTGTTGACTTTCCCTCCCCGAGCCAAGTCTCCATGCGGGAGGCGGTCCCGTTTTTGGCGAGCTCGCTCGACCACAGCGCATGGATGCGCGGATCCTGATCCTCGAAATCGACCTGGGGGCCGCCATCCTTGACCGCCGTCACCGGCGCTTCGGCGCGCTTCGCGAGCCGCGCCAGCACCGGATAGCGATGATTGCCGAACGAGACCGCAAAGTGACGGGAGGGCTGCGTTCCGGTGTTGAAGTGCTGATGGTAGCGGTCATCCGGCGCGACAAACACAAGCCCAGGCCGCCAGTCGTGCCGCTCGAACTCGGCATCGCCGTCCTTCCACACCAGCGTGTAGCCCGAGCCCGCCAGCGGAAAGACATGCGGACCCGCCGCCACCCGGCCCTTGTTGTAGGTGCCCGCGGGAATCTGGGAGAGATGAACGTGCATCGAACTGCCGGAAAGGCCGATCTCGACATTGCGGCTCCCGCCGCCGCGTGCTCGCCATTCCGGCAACGGCAGCGCGACGAGGTCGGGGATCACGCTGGTATCCCAGAATTGGCGCCCGTGATCCGCCGGGAGCACATCGCGCTCGCCCGAGAAATAGCCGTCGCGCGCGACGCGCTGCGGAAACGCCATCGGATTGTCGAACAGGAAACTCTCGTTGCGGAACACGTTCATCAGGAACGGCAGGTTGCTCGCGCAGACGAGCCGCATGCGCTCCGAAGCCGAGGTGTTGGTCAGACGGTACGGTGCATTGAGAGGCGGCGAAAACAGCGCCCGCGCTCCACAGTCGAATTCATAGGTCTTGTCCCCTTCGATCACCACGCGGCCATGGCCGGCGAGAACGTACCAGACCTCGTCGAAGAGGTGGCGGAGCCGGTCCGTCGAGCGATCAGGCGGAATGTCGATCACCTGCAGGGCCACGAAATCGCCGCGCCCGCGCAAATGCACGAACGCGCCACGGCAACCGACGCCGACGCGCGGCCACGACGTGGTCTCCACATGATGAAGATCGACGGCGACACCTTCGACGATCGGAATGTCCTGGCGCGCCGCCCAGACCAGATAGGAATCGATCAAATAACGTAAGTCGGGCTTGGCGCCCACCGCGGTTTCCATGTCAGGGATCTTCTCGCTTGACCGGTGAACCGACGCTTTTGCCATCGGCGTCCTTCGAGGTGATCTCCTTGACTTTCTGCACGATCCCCGGCGGCGTCGACACGATCTCGGCAACAATCCGGGCGACGTCCTCGCCACTGCGCGGATCGATGTCCATCGCCTGACGCGCGGCGTCAGCCAGGAACGCGTCGTCCTTCACCATCTGGTCGAACGCGCGCCGCAGGATTTCAAGCGGCTCTTGCGCCATGCCTGGCGGACCGGCAAAGGGCCGCTCGATCGAGACCGGCGCGCTGACGAACCGGAACATCCGCCGCTGCTCATCGTTCTCCGCGAGATCGGTCAGCAAGGGCACGCCAGGCAAGTCGGCTTCCGGCTTGAGACCGATCTGCACGAGGGGAATGATTTCCCCATTCTTGACCCAATCCGGCCGCATCGCTTTCCATGACACCCACGGCGTGCTGCCTCGGCCGTCGACCTCGCCCTGCTCGATCGCGTGGTTGACGGCATTGCTGCCGGCATAGCCGGTAACGATGCGGAACTTCGTGCCGAGCATCGTATTCAGCAGCATCGGATACGTCGTCATCGTGCCGCCGTTCGAGTCTGCTCCCATGACGACTTCGCGACGCTTGGCGTCGGCAATGTTCTTCACCCCGGTCTTGTGCCAGACGGCGACGACGTCCGCGGCCTGGCTCAGGCTGGCGATCCAGGCCATCTCCTCGGTCTTGAAGTTAATCCCGATCTGAGCGAGCGCTTGGTAGAATGGCATCGACTTGTTGAACGTCGCGATGACGGTGCCGTCCTTCGGCGCGATCGCATAGAGATAGGCCGCAGCCTTGGTCCCCGATGCGCCCGGCATGTTCGACACGATCACCGTTGGCTTTCCTGGGATGAAGTCGGAGAGGTGGCGCCCCACGAGCCTCCCGTAGGCGTCGTAGCCGCCGCCGGGCGGTGTGCCCACGACCAGCCGGATGGTCCTGCCTTTGAAGTAATCGTCGGCGCGCGCGGGTACACCGAACGTCGGTGCGACCGTCCAAACCAGCGTCGCAACGATGGTGATCGCGTTATGTCGAGATGAGGTTGCAGACTTCATGATGCCAACCGATCCTGTCCTCCTCTGTATCATACCTGCAATTCAAGAGAACGTTTGCGGGACCTTCCCGTAAGTCAGGCGGAAGGAGAAGTCTCACTCCCCGAAGCGCTTGCGGCCCTGTTTCTGCTTCTCTCCGGTTTCGTAGTGCCGCCCCTGGACCGCGAGTTCGGCTTCCTTCTCCTCTTCCTCGGTCCAATGGCCGAGCGAGTAGCCCCACCACGGCGCCTTCAGATTCAGCGGCGGCATCTGCAGTCCCTGCCAGATCTCGATTGCACGCTCCATGAATTCGCGCTTCGGCAGCGACAGGGGCGGATAGGCCCACGGCATGGTGGCGTCGATGAGGAGCGCCGTCGAGCGGGGCGGCTTGTCGCGGGTCACCAGCCCACGCGACGCGCCCGGCGGCACGGCCGCTGGGTCGAGCGTGAACGGCGGCGCTTCGACCACTTCGGTATCGCGAAAAGGCTGCGAGCGGTAGGCGATCGCCCATATCACGTTCTCCGCATCCTTGATGTCGATGTCCTCGTCGACCGCGACCAGCATCTTGCCCATGAATTTCTCGGCGAGGAGCCGCAGCGCCTTCTTGCCGTCGTCAGGATCGCGTTTCTTGAGCTTCACCACCGCGACCGCGTTGGAGCCCGCGCATTCGAGATATTCGACCGCGATCACGTTATCGAGGCCGGCGGCGCGCAAGAGCCGGATGCCGGCGGCGGCGCGGCCGATGTTGCGCATCTTGCTGCTTTCGCTCGGCGGCATCTGGGAGAGGATCGAGATGAAGATCGGCTTCTTGCGCATCGTGATCGCGGTCACGTCCATGAAGAACGCGTAGTCGCGCTGCGCCATGTAGCCGGGGAATTCTCCAAACGCCCCTTCCATCTCGATCACGTCGGTCGGCACGGTGCCCTCGATCACGATCTCGGCCTCCGCGGGCACGAGCAGATCCTGGGTCACGCCGCGCACGACCTCGACCGGGCTGCCGACCAGGCCGCCCGCAACGTCGTATTCGCACATATCGTTCGGAATACGCGTCACGGCGGCGTAGGTGACGTGCGGCGGTGCGCCGAGCACGATGGCGGCCGGCACCTGCTTGGCTCCGCGCAAGTCGCGCCAGCGGTCGATGTGGTAGCGCATGCCCCAGTTGAGCCGGCCGAGCAGGACGCCAATGCGGTCCTCGGCTTTCACCATCCCGCGGTAGTTGCCGAGATTATGCATCCCGGTCTCCGGGTCCTTGGTGACCCAATGGCCGGCGCTGGTATAGGGCGCGTTGTCAAAGCCCGGCGTCGAGATCGGGATTGGCAGCCGGCCAAGACCGCAGCCGGCGCGGCGCAGTTCGTCGCCCGTGATAACGACGTCCTGGCATGCCCCCTTCTCCACCTGCACCGGGGCGATCTGGTTGGACAGGGCGCGTTTCCAGACATTTTCGATGTCGGTGAGATCGCAGCGCATGCCCATCGCGTAAATTTCCGCGGACCCGGCGAGTGCCCCCACCAGCACCGGAATGTCGTATTTGCGGCCCTTGCCGTCGACGACGTTCTCGAACAGAAAGGCTTTGCGCTGCGCCTCCGGCAGACCGCGGAACTGCAGCCGCACGAGCGGATGCAGCTCGGTATCCTTGTTGATCGGCATCGTCACCCGGACGAGCTTTCCGGCCTTGTCGAGGGCCTCGACATATTCGCCGAGCGTGTGCCAATACGATCCCATGGTTCCTCTCAGTCCTTTTCATCACCCGTCAGCGGGGCGCACCGGCACCAAGCGATTGGAGCGAACGCGATGCGCACTTTTGCCTTTTGCGAGCGGAAGCGCAACGCTCCGCGGCGATGACGGGAACGCGTGTCGGGCGCTGAAATCGCCATGAGCAGATATCGGATCACGGTCGACACCGGCGGCACCTTCACGGACGTCGTGTATTACGACGAGGATGCCTGCGAGATCACGATCTTCAAGCTCCCCTCCACGCCGAACGACCCATCGGAAGCAATCATCAAGGGCGTCGAAGCGCTGCTGGAGAAGGGCGTCGCCCCCGGCGATATCGAATATTTCTGTCACGGCACCACCGTCGGAACCAACGCGCTGCTCGAAGGCAAGGGCGCGCGTACCGGCCTCCTGGTGACGGAAGGCTTTCGCGGCATCTACGAGATCCAGGAGCAATCGATCCCGTACGGCGCCGCGATCTTCAACATGAACTACGAGAAGCCCGCGCTGCTGGTGCCGCAGAGCCGCACCGGCGAGGTGCGCGAACGCGTTGATTTCCAGGGGAACGTCGTCACGCCGCTCGACGAAGATACGCTGCGCGCGACTTTGCGCGAGCTTGCCGGCAAGAACATTGATTCTATCGCGGTCTGTCTCCTGTTTTCATTCCTTCACCCGCAGCATGAGCAGAAGGTCCGGAAAGTCCTGGCCGAGGAAATGCCGGGCGTGAGCATCTCGCTTTCGTCAGACGTTCTGCCGCAGATCCGTGAATATTTCCGGCTTTCGACCACCGTCATCAATGCCTACCTGCAGCCGATCCTCGAACGCTACATCCACCATCTCGGCACGCGCCTTGCCCGCGCCGGAATAACGACCCGCAAGCGTTACATCATGCAGTCGAACGGCGGCACTGCGACCTTCGAGACGAGTGCGAAGAAAGCGGTCGCAACCGTGCTCTCAGGTCCCGCCGGCGGCGCGACCGCGGGAGCGAACCTCGCCCGCGTCACCGGCCATGGCAATCTCATCACCTTTGACATGGGGGGGACCTCCTGCGATGTCGCCCTGATCAAGGACGCGCAGGCGTCCTTCAGCAACCGCATCCATGTCGACGGCCGCGTGATCGCGCTGCCGATGATGGACATCAACACGGTGTCGGCGGGCGGCGGCACGATCGCGCGCGTCGACCGGCTCGGCCAGCTCGAAGTCGGCCCGCAGAGCGCCGGCGCGGTGCCCGGCCCCGCCTGCTACAACAAGGGTGGCGAGCTTCCGACCGTGACTGACGCCAATATGGTGCTCGGCTATTTCGCGGAGACCAATTTTCTCGGCGGCCGCATGGTGCTGGCGAAAGACAAAGCCATGCGCGCGGTCGAGGAGCATGTCGCGAAGCCGCTCGGGCTTCCGGCGCTCGATGCGGCAGAAGGGATCGTGCGCATCATCAACGTGAAGATGGAGGAAGCGATCAAGGCGATCTCCACCATGCGCGGTTACGATTTGCGCGAATTCATGCTGGTTGCGTTCGGCGGGGCCGGGCCACTGCATTCCTCGCAGATGGCGCAGAACCTCGGCATGAAGGGCGTCATCGTGCCGCTCTATCCCGGGGTGAATTCGGCCATCGGCCTCCTGCAGGCGGACGTAAAGCACGATTACGCCGCCTCCCGGCTGACGCCGATCAACGAGCTCGATCCCGAGGACGCCAATCGCCTGCTGGGCTCGCTCTCCGAGCAGGCGGCGCAAGAGCTTGCCGACGAAGGATTTCACGACGATCAGGTATCGCTCGAATACGCGCTCGACATGCGTTACGCCGGCCAGGGCTATGAACTGACGATCCCGTTGCCTCCGGGTGCGCTCGACCGCGCCAACCTCGACGCGGTTCGCGCGGCATTCGACGAGACGCACAAGCGCCTGTTCGGCCACAACGCGCCGGATGAACTCGTCGAGGTGGTGACCTACCGCGTCACCGGGATCGGCCGCGTGCCCGAAGTCGAAATGCCTAAGTTCGCGTTTTCCGGCGCAACGCTGGAGGACGCCTATCGCGAGACCCGCGCCGCGCATTTTGCCGGCGAGACGTTGCAGACAAAGGTCTATCAGCGCGAGCGGCTCGACGTCGGACTCTCGATCGCCGGTCCCGCCATCGTCGAACAGCTCGATGCGACCCTCGTCATCCCGCCCGGGCACGTGGCGCGCGTCGACGAGTGGAAGAACATCATCGTGGCCGAGGGTCGCCCATGAACGTGCACGCGCAGACCGCCACCGAAACCGTCGATCCGGTGACCTTCCAGGTCGTCAAGGCTTCGATGGTCGGCATCGTGCAGGAGATGCAGAACGCGCTTTTCCGCACCGGCTACTCCACCATCATCCGCGAATCGCAGGACGCTTCCTGCGCGATCATGAATGCTGACGGCGATGTGGTGGCGCAGCACGTTGTACTGCCTCTGCACATCGGCTCATTTCCGGTCTGCTGTCGCGCGGTGCTCGACGCCTACCGCGGCAGTCTCGAGGAAGGCGACGCGTTTCTGATCAATCATCCCTACGAAGGCGGCAGCCCGCATGCGCCCGACATGGCGGTGATCACGCCGATCTTCGCTAACGGGCGGCACATCGGCTTCTGCGGCACGCTGGCGCACAAGAGCGACATCGGCGGTCCGGTGCCGGGAAGCTGCTGGGCGATGGCCCGAGAGATTTTTGCAGAAGGCATTCACCTTCCGGCGGTGCGCTATCAGCGCGCCTATGAGGTGAACACCGAGATCGAGCGCATTCTCGCCGCCAACAGCCGCACGCCGGAGCTGGTACTGGGCGACATCCGCGGCCAGCTCGGCGCCGACCGGCTGGGCGAAGCGCGCGTGCAGGAGCTGATCGCCAAATACGGCGAGAACCGCGTGCTCTCCTGCCTCGACCAGCTCATGACCATGTCCGAAAGCGCCATGCGCTCGCTGATCGCGGAATGGGCGGACGGGCGCTTCGAGGCTGAGCGCTTTGTCGACAACGACGGCATCGATCTCGACAGGCCGATCCGCATCCACGTGGCGGTGGAGAAGCGCGGCGACCGCATCATTTTTGATCTTTCCCAGTCGGCCGATCAGGCGCGTGGGCCGGCCAATGTACGGCCGGCACTGGTGCAGGCGTCACTGGTCTATTGCCTGATCACGCTGACCGACAATTCCATCCACATCAACAGCGGGCTCCTCAAGGTCGCCGAGGTGAATCTGCGCGAAGGCAGCGTCGTCAATCCGCGCTTCCCGGCGCCGCTGAATACTTACAACCCGACCATCCACGCCATCGTCGAGGCAACGCTTGAAGCGCTCAGCAGCCTCGCCAAGAAGGGCCGCGGCGACGGCTCGTCGAGCCGCTCGATCATCATCGGCGGCCGTGCCACGCGCTCCGGCAAGGGCTACGTGCACTACGAAATTCTGGGCGGCGGCACCGGCGGCCGTTCCGGGCGCGACGGCCTCTCAGGCGCTTGTTCGAACCAGAGCAACGCGCGCATCGCGCCGATTGAGATCATCGAGAGCGAATTCGCGACGCGCGTGCAACGCCTCGAACTGATCAAGGATTCCGGCGGTCCTGGCGAATTCCGCGGCGGGCTTGGCTTCGTGCGCGAATACGTCAATCTCGCCGAAGCCCGCTTCACGCTGCGCTCGACCAAGCACGCCGTGCCACCACAGGGCGTGCGCGGCGGCAAGCGCGGCGGCGCGGGTAAATGCACGATCAATCCGGGAACGGACCACGCCAAGGTGCTGCCGTCGCGCTACTCCGACTTTCCGCTCAGGGCCGCCGATATTTTCCGCCTCGAAACGCCGGGTGGTGGCGGCTACGGCGACCCGTTCGCACGCGATCCAGCACGGGTGCTGCGCGACGTGCACGAGGGCTACGTCTCCCCGGAGAAGGCGGCGAGCGAGTTCGGCGTGGTCGTTGTGCGGCGGAACGGGGAGTGGGCGGTCGACCAGGCTGCGACCAAAGCGCGCCGACTATAACGCCCAATCCTGGTGTAGGCTCGAACGAGTGTGAATGCAGAGGGCATCGCATAATGACTGATGCTGCAGACCAGAAACTCCTCAGCGATCCCTACCTCGAATGGACACAGCGCCAGGGCGTGCCGGTCGTCGAGGATTTCGGCATCGACATCCGCAAGGTACCGGTCGCGCCGTGGGACCGCTACGGGATGCACGGCGCCTTCTGCCACCTCAAAGGGCGCGATGATTTCCTCACGATATTCGCATTCGAGCTGCCGCCTGGCGGCAAGTCGCTGCCGCTGCGCCACATCTACGAGGAGGTCATCTACGTGATCTCCGGTCACGGCTCGACCACCGTGACCACGCAGGACGGCCGCAAACACAGCTTCGAATGGGGACCGAAAAGCCTATTCTCGATCCCGCTCAACGCGCTGCACCAGCACTTCAATGTGTCCGGCCGCGAGCCCGCGCGCTTCGCCTCGGCGAACAACATGGTGTTCACCATGAACCGGTTCCGCAGCGAGGCGCTGATCTTCGATTGCCCGATCGATTTTCCGGAGCGCAGCGGGGGACAGAATTACTTCGCCGGCGATGGTGAGTTCATTGCGGTACGGCCCGGCCGACACCAGTGGGAAACCAATTTCGTCTCCGATCTTTCGGGCTTCGAACTCAAGGCCTGGGCGGAGCGCGGCGCCGGCGGCTCGATGCTGCGTTTCATGCTTGCGGACAGCACGATCGGCGCGCATTCCTCCGAGATGCCGGTCGGCACCTACAAGAAAGGCCACCGCCATTTCGACGGGGTGAGCGTGTTCGCGGTCACCGGCAAGGGCTATTCGCTGCTCTGGCATGACCGCGACCAGGATTTTGTGCGGGTCGATTGGGAGCATGGCTGCGTTTATTGTCCACCGGATTCCATGTTCCACCAGCATTTCAACATCGCCAACCATCCTTCGCGTTATCTCGCGCTGCAGATCGGCTCGGTGCGCTATCCGCTGATGAAGATGAAGCGCGAGATCTGGGACGTTGGCGTCGACCGCGACATCAAGCTTGGCGGCGCACAGATCGAATATGAGGATCAAGACCCGCGCATTCATCAGATCTGGCTCGACGAGATCGCCAAATACGGCGTCAAGTCAGGCATGGGCAAGTTCATCGATGAAGCTCCCTTCGTGAAAAAGAGCGCGTGATGACGAACGCCGCAGCCCCAGCACCCGCGGCTCCCGCCGGCAAATATCTGGTCGATCCTTACGAGGATTGGGCGAAGGGCGAAGGCATCCCCATCCACGCCGCGCGAACGATTGATCTGTTCGCCGTCGAGACCAGGCCGTGGGCGCGGTTCGGCGTCAACGGCGCAATCTGCCATCTTGATGGCCGTTGCGATTTCCTGACGGTTTTCCTGATTGAGCTTGCCGTGGGTGCGCGCCCGGCGCCGCAGCGGCACCTATATGAAGAACTCTGTTTTGTGATCGACGGCCGCGGCGTGACCGAGGTGGACCTTCCCAACGGCCAGACAAGCAACATGGAATGGGGCCCGCGAAGCGTCTTCGCGCTGCCGATGAATGCGCGCTACCGTCACCGCAACATTGGGACCGGGCCTGCACGCTTCGCCGCCGTCAACGACCTCCGTTATCTGCTGAGCCTCTACCGCAACGAGCGTTTCATCTTCGACACCCCCCTGCCCTTTCCCGAGCGCGCCTGCCAACTCGTCTCCGATGCGGGCGCACTTGCGCTCGATCGCGTGTCGGCCGCCAACCATCTGCGCTCGCATCCGCTGCCACTCGCGGACGTCGCGATCGGCGCGGACATCGCCGAGCTTCCGGCCGGCACCTACGGCCAGGCTTCGCGTCAGATGCAGGGCTCGCACCTCTTCGGCGTTTCCGGGGAAGGCTATACGCTGGCGTGGGAAGAAGGCGCGCAGGACTTTGCGCGCACCGACTGGCGCCTGGGCGTGGTCACCGCAGCACCTGGCATGGAATTCCATCAGCACTTCAATTCCGGCGCGACCGTCGCGCGCGTCCTCGATGTGCAACTCGGCAGCCGGCATTATCCCATGTTCCGCAGCCGCCGCGCCGCTTATGGCGACAAAACGGTGTACGCCTCCGGCAGCGCCGAGATTGCCTATGCCGATCAGGACCCGCGCATTCACGCATTGTGGATGGACGCGATCGCGAAGAACGGAGTTGCACCGCGCATGAGTTGTTGAGCAAATGAATTGCAACGATTTCGCGTTGAAAGATGCAAGGAGAATTGGTCATGAAGCGAGTTTCGATCGGGCGGATCCTTGCGGCGGCCGTCGCGTCGTTGTCCTTCGTCAGCCTTCCGGCCTCCGCGCAAACGCCGGAGGCGTTCTACGCCGGCCGCCAAGTGAACATCATCGTCGGGTTCGAAGTCGGCGGCGGCTACGACGCCTATGCCCGGATGCTGGCGCGGCATTGGGGCCGCCATCTCAACGGCGCTTCGGTGGTGGTGCAGAACATGCCCGGCGCCGGCTCGCTCAAGGCCGCAAACTATGTGTTCAACGTTGCGCCGAAAGACGGCACCGTCATCGGAACCATCGGGTCTGGCGTAGCGTTCGAGCCGCTCTATGACAATGCTGCCGCGACCTTCAAGGCGACGGAGTTCTCCTGGGTCGGCAGCATCAATGCCGAAGTCTCCAGCTGCCAGGCCTGGCACACCGCGCCAATCAAGCGCTTCGAAGATGCGCTCAAGACCGAGTTCACGGTTGGCGGCACCGGCACAGGCGCCGACAGCAATCTCTTTCCCAAGATTTTGAACGCGCTGGTGGGGACGAAACTCAAGCTCGTCTCCGGCTATCCCGGCGCGGCGCCGATCTTTCTTGCGATCGAGCGTGGCGAACTGCAAGGCATCTGCGGCATCTATTGGTCGTCGGTGCTTTCGCTGCACGGCGACTGGATCAGGGACGGCAAGATGATCCCCCTTGTGCAGCTTGCGGTCGAGAAACATCCCGAGCATCCCGATGTGCCGCTCGTACTCGACTACGCGAAGACACCGGCGGACCGGCAGGCCCTGGAGTTGATCTTCGCGCCGCTGAAGTTCGCGCGGCCGTTCATGGGGCCGCCGGGGGTTGCCACCGATCGCGTCGCCTATCTGCGTGCCGCCTTCGACGCGACCATGAAGGACCCGGCTTTCCGCGCCGATGCCGAGAAAGTCAAATTCGAGGTCGGCCCCACCACCGGCCAGGAGATCGAGGGCCTGCTGCGACGGCTTTATGCCTCGCCGCGCGAGGTGGTCGAACGCGCCAAGGTCGGACGCAACTGACGTGGCCCCGAAGGACGGCGAGCACCGCAGCGGTGGCCGCGTGGCCGGCAAGGTTGCCCTCGTCCTCGGCGCCGGAGCGATTGGTCCGGGCTGGGGCAACGGCAAGGCTGCGGCGGTGCTTTACGCGCGCGAGGGCGCCAAGGTGTTCTGTGTCGATCGTCGGCTGGAGGCCGCGGAGGAAACGGCCGCGATCATCCGCTCGGAGGGCGGCGACGCCGCGGCCTTCGCGGCCGATGTCACGCAGGAGGACGCCGTCAATGGCTTGGTAAAGGCTTGCCACGACCGCTTCGGGCGCATCAACGTCCTGCACAACAATGTCGGCGGCCAGGGCACGGGACGGGCGTTGTCGACGATCACGCTCGCCGACTGGAACGAGACCTTGGCGCGCAATCTCACTTCGGTGATGCTGAGCTGCCACGCCGTGGTGCCGGTGATGCAGCGCCAGCGCGGCGGTTCGATCGTGAACATCTCGTCGATCTCGGCGATCCGCCATCTCGGCGTTCCGACCGCGGTCTATTCGGCGGCGAAGGGCGGGGTGAACGCATTCACGAAGAACATCGCCGTACAACATGCGCGCGACGGCATTCGTGCCAATTGCGTACTGCCGGGCTACATCGACACGCCATTCGTGCGCCGTCAGATCGGCGGCAAGCGCAGCTACGAACTCAAGGGCTTCAAGAACGCGGAAGACTACGCCGCCGCCCGCAATGCGACGGTGCCGCTCGGCCGCACCGGCACGGCTTGGGAAGTCGCCTACGCGTGCCTGTTCCTCGCCTCGGACGAGGCCTCCTACATCACCGGGATCGAACTCACGGTTGACGGCGGCGTCACCGCGACCTGCCCCGGGGCGTGAATGAGAGTCAGCGCTTCATTCCGCCGATGTCGTTATAGTGCTCGATCACGTCCTTCGGCGTCGCAGCCGACTTCGCGAGCAGCGCGCGTACGGCCTCGCTGTCGATCGGGCTGATGTCGAGCTTGGCCTTCTTGGCGTCCTCCAGGAACGCCGTGTCCTTGCACATCGCCATGAACGCGGAGCGCAGCGCGGCGGCGCGGTCCGGTGGCAGGTCGGGCGGTGCGAGGAACGGCAGCGCCATGAAGAATGGCAGCTCAGCGAATTCGATCAGCGCCAGCGCCTTCGGATCGTTGGTCAGTTCATGCCCGGTCGGCACGTCAGGTAATTGCGGGTTGCGAGTGCTGCGGCCGAACTGGATGAGAGGGCGCACCGATTTGCTGGTCCACATCGTCGGCTGATTCGCGCTGATCGAAGCGAGCCCAATGACTTGACCATCGATCTCGCCCTTGCGCATGCCCTCCGAAATCGCGGCGGCGCCGGTGTAGCCCCCGACAATCGTCAGATTGAGTCCCAACACATCCCTCGGGATCTGCGCGAAGGTGAGATTGGTCGAGCCCGGCGCATCCGCGCCGATCCGCGCGCTGATGCCGGGCTTCCTGAGATCGTCCACGGTTTTCGCCGGATGGCTCGCATTGACGACCAGCATGTAGGCGTCCTCGGCAAACGACGACAGGCTCCCGAGCCAGGTAAACGTCTGCGGGTCGAACTTGGCCTTGGGATCGCCCTGGATCGCAAGCTGCGGGATGGCGCGTTGGATCACCGCGATCACCGATCCGTCGCGCGGCGCCGTGCTGGCGAATTCGTTGAGCAAGCCGAGCCCGCCGTTTGCCGGCCGGTTCTGGGCGATGACGTTCGGCTGACCGGGAATGAAGCGTCCGATATGTTTCGCGACCAGGCGGCCGGAGAGATTGTTGATGCCGCCGGTCGCTGTCGGGATGACCAGCGTGACCGTGCGGCCCTGATAGAACTGCTCCACCGACTGCGCCCCCGCTCCCTGCATCTGGGCGATCGCCACCGCCAGGGAACAGCCTAGCACGGCAGCCACTCGGGCAAATAAGCGTCCCATCATCGTATCCTCCAACCTTGTAAGAGCTCGGAGCAGCGGCTGTTGACCGAAGCCTACGGCCCCTTCACAGTCCGATCACAGGCTAGCGCATTCGCGCCTGCAGCGGGATATCCGAGGAGCGTCTCCATGGCCGACCACTCCGAACGCGTCAACGCGCCCGTCTCGACCAAGGAACTCGAGCGGCGCTGGACCGCGGTGCGGGCGGCGATGGATGCGCGCGGCATCGATGTCCTGCTCATGCAGAACAACAACGATCACATGGGCGGCAACATCAAATATTTCACCGATATCCCGGCGACCAACGGCTATCCGATTACTGTCGTCTTTCCGAGGGACGACGACATGACCATGATCACGATGGGGCCGTTCGGTACCGATCGCGCGCTATCGGACGATTGGTATCGGCGCGGCGTCAAGCGCCATCTCGGCGTGCCGGGCTTTGCGAGCGCGCACTACACCGCGGCCTACGACGTACAGGCTGCCGACGAAGCGCTCAAGCCGTACAACGGGGCGACCATCGGGCTCCTCACACCGGCGACGCTGGCCTATTCGCTTATCGATGGATTGAAGCGCGGTCGGCTTTCCAATGCTCAGTTCATCGATGCGAGCGACATGGTAGACCGCATCAAGGCGATCAAGAGCGAGGAGGAGCTTGCCTTCATCCGGCGCACGGCGGAAATCCAGGATGGCGCGCTTGCCGCCGCGTTCAAGGCGATCGAGCCGGGCATGCGCGAAATTGAGGTGGGGTCTGTCGCGGAACAATACGTGGTGTCTCACGGCGGCGAGCAGGGAATCTATCTGGCCTGCTCGGTGACCCCGGGCGAGCCGGTTCGCCAGGATATTCGCCACCTCCAGAATCGGAAAATCCGCAAAGGCGACCTGTTCACGCTTCTGGTCGAGACCAATGGGCCGGGCGGCCAATACACGGAGATCGGCCGGGTCTGCTCGGTCGGCAAGGCGGCACAGCAGGACCTGGAAGAGCACGAGATGCTGGTCAAGGCGCGCAACTTCACGCTCGAGCGCATGAAGCCAGGCGCCGCCTGCAAGGATATCTTCCTGGAATACAACGAGTTTCTGCGCGCGAACGGGCGGCCCCTTGAAGGCCGGCTGTATTGTCACGGCCAGGGTTGCGATCTGGTCGAGCGGCCGCTGATCCGGCAGGACGAGCCGATGCGCATCGAGACCGGCATGAACATCGCCTGCCACCCGAACTGGATGAACAACCGTATGTTCGCAACGCTCTGTGACAACTACATGATCAACGCGGATGGGCCGGAACGGATTCACAAATTTCCAGAGAAGCTTTTGGAGCTGTGAGTGAGTACGATTCGCACCGCCTTGATAATTCTTGAGCAGCAAGACGATTGCGCCGAAAACAACCCACGCATTCCGAAAATTTCGTTCCGCTAGTAACAAACATTCGCGAACGTGCTTTTTTCGAACACAGCTTGATCCAGACTGAAAAATCTGACATACGCCGCGCCCTAGTTGGCCCGCATGGGCTGGCGATGCGCCGCCGAGCCCTTGTCTGCGGCACCATGAGGAACCCGATGCGCCGCTTTGGCACATACACGTTTGCGCTCAACGCCACCGCCGCCCGGTCGAACAATCGACCGGGCGATCGGCTGGGTATGGGCGCGGCCGGGATCATCCTCGTCCATCGTCAAGCCCGAACAGGGTTGCGAAAACCGGAGTAGCCGGCGGCTGGCACAATCCCTCCGCCGATCAGGCAGGAGGGACTAAATGGCCCGCGTTATCACCCGAAGTGAAAGACCCGATTGGGTCGGCTACGCGCACTGGCGTGGGCGCGGACGCGCGCATGCATGGCGGGCGTTTGCCCTCGCTACGCTCGCCGCCTTGAGCGTGGCCTCCGCACTGATCATTGGCGGGCTGCTGTTTCTTGAAAACACGCTGCCAAGACCAAAGGACTCTCGGATCGTTCGGGAGCCGAACGGCTGGCGCGCCTACGGCTCGCGGCCATCACGAATTTCACTCGTATGCGCACAGCGCGAACCTGCCCTGTGCGTAACAGACTAACGCCTTGCTGTTTGACATCGTGAACGTCCAGATTTGGCCGGCGGCGCCGCGCTCCGCTTGGGGAGCGGTGCGCCTACCGACAGCACGCCCGCATTCCGTGGAGGCGGCGCCGCCGGCCGTTTGTTAGTTTCGCCGGCTTAGCTCAGACGGTAGAGCCCCGCCCTCGTAATGCGGAAGTCGCGTCTTCAACTCACGCAGCGGCTCCAGCGAAGCGCCAGTAGCCCAAACGGCAGGAGGCAACTCCCTCAGAAGGAGTGCAGTGCAGGTTCGAATCCTGCTTGGCGCACCAATTTCCACTTGAAATCTCAGCGCCCCCTTAGTTTAGCGGCCAAAAGCTCCGCGCCCACGCCGCGGGATCCGGGGTTCGAATCCCTGAGGAGGCTCTGCGTCCATAGCTCAGCAGGTGAGAGCGTCTGCACGACAAGCAGGAGGCCCGCAGTTCAACTCCGCGAGGACGCACCAGAAATTCCTTCCTTAGCTCAGCAGCAGAGCACTCGCCCGATAAGCGAGCGGCCCAGGGGCGGCACCTGGAGGAAGGACCAATTCGCAAGGCGCGATGTTCACGCCAGCCAAAATCGCCGCGTGGACCCGGAGCCTTCAACCCGAATGGAGAGGGAGCGGGCTTTTAACCCGTCGGCAAGTGGCTCGAAACCACCCGGGTCCGCCAGCCCCCTCACTTGGACCAGTAACCGTAGCGGCCGAACGGAGCGGGCCCTTGACCCGCTGGCTCAAAGCCCACCGCAGGTTCAAATCCTGCCTGGTCCTCCAGTACCTCTGCCAACATATTCCGCCTGATCAGATCGCCAGTCATCCTCCGATGCGCTTCATGTCGGTTTCCTTGATAGTTGGGGCGTGTTGGGCAACCGCGCCCGGTTGGGCAAGCGCCCTAAAAAGCCACGCATGAGCTTGGCTATGTCGCCCACGGACTCGTCGAGCGCGAAGTGCCCGGCGTCCAGCACATGCACCTCCGCTTTCGGCAGGTCACGCTTTAGCGCCGCGACCTCGGCAATGTCGAAGACCGGATCGTAGCGGCCCCAGACGATCAGGGTGGGCGGCTGACGTTCACGTAACCAAGCCTGCCACGCAGGGAAAGCGGCGAGGTTGTTGCGGTAGTCGTAGAACAGGTCCGACTGGATATCGGCCTCGCCCGGCCGGGCCAGGAACGCGTGTTCGTCGTTCCAAAGGTCGGGGTTGTAGCGCTCGGGATGCGGCGAACCGTTCACGTGACGCAGTCGGGCCGCTTCGAGCGAGGCAAGCCCTGCACGGTACTTGGCCTCGTTCGTGGCACGGTCGGCCCAGAAGCCCTCGCGCACGGCTTGCAGCCTGCCCAGCCCCTCTTCATGCGCCACGGCGTTTTGGATGATGAGCCCGGTCACCCGCGCCGGATGCGCGACGGCGAGTTTATAACCGACAGGCCCACCGTAGTCCTGCAGATAAAGTGCGTAGCGGTCGAGGTGGATGGCTTGAGTAAACCCGTCGATGATGTCGGCAATTGCATCGAACGTATAGGAGAACTTCTCCGGCGACGGCGCTTCCGAGTTTCCAAAACCGGGAAAATCAGGAGCGACCAGATGATAGCGGTCGGCGAGCAATGGCATAAGATTGTCGAACATCCGCGACGACGACGGAAATCCGTGCAGCAGCAGGATGGTAGGGCCGTTACTAGGACCCGCTTCTCGATAGAAGATGTTCAAGCCCTTAACGGCGACGGCTTTATAGGTTGTCGGCCGGCTGGTTGACATTTCGGACGTGATGGGCTCGGCAGCCCTGGAAGGCGCTGCCGATAGACAATCCAGAATAAGCGAAGTGACGATCAGGCTACGGACGAACACGGGATCTCCTGTCATTGTCGATGCCTGCCACCAAGATCGAAGCTGATAGTTAGCAATTCAACACGCTGTCAAGGGCATCTTGATGCTTAGCTTTTTGCGCGAAGGTCAGCCATGAATCGCCAAAATGTCATCCTCCGTTCGCATGAGGCCTTGGTCCAAAACGTCTGGGACGTGCCGCTTGGCGGCATGACCGGAGAGCAAAGCAGCTCACTTCATAGCGGCAGGCCACCGCCACGCGTTCGCCAGCGTTTCGGGCGCCGCGAAGCCCAACGTAATGTTCAAATCTTACTCAGGATTGGGGAACGCAGATCAGGACGATCTTTCCAGACGGACGGCGTGTCGGCCGGAAAGTCGCCCGGCGATCGTCCTCGAAGACGAACGCCCCACCGGGGCTGAGCGCGTAGGCGGTCAGAATTCGCTCGTTCTCATTGCAGGTCACCGAGCAGGCGGCCTGCGGGCAGGCGAATTCGGCAAACCGCAACGGGGTGCCACCCGCTCCCGCCGGTCCTGGCGGCCCCGCTGGTCCCGGCGGTCCGGCCGCTCCGGCCGCCCCATCAGGCCCAGGATCCCCCTTCTCGCCTTTCACCGCTGACTCGCCTTGGCCGCAGCCAACGAGCAGAATGCTGATCAAGAACAGTACCGCCGATCGAGACAGCATCGGCTCGGGCTCCTCGTTATGCGAATTTCACTTATGTTGCATCGCCCAATTGCGACCATACGATGACCGCGCGTCGTTGCCCAGCGGGTTCCGTCAGCAGAGTCCTGTTTTGGTTCAGACCGCCTCGGTACCCTAGGCGACGTTAGGGCGTTCAGGGAGCGCACTCGGTAGCAGTTCAATTCGGCTCGGAAACCAATCCTTGCTCCGGTACGCATCTGGTGAGGCGACCGGTCTGTCTAACCGGCGAGAGGGATTCGATTTCCCTGCGGAGCGCCATTTCAGCGGGGCAGCAGATAGCAATCAGTTATTGACTGCTGATTACTGACAAGCGGACGTGGCTCAACGGTAGAGTCTCTGAGCGCCACTCAGGGGGTGCAGGTTCGATTCCTGCCGTCCGCACCAATTCGCCTGGAAAGCTGATCTGGTGACAGCGTCGCGCCGAAAACGCGGAGAGGTTGGCTCGAAACCAACTCCAGGCACCAAGACGGGCGATCAGAAATCCGCGAACAAGGTGGCGACCTAAAAACTCAACTCGCCGCGGCCATCCTTCGATCGCCCCCACATGTAGAAGTTCAACAGCTCGTAGGAATACGACAGGTCGTGGAGCTTGTTGAACGTCTCGACATACAGGCGGTTGAGCGCGCGCTTCGACAGCGCCAGCGAGTGCGGCGTGCGCCGCAGCAGCGCCGCGACCATGGCATCGACCTTGGCGTCAAGTTTGTCGGCCGGCACCGCCGCATTGATGATCCCGCGTTCAGCGAGTTCCTTGCCGGTCATTTCGCGCCCGAGCCAAAGATACTCCTTGGCAAGACAAGGCGACATGTGCATGGGCACGAAGGCCGTGCCGCCGTCCCCGGGGACGCAGCCGAATTCGGTGGAGCCGCCACGAAACGTCTCGCCCATCGCGAGATGATGGTCGCAGACGATCGCATCCTCGCGCGCGATGATAAAATCGCAAGCGAAGACGAGGCTCGATCCCCAGCCCACTGCGTGGCCGTTGACCTTGGCGATGATCGGCTTTTCGATCTCCAGGAACTGCTCGAAGGTCTGGTGCATCCCCTGGATCGCATCGAAATCCCGCCCGGGTACGTGAATGCCGCGCCCGGGATGAGGTGACTCCTTCGGCGGCATGTGAAAAATGTCGTCCGAGCCGGTGATCACGATGACGCGGTTATCGTGATCGAAGCGCAGCTCGTGCAACGCAATGCCGATTTCCCAGTGTGACGATGAGGGCTTGGCTTTCTCGCGCGGGAGCATGGTGATCGTCGCCAATGCGCCGGAGCGTTCCACCGTGATCTGATTGTATTCGGTCATGGCTTTCCCTCACCTGAGTCTCGCAAGCGTATCGTCGATCGTCACTTCGTCGCGCTCTTGATTTTTGCGTTGATCGCTTTGTAGCGCGCGAGCAGTTCGGGCGTCAGCTTGGCGCTCAAGCCCACGAGGAGCTGACGGATCTCCTCGCCGCTGATGGGTGACAATTCCATGTCCTGACGTTGCGCATCGGCAAGATAGGCGGGATCGCTCTGCGTCTCCATGAAAGCGCGCTGCAGGATTTCAGCGCGCTCCGCCGGCACGCCGGGCGGCGCCATGAACGGCCATGACATCGTCTGCACCGCATTCATCAGCTCGATCAACGCCCGATCGCCAGGATCGCTGACCAGTTCGCGGGCAAGCGGCACATCGGGAAGGTCGGGATGACGGCTTTCGCGGCCGACCTGAAGGAGGATGCGGATGAGCTTTTTCTCCAGCCAGTCCTTCTGCGTAGATCGCAAGGAGGAGAGCCCGATCATGCGGCCGTCGACTTCCTTGCGCATCAGCGCCATCGACATTTCGTTGGCGCTCGCATAGCCGGGAATGACGCGCATCTTGAGCCCGATGATCTCCGCCAGCGTCGCCGCAACGTCATAGCCCTGGGTGCCCGGCGCGGTGCCTGCGACGACGATCTGCCGGGCGTTCGGACCGCGCAGATCTTGGATCGACTTGACCGGTGCATCGGCGCGCACGATCAGCATGTAGGCGTCGCCGGCGCCGCGTGACGGGCTGCCGAGCCAGGTGAATTTGGTGGCGTCGTAGCGCACCTGCTGATTGTCCTTTTCGACGATGGACAATAGTGGAAGGTTGCGCTGGAAGGTGCCGATCACCGTGCCGTCCTTGGCGGCGATGTTGTAGAGGTGGTTAGCCGACCGCAACCCGCCAGCGCCGGGCATGTTCTGCACGACGATGGTTGGATTGCCGGGAATGTGCCTCGCGAAATGACGGGCGAGGAGGCGCGCATAGAAATCATAGCCCGCCCCGGTGTCGGTGCCGACGATCAGGACGAGCTGTCTGCCTCTGTAGAAATCATCATCTGCACGTGCCGTGACACCGGACACCAGGATACTGCCGATGAGCCCGAGCCAGGCGAGGATCGTTCGTATCACAGGCACTGTAGCGTCTCCCCTGTCAGGCGGCGTCACCACGGCAGCGGCGTTTCGTCGTTACAGCGATACATGCGCTTTTCCTTGATGCGCCATTGCCCATCGACCTTGACGCACAGGTCTTCGTAATAGCCCATTGCGTGGATCGCCTTGGTATCGGCCGCGGCGCGCCACTGCAGCACTTTCCAGTACGAGCGCGCCGTGGCGCCGTTCGCCGTCGGTTCGAGCGACATCAGTTGCGCCCAGTGTTGGCGTCCGCCGCGGCCCGGATGCGCGAATGTCTCGGCCGCCCAGCGCCGGACCGGGATGCGCTCGCCGGTCGAGGGCTGCACGATCCCGTCAGCGGTGAAAGCGCTCACGACGCCTTCGAGGTTCGCGGAATCGTTGGCCCAAACATAGCGCATGAGCAGGTCCTGGATTCGCAGCCGATCCTCGATCGTGATTTCACTTTGCATCGCAGCGCTCCGCGCCGTGGCATTCGCACGGCATCCTAAAGCATGATTCCGACGAGCGGGAATCGGTTTTCGGGGATCGTTGACCGGCTCTGAAGGGACGATAGCTCAACTGGCAGAGCCCCCGCCTCGCAAGCGGGAGATGCGGGTTCAAGTCCCGCTCGCTTCCACCAACTCATTCCTGGATGGCGGAAATGGGAAACGCACCTGACTGTTAATCAGGCGCCGAAAGGCTTGCAGGTTCGAGACCTGCTCCAGGAGCCGACAGCATTTTATCAGCGCTGCCCTCGACTAGCGCCCAGGAGCCCGGGCCCTCAACGATGCAGCACCATCAATTCCCTAGCCTAATTCCCGTCTCCTTGATCACTCGCCCCCATTTGTCGAAATCCTTGCGGAGCGCGGCGTTGAAATCTTCCGGCGTGTTGGGCTTCGCCGCTACCGCACCGAGCTCCCGGAACCGCTGCACGACCGCCGGCTCGGCAATGAATTGCTGGATCGGAGCGGCTATTTTCGCACGGATTTCGGCCGGCGTGCCGGTCGGCACCATGATGCCAAGCCAGGACGTGACGTCAAACTCCGGCAGCGTCTCCGAAATCGCGGGCAGGTCGGGCACGAACGGTATCCGCTCGGCCGTGGTGACGCCGAGCGCGCGCAGCTTGCCGTCGAGCACCGATGGCCAGATTGAAGGCATCGTGTCGAACATCATATCGACATGGCCGCCGAGCAGCGCTGGCAGCGCAGGCGCGCTGCCAGTAAAGGGCACGTGCAGGATATCGGTCTTGGTGATCAGCTTGAACCATTCGGCCGAGAGGTGCGGCGAGGCGCCGAAGCCCGAGCTCGCATAGCTGTACTTGCCCGGGCTGGCGCGCACGACCTCGATCAGCTCCTTTACGGTGTGGGCGGGAACGGCGGGCCGGACCACCAGGACATTGGGAAAGCTGCAGATCAGCGAGACCGCCTGGAAATCGCGCAGCGGCTGATATGGCAAGTCGGCGCGCAGGTGCGGAAGCAGTGTGGTCGTGGTCCCGGTCGCGACCAGGAGGGTGTAACCATCGGGCGCTGCTTTGGCGACTTGCGCAGTGCCGGTCGCCCCCGCGGCGCCGGATACATTCTCGATGATGACCGGCTTACCCCACGTGCTGCTGAGTCGCTCGGCGAGAAGCCGCGCCAGAATGTCGGTCGCGCCGCCGGCAGGGAACGGTACGACAACACGCACGGTCTTCTCGGGGAAGAGCGTCTGCGCGTGCGCCGCCAATGGGCCGAGGGCAACCACCCCCGACAGCAACGCCACAACGACGGACCGGCGGGTGTTCATGGGGACTCTCCCTGACTCGGAACGGCGCCAACGGGGCGCCACGATAACATCATTCCATCCATAGCTCAGCGGATAAGAGCGCCGGCGCGCGAAGCCGGAGGCCGCAGGTTCAATTCCTGCTGGGTGGTCCACAAGGGTGTAGGGGAGTCCGGCCGTCCCCGCCTGCCTCGGACGCAGGAGACCGGTGGTTCGAATCCACCCGCCCTGACCAATTCAAAACTCGATAAGATCAACCCAAGGAGCGTGTCATGACGAACATCAAGATCTTCGGCGATCATGACGATCGCACCAAGGAGCAGATGGTGCGCTGCATGGGTTATGGCAGCGTCGTGGGCGGCGTGCTGTGCGCCGACGGCCATCTCGGTTATGCGCAGCCGGTCGGCGGGGTCATCGCCTATGATGAGCACATCTCGGTCAGCGGCGTCGGCTTCGACATCGCCTGCGGCAACATGGCGGTGAAGCTCGACGTGCCGAAGGCGGCGATCGCAGACCACGTCGGTCCGATCATGGAAAAGATCGTGGCCGATGTAAGCTTCGGGCTTGGCCGCACCAATGCCGAAAAAGTCAACCATGCGCTGTTCGACAGCCGGCTCTGGCAGGAGGTCGAGCCGATCAAGCATCTCAAAGGCATGGCGCGCGACCAACTGGGCACGGTCGGTTCGGGAAACCACTACGTCGACCTGTTCGAGGACGAGGGTGGATTCGTCTGGATCGGCGTGCACTTCGGCTCGCGCGGACTCGGGCACAAGACCGCGACCGCCTTCATCAAGCTTGCCGGCGGCAAGGACGGCATCGACGTCGCGCCGACGATCCTGCATCAGGACTCGGACCTCGGGCAGCAGTACCTGGCCGGCATGACGCTCGCCGGCGAGTACGCCTATGCGGGACGCGAATGGGTGGTCGAGAAGGTACGCTCGATCGTCGGTGGCGAGGTGCTCGACACTGTGCACAATCACCACAATTACGCCTGGCGCGAGCGCCATGGCGAGCGCGATCTGTGGGTGGTGCGCAAGGGTGCGACGCCGGCGTTTCCCGGCCAGCGCGGCTTCGTCGGCGGCTCGATGGGTGACGACGCGGTGATTCTCTCGGGCGTCGAGAGCGATACCGCTGCGTCAAGTTTCTACTCGACCGTGCACGGCGCCGGCCGCGTGATGTCGCGCACCGAGGCGCGCGGCCGCTCCGTGAAGGACCCCGCGACCGGCAAGCGAATGCGTCAGCCCGGCCGCGTACGCCACGACGAGATGCAGGCGTGGCTGCGCGAAAAAGGCGTCCACCTGGTCGGTGGCGATCTTGATGAGGCCCCGCAGGCTTATCGCCGCCTGCCGGAGGTGCTTGCGCATCACGCGGGCACGGTGAAAGTCGAGCACACGCTGCGCCCGTTCGCGGTAGCGATGGCGGGCGCGGATGTGTTCGATCCATTCAAGGACTAGAGACGGCGGGGAAAACCTGCCGTCCCCTTTCCACGGTCGTCTTATGGCGGGGTGCAACGCTCTGAACGTTGCGATGTCGGTTCAACTCCTACTCCTGGATCCAACTCATCACGCGATCCATCGCTGGACGACCGAGTCGCTTGGCCTTTATTCCCGGGGAAGATAGGTCGCGAGATAATCGAGGATGAGCACGCGCTCTGCCGGCGTGATCTGCAAACCATAAAGGACCATCTCGTCGATCTTGTCGTTCCAACCCTCGCGGCTACGTCCAACAGTGCTGATCAGATTGCTGATGTCATGACAGGTGGTGCACCTGCGCACCACCAGTTCGCGGTTGGTCCCGACCGGCAGCCTTGGATCGATCTGGGCAGTCGTCGTGCGCACACCGAGCAACATGAGGACAATGCCAACGGCTCCCACAAGCAATCGCGCAGATTTCATTCCAGACGGCTCCATTCATCGCACATCTCGTTGGATCGAACGGCAAGCGCCCTGTTGGTAGCCCGCCCGTGAGCGACCATCAACATCCGATCGGCCGCATGTGGCAACCCTTGCGATCGGGGATTGCTGACAATCTGATCCGTCCACGTCGCTCAATGGATCGAGGCTGACGTGCCCGGCATTGCGGCGCGTGGCCGCGAGGGGTCAATCGACACCAACAAAAATCGCCTCGATCTGACATCGGGCAGGCAGGAGGTGTCAGAATGCGGCACGAGGTGTCCAAATCAGCAATTATTATAATTCGGATTCACATAGTGTCATAACAGAATGTTACCAGCGAGGATATCATGAGCCCCTGGTCGCTCGCGCGCAGGCGTTCTACAATCTTTGATCAGGAAAAATGAATAACCATGGAGAACGGAATGAATAGGCATGCAAATGCGTTGGCACTGGGCCTGCTCCTCGGCTCCGTGCTCTCATCGGCCGCATTAGCGCAGGCCACCGTCACCGAAGAGGAAGCGCACGCCATCGGTATCGACGCCTACCTCTACTTCTACCCCATGGTCACGATGGACTTGACGCGACGGCAAGCCACCAACATCGAGCCCGGCAAGATGCTCGGACGCGGCCCCATGAACACGTTCGTCAATGTCCCGGAGTTTCCACCCGCCAATTTCCGAGACGTCGTTCGTCCGAATTTCGACACGCTCTATTCCATTGCCTGGGTCGATATGACGAAAGAAGCCGCGGTCATATCGGCACCCGACACGAATGGACGCTATTACCTCCTGCCGATGCTCGACATGTGGTCGGACGTATTCGCCTCGCCAGGCTGGCGAACGACCGGAACGCAGGCCGGCAACTTCCTTGTCACTCCTCCGGGCTGGAGCGGAACCGTCCCGGCCGGTCTTACCCGCATCAGCGCTCCGACGCCTTATGTCTGGATCATCGGCCGCACCAAGACTGACGGCCCGCCGGATTACGACGCGGTTCATAAGATTCAAGATGGTTACAAGGTCACGTTGCTCACAGACTGGGGCAAAACGCCCCGGCCGGTCGAAGTAAAGATCGACCCGGGCGTCGACATGAAAACGCCGCCGAAGCTTCAGGTCGACACCATGCCTGCCGGCAAGTATTTCGCGTACGCCGCAGAACTGCTCAAAGCGAATCCGCCTCACATCACCGACGAGCCGATTGTCGCGCAGATGAAGCGCATTGGCATCGTGCCGGGCCAGAGCTTCGATATCGAGAAGGTCTCGCCAGCGATCAAGAAGGGACTGGACGGGGCACCGGCGGGCGCGCGACAGCTAATGGAATGGAAAATTCCGACCCTGGCGCGTGTCGCCAACCATTGGTCGATGAACACCGATACGATGGGTGTTTATGGAAACTACTATCTCAAGCGCGCCATCATCACCCAGTTCGGCTTGGGCGCCAACCTTCCCGAGGATGCAATCTATCCGCTCAATCTCGGTGACGAAAACGGCAGGCCGCTCGACGGCGCGAACAAGTACGTTCTCCACTTCGAAAAGGGCGTGACACCGCCGGTGAACGCATTCTGGTCGATCACGCTCTATGACAAGGACGGCTTCCAGGTGGCGAACAGCCTCAATCGTTTCGCGGTGAGCAGCTGGATGCCGTTCAAGTACAACTCGGACGGTTCGCTCGACCTGTATTTCCAGAACGAGAACCCCGGCAAGGACAGGGAGGCCAACTGGCTGCCCGCGCCGAACGGCGGCTTCAACTTGACGATGCGGCTCTACGGCCCGAAGTCGGAGGCGCTCACCGGAAAATGGAATCCGCCGGCGATCACGCAAATCCAAGGGCTTCCAAGCATCACCGCCCAGTGAGAAGCTGCAGCGCCGACGCACCCGCGTCGGCGCTTCTTTCAGGGGGCGCCCGGGAAGTGCGCCGTGGCCAGCGCGCACGATATTGTTCGTCAACGACCTATTGGTCTTGGCCCATCGCGACAGACGCCAATACGCAAACTTCGAGTCCGCTTCCGGGCATTGCGGAAGCGGACGAAGGACGCTCTCGACGGACGGCGACGCGATCGTATGGATGCCGCGCCTTAAGCGGACGTAGGCCGATGCGCCTTGAGGAAGGAATGGATCTGGCGCACCGCCAGCGGAATTCGCTCCTTGGGCTCCTTCCACGGGAACATGCTCACTTCGGCCTTCGGCGCGAGCATCGCGGCCTCCATGGCGACGGCGTACGGATGCGCCGGGATATCATCCGGCAGGATCAGCACGGGCGTCTGGCAATTGCGCACGAAATCGCGCGTCACGGTGAAGACGAAGTCGGGGTTGGTGCGGTACATCTTGGTCAGGAATTTGTCGACCATCTCCATCGTGATCTCGGGCCGGCGCTTGACCAACTCCGGACCCCAGCCCTTCATGTTGCCTTCGTAGAAATAGTCGCGCATTCTCCGGACGCGACCCGCTGGGCTGCGCCAGCACGGCCGCGACGATACGATCAGGCGCCCGCCGCAACAGGTTCCAGATGAAGGGGCCGCCAATGCAGAAGCCCATCACCATGAACTTGTCGATGCCCAGGTGATCCATCAGGCCGAGATGGTCATCGGTGTATGCATCCCACGGCCGGTCGATCTCGAGCGGGCCGGAGGACTGGCCGCCATTGGCGTTGCGCAGGTCCGACGCGATGCAGCGGTACTCTCCCTTGAACTCCTCGATCGGGTTAAAGGGGCCGCGGGCGAGGCCGGAGATCGTCGAGTTCAATCCCCCGCCGGCAATGAGCAACAACGGGAAGCCGGAACCGGCCTCCTCATAGTGGATGCGAACGGCGCCTTTTTCGTAGAACGACACGGCAGTTCCTCCTTGCCCGGTCTGCTGAGCAAACACGCGCGGCGCTGCGGCCATCGCCGTCGCCGCGGCGCCCGTTGTCAGTATGGTGCGTCTGATCGGATCCATAATCGGCGCCCTCCTCGTTTGATCATTGTCGTGGCCGGTACGTGCGGCTCGATGCGTGCGCACCGAACCGATGCCGCCGGCAGATTTCAGGTATGATCCGTCGTGCGCAAACCTTGTAGCACGGACTTTCTTAGCGCTGAAGGGAGTCGAGTGTCCGCTCGAGGCCCTGGGCGGCCGATTGATCGCCAAGGGGCAGACGCGGTTCGAGGGCTTCGACGACAAGATTTTGCGCCTCTACGCTCGCCGCACGGGTGCGAGAACTCTCTTACACGAAGATCAGATATTCCCACCGGCCGTGGCAGCGCCAACCTGAAGCCTTCGTAACCAATTGAACTTTCGCAAGCCCGCACCCAACACACCGATCAGCATCTCGCGCCGCTCAAATGCGCGTGGAGCCGTTCCCAGAAGGCACAACTTGACGGGCGGCGGACGCGGAGCGCGAATGGAGGATAGGACAATGAACCGCTTCTTGATCACAGCAGCCTTTCTGTTCGCCACCATCATCACGGCGCACGCCGCCACCTCTGTCACAGTGCACCGCCAGATCAAGGCGCACAAACATCCACAAACGGCGGTTGTCCATCGTGCAGCGCCGCGTCGCACAAAACCCACGGGCGGTTATGATCAAAACCATGGAGCATATGACCCGTGGTACTGGGACTCGTCTTACGGGCGATAGGAACCGGCGCCTGCACCTAGATTTTCTTCCACCGTGACCTTGGTGTCGGCGATCGCTTCTCCCACGCGGTCTCTCGGCCGCGATTGATGACCGCGCCCGGCAGGAACCGCTATTGCGTCGGCCTGAGAGCGGTTCTCCGCAGCTGATACGCTCGTTTACATTGACCTGCCCCTTCTTACGCATCACTGGTGGGTCACAAAACGCCTCGTCAAGGGCCTTTTTCAAAATCCGGAGGGCTGGCCAGAGAATAGCCCCGTGTGGAGCAGCACGCTGAGCAGCTACCGGGTGCTTTGGCTCTGTCATCGCCGGTTGACGCCGAGGTATAGGCAGCTTGTCGCTGATGCGTCATCTTCGAAGCGGGTTCACCATTTGAAGTCTCCCGCGGAGATGAAGGCATTTCTCCAAGCGGTTAAGCAGGAGCATCAGAAAATCTGCTGGAGCGCCCAACAACCTAAGCGTTAGGCGACAGGATTAAGTCCGCGAAATGGAGCCAGGAATTATCATCGGGCTTGTGCTCGTAATCAATCTCAAGACCGCCCAAGTGCTGGGCATAGATATCCCCCAGTCGATCTTGTTGCGCGCTAACGAGGTGGCCCGGCCGGAGCCGATGACTGGCAGTCTCAGGAGGCCGGCGGTTCAACTCCTTCCCCAGGGACCACGGCCAGCTCGACGTCTGTCGTCGGGCGGCAATCTGGACGTTCACGCACTCTTGCCCTGCGCCTTTGGCAGTTTCCACATCCACCCCTCGCCTGCTACCTTACCCGTTTCAGCGAGGGCCAGCGGATGCCGATGAACAAACCTCACCTCGAATTCACCCGAGTCGACATGGCCGACGGCTGGCAGACGCCGGCTGGATACCCCGCCGGCATCCAGCAGAAAATCCTCGCGAGCGATCTCGATGAGACCGGCAAGATGGGGAGTCGCACCCGGCTCTTGCGCTTCGCGCCGGGTGTCTACACCACGGCGCCGTTCGTGCACGACCATTGGGAGGAGGTCTATCTCCTCTCCGGCGATCTGATCGTGGGCAACGACGACAAGGGCCGGGGCGGCGAAGGCTTTCACGCGCCGACCTATGCCTGCCGGCCACCGGGCGTCCATCACGGCCCGTTCAAATCCGACACCGGTTGCATGCTGTTCGAAATCCATTACTACGACGAAAGCAAGAAATAATCTCCGAGGCCACATGCTCACGAGCCGCGACGCGCTCGACCTCTACCGCGACGGACCTGCGAGACATTCCCGCACCTATGCCGATCTGCACGAGCACGTGCTCGCGCTGGCGCGCGCCGGCCTGCTGTACGTGATCGACGAGCCGATCAACAAGGACACCGAGATGCATCCGCTGGTGCGCTGGCAGTACCGCGGCGGCATTCCGGAGCCCGAGCGCAAGGCGTTCCTGTTCACCCAGCCGACCAACTCCAAGGACCGGAGCTATGACATCGCCGTGCTGGTTGCGGGTCTCGCCGCCAATCCCGACGTGTACCGGATCGGCTTCGGCAAGCCGCTCGAAGACATCGGCGCGACCTGGGTCATGGCGATCGCCAATCCAGTGCCGCCGCGCATCGTTTCCGATGCGCCGTGCCAGGAAATCGTCATCATGGGCGAGGGTCTCGACCGCGAAGGTGCGGCGCTCGACGGCTTGCCGGTCCCGATTTCGACGCCGGGCTGGGATAACGCGCCTTATCTCTCGGCCGGGCACTTCATCACCAAGGACCCCGACACGGGAATCCAGAACGTCGGCAATTATCGCGGCCAGTTCAAAGCACCGCGCCGGCTCGGCATGAACCCGTCGGTTGAGCTGCGCGCCGGCATCTATGCCCATTGGGAAAAATGCAAGGCGCGTGGTGAGCCGCTTGCATGCGCGGTGGTGGTCGGCTGCCCGCCGGTGATCTCCTATGCGTCAGTGCAGAAAATGCCGGAAAACCTCGACGAGCTTGCGGTCGCCGGCGCCATTGCCGGCGGACCGATCAATGTGGTGCGGGCAAAGACCGTCGACCTCATGGTGCCAGCCGAGGCCGAGATCGTCATCGAAGGTTTCATCAACACGGAATTCCTGGAGCCGGAGGCGCCCTTCGGGGAGTCGCACGGCTACGTCAACCTTCAGGAATACAACGCATTCATGGACGTGACCGCGGTCACCCGTCGGCGCAATCCCATCCTCACGTCCTTCATCAGCCAGGTGACTCCAAGCGAGTCGAGCGTCATCCGCCGCGTCGCGATGGAGCCGGTATACCTCCATCACCTGAAATCGGTGATGTCGGTGAAAGGCGTCAAGCGCGTATCGATGCACGAGCCGCTCACCAGCCTCTATGCTGTGATCGCGATCCAATTCGCGAGTGGTACGCCCGAAACGGAAATATGGCGCGCGCTGCACGGCGCGTCGGCCCTGCATCGCTTTGCCGGCAAATGGATCATCGCCGTCGACGAAGATATCGATCCCGAGAATGCCGACGCACTGCTGTGGGCGATGTCCTACCGCTGCCAGCCGCAGCATGATCTCCAGATGCTGCCGCACAAGGACTCTGGCCACGGACCGCGCGGACCGCGCGACAACGGCGAGACCGCCGCCGTACTCATCAATGCAACGCTCAAGCAAACGTTCGCACCGGTCGCGTTGCCCAAGCGCGAATTCATGGAGAAGGCACGCGCGATCTGGGAGCGGCTCGGGCTTCCGCCGCTCACGCCGCAGTCACCATGGCACGGCTACGATCTCGGCCATTGGCCGCCCGAGCTGGCTCGCCAGGCCGAGATGGCGGTGCGCAGCGAATACTTCGAGCTCGGCCGCAACCTTGCGAACCAGCGGCGGAGCGATGTAGCAATGAACGCACCGGTCGAGCGCGACGAGCGCAGTTGAGTGGAGTTACCTAATGGACATCGGATCGAGCAAGATCACCCGCCGCGCCGCCGTCGCCCTTGTGGTGACGATGCTCGCCGCCGGGCCTGCTGCCGCGCAGCAACTGAAAACTTGGCGTCACGGCATCGTCGAGGCCAAGAGCGATGCCGGCTTCGTGTTCATGGCCGGCAACGGCGGGTTCGCGGCCAAGCAGGGACTGAAGATCGAGATGCCGCAGTTCAAGGGTGATGCCCTGGCGCTGCGCGCGATGCTGGCCGGCGAGCTCGACAGCTACGAGGGTAATCCGGGCGGCCCGATGATTGCGGCCTCGCACGGTGCCGAGATCAAGATCGTTGGCTGCTATTGGCCGATCCTCACTTACGGAATTTTCGCTCGGCCCAACATCACCACCCCAAAGGATCTCAAAGGCAAGACCTTTGCGATTTCGGCACCGGGCGCCCTGCCCGACCTGCTCGCGCGCGCCGTGCTCGAACAGAATGGACTCACGGCGTCGGACGTGAAATTCGCTGTCATGGGCAGCGACAACGATCGCTTCCGGGCGCTCGTCGGCGGCGTGGTCGATGCGGCGGCGGCGTCGACGGAGTTGGTGCCGCTGGCGAACAAAGACGGCATGAAGCTGCTGGTTCACGCCAAAGAGGCCGTGCCCAATTATCTGCGCTTCTGCATCTACACCAACACGCGCACGCTGGCGCAACGCGGCGACGACGTGGCGCACTTCCTTGCGGCTGAGATCGAGGGGCTGCGTTATGCGTTGGCGAACCGCGACAAGGTGGTGGCGCTAGCGCATCAGATCACCGGCGCCAAGGCCGACGATCCGCGCGCCGGTTATATCTTCGACGAGGTGAAGAAATATTCCGCCATCGATCCGGAAATGCCGGTCCCTGCCGACAAGCTCAGGTGGATGCAGGACCTGCTGGTCAAGACCGGCAACATGGACAAGCCGTTCGATCCTGCTCGCATTATCGACACCAGCGCCCGCGCGAAGGCGCTCGGCCTGATCGGAAACTGACGCTACGCAACACCGTTGCGCGCAAGGCCATGGAAAAGCGGCGATGAGGACCGGCACTGACTATCTGCAATCGCTGCGGGATGGTCGGCGGATTTTTCTCGAGGGCGATCAGGTCAAGGACGTCACGCAGCACCCGGCGTTCCGCGAAGCCGCGCGGTCGCTGGCGCGCCTCTACGATATCGCTGCGGTACCGGAGCTGCGCGAGCGGATGACCTTCACCTCGCCCAAAACCGGGGCGCCGGTGCTGCGCGCCTATCAAATTCCAAAAACGCATGCCGATCTGCGCGAACGGCGGCTGTTCTCTGAGACCTGGGCCGAGGCGACCTTCGGCCTGATGGGACGCACGCTCGACCACGTCGCCGGATTTTTCTGCGGCTACGCAGCGGCGCCGCATGTGTTTGCCGGCGCCGGGCAGTCCTTTGCCGATAATATCCTGGCGTTTTACGAACGCATTCGCGATGAGCACCTCTATCTCAGCTATGCGATCGTCCCGCCGCAGATCGACCGCAGCAAGCCCGCTCACAAGCAGAGCGACCCGACGCTACACGCCGGCGTCGTGAAGGAGCGCGACGACGGAATCGTGATTTCCGGTGCGCAACAGCTTGCGACCGGGGGCGTATTTTCCGACTACGTCTATCTGAGCTGCATCCACCCGCTCCAACCCGGCGACGAGAATTACGCCAACGGCGTCGCCATTCCGATCAACGCGCCGGGATTGAAGCTCTATCCGCGGCGCCCATTCGCCCCGCGCGGCGAGAATGCCATCGACTATCCGCTGAGCAGCCGCTTCGACGAATCGGACAGCTACGTCATCTTCGACAACGTGTTCGTGCCCTGGGAGCACGTCTTCATCTATCGCAATCTCGAAATCTGCCGTGATCAGTGGTGGAAGACCCCGGCGCACGCGCTCGGCAATCATCAAGCGCAGGTCCGCTATGTGACCAAGTTGCGCTTCATGATGGGCCTCGCCAAGAAAATGAACGAGTTGACCGGCAACGACGCCCAACCGCCGGTCCAGATCGTCATGGGCGAGCTAGCGGCGCTGGCGACGGTTTACGAGTCGATGCTGCTCGCGCAGGAAGTCGCCGCAACCATCGAAGACGGCGTGCTGTGGCCCTCGTGCACGACCCTCTACGCGGCAATGGCGCTGCAATCGGAGCTCAACGGCCGGATGCTCGAAATCGTCCGCGAGCTCTCGGGTTCGGCGATGATCACGCTGCCGTCGTCACAGGCGGATTTTGACAACCCGGACACCGCCGCGGTGATGGAGCGCTACATGGGCTCGGCCTCGCTCGACGCCAAGGGGCGCGTCGCGCTGATGCGGCTGGTCTGGGATTTCATCGGCTCCGAATTCGGCAGCCGCCATCAGCAATATGAGAAGTTTTACGGCGGCGCGTCTTTTTTGGTAAAACAGAACGTCAACAGATTCTACGATTACAAACGGGCGAAGGCGCTTGTCGACGCGGCGCTGAGCTTGCCGCTGCTTGACCGTTTGTGAGTCCGGCGCGGCGGCACCGAGGGGAGACGCAGGGGATGGAACTTGGCCTCAAGGGCAAGACCGCGCTGGTGACCGGCGCCAGCCGCGGCATCGGACGCGGCATCGCGACGGCGCTCGCGCAGGAAGGCTGCGACGTCCTGCTCACGGGGCGCGATGAAACCGCACTCGCCGAGGTCAAAATGACGATCGAGGCGCAGGGCCGGCGGGCGCCGGTGGTCGCGACCGATCTGCGCGCCGACGCCGCCGCGAAGACGCTGGCCGAAACTGTGCAGCGTGAATTCGGCGCGCTCGACATCCTCGTGAATAATGCCGGCACCACCAAGCGCGGCGATTTCTTCGCGCTCACCGATGCCGACTGGGAAGAGGGGTTTGCGCTGAAATTTTTCGCGCATGTGCGGCTCGCGCGCGTTTGCTGGCCGCTGCTCAAGACGCGCCACGGCTCACTCGTCACGATCGGCGGCACCAGCGGGCGCAAACCGGAGGCCAGCTTCACCATCGGCAGCTCGGTCAATGCCGCCTGCGCCGCCTTCAGCAAGGCGCTCGCCCATCTTGGCAAGGACGACGGCGTGCAGGTCAACTGCATCCACCCAAGCTTCGTCGAGACCAATCGCCAGTGGCGGCGCATCAAGAGCGAAATGGAGCGGACTGGGGAAACCGAAGCTGCGGTGCGCCAGCGCATCACGCGCGAGGCCGGGATCACTCGTTTCGGTAAGGTCGAGGACGTAGCGGACCTCGTGGTCTTTCTCGTGTCCGCGCGTGCGACCTGGATGCACGGCGCCACGGTTGATCTCGACGGCGGGGAGATCGGGGTGCTGTGATCCGCTGCAGCATGGCGGTGCCATGAACATCCTCCTGACTCCCGCGCGCATTGGCGATTTGGAAATCCCCAATCGCATCGTCATGCCGCCGATGACGACACGAACGGCGAATGACGAGGGCTACGTCACCGAGGAAACCGTCGCCTACTACGTGGCGCGCGTGCAGGGCGGCGTCGGCCTCATCACCGTCGAGATGGCGTCGCCGGAAAAAGTGGGGCGGCATCGCCGGCGCGAAGTCGGCATCTATGACGAGCGTTTCCTCGCCGGCCTGACAAAGCTCGTCGATGCGATCCATCGCGGCGGCGCCAAGGCCTCGATCCAGCTCGGCCACGGCGGCGGCCACACGCGCGATGATATTTGCGGCGAAACACCGATTGCGCCGTCGGCGATCCCGCATCCGGTCTATGAGACCACGCTGGAGACCGTCATTCCGGAAGAAATGACTCAGGCGCGGATCGTGCAGACTACGCAAGCTTTCGCTTCGGCGGCGGCGCGAGCGCAGCGCGCCGGCTTTGACTGCGTGGAGATCCATGCCGCGCACGGTTACCTGATCTCGCAGTTCCACGCGCCGTTCGAGAACCGGCGTCGCGACAATTACGGGGGTAGCCTGGAAAACCGCGCCCGCTTCGGCCTCGGCGTGCTGCGCGCGATCAAAGCCGCGGTGCCGGGGATGCCGGTGATCTATCGGCTCTCGGTGGAGGATTTCTTCCCGGGCGGCTTGCCCTTCGCTGAGGGCAAGCAAATTGCGATCTGGGCGGCGGAGGCGGGCGCGGATGCCCTCCACATCAGCGCCGGGCACTATCGCTCGCTGCCTTCGTCGCAGATCGTGCTGCCGCCAATGTCGGAGCCGGATGCGCGTTTTCTCAACTATGCCGCCGACGTGAAGCAGGCGGTGCAAGTGCCGGTGATCGCGGTGGGGCGTCTCGGCGACCCCAAAATCGCAACTGATGCGATAACGGAGGGAAAGGCCGATTTCATCGCGCTCGGCCGCACGCTGATTGCCGATCCGCAATGGGTCGAGAAGCTCCGCCGTGACGAGCCAATCCGCCGCTGCCTCGCCTGCAATACCTGCATCAATGAAATGCGCGGCGGCGCTGGCATCGGCTGCGTCGTCAATGCCGCCGCTGGCCGCGAGACGTGGTTTGCCGATCGTGCGACACCGTGCAACGAACGCATCGCGGTGATCGGCGCCGGGCCAGCCGGCCTGACCTATGCGTCGCTGGTCGCCGACGCCAACGAGGTGACGGTCTTCGAGAAGGAGAAGCACGCCGGCGGCGCATTTCGCTACGCCGGCAAGGCACCCATGTTCCAGGAGGTCACGGCCAATCAGCGAAGCTTCGACCACTACATCGCCGATCTCGTCGCCGCTTGCGTGCGCAAGGGCGTCACCTTCCGGTTCGCGACTGATATCGATCGTTCGCCGGAAGTGCTGGCTCCGTTTGGACGGATTATCATCGCGACCGGCGCGGCATATCGTTTCGGGCTCGGACCGACGGCGAAGTCGCTGCTCGACCGCGGCGTGGGTCGTTGGCCCGTGTTGTCGCGCCTGTTGTCGTCACCGCGATTTCGCGACTGGTTCTACTATCGCGCACGCCGGCGAACTGCTCATCGCTTCATGCACCTCGCCAGACCCGGGCAGGTGAGCCTGGCGATCGGCGACGCCGCGCAGCCCGGCAAGAGCAAGGCGGCGATTGCGAGCGCCTTCGAGGCCGCCTTCCTCCCCGCCACCCGGACATGCTAAGCCCGCGCCATGAAATTCGGCGTCTTCGACCATCTCGATCGCCACGATCTGCCGCTGCGAGACTATTACGAAGCGCGGCTGCAGACCATCGAAGCATACGAACGGCACGGCTTCTACGCTTATCATGTGGCCGAGCATCATTCGACGCCGCTCGGCATGGCGCCGAGCCCAAGCGTCTTTCTCTCCGCGATCGCGCAGCGTACGAAGCGGCTTCGCTTTGGACCAATGGTCTATGCGCTGCCGCTCTATCATCCGCTGCGGATGATCGAGGAGATCTGCATGCTCGACCAGATGAGCTGCGGTCGCCTCGACATCGGCTTCGGCCGCGGCTCCTCGCCGATCGAGCTTGTCTTCTACGGGCAAAGCCCCGACGAAGCCGAGCAGGTTTACGCGGAAGCGCTCGAAGTCATTCTCGAAGGGCTGAGCAAGCGGAACCTCACGTACCAGGGCCGTCACTTCAAGTTCGACAATGTGCCGATGGAGCTCGAGCCCTTTCAAAAGCCCTATCCTCCAGTCTGGTACGGCGTGCACGCGCCGGAAAGCGCGGCCCGGGCGGCGCGCAAAGGTCTGCACGTCATCGCACTCGACCCGGCGCGGGATATCCGCACCGCCTTCGATAGCTTTCGTGGGGCCTGGCATGAAGCGCGCGGCCAGGCGCCTTTGCCGCTGATGGGTATCGGCCGATTCATCGTAGTCGCGGAGACCGACGCAGCGGCGCGCGCGATCGCCGGACGCGCCTACCCCGTCTGGCACAAGAGCTTCACGCATCTCGGCCGCCAGCATCACCGCATCAATCGCCATCCGCGCCCGCCAACCTTCGAGGAATTGGCCGCGGTCGGCCAGGGCGTCGCGGGCTCGCCCGCGACCGTCATCGCCTTCCTGCGCCAGCAGGCGGAGGAGACCGGGAGCAACTACATCGTTGGGCAATTTGCGTTCGGCGACCTGTCGCTCACGGAAACGCTGAATTCGATCGACCTGTTCGGCCGCAAGGTCATGCCGGAGTTTGAGGGTCCGTAGCGCCACGCCGAAGCAGACTGTACGCGCGGGCATCTTGCTGCTATTCCGCACTCTGGTTTGAGCTGCACATTCGATAGTCTGAGGCAACATGGCAAAAAAACCGGCAAAGTTACGAGTCAAAAAAGCGCCGCCTGCATTACGTGCGCCATCAAAAGCCAAGGCCAAGATTGCCGCCAAGCCAAAGGCCCGCGCCGAGCAGGTCCCGAAGCCGGTGAAAATAAAAGCGCCGAAGCAGCCCGAGCGCGAAGTGCTCGACGACTTCATCGACGCAGCCGCGGCTACGCTCCAATTACCAGTCGAACCCGCGTGGCGGTCGGCCATCAAGACCAACCTCGCGATCACGCTGCGCATGGGTGAGCAGGTTTCCGAACTGGCGTTGCCCGATGAGACCGAACCCGCTCCGGTCTTCGAGGCCTGATGAAATGGCAATCGACCCCACCACTGCGTCGGCCGCCGAGATCGCGCGCGCCGTACAAACCGGCAGGATCAAGGCGTCAGCCATCGTTGATGCGGCGCTCGGCGCGATCAAGACGCGCAACCCAAAGCTAAATGCTTTCACCGACGTCACCGAAAAGCGTGCGCGTGCACACGCCCAGGCGATCGATTCGAGTCGAGCGCATGGCCGCCGGCTCGGTCCGCTCGCCGGCGTACCTTTTGCGGTAAAGAACCTGTTCGACGTAGCCGAGCTTGCGACGCGCGCCGGCTCAAAGATAAACCGCGACCGCAAACCGGCGCAGCGCGACGCGACTTTGATCCAGCGGCTCGAAGCCGCCGGGGCAGTGCTCGTCGGCGCGCTCAATATGGGCGAATACGCCTACGACTTCACCGGCGAGAACATCCACGACGGCCCCTCGCGCAACCCGCATGATCCAAGCCGCATGACTGGAGGCTCGTCCGGTGGTTCCGGTAGCGCTGTCGCGGGCGGGCTTGTTCCACTCGCGCTCGGGTCTGACACCAACGGATCGATCCGCGTCCCCGCCTCGTTCTGCGGCCTGTTCGGGCTCAAGCCGACCTATGGCCGGCTCTCGCGCGCGCGCACCTTTCCCTTTGTCGCGAGTCTCGATCATCTCGGACCGCTCGCGCGCACCGCCCTGGACTTGGCGCTCGCCTACGACGCCATGCAGGGCTTCGATCCGGACGATCCGGTCTGTATCGACCAGCCTACCGAACCGGTCACGCAATCGATCGCGCACGGCACGGAGCGATTTCGCATCGCCGTCGCCGGTGGTTATTTTCGCCAGGGCCTTGGTCCGGAGGCGATCACGGCACTCGATCGTGTTGCGAAGGCGCTCGGCGCCAATCGCGAGGTCGAAATTCCCGAAGCGGCGCGTGCGCGCGCTGCAGCCTATGTCATTACGGCGAGCGAGGGCGGGGCACTGCACGTCAACCGCTTGCGCAAACGCGCCAATGATTTCGATCCCGCGGTGCGTGACCGCCTTATCGCCGGTACTATGCTTCCGGCGATACTGGTTAACCAGGCGCAGAAATTCCGGAGCTGGTATCGCGATCGCGTGCTCGAAATCTTCGATCACGTCGACGCCATCCTGGCCCCTGCGACGCCTTGCACAGCACCCCTCATCGGCCAGCAGACATTCGTCCTCGACGGAGTCGAGATGCCGGTGCGGGCCAATCTTGGGCTCTATACCCAGCCGATCTCGTTCGTCGGACTTCCCGTCGTCGCTGTGCCGGTGCTGCTCGAACCGCTGCCGATCGGGGTCCAGATCATCACTGCGCCATGGCGTGAGGACATAGCGCTGCGCATCGCGCACGCGCTGGAAAAGATGGGCGTCGCTACCGCGCCGAAGCCGCCGCTTTAGAGGCCCGGGATCATGGCGCGGAGAGCGTCGGCCGGAGCATCATAAGCGCGTCGAGTGTGTTCGCGTTCGGGATCGTCGGCTTCCGCCAGGTTGATGGTGATGAGGCCATTGGCGTGGCCGGTCATCACCGGGAGGCATCAAGGCGCCCCTTCGCTCGTGGGAAGGGTGCACGTGGCCCGTTAGCCACAGCGGCGGATTCACGTCACCGAAACTTCTCCGCCTTAAGGCTGAGGGTGGCGTTCCCCGCCCCGATAGCAACAAAGCGCATGGGCATGTCGACGAGCCAGCCTCCGGATTCTGCCGCTCTCGAAATCCGCAGTCTTTACAAGCGGTTCGAGAGGCCTGCCGTCGACGGCCTCAATCTTACGGTGCGCTGCGGCGAGTTCTACACGCTGCTCGGCCCCAACGGAGCCGGCAAGACCACGACCCTGCGCATGGTGGTCGGGCTGATCCGGCCCAACGCCGGCACGATCTCGGTGCTCGGCATTGATGCGCTTGGCGATCCGGTCGCGGCGAAGCGGATCATGGCTTGGATTTCCGACGAGCCGATGATCTACGAAAAGCTCACCCCGCTCGAATATCTGGAATTCGTCGCCGGCCTCTGGGCGATCGACGCGTGCACTGCGCAAGCGCGCGCACACGACCTGCTCGAGTGGCTCGGCCTTGCGCCGCACGCGCACGAGCGCTGCGAAGGCTTTTCAAAAGGCATGCGGCAGAAAGTGGCGCTCGCCGGCGCACTCGTTCACGAGCCAAAAGTGATCATCCTCGACGAACCACTGACCGGCCTCGACGCCGCGTCCGCCCGCCAGGTCAAGAACGTCCTGCGGGAGCGCGTGCAGCGCGGAGGCACGGTCATCATGACTACCCACATCCTTGATGTCGCCGAGCGCATGGCTGATCGTATCGGCGTCATCGCCGGCGGACGGCTGATCGCCGAAGGTACGCTCGATGACCTGCGGCGGCTGGTGGGGAAAGGCGTGTCGAGCCTCGAAGACACGTTCCTCGCTCTGGTCGCAGAACAGGCGGCTGCCGCGTGAGCAGCGCCGGGACGCTTGCCTGGTTCGCGCGTCACGAGTTGCGCCTGGCTTGGCGCGATTGGCTCGCAATGATCACGGCCGGGCGACGCCGGCGGCTCCGCACCGTGGCGATTGCGCTGACCATCTTCCTGGCATTCCTGCACCTATTCGCGCTGTCCATGGTCGGGCCCTTTGCTGAGGTTGCGAGCGTTGCCGACAAGAGGACACTGATCGTCATCACCGGCAGCGCCCTGCTCTCCTGGTCGCTGATGCTGTCGCAGGCCATGGAAAGCGTAACGCGCGCCTTCTATGCACGCTCCGATCTCGATCTCATTCTCTCCTCTCCGGTTGCGGCGCAAAAAGTATTTCACGTCCGTATCGTGACGACGGCGCTGTCGCTCACACTGATGGCAACGCTGCTGGCGGCACCGTTCATCAATGTGCTCGCGTTTCTAGGCGGGATGCGGTGGCTCGGCGCTTATGGCGTGGTCATTGCAATGGGAGCGACGGCGGCGGCAATCGCGGTTGCGCTGACAGTTGCGCTGTTCCGGACGATCGGGCCGAAGCGGACGCGCTTTCTGGCGCAGATCGTCGCGGCCGTCATCGGCGCAATGTTCGTCATCGTGCTGCAGATCGGGGCGATCTACTCTCAGGGCACGCTGTCACGATTTGCGTTCCTGCAATCGGATTCGCTGTTTGCTGTCACTCCGACTATCGACAGCATCCTCTGGTGGCCCGCCCGCGCCGTGCTCGGCGAGCCGTTTGCGGTCGTTGCCGTCGTCGGAACCGGTCTTTTCCTTCTCTGCGTTTCCGCCGTGGTCTTTTCGCCCTGGCTCGGTGAGCACGTCATCGCTGCCGCAAGCGTATCCGAGGCGTCCCGGCAGCGGCAGCATCGCCCGATGCGTGGATTTCGCCGAACCTCGCCGGCACGAACGCTGCGCCGCAAGGAATGGATGCTGCTCAAGCGCGACCCCTGGCTTGTTTCACAGACCCTGATGCAGATGCTCTATCTGCTGCCGCCTGCCTTGCTGCTCTGGCGCAGCTTCGCGGAAGGCGCCGATGGGAATGTGCTGCTGGTGCCAGTGCTGGTGATGGCGGCAGGGCAGCTCGCGGGCGGGCTCGCGTGGCTGGCAATTTCAGGAGAGGACGCGCCCGAGCTCATCGCCACCGCGCCGGTGCCGGGCGGCCAGATCGTGCGCGCCAAGATCGAGGCGGTGCTGGGCGCCGTGGCGATGATCTTCGTGCCCTTTCTCGCCGCCATGGCGCTTCGTTCGCCGCTGCAGGCTGCGGTGTGTGCTGTCAGTATCGGGATGGCCGCAAGCTCTTCGACGCTGATCCAGATCTGGTTTCGCTCGCAGGCCAAGCGCAGCCACTTCCGCCGCCGCCAGACCTCGTCTCGCATGGCGACGTTCGCGGAGGCGTTCTCGTCAGTGACCTGGGCGGCAACCGGGGCCCTGGCAGCCGCCGGAACCTGGCTTGCGGTCTTCACGGGAACCATCGCACTGCTGATCCTGGCCGGGACTTGGCTGGTCAGTCCGCCCAAGTCATAGACAGGCGCTATCCGCCGGGCCCGGAAGCCGCTCTCCCGGCCTTCGCCATGATCTCGCCCAGCGCGGCAAACTCCCTCATGGTCTTGAAATCCTCCAGGGTCACCGGGAGCCGACGGCGCCAGTTGGGATGCTCGTTGGTAGTGCCCGGCACATTAACTTGATCGAGCAATCCCAAGGCGTCCTCGAGCGGCACCACCAGCAATCGCGATGGCGTCTGGGCCAGGAAACGTAATACCGAAGAAAACTCGAGCGGAGCCAGATGGCGCGCCGCCAGCGCCCGACCAAGCGCCTCATGTGCGTTCACACGCTGCTCATCGGTTTCGCCGGGGTCCATGCCCAAGCCGTGCTTGACCTTCAGGTCGTGATGCGACGCCCAGCCGGCAAAGGTCGGCAGATCGTGCGTCGAAAACGTGACCAGCGCGTTGCGGCGATAGTGCTCGGGCGCGATGAAGCCGCCATCCTGGGCGCGCTCGAATATCATGACCTGATACGACCAGATGCCCCAGTCCGCGAGCCGCTCGCGAAAATTCTCCGGGACTGTGCCAAGGTCTTCGCCGATCACGATGCACCTGTTCGCGACGCTCTCCTGCGCGATCACCGCCAAAAGCGCTTCGAAGGGAAAACGGATATACGTACCCTGATCGGCGCGCATTTCCTGCGGGATGAGATATAGCCGGTTCAAGCCGAGGATATGGTCGAGCCGCACAGCGCCGGCATAGCGCATCGACCCGCGCAGCAATTGCCGGAACGGCTCACACCCCAAATCCGCAAGGCGCAGTGGATTCACCCCTGCAAGTCCCCAGCGCTGTCCGGCCGTGTTGAGAATGTCCGGCGGCGCTCCGATCTCAACCTCGCGCAAGAACAGCGACTGTTCGTTCCAGGCATCGAATCCATCCGCCCGAACACCGACCGCGATGTCCAGATACAGGCCGATCGGCAGACCAAGCCGTAGCGCTCGCTCGCTGCATGCGGCCAGTTGGCGATCTGCAATCCATTGCGCGAATTCGACGTAGCCAGCAGCGCGTGGTTCCGATTTGCACAGCAGCTTCAGCGCCTGATCGTCCGGCTTTCGCCACTCGGCCGGCCATTCCCACCACGGACCGGAAAAACGCCGGCGCAGCAGTTCAAACGCTGCATACCGCATCAGGGGAGGCCCGCGCTGGCGTCGAAATTTCGCAAAATCGCGCCGGCCTTCATGCGACGCTCGCGAATGGAACGCGTCGTAGGCGATCCCAAGCGCCTGCATCTTCACGCGCGCCACGCCGGCATAGTCGACCAGATCGGCCGCCCGCAGCCGGTCGATCTCCTGTGCCATCTCGGAAGCTGCGCCCGGAAATTCTGGGATCGCTTCGACGTCGATATAGAGCGGGTTGAGGAAGAGCCGACTGTTGGGGAAATATGGACTGGCCTCCTCGGCGCGATCATCGAACAGCGCATGCAAAGGATTGAGGCCCACGCCGGCCGCGCCGAGCTGGGCCGCGAGGTCGATCAATCGTGCGAGATCGGTGAAATCGCCATGCCCCCAGTTACGCTGCGAGCGCACGCCATAGAGCTGAGCCCCCAGCGCCCATGAACGCTGCGGCGCGGCCGAGTGCCCCTGGTAGGCGCACGGCGGAGCGGAAAGCAGGATTGCCTCATCGCTGCGCGCTCCTGCAACGGAGGTCGCCGCGACTCGAAGCCGGAACGTCCCCACGGGTAGATCGTGCGGCAACTCGATGGATGCTGAATGCGTCTCGCCGCTAGCAAGCGCACGCTGCCCCGCGATCTCCCAACGGACCTGACTGCCTGGCGGCCCTTCCAGAGGCACGGTGAAGCCGCGATCCGCGCGAATGACAATGGTTTGCGGAAGCATCCGCGGCGCGGGTCCGTCCTCCATCGCCATGGTTTCGAGGAGCCGGCCGAGTGCGTGCGCTTCGACGACGCGCCGCCGCCCCAACGCGTCATGATATTCGGTCTCGAAACCCCACCGCGCAGCGCGCCGGAAGAGATCATCCATCTTCAAAAGCTCCGCTTCATTTCTAACGCCCAACGATAGATCACCTCCCGACCGAATACCGAATCGCCCTTCCGCTGACACAATCGCCTGCCGCCAAGCCGATCAAACAGATTTGCAAAGTATCTTGTTCCGTGGCAACGCCATAAGCGGCGCGAGAAATACGCCCACGCGGCGCGAGCGAATTGAGATGCCGCCGCACCCCGTCGGAACAGGTCCCGAGTTCAGGCCAAAGAAGCCAAGTGCGCCGTCAGTTCGCCGCCGATTGGGTCATTTCGGCGACCTTGGAGATGATCTCGGGCGGCGTGGCCATCGCGGTCCGGATCAGCGTTTCGAGCTCCTGACCGGTTCGCAGATCAATCACCAGGCCCAGGCTTTTCGCCTCGGCCCGGAAGGCCGGATCATTGACCGTTTCCTCGAACGCGCGCCGTAAAGCCATCACCCGATCCGGTGGCACCCCCGGCGGCAGCATGATTGGCCGGCCAAGTTCCACACTCGATGAGAAGAAATCCATGATTTTCCGCTGCTCATCGGTTTTCACGAACTTGTAGATCGTGGGCGCGTCGATGCCGGGCACCGGATCGTGCTCCAGTGTGAACAGCACGCGCGCGATCCCGGACTTGATCCAATCCGGCCGCGACAGAATGAACGACTGCACCGTGAAGCAGAAGCCGTCGAGCTCGCCACGTTCCATCGCCAGGATGCCGTCCTGCGGCTTCACGTAGCCTTCCACCACCTTGAACTTCATGCCCAGAAGCGCATGCAGGAGGTGCGGCGTCTCGGTCACTGTCGAGCCCGCGCCGGTGCCGCCGACCACAAGCTGCTGCTCGAACAGATCCTCCGCCCGCTTCACCTTGGCCGTCGCCATGGCGAAGCAACCCCGATTGTTGGTCTCGGGGCTGCCGATCCAGTTGAACTTGATCGGGTCGTAGCGAATGCCCGGCAACTTCTGCAGCGCCGCGTTCGGGATATTGCGGCTCACCATGCCCCATACCGTCCCGTCGCGCGGGGCGACATTGTAGAGCCAGTTGGTCGCAAGGATGTGGCCGGCGCCTGGCATGTTCTGCACGAGCACAGTCGGGGCGCCGGGAATGTGCTTCGGAAGATATCGGCCGAGGAGGCGCGCCCAGACGTCGTAATCCTGCCCGGCCGCGGCGCCGAGCACGAAGCGAAGCTGCTTGCCCTTGAATACGTCGGCGAGCGATTGCGCGTGGACGGAGGCGGTGGCGACGGCGAAGCACGTCGCCACCGCGAGCGCGCGAAGAGGCATGCGCATTGTTGTATGTTCCTTGTCGAGACGGGCCGGTCAGGCCGGGGCGTGCTGCTTCTTCGGAATCGCGGTATCGCGGTCAAAGCCGCCTTCGGCGAGGTCAAAATTGTTGCCTTCGGGATCGGTGGCGCGCAGTTCGGCGTAAACCCGATCGGCCGGGCGCTGTTCGGGACCAACGACGTCGAACTTCTTCATCCGCGCCGAGATGTCGTCGATGTCCTCGATGTGGAAGCCGAAGTGATTGAGCCCGCACGGCTTGCCCTCGGCCTTCTGCGCCAGCAGCGCGAGATTCATGTAACCATCGGTGAGAAAGACATTGCTGCGGCCGCTGCGGTTGCTGCGTCCGACCACCTTCATGTCGAACACCTCGCAGTAGAATTTCGCGAGCTCTTCCGGGTCCATGCAGACGACGGCCAGGTGCCGGATTTTGGGCATGCTTTCTCTCCTCTTTGCGATCTCGCGTGGAGCTTAGCACAAGCGGACGCTGCGCTCACATCTCCACCAGCAGATACTGCCGATCGACCGACACCGGGAACAACTCCGCGACGTAGGGGCCTTTGACCAATTCATCTCCCGGTTCAACGGAAATCTCGTACTGCCTGATCTTGAGATTGTCCGGATCGCAATACGACTGCCCGGTACTGATCTCGTATTCCCAGCCATGCCAGGGGCAGCGAACGAATTCGCCTCGCCGCGTGATGCGATATTTCCCCGGACCGTCCGATTGAACGAGCCCGACGATCGCGCCGCGGCAGAGCGCGCCGCCCGCATGCGGGCAGCGGTTGGCGAGCGCGTAGAAACGGCCGCCGACATTGAAAACGCCGATCTCGCGGCCCTTGACCGTGACGAGCTTGCAGCTTCCCTCCGCCACCTCGTCGACGGTGGCGACGACATGACGACTCATGCCAGCCGATACAACGCCTTGGCGTTGTCCCGCATCAGCATCGCCTTCTGCGCATCGGTCATCTTGAACTTGATCGCGTATTTCGGGTCGTCGTAATCCCAATGCGGATAATCGGTCGAGAACAACATCCGGTCCCATCCGATCAGATCGAACATTTCCGCGAGGTGCGCCGGATTCTCGGGCTCCTCGATCGGTTGGGTTGTGAACCAGAAATGCTCGCGCAGGTATTCCGAAGGCGGCCGCTTGAGGTGTGGCACCTCCTTGCGTAGGCGCTCCCAGTGCTTATCCATCCGCCAGCCCAGCGCCGGCGCCCAGGTGTAGCCGGCCTCGATGATCACGACTTTCAGATCAGGGAATTTTTCGAATACGCCCTCCAGAATCATGCTGGTGACCACCGATTGCAGGTGCGGCATGAACGCGTAGTGTTCCTGTATGTAATAGGTCGGCCACCCACCGCCGGTCGAGGGATGCCCGCCGTTGATATTGGCCTGGTGCAATCCGATCGGGAGATTGCATCGCTCTGCTGCTGCATAGATCGACCAGAACCGGCGGCGGCCGAGCGGCTCGCTGGCGCGCGGCGACATGATCACCTGCGCGAAGGATCGATCGCCCGCCCGCAGTTCGATCTCGGCGACGGCGGCATCGGCATTTTCCTGGGGCACCACGACGCCGGCGCGCAGACGCGGCTCCTTCCGCACGAAGAATTCGAGCTGCCACTCGTTCACCGCATGCGAAAGCGCCGCGCCGTAATCGAGGTTTCGCTCCTCCATGCCGCTGCCGTTGCCGCAGACCAGCATACCGAATTCGACGCCATTGGGATCAAGGTGCTGTGCGCGCATGAACTCGACATCGGAGCCCGGCGGGCCGCCGCTCGGCGGAAACGAATCAGCGCGCCGGCCGGCGGCCATCATCCGCGGATAGACGTTCTGGCCGGCCCACAGACCCTGACGGATATGACCGCCAAACGTTGCCATATGCTCGCGCCAGCGCTCCGGCAGAAACGGATTGAGGTCGGACTTCGCGCGCTGGATCGGGTGAATGTCGCAATCCACGATCGCGAGCCGCTGGCCGACGGTGTTGTCGCGGAGCGGAATGTTCATGGAACCGTCTCCTCGGTTCGCGAAGGTCGTGTGCCAGTGCCATCGCCGCTCAAGCGCGGATAAGCCTCCAGCGGATTGTCGACGAGCACCCTGCGGAGCGTGCTCTCCGACAACCCTTCCGGGAGCGCATTATCACCCTCGAACTGCCAATGCGGGTAGTCCGTCGAGAACAAAAGCAGGTGATCGCCGCCGACCTGATCGAGCGTCCGAGCAAGGCGCGACGGGTCGGCTTTCGGCAGGTCGAGGGGCTGCAGCGTGAAGCGCACGTGATCGCGGATGATCTCGGCGGGTGGGCGGTCGATCCACGGCACTTCGGTGCGAACGCCGCGCCAGGTCTTGTTAATGCGCCAGAGCAATGTCGGCAGCCAGGTGAAGCCCGACTCGATGCAAACCAACTTGAGCTTGGGAAACCGGTTGAATACCCCTTCCGCCAGCACGCTCACCAGCATGTTCTCGAACGCACCGCCCTGCAGGACGTAGTCTTCGAGCTGGTACGATGGCCAACCGGCCGCGGTCGGGGCATGACGGTAGGTGCTGCCGGCATGGACGCCGAGCGTGAGGCCGTGTTTCTCCGCCGCTGCGTAGATCGGCCAGTAGATGCGGCGGCCGAGCGGCATGTCGCCCATCACCAGCATCAGAACCTGCACGAAGCGCCGGTCGGCGGCGAGCCGCTCGATCTCACGCACCGCCAGTTCAGGATTGTGCATGGGCACGAGGATCGAGGCGCGCAGGCGCGGCTCGCGGTCCAGCCATTCCCTGGCAATCCAATCGTTCACTGCGGAGCAGAAGGCGGCCGACAAATCCTCGTTGAACAGCGCAATGGCGCCGTGCAGCGTGTTGCAGATCGCGTAGCGCGTGCCGAAATGGTCGAGCGCTTGCGAACGCAGAAGGCCCAGATCGCTGCCAGGCGGTCCGGTTGGCGGACGCCAATCGGGCCGCGCGCTGAGCGGAGAGTTCGGCGGATAGCTCATCAGCGCGAAGCCGGTGCGATCGATATGGCGGTTGACGATCTGATCGCGCCAGAACTCGTCGAAATACGGCAGCAGAACCGAGGTCTTCGGCACCGCCGGATGCACGTCGCAATCGATCGCGCCCTGCGTCGGGATCGGCATCGCCGTCATTCCATCGCCATCTTCGCCGTCGCCAACACCTCCGGCGACACATCGAAGGTCCTGAGTACGATCCTCTGCAGCGCATCGCCGGACACTGGCGCGACTTCTATCTTGCTGCGTTTGATCTCTTCCAGGAAACCAGAATCCTTCATGGTCGCGTCGAAGGCGTGCCGGATCGCCGCGGCCCGCTCCGCCGGCGTCCCCGGCGGCATGAAGAAAGGCCGCCCCATCGCCGGACCGACCGAGAGGAACTCGAGCACTTCGCGCTCCTTGTCGTTGGTCGCCAGCTCCGGCAGCAGCGGCTTGTTCGGCAGCTCGGAGATTTTTCGCAGGCCGATCTGCACCAGCACATTGGTCTTGCCGGCCGCCACCCAATCGCCGGTGGTCTTGAGACCGGTCCATCCGGTCACCCGGCCGTCCACTTCGCGCCGCTCGATCGCGAGATCGGCCTCGTTGGCGCCGGGGTAGCCGGTGATGACCTTGAACTTTGTGCCGAGCAACTGGTTGAGAATGCGCGGAATGAAATAGTTCGGCGAACCCTGCCCGGTCGAGGACAGCGGCGTTTCGATCCGCTTCACGTCGTCGAGCGTCTTCGCGCGCGCCGTCGACCACAGCCACAACACGTTCACCTCGTCAGCCGGACTGCCGATCCAGTGAAATTTGCGCAGGTCGTATTGAACGCCCTCGGCGCGCATCACCTGATCGGTGACAATGCCCGGCGTGGTAATACCGAGCGCAGTCCCGTCATTCGGGCCCACATTCTGGAACAGGTTCGCGAGCCGCCGGCCGCCGGCGCCGGGGACATTCTGAACGATCACCGTCGGCTTTCCCGGGATGTACGCGCCCATGTGGCGCGCGAGGATGCGCGCATAGAGATCGAAGATCCCGCCGGCGCTGAACCCGACCGATATGGTGAACGTCTTGCCGGCGTAGAAATCCGCGATCCCCTTCTCGTCCCCGGCGGCGAAGGCGCGCGCTGGCAGAAGGCACGCAACGAGGGCAAGCACGATCGCGAAAGGCATGATTCACCTGTGAAACGCGTCCAAGCAACCTAGGAGTCATGCCGCGGTGGCGTCAAGAAGCCGCGGCATGCGCTTCCTGTCGGACGCCTTTATTTGTGGCCGTGAATAGGCGAGAGTAGCCAGTCTTCGCGGCACGCCTAAGCGGGGAGTGAGCAGCCGACATGTGGATGCATCCCACAAAGTATCTCTTGGCCGCGTTCGCCATGGCCGCATTCGGTGCGGTTACCGCAAAAGCGCAGGAATACCCCACCCGGCCGATCACGCTGGTCGTCCCGTTCGTGCCTGGCGGCAGCGCCAGCGTGATGGCGCGCAGCGTCGCCGACAAAATGAGCGAAGCCTTGGGCCAGCCCATTGTGGTCGACAATCACGGCGGCGCCGGCAGCACGCTCGGCGCGCGCATCGTCGCCAAGAGTCCGCCCGACGGCTACACGATCCTCCTGGCCACCAACGCAACGCTTGGCGTGGCGCCCAGTCTCTATCCCAATGTCGGCTACGATCCGCGCAAGGACTTTGCGCCCATCGGCCTCATCGGCGTGGTCCCGACCGTGTTCGCCGTGCTGCCCGGCTATCCCGCAAAGACTCTCCCCGATCTGATCAAGCTTGCGAAAACGTCGGGCAATCCCATCGAATACGGCACGCCCGGCGTGGGCACGGTCAATCATCTCGCGGGCGAGTTGTTCGCGCAGATGGCGGGCATCAAGCTCACCCACGTCCCCTATCGCGGCGCCGGCCCTGCGCTCAACGATCTCCTTGGCGGCCATATCCCGCTTCTGCTCAGCGCCATCCCGAATGTGCACGCTCATATCCAGGCCGGGACGGTGCGCGCGCTCGCGGTCACCAGTGCCCAACGCGCCGCGCTCCTGCCGCAGACGCCGACGATCGCCGAAGCGGGATTGGCGGGCTACGACATGACTCTCAAATATGGCCTCGTTGCCCCGGCCGGAACGCCGCGCGCGATCGTCCTGCGCTTGAACGCCGCACTTCGGACGGCGCTGGCAACCGATGACATGAAGGCAAGACTCGCGATCGAGGGCGCCGAGACGCTTCCCACCACGCCGGACGAATTCGCCGCCGACATCGACCGCGAAGAGGTCAAGGGATCGGCGCTGGTGAAATCAATCGGCCTGAAGGCGGAATGAGGGAAGCCTCCATGCTCAGTTCGCGCGAAAAACTTCTACCATCGATGCTCGTGCTGATGGTGACAGCCGGCATGACGCCGGCGGCGGCACAGGATTATCCGACCAAGCCGATCACGCTCGTCGTTCCTTACGCGGCCGGCGGCGGCAACGACGTGATGGCGCGCACGGTTGCGGACAAGATGGGCCGGACGCTCGGCCAGCAGATCGTCATCGAGAACCGCGCCGGCGCCGGCGGCTCGACCGCGACGCGCCAGGTCGCCCGGAGCGCGCCTGACGGCTACACGCTGGTGATAGGCGGTACCGGGACGCTCGGCGTCAATCCGACGCTCTATCAGAATGTCGGCTACGACCCGCGCAAGGATTTCGCACCCATTGGCTTGATCGGCACCAGCGCGCTGGTCGTGCTGGTCAACCCTTCCTTGCCGGTTCACTCGATCCGCGAACTGATCGATCTCGCCAAGAAGGAACCGGGCAAGCTCAACTACGCTTCGGCCGGCGTCGGCAGCGGCATCCATCTCGGCACCGTCCTGTTCGAGCTGATGGCGGACGTGAAGCTCACTCACATTCCCTACCGCGGCACTGCGCCCGCGCTCACGGACCTCATGGGCGGACATGTCTCGGTCTATTTCAGCTCGCTGCCGCCGGCGCTTGGAATCGCCAAGGAGGGGAAGGTCCGCGCGCTGGCTGTGACGGACTCCAAGCGCTCGCCCGCGTTTCCGGATCTGCCGACCGTCGCCGAAGCCGGTGTGCCGGGCTACGAATCCGTGCTGCACTACGGGATCGTGGCGCCCGCCGGCACGCCACGGCCGATCGTCGACAGGCTCAGCGCGGCCCTGCGCGATGCGCTGAAGGCGCCGGACACCCAGCAACGGATGGCCGTCGACGGCACCGAGCCGCTGATCTCGACCCCGGACGAGTACGCCGCCGACATTGACCGCGAAGAGACCAAGTGGTCGGCCGTGGTGCGAAAATCGGGCGCGAAGGCGGAGTGAAACAACGTGAGTTGTCATGCGCGGGCTTGACCCGCGCATCCTTTCCGGACTCTGGCTGTAGAAATGCATTGCCAGGTCACGGCCGGCAATGACGACAAAGGAACGGCGGCGGTTCAAATGAATTTCGACTTCACCGAGGAGCAGAAACTGTTCGCGGACTCGGTGCGCCGCTTCGCGCTCGTGCACCTGGAGAACGGCGCACTCAAGCGCGCGCACGAAGCGCGCTTTCCCTTCGACGTCGCGAAGCTGATGGCCGCGCAGGGACTCATGGGGATCACGCTCGCGGAAGCCGACGGCGGCCAGGGCGGCGCGCTGATGGACGCGGTGATTGCGATCGAGCAGATCGCTGCCGTGTGTCCGCGCAGTGCCGATGTCGTGCAGTTCGGCAATTTCGGCCCGATCCGCACGTTCGCGGAATACGCGACACCGGCGCAGAAGATGCGCTGGCTGCCGGCTCTGCTCAAGGGCGACATGGTGATGAGTCTCGGCATGAGCGAGCCCGATGCGGGATCAGCCGTGACCGAGCTCAAGGCAAGCGCACGGCCGGACGGCTCGCATTATGTGATAAACGGCACGAAAGTGTTCTCCACCTTCAGTCCGGATGCGTCGATCTTTCTCATCTACGTGCGCTACGGGCCCGGACTCGGCGGCATCGGCTCCGTGCTCGTCGAGCGCGAGACGCCGGGATTTTCCGTCGGCCAACCATCGAGCTTCATGAGCGGCGAGGAATGGTCCGAGCTTCACTTCGAGAACTGCCGCATTCCAGCGGAAAATATCCTGCTCGGACCCGGCGGCTTCAAGAAGCAGATCGCGAGCTTCAACATCGAACGGCTCGGCAATGCGTCCCGCTCGCTCGCCTTCGGGCGCCATGCCTATGACCGGGCGCGCGAGCATGCCGCCACACGCCAGCAATTCGGCCGCCCGCTGTGCGAGTTCCAGGGCCTGCAGTGGAAGTTCGCTGAAATGGCGATCAAGCTCGAGAGCGCTCAGCTCCTGCTCTATCGCGCTGCGACCAATGCCGATCGCGGCCTTCCCTCCGCCTACGAGACGGCAATCGCCAAGGCCGCCTGCAACCAGACCGGCTTCGAGGTCGCGAGCGAGGCGGTTCAGGTGATGGGCGCGCTCGGCTACAGCAGTGAGACGCTGGTGGAATATTGCATGCGGCGCACCCGCGGCTGGATGATCGCCGGCGGCTCGATCGAGATGCTCAAGAACCGCATCGCCGAGCACGTCTTCGACCGCCGCTTCGACCAGCGCAATCGGCGCGCCGATGCCGCAGAGTGACGGAAGTGTCTTCCCCTCCCCTACGGGTGGAAGGGCGAGCGACCTCCTCCAGCCGCTGCTCTCGCCGCGTTCCGTCGCCATCGTCGGACAATCCAACGATGCGACGAAAACCGCCGGGCGACCGCTGAAATTTCTTCGCCAGGCCGGCTACGCGGGCCGCGTCTACCCGATCAATCCACAGCGCGACACGGTGCTTGGGGAGAGGGCATGGCCTTCGCTCGCGGCGTTGCCGGAGGCGCCCGATCATATTTACGTTGTCGCGCCGACCGACGCTTCGATCGAGGCCATTGCTGAAGGTGGGAGGCTTGGCGTGAAGGTCGCAACCGTACTGGCGGACGGCTTCGCCGAGGCCGGCGAGGCAGGTGCTGCGCGGGTCGCGCGACTGCGGGCCATCGCCAAGGAAACCGGCATCCGCATCGTCGGGCCGTCGAGCCTCGGCGTCGTGAATCTCCGCGACAAGGTGATGCTCACGGCAAACGCGGCGTTCGACGAAGCGGACCTTCCGGCGGGACGCTTCTTCGCCGCGTCGCATTCCGGCAGCATGATCGGGGCGCTGCTCTCACGCGGCAAGGCGCGCGGAATCGGCTTCGCCGGCCTTGTTTCAGTTGGCAACGAGGTGGATCTTTCGCTTGGCGAGATTTGCACGGCGACGCTCGACGACCCGACGATCGACGGTTACTTGCTCTTCCTCGAGACCCTGCGCCACGCCGATGCGCTGCGCGCATTTGCAATCGCCGCGGCTGAGCGCGGAAAGCCGATTCTCGCCTACAAGCTCGGCCGCTCGGCGGCAGCGCGCGAGGTCGCGATCACGCATACCGGGGCGCTTGCCGGCGAGGATGATGTAGCGACCGCCTTCCTCGCAGCTTGCGGCATCGCGCGCGTCGAAACACTCGACGGAATGATCGAAGGATTGCCGCTGCTTGCACGCGTACCGTTCAGCGAGCGTGGCACGCGGCGCGCAGCCGTCGGCGTGATCACGACAACCGGCGGCGGCGCGACGATGGTGCTCGATCCGTTAGCCACCCGCGGGATCGCAATCGAGCCGCCGAGCGAAAGTACGCTGGCGCGACTGGCCGCAGCCGGAATCTCAGTCAAGCCGGCCCGATTGATTGATCTCACCCTTGCCGGGACGCGCTACGAAGTGATGAAAGCGGCGCTTGATATCATCACCACGGCACCGGAGTTTGATCTGATAGTCGCCGTGGTTGGCTCGTCGGCACGCTTTCATCCCGAGCTTGCGGTGAAACCGATCGTTGATAGTGCCGGCTCACGCAAGCCGATCGCGGCTTATCTGGTGCCGGAGGCGCCAGAGGCATTGGCCGCGCTGGGAGCGGCGGGGGTGCCGAGTTTTCGCACGCCGGAGGCCTGCGCCGATGCGATTGCGGCTGCGTTTCGGCGGCGAAAACCCACGCATTTGCAAATACTTCCGAGAAAAGCAACCGTCGCCGGGCGCCTCGTTGATGAACTGGAAGCCGGGGTCTTGCTTGATCGACTGGGAATTCCGCGGGCACCTTCGGTGGCTCTCAAAATCGAATCGACATCGGCGCCGATGCTTCCATTCCCGTATCCCATTGTAGTGAAATCACTTTCGGCCAAAATCCCGCACAAGACCGAAGTTGGCGGGGTCATCCTCAATGTGAGTGGACCCGAGGCGCTGCTGGCCGCGATCAAGCAGGTTTCCGAGTCGGTGGCCCGTCACTGTCCTGGCGCGGGGATGGATCAGGTCCTCGTGCAACCCATGGTCTCGGGCCTGGAAGAAGTATTGATCGGCTATAGGGTCGATGTGGACGTCGGTCCCTTGGTCATGGTCGGCATAGGTGGTGTCTATGCCGAGATAGTCCATGACCGTTCGCTCCGCCTCGCCCCCGTGGACCACGACTCCGCGCGCGAGATGATCGGCGAAGTCCACGGCCTGAAGACCCTCTCCGGTTACCGCGGCAAACCCGCCGGCGATCTCGATGCGCTCGCGCAGGCGATCGTCGCGCTCTCGCAACTCGCGGTGATGGCCGAGCCGGAGGTCGTGGAGGCCGAAGTCAATCCGCTGATTGTGCGTCCGGCCGGGCGAGGTGTCGTGGCCGTCGATGCCCTGGTGAAGGTTACCTCGATCGCTTAGGCTTACTTGAAATCGTCCTGCGGGGGAGGTCGGAGAGCTAACATGTCACACGCCGAGGTGCTGCACGCGCGTCATCCGGCCGAAGGCGCCACCAGCGCGATCGTGCGCTTCGTCGCGGGCCTTCGCCACGACGCGTTGTCAGATGAGGTGCGCCATTACGCCCGGCGTCACATTCTCGATTCCGTCGGCGTCATGATCGCGGGCGCTGGCGGCGACGTGGCGCGCCGCGCCGAGGCGGTGCTCGCGTCGGTGCGTCCGGCCGGGCACGTGCCGGTGGCCGGCCGCGCGCGGCGCGCCGATCTCCTGGACGCCGCATTCCTGGCCGGCACCGCCACGCATGGAATCGAACTTGACGACGGCTATCGTCAGGGCTCCGTCCATCCAGGCTGCGTGGTCACACCGGCGGTGCTGGCGACCGCGTATGAGCGCGGCGTGAACGGCAAGGCCGCCGTCGAGGCCATCGTCGCCGGCTACGAGACGGCCATCGCGATCGCGCGCGCATGCCATCCCGATCTGCGCCATCGCGGCTTTCATCCGACCGGCGCGGTGGGCGTGTTCGGCGCGGCAATGGCGGTCGGCAAACTGCGCGGGCTGAGCCTGCAACAGCTTGCGGATGCTCTCGGCATCGCGGCGTCAAGCTCCGCCGGGCTGTTCGCTTTCGTCAACGGCGGCGCCGACATCAAGCGCCTGCATGCCGGCCACGCCTCGCGCGAGGGCATGCAAGCCGCGCTGCTGGCCGAGCAAGGCGTGCAAGGGCCGCCGGGCGTGATCGAAGCGCGCGATGGCTTCATGCAGGCGTTCGCTTTCGAACCGGAGCGCGCGCGGCCGATCGAGTTGCCGCCGGCCGTACCGTTCGGCATCACCGATTGTTACATCAAGCCTTACGCCTGCTGCCGCCACATCCAGCCCGCAGTCGAAGCATTGATCGGGTTGCTCAACGACGAGAAGATCGCGACCGACGAAGTCAAGCGCGTCGACGCCGAAACTTATCGCATCGCCGCCGAGCATGCGGAAACCGGCTGGGACGATTTTGCCAGCGCGCAGCTCAGCTTTCCCTATCTCATGGCGCTGGCGCTGAAGCACCGCGCGATCAAGGTCGAGCATTTCGAAGACGCCGCGCGCGGCGATCCTGAGATCGCCGACCTCGCACACAAGCTGCGCGTGACGGCGCCGCCGGAGATCGACCGGCTCTATCCGCGGCTGCGCCCCGCGCGTGTGACGATCGTGACCACGCGCGGCACCTTCACGCGCCAGGCCGACGAGGCACTCGGCTCGCGCATCGTGCCGCTCGACGATGCGGGGCTGCAGGCTAAATTCCACGACCTGGTTGCGCCGGTTCTCGGTGCGGCGAAGGCCTCCGACTTGGCGCAACGCTTGTGGGATATCGGCGGCCTCGATGATCTCCGCCCGCTGGTCGAAGCAACGGCGCTGCCGATCGCGTGAAATAGCGCGCGCTTCGCCGTCACCCTGAGATGCCCGCAGCGAGCCTCGAAGAGCAACCCGGCACCACCAAGCCCGAAATCATTCATTCGAATACCCTATCACTCCGCCACCCCAGGCATCACCGCCCGCAACCGTCTTGCGGCGGACCCGGGAAGCTCCGATAGTTCGCGTCAAAGCGGGAACCCACGCAGGCCCCGCAAGGGAGGACGCCATGCCCGACGACACCATTCCTCGACGCGATTTCCTGAAAGGCGCCGGCGCTGCCGGCACGGCGGCGGCCACCGCGCTTACCGGCGCGATCATACCGGCCGGCGCGCAGACGCCCGCGAATGCCGCCACCCCGACGCAGGCCGGGCCGGAGGCGCTGCTGACGCTCACCGCGAACGAAGCGGCGTTCCTCAGCGCCGCCTATGACACGTTCATCCCGGCCGACAAACTCTCGCCGTCCGGCACCGACTGCGGCCTCGTGATCTTCATGGACCGCCAGCTTGCGGGCGCCTGGGGCTCAGGCGCGCGGCAATATCGCAGCGGCCCGTTCGTGCACGGCACGCCGGCGCAGGGCTATCAGCTTCCGCTCACGCCGCGCGAATACTTCGCCGCCGGCATCAAGGCGACCAACGCCTGGACCCGCAAAGCCTACGGCAAGGATTTCGACCGGCTCTCGCCCGCAGACCGAGACGCCGCGCTTAAAGTAATGGACTCCGGCAAGGCCGAGCTTCCGGACTTCAACGGCAAGCAATTCTTCGAGATGCTCTATCAGTCAGCAATGGAGGGCTTCTTCGCCGATCCGATGTACGGCGGCAATCGCGATAAAGTCTCCTGGCGCATGGTCGGCTATCCCGGCCTGCCCGCAACCTACCGCGAGGTGGCGGAAGCCTGGCGCGGCAAGAAACAGCACGTCGAACCGCAATCCATTGTCGATTTTTCGTGAGGGGCGCGTCATGGCGAGGACATTGAAAGCAGTCGACGCTGTCATGGTCGGCATGGGCTGGACCGGCAGCATCATGGCCCGCGAGCTGACCAAGGCGGGTCTCACGGTGGTCGGGCTCGAGCGCGGCATTCCGAAAAATCCAACAGAGGATTTTGCGCTGCCGCGGATTCGCGACGAGCTGAAATATCGGCTGCGCACCGAGCTGATGCTCGACATGGCGACCGAGACCCACACCATGCGCAACAAGCCATCGGAACTCGCCTTGCCGATGCGGAAATGGGACGTGCCGCCGGTCGGCGACGGGCTGGGCGGCGCCGGGGCGCACTGGAACGGCGTCACCTGGCGCTTCATCCCAAGCGAGTTCGTGCTTCGCAGTCACCTGGAACAACGATACGGACGCAACGCGATCCCCGACGACATGACGATCCAGGACTGGGGGATCACCTATGACGATCTTGAACCGCACTATGATCACTTCGAGCGGCTGTGCGGCACATCCGGCAAGGCCGGCAACCTGCGCGGCCAGGTGGTCGCCGGCGGCAATCCATTCGAAGGCGCGCGGCAGAACGAATATCCGAACAAACCACTGATCATGTCGCAGGCCGGAATGATCTTCACCAAGGCGGCGGCAAGCCTCGGCTATCACCCGTTCCCGACACCGTCATCCAACTGCAGCGCGCCCTACATCAATTCCGAAGGACTGCCGATCGGCGGCTGCCAGTATTGCGGGCACTGCGAATATTTCGGCTGCGAGGCTAACGCCAAAGCAAGCCCGCTCGTCTGCCTCCTGCCCGCGCTGATGCAGGACCAAAAATTCGAGCTGCGCACGCAGGCCTATGTCCACCATCTCATCTACGACAAGGAGGCGAAAAAAGTCCGTGGCGTCGTCTACATCGATCGCCATACCGGCGAAGAGCTCGAACAACCGGCCGAGATGGTCATGCTGTGCGCCTATCCGTTCAACAACGCGCTGTTATTGCTGACGGCCGGCATTGGCGAGCCCTACGACCCGGCGACCGGCAAAGGCATCGTCGGCAAGAACTACTGTCATCAGACCACGTCGAACGTGCAGATGTTCGTCGAGGACGAGGTCAATCCGTTCATCGGCACCGGCGTATCGCCGGCCGCGATCGACGACTTCCAGGGCGACAATTTCGATCACGGCGGCCTCGGCTTCTTCGGCGGCGGCTTCATCTCGCCGTCGGTGAGCGGGGGACGCCCGATCCAGGTCCGCGCCGTACCGCCGGGAACGCCGCGCTGGGGCTCGGCCTGGAAAGAAGCGACCGCACGCTGGTACAACCACACTTTCCCCCTCAACACCCACGGCATCAGCTACGCGCACCGCAACAACTATCTCGATCTCGATCCAACCTACAAAGACGCGATCGGCCGGCCGCTGATCCGCATGACCTACAACTACACCGACAACGACTACAAAATGTCGGCGTACCTGACCGAGAAGGCGGTGCAGATCGCCCGCGCGGCGAATGCCAAGATCGTCGGCGAAGCGCGGCCCAAGCGCGGCAACTATGGCGCCGGCAACGGCGGTGCCTCGCATCATACCGGCGGCGCGATCATGGGCACCGACCCGAAGACCAGCGTGGTCAATCGCTATCTGCAGAACTGGGAGGCGAGCAACTTGTTCGTCATGGGCGGGGCGGCGTTCCCGCAGAACCCGGGACACAACCCCACCGGAACCATCGGCGCGCTGACCTATTGGTCGGCGGCGGCGATCACGACGCAGTATCTGAAATCGCCGGGACCGCTGGTGCACGCGTAACGACATGGTGTCCCGGACGCGTGGAGCGAAGCGAAACGCGATCCGGGACCCAGCGCAAGAAGAGCGAAGCACACTATCGAGACGGCCTTCGGCCGTCATTTCTCCCTTGGTTCCCGGCTCGGCTCTCGCTCTCCGCGCTCGCTGGGCCGGGACACGCGCTAAACTAGAGCAAGATCGCTCCATTGAAGCGACCTGCTCCGCTTCTCTTTGATTGGTCGCATGATCTGATCCGAAAAGTCTGCGACTTTTCGGGATCATGCTCTGGACTAAGGCATCACGGCCGCGCGCAGCCGCTCCAGCAGCTTCTCCGGCGTGGCGTAGGTCTCGTGAATGAGGCGCTTCACCTCCGCGCCGCTCACGGGCCGTAGCGGCAGACCGGCCTTCTTCATGTCCGCGACGAATGCCGGGTCCTTCATCGTCGCATCGAAGGCGGTCTGGATCGCCGTCACGCGCTCGGGCGGCACGTCCTCGGGCAGCACGAAGGGATAGGTGGTCTTGAACTTGATGGCGAAGAATTTCAGCATCGCGCGCACGTCGTCGTCGGTCGCGAGTTCGAGCGCGGTCGGCACGTCCGGCAATTCCGGAATGCGTTCGGCGCCGAACTGCACCAGCAGCCGGATCTTCTTATCCTTGAGCCATTGCGGCCGCCCGACCTGGATCGCGGAATAGGCGGTGGCGCTGCCGTCGGCCTCACCGCGCTCGACCGCGAGGAACACGTCATTGGTGCCGGAATAGCCGCGCACGATATCCATCTTGGCGCCGAGCAGCCGGTTCGCGAGCAGCGTCACGGTGAAATTATCGGCGCCCGGGGCGCTCGCACCGGCGATGCTCTTCTTGGTGCGCAGGTCATCGATCGACTTGATCTGCGAGTCGCTCTTGACCCACAACACCTGCGCGTCCTCGGTGGTCGAGCCGACCCAGTTCATCTTGTCGATGTCGAAATTGCCGGCGTTGCCGATGCGCGACAGAAGCTTCAGCGTCGGCTCCAGGATCACGCCGTTGAGCGGCAGGCCCATCACGGTGCCGTCGCGCGGCGCGCGGTTGTAGAGGTAGTTCACCATGGTGAGGCTGCCGGCGCCCGGCATGTTCTCGACCACGAACGACGGATTGCCCGGGATGTGGCGGCCGAGATGCGGACCAAGGATGCGCGCGACCAGGTCGTAGCCGGCGCCCGGCGTGGTGCCGACGAGGAGCCGGATAGATTTTCCGCGGAAGAATTCTTCCACGCTGGTCTGCGCCGTCAGCGGCCGCGCCAACGCCGCCGCGGCGAGGGCTCCGCCGAACAGGCCGGAATTGCGGATGAAGATGCGCCGCGAAAAGCTCATAGGATCCTCCCTTGGACGACGCGGCGCGTCGTTTATTTGTTGGCCGCGGCCGTCATTTGTCACGCGACGCCGAGCGGTGTTGCTCATTGGGCGCCAAGCCGTAGACGGCCTGCGCGCTCGCGTATGAAACATAGCCTTTGCGCACATCGTCGCGCACGCTGCTGGGACAGCGTATGCGTGGGTCGCCGAATCCGCCGCCGCCGCCGGTATCGACCAGCACGCGGTCGCCAGCCGCGAGGTTGATGTTTTCCTTCAACGCCGATTTGCGCGAGCCATCGCTAGACTCCACGACGACATTGCCCGGTGCGGCGGCCTGTCCGCCATTGAGGCCCCACGGCGGGCAGGCCGTGCGGTCGAAGGTCGAGAAGAACATGCAGGGCGTGCGCACGACGTAGCTCTTGGTGAGGCCGAGCCCGCCGCGGAACTGGCCGGCGCCGCCGGAATCGGTGCGGATCGCGTAGCTCTCGATCTCGATCGGGTAGCTCGCCTCCTGCACCTCGATCGGGATCGAGCGGGTGTCGCCGTGGCACATGGTGCGGAACGGCCCAGGTCCGTCGGCGTCGCACATCGCACCCCAGCCGCCGAAGCCCGAGTTGCTGCACTGGAACAGCGCGTTGCTGCCCGGCTGGTTGCCGACGAAGCGGATGGTGGAGAAGGTCGCAAAGTGTCCGGCGGCGACCGAGCCCGGCAGCGCCGAGCCGAGCGCGCGGATCACGAGGTCGATCAGCGTCGGCAGCGCCAGATTGTAATGTCCCTTGGCCGAGGTCGGGCCGGCGCTCATGATCGTGCCTTCCGGCAGGATCAGCTTCAGCGGCCGGAAGCTTCCTTCGTTGGCATCCTCGTTCGGAATGATCAGATAACGGAACGCGAGCCGCGCGACCGACTGGCCGCCGCCGCTGCGTCCGGAGTTCATCGTCGATTTCTTCTCCGGCGGCAGCGCGGAGAGATCGATCGTGATTTCATCGCCGGAGACGATGACCGCGACCTTGAGCGGCACGTGGCCTTCGTTGAGCCCGTCGTTGTCGAGGAACGCTTCAGCGCCGTAGGTGCCGTCGGGGATGTCGCGGATGAAGGTGCGCGCGATCGCCTCCGACTGGCCCCAGATGATCTCCACCGCCTCGTGGAACACGCCGAGGCCATAGCGCGCGATCAGCGCCCCCACCTGGTCGCGACCCATCAGGCAGCCGCCGATCTGGGCGTCGATGTCGCCCATCACCTCTTCCGGGAAGCGCGTGTTGACGCGGATCATGCGGTAGATTTCCGGCACCGGCTCGCCGCGCGCGTAGAGCTTCACGGTGTGGAACTGCACGCCTTCCTGAAAAATGTCGGTCGCATACTTCGACAGCGAACCGATCACGCGGCCGCCGACATCGAGCCAATGCACGACCACGACAAAGAACGCCGCGATCTCCTTGGTACCTGGCGCATAGACCGGGGTGTACATCACCACGTTGTTGAGATGTTGGCCGATAGTGCCGGCGTCGTTGGTGATGACGATGTCGCCCTCGTGCAAGTTGTCCTTGCCGTAGAGCGCAAGCCCGTCGCGCACCGCGGCGCCGAGCACATCGGCCACGAACAGCGGCATGCCACCGGTGCATTGCGAGAGGAGCCGCCCCTCCGCGTCGACGATGCCGACCGCGTAGTCCTTGTACTCGTAGACCAGCGGGCTGAACGCGGTGCGGCTGATGTTCGCGTCCACCTGATCGGAGATCGAGATCAAACGCCGCCGAATGACCTCGACCGTGATTGGATCGGGCTCGCTGCGCGACAGCGGCGTGGCCGACGGTCGGATATCAGCGCGAACAGTCAATGCGGATCTCCCCGAAGCGGCCGACCGTGAACGTATCGCGTGGTCCGACGATGCTCGTCGACCCATATTCCTCGATCACCACCGGCCCCGACGCGGAAAATCCCACGGGCAGCGCGACACGATCGTGCACCGCCGTTGGTACCAAGCTTTCAGAGTCGGGGAAATACACCGGACGGTTGCGCGCGACGACGGGCCGCGGGCTGCGCGTCGCGGTCGCGAGGCGCTCGATCTCCGGCCGCTCGATCGCCAACGTCGCAGTCGACTGGACGGCGACGAATTCGATCGGCGCCTGCGGCCGCGCATGGCCGTAGCGGCGATGATAGGCTTCGTCGAACGACTTGCGCAGTCCGGGCAGGTCGAACGCTGCATCGATGCGCAGCGAATGCTTCTGGCCCTTGTAGCGCAGCTCGATCTTACGCTCGAACGACAGCGCGTTGACGCCAAATTCCGCCGCCAGCGCGGCGCCGGAGGCGGCCTCGATCTCGGCGAAGATGTCTTTCAGTCGAGCGAGCGAAGGCTCGTCGAACTCAGCCAGGAAAGTGCGGGTGCTGTCCAGCCGCGCGTCCGCAAGCAGCATGCCGAGCGCGGAGAAGTTTCCCGGCTCCGGCGGAATGACGACGAGCGGGATATGCAGCTCGCGCGCGAGTTCCACGCCATGCAGCGGGCCGCCGCCGCCGTAGCAGAACAGCGCGAAGTCGCGCGGATCAAGCCCGCGCGCGATCGAGATCTGCTTGATCGCCTCAGTCATCGTGAGGTTGGCGAGGGTGATGACGCCGCGCGCCGCCCGCGCCACACCCTCAGCGCCGGAATAGCCGAGCGGCGCGGCGAGCCTCTCCGCGATCGCCGCACGCGCAGCGGCGACGTCGAGCCGCACTTCGCCGCCGAGGAAGCGCTCCGGGTCGAGACGTCCCAGCACCAGATTGGTGTCGGTGACAGTCGGCTCACGCCCGCCCTTGCCGTAACACACCGGCCCCGGCGTCGAGCCGGCGCTGCGCGGCCCGACATGCATGCGCCGCTGCTCGTCGATCCAGGCGATCGAGCCGCCGCCGGCGCCGACCTCGACAATGTCTATGACGTTGCCGCGGATCGGAAAGCCGGTGGCGAAGCCGCCGACGTAGTAGGTCGAACTCGACCGCGAACCGGCCGCGCTCGACCAGCGCGCATTTGGCGGTGGTGCCGCCCATGTCGAAGGCGATGACGTTGTCGAGCCCGAGCGACTGCGCGAGCGCAGCGGCGCCGATGCAGCCGCCGACCGGACCCGACTCGACCAGCGCGATCGGCTCGCGGTTGACGCGCTCGGCGGAGAGCACGCCGCCATGCGAGCCCATCAGCAGCAGCGAGCCGCCAAAGCCGCGCGAGCGCAGGTCGCCGTCAAACTTTTTCACATAGGAGGTGAGCTGCGGCCCGACATAGGCATTGGCCGCCGCGGTCGCGGTGCGCTCAAACTCGAACCATTCGCGTGAAAGCTCCGAACCGGCCGAGACGTAGACGCCGGGCAACCGCGCCCGCAGATGCTCCGCCGCACGCTGCTCATGCGCCGGGTTGGCGTAGGAATTGAGGAACGAGATCGCGAGCGCCTCGATCCCGAGGTCGCGCAGGCTCGCCGCCAAGGCGTCAAGCTCGGCATCGTCAAGCACGATCCGCGGTTCGCCGGCCGCGGTCGTGCGCTCGCCAACTTCGAAGCGCAGGTCGCGGTCGATCAGCGGCGGATCGCGCCGGAAGCGCAGGTTGAACGGCTGCGTGCGGTTGCCGCGGCCGATCTCGAGCACATCGCGAAAGCCACGGGTGGTGACGAGTGCGGTCTTCGCGCCGCTGCGCTGGATCAGCGCATTGATGACGAGCGTGGTGCCGTGCTTGACGAACTGCGCCGCCTGCGGATCAATCCCGGCCTTGCGGATGCAGTCGAAAATGCCAAGGCCGAGATCGTCGTAGGTGGTCGGGCTCTTGGTGTAGGAGAGCGCGCCAGTGTCGATGTCATAGGCGGCGAGGTCGGTAAAAGTCCCGCCGATGTCGACCGCCAGCATGTAACGCATGTTGCTCAGCAACCCGATGAGTGGTGCGCGCCTCGAAAAGCAGGATGTAGCTCAATCACTCCGCTCGTCCTCGCGCAAGCGGGGACCCAGAGGATGCTGGGCGAACCTCCGAGCAGTAACTCCTGGATTCCCGCTTGCGCAGGAATGAGCGAAACGCTGTCCGGTGTAAACAAATATGCACTACACAGCGAACCGAACACAGGCGATCGGGGGCAGGTGCGCGTTCACGAGCCGCCACGACGCGCCGGCGTCGCCGCTGCTCCACAGGCTGCCTGTGGTCGAACCCATCGCCAGCGTGCGCCCGTCCGGCGCAACCTCAAGCGAGTGGCGATAGACGAGATCGAAGCAGGGCGGCTGCGGCAGGCCCGCCTCGATCCGCTCGAAGCTCTTGCCGGCGTCGTGCGTCCGCGTCACCGCGAAGCGGCCCTCGGCAGGAACGCGGATCTCGTCCTTCTGGGCCGGCGCGAACCACGCCGTGTCGGGGTCGCTCGGATGCGCGGCGACGGCAAAGCCGAACTCCGACAGCGGCGCTGGACTGAGACGCACCCAATGCCGGCCGCCGTCGTCGGAGCGGAAGATGCCGTTATGATGCTGCGTCCATACGCGCTCTGGCGACGCCGTGCAGCGCGCGAGCCGGTGCACGTCCTGAATGCCGGGATCATTCCCTTGTCCGTCCGGCATGTAATCCGCGACCAACCCCTCGCCGCCCAGGGTCCAGTTCGCGCCGGCATCGTCGGAGAGCCAGACACCGCCGCAGGACACGCCCACAACCAGCCGCCGCGGATCGCGCGGATCGGCGAGGATCGAATGAATCCCCGGCTGGTCATAACCGCCACCGAACCACTTCTTGCGGCCCTCCTGGCCCCACAGATTTTCATTGAGCTGCCAGCTCACGCCGCGATCGGCGGAGCGAAACAGCCCGCCCGGGATCGTGCCGGCCCACAGTTCCCCGGATCGCGGCCCGGGTTCCAGTGTCCAGATCAGCGACACCGAGGGCGCGGGCTTACCCTCGTCGGCCGGGAAACCCGCGGGAAAGGCCGGGGCCGGCAGTTCGGTCCAGTTCTCTCCGAGATCATCGGAACGATGGAACTTCACGCCGAAATGCCCGTGATTGAGTGCGGCGTAAAGCGCGTTGTCGCGCTGATCCCAACACACCGCCGACACCGGCACGCCGAGGAACGCATGCCGCTGCGAAATCCAGCTTCCGTCCGCGCCAGGTTCCATCACGAAGAGGCCCTTGCGCGTCCCGACCAGCAGCAACGTCATGATCAACCACCCGACAAGGCTTGCAGCACGGTGATGCGGCTCGACGCCGCGACCGACGCATCGAGACTTGCCCGCTCGCTGTCGACGAACAGCGCGATGTGCCGGCGCAACCGCTTCTGGTCATCGAGCACGTAACTCTCGAGCAGCGGATGCTCGGCAAAGACCGCGGCCAATGCGTTACGCACGGTGTCGGCCTCGATGGTCAGCGGTCCCGCGGGTGCAAGCCGTTGGAGATGAGAGGTAAAAACAACGCTCGGCATGGCCGGAAACGTAGCCCTCCTCGCCCGCGGTGTCGAGCATCGGCGGCGACGCGGGTTCATATCCTGTAATTATGTCGCGTGCTCAGCTTCATGAAGATCGCGCCGAGGCCGGTCATCACAGCGGCGATGATGATGCTCAGCGCCGCGAGCTGGGGAACCTCGCCGTTGTCCCACAGGCTCAGGATCACCACCGAGACGATCGAGTTGTTGGCGCCCGAGAGCAGGATCGCGGTCGGCAGGTCGCGGAATGCATGCATGAACACGTAGATCGCGGTCGCAATGATCGCGGGCATGGTCAGCGGGACGACGATTGCGCGCAGCACCGTGAACGTGCCGGCGCCGCAGACGCGCGCGCTCTCTTCGAGCTGGCGATCGATCGACAAAAGGCCCGAGTAGCAGAACCGCATGCCGTAGGGCAGGAACTTCAGCGTCAGCGCGAAGATGACGATCCACAGCGTGCCGTAGATCGGGATGAAACGCAGATTGAGGAATTGCACCAGCACGGCGATCCCGAGCACGATGCCGGGGAAAACCAGCGGCAGCGAGACGATGACATCGAGCAGGAAGCGGATCGTCTCACGCCGGCGCACCACGACCCAGCTTGCCACCAGCGCGTACACTGCGACCGCGGCAGCACTGCCGGCGCCGACGATGACGCTGTTCCAGAGGCCGGAGACAGTGTCCTCGCGCGTTGCCACCGCCCAGTAATTGGCGAGCGACATGCGGCCGAGGTCATCGAGCGACGGTGTCGTGTAGAGCGGCAGGAATGACGCCCACAGCATCAACAGGAGCGGCGCGGCCAGCGAGAGCGGAATGATCAGCACCCACAGCGCGCATGGATATCGCCACTTGCCGAGATCGATGCGCGAGGGCCGGAAGCCCTTGCCGGTGACGGTCGCGAACTTCGCGCTTTCCTTGGTGGCGCGGTAATAGAGATAGAGCGGCAGCGCGACCGCGGCCATCAGCAGCACCGCATAGGCGCTCGCCTCGCCATAGCGCGGCACGAAGCCGGAGTGGACGGACTGATAGAGCGCGGTCGTCACCGTGACGATGCCGCCAGGCGTGCCGATCAGCAACGGCACTTCGAAACCTTCGAGTGCGCGGATGAACGATAAAAGCAGTACCGCGAGGATCGCCGGCCGCGCCAGCGGCAGCGTCACGCGCCGGAGGATCTGCCAGCGCGAGGCGCCGCACATCGTGGCCGCCTCTTCCAGCGCCGGGTCCATGGCAGTGAGCGGCGGCAGCGCGAGCAGGAGTGCGATCGGCGTCCACAGCAGACCCTCGACGAAGATCATGCCGCCGAGGCCGTAGAGCTCGATCGGCACACCTTCGAGGCCGAACAATGCGCGCAGCCATACGTTGATCAGGCCGTTGTTCGGGCCGAGCAGAAGGATCCAGCCGATCCCGCGCACCAGCAGCGGCGCTGAGAGCGACATGAAGGCGCCGACGAACACGGTCTGGCGGAACGGCACATTGGTGCGCGCGAGCAGCCATGCCGTGGTGAAGCCGAGGAAGATCGCCAGCACCGACGATCCGAACGCGAACAGGATCGTCACGCGCCACAATTGGAAGCCGCTGATCTCGATCACGCGCCGGTAGTTGTCGAGACCGATCATGGTCCGGAAACCCGGCAGCGGTACCGTGACGCTGCTTTGGATCAGATAGAACAGCGGTGGCAGCACCAGCACGGCGCTCAACGCGATCAGCGCGAACAGGCCGAGGCGCCCCGCGTCCATCGGCGCGGACCGGGCCCGGTGGCGGGCGAGCGGAGGCGCGATGATGGTCTGCTCGGCCATGCCCGCGAGCAAATACGACGCCCTGCGATGAAGCAAGAGCTTCTGGCCACGGCCGCCTTGGTTTACACTCGCGGCAAAACACGACGGAGGGGAGATGCTACGTCCATTCCTGCCGGCCGGCCTCTGCCGCTCCCTCGCGGCGTTCGCGCTTATCATGGCCATCGGCGGGCTGCCTACGGCCGTGCCGGCGCAAACGCGAACCGTCGCGCAGATCGCGAACTTGACCGGCCCCGATCGCCAGAAAATCCTGGAGGACGGCGCACGCAAGGAAGGCGCGCTGCTGATCTACACCACCGGCACGCAGATCCAGCCGGTGATCGACCGTTTCAAGCAGAAATATCCGTACCTGCGCGTCGAGCTGGCGCGCGCGCCCTCCGACGGCGTCGCCAGTAAGGTGGTTGAGGAATATGCCGCCGGGGTCCACCTCGCCGACGCCTTCGAGCTGGCCGCGCACGGCCTGCTGGTGCCACGCGATCTCGGGGTCCTGCAGCCGTTCACGTCGCCGGAGGCGGCAAACTATGAGCCGGCCGCGATCGAGGCCGGCCACCACTGGATCAGCGTGCGCGAGGGCTATACCGGCATCGGCTTCAACACCCAGAAGATCGCGCCCGCCGACGCGCCCAAAACCTATCTCGACCTGCTCGATCCAAAGTGGAAGGGCCGGATGGCCATTTCGTCGGACGGGGTGACCGCCGCCAACTGGGTCGGCACCATGATCATCGCGCACGGGATCGAGTTCGTGCGCAAACTCGGCCAGCAGAACATGCGGCCCTACCGTATCACCGCACGCGCGCTCGCGAACCTGATGATCTCCGGCGAGGTCGTCCTCTCGCCCACGACCTATCTCTCCCATGTGGAAGCAAGCCGCGCGAAGGGCGCCCCGCTCGCCTGGAACGCGCCCGGCCCGGTGCCGGTGACCGACACCTCGACTGCGATTGCGGCGAAGGCGCCGCACCCGCACGCGGCCATGCTGTTCGTCGATTTCCTTCTGAGCAAGGAGGGTCAGCTGCTCTATCGCGACCTCGGCTACATGTCGTCGCGCACCGACATGCCGGCGGACAGCGCGCGGAAGCTCGACAAGGTGTTTCTCACCAACCGGCCGACCTACATCCAGGACTACGAGAACTGGCTCAAGCTGGTGCAGGAGATTTTCTTGCGCGGCCAGACGCCGGGGCGGAAGTAATGCTGATGTCGCCATGCCGGGCCCGTCCCGGCCCATCCACGTCTTTAATGTTATTCAGGAGTTAAGGCGTGGATGCCCGGCACAAGGCGGTCAAGCCCAGGCATGACGGCTCCATCTCGATATAACTAAACACCGCGGAGGACTGATGTTCGAGAACGATATTCCCAAGCACAAGGTCGGCATCCTGCTGCCCCTGTCGATCATCGACAATGCAGCCTATGAGTTCTACCGGCTCGCGCCCAAGGGCATCATGCTGGTGATGATCCCGATCGGGCTTGCCGAATTTTCCCCAGCGGATGTCGAGCGTGCGCTGTTCAAGCCGCTCACCGCCAATCTCGACAAGCTGATGGAACGCGGCGTCGACATGGTGATCCAGAGCGGGACGCCGCTGCCGATCCTGATCGGCGTCGCCGCGCACGACCGGATGATCGAGCTCATGGCGAAGCATTCGGGCGTGCCGGCCTCCTCGACTGTGCTCGCGGTCTGCCGCGCAGCGCGCCACCTCGGCGTGAAGAAGATGGCGCTGGTCAACAAATGGAGCGTGCCGATGAACAAGACGCTCGGCGAATTTCTGGCGCGCGAGGGCGTTTCGGTGTGCGGCGCCGCCACCAAGGAGCTTCCGCCCGCCGAGTTCCAGAAGATCAAGACGCACGACCACATGCAGCTTGCCTACGAACTTGGCCGCCGCGCGTTCCTCGACAATCCCGATTGCGACGGGGTGTACATCGGCGGCGGCACCTGGATCGCCGAGCCGGTGACGCAAGCTTTGGAGGCCGAATTCGGGCGGCCCGCGATCTGCAATCAGACGGCGCAACTTTGGGATACGTTGCACGTTCTCAACGAGTGGCAGCCGATCAGAGGCCATGGCCGCCTCTTGGCGGCAGCGTGAGTCGAGTGAAATAGATGCGACTGCAACAGGCTATTGCGCTTGCAACTCTCACCATCGGCGCCGCGCTCGCCGCTGCCCTGCCCATCCACGCGCAGGAGTGGCCCTCGAAGCCGGTGAAGCTCATCGTCGGCAATCCGCCGGCCGGGAGCGCGGACCGCTTCGGCCGCCTGATCGCGAATGCGCTTTCGATCAGCCTCAAGCAGCAGTTCGTGGTCGAGAACCGGCCCGGCAACAGCGCCGCCATCGCTTCGCTCGCGGTCGCGCGCAGCGATCCCGACGGCTACACGCTGCAGGTCGGCGCCTCCGGCCCGCACGTCTCGGCGCCGCTGTTCACCGACGTCGGCTACGACCCGGTCGCCGATTTCACCCACATCGCGATGATCGGCGGCGACAGCTACGTGCTGGCCGCAAATGCGAGCGTCGGCGTGACCTCGCTTGCGGACCTGCTCGCGCAGGCGCGCAAACGCAGCGAAACGTTCACCTGCGCGACGCCCGGCGTGAATTCGCTCGGCGGCATCATCCTCGAAGGCTTTCTGCGCCAGGTCGGCATCAAGATGCAGCACGTGCCGTATCGCGGCGGCGGCACCGCGGCGCAGGACATCCTCGGCCAGCACGTCGATCTGGCGATGCTGCCCGTTGCCACGCTGGGTGCGCAGATGCACGCCGGCACCGTGGTGCCGCTCGCGGTGACCTCGCGCGAGCGCAATCCGGTGTTCAAGGAGATCCCGACATTCGTCGAGCTTGGCTATCCGAACGTGTTCGGGGAAGCCTGGTTCTGGCTCGCCGGACCGAAGAACCTGCCCGAGCCGATCGTGAACCGGCTCTACGAGGAAACCGTGCGCGCGCTGAAGCGGCCCGAGGTGGTGCGGCAGTTCGAGACGGAAGCGATGGTCCAGCGCGACGTTGCCGCCGGCGGTATGAATCAGTTCGTCGCTGAGGAGATCGCGCACTGGCGCGGGATCATGAAAGACATCGGGCTAAAGCCACGCGAGTGGTGAGCGAACAGCACGTGAGCGCCCGATACTAAGCTCATTCCCGCGCAAGCGGGAATCCAGGGGCAACAAGCTCCGCCGTTCGAGCAAATAGCCCTGCTCCCCGCTTTCGCGGGGACGAGCGGAATTGCACGCCGAGAACACATGCCTAACGGGACGGATCGCACCATCCGCCCAGGGCGACGAACGCGGTCTCCACGTCCTCCAGCAGCGCACAGTGGGCCTTGGTCGAGAACTCGCCCCAAGCGCCGGTGAGCATGCCGCTGCTGATGGAGATCACCACGATCGGTTTCGGCAGCGTCGGCGCGAGCTCGTTGATCAGTTCGGAGAGCGTGCGCAGGCCGACCGAGCCGCCGTCGTATTGCAGCGGGAACACGAAGCTCAGCGCGTCCGTGTCCGGATCATCCATGATGAGCCGGATCGCGCGCTCGACCGCGGCGCGGTTGTGCAGCATCGTGCCGCCGGTGAGGTCGAGCGGATTGGCGACGGTGGCGTAGTTCGGCAGCAGTTCCCGCAACGCGGCCTTGGTCTGCGCCGACCAGTCGGCGAGCGCGATACCGTGCCGCGCGGCGATGTCGCAAACCAGTGCGGCGGCGCCACCTGAGACCATCGCGGCGGCCATCTTCCGGCCCGGCGCGCGCGGGTAGATGCTGGCGATACGGCAGAATTCGACCAGCTCGTCAGTACGGTTGAACATCGCGATGCCGGCGTCGCGCAACGCTTGCGCGATCGCGGCGGGATCGCCGCCATCGCGGCCGGTGTGCGCGCGCACGGCTTCGCGCCCGCGCGCGGATTGGCCGAGTTTGAGGAGCGCAATGCGCTTGCCGGCGGCTGCGGCGCGCCGGCCCGCGGTCGTAATGCGAGCGAGATCGTGGAATCCTTCGCAGATCAGCGCGATCACGGTGGTGGCGGGATCGTCCAGCATGGCGTCGAGATAATCCTCGACGCCGGTCACCGCTTCGTTGCCGCTGGAGACGACGCAGCGCAGCGGCACCCGCCGCGCCGCCGCCCGGTTCACGAAGCCGATCAGCAGGCCGCCGCTCTGCGAGATCACGCCGACGGAGCGCGGATGGATACCCACGTCGGACTCGGCGAATTTCATGCTGGCCTGATGCACGCCGCGCGCGAAATCGGCGACGCCGAGGCAATTCGGCCCGCACACCACCATGCCCGCCGAGGCGGCGATGCGCACGACCTCGGCCTGCAGCTCGGTCCCCTCCGGCAGCGAGGATTCCGCAAAGCCGCTGGCGAGGATCGTCGCCGCGCCGCAGCCGCGCGCTGCGGCTTCGTTCAAGACCGGAAGCGTCACTTGCGGCGAGGTGGCGAAAATCACGGAATCCGGAGCTTCCGGCAACGCCGCGAGATTGGGATGGCAGCGGTGGCCGAACAGTTCCTCGCGGTTCGGATTGATCAGATAAACGCGCACCCCGGCGTCGACCGAGCGCAGCGCAGCACGCGAAACGTCGGAGCCCGGCCCAGGCCGGTCGGTTGCGCCGACGACCGCGATGCTGGCGGGCGCAAGCAGGCGCGCAATGGCGTTCGGTGCAGTCACCGCTGCTCCTCGCAGGTCATGCCTTCACCGCGCGAAAGCGCGGCACGGTGTACTCCGCCGATAGTTCCGTGAAGTAAACTTCCACCGGCAAACCCACCTTGGCCTCCTCTGGCGCAACGTCGATCCCAACCGGAATGAGCGGCCCTTCCGCGGTCTTGACCAGGCCGTAGACGAACGGCGCCTGGAACTGCGGGTGGAACGTGCGCCACGCGACGATGAACGAAAACACTTCGCCCGTCCCGCTCGCCCGCTCCCACTGCATGTTGGCCAGGAACGGTTCGTTGTCGCAGGCGGTGCAGGCGGAGGCGGGCCAATACCAGCGCCGGCATTTGCTGCAGCGATGCAGCGAGAACACCTTGCGCTTCGCCGCCTGGAAGAAGCCGGCGGTTTCCTCGGTCATGCTCGGCATCGGTCCGTTGTAGGCCATCGCTCAGTTCCCGAGGATCAGCGAGGAATGGATCGAGCACATCTGACCGGAGAGGATTTCGCCACCATGCCCGGTCACCAGCGCGATTTCGGCGTCTTTCACCTGCCGCGCACCGCATTCGCCGCGCAACTGCCGCACGCCTTCGCCGAAGCCGGTGAGATTGCCGAGATGATAGGCCGAGAGAAGCCCGCCGCCGGTATTGATCGGCAGATCGCCGTCGGGACCAAGATGGCCTTCAGCCAGGAAGCGCCCGCCCTCCCCGATCGGACACCAGCCATAATCCTCGATCTGGAACAGAACCTCGGCCGTGAAGCAATCGTAGAGCTGCGAGCAGTCGATATCCGCGAGCGTGATGTCGGCCTGCGCAAATGCCTGATCGCGCGCGCTCGTCACCGCCAGACGCGTGAGCTGCTCCTGGCGCTCGATGTAGCCATCCATGTGCTCGCCGAATCCGACGCCCATAATCTTGATCGGCTTGCGGCGCAAATCCTTCGCGCGTTCGGTGGTGGTGACCACGAAGGCGAGCGCGCCGTCCGACTGCTGGCAGATGTCGAGCAGGCGGTAGGGCTCGACCACCATCGGCGAATGCAGATAATCGTCAAGCGTGATCGGGCTGCCGTGCATGGTCGCCTCGGGATTGAGGCAGGCCCATTGCCGCTGCGCGATCGCGATCTGACCCATTTGCTCGGGCGTGGTGCCGAACTCGGCCATGTGCCGCGACATCAGCAGGCCGTGAAAGACCGCCGCCGTGGTCGAGCCGTAGAACTGGCCCCAGCGGCCGAGCCGCGGCGCCATGCCGGTGCCGCGCTCGCCGCGCGCCTTGATGTTGCGGCTGCGGGTCCAGTCGTCGCGCGCACCCGACACGACGACGTAGTTCGCGATGCCGAGTTCGAGCAACTGCATCGCGATGATGATCGCCATCGCGGCATACTCGCCGCCGCGCCCGACATTCTCGAAATACACTTTCACCGGCAGACCGAGCACGCGCGAGAACGCGTCGTCGTGGCGCTGGCGCATACCGCCGCCGGGATCGCTGAACGCCTGCAAGGCGGCGTCGACGTCGCGCGGCTTGAGGCCGGCGTCCTCGATCGCGAGGCGTGCCGCCTCGACTTCGTTCCACAGCAGCGAATGACCGGTGACGCGGCCGACCGGCGTGACGCCGAGCCCAGCGATCGCGTATCGGCCGCTCAGTGCGTGCTTGGGCATGTTGTTATTTGCATCCGGTGGGCGGCGGATCATGTCAGAGGCAGGCGCGGTACGTCAAATGCAACAAACTCAGCCGCGCGCCGTTAACGCGCCGACAACCCGTAACGACGCACAATCAAATAGAAGATCACGCCCGCCACCATCATCAGGCTTGTCCAAACCACGCCGACCGCGGCGAGCGAGGTGATCTGCCCATTGCCCCATAGGTCGAACAACGTGACCGCTACTACCTGGGAGCGCGGTCCAACGAGCAGGACCGGCATGGCAACGGCTCGCACCGAGAGCAGCAGCACGAACAGCCAGCTTGTCATGAGCGCCGGCGCAAGCAGCGGCGCCACGATGCGCCAAAACGTCGTCATGCGCCCGGCTCCGCACATCTCGGACGCTTCTTCGAGTTCGCGATGAATCTGGATCACGCCCGCGTAGCAGAACCGCATTCCATAAGGGAGATATTGCACGGTCGAGGCGAGCACCAGCGACGACAGCGTGCCGTAGATGCTGAAGGGCAGATTGAGGAAAAGCTGCAGGAACGCGACGCCGAGCACGATCGCAGGGAAGATCAGCGGCAGCGTCGCGAGCTGATCGAGCAGCCAGCCGCCGGCGCGGCGGCGCACCGCGAGCCACGCGCTGCCGGTGGTCAGCAGCGACACCGCAGTCGCGGTCGCAGCGCCCATGGTCAGCGTGTTGAGGATCGCACCGCGGAAGGATTCGCTGCCGGCCACCAGCCGGTAATTGTCGAGCGTGAGCCGGCCGAACGCGTCGGCGCTCACGCCGTCGTAGAACGGCAGCAGCGAGGCGAGCACAATGATCCCGAGCGGAACGACCAGCAGGACGATGAAGAACAGCCACAGGATCGAGCTCGCGCCGTAGCGCCAGCGACCAAGCCGCAGCATGCGCGGGCGGAAACCCTTGCCGGTGATGGTCTGGTAGCGCTCGGCGCGTTGCAGGATACGCCCGTGCAGATACAGCAGCACCGCGACTACGACCATGAGCACCATCGAGAAGGCGCCGGCCTCCCCGTAGTTCGACGGCACCTCCTTGCGGATGCTGTCGAACACCGCCGTGGTCAGCACCGAGACGCCGCCGGCACTGCCAACCAGCGCTGGGATGTCGAACGCCTCGAAGGCGCGGATGAAGATCAGCAGCAGCAGCGCGAGCAGCGCCGGCGTCGCGAGTCGCAGCGTGATCCGCCGGAATGTGGTGCGCGCGCTGGCGCCGCTCATCAGCGCAGCCTCCTCGAACGCGGTATCAGACGACCGAAAGACCGCAGAGAGCAGGAGGAAACCGAGCGGGGTCCAGATCAGTCCTTCGACCAGGACCATGCCCCAGAGCGAGTTGACGTTGATGATCGGCGCGTCGCTGCCGAAGACATTCATCAGGAACAGGTTGACCGGACCGCGGCGGCCGAGAACGAGCAGCCAGGCGATGGTGTAGAGTACGTGCGGAATGCCAAGCGAGATGATCGAGATCACAAACGCGTATTGCCGCAGCGGCGTGTCGGTGCGCTCGACGATCCAGGCGAGCGTCGCTCCGAGCACGATGGCGAGCAGCGCGGCGCCGAGCGCGAACAGGCCCGAATTGATGAACCGGTTGAGGAAACGCGGGGAGTCGATGAGATCTTGGTAGAACTCCAGCGTGAACTCGCCGAACGAGCCGTCGGGATTGGTCGTGTAGAGGCTCGTTTTCAGGAGGTAGAACGCCGGCGGCACGATCAGGAGCAACAGCAGCGTGGTGAGCAGGATGACCGCCGGCGACCAGCGCCATGCGAACGCAGGATCCCTCGCGTCGTCGTCGACGATGCGCCTTGCGTCGGGTCTCCCGCCCAGCGGCTGGTCCCCGACGAGTGCCATGACCTCTGCTGCTCCCGATTTGTGGCTGGCGGCTGCTACGCGGCTCGGCTCCGCTCAGCGCTCGAAGTACTTCTTCTGCAGCGCGATCGACTTGGCGCGCCCGTTGTACAGTTCCTCCTCGCTCATGAAGCGTTCCTGCAGGTGGGCCTTGCTCGGCACGATGCGCTCCAGCGTCTTGGCGATCTCGATTTCGGGATCGGCCGGGAAATACTCGGCGTCGCGCAGTACGGTCTGGCCTTCCTTCGAGAACATGAAATCGATCAGCAGCATCGCCGTGTACGGATGCGGCGCGGCCTTGGCGAGCACGAGCACGGAGGCATTGCTCATCACCGGTTCGAGCGGCATCGGCGCGACCGGCGCGCCCTTCTGCGCGCTGATGATCGGATGGTGCAGGAAGATATCGAGCGCGATCGGATAGTCGCCCTGCATCACGTGGTTGACCGCCTCGCGCGGGCTGCCGGTGAGGTTCGCCAGGTTCTGCTTCGAGAGCTCGCGCAGATAGGCCTCGCCCTTCTCCTCGCCGAGCCAGCTTCGGATGAAGGCGATGAACATCATCGCGCCGCCGGTCTCGGCGGTCGACGCCCAGGAGAGCTTGTTCTTCCATTTCGGGTCGAGCAGGTCCTGATAAGTCTTCGGCACCTCGCCCGCGGGCACGAGCTTGGTGTTGTAGGCCGGGCCGAAATAGCTCACGCGGGTCGCCGCCCAGGCGCCCTTCGGGTCGTAGCGCTCCTTGGGAAAGCGCGCCAGTTCGGGCGTAAAGAACGGCTGCACGATGTTGGCGCGCATCAGCGCCTGCGAGAGGCCGCCGCCTTCCAGGATATCGCCGACCACGGCGTTGGCGCGCGCTTCGGCGAGGCCCTTGTTGATCAGGTCGCGGGTGTCGGCGCGCCAATAGTCGAAGGTGACGAACGGGTATTTCTTCTTGAACGCGTTCGCCAGCGGGCGCAGCGCCTGATCCTCGATCATCGCCGAATAGAGGACGATCTTGCCCTCCTTCCTGGCGCCTTCGATCAGGGCTTCGGTGCGCTGCGGACCCTTGAGGGTGGCGATCTCGGCGACGGTGGCCGCATGGGCGGGGACGACCGGGATCAAGAGGAAGGATACCAGCAGCCCAAGTCTTTTGTTCGCCATCGCCTGTCTCCTGCCCGCGTTCCTTCACGCGCCCGGCCCTGCCGGACGCACGTTGCATCATCGCATCGTATGAAAGAGCGGGAAGGCCGTCATCCCCCCGGGGCTCCGGCTCGCGCGGCTTCGCCGCAGCGCGCTTGTAGAATGGGTAGAGCGATTTGAAGGCCGCCCGGGATCTAACAGCCGGACGGCCCCGCGGACGTTGTGCCGACGCCAGGGTCGGTTCCCTCCCTCCGCACTGGGAGATTGCCAGAAGTCGATTGATTCGGGAGCGCCGGCGCAACCGCGCAGGCGCGCTTTCAACAGACCGGATGCCGCGGCGGATGTACCTTGCCGGGGCTCCACGGTTTTCATTTTTGCACGGCCGACGCATCATTCGGGCGCTCTCTCCGTCAATACCGGGCTGGTACCGGCAATGACGGGAGCCGGTCACAACGCCGCCGGTATTTGATCGAGGTTTGCCATGGCGCTTGCGCTTTACAACTACTCCTACCGCAGCCAGCGGCAGCCCAAGGAAGGGCTGCGGCTCGGCTGCACGCGCTACCTGCCGCGCGGGGTGAAGAAGGAACGCTACGCCGCCGAAGACATCATGGATGTCTGGCTGCCGACGCTCGCGCCGAGCCAGGATTTGTTGAGATGGGCGCGCAAGCAAAGCCTCGACAATGAAAAGGTCTGGAAGGCATTCGTTCGCGGCTACCGCAAGGAAATGAAAGGCACCGACGCGCGGCAGACGATCCGCATGCTCGCGGCGCTCGCGGGGCGGACGCCGATCTCAGTCGGCTGCTATTGCCACGGCCCGCATTGCCACCGCTTCGAACTCGAACGGCTGATCCGGGCCGCGGCGTCGGAGAACCCATTCGAGCCGGAGGGTGGCTGAACATCCGTGTCCCGATCCAGCGCACGCGCAATGCGAGCGCCGAGTCGGGACCAGGAGGAAAGCGACGGCCGCAGTCGCCTAATTTCGCGCGACGAGTCGGTGCTCCGCTAAAGCGGCAAATCCGGGTACGCCATCGTGCGCCACATGTGCGTCACCGGCGTGTTGTCGTTGCCGAGGCCTTCCTTCGGATTTTTGAAGTGGCGGCCGATAATGTCGGTGAACTCGTCGATCTCGACCGTCACCTTCGGATCGAATGAATAGAGGTCGTTCGTCGTCACCATCCGCGCGTCCATGTACCACTTGTGGCCGCGCGCGTACTCGTAGGCGGCCTGGACGTGGGGCAGCGGCACGTAGTCGACGCCGAAGGTCATATAATAGTTCTCCGGATATTCGTAGCCGACCGAGGGGTCCGGATAGAACCGCAGCGCCTGGTGATACTTGATCGCGAAGGTCACCCGCTCCGGCACGTAGGGCTCGAAGATTTGCGCGCCCCAGTAGCCGTGGTCGGAGCGGCAGATGTACTGCCCGGCGTCGTGCAGCAGGCAGGCGAGGACGATCTCCTCCGACATGCCGTTCTTGCGGGCAAGTCGCGCGCTCTGCAGCAGATGCGCCGCCGGCGGAAAGCGCAGGTTGAAGAAGTCGATCAGCGTCGGCTTCTCGGGCATCGGCTCGAGCCGCGGCACTTTCTTGCCGCTGTCGTCGGCGTCGGGATTCTGGTTGCTGCGCTCGTGAATGAAAAGCTTACCGGCGCCGCGGCGATAGCCGCGCTTGTCGACTTTGCTCTCGAGCTCCGCGACCGTCGGAAAACCTTTTTTGCGCACGATCTCCATGTGGTCGAGCCGCCGCGAGAGGTAGTCCTCCATCGCATCGGCACGCGCCTCGTGGTCCATGCGCTTGACCGCTTCTTCGCCGCCGAGGCTCGCGATCAGTTCCTTCGCATTGACTTCCATAGCTACCTCCTGGCCGAGCGGCCTTGTCAGTTGGAGAATCCGTGCAGACGCGCCGGATTGTCGACGAGAATCTTCCGCAGGAGATCCTTGTCGTTATCGACGTACCGATAGAGCAATTCGACGGTCTCCGCATCATTCATCATGCGCTTTTTGCGCCAGTTCACGTGCGGCCAGTCGGACCCCCAGATCATCCGGTCCGGCGCCGCTTCGACGAACAGCTTCCCGAACGGCACGGCATCGTCATAGCCGCTCTCCATCTTGGAATCGCGGCTGCCGTTCGAGAGCATCATCCACCAGCCCTCGTTCTTGAGCTTGTTCACCAGCCAGCGACCCGCCGGCTGGTCGGCCCCCTTGGCGAAATCGAGATGCGCCATGTGATCGACGACGCAGGTGATGTCCTTGATCGAGTCGAGGAAGCTCGCGTCGTTCTCGATGTCGTCGCCGCCGACATGGAGCCGCGCATGCAGGCCGGCTTCGCGCGCGCGATCGATGGACCGGCGGACCTCGTCGCGGGTGTAGACCTGCTCGTAGCGCTTGCCAATGTTGAAGCGCGCCCCGCGCACGCCGAGCCCCTTGAGCTTCGCGATCTCCTGGTCCGAGACGTTGTCCTTGATGATGCAGGTGGCGCGGATGTTCTTGCGGCCGCTTTCGCCGAGTCCTTCGAGCGTATCGATCAGCAGCCGATGATCGGTATCGTAAGGCATCGGATGGACGATGACGCCGCGCTCGAAGCCCAGCGCCTTGAGCACGCCCTGCATATGCTCGAAGGTCGCGTCCGGCGGAGGGTAATAGGCGTCCTTCTTCGGCGGATAGCGCTTGGGATCGCCATAGATGTGGAACTGACAGTCGCAACTCTTCGGCGGCGGAGGCGGGACCGGCGCGCGCGTTTCGCGCACCCATTGCGGCGGATTTGGCGGCAAGTTGGAATGTCGGTCCTGGGCCACTCCTGATTGTCCTCCGGTGAATTGTCCGCCGTGGTGCGGAATTGGTGGTATGCGGAATTGTCCTGCGGTGTCAGTCATGTTGGGCGGCTGCGCGGCGCTTTGTCAAGTTGCGTTCCGATCATGTTTCACGTGCACTGGCGGCGGCCGATCATGCCTGGACAGAGCGCGTGATCGCCGACACCATGGCGCGGTGAAGGAGCGGTCAGGCTCCGACTGAATCATTTTATTGAATCACCCAGGGAACGGCTGCTGCAGGAGGACGCGATGGAAGGCTGCAAGGCCTTTGGAACTGCGCTCGTTGCCGGCGTGCTGATCGCCGGCGTTGCCGCGCCCTCTCCCATCCTCGCGGCAGATGCCGCGCTGATCGCTGCGGCCAAGCAGGAAGGGCAAGTGACCTGGTACACAACCCAGATCATCACCCAGTTCGGCCGGCCCGCGATCGACGCCTTCCAGAAGAAATACGGCATCAAAGTGAATGCCATTCGCGGCGACTCGATTGAACTCGCCGTGCGTCTCATCAACGAGGCCAAGGCTGGACGCACCCAGGCCGACGTGTTCGATGGGACCTCGACCGCAACCGCCGTCAAGAAGGCAGGCATTGCACTCAAGTGGCAGCCCGACCGCGCGCGTTCGCTGCCGCAGCAATTCTGGGACGCCGAGGGCTACTGGGTCGCCACCAACATCTACGTGCACACGCCGGCCTACAACACCAACCTGGTGCCGCCGGGGACCGAGCCACGCGACTGGCAGGGCCTGCTCGACCCGAAGTGGAAGGACAAGATGGCCTGGGCCGTGCACGCGACCTCGTCCGGCGCGCCTGGCTTCGTCGGCCTCGTGCTCCACGAGTACGGCGAGGAGAAGGGCGAGGCCTATCTCCGCGAACTCGCCAAGCAGAACATCTCTCGCCTTGGCGGCTCGGCGCGCTCGGTAACCGATCAGGCGATCGCCGGCGAATATCCGCTGGTGATCCAGATCTTCAATCACCAGCCGTTCATCAGCAAGGAGAAGGGCGCGCCGGTCGACTGGATCCCGATGAATCCGGCGATGGCGATCCTGTCGGTTTCGGGTGTGACCAAGAACGCGCCGCATCCGAACGCCGGCAAGCTGCTGGTGGATTTCTTCGTGTCCGAGGAAGGGCAGAAGGTGTTTCGCGACACCGGCTACATCCCGGTCGATCCAGCGATACCGCCGCGCGAGCCAAAGCTACGCCCGGACGGCAAGACGTTCCGCGGCACGTTCTTCACACCCGAGCAGCAGGAAGATCAGATGCCGCACTGGGTCGACGTGTTTAACAATATCTTTCGCTAAGGATCGAGACTCAACCCGTCCCCGTGCAAGCGGGGAAACCAGAAATTATGTTACACCGTTGGAGTAAGTATTCTCGCTTGCGAAGGAATGAGAGGCGCGAACGCGGGGATGCTCCTGGTTGGAGCGCTCTAAGACGACATGCGGAGCTTGATTTTGCATTTCATGAGCCAGAAAAACGCGGTCACAAGAACAACTGGTGCGGCAATGCTGTCGGCGTTGCTTGCCACCCTCGGCGCTTTTGCGTTGAAGGCGGCGCCGGTGCAAAGCGCTGAGCAGTTCTATGCCGGCCGGCAGGTGCGGTTCATCATCGGTACCGCCGGAGGCGGCGGCTATGAGTTCTACGCCCGCCTGGTCGCCCAATTCCTGACCCGGCATATGCCCGGACATCCGACCTTCGTGATGCAGGACATGCCCGGCGCCGCCGGCATCGTCGCCGCCAATTATCTCTACAACGTCGCCAAGCAGGACGGCTCCGAGATCGGGATGGTCGGCCGCGCCGTCGGCACCCAGCCGCTGCTCGATCCCAAGGACAGAGGCCCGCGCTACGATTCCGCCAAGTTCAACTGGATCGGTACGCCGCAACAGGAAGTCGGGCTGGTGATCGTACGCCAGCCCTCACCGATCCAAACCATTCAGGATCTCAAGACCCACGAGCTCGTCGTCAGCGGCACCACCGCGGCCTCGCCGCCGTCCTATTATCCGCGGCTGATGAACAAGCTGCTCGGCACGAAGTTCAAGGTGGTCGACGGCTACAAGAGCTCGCAGGAAGCCTTGTTTGCACTCGAAAAAGGCGAGGTCGACGGGCACAGCTCCGGCAGCTCCTCGGCGATCCTGCGCAGCCGGATCGAGCCGTGGCTCAAGGCCGGGAAGGTCAAGATCGTGGCGCAGATCGGCCTTGAGAAAGACCCCGATTTCCCCGACATCCCGCTCGTTCTCGAACTCGCCAACACGCAGGCCGAGCGGCAGATCCTGGAGCTGGTGCTCACGCAGCAGGTCATGGCGTGGCCGGTGGTCGCGCCACCCGGCGTGCCGGCCAGGCGGGTCCAGGCGCTGCGCAATGCCTTCGATGAATCGATGGCCGACCCGGAATTCCGGGCCGAAGCCGCGCGGCAAAAGCTGGTGATCAATCCGGTAAGCGGCGCGAAGATCGCCGAACTGCTCAACCGCGTCTACGCCACGCCGAAGGAACTCCTCCACCGCGTCGCCACGCTGTCGGAGCGGAATTGACGCACAAGGAACGACTCCGGGATTGTCATCCCGGCCGAGCGAAACGAGAAATCGGGGCCCAAATGGGCGACGCGCGCTGACAGACGGGCCCTGGTTCGACCCTGCGGGTCGTCCGGGATGACAAACTCAATGGCTCCGCCAATTCCAAGCAGCGAGCGGAGCAGCTTACGTGCGTTGCTTTCACCTTCGCAGGCTGGTTCAATGAACGCGAAACAAACCTCGGGAGGAACTGATGATCCGATACTCCACGCTCGCAGCCGCCGCCGGCTTCGCCCTTATCGCCGGCATCAACCCGTTAGCGGCACAATCGCTGCCGACCGTGACCTACAAGCTTCTGCCCGCGGCGCTGTCGATCGAAGCGGCGCAGGCCGCGCTCGCCGCCTGCAAGGCGCAGGGCTATAACGTTAGCGTCAGCGTGGTCGATCGCCTTGGACTTCAGCAAATTCTCATCGTCGGCGACAACGCGAGCCCGACCGGCCGCACGCTCGCGCCGCGCAAGGCCTATACCTCCGCGATCCGCAAGATCACGACCGGCGAGCTGAACAAGCGGGTCTCCGCGCCCGGCGCGTTCAACCCGCTGCAGTTCGACACCTACATGACGATCGAGCGCGGCGCCGTTCCGATCATGGTCGGCGAGGAGGGCGTCGGCGCGATCGGAGTAAGCGGCGCGCCCGGCGGCGAGAAGGACGAAGCCTGCGCCCAGGCTGGCATCGACAAGATCAAGGACCGGCTGAAGTAAATCCGGGGCCGCCGATGAAGTTCGGGTTGTTCGGGAGCGCCGCCGCCCAGCGCGGCGTTTCCGACGTCGAAAGTGCCGCCGGCTACAAGGACTTCATCGACTTCGTGATCGAAGCCGAGGCGCTCGGCTACGGCAGCATGTTCGTGGTCGAGCATCACTTCACCGGCTTCGGCCAGGTCTCCGCGACCTTGAACCTGCTCACTTACATCGCCGCGAAGACCAGCACGATCCGCCTCGGCACCGCGGTCACCGTGCTGCCGTGGCACAATCCGGTGCTGCTGGCGGAGCAGGCGGCGACGCTCGACCTCCTCTCCGGCGGACGGCTCGATTTCGGCGTCGGCAAAGGCTATCGCCACAACGAGTTCGAAGGTTTTTGCATCCCGATGGAGGAGGCCGAGGCGCGCTTCGAGGAAGCGCTTGAAGTGATCATCAAGGGCTGGACCTCGAACGAACGATTTTCCCACCGCGGCAAGTATTGGAATTTCGAGAACGTCATCGTCGAGCCGCCGACGGCGCAGAAGCCGCATCCGCCGATCTGGATGGGCGCGGGCAGCCCGCCTTCGATCCGCCGCGTGGCCGAGCGCAGCTCTAATTTGCTGCTCGATCAGTTCGCGCCGATCGAGGCGACCGGCGAGCGCGTCGCGCTGTTCCGGCAGGAGGTCGAGAACGGCGGGCGCCCGTTCGATCCGATGAGCGTCGCGGTCGCGCGCGGCCTCCACATCGCCAGGGACGACGCCGACAAGGACGCCGCCATGGCGCAGCGCCTCAAGGGCCAGGAGCGGCTGCGGCGGATTTCCGAGCGGCCGGGCGGCGACAACAAGGCCAGCATGCTCACCTACGCCGATACGCGCGAAGTGAGCGAGGAAGCCACTCTGTTCGGCACCATCGATGCGATCGCGGCGAAACTCGATCGCTTGCGGGCGTTGGGTGTCGAGCATGTGCTGCTCAACGTGTTCGGCGCCTCGCGCGCCAATCTCCGCGGCTTCGCCAAGCACCTGATGCCGGCGTTCGGGGACACCGGTGCTGCGCGTGAGGGTGCTCAGAAAGCCGCTGTCGTCCGGGCGTGAACCAATCCCGGCGCTTCCGCTCATTCCCGCGAACGCGCCGCCACCGCTCCCGTTGGTCAGGGTGCGCCCCTGTGATATGAGGAACCAGAGGCGAAACTGAATTTCGGAGGAACGGCCCATGCACGACGTCATGGACATCACGGTCACCCCGTTGTCGTCCGCGTGCGGCGCCGAGATCAGCGGCGTCGACCTCACGCGCCCGCTGTCAGAGGCTACCGTGCGGGCGATCAAGGAGGCCTGGGGCAATCACCTCGTGCTGGTGTTCCGTGGCCAGAAGCTGTCGCAGGACGACCAGCTCCGGTTCGCGTCCTATTTCGGCGACCTCGGCACCCGCAAGAAAGCGCCGGAGGCGCTGCGCGCGCGCACCGAGGGCACGCTCCAGGACAACGAGAAGGTGCTGCTGGTCAGCAACATCAAGGTCGACGGCGTGCCGATCGGCGCGTTCGGCGAGGGCGAGTTCTGGTTCCACATCGATTCCGGCTATACGCCGAAGCCCTACAAGTACACGTTCCTCTACGCGCTCGAACTGCCTTCGAGCGGCGGCAATACGATGTTCTCGAACATGTACAAGGCCTACGACGCGGTGCCGGCGACGCTCAAGGCCAAGCTCCGGGGCGTGAAGGCGCTCCATATTCACGAATACAACCGCGCCCGGCAGGCCAACTCGTCGGGCGACATCAGCGGCATTCCGCATCACTCGCATCCGATCTTCATCACGCATCCCGACACCGGGCGCAAGACGCTGTTCGTCGACCGGCTGATGACGACGCGGATCGAGGGCATGAGCGAGCAGGAGAGCAATGCGATCCTCGAGCAGCTCTATGACATCGGCGAGCGGCGCGAGTTCATCTTCGAGCACGTCTGGCAGCTTGGCGATTTCCTGATGTGGGACAACCGCTGCACCATCCACGCACGCACCGACTTTCCGAAGGAGGAGCGTCGGCTGCTGCGCCGCTGCACGGTCGAGGGCGAGCCTCTGCACGAGGACTTGGCGGCTTAGCTGGGAAATAAAATCATGCCCGACGCACGACTTCCTGTGTTCGACAAATTCATCCGCGACTTGCGCGCAGTGTGGGCCGCGCAGCCCGACCTGCAGCGCCGCATGGAGACGGCGAAGCCCGTGCTCGAAACCTTCGTGAAGGACGAAGCCCTCAAGGTGCATTCGGCCGCGTGGCCTTCGACCGAGGGCGGCAAGAACCTGCTGCTCTACGTCGATCCGGATCATCACTTCGTAATCAATGCCGTGGTGCGCGCTCCGGGCCGCACCGGCAGCGTGCACGATCACGCCGACGCCTGGGTGCTCTACGGCGTGCTCGATGGCACCGAAAGCCTCGAGCGCTACGATCGCCTCGACGACGGCAGCCGGTCCGGCTATGCTGAAGTGAAACTCGCCTCGGTGACCACCGGCTCGCAGGGCAAGGTCGATCTGGTGCCGCCGCACGCGATCCACGCCGAGCAGGGTGGCCCGACGCGCTCGGTCGCGATCATCGTCCGCAGCCAGCGGCTCGGCCAAGGCACGGTGCTGCAGAACGGCTACGATCCCAAGACCAACAGCGTGATCCAGCGCTACGGCCCAACGCAGGTGCCGTACGAACTGGAGGCGTGACACGCCGGATTGTCATCCCCCGACCAGCTCGCGCATGCGCGCGACTGCGGCCTCGGAACTGGTGATCACGCGGCGCGCAAGCTCGGGCGGCATGTGCGCGCGCGCACCGGCCATCGATATCTGCCCGAGCACGATCACGTCGAAATCCCCGGCCACGGCGATCTGCTCGGCGATCATCCGGTCATGCGCATCGAGGCTACCCGCGGTCAGGACATCCTTGGCGCCCGCGACCCACAGCTCGGTGATCTGCCGCGGCGTTCCCGCGCGCGCGACCGCGGCGTCGAGACCGGGGCGCACGATCGCCATCGCGCGCTTCTGCGTGCAGGCGACCAGGATGCGCTCCCCGGCCGCGACCGCGACATCGCCGGTCGCCTCGTCGGCCTTGAGCACGGGCACTGTCACGGCATCGCGAGCCTGCTCGACCGCGGGGCCGAAGGTCGAGCCGGTGAACACGATCCCGTCGGCACCGCTGCGCTCGCAATGCTGCAGCAAGGCGAGCACGCGCCGATAGAGTTGATCGGACAAGGTTCCGTCCGGCGGCACGTCGGCATAGAGTGTCTCGTCGAGCAGGTTCAGGGTCTGCGCTTGCGGCCACTCGGCCTTGAACACCGCATCGATCGGCGCCATCGAATGCAGATAGGCATGAACGAGCACGATTCGTTTGGGCATCGGCAATCTTTCGCGAGCAACCGGGGTGCCGGCAAATTACGGGAGAACAGCCCGCCGATGCAAATTCCGCAGGCGGATAGACGAACAGCAAGGCAGTGACACCGGGCGCAACTTAAATTTACCGCTGCAAGGATGACGCGCGTCCAGCCGCGCGCTAAGCCTGACCGCCCATCGATGGAGACCCTCATGCTCGACGGCAAGACCGCCATTGTCACCGGCTCGACCAGCGGCATCGGGCTTGGCGTCGCCACCGCGCTCGCGGCCGAGAAGGTCGATGTCATGCTCAATGGCTTCGGCGACACCGCGGCGATCGAGAGAATCCGCAAGGACCTCTCGCAGCGCTACGGTATCAAGACCGCCTATTCCGCCGCCGACATGTCGAAACCCGCCGACATCCGCGGATTGATCAAGGCGACCGAGCAGGAGCTCGGCGTCGTCGACATCCTGGTCAACAACGCCGGCATTCAATATGTCGCGCCGATCGAGGATTTTCCCGACGACAAATGGGACGCGATCATGGCGATCAATCTATCGGCCGCGTTCCATGCCATCAAGGCGGCCGTACCCGGCATGAAGAAGCGCGGCTGGGGCCGCATCATCAACATCGCGTCGTCGCACGGACTGGTCGCGAGCCGTGAGAAGGTCGGCTATGTCGCCGCCAAGCACGGACTCGTCGGCCTCACCAAGGTGGTCGCGCTGGAGAACGCCAACAGCGGCGTCACCTGCAATGCGATCTGTCCGGGCTGGGTGCTCACCCCGCTGGTGCAGAAGCAGATCGAGGCCAAAGCCAAGGAGGGCGGCATTCCGATCAGCAAGGCGGAGGAGAATCTGCTCAGCGAGAAGCAGCCGATGCTGAAATTCACCTCGCCCGAACAGATCGGTGCGCTCGCGGTATTTCTCTGCGGCGATGCGGCCGCGACCATCACCGGCGTCCCGCTGTCGATCGACGGCGGCTGGACCGCGCAGTAGCGCGCGCTGAATGTAATGCGCGCGATCTTGCCATGTGCGCTCCCTCTCCCCAACGGAGAGAACAAGAAGCAAGGAGCGCGCGCCTCGCGTCTTTCGATGCGTCTTTCGATTTAACGGACATGCCGGCAAGCGCCCGCGGCGCGATGCCCATGCCTTGCCGCGCGAGTCGCAAAGTTGCATCCTCCTCGCGACCAGGAGAAACGGCCCAGAAAAATCCGTATCGCACGAGGAGGAAGCCATGAAGAACATCAACGCAAAGTTGATCTACCGCGCGCTGCTTGCGAGCACCATGCTTGCCATCACTGGCCCCGCGCTCGCGGCCGAGGTGACGCCGGAGCGGCTCGTAAATGCGGACAAGGAGCCGCAGAACTGGCTGATGAACCATCGCACCTACGATGGCCAACGCTTTTCGCCGCTCGACAAGATCAACAGGGAGAACGTCAAGGGGCTAAAGCTCGCTTTCGCGGTGCCGCTTGGCGGTGGCTCTGGCAATGAGTTCAGCGAGGCGACGCCGCTGGTCGAGGACGGCTTCCTCTACATCGTCAACTCCTGGGCGGTGGTCTACAAAATCGACGTCCGCTCGGGCGACGTCGGCCGTATCGTCTGGCGCATGGACCCCAAGCAGCAGCGGCAGGAGGCGAACCGCGGCGTCGCGCTCTGGGGCAACTTCGTGATCTCGATCGCCAACCAGCCGGCGCGCGTGGTCGCGACCGACAAGGAAAGCGGCAAGGTGGTGTGGGAGACGAACGTCTCCGATCACCCCGCGCTCCGCATCACCGGCGCCCCGCTCGCCATCAAGGACAAGATCCTGCTCGGTGCCGCCGGCAGCGGCGCCGGCCTGCGGGACTGGCTGTCCGCGCTCGATGCCAAGACCGGCAAGCTGGCCTGGCGCAAATACACCGTGCCGGCGCCCGGCGAGCCCGGCAGTGAAACCTGGAAGGACAAGAACAACGCCTGGCAGACCGGCGGCGGCCCGGTCTGGGTGACCGGCACCTACGATCCGCAGTCGAACCAGACGATCTGGGGCACCGGCAACCCGGTGCCGGAATTCGACGCCACATTCCGTCCCGGCGACAATCTGTTCACCAACAGCGCGATCTCCTACGACCCCGACACCGGCAAGATGAACTGGTACTTCCAGTACACGCCCGGCGACATGTGGGACTACGACGAGGTCGGCACCCACATCCTGATCGACGGCCAGATCAACGGCGAGACGCGCAAGCTCGTTGCGCACTCGGCGCGCAACGGCTTTTTCTACACGATGGACCGCGCCAACGGGCAGACCATCGTGGCCAAGCCGTACATGGACAACATCAACTGGACCAAGGGCATCGACCAGAAGACCGGCAAGCCGGTCGACTACGATCCGAAGAAGGACGTGCAGGCCTATTCCGGGCAGGCCAATCAGACCCCGGAGCAGAAGACCAAGAAGCTCTGCCCCTCGATCGCCGGCGGCAACAACTACTGGCCGTCGTCCTACAGCCCGAAGACGAAGTTCGTCTATGTCCCGGCGCTGACCGCCTGCTCCGACGTCACGATCGATACCGCGCCACGCAAGGCCGGCGCGCAGTTCAACGGCGGTTCCTATAAGACCGCTGATCGCTACGAGAGCAACCTCACCGTCGTCGACCCGCTGACCGGCGAGATCAAGAAGAACGTGCACCTGCGGTATCCGAACTACTCGGGCACGCTCTCGACCGCCGGCGGCCTCGTGTTCCTCGCGCTCACCGACGGCACCGTCGCGGCCTATGACGATACCAGCCTGCAGGAGCTGTGGCAGATGAACCTCGGCTCCGGCTTCTCGGCGCCGCCCATGACGTTTGCGGTGGATGGGAAGCAATACGTCGCGATCGTGTCCGGTATCGGCAACACCGCGAGGGGTAAGCTCACCAACACGCCCGAGCTCAAGGACCAGCGCAATGCGACGGTGCTGTACGTTTTCGGGCTGTGAGCGCTGAGCCGGAAAGGACCCGATGCTCTCGCGCGAAGACAATGAACGGCTGACCCTGGTGGGTCCCGGCTCGCCGATGGGCGAGCTGATGCGGCGCTACTGGGTTCCGGCGACGCTTTCGCACCTGATCGCCGACGCCGGACTCACCGCCGGTGCGGGTCAAGCTGCTGGGCGAGCGGCTCGTCGCCTTCCGCGACACGCAGGGCCGCGTCGGCCTGCTCGGCGAGCAGTGCCCGCACCGCACCGCGTCGCTGTTCTTTGGCCGCAACGAGGTGTGCGGGCTGCGCTGCGTCTATCACGGCTGGAAGTTCGACGTCGAAGGCAACTGCGTCGACCTGCCGAGCGAGCCGCGTGACTACAATCTGCAGAGCCGCGTCAAGGCCAAGGCCTATCCCTGTGTTGAGCGCGGCGGCGTGGTCTGGGCCTACATGGGTTCGCCGGGGCACAAGCCGGCATTTCCCGAGCTCGAATGGACACGCGTTGCTGACGACCAGCGCCACCTCACACGCCACATCCTGGAATGCAACTGGCTGCAGGGCCTCGAAGGCGGCTTCGATTCGAGCCACCTTTCGTTCCTGCACGGCGGCAGCGCGCGCCAGGAGATGGGCATCGTGCCGACGCGCTACGAGGTGGTGCCGACCGACTTCGGCTTCGTCGCCGGCTCCGGCCGCGACGAAGGCCAGGGCGAGACGTTCTGGACCGCGAACGTGATGCTGATGCCGTTCCATAAGATCATCGCCTCGAACCCCGCCGCAGCGCATGTGTGGGCGCCGATGGATGACGAGAGCACGATGCTCTACAGCGTCGACTTCAGCCCGCAGCGGCCGTTCACCGGCGACGACCTCGCCCGCTCGAAGAGCTTTCGCGGCATCCATGCCGAGAACATCCCGGGCAGCGACCGCGCCGTACAGAACAAGGACAACGATTACCTGATCGACCGCGCGCTGCAGGCAAGCGGCAAATCCTTCACCGGCATGTGCGGGCTCGGCATCCAGGACTGCGCCGTGCAGGAATCCATGGGTCCGATCGCCGACCGCACGCTCGAGCATCTCGGCATCAGCGACACTGCAATCGTGAAGATCCGCCGCCTGCTGCTGCAGGCGCTCAAGGACCACGCCGCCGGCAAGCCGCTCCCGGGCCTCGATCCGAAGAGCCACCGGGTGCGCTCCGCCCGCTACCGGGCGCCGACGGGAACGCCGTTCAGCGAGACGATGGAGCGCCATGTCCGCATCGATGAATTAGCGCCGGCAAAGTGATCCGCTCGCGCTAACCAAGCATCATCGATGAACTCGATCATCCTGCACTCCGCTCGTCCCTGCGAAAGCGGGGATCCAGGGGACACCGGTACCACCCTTGGAGCAGGCTGCCCTGGATTCCCGCTTGCGCGGGAACGAGCGGATGATCCAAACCATCTCAACATACTCTGACAACCGACCGGGAAAGGACCACCACCATGAACGGTGCACAGCTCATCGCCGAGATCCTCAAGCGCGAGGGCACCGAATTCCTTTCCTGTTATCCGCGCAATCCGCTGATCGAGGCCTGCGCCGCGCTCGACATCCGCACCATCCTGTGTCGGCAGGAGCGCGTCGGCGTCGGCATCGCCGACGGCTATACGCGGATCAAGCGCGGCAAGCGCAACGGCGTCTTTGCCGCGCAAGCCGGCCCCGGCATCGAGAATGCGTTCGCCGGCATCGCGCAGGCCTACGCGGAAAATGTCCCGATGCTGGTGGTCCCCTCCACGCTACCCTTGTCGCGGCATTATCTGCGGCCGGTGTTCCGCGCCGCCGATGTCTACCGGCCGGTGACCAAATGGTCGGCGCTCGCGCACCATGTGCAGGAGCTGCCGGACCTCATGCGCCGCGCCTACCACGCCATGCGCAGCGGCAAAGGCGGGCCGGTGCTGATCGAAGTGCCGCCGGAAGTCTGGGAGGCCGAATACCAGGGCGAACTCAACTACACGCCGCTGCCGGGCACGCGCACCGGACCCGATCCGGACGCGATCAAGCAGGCCGTGCGCATGCTGCTCGCAGCCAAAAATCCGCTGCTGTGGGCCGGCCAGGGCGTGCACTACGCAGAGGCGAGCGAGCAGATGGCGGCGCTGGCCGAGCTTATTCCGGCGCCAGTCGTCACCACCAATCCCGGCAAGAGCGCAATCGCCGACAGTCATCCATTGTCGCTCGGCTCATCCACCCGTTCGCGCTCGAAGATGTTCACCGATTACATGGCGAAGGCCGATCTCGTTCTGGCGGTCGGTTCGAGCCTCACGCGCACGAACTTCGGGCCGTGGGTGCCGGCGGGGAAGACGCTCATCCACTCCACCAACGAGGCCGACGACATCAACAAGGAGTACCGCGTCGACCTTGGCATTGTCGGCGATGCGGCGCTGGTGCTCGACGCGCTGATCGCGGAAGTTGGCCGCCAGAACGGCGGCGGCGGCGCCAATGCGCTCACCTCGCTCAAGGAGGAGATCGCGACTGCCAAGAAGGCGTGGCAGGCGGAATGGGCGAGGCACTTCGATTCAGACGAAACGCCGATCAATCAGTACCGAGTCATCCGCGATCTGATGCGCACCGTCGACCGCGACAACATGATCGTGACGCACGATTCCGGCAGTCCGCGCGAGCAGATGATGCCGTTCTGGGAAACCACGGCCGCCGGCACCTACATGGGGTGGGGCAAGTCGACCCAGCTCGGCTACGGGCTCGGCATCACCATCGGCGCAAAACTCGCCGCACCCGAGAAGCTTTGCATGAACGTCATGGGCGATGCCTCCTTCGGCATGACCGGCATGGATATCGAGACGGCGGCGCGCAACAGGATCGCCATCCTCACGGTCGTGTTCAACAACGGCGTCATGGGCGCCGAGCGCGAGGAGCTCAAAATCTCGGACCAGAAATACGGCGCGATGACCGTGAGCGGAAACTACGCCAAGGTGGCCGAGGGCCTCAACGTCGCATCGACCCGGGTGGAGAAACCGGCTCAAATCCTCGGCGCCATCAAGGAGGCCGTCGGCGTGACGCAGTCCGGCGCGCCTTTCCTGCTCGAGGTGGTGGTCAAGGAAGGCCACGACTTCTCGCGCTACCCGCTCGCGGGATTGTAATCGGCCGCGGGCAAATCAGGCCGCCCGCCCATGCAAATCGGGCGGCCCGTCCATTGTATGCGGCGGCCATCGTCGGTAAAAATGCGACCGGGGCCGTACCTTTTCAGCGAGCCGTCCGGGAGTCCTCTCATGCGAAACGTCTGGCGCACTGCTCTCTTGCTGACATTCCTTTGTCCAACATTTGCCATCGCGGCGGCCGACTCGAAACTGTCGGTCGAGCTCAACACGGCCGAGACCGCGAAAGACCGCTGCCTCCTGACCTTCGTGGTGGAGAACAAGAACAACATGCCGGTCGAGAGCCTCAAGCTCGATCTCGTGGTGTTCAACCGCGAAGGCCGCATGCACCGTCGCATGGTCACCGAAATGGGTCCGATCCGGGCCGACAAGACGATCGTAAAAAGTTTCTCGGTCGACGGCGACTGCGGCGAGATCCGCTCGATCCTGCTCAACGACATCACCGCCTGCACGCCAGGCGACGCCGGCGCGTGCCTCGACGGGATCAATCTGTCGTCGCGGGTCGAGAACGTGCGGCTTTATAAGTAATAAGTAGCCCGCCGAGCGCCGACTCGTGACTCCGCTCGTCCCCGCGAAAGCGGGGGACCGAGGGCGACAAGTTCAACGTTGGGAGCAATGGCCCCTGGATTCTCGCGTTCGCGGGAATCAGCGGTGGATCGCCTTTTCAGAAGAACGCCAGCGTACGGATTTCGATGCTCTCGCGCGGGCGCGCGTTCGGCGGCGAGGTCGGATCGTCGAAGGCGGTGTGCGCGGTCCAGCGAGCGCGGCCATCCTTGAGCGAATCGTAGACCTTGAACACGATCGCCTCGTCGCGCCGCTGGCGCGGGAACCAGTACCAGTGGTGCGCCGGATTGTGCTTGATGGCGTAGGTCTGGCCGACGCGGTTCGGATAGCGCCGTTCGGAAACCACCAGATCGCCCGGCGACATGCTACGCGCGTCGCAGATGCCGAGCGGGAACGTCTCGACCGGATGCCGGATCGGCCGCCACACCTGCACGATTGCAAACCGGCGGCGCAGCAGTTCATCGGCCTCGTCCGGAAGCAGATCGCGCACGCGCTGCGGGCCGGACCGTTCGGTGTAATCGTTGTGCACGCGTCGCACGACCTCGCGGAGCTTCTTCGCCTCGCGCATCTCGTCGTCGGCGGTGCGCAGCGTGTGGTCGAAGATGACCACGCGTGACGCGCCACTCTCGACTTTCACCAACTCTTCCATCTCACGGTAATAGCGGCTGCGCACCTCGGCCTCGTCGAAAAAATCGGCGACCTTGGTGTCGTGGCGCACGAAGCGGAAGCCGTCGCGATCGAGCTCGAAGCGACCGGCGTCGGCGCGGCCGTTGTGAAACACGACGCGATGAGGATCCGGCGTGCCGCCGCTGCGCACCTCCGTCGAACCAGGACCGCCCGAATAGGTGAAAACTTCCTCGCCGTTGTTGAGAATATAATTGACGGTCGCCTCGATCGTGTCGGCGGCGGCGTCCTGTTCGGCGATCGCACTCATGACGACACCTTCCAGAGCGATGGCGCGTCGCCCACGCGGGGCGCGGCTCGGATGCCCCAGAGGATAGGTTTGCGCGCGCACTTGTACAACCACCCGCGGCGCGCTTGATTGACATGCGCAAATGCTTCATCCAGGCGGTTGTCGCTCGATGCGACGAGCGCGAAGCCGCGGGGCGGCCATGAGATCGATCTTCATCGACTGCAACGACGAACTCGACCGTGTGTTCGCGAGCGTGCATCGGTCCGACGATCCGCCGATCATGGTGCATACCGAAAAGTTCGAGCCAGGCACCCTCCCCCGGCTGCTCGACGGCTACGACGTCTGTCTCGACGATCACTCCTACATGCCGACCGAGCTGATCGCGCAGTGCCGCACGCTCAAGCACATCGTGTTCCTCGGCACCGGCGCATCGAGCTACATGGACGTGCCGGCGCTCAAGGCGCTCGGCGTCACCGTTCACACCATCAAAGGCTACGGCGATATCGCCGTCGCCGAGCACGCGATCGCGCTGATGTTTGCCTGCGCGCGCGGACTCGCGCGCATGGACCGTGCGGTTCGCGCCGGCCAATGGGGGCCGCTCGAAGGCGTCCAGCTCCACGGCAAGACATTGGGCGTGATCGGGCTCGGCGGCATCGGCATCGAAGTGACCCGGATCGCACGCGGCATCGGCATGAACGTCATCGGCTGGAACCGGACGCCGCGGCCCACAGCCGGCGTGCCGCTGGTCGGCCTCGAGGCGCTGCTGGCGCAAGCGGACGTGATCTCGCTCAACCTCGCGCTCAACGACGAAACCCGCGGGATGATCGACGCTGCGCGCATCGCCCGCATGAAGCGCGGCGTGATGCTCATCAATACGGCGCGCGGGGCGCTGGTCGAGGAGGCCGCGCTGATCGCGGCCTTGCACAGCGGCCAGATCGGCCAGGCGGGGCTCGACGTCTTCCACAACGAGCCGCTCGCGCCCGATCATCCGCTCGCGCGCATGGACAACGTCACGCTCTCCTCGCACGCGGGCTTCCGCACGCTCGAAGCTTCGATGACGCTGATGCGGCGCGCGATCGACGTTGTGCGCACGATCGTTTGAGGAGTCGTGTTTGAAAGAGCTTGACAAGCACCGAGCCCTGAATGCTGAAATCCAGACGCCGGGCGCGGACTTCGTATTCAACCGAAAGGAGATCTCATGAAACGCGCCGACCTGACTGAAAAGATCCTCGACATCAAGCGCGACAAGGGCTGGACCTGGAAGCATATCTGCGGAGAGATCGGCGGCTTTTCGGAGCTCCTGATCGTGAGCGCGCTGCTGGGCCAGATGAAGCTCACCAAGCCACAGGCCGCCAAGGCCGCCGAACTGTTTGGCCTGAGCAAATCCGAGGAGAAGCTGCTCAACGAGGTGCCGATGCGCGGAGCAGGCGTGCCGATGCCGCCGACTGACCCGCTGATCTATCGCTTCTATGAGCTGGTGATGGTCAACGGCCCCGCCTGGAAGGCGCTGATCGAGGAGGAATTCGGCGATGGCATCATGTCGGCGATCGATTTCGATCTGCAGATGGAACGGCTGCCTAATCCCAAGGGTGATCGCGTGAAGATCACGATGTCCGGCAAGTTCCTGCCGTTCAAATATTACGGCGCGACCGGCAATGCGCCGGAATACGGCTACAAGGAGGAATAGCGGCGAATCGGATCGATGCTTGGAGCGTCGGCCCCGCCAAAGCGCGGACCCATACTCTCCGGGCATTGGTTTTTTCGAAGGCAGTACAGCGATCCCAACGACACCGCGTATGGTCCCCGCTTTCGCTGGGACGACGGCAAATCATCCTCCGAAAGGCGTCTCCTCCGCATGTTGCAAGCTGCTTCCCTGTCCATGCTGCCCGGCATCAGCCACGCATTCTTCACACGCGCCGGCGGCGTGTCGCAGGGGATCTATACGAGCCTCAACGGCGGCATCGGCTCGCAGGATGATCGGGCCAACGTCGCCGAAAATCGTGCCCGCATGGCGGCGGCGCTGGGCGTCGGTCCCGATCGGCTGATCACGACTTATCAAATTCACTCCGCTGACGTACTGACGGTCGAAACACCTTGGGGTACGGACGCACGCCCGCAGGCCGATGGTTTGGTCACGAAGACACCCGGGCTTGCGATCGCCGTTGGGACGGCGGATTGTGGATCGGTCCTTTTCGCCGATGCCGGCGCGGGAGTGATTGGCGCGGCGCACGCCGGTTGGCGCGGCGCCTTCACCGGTGTTTTGGAAGCGACGGTGGAGGCGATGGAACGTTGCGGCGCCGAGCGCTCCCGCGTCATCGTCGCGCTCGGGCCGATGATCAGCCAGGTGAATTATGAGGTCGGGCCGGAATTCGTCGCGCGCTTCGAAGCCGCCGACGCGGGCAATGCGCGCTTCTTCGCGCCGTCGCCGCGCGCGGGTCATGCGCTGTTCGATCTTCCCGGCTACATCATGGCCCGCCTCGCCCGCGCCGGCATCGGGCAGATCGAAGACCTGCGCCGCTGCACTTACGCGGAGATAGAGAATTTCTACAGCTACCGGCGCTCGGTGCATCGCGGCGAAGCCGACTACGGCCGCCACATCAACGCGATTGCACTGGCGTGAAAAGCATCGCCGGGGGCTCGTCCCGCGAAAGCAGGGCTAAAGCTTGCGCGGGAATGAGTGGAAAGCTTCACCGCTCCAGCTTGAAGTAGCGCGCCATTGCCGCCAACGGGCGGCCGTTTCGCTCCGCTTCGCCCGCCACCGCCGCAAAGAATTTCTCCGCCGAGATCGGGTGATCGACGCGCAGGAGATCGAGCGGCGCCGTGCTCGCGACCGCGATCAGCAGGTGGGGCCGGCCGCCGGGTAAACCCGGCGTTCGCCACAGGTCGATCGCGAACGATTTCGTGTCTGCCCCTGCCGTCAGCAGATGCGAAAAATTCTGCACGACGCCGGTATCGGAGACGAGCAGCAGCTCGACATTAAGGTTCTTGGGCGCGGAGATGGTGCCAGTCAGAATGTCGCCCGGCCGCATCGTGACATTGTCGATGCGAAGCTGCGGCGCCTGCGGCCCGGTGGGACGAAATCGGCTGAGGAAGGCGACCGCTGCGCACTGCGCCGGAGTCACCATGCGCACGCCGATCGAAGCCTCGAACCCATTTGCGCGCTTGAACGCGGCATCGAGCTTGTCAAACGGCTGCGTCGAGTTGCCGTAGCCCTCAAGCGTCGCATCGGAGTCGCCGACCGCCACCGGCGCGACGTAGAAGCAATCGCCGCCGTCGAAATTCTCGACGTAGCGCACGATCCGGTCGGACCGGTCGACCGGCACCTGGGCCTGCGGCGGCAGGGCGGCAACAACCGTATTGGGATCGACGCCGGCGGCGGGGCGTTCCGCCGGCGCGAGCGAGTCCTGATTGCGCGGATCGATCGCGGCGACCGCAGGTTCGGAGGTCCGAGTTTCGCGACCTGGCGGCGCGCCGGCGACGGGTTCTGCTCGTCGTGGTGGCTCCATCGGGCGCAATTCGGCGACCTGCTGTTGCGCCGCACGTGGGTTAGGGGGAGTTGGGGCGGGCGCGGGCGGCGGTGCGACGACGACGGCCGGCGCTTCGCCCGCCGGCGAAGTAACAACCGGCGCCGAGATCGGCGGCGCCGATGCCGAGGGTTCAGCGACGCGCTGCTCCGCTGGCCGCGCGTCCTGACCGGCGAGATCGGCCGGAGCCGGTGCGGCCGGCGCTGTCGAGGCATCGCTCACCGGCGGCGCAACCGCGGGAACCACGGCTGCCGGCGCGGGCGGTCTCGCGTCCGCCACGCGTTGCTCGGACACGGGCGCTTCCTGGCTCAGCGCGCTGCCCGTGAGCGGCATCGCCTCGGTGGCCGGGACCGCAGCGCCGGCGGCCGGTACGATATTCGCGGCCGCCGGCTGCAGCGATTCATCGGGCGCCGAATTCCGCCGGACGCTGCTCGGGCAAGCGCGCCTCCTGACTCGGCCGGTTGTCTGGAAGCGGAGGGGCCTCGGCGGTCGGCGCATCGACAGTCGGCGTGCTATCAGCAACTGGCGAAATATCGGCAACCGGCGGTGCATCAGCACTTGGCTGCGCATCAGCACTTGGCTGCGCATCGGCACTTGGCTGCGCATCAGCACTTGGCTGCGCATCGGCACTTGGCTGCGCATCGGCACTTGGCTGCGCATCGGCACTCGGCTGCGTATCGGCACTTGGCGGCGTATCAGCACTTGGCGGCGTATCAGCACTTGGCGGGGCATCGGCGACCGGCGGCGCATCGGCTACCGGAGCCTGCTGTCCTTCCGGCACAGCCGCATCCGCGACGCGCTGCTCCGATGGCGCCTGGGAATCCTCGCGCGCAGGCTCGACGGCCGGCGCCTCCGCAGTCGTCACCGTCTGCTGTTCTGGTGGTTGCGTCTCGGCGTTGACCGTCTCGTTCGCCGCCGGCACGGGCTCGGCGACGGGCGTGTCGGCAGCGGCTGCATTTTCCGGCTTCGCTTCGGCCGTCTGCTGATCCGCCACCGGCGCCTCGACGCGCGCCTGGTCGCCCTGCGGAATGACCTGGACCTCGATCGGCTTCGGCGGCGGAGCCTCGCGCGGCGGCGGCCACGGCACCCCGAACAGCGCCACGAAGTGAACGCACGCCACCAGCACGAGCGCGCCCGGCCGGAGCCAGGCCGGCGATACCCTCTCGCTATATTGCACCGAGCCTGCCGTCTGCATGGCCTCGCTTTGCGTTCTCAGCGAGCCGCTGGCGCCTGGTCTTGCGAACGGAGTTTTTCATTCGCGGCGTTCGCCATCAGCGCGATCTTGACCAGCCCGTTGAGCGCAAGCTGATCCATCACCGCGATGACCTCGCCGTAATTCGCGTCGCGGTCGCCGCGGACATAGATCGGTCGATCGCGATCGTCGCCGGCCTTGGCGAGGATCGCTCCCGCGAGCTGCGCGCGCGCGACCTGATCGCGGCCGAGATAGACTTTGGCATCCTTCGTGACGGTGACGATGATGGGCTCCTTGGGGTCCAGCGGCTGTGCGCTCTGCGCTTTCGGGAGATCGATGCGCATGCCGGCGGCCAGCATCGGTGCGGTGATCATGAACACGATCAGCAGAACCAGCATGACGTCGACCAGCGGCGTCACGTTGATGTCCGCCACCGGCTCGTACAGGCCGCCACCCCGCTTCGGTGTGATGATCGCCATTCAACGGAACTCCCGGCTGTGCGCCATGGGTCGAGGGATCGTGATCTTGATCGCGTCTTCCTCGATGAAGTGCGAAAGCGCCTGGCCGGAACGCGCCAGCGACGCGCCGAGGCGATTGTAGCCGACGGTCGCCGGGATCGCCGCGGCGAGGCCGATCGCGGTCGCAGCCAGCGCCTCGGCGATGCCGGGCGCGACTACAGCGAGGCTTGTGTCCATGGCCTGCGAGATCGAGGAGAAGCTCACCATGATGCCCCAGACCGTGCCGAACAGGCCGATGAACGGCGCCACCGAGGAGATGACGGCGAGGTTGGGCAAGCCGCCCTCGATGCGGGTGAGCAGCGCCTGCGCCTCCCGCCGCATGCAGTCCGCGACCCGCGTACGTGCTTCGCCCACGCTCTCGCCCGGGATCGCCATCGCCGCGGCTTGGTGGCCGGCGTTGAAAATCGGCAGCAGCAGCCCGGACGCGTCGTGCGGATGGCCGCCGCGCGCGGCGCGGATCGCCTGATTGAGCCGGCTGATGCACCAGATGCCGTCGATGATGAGCACCCAGCACCAGATCGAGGCCGCCAGCAGCAGCAGGAGCACGCTCTTGGCGACAATCCCTGCCCCGAGGAAAAGCGAGATCGGCGTCAACGCGGATGGGAGTAGTTGTTCCATGGGACGACCGTGACCTGAAAACCGCGATTTCTTCGAGACACGCTCCGGGAGCGTGAATCTCTCACCGGCAGTATTGCCGCTTCACGATTTAAGGTCCAGAAGCGGCGGCACGAATGATAACGCCGGCCTTCGGTAGTATGGTGCAGCGGGAAGCGACCGGCCACCGACGGCCGCCCGGCGGCGACGGCGCGGTTCGACAACGTCAAAAAGAGCAACAGGTGGACAAGACTTTGGCCGTCGAGCGCCCTTCCCTTCCCGCCGAATCCGCCGACAGTCTTGTTCGCAGGCGTCTGGTCACGGCGGCCTGCATGCTGGCCATCTTCATGGCCGCGGTCGAGGTCACCATCGTCGCGACGGCGATGCCGACGATCGTCGCCGACCTGGGCGGCTCGCGTTTCTTCACCTGGGTATTCGCCAGCTACCTGCTGACCCAGGCGGTGACGACGCCAATCTATGGACGGCTTGCGGACATCTACGGCCGCAAGCATGTGTTCTTCGCGGGCGCGGCGATCTTCCTGGCCGGCTCCGCCGCTTGCGGCTTCACCTGGAGCATGACCTCTCTGGTGATATTCCGCACGCTGCAAGGCATCGGCGCGGGCTGCATCCAGTCGGTCGCGACCACGATCGTGGGCGACATCTACCCGCCGGCGGAGCGCGCGCGCGTGCAGGGCTGGATGTCCGGCATCTGGGCGCTCGCCGCCGTCATCGGGCCGGTGCTCGGCGCGGTCATCGTGCAGCAACTGCATTGGGCTTACGTGTTCTGGATCAATCTGCCGATCGGCGCGGTCACGATCGCGCTGCTGGCCTGCTTCCTCCATGAGAAGCTGCAGCCGCGTCAGCACCAGATCGATTATCTCGGATCGCTGCTGATGATGGTGGGGCTCGGAGCGGTGATGACAGTCGTGGTGCAGGCGCAGAGTCTCAGCGTGACTCTGTCCGTTGGCCTCCTTGCGGTCGGCGTTGCCGCGTTGACGGCATTGGCGATCCAGGAACGGCGCGTCGCGGAGCCGATCATTCCGGTCGCGCTCCTGCGCAACCGGGTCATCGCGGTCGGTAATCTCGGGAGCCTGCTGATCGGCGCCCTGCTGATGACCGTCGTTGCGTTCCTTCCGACTTATGTGCAGGCGCTGATGGGCCGCAGCGCCGGCGTCGCGGGCTTCGTCATCGCCGTGCTATCGGTCACCTGGAGCGGCGGCAGCATTGCCGCCGGCCGGCTCATGCCGAAGACGTCCTATCGCCTCACCGGCGCCCTCGGCGCGCTGACCTTGATCGCCGGATCAGCATTCCTCATCGCCCTCGATCCCGCCAGCAGCCTTACCCATATGTCGATCGCAGCGCTGCTGATCGGCATCGGGATGGGCGTGTGCAACATCGTATTTTTGATCGTGGTGCAGAGCAGCGTCGGCTGGGGCGAGCGCGGGATCGCGACCGCATCGACGCTGTTCACGCGCACGATCGGCCAGACCTTGGGCGCAGGAATTGGCGGCGCCATCCTCAATTTCGGCATTGCCCGCCGCGCCCCCGAATTCGTCGACGCCCTCGATCAATTGCTGCAGCCCAATGGGGGCGGAAGCGTCGATGCCGCGCACAACGCCCGCCTGATCGAAGCGGTCGCGAGCGGGCTGCACGACATCTATCTGGTGACGGCATTGCTGGCGGCCGCCACGCTGGCGGTGGCGCTGCTGCTGCCGGCGGACTTTCGCACGCCGCAGCCTGGCGGTGCACCAAAGGGGTAGATGTTCGCAGGCGTGTCCCGCACGCAGGGCGGAGCGCAGCCGTGCGCCGCAGATCCCGGGTCGGCAGCGCAGCACTGCGTCCGCACCGCACCCGGGACACGAATGCAAAGATACTACGCGGCCTTGCCGTGCTTGATGAACGAGCCGTTGCGGAGTTCGGTAACGGCCTGCTGCAGCTCGGCCTGCGTGTTCATCACGATCGGGCCGTACCACGCCACCGGCTCTTTCAGCGGCCGGCCTGAGACCAGCAGAAACCGGATGCCCTGCTCGCCGGCCTGAACGGTGACTTCGTCGCCGCTGTCGAACACCACCAGCGATCGATTACCAGTCTGCTCGCGCACGAGGGTTTCGCCGTCCGCGCCGTCCTTCTCGGTCAGCACGCCGAACGGCTTCGACGCCGAGCGGAACGAACCGGAGCCCTCGAAGATGTAGGCGAACGCGTGCCGGTAGGTCTCGACCGGCAAGGTCTTGCGCTTGCCCGGCGGGACCCAGACGTCGAGATAGCGCGGCTCCGAGGCAACGCCGTCGACCGGCCCGCGCTTGCCGTTGAAATCGCCGCAGACGATGCGCACGATCGTGCCGTCGTCATCGACGACCTCCGGGATCACGGCCGCCGGAATGTCCTGATAGCGCGGCTTGGTCATCTTCAGCGACGACGGCAGGTTGGCCCAGAGCTGGAAGCCGTGCATGCGGCCCTGCGCGTCACCCTTCGGCATTTCCTGGTGCATGATGCCGCTGCCGGCGGTCATCCATTGCACGTCGCCGGCGCCGAGCTTGCCTTGGTTTCCCAGGCTGTCGCCGTGGTCGACCTCGCCCGCGAGAACATAGGTAATGGTCTCGATGCCGCGATGCGGATGCCAGGGAAATCCGGCGCGGTAATCGTCGGGGCGGTCATTGCGGAAATCGTCCAGCAACAGGAACGGGTCGAACTCGCCGGTGTCGCCGAAGCCGAACGCGCGGCGCAGCTTCACGCCAGCGCCTTCAATGGTCGGCTGCGATTCGACGATCCGCTTGATGGGTCGAATGGACATGATGGAATCTCCCTGTCGGATTGAGCCTTACTTGGGAGCGCGGAGCAATTAATCCAGCCCGAGGACGCGCTCGCGCGACAAACCAGCCACGCGACGCGCGGGGTTGCGGCATCGGCCCTTCATCCCACTGTCACAAAAGCCGAATACCGATGCCATGCCACGCTCCCGCCAAGGACTCCGAGCCATGATGATCCAGGTTTGCCGCTCGCTGCGGCCGCTGCCCGGTATCGGGATTGCCGCACTGCTGGCAGCCGCGCTCCTCGCTTCGCCCCCGACCGCAGCCGCCGACAGCGTGACCGTTGGCGGGGTCGGCTACGTCAACAAAGGCCTCGTGGGTGTCGGTCGCGTGCCGGCCAACCAGCGCGACAAGTTCGGCGAGACCTTCGGCTCCGGCTCGGGCATGGCCGCCGATCCATCCACCTGGGCGCGGGAGGCCGACGGCTATCACGGTGTGTTCTACCTCCTGCCGGACCGCGGCTATAACGTCGCCGGCACCACCGACTTTCGCGCCCGGCTCTACAAGCTCTCGATCTTGTTCAAGCCGACCGACAATCCCAGTCAATTGCCGGCCGAACAGCGCCAGAAGACCGTGGCCATCACGGTCTCCGACACGATGCTGCTTGGCGATACCGCGAACAAGCCATTCACCGGCCTCGATCCGGTAGCCGATGGCGTGCGGCCCGCGGCCGACGGTTTTCCCGACCTGCCGCAGGCGGCGGCGGGCGCGGTTGCCATCGATTCCGAGGCGGTCGTGCGGATGGCCGACGGCAGCTTTTTCATCAGCGACGAATACGGGCCCTACATCTACCGTTTCTCGCCGGAGGGGCGGCTCCTCTCCGCAATCCGGCCGCCGGACGCCTTCATCCCCATGCGCAAGGGGGCTGAAAACTTCTCCTCCAACAATCCCGGGCCGGGCGCGAGCGCCCCGCAGCCGCCGAACCCGGAAACCGGGCGGCAGAACAATCAAGGTTTCGAGGGCCTCTCGCTGACGCCGGGCGGGCGCTTCCTGGTGGCGGCGCTGCAGAGCGCGACGCGCCAGGATGGCGGCAATTCACCGGCAACCCGGCAGAATACGCGCATGCTCTACTACGACATCGCCGACGTCGATCATCCGAAGCTGGTGCGCGAGCATGTCGTGCCATTGCCGATCTTCAAGACCGCCGAAGGCAAGACCCGGATCGCAGCGCAAAGCGAATTGCTCGCACTCGACGAAACTCATTTCCTGCTGCTGTGCCGCGACACCGGTAACGGCTACGGGCTCGAGGGAACGACCTCGACCTACCGCAAGATCGAAATCCTCGACACCAGCAACGCGACCAACATCGCCGGATCGACATACGACGGCGTCATGCCGATCGCACCCAAGGGCAAGCTCGCCGAAGGAGTCGTGCCGGCAACGCTGACGACATTCATCGACATCAACGACAATGCGCAGCTCAACAGGTTCGGCCTGCACAACGGCGCGCCGAACGATACCAACAATCTCTCGGAAAAGTGGGAGGGCATGGCGCTGGTGCCGGCGCTCGACCCCGCCAATCCGCGCGATTTCTTCCTGTTCGTGTCGAACGACAACGACTTCATCACGCAGGACGGGTTCCAGGTCGGTGCGCCCTACAAGGATGACAGCGGCGCCGATGTGGATACACTCCTTCTGGTCTACCGGCTGACCCTGCCGGAGGGGAAGAAATAGGACCGCGACGTCGTCATATCTCCGCCAAGTCAAATGGCGCGCAGCTCTACGCGCCCTGGTGGCTGGGCGCCCACGGATCGATATTCACCGACCAGAGATCGCGGTCTTCGACGTCCTTGAGCGTGACCGTCATCACTTCGGTCGCACCATCGATTGCGACATGGCCGAAGAATTGCAGCCCGAAGCAGGGCGGCAGGTTCTCGCCCTGCTCCTCGCTGCACGCGTTCTGATATTTCAGTTGCGGTCCGAAGGTGTTGTCGAGCGCGCTCGGACCCCAGGTGCCGGCGTGCAGCGGACCCGAGACGAATTCCCAGAACGGCTCGAAATCCTGGAACGCTGCCTGGTTCGGATCATAATAGTGCGCGGCCGTGTAGTGCTGGTCGGCAGTGAGCCAGACCGTGTTGCGCACACCTTCATGCTTGATGAAGCGCAGCAGGTCGGCGACCTCGATCTCGCGGCCCTGCGGCGCCCCGCTGCCGAGCGCGACCGCGTCATAACTGACGAGACCGAGCGGCAGATCGGCGGCGATCACCTTCCACGTCGCCTGCGACGCTTTCAGTTCGCGCTTGAGCCAGGCGATCTGGTCACTGCCGAAGATCACCGAGGTCTCGACGTCGGAATTGACGGTGCGATAGGAGCGCATGTCGACCAGGAAAACGTCGAGCAGCGGCCCGTAGGAGATCTTGCGGTAGATCCGGCCGAATTCGTCGGGCGCCTCGCGCATCGGCATGAACTCGCGGAACGCGCGGTTGCCGCGCCGTGCGAGCTTGGTGATGTTGCGTTCGGTGTAGCCGCTCCACTGCACCCGCTCGCCCGGGACCCAGTCGTTGGTCACTTCGTGGTCGTCCCACTGTGCGAAGATCGGCACTTCGGCATTGAAGGTGCGCACGTTGTGATCGAGCAGATTGTATTTGTAGTTGCCGCGGAACTCCGCGAGCGTCTCGGCTACCTTGGATTTCTCCTCGGTGACGATGTTGTTCCAGATCCGCCCGTCCGGCAGCGTCAGCGAGCGCGGAACCGGGCAGTCGGCGTAGATGCTGTCACCGGAATGGATGAAGAAATCCGGCAGGTTCCTGCGCATGGTGGCGAAGGTGCGCATGCCGCCGCGCGATTCGTCGATGCCCCAGCCCTGCCCCACGGCATCGCCGGACCAGGTAAACGAGACCGAGCGCCGGTCGCGCGGCGCAGTCTTGAAACGCCCGATCACCGGCTCGCCGACGGTCGTCGGTGACGCCAGGTCCGCAAACGAGATGCGGTAAAAGATGTCCTGGCCAGGCGGAAGGCCTTCGATCAGTTTCTTCGCGGTGAAGTCCGTTGCGGGCAAGGCGTCGGCGGACACTGCGCCGATGATGGTCTTGAACGATTCTGTGGTTGCAAGTTCCACCAGCATCCGTGCTGCCCGGTCCGCGCGCGCCCAGACCACCCCCGAATCCATCGACACATCGCCGGATTGCACGCCGTGCGTGATCAGCGGCCGGCCGGGGGCGCGGCTGATGAACGGCTTGGCAATGGCTTGGAGCGGAACGGTTGCGGCAGACGAAGCAGCCGTAATCAGGAAGCGCCGCCGCGTGAGCGGGGTGCGGTCGTGTATCGAGACGGTCATGTGGCCTCCACCGATCTACGGTGAAGGCCATCGCTGATTTGTCTGACAGGGCTTCGACAGTTCTGCGAACTCATTTGTGACTTCAAAATCGTCACCACGCGCGCTTGCGTCATTGCCGGGCGTGACCCGGCTATCCAGGCGAAGTTCCAACCAGCACGAACAATCAGGAAAATCAGAGGGAAACTCTTTCACCAATGCGAGGCACAATGGATTGCCGGCTCAAGCCCGGCAATGACGAAGTTCCGCTCATCCAGTCTCACTCCAGCGGCTGGATGTGCACCATGATGCCGTCGTGATCGACATACCAGAGGCTCACCGGAGCGGTTGAGTTGTCGATCCAGGTGCGGCGGTCATGCGAGACCGGCTCGGGCAGGACGTACTCGGTCCAGCGGTCGGCCTTCGGATTGTAGCGCACGATCCGTCCGGCATAGAGTTCGCCGGCCCAGATCTCACCGTTCTTGTCGGGCAGGCACTCGTAGAACGACACGCCCGGCGTCGGCGGGCGATACTCCGACAACTGGTGCGTCTTCGCGTCGACCTTCACCAGCACTCCGCCGGCGCCGCCGAACCAGGCGTTGCCGTCGGGATCGAAGCCGCCGCGCTTGGGCGCGGAGCGCGGCGTGCGGGTCTGCAGCTCGAAGACTTCGCCTTTGCGGATGTCGACGAAGATCGTCCAGTCCTCCGGCCAGGAGCCGCCGGCGAAGTAATTTCCGTCCGCGGAGAGCTCGTTGCCGTAGGCCGACTTCACTTTGTGCAGCATGAACTTGAACACGGTCTGCCCGGTCTGCGGGTCGATCTTGTTAACGGAGCCGCCGCGCGCCTCCCAGATGTAGCCGTCCGGCGCCAAGGCGAGATTGCCCGCGCCCGGTGCATTGAGCGGCCGCCCGAAATGCGGAAGCTGCACGTGCTTCATCTCGTCATACTTGGGATCATAGCGGCCGAGCTTGTGCGACCAGTTCTCGGAGAACCAGACCACGTCGTTCTTATCGACAGTGATCCAGTGCTGCCCGGGATTGGCGCCGGCGGTCGAGGGCACCTTGTGGTCCTCGACGATGCCGGTGCGCGGGTCGAGCTTCGAGATCCAGGCGGTGCGGTGGCTGTTGAACCAGATGTTGCCCTGCGAGTCGGAGACCACATCGTGGGGCGCGGTCAGCAGGCGCGGCAGCTCGTAGGTGGTGACGATCGCCTTGGTCGCGCCTCCGCGCGGCCCGGGCAGGAGCTGATAGTCCATGTCCTTGGAATCGGGTCCGCGCACCTTGGTCAGCCATTTGACGATGATGTCCTGCTCTTCCGGCGGAATCCGGTTCGGCACCGCCGGGAACAGCAGCAGCGATCCGGTCCAGTGGGTCATCTTGGTGACCATCAGCCGCCAGCTTCGCTCGTCGAAGCGGTTGCGCAGGATCTGCCCATAGGTGTGACATCCCGAGCCGCAGCCGTAACTGAAGGTTCGCTTCTCCTGCGCCGTGCCGTCGAGATTCCAGACCAGTTCCGCGCCCGATAGTTGTGCCGCGATGTCCCAGTTGGCGGGCACGAACTCCCCGCTCGTCACGCGATCGAGGACGATATCGTCGAGCTGCGGCGCCGTCCCGCCGATCTGCAGCGCAAGTTTCTGGTACGGCTTGAATTCGAGCGCCCGCACGACCCGCAGCGTATAGGAGCCGGCGCGCATCTTCGGAAATTCGAAGCGGCCATGGTCGTCGGTATAGACCGTGGTCGTGATGTTGGACTCGGTGCCGCGGAGCTGCACCATGATGCCTTCGAGCGGCATTCCCTCCGACGTGCCCTGCACGCCGCCACGCACGGCCTTGGCCGGCGCGCCGGCCGAGCGCACGAAGCCCCAGGGACCGCCGCGCACATTGCCCTGCTCCGGCTCCACGGTCGGCACCGGCGCCGCGCGATATTGCGGGTTGAGCGGCGGATTTTCCGGGTCCCAGCAGCATTTGTCGCGCACGAAGCTCACGACGTCGGCCACGTCGGCGTCGCTGAGTTCGAAGCGGAACGACGGCATTCCCGGGCTGCCGTTCTTGATCTGGTTGGCGACGGTCGTGTCGTTGACCGGCGGTCCGGTGACCAGGTTCGGGCGCTCAAACAATCCCTTGAGCTGCGGCGCGGTCTTCTGGAACTCGTTATGGCACTGCCAGCACTTGAAGTAATAGAGCTCGCGCCCGCGCTCGGGGCCGCTCGCGGCCACGCGCTTGTAGCGATAATATTGCAGCGCTCGGATCGACTCGTCGTAGGAAGCCGGCGCGGCCGCTGACGCGGCTGATTGTGCGCGGGCCGTGCGCACCATCGGGGCAGCGCCGCTGATGATGAGCACCAGACCCGCGCAAACCGCGGCGCGGAGCATCGATATCCACGTGATGGGCGCCACTGTCCCCTCCTCCTGCCGGACCGCCCGACAACCCAACGAGTGGGGATGAGTCAATCTTGTTGTCGGCGCGAATGACGAACGGGAAATACCGGATTGCGAAGTGAAAGTGGGCCAAGCCCACAGCGGACTTGGCCCACGTCAGATCATCTCGATTCCGAAACGCTTAGTTGTCGAGGACTTCGATGAAGCCCATGCGGCCCGGCGTGTTGCCGGAGAAGTAGATGCGGTTCGGATTGGTCGGGTCTATATCCAGCCGCCGCGGATCGGTTTCCGCTTCCGGCAGCGGGAATTCGACCCATTCCTCGGTCTTCGGGTTGAATCGGGCGATCTTGTCGACCTGATGCTCGCTGACCCAGATGTAGTTGTTCTTCTTGTCGACGACGACCGAGTAGTTGCCGCCGGTCTGCGTCGGTGGCGAGTAGATGGTCATCTGATGGGTCTTATAATCGACCTTCATCAGCTTGCCGGCGTTCCAGAGCGCGACCCAGACGTCGCCGTTGGCATCGCTGTTCATGCGGCGCGGGAACGCGTGGCCCTGGTACGGGATCTTGTAGGAGTCGACCTTGCCGGTCTTCGGGTCGATACGGATCATGTTGTCCGCTTCGTCTTCGGCGTACCAGACCGAGCCATCGCCGGCGACCGTGATGCCGTAGGCGCCCGGAAGTGGCTTCTCATGGGCGTTGGGGGATTCATAGATCTTGAATTCCACCTTGTCCGGGAAGAGCTGGCGCGCTTCCTTGTTGCCGCCGGTCGCCCAGACGGTCCCGTCGGGATGCAGCGCCATGCTGTTGCCGCCGGCATTGCCCTTGCCCCGCGGATACGCGAAGGCGAGGAACTTGTTGGTATTGGTGTCGTAGCTGAGCCAGCGGTTGTTGGGGCCATCCGCAACCCAGAGAATGCCCTTGGAATCGATCTGCGGATTCCCGAGGCTCTGGCGATCCTTCGGGGCCGGGCCGGGCGGAGTGTCATATTCGGTGAACTGGAGCGTCTTGGCATCGAGCTTGCCGAGCTTGCCGGCGCGCTCGGAAACCCAGGCATTGCCGTGCGGGTCGACCGCCACGTCATGCGGCTCGGCGTGGGTGTTGACGAGCGAGTAGGTCACCGCGCGGTAGTGCAGCGCCTTGCCGGTCACCAGCGTGCGCGGCAGGCGGCTGTTGGCGTCGTAGGGCTGAACTTCGCCGAAGTGGGCGGTCAGGTAGTTCACGATCGAATCGTTTTCTGCCTGGGTCAGGTCGGGCTGCAAAGCGATCGCCATGCGCGTGCGCATGCGCTGCACCGTGTGGGACCAGTCGTCCTTGTTGGAGCGCTTCACCACGATCCGAAGCACGTTGTGACAGGACGAGCACTTCTCGGCGACCAGTTCCTTGCCCGCGCCTGCCGGCAGATCCTTGGCGTCTTTCGACGCCTTGAGCACATCCGCCTCGGGAATGCGCTGCGGCCATGCCGGCGGGAGCGCCGGACCTACCTTGGTGGTGAGCGAAACGCCGGCCTTGGCGTCCACGCCCGACGACACTTTCACGTCCGGGAACCACTCGCTCTGGAGGCCGCCGCCGACGCCCTGCACCCGGTAGGTGCCGGGCGGAAGGTCCTTGACCGAGAACTGGCCGCGCTCCTGGCTGATGACCATGAAGGTCAGGCGGCGCTCGTCGTTCTTCACCTTCACGAAGGCGCCGACCACCGGCTTTCCCGATGCGTCGCTGACGACGCCCTGGATGCTGCCGTCGTCCGCCGCCAGAACTGCCTGGGCCCCCATGAGCAGGGTCCCTGCGGCAATTCCGAGCGTGAGATGTCGCGTCACGTTCTTGAGTGTCATGCGTCTCTCCCGATGGGTGCTGCTGGATTCGAAGTACTTTTTTGGGCCGAGCCGAAAACTACTTTAGAGCATTTCAATTCGCAATTCGAGGGTGCATTCGGGCGATCGCGCGGGACCTTGCGACGGACCGTGGATGGCCGCCAGACCTTCGGCTCACGCCTTCAGCCCGAACAGGCGCGCGGCGTTGCCGCCGAGAATCGCCATCTTCTCGTCATCGGAGAGCGTGGTGGTCGCGAACACGTGGTCGACCGGATGCTCCTCCCACGGGATCGGATGGTCGGTGCCGAGCATCACCTGGCTCACGCCGACCTGCGCCACCAGATGGCGGAGCGCTTCCGGCGTGAACACCAGCGCATCGAAATAAAGCTGGTTGAGATACTCGGTCGGCTTCTTCTTCAGCTTGATCTCGGCGTTGCAGTTCACCGGCGAAACGAAGCACGGGTGATCGGAGCGCGGCGCGTAGGAGCCGAGATAGCCGCCGCCATGCGCGGCGATGATCTTCAAGCCGGGATACTTGTCGAGGGTGCCTTCGAAGATCAGGTGCGAGAGCGCGATCGTGGTGTCGAGCGGGTTGCCGATCGTGTTCGAAAGCCAGCCGTTCCCCTTGAAGCGCCTGGCCAGTTCAGGGGTGCTCTGCGGGTGGATGAAGAGCACCGCGCCGAGTTCCTCCGCCTTGGCCCAGACCGGATGGAATTTCGGCTCGAAGAAATCCTCGCCCGAAACGCTGGCGCCGATCGCAGCGCCCTTGAGCCCCTGCTTCTTCACGGCGTCCTCGAGCTGCTGCACCGCGAGCTCCGGAAACTGCAAGCTGAGCGAGGCAAAGGCGGCGAAGCGGTCGGGCTTCGAGGCGCACAGCTCGGCGAGTTTTTCGTTCTGCACCTTGACGATGGCCGCCGCGGTATCGCGATCCTTGCGATACCAGAACGGATTGATCGACAGCACCTCCATGTCGATGCCCATGGCATCCATGGCCTTGAGACGCTCCTCGATGACGATGAAGTGCTCCTGCGCGCCCTTGACGGGCGGCATCACGGCGCGGGCCGCATCGCCCATCAGATTGATGGCTTCGTGAAAGAAACAATGGGTGTGCACGTCGACGGTCTTGACCCGCTTGCCGCCGACCGACACCGGCAGGCTGCGCGGGACCGCGCCCTGCGCGCGCGCCCTGTCCAGCATCCCGCAACTGCAAAACGCGATGCCGGTTGCCGCGCCTGCCCGCTTGAGAAACTCCCGCCGTGTGGGCATGTCTGTCTCCTCCCCTGGTTTTTGCAATTCTTCAAGGCGCGGGGTTGGCTATCTCTGCCGAGGGATCGCTCGCCAGCCCGGGAATGAATTGAAGGCTGTGCGGAAAACTTTATCAAGGTGCTGGTTTGTCTGGCCCAGCGAACTTGAGAATTTGCAGCGACATCATCATCAGTTCGTATTCTACATAATCAAAGGCATGCGCTGCATCGTGACGACTTGGAGCACGACGCGCTGTAACCAAACTTTTCCATTGTAAGACCTACCCAAAATCTGCAATCAATATCGAGGTATCATGATGCGTGCCGTTCACCCGCGATCGGGGCTTGCGCTCTCGGCGTGATACGCAAGCTTCTGCGCGGTTCGCTTCACAAGCGTGAGGTAGGGCGAATGCGGATGCAGAACAACACGCGGAGCCGCGCGCTCCGTGGCAATTTTGCGTCGGCACTCACGTTGGCTTTTCGGCAGTGGCGCCGGGCGGGATGGTTCGCGATCGTTGCCGGCCTGGTGGCATGGCCGCTCACGCTCGCCGCGGCCGAGGCCGACGATCCCTGCACAACACTGCAAAACCGGCTGGTCACCACCGGGGAGGCGATCGACGCCTACAAACGGGCAAAGGATGTTGCCGAGAAAAACCAAGCACCGGCCCCCGACCCGATCCGGTTCGCGGTTAATGAATTGGCCAAGCGACCGTCACCCTTCCATGCTGAACTGAGCACCCAAAGGCTGACCGGCCGAACCGCCGCGACGTTGACGTTCGAGGACAAACGGATCGCAGGCATCAAGGACGGCGACGCGAATAAGCTCTGTGTCAGACTCTATGCCAACGCCCGCAGCGCCAGGCCGCTTGAGGTGCCGGTGCTGCAGACATTCCTGTCCGAGAACGCCGACCATGTGAAACATCTCAATGTTGTCTTCTCCGTCGAGCCGGCGCCCGCCGATCCGCTTTACGATCCGGTCGATTATCTGTTTGTTGGCGCGCTGACGGACGCCACGCCGCCGACGTATTTCAACTATTTCGTGACGACAACCGTCATGAGCGGCCCGACGGCTGAGTTACTGGCCATCCTGTTCGTAGTGGCTTTTTATGGCCTGCTGGCATGGACGACCTACGACGCCGACGCCAAGAGCGTGACTGGAGTGAACGGGCTTGCTTACGCGCTGAGTCCGATCCGCATTTCCGCCGCCTGGTACGGCGAAGCCAGCATGTCGCAGGTGCAGGTGCTCCTCTTCACCTTCATCGTGGCGGGCCGCCTGTTCTATCTATGGATCTGCACCGGCGCCCTCTCGGCGATTTCAACCGATCTGCTCACGCTGCTCGGCATCAGCGCAGTCGGCGCGGCGGGCGCTAAATTCACCCAGACCCTGAAAACCGGCCTCAAGGAAGACACCGCCGCCTATCTCGTCGGCAGGGGCTGGTTCAACTGGCCGGTGATACCGGCGCGCTATCATGCGACCTTCGGCAAGCTGCTCCTGACCGATGACAGGCTCGACGTCTATAAGTTCCAGATGGCCATCTTCACGGTCGTCGTCGCCTGGTACGTGCTCGGGTCGAGTCAGACCAGCCTCGGCGAAGTGAAGATTTCGGAGACAATGCTGTATCTGATCGGCATCAGCCAGGGCGTCTATGTCGGCGGCAAGGCCGTCACCGACCGCACCACGGACTTGGAGAACTCGGTCAAGAAAATGACCGAGGTGCAGACGCAGATTTCGTCCCTGACCCGTGACATCGAAAGCAATCCGCCGCCCGCCAACCTTGGTGAATTGCAACACCAGCGCGAGGCGCGGGCTCAGGAGTACCGGGAAGCCGCGAGAATGGCGGTGGGCGAGTTTGCCCCGCTCATGCATCGCCAGTACCCGCGCAACACGGACGCCCAGGGTCATGTCATCCTGCGCCAGGGCGTCGAGGATGTGCATCCGGACGTACTGGAGCCGGATTATCATTGAGCGGCAGGCCGCTGGCACGTTCGTGCTCGCCGGGGCCGGCGCCGCGTCGCTCCCATCGCCTGATCGCATCGCGCTTTGCGGGTTTGCGCGCGTAACACCGCGTTTACTGGTACCAGGTGACGGCCCGAGCGCGGCTTCCCGCCCGCACAAGCGCGGGGACGCGCTCCTTAGCTTTTGATCCCCGGAAACCTTGGTGTGGCGGATTTGGGATTGGCGCGCGCCGAATCCATGACTAATTAGAGGCTCGGTTTCTCGATACGGAGGTTCGATGAGTTACAAGGTGCCTGATCTTCAAGACCGCCAAAGCAGCGCTGCTGCCGCCAAGAAGGCTTTGTTGGAAAGGTTTCGCGCAGCGTCCGCGGACCCCACCCTCGATCAGAAGCGGGCGGCAAGGGCGGCCATCCACGAGGCACGTCTGGCCCGGATGGCCGAGCGTGAAGCCGCCAAACGGGCGCGCGAGGCGGAACTGGCCGCACAAGCGGTGCGCGAGGCCGAACTCGCCGCGCAGAAGCAGCGCGAAGCCGAGGAACTCGAACGGCTCATCGCGGCGGAAAAAGCCGAGCGTGATGCGGCCTTGGCCGCCGAGCAGAAGGCGGCCCGCGACGCGCGCTACGCGGCCCGCAAAGCCGCCAAGAAGGAACGCCGGCGGGGCTATTAGAGCCTGATTCCCAGGAGCAAGATCGATTCACACCGAACGATCTTGCCCTGGCATATCCGCTGCGTTCTCACGCCGCACCGCCGGCAATCCACTTCTGCCGCAACGGCTTGAGCGCGAACAGCGCCAGCAGCCCGGTCAAGATATCCATCCCGATCACCAGCCCGAAGACCGGCATCCAGCTCCCGGTTGCCTCGTAGATCATCGCGGCGACCGGCGCGCCGAGGATCGAGCCGACACCCTGCGCCATATAGAGAAAGCCGTAATTGGTAATCGCATATTTGGTACCGAAGGTGTCGGTCAGCGTTGCGGGAAAGAGCGAAAAGATCTCACCCCAGCCAAAGAACACGAGGCCCGAAAGCACGACCAGCATGACGGGGTCGCTGCGGTAGCGCAGCATCAGATAAATGGCGATGCCTTCCAGGATGAAGACAAGGCCCATCGTGTTCTCGCGGCCGATATGGTCGGACACCCAGCCGAAGAACGGACGGGTCAAGCCGTTGGTGATGCGGTCGAAAGTCAGCGCGGCGGGGATCGCCGCCAGCGTCGCGCCGAAGATGATCACGGTCGTCGTAGCGTCGATGCCGAACGCCTTGGCGAAGCTGGTGAACTGGGTGATCACCATGAGCCCGCCGGTCGACATCATCGACATCATGACGAACATCAGCCAGAACACCGGCGACTTCAGCATTTCGCGTGGCGCGTAGTCGCGCGCAGAGGATGAGCCAGCGAGGCTCGGCGGGGCCGCCACATCGGCTTCGCGCGGGGCCTTCATCAGCAGCGCGCCGACAAGGCCAACCGCGGCGAAGACCGCTCCGAACACGATCAGCGTGTGTTGATAGCCCGACGCCTTGAGCATCCCGTCGATCGGGAAGGTGGTCAGCATCGCGCCAAAGCCGTAGCCGGCTGCAACCACGCCGGTGGCAAATCCGCGCCGGTCCGGGAACCACTTCACCATCAGGCCGACGATGCCGATGTAGACGATGCCGGTGCCGACTCCGCAGAGGAGCCCGTACGTCGCGTACAGACCCCACATCGAAGTGATGGACGCGGAAGCGATCCAGCCCGCGCCGCTTAGCACCGCACCAAGGCCGATCAGGATTTTCGGTCCAAAGCGTTCGACGAGATAGCCTTGGATCGGTGACAGCCAGGTCTGCAGGACGATCAGAATCGTGATCGTCCACTGCACCTCGGAAAGGATCGCGCCGGTGGTTTTCTGGAATGACGGGACGAAAAGCGTCCACACATATTGCGGGCTCGAGATCGCCATCATGACGATAAAGCCCAGGAGCAACTGCACCCAGCGTACGCTGGTCGCCGCGCCTTCATAACTGCGCGTCATCGTTCCGAAAGTCTGCGTGTCTGCCATGGCGGTGCACCCCGCGTTTGCGCTGCGCAAACATAGCGCAAAACTTGTGCCATGCACGCAAAAGCGCGACCGCTCCCAGTCATACGATTTCGGACGACCCGCGCGCGGGTCGTCATTCCGGGGCCGCCGCGCAGCGGCGAGCCCGGAATGATAACCGCTGCCTTTCAATGTGGCATCGCCAGCGAATCGCTGAGAATTCTGGGGTTATGGATTCCGGGGCTTCCGCCTTCGGCGGGCCCCGGAATGACCAGCCGGCGCCGTCATCCGAATTTGGTATCAGTTCAACAGTGGTCGTCTGCTAGCTTCGGCGCGCGCTCAAAACGAGGGCAGACTGCCTGGGTTTCGACCAGCCGCGCCGGTTAAATCGTCTGATTGTATTCGCCAACTTCCGGATGGGTGCGCAGCACCGCATCGACCGCCTTGAACATCTCGCGCATGCGGGCTTCCGAGACCGGGCTCTCGACTACCACGACCAGTTCCGGCTTGTTGGACGACGCGCGCACCAGCCCCCAGGTACCGTCCGCGACGGTGATGCGCACGCCATTCACAGTGACGAGGTCGCGGATCGGCTGGCCGGTGAGCTGGTCGCCCTTGGCCTTGGCATCCTCGAAGTGCTTCACCACCTGGTCGACGATCCCGTATTTCACCTCGTCCGCACAGTGCGGCGCCATGGTCGGCGACGACCAGGTCTTCGGCAGTGCGTTCTTGAGGTCGGCCATGCTCTTCCCGGGGCTGCGGTCGAGCATGTCGCAGACTGCGAGCGCGAAGATGAGGCCGTCGTCGTAGCCGCGACCGAGCGGCTTGTTGAAGAAGAAGTGCCCGGATTTCTCGAAGCCGGCGACCGCACCGATCTCGTTGACGCGCCGCTTCATGTAGGAGTGGCCGGTCTTCCAGTAATCGGTTTTCGCGCCCTGTTTCATCAGCACCGGGTCGGTCATGAACAGGCCGGTCGATTTCACATCCGCGACGAAGGTCGCACCGGGCTGAAGCGCCGAGATATCGCGCGCGAGCATCACGCCGACCTTGTCGGCGAAAATTTCCTCGCCCTCATTGTCGACGACGCCACAGCGGTCGCCGTCGCCGTCGAAGCCGAGCGCCACGTCCGCCTTGTGCGCGAGCACGGCGTCGCGCATGGCGTGGAGCATCTTCATGTCTTCGGTGTTGGGATTGTAGTGCGGGAAGGTGTGGTCGAGTTCGCAATCGAGCGGCACCACCTCGCAGCCGACGGCTTCCAGCACGCGCGGCGAGAACGCACCGGCGGTGCCGTTGCCGCAGGCGCAGATGACTTTCAGGTGGCGCTTGAGCTTCGGCCGTTTGGTAAGATCGGCGATGTAGCGGGCCGGAAAATTCTCGTGGAATTGGTAGGAGCCGCCGCCGCGCATGTCGAAGCGGGCGCCGAGCACGATGTCCTTGAGCCGCGTCATCTCGTCCGGACCGAAGGTGAGCGGACGGTTGGCGCCCATCTTCACGCCGGTCCAGCCGTTGTCATTGTGCGAGGCGGTGACCATCGCGACGCACGGCACGTCGAGCGCGAACTGCGCGAAGTACGCCATCGGGGTTACCGCGAGCCCGATGTCATGCACCTTGCAGCCGGCCGCTAGCAGGCCGGAGATGAGCGCGGTTTTCACCGACGCCGAATAGCCGCGAAAATCATGACCGGTGACAAGCTCGGGTTTCACCCCAAGCTCATGGATCAGGGTGCCGAGGCCAAGTCCCAGCGCCTGCACGCCCATCTGATTGATTTCGCTGCCGAGAAGCCAGCGCGCGTCGTATTCGCGGAAGCCGGTGGGCTTCACCAGCGGCTCGGATTCGTATGCATAGGTGTTGGGCGTCAGCGACGGCTTCGGAATGGGAAACATCGTGATCTCGCGGGCAAGGCGGAATGCCGGGGCCGGAACCACCCGACGACGACGGAAGATAACGCTGCGGTGCAAAAAACAACAGCGCAGGCCGAACGGCCCACGCTGCAGAAGCCTACAACTCATCAATCCGAGTTACGGAACGCTCAGCGCGGCGGGCGCGGAGCCCCGCGCCCCGGGCCGCCGGCGCCCGGTATCACCTTCGGCTTCATGGGCAGAAGGCCCTCCCGCTGCATCCGCTTGCGGGCGAGCTTGCGGGCCCGGCGGATCGCCTCGGCCTTCTCGCGCGCTTTCTTTTCGGAGGGCTTTTCGTAATGGCCGCGGAGCTTCATCTCGCGGAAAATGCCCTCGCGCTGCATCTTCTTCTTGAGAGCCTTGAGGGCCTGGTCGACATTGTTGTCACGGACGAGAACCTGCACGCGTGTTCCTCTCTCCAGATCGGGCGGTCCGGCGGTTTCATGCTATCGCGCAGCGCGGCGTTGGCCGCGGCGCTGCCAAGCGCGGGCGTGTAGCAGAACAACCCGCGAAAGTCCACCAAGCGTTGGCGGAATGCCAGCAAAAACCCGCCGCTGGCACCCGGCGGGTTGCTCAAATCCTGAACCAGCGCTTACCGCCAGTGGCGATGTCTCCAGGCGCGATGGTGGTAGCGGCCGTAGCCATGGTCGTAGTAGCCCGGACCGGCCCGGAAGCCGAACGAGAAGCCAGGCCCCCTGAAAGCGAGCCCCGGATCACGGTAATAGCCGTACCCGTAGGGGGAATAGCCAGGAGGGTGGCTGGTTTCGTCAATCCAGGGATAGGACCCACTCATGCCGTCTTCTCCGCGTTCCCAGCCCGGATTGGGCCGTTGAGCACTGGCGGTGCTCGGCCAAGCCGCGGCAGCGAGCGCCAACCCGGCGGCAAGCGCGACAAGGGTGCGTGTCATTTCGAACCTCCGTGAGAATATTCTGGGAACGTGAGATTCATGGTCTGGGGGAAAACGCGCGGAAAGCGGCAAGGTTCATAGGTTCTGGCCGTGCCAGCCCCGAGCGGCCGTTCGCATTAAATTGACTGGCGAGTTGAGCCGCGCCCGGAACCGCTGGACCAGGCATTCTCTGCGCGCTCACCTTTCACTCCGGCCCTCGTTGCAATTTTCGCCCACCAGCCGATAATTTCGGCTCAGCCTCGCCAACAGCTCCGGGGACTTGCCCATGACGCCGATCATTGCCTCGCCTGCGCGCTTCCGCCTGGGACTTTGCGGCCTCGTCGTCGGTGGCATCGCGGCCATCGGCGCGCCTCCCGCCAGCGCCCGGGTGACCCAGGTCGTGATCAAGGAAACGCAGTCGCCGACCTTCGGCGGCAAGACCTTCGGCATCATAGGGGCCTACGAGCGCCTCAGTGGACACATCGACGGCGAGGTCGATCCCACAGACCCGGCCAACGCCATCATCGTCGACATCGGGCTCGCGCCCCGCAACGCCAACGGCATGGTCCCCTACTCCACCGATTTCCAGATCCTGCGGCCGATCGACCGCGCCAAGGGCAGCAAGCGGCTCCTCTACGAGCTCACCAACCGCGGCCGCACCAACGCGATCGAGACCCTCAACGACAGCCATGAAGGCAACGACGTCACCAAGTCCGGGAATGCCGGCAACGGCTTCCTGATGCGCAACGGCTATATCCTCCTCGAAACCGGCTGGGACGTGAGCGCGCCCCGTAACGGCAAGCTCTTCACCGCCACGGTGCCGATCGTGAAGAACCCCGACGGTTCAACGATCACCGGCCCCGCTACCGAGGAGTTCGTCATCGACCAGGGGGCGACGCCGGCGGTGCAGCGGCTGAGCTATCCGGCCGCGAGTGCCGACAAATCGAAGGCGACGCTCACCGTCCGCAAGAACTACGCCGACAAGCCGGTGGCACTCGCGGCAAGCGATTGGGACTACGCCGACGAGAAACTCAACGCGGTCAAGCTGACCTCAGGCAACTTCGGCGGGCCGGGCTCGTTCGGTCCGACCGCGCTCTACGAATTCACCTACATCGCCAAGGACCCGCAGGTGGTGGGCCTCGGCTTCGCCATGGTGCGCGACATCGCGACCTTCCTGCGCAATGCCGAGACCGACGACAAGGGCGCGCCCAATCCGCTGGCGGGCGATGTACAGCGCATCTACTCGTTCTGCTCCTCGCAGCCGTGCCGCACGATGCACGACTTCGTGCAGCTCGGCTTCAATGCGCCCGAGCGCGCGGCCGGCAAGGCGCCGATGGCGTTCGACGGCGTGCTCAACTGGAAGGCCGGCGGCAGCGGCATGTTCATGAACTACCGCTTCGCCCAGCCGGTGCGCACCCATCGCCAGCATATCGCGCGCTGGACGCCGGAATATCAGTTCCCGTTCGCCGACCAGAAAGTGACCGACACCGTCACCGGCAAGACGGACTGGCGGCTACGCCGCTGCGAAGAGAGCAAGACCTGCCCGAAGACCATCGAAGCCAATTCGGCCAACGAATATTGGGCGAAAGCAGCCTCGATGATGCAGACCGACAGCAAGGGTCACGACCTGACCGGGCGCGTGGAAAACGTCCGCTATTATCTCATGGCGAGCTTTCCACACGGCGCCGGCAACGGCCGCGGCATCTGCGCCCAGCCGCGCAATCCGCTGAAGCCGGACCAGGCATTGCGCGCAATGCTGATCGCGCTCGACGCCTGGGTGACCAAGGGCGAAGCGCCGCCGGCGGATCACATGCCGAGCGTGAAGGACGGCACGCTCGCGCCGCCGTTGCCGCAGGCCGGAATGGGATTCCCGACCATTCCGGGGGTCGTTTACAACGGCGCGCATCACACCGGCGACCTGTTCGACTTCGGACCCGATTTCGACCACGGCATGGTGTCGGTGCTGCCGCCGAAGCTGGTCGGCTCGCCCTACCCGGTGTTCGTGCCGAAGACCGATCCGGACGGCAACGACATCGCCGGCATCCGCACGCCAGATGTGGTGGTGCCGCTGGCGACCTACACCGGCTGGGCGCTGCGCGCCGACGGCCTCGACGGCTGCGACGCCAGCGGCCAGCGTATTCCGTTCGCCAAGACCAAGGCCGAGCGCCTCGCCTCAGGTGATCCGCGGCCTTCGCTCGAGGAACGCTACAAGGACCACGCAACCTACGTCGCGATGGTGACGCGTGCGGCGGAGGCGTTGAAGGCGCAGCGGCTGCTGCTCGACGAAGACGCCCAGGCCTACATCGCGGCGGCGCAAGCGGCGAGCGTGCCGTAAGCTGTTGAGTTAGCGGGACCAGTGCTCCTGTCGTGCTCGCGAAGGCGGGGACCCATATTCTCCGATCAAGAAATTGTTTGCCGGGCCTGCCACATTCAGCGGTGATAGTGTATGGTTCCTGCCTTCGCGAGCGCGACGTGGGCTAAACGGTGAGCACGTCCGATAAGTCGTTCCAATCAAGATTGTCTTTCTCAATAAGCTGAATTTCCAATCGCGCTTCCAACTCCTTGAGTTGCTTTCCCGCCGGATTGCATCAATCGGCGTATCGTAAGCAAGTAGCCCGGATCGACTGTAGCCCGGATGAGCGAAGCGATATCCGGGGTTGAACCTGTTTTGAAGTCTGAGCCTGTTTCGAAGTCTGAGCCTGTTTTGAAGCCTACCCGCATGTCGCTGCGCTCATGCGGGCTACGGTCGCCGGCGCGGTTCACTGCAATTACTTCCTAGTCTAATGGTGCGATAAGGCGCAGGCTTCAATGCCAACGGGGCACGGTAGAAGCCTCTGGAAAAACGCTATGGCGACGTTGATGGCGACCCGGCGAGCCGCCAGGTTATGGCTGCACAGAGCGCAAGCCCTAATATGCGCGAGGATGTTTCAATGTCCTTTGCTCGTCTCGTATCCTCTTGGCGAGCGCGCCCACGTCAACCGAGATGCCAAAAATTGATGGCTTAATCCCGAAGACAGTGTTGATCGCGTCAAAGAAATCTCCCTTTGAGCGAAATCGCTCCAGGAAATCGGTTTTCTCGCCTCGAATAAACCGAGTCACCTCTCTGAAGAGGTTATCCCAGTCACCGAATCGCTCCTTGACGTCCTTCAGTGTAATAAAGAGCAAGAGAGATTTGTCGCTAATATGCGAGGGGTGGCTGTCGGTCAATATTAATGCAGGCAAAATTGTTTCGTACGCGCGCCAATCTTCACCAAGATAAGTGGAACCAACTTGCTCCCACCATGCCTCATTGTCCATGCCTTTCGCATACACGCCGTCCTTGCCCACCGCCTTCGCGAGATGGCCAAAGTTCGCTTCCAGCCGGTTTGTAAGTTCGCTGTCCCAGCTCTCGCGAACAGCGAAAAGATAATATTTGACCGTTGGATCGTCGGGGAGAGTTCCTAGGCTGCTTAGAAGATATCCCATTGTACATCCTCCCTGTGCGCCTTGCCGCCCGCAAGATGGTCTCAATGCGTGGCGTTGAGATCGGCTGCGTGCGAGCACTTAGAGCGGCTGGCAGATTTACGTACATTGTACCATACAGGCAGGCACAATTCTTGGTTCACCGGCTAAAGCTCAGTGAACCATTCGGACGCTGTTGCTACTAAACAACTGGGCGGCGCTTGTTGGAGTTCCAACCCCATGCCTAACAAGCTCATCATCAACGATAATTCTGACTACGTTAATCGCTGGCAAGAATTCAGATGGTTTAGTAGTAGCGATGTAATTACTTTATCAATTGGAAGCCTCAAAGAACTTATTGACGGACTAACAGGATTGATCCAAAAGCGAATGGTATTTGATAGAGTTGTTTTTCGGACTCATGGCAACATCGGACAAATGTGGCTCGGCGGTGACCAGATTTATGCAGGCGACTGGCTGAATCTTGCCAGTCAGATCAATTTTCCGGCACTATTTCCGGGCCGAACAATAGTTTATTTTGATGCATGCGATTTGGTGGCGGGAGAAACAGGAACCAACTTCCTCATTAAAGCTGGACAGGCTTTACTTCGGGGTGGAGGCGGATCGATCTCAGGCTGGACCTCGCTGGGATTTGCGGTTCCTGGAATTATCCCTTTCATCGGAGGTCACACTATTCATTATCCGGACTACGATAATCTGAAGACTTTCTATTTCAAGTCTGGCGGCGGCCTCGTGATTCCAGAGACAGCGGGCCCCAATCTAGATGACGTGTGGGGTGATAAGGGCAAAGATCAAAAGCCAAACATCGGCAATAAGATTTAGTGGGGCACTGGCCAAGGTCAGCGACTATGCGAAGGTGTAAGTCGGACGAGACTTATTCCGCGAGGAGGGCGGCGATCAGCGTCGCTTGAGTCGCGAGGCTCCAGCTGTCCAACGAATATCCACATGGATTTACCCCGATCCTGTGGATATATTCCGCTCCGCAGAGGGGTGCCATGGGCCGCCGATTCCCGCTCTCGGCAGAGCTGGCGCCGGAAATCTGTACAGGCCGATAGGTGGAGTTTCTGCCTGACGGCGGGCAGGCTGTTGCCCGCGAATCAGGAGAGACCATGTCACGACGACCCCGCCGGAACCACACAGCGGCCTTCAAGGCCAAGGTGGCGCTTGCTGCCATCAAGGGCGATCGGACACTGGCGCAGCTTGCCGAGCAGTTCGACGTTCATCCCAATCAGCAAGCAAGTAGCCCGGATCGGCTGTAGCCCGGATGAGCGAAGCGATATCCGGGGTTGAACCTGTTTTGAAGTCTGAGCCTGTTTTGAAGTCTGAGCCATTTTTTTCTGACAACCCGCATGTCGCTGCGCTCATGCGGGCTACGGTCGCCGGCGCGGTTCACCGCAATTACTTCCCAGTACCGACTTTCAATCAAAGCTGACTCGCAAAGCACCGGCGGTGCCATCTCTTGCGTCGTCCCCGCGAAAGCAGGGCCCCATACCCTCGGTGGCGCGATTTGTTTCCGATGGTGCCACAATGATTCTGCACGGCGTATGGGTCCCTGCTTTCGCAGGGATGACCGAAATCGTATCAAACGAAATCCCGGATCATTCACCGCGGCCGGAAGATCTCGTTGAACATCGTCTGCATCTTCTTCTGCTGCTCCGCGGAGGAGATGGTGACAATGATCTTCTTCTGACTGAGGTTGGCGATCACGCCGGGCGGATTGGTCTCGACGTCGGTGCGGGTCGGGAGCCTTCCCTTCTTGGTGAGGAACTGCTGGCCCTCGCGGCTGAGCATGTAGTTGGCCGCCAGAAGCGCCGCCTTCGGGTGCGGCGCCTGCGCGCTGACGCCGACCGAGCCGAACGCGAGCCCGACCGGATCGAGCGGCCAATAGTCGGTCGGCGCGCCCGAGAGCTTCACGTTCATGGTCAGCGATACGTAATTGTTGAGCGCGACCCAGTATTCGCCGGAGCCGACCGAGCGCGCGAGATTGAGATGGCCGTCAACCACGACGGGCTTGAGCAGCGCGACGATATCCTGCACCAGCTTCTTACCGCGCTCGTCGCCGAAATGCTTGGTGATGCCGGTAAGCCACTCGGAATCGGTGGCGTCGATCGCGACCTTGCCGGCCCATTCCTTGTGCTTGAGGAATTCCTCGTAGGTCGTCGGCAGATCCTCCTTCTTGACGAATTTCGTGTTGTAGGCGGGCGCATTGTAGTTACCGTAAACGCCATACCAGCGCCGGTTCGGCCCGCGCGCCTGCGGGATCAGATTCTTGGCTTCCGGCGGATCGAACTGCAGCAGCACCTCGTCGGGCAGCCGGTACACGGGAGTGGTCGCGACCACATCCCAGGTGCGCTGGCGGCCACGCGCCTCGATCGCGATGCGCGCGAGGATGTTGGCGTCGGACGAGCGCACGAAATTCACTTTGATCCCGGCTGTGTCCTGGAACACCTGCCAATAGGGCAGCGCCTCTTCCTCGTTCATCGAACCGTAGATGGTGACCTCGCCCTCGGCCTTCGCGGCGGCCAGGAGGTCGGGGACAATCCACGACGGCTGCTGCGCCTGGACGGGCGCTGCCGAGCCCGCGAAGGCGCAGAGGATGAGACCCGCGATGACCGACTTGATCTGTGAGAGCACGGCGTCCTCCTGACGTTCATTCATTCGGCGGATGCCCCCGAGCTTAGATGATCGCAGCCTGCGGCGCGAGCGAAGCGATGACGCAGCCGTGTATCTGCGCTGTCCCCGGCGAAAAGCCGGGGCGACCGAACTAAACATTCGGCCGTGCGTTCGACTTCGGCCAGCGCTTGCGGCTGTGCTTGAGGCCGAGCCCGGCGAGCATCGCGGCCATGCGGATGGGCGCGCCGATGCCTTCGACCACCGGCACGCCGAGCTCGTTGCTCAGCCACTCCGGCTTCATGTGCACCGGGCACTGCGTGATGCCGTGCACGATGATGACGTCGGCACCGTCCTCCTCGACCAGCGAGCGGCCGGCGGAGACGAAATTCTTCTTCATCACCTCCTTGTTCGAGCCGATGTCCTTGAGCTTGAAGCCGGAGGCGCGCCGGCCGGCGATCCATGGCTCCATGCCGTACATGCGCGTCTGCGTGATCTGCCGCGGAATGACCGACTCGTGATAGCAGATGATGCCGAAGCGATCGCCGAGTTGCGCCGCGATGTGAAACATCGCCTCGCACGGCCCGACGATCGGAATGTCGACCAGCGAGCGCCCGCCGTCGACGCCGAGGTCGAGCGTGCCGAGCGGAACCGCCGCGTCGTAGCCTTCGCGCTCGGCCTGCAGATAGGCGGCATGGAAATACGGCGCGACGAGCTGAATTTCGGCCGGGGTGAGACCGCCGTACGGCGATGGCGCGACCGACAGGATGCCGACTTCCACTTCGGGCGTCGAATAGCTCTTCGCCACGTCTTCGCGCAGCCGCCGCTCTTCCGGCGGATAATCTCCGATGATGAAGGCCACTCGGATCATCTTTTTGGTTCTCCTCCCGTTATCGCCCGCGACACTAACACTGCATCGCCCGCGAGCGTAAGGTGATCGCGCAGCGTTGCGCAACCCGCATGGGGTCTGAGGCATGACCGACGAAGAGAAGCTGCACCGGCTCGAGGCCCTGGCCGAGGAAGCCTACGACCGCATGTATGACGCGACCAACTCGACCGCGGCTGCCGGCGCCTACAGCGACGCGAAGGAATCGCTCTATGATGCGATCAGCTTTGCACGCGAGCTTGGACTGGCGGAAGCGGCGGAGCGGCTCCAAGCACGCCTCGCTCACATCAAGGGCGTCTTCCGCTCGCAGTTTTCGTGAGCATCACTCCTGCTCGTCATTGCCCGGGCTTGACCCGGCCATGACGGCGAGATCAGCGACGCTGCTTCTCTTTCAGTCCACTCTTAAATTCAGCTTCCTGATCAGCGCCGACCATTTTGCCCCTTCGCGGTCGATGTCGGAGGCATATTCCTCCGGCGTCGAGGGCAGCGGATCGCCGCCGTCCGCGGCGATGCGTTCGCGCACCGCGGGCGACGTGACGAGCGCGCGCAATTCCTTGTTGAGCCGCGCGATGATCGGTTTCGGCGTGCCTGCCGGCACCAGCAGGCCGTAATGCAGCATGGCCTCGAAGCCGGGCAGACCGGACTCGATCGCGGTCGGCACGTCGGGCAGCAGGCTCGTTCGGCTCGGGCCGAGCACGGCGACGGCGCGCAAGGTGCCAGCCTGCAGGTTGCCCATCGCCGGCGCCATCACGTTGAAGCCGAGCGGCACGTGGCCGGCGATGAGATCGTTGGTGAGCTGCGCGGTGCCGTTGTAGCCGACCAGCGTCGCGTCGATGCCGGCGGTCGCCTTGAACAATTCCGCGGCGAGATAGCCGCCGGTACCGGCCGGAGGCGTGCCGAGGTTGAGCTTGCCCGGCTCTTTCTTCGCCAGCGCGATCACGTCGGCGATGGTCTTCGCCGGAAAGGAGGGGTGCGCCATCAGCACGATCGGCGTCGAACTGATCAGCCCGATCGTCGAAAAGTCCTTGCGCGGATCGTAGCCGGGATTGGCGTAGAGCGTCGGGTTGATCGAGGTCGTGCCGGTGTGCGCCATCACGATCGTGTAGCCGTCGGGCGCGGCCTTAGCGCCGAGCCGGGTGCCGATGACGCCACCTGCGCCGCCACGGTTGTCGACAATCACATGCTGGCCGAGCCCGGCCGAGAGCTTTTCCGCGACGATGCGCGCCACCGCGTCGACGCCGCCGCCGGCGGGGAACGGCACGATCATGGTGATCGGCTTGCTGGGATAGTCCTGCGCCCGCGCAGGCGAGCAGACACCTAACGCAGTCGCGAACAGCATTGCAGCCTGGATGAGCTTGCGCATCCTCGCCTCCTCCCATTGCCCCAACCGCTCAATCGCGATCCCTTCCGCCGGCCCAGGGCCGGCGGGCGGAGGCAGTCTGCAACGCAAAAATGGGGTGCGCTAGTGGATGCTGGCGTCTTGCCGCAGCCGCGCGATTTCGTCCTTCACTTGCAGCTTGCGGCGCTTGAGTTCAGCGATCGCGAGATCGTCCATTGACGGGTGCGCAAGCGCGTCGTTGATTTCGTCTTCGAGCGCCTGGTGCCGCTTTTCGAGTTCCGCAAGATGCGCCTGGATGGACATGTGGGACATCTCCTCATGTCGTTAGCATGACAGTGGAAGTCTACACGAGAGGCCGCCGATGTCGACGCTCGTGTGGATTGTGCAGTGCAGCAATCCCCTTGTAAGTGCCGCCGCGGCAAGGCGCGCGCGCTGCCAGCGCATGCCGGTCCCGACTCGCCGCGACGGGCTTGAACGTCGCCGTTCAAAACAGGATACTGGACGCAGGCCAAAACTCCCGGTTGCGATGACCCAGGACGAAGAACGCGAGTTGCGAGAGCAACTGGCGCGGTTGCTGCAGGAGCACCGCGACCTCGATGCCGCGATCGTGGCGCTGCAGTCGACCGCCGGCGCCGACGTCCTGCAAGTCCAACGGCTTAAGAAGCGCAAGCTCATGTTGCGCGACCGCATTCGGCTCATCGAGGACCAGCTCACGCCGGACATCATCGCGTGACGAGTACTAACGTCACTCCGGCTGGATTCCCGCCTTCTTGATCACCTCGCCCCAGCGGACGGTCTCCTCCTTGACGAACTTGCCCATGTCCGCGGAACTGCCGCCGGCGGGAAGAAGGTTGAGCTCCTCGAAGTGCTTGCGGGTGTCGGCTTCCAGCATGATCTCGTTCGCTGCCTTGTTCAGCTTTTCGATGATGGCGGGGGGCGTCTTCGGCGGCGCGCTGATCGCGTTCCAGGTGTCGGACAGGAAGTCGGGCACACCTGCCTCGATCATGGTCGGAACATCCGGCAACAGGGCGAGCCGCTTGTCGGTCGCGACCGCGAGGATGCGGGCCTTGCCGCCTTCATGCAGCCGATAGGCCGAGGACAACTCCATGAAGATCAGGTCGACATGGCCGGCGATGAGGTCGTTGAGCGCCGGCGCGGTGCCCTTGTAAGGCACATGCACCATCTTGGTGCCGGTCTGCGTCATGAACAGCTCGGCGGTGAGATGGGAGGTGGTGCCGATCCCCTGCGAGCCGAAGTTGAGCTTGCCGGGATTGGCCTTTGCATAGGCGATGAATTCCTTGGCGGTCTTGGCCGGAAAATCGGGCCGTACCAGCAGCACGTTCGGGAACCGCGACATGAGCACGACCGGCATGAGCGCCGCCGGATCAAAGTTGAGCTTCTTGTAGAGCGCGATGTTGGTGGTGATCGGCGCCGGCTGCGACGCCAGGAGGGTGTAGCCATCCGGCTGCGCGTTGAAGACGGTGGCCGAAGCGACGTTGCCGCCCGCTCCGCCCTGGTTCTCGATCACGAACGGCTGGCCCAGCTTCTTCTGCAGCTTGTCGGCGTAGATGCGCGTCACCGTGTCGACGCCGCCGCCCGCCGGCACGCTGACGATGATGCGCACGGCCTTGTTCGGATAGTTGGCGGCGGGGTCCTGCTGCGCCGCGACCGGCAGGGCGAGCCAAGATGCGGCAGCGGCGATCAGCGCCAGTTGCTTGAACATGCAGTCCTCCATCGGCACCAGAGGGTTCCTTATTCCCAATCTAGTGGATCGAGCGCAAGTTCCGCATGCGGCACTTGTGCGCGCGACGAGACTGCCGATGGTCCGGGTTCGCCCCGGTCAGGCGCCCTGAGCGGTTTGCTGCCGGCTGCGCACGCCCTTGCGCGCATACATCGCGCGGTCGGCGCGCTCCAGCACCACCGCCACATCGTCGAGCGGCAACAGCATGGCGACGCCGGCGGAGACGCCGACCGAGATCGCCCGCCCCGCATACGTCGCCGTGGTCCCGGCGATGGCCGATTCGAGCCCCTGCGCCTTGGTCAACGCCGCCGCCTCGTCGAGATTCCACAGCAGCACACCGAACTCGTCGCCGCCGAGCCGCGCCACCAGGTCGGAGGCCCGCACGTGGCGTTCGAGCACCATCGCCACCGCCTTGAGCACGGCGTCACCCGCGGCGTGGCCGTGCTGGTCGTTGATCGGCTTGAAGCCGTCGAGATCGAGGTAGATCAGCGCCGCGCTGGTCCCGTAGCGCTTGACGTAGGCGAGCGAGCGCTTGAGCTCGCGCTCGAAGCCGCGCCGGTTGAGCGTGTCGGTGAGCGGGTCGGTGTCGGCGCGGGCAGCGAGCGTCGCCATCTCGGCGCGCGCCGCCGACAATTCACGCTCGAGCCGCTCGACCTCGGCGGCGAGCTGCATCGCCGGCGAGCGGCGCGGCGGCGATGCCGTGGAAACGTCGGCGGGTGACGCGACGCGCGGCGCGGGGCGCGCGTCGGAGGCGCGCGCGGGATCGGCCTTCGCTCGCCGGCGCTCTTCCTTCGCCATCGGGGCTCTCCGCGAATCGTCTTCCAGGATAGCACACGCACCCCCTCGCTTTTGCCGCGGCGAGCGCGTTAGCATCGCGACAGCAACAGCAAGGCTGCGCGCACGCTCTTTCACAACAAGCAGCGCCGAGCCATGCAGAGGGACGGAAATGAAACGGATTGCCAAAGATGCACTTGCTCTCGCCATCGCGGCCATTGCCGTTGCATCGCCGGCGGCGGCGCAGGAATACCCTACCCGGCCGATCACGTTCATCTGTCCATTCCCGGCCGGCGGCGGCACCGACATCCTCACCCGCATGCTGGCGGAGGAACTGCGCGACAAGCTCAAGCAGCCGGTCATCGTCGAGAACCGCGTCGGCGGCGGCACCGTGGTCGCGGCTCAGGCGGTCGCGCGCTCGGCGCCGGATGGCTACACGCTGATGCTGGCGCCGGTGACCACGCTCGCGATCAATCCGAGCGTGTTCAAGTCGATCCCCTACGACCCGGTGAAGGATTTCGCGCCGATCGGGCTCGTGGGCGGCGCGGAGTTCGGCCTCGTCGCCAACCCTTCGCTCGGCGCCAAGAATTTGCCCGAGCTGATCGACATCGTGCGCAAGCGCCCAGGCCAACTCAGCTATGGCTCCTCGGGCGCTGGCACGCCGCATCATCTGTTCATGGCGATGTTTCTCAAGATGATCGGCGGGCAGGCCCAGCACGTGCCTTATCGCGGCAGCCTGCCGGCGCTAACCGACGTGGTGACGGGACAAATCCAGTTCATGATGGTCGACCTCGCGATCGCGATCGGGATGATCAACGACGGCAAGGTGAAAGCCTACGGCGTCACCTCCACAACGCGGGTCAAGGCGCTGCCGGACCTTCCGACCATCGCGGAAGCGGGGCTGCCGGGCTACGCCGGCACCGGGTGGTTCTCGGTGATCGCGCGCGCCGGCACGCCGCGCCCGATCGTCGAGCGGATCAACGGTGTGTTGAACAATTTCATCCGCCGCCCGGACATCGCCGACAAATACAATATCCTCGCGATCCAGCCGATGACGAGCACGCCGGACGAGCTTGCGAAATTCATCCCCGCCGAGATGACGAAATGGGCGCAGGTGGTGAAGGACGCGGGAATCACGCCGGAATGATGCTAAGGGGCTGTCATCCCGGCCAAGCGCAGCGGGAACCGGGACACAGCGGGCAGCTTACTCAGAGTTGGGTCCCGGATCGGCCCTGTGGACCGTCCGCGATGACCACTTCCCAATCGCCTCAGGCCTGCACCTGACGCCCAAACCTCCCACGCAACTTCGCGCCCCACCGCATCCGCCATAGCCGCATGTTCTCGATCGCCATCAGCGCAGCCGGCGTCACCACCAACGTGAGCACAGTTGCGAAGCCCAGGCCGAACACGATCGCAGTCGAGAGGCTGATCCACCATTGCGTCGCCGGCGCACCGATGGTGATTTCGCGCGAAAGGAACTCGACGTTCATGCCGAAGGCGATCGGCAGCACCCCAAGGATCGCCGTCACCGCCGTGAGCACCACCGGACGCGCGCGCTCGCGGCAGGTTTCGATGATGGCGTCGTAGGCCGCCATGCCTTCGCGGCGCAGCCGATCGTAAGTGTCGATCAGCACGATATTGTTGTTCACGATCACGCCGGCGTTGGCGATCACCCCGATGCCGGTCATCACCACGCCGAATGGCTGGCCCATGATGAGCAGGCCGAGCATCACCCCAAAGGTCGAGAGGATGACCGCGGTGAGCACGAGGGCGACCGAGGTCAGCCGGTTGAACTGCGCCAGCAGGATCGCGAAGATCAGGAAGATCGCGGTGCCGAAGGCCTTGAGCAGGAACGCCGACGCCTTGGCGCGCTCCTCGTCCTCGCCCTTGAGCCGCCACAGGACACCCGGGCCGAGCTCCGCCTTGTTGAGCGCGTCGGTGATATCCTGCTGCACCTTCGCCGTCTGCACGCCCTCGCGCACGTTGGCGGAAACCGTCATCACGCGGTTGCCGGCAACGCGGTTGATGTAGCCGACGCGCGGCGCGGGCACGCGCGAGACGAAATTGCCGATCGGCACATAGCCGGACGGCGTCTGCACGCGCAGTTCGTCGATCTGATCGAGGCTCCTTCGGTCGCGCGGGAAGCGCACCAGGATGTCGACCGCCTTGTCGCTGTCGGACGGACGGAATTCGGTGACCTTCACGCCATTGGTCACGAGCTGGAGCGCGGTGCCCACGGTGCTCGGACCGGCGCCGAATTTGGCCGCCTCGCCGTTATCGACGTCGATCTTCCAGTCGATGCCGGGGAGCGGCAGGCCGTCGTCGACGTCGATGATATCGGGATGCTGGCCGAGGATCGTCGCGACCTTCTTCGCCACGGTGGGAAGCACCTCGGGATCGAGCGCGCCGAACTGCACCTGGATCGGCTTGCCGGTCGCAGGCCCGGCGCGCGGCGCCGTCACCTCGACCAGGACACCGGGAACGTCGGCAGCCTTCTCGCGGATCGCGTCCATGATCTGGTGCGCGGGCGGACGCGTGCGCCAGTCCGCGAATTCGAACTGGATGACGCCGATCGTGTCCTCGGTGATTTCACTCATGCCGCGCGGCTGCTCACCGACGCGGGTGTAGACGGTCTTGAGGCTCGGGAACGAGAGCACACGCTGCTCGATCTCGGCAATCAGGCGGTCCTTCTCGTCGAGCGAGATGTTGCCGCGCGCGTGCACGATCACCTGACCGTAATCGGGCTCGACATTGGGAAAGAATTCGACGCCGCGGCCAAGCTTGCCGTAGGCGGTCTGCACCGCGAACAGCAGGAACGCGGCGAGCGCGAGGGTCATGCCGGGATGGCGCAGCGCGAGCCGCACCGTGCGCATGTAAGGCCCGTTGGCGGTGGCGCGCTCGTCATGCGTCACCCGCGCCGCCTTGCCGAGCAGCGAGCCGAGCGTCGGCGTGAAGAACAGCGCGACCGCGAGCGAGGCCGAGAGCGTCGCGATCAAGGTGATCGGCAGGTATTTCATGAACTGGCCGACCACGCCCGGCCAGAACAGCAACGGCGAGAATGCGGCGACGCGGGTCGCGGTCGCGGCAATCACCGGGCCGGCCATGCGCTTCGCGGCCATCGCATAGGCCTCTTTCGGCGCGATGCCTTCGGCCATGCGCCGTTCGGCGAATTCCGAGACGATGATGGCGTCGTCGACCAGCATGCCGACCGCGAGGATGAGTGAGAACAGCACGACGATGTTGATGGTCAGCCCGGCCATCTGCAGGCCCAGCACGCCGGCGAGGAACGACGCCGGGATCGCGATGCCGATGAACAGCGAGGCGCGGAAGCCGAGCGCGAACAGGATCACCACCGCGACCAGCAGCACGCCGGTTGCGACCGAGTTCTGCAGATCGCCGAGCATCTGGCGGATGATCTTCGACTTGTCCTGGGTGAAGTTCACCTGCACGGCTCCCGGCCAGGTCTTCTGCAGCGCTTCGATGGTCGCCTTCACGTAATCGACGGTCTCGATCAGGTTGGCGCCGGTGCGCTTCGAGACTTCGATCGTCATCGCCGGACGGCCGTTGACGCGCGTGACCGAGGTCGCGTCCTTGAACGTCGGCTTGAGCTCGGCCACGTCGCCGAGCGTTACAACCGCGCCCGGCGTGGCGCTGATGGGAACCTTGAGCGCGTCCTGCGGCCGCTCGATCAGGCTCGGCACTTTGACCGCGAAGCGGCCGGTGCCGCCTTCCAACGCGCCCGCGGCGATCAGGCTGTTGTAGGAGTTGAAGCCGGCGATGAACTGATCGAGCGAGACGCCGTAGCTCTTCATCAGCATCGGCTCGGCAATGATCTCGACCGCTTCATCTCGTGCGCCACGCAGTTCCGCCGAGAGCACGCCGGGCACCTGCTCGACCGCGTTCTTGGCCATGCGCGCGATGCGCAGCAGCGTGCGCTCCGGCACGTCGCCCGAGAGCGCCACCACCAGCACCGGATAGAGCGAGAGATTGACTTCGAGCACTTGCGGCTCGTCGACGTCCTTCGGCAGGTCGTGCTTGGCCTGGTCGACCTTCGCCCGCACGTCGGCGAGCGCGGCGCTGGAATTGAAGCCGGCCTCGAATTCGAGCAGCACGAAGCCGCCGCCCTCGAACGCAGTCGAGCGCATCTCCTTCACGTTGCCGACCGACTTGAGCTGGGTCTCGACCGGACGCAGCAGCAGACGCTCGGAATCCTCCGGGCTGATGCCGCGCTGGGAAAGCTGCACGTAAATGATCGGGACTTTGACGTCCGGCTCCGCCTCCTTCGGGATCGTCACATAGGCCGTCATACCCGCGAGCAGCAGGAAGATGAGGGTCGCGACCGTGAGCCGCGCGTGATTGATGGCGTAGTCGATGAAGCGGGACATTCGTCGCTATCCTTGTTCGCTCCTTCCGAGCCAACTGGCGCTCGAGCAACTGGCGCGGCGGTGCTTGTTCTTTCCCCTCCCCCTAGGGGAAAGAGAGCAGAAAAAACTCACTTCGCCGTCGCGGTCATGTCGCTTGCAGGTACCGCCTCGACCTTTTGCCCTTCGCGCACGAAATCCTGGCCCTGCACGATCACCCGCATGCCGTCGGTGAGACCGCCGACCCACATCGAATTCCGCAGGTCCTCGATCACGCTCACGGGCGCGAAGCCGACTACATCGTCCTCACTCACGACCCGTACGCCGAGGTCGCCCGCCGACGAGAAAGTCAGAGCCGAGCGCGGTACGCGTGCCGCTGGCGCCGGCGCGAGCGGCACCGACACTTCTGCGGTGATGCCGTCGGGGATCGCGCCGTTCGAGTTCGGCAGCGTGATCTCGACCCGGTAGGTGCGCGTGGTCGCGCTGGCGGTCTTAGCCACGAAGCGGACCTTGCCGGTGGCGGTGTCGCCGGTCACGAGCCGCACCTCGGCGGTGTCGCCGACCTTGATGCCGCTCAGGCGCCGCTCCGACACCTCAACCACCGCCAGCATCGGATCGAGCGCGATCATCGAGGCGATGTCGGCGCCGGCAAACGAGAATGCGGCCTTTCCGATCTCGACCGGCAAATCGCTGATCACGCCGTCCCACGGCGCACGCACGACGCCGCGCTCAAGCTCGGCCTGGGCCGCGGCCAGCGCCGCCTTGGAAGCTTCGAGCGCCGCTTCCAGGTTGACGAGGTCGAGCTTGGGCATGGCGCCGGTCAAGATCAGCTTGCGCTTGGCCTCGAGCTCGGTCTGGCGCTGAGTGACGAGCGACTTCGCCTGCACTACCTGCGACTCGCGCGCTTCGTCGGAAAGAATGGCGATGATGTCGCCTTCCTTCACGACACTCCCGCGCTTGACCTTCAGTTCGGTGAGCACGCCGCCGGTGCGCGCGGTGACGGTCACCTTGCGGTCCGCCTCGGTGCGGCCGGAGAGCATGAGCTTGCGGCTGTGCGGCTCGACCGTCGCGGTCGCGACCGCGACACGGAACAGCTTCTTCTCGGGATTGTCGTTGGCGCGGATAGCGGCGCTGCTTTCGGCGGTCTCGCGCGGCAGCAAGTGGCCGGACGCGATCCAGAGCGCCGAAGCGGCCACCAGACCAAGCGCGGTGATGCGGCTGCCCTTCATCGGGATGGCTCCTCTTCGGCGCGCACCGGCTGCGGGCGCCCGCGAATCATGTGGCGGATGATGTCCATGAAAACGGGAACGACGGACTGTGGATCAAAACTCGGGTCGAGCGCGCGCCGCCACCACACGCCGTCGGCGATGATCATCAGCATCGTGACCACGCCGTCGAAATCGACGTCGGCCGGGATGTCGCCGCGTTCGGCGCCGGCGCGGAACAGGCCGACGAGCCAACGCTTCACATCGGCATCGAAGCCCGCCGAGATGCGCGCGATCTCCGGGTTGCGCCGGCTCTCGGACATGATCTCGGTGCAGAGCTTGACCTGTTCGTCCGGCTTCACCGCGAAATGGTGGCGCGCCATCCCCTCCAGCACCGCGAACAGGCCGCGTGAGAGGTCGGCCCTGGCAAACTCCTGCGCGACTTCGGCGCGGTCGCGTTCGGCGATGCCGGCGATGAGCGCTTCCTTGGAGGGGAAATAGCGGTAGAGGTTGCCCGGGCTCATGCCGGCTTCGGCGCAGATGTCCTGCATCGACGCGCCATGGAAACCGGAACGCACGAAGCAGCGCTGCGCGGCGGCAAGGATCTCCGCCCGGCGGTCAGACTTCTGCTGTTCGTTAGCCCGACGCATTGATCGCCCCACCCCTGCTGCGCCGCAATATACACCCCTGTTGCGACGCGACATAATGAGAATGAACGTTCGCTCTCGAAAATGGCGATTCTTGGGCGACTGGCCTGTCGCGATGCGGACACCCAGTTGGGACCAGCCCAGGGCATCACATCCGGCGGACGCGACGAGCTTCATAAATCACGGAAAAAATCCCTGGGCGCCTTGCCACCCCCGGACCCGACCCTATACTCCGCCGCTTCCTTTTGCGGCTTTCGAGGAGTGCATGGCGGGGAAGCCGGTCGCGATCATCATGGGGAGCCAGTCGGACTGGGCGACCATGAAACACGCCGCCGAGACGCTCGACGCGCTCGCTGTCGGCCACGAGGCGCTGATCATCTCGGCGCACCGCACTCCGGATCGCCTGTTCGAATTCGGCAAATCCGCGCGTGAGAGCGGCTTCAAGGTGGTAATCGCCGGCGCCGGCGGCGCTGCCCACCTGCCGGGCATGACCGCGTCGCTCACCGCCCTCCCCGTCTTCGGCGTGCCGATCGAGAGCCGCGCGCTCAGCGGCAAGGACAGCCTGCTCTCGATTGTCCAGATGCCGGCCGGCATCCCGGTCGGTACGCTCGCCATCGGCAAGCCTGGGGCGATCAATGCGGCACTGCTCGCCGCCGCGGTGCTGGCGCTCTCCGATGCGGCGCTGGCCAAGCGGCTCGATCATTGGCGCGCGCAGCAGACCGGCGCCGTCGCCGCCCGCCCGAAGGACTGATTCTTGCTCAAGCCGAATTCGACCATCGGAATTCTCGGCGGCGGCCAACTCGGCCGGATGCTCGCGCTCGCGGCGGCGCGGCTCGGCTTCAAATGCCACATCTTCGACCCGAGCCCGGATTCGCCGGCCTTCGACGTCGTGCATCGCGTGACCAACGCCGACTATACCGATACCGGCGCGCTCGACCGTTTCGCGGACGATGTCGACGTGATCACCTACGAGTTCGAGAACGTGCCGGCCGAAGCGGCGACGTTCCTCTCGGCGCGCAAGCCCGTCCTGCCCGATCCGCAGGTGCTCGCGATCACGCAGGACCGGCTCACCGAGAAAACATTCGTGCAAAAGCTCGGCATCGGGACCGCGCGGTTCGTGCCGGTCGGTTCACCCGCGGAGCTTGCAGCCGCGCTCGACACGGTCGGGCGGCCGGCGGTGCTAAAAACCCGCCGCTTCGGCTACGACGGCAAGGGACAGGCGCTCATCCGCAACGGAGCGAGCCACGAGGCCGCTTGGCGCGAGACCGGCGGCCAGCCCGCGATCCTCGAAGCGTTCGTGCCGTTCGAGCGCGAAGTGTCCGTGGTCGCCGCGCGGGCGCAGGATGGCCAGATCGAATGCTTCGACGTCACCGAGAACGAGCACCGCGATCACATCCTGAAGATCTCGCGCGTGCCCGCGGAAGTGAGCGACGCGCTCGCGCAGGACGCGCGGCGGATCGCCGAGAACATCGCCGGCGCGTTCGGCTATATCGGCGTGCTTGCGGTCGAAATGTTCGTGGTTCGCGAAGGCAATGGTTACGCGGTGCTGGTCAACGAGATCGCCCCGCGCGTGCACAATTCCGGCCACTGGACGATCGACGGCGCGACCGTCTCCCAATTCGAGCAGCACATTCGCGCCGTCGCCGGATGGCCGCTCGGGCGTGCGCTGCGCCATGGCCGGATCGAGATGATCAACCTGATCGGCGAGGAGATCGAAGACACCGCGAAATGGCTGACGATGCCCGGCGCCTGCGTCCATCACTACGGCAAGTCGGCGGTGCGCCCGGGACGCAAGATGGGCCATGTGACGCGCGTGTTCGGCAATAATGATTGCAAGTGAAAATTGAAGTAACTCGCGCCCGTTTCTGAAGCCCTATTCATCTGTGAATGCGATCTGCTGACGAGATGTCGCAGAATTAATTTTTTGCAGTCCGAACATTAGCCCCAGTTGCGACACTACATAAGCCATGGGTCGGGGCGCGAGTTGGAGGACTGAAATGAAGCGAACCTTGTTGGCATCGGGTGCCGCTTTGGCTTTGGTGGCGACGATGTTTGTGGCGCCGGCGAGCGCACAGCGCGGCGATCCTTCCGGCGGCGGCCGAGGAGGGTGGCGGCGCCGCAGCCCATAGCGGCGGCGGAAGCGCCCGCAGCGGCGGCGGTGGGGCCTTTCATGGTGGCGGCGGAGGCGGAGCCATCCGCGGCGGCAGCGCTCCGCAATTCCGCGGCGGTGTCCCAGGCGCGGGCGCCGGTGTCCGCGTCGCTCCGCAATTCAATGGCGGACGCGCCTTCAACGGCGGTGGCCAGGTTCGCACCGGCCAGGTGGATCGCGGCTATTACCGCAGGCCTGGCGTCCGCTACGGTTTCGTGCCGGGCCCGTCCTACTACGGCGGCGACTATTACGACGATACGCCGTACTACTACGGCGATGACGAATGCTACCAGCTCCAGCCGGTGCAGACGCCTTACGGCGTGCAGTACCAGCGCGTCTGGGTCTGCGACTGACTTCACCGCAGGGTAATGCGAGCAAGCCCGCCGGGCGAAAGCGCGGCGGGCTTTTCCGCGGCAGTCATCAGGGCGTACGCCAAGGAAGGCGCGCATCCGGTCGTGATCTCAATATTTCACTTCAACCCTCCGCCAAGAACGCCGTGATGACCTCGGCCACGTCGTCCGGAAATTCTTCGTGCAGCGCGAGCTTGCCGTGTGCGAGTTGCGCAGTCTGCACGCCAGGGATGGCGGCAAGCGCCTCCATCTCGGCGCGTGATCGCGATGGCGTCGAGGCGCCGTAGACAAGCAGCATCGGGAGGCCGGCGCGTCGCGCCAGATCGAGAAAGGCTTCGCGGCTCGCGAGCGGATCAAGCCGTCCTGTCACGAAGCGCACCGACGCATAGCGGGCGCCGCGCGCACGGGTGACCGCGAGTTTTTCGCGCAACCGCTCGCCCTGCAGCCAGCCGGGATCCACATAGACGTGACCCGCCCCCATGCGGCGGACCATCACGCGATTGACGTTGAGCTTGTAAAGAAGCGCGCCGACGGCCGGCAGGTCGACCAGACGGCGCAGCCGCGCGAAGAAGGGCCGCTCGCCGCCCATCACCGTCGGCAGCGGGCCGCGCCAGGTCGGCGCCACCAGCACAAGACGGCGGAACGACTGCGCATGCGCCGCCGCGTACATGAGCGCGTAGGTCGCCGCATGTCCGGCCGCGACGACCGCACGCGTGTCTGTCACAACGCTTTCGAGAACGAAGGCGAGGAATGCCGAGTAGATTTCCGGACGCCAATCGAGCGCCGGGCGGGGAAAATCGCCAAAGCCTGGCCAGTCGATCGCCATCGTCCGGAATTGCGCGGCGAGACGCTGCTGCAACGGCCGCATCTCCTGCCGGGTCGAGATCGAGCTCAGGGCCGGGAGCAGGAGCACGAGCGGCCCCTGGCCGCTTTCTTCGACGCCGACTTTGATCTCCACGCCGTCGAAGCGCCATTTCAGAATGCTGCTCGCCATCATCCGCCCGCCTATGCCGACCCCAACCCAGATCACCGCAGGATCATGGCTTTCCGGTGCTCGGTCGACATGCAAAGCGTGGCGCGCCGCGCGGCTTATTGCGCACGGCCGCAGGCCGAGGTCCGCCGCAACAAACACGTTGATCGTGATGGGCGTGAGCCGGCGCTCGGGCGAGCAGCTCTTTTTCGGGGACACGGCCACCGCCGTTTTCGACAAAATGCCGGCGTCGATTTTGTTTCTGTCGACGTGAAGGCCGCCAGACTTGAACCATTCTCCGTCTTTGCCGGGCTTCTCCCGGCAATCCCGATAGCGGGACAGGCCCAGCCGTGACGAGAATCACCGTAGCGCGAAAATCCGAGGACACAACGTATTGGTCCCCGCTTTCGCCTTTTCGCGGGGACGCCAATCCTGACGCATGCATCGGATTCAGTCGGCGATCAAACTCGGCCCATCAAATGAAAGGCATTCCTTGCCGATGGATCAGCGCAAGGACGCGGTGCGGGCGTTCTGGAATGTCACGGTCGAGACGAACACCACCGCGCTGCCGTTGAACTTGTCCGCGCTCAGCCCGAGATACGGGTCTTCCGAGAACGTCATCATGACGGCGGCGGCCGGCTTCTGCATCAGCGGAGCGAGGTTGCGGTAGTCCGGCGCGGTCATCATCGAGGTGCTCATGAAGTGGTGCACGTCGGGGCTCACGATCATCGCGCGCAGCCACGGATCGTTGAACCGATCGCCGGCTTTCAGGTTCGCCATCGCATTCTTGCGCGGCGGAGCCGGATGGTCGGCGCTGCGCTTGACCGCGATGGTGGTGTCGGGCTGCGCCGAGCGGCCGAGATTGGCGCCCATCGGCGCGGGCCGCGCCGCGACGGGAGCAACGGCCGGCGCCGCATAAGCGAGCGCGCCGACATTGCCGTCAGCCGGATCGCGCTCGTGCGACCAGGGCGTCAAGCTGCCCGTGGTCTCCGGATCGGCGGAGGCGACCACCGCGGGAGCTTGGCGCTTCGCTGCGGGACGAGCCTTTGCAGCAGGTGTCGGCGCGGGGTCCGTGGTAGCGGGCGCTTCGGCGGTGTCCATCAATCCCTGAAAGAAGCCACGCGAGCCGATGACCTGGTTGGGCGAGAGCAAGTCCACCGACAGCAAGCTCGCCGCCTGCGCGGGCCGCTTCTCCGCCAGGTCCGGCAGCTTGACGGTCCGCGAAGTGAGCGAGGCAACTTCAAACATACCGGCGGCCGCGGGCTGGGCAGGTGCTTCAGCGGTCTCCAGCGGAACCGGCTTGGAAGCGCCGGCCGGGCGCGATTGCGGCATCGGCACTGGCTTGTCGAGCACGACCGGCTTCGCCGCCGGTGCCGGCTTCTCCAACATCGCAACCTGCGCCGGAGCCGGCGTGGCCGGTGCCGCCGGGGTCACGCTTTCAACCTTGCGCTTGGTGAAGCTCGCGACCACGACCGGCGTATCGTTGGCGGGACGGCCGGCGGCGGCGACGTGCAGTTCGCGGCCCTTGGCCATCCAGCGTGGCATCTGGTCGGAAGCAATGCCGGGCCAGTGACGCACATTGCCGGTATCGAGGTGGACGAACGGCGAGCCCGAAGTCGGATAGAAGCCTACGCCCCCGCGCTGCAGAAAGAGTCCGACGGCGCGCAGTTGCTCAAGCGGCACGCCCGGGATGTAGAAATCCATCGCCTTGCCGAGCATATGCTGGCTGAACTTCGCGACCCCGTTGGAGCGCCGGCGCAGCATCGCGTTGGTCCCCGGCGAACGGTAGCCGCAGACGACCGAAATGGGTTCCGTCGCACCGACGTCGCGGCGGACTTCCCACACCAGATCGATCAGGTGCGGGTCCATTGTGATGGCTTCTTCCTTGCGCCAGTCCCGCAATTCCCAGTTGATCTTCTTGAGGGCCTCCTCGTCATAGCGGCCATTCACCTTGTAGGTGATGGTAAGGTCCTCGTTGGTATGGATGTGGTGGAAGCTGATCGTGCGAGTATCGCCCTCGGCAACCGCATTCTGCAGGCTTTCGCAGCCAAACAGCACGAGCAGCGCCGACAGTCCCAGGCAATAGCCGGAACGCACCGGATTGAGGGCAACAAGCAGCCTGCGCGCGACAGTGATCGACACGAACGATCCCGCGTTACAAGTTTTGCCAGACGCGCCATGCTCGCCGCAGCACCCCGCCGCGGACGAGCATGGCTAACGCTTCGTTATGTATGGGATTAGGTTAATGCGCTGTTAGCGATACGCCCAGCGCGCGCTCCCGATCCCCCCGATGCACAATGGCTAGCGGGGGACTATGGCAAAATCTAGCCCCTTCTTTCGCGATGGTTTGGAATGTATTGAGATAGCGACAGTTGTAAGAAAAATTTTTCCAATACGCGCATTTCAACTTGACAACGCCAGCTTGAATTCCCTGTCGCGCGCGTACTCCGGCGACTTTTAGATCACCGCGCGAATGAATCACTTCAACCGAATCGCTTCAACCGCACAACAGAACGAGGTTCGCCCTTTGATTCTGTTCCGTTCGCGATCTGATTCCAGCAGTGGTGACAAAATCGAAGGGGCGCCCTGCGGCGCCCCTTGTTAACTTCGTGTTAACTTCGCGCGCTCGGTGTCGATCTACCGGACGCGGCGGCCCGGCACCGGCCTCGCCGGCGTCGGAGCGGAGTTGCCGCCGAACAGTGATTCGAAGAACCCGACCGTGCGCTGCTGCGGCACCTGCTGCACCATGCGCCGCTTGCCGCCGGAATTGCCCGAGCCCGCAGTCTCATGCTCCCGTTCCCTCTGCGCGGCCATCTCGACCACGCCGCGCTCGCTCTTCATCGCGGAGATTACGCGGTTGTCGAGACCGTACACGTCGGTGCGGAATTCGAGCTTGCCGGCGTCATCGACGAACGCGGTCTGGTAGGTGATGTTGACCGGGATGATGGTCGGGAACTGGATGTCCTGCTCGTTGGTCCCGAACATGTGCTTGATCCGCTCGGCGGTATAGTGGTCGTTGGGCCGCACCAGCGAGAGCAGCACTTCGGCGTATTTCGCCGGATCCTGCACGCGCATGCAGCCGTGGCTGAAGGCGCGGCGGTCAAGCCCGAACAACTGCTTGTCCGGCGTGTCGTGCTGATAGACCGAGAACCGGTTCGGGAAGTTGAAGCGCAGATGGCCAAGCGCGTTGCCGTCGCCCGGCGGCTGGGAGATGTGCACCGTGCCGTCGCGCTCGTGCTCGACCCGCAGGCCCATGCGCTGCAGCACGGTCGGATCCTGCGCCAGCGCCGGCAGATATTCATTCTGCACGATCGACTGCGGCACGTTCCAGGTCGGATTGACGGTGATGTACTTCATCTGCGCGAACAGGATCGGCGTCGGCATCGCCTGCTTGCCGATCACGATGCGCGTGCTCCAGACCATCTGGTCGTCGTGCATCACCTTGAGCCGGAAGTCCGGCAGGTTGACCATGACGTAGGTCTTGCCGAGGTCGCGCGGCAGCCAGCGCAGGCGCTCCATGTTGGCCAGCACGATCTCGATCTGCCGGTCATGCGGCGGGCCGTTGAGCTCGCGGATGGTGGGGGCGTCGAGCGTGCCCGTGACCTTGAGGTCGTTCGCCTTCTGAAACTTCTTCACCGCATCGGCGACCTTGGCGTCGTAGCGCTGATCGCTCGCGTCGCCGGCCATGCCGAGCCGCTCGCGCAATGCCGGCACGCGCGCGTCTTCCATCGGCGCCCTGGCGTTGAGCTTGAGCACCGGCCCTTCGGCGATCACGGTGCCGTTGCCGCCGGCCTTGTTGCGCAGTTCGGCGAGCTTCGCCTTGAGCAACTGGTATTCTTTGTTCGTTGGCGAGAACTCGTCGAGCGCCTTGCCGACGTCGCCGGCGTCCGCGACCTTGGTCAAAACCTCGGCCACGTCCGGTGGCTGCTGCGGCACCTCGATGTTCTGGCTGATGCGCGAATAAGGGAACCGGCCGGCCTGCACGTGGCGGGCGTAGGTCAGCAGCGTCGCGGTCAGCTTCAATTCCGACTCGGCGAGGACGTCGGGTGTGGCGGCCGGCGAAAGCTCCGGAATCTTGTAGTCGTTGACATCGAGTCCGTCGGCGCTCGCGTTCTTGATCCGCGCGATCGCCGCGGTGGCACGGGCGCTCTCGACGCCCTTCTCGATCCAGAGCGGAGCCATGTTGCGGTTCTGATAGAAAGTCTCGACCGCCGTGCGCTCTTTCTTGTTGTTGCCGAAGATCTTGTCGGCCTTGGCCGCCAACAGATCGCGCATCTTCTCGGCGATCGGCCGGTCGGCCGGGTCGAGCGACGCGAACGGATCCGGCGCTGCGGTCTCGGCGGCGACCGCGGCGGCCGGCGGCGCCGGCTCGGAGACCGCGGCGGCCGGCGCGGGCGGCGGGGCAATTGCGACATCGGGTGACGGCGCAGTAATTGTCCCTGTCGTTTCAGTGGGTTGAACGGCAATATCGGCAGCCGTCGGCGGCGCGAGAGCCGGTTCATTGGGCATCGGCACGGCGGCATCAAGCGCCGCTGGCGCATCATTCGCAGCCAGCGCGATTCCAGCCGGAGCGGCCAGAATCAAAGCCAATGCCGTGCTCGCAAGGATGCGGTCGTAACGGAGGCCGCGCATTACACAATTCTCCCCAGTGTTGCGAGTCCCCGCCCTATGCCGGAGAGTCCCGCCATTGCTATCCACCCACACCGTCTGAAGTTTGGACCCCAATTCGCCGCGCGGTGCAACAGGAAGGCGGTCACATTCGGATGCGATCGCGTCGAATTTGAGAGCCTGTCACCCGGCTACAACGGGATCGTCTTGCGCCAGGCTGTTTGCGGTATCCAGGCCCATGGCATCGAGCTTGCGATAAAGCGTGGAGCGCCCGATCCGCAACCGCCGCGCGACTTCCGACATTTGCCCGTGGTAGTGGGCAATTGCGAATCGGATCACCTCGGTTTCGATCTCCTCGAGCGAGCGCGCTTCTCCCTGGCCGTCAACGAGCATGAGAACGGCACCCGACGACGGCGCTGTGAGCGGCATGGCGTGCGCGCCAGGCAATTCCTGGGCGAGCGGCGGCGCGGGAGGGTAGTGCATCTCGATCGGCTCGGACGCCACCGCTTCCAGCGCGGTGACGCCACCGGGCCCCTGCGCCGCAATATGCGGGAATTCACCGATCCCGACCTCGTCGCCCTCCGCCAGGACGACGGCCCGGAACACCGCGTTTTCCAATTGGCGCACATTGCCGGGCCAGCGATGGGTGCGCAGGAGTGAAAGCGCCTCCCCGCTCACGCGCGCGATCCGCTTGCCTTCCTCGGCAGCAAACCGCGCCAGGAAATGGCGGGTCAATTCCGGAATGTCCTCCGGGCGCTCGCAGAGCGGCGGAACCGTGATCGGAAAGACATGCAGCCGGTAGAACAAATCCTCGCGGAAGCGCCCGGTTTTCACGTCGGCGATCAGGTCCCGGTTGGTGGCGGAGACCAGCCGCACGTCGACCTTGACGGGCCGGCGCCCGCCGACTGGCTCGACCTCGCCTTCCTGGATCGCGCGCAGCAGCTTGACCTGGGCCGCGGGCGGCAGCTCGCCGATCTCGTCGAGGAACAAGGTGCCCCCGCTCGCCTCCACGAACTTGCCGACATGGCGCTCGGTCGCTCCGGTGAACGCCCCTTTTTCGTGGCCGAACAGGATTGATTCGACGAGATTGTCGGGGATCGCCCCGCAATTGACCGCGATGAACGGCTTGGCGCGGCGTTCGCCGGTGCCGTGGATGGCGCGCGCGATCAATTCCTTGCCGACGCCCGACTGTCCTTCGATCAGCACCGGGATCGCGGAGCCGGCAGCCTTTTCGGCGAGCCGCAGCACCGCCAGCATCGCCGGACTGCGGGTGATGATGTCCCGGAACGTCAGCGTGCCGGTGCGGGAGCGCTTGATCCGCGCGAGTTCGCCCTGCAGCGCGCTCGCATTGAGCGCGTTGCGCAGCGAGACCTGCAGCCGTTCAGGGCCGACTGGCTTGACCACGAAATCGGACGCGCCCGCCCGCATCGCATTGACGACGTTGTCGATCCCGCCGTGCGCGGTCTGCACGATCACCGGAATGGAAAGACCCGCCTCGCGCATCTTCGCGAGCACGCCGAGCCCGTCGAGGTCAGGCATGACCAGATCGAGCACGACCGCATCGAAACGCGCGCCCTCCGACCCCGCCAGCAGCGCGGCCGCGGCATCGCCGCCCTCGGCGACGATCGCCTCGAAGCCGGCGCGCGTGATCATGTTCTCCAAGAGCCGGCGCTGGACCGGATCGTCGTCGACGATGAGGATACGCTCGGCCATGACTGCTCCACCCGGCACTGGATTTGTGTCGAATTGGGGCACTCTCGCCGATCCCGCTTAAGGCTGTGTTAAGCCAAAGGCGTCGCCGGAATTCCCGGTTGATCAATGGAATTCCGCCGTTGATCCGCCGTCATGCGCGCACGATATGTCGGGTGCCAGTCCCGCCAGCAGCGAATGAGCTCATGCCCGCCACAGCAAAACGTGCGAACACCAAAGCCTCCGCCAAGACTGCAACCCATACGACTGCAACCAACAAGACTGCAACCCATAAGACGGCGACCAAGAAGACCCCGGCCAAAGCGGCGGCCAAGGGCCTGGGCCGGCTTCCCGAATGGAATCTGGCCGACCTCTACAAGGGCATCGACGATCCGCGGGTGAAGCGCGATCTCGACCGGAGCGACGCGGACAGCGTTGCATTCGAGAACAGCTACAAGGGCAAGCTCGCGGCGCTGATCGAAGAACCGAACGGCGGGGCAGCGCTCGCCGAAGCAGTCAAGGCGTTCGAGCAGCTCGACGATCTGCTTGGCCGCCTCATCTCCTTTGCTGGGTTGGTCCATGCCGGCAATACGATCGATCCGGCGCGTGCCAAATTCTACGGTGACGTGCAGGAGCGCGTCACCGCGATCTCGATGCACCTCTTGTTCTTCACGCTCGAACTCAACCGGCTCGACGACGGCAAGCTCGAAGCCGCGATGGCCGATCCTGCGCTCGGGCATTACCGGCCCTGGCTCGAGGACATCCGCAAGGACAAGCCCTACCAGCTCGAGGACCGTATCGAGCAGTTGTTCCACGAGAAGTCGGTGACCGCCTATTCGGCCTGGAACCGTCTATTCGACGAGACCATCGCGCGGCTGCGCTTCAAGGTCGCCGGCAAGCTGCTGGCGATCGAGCCGACGCTCAACCTGATGCAAAGCCCGAAGGAGGCGACCCGCAAGGCAGCGTCGAACGCACTCGCCGAGACCTTCAAGACCAATCTTCCGCAATTCGCGCTCATCACCAACACACTGGCCAAGGACAAGGAGATTTCCGACCGCTGGCGCGGCTTCAAGGACGTTGCCGATTCGCGCCACCTCGGCAACCGCGTCGAGCCGGAGGTGGTCGAGGCGCTGGTGAGCGCCGTGCGCGCCGCCTATCCGCGTCTGTCGCACCGCTATTACGCGCTCAAGGCGAGGTGGTTCGGCAAAAAGCGCCTGGCGCACTGGGACCGCAACGCGCCGCTGCCGCAAGTCCCCACTCGCACCATCGGCTGGAGCGAAGCGGAAGCGACCGTGCTCACCGCCTACGGGGCGTTCTCCCCCGAGATGGCGGCGATCGCCGAGCGCTTCTTCAAGAACAACTGGATCGACGCGCCGGTGCGGACGGGCAAGGCGCCGGGCGCCTTTGCGCATCCGACGGTGCCGTCCGCACATCCGTATGTGCTGCTCAACTACCAGGGCAAGCCGCGCGACGTGATGACGCTTGCGCACGAACTCGGACACGGCGTGCACCAGGTGCTGGCGGCGCCGAACGGCGCGCTGATGGCGCCGACGCCGCTTACGCTCGCCGAGACCGCGAGCGTGTTCGGCGAGATGCTGACGTTCAAGAAACTCCTCGCCAACACCACTGACAAGAAGCAGCGCAAGGCCATGCTCGCCGCCAAGGTCGAGGACATGATCAATACGGTGGTGCGCCAGATCGCGTTCTACACGTTCGAGCGCAAGGTCCACACCGAGCGGCGCAGCGGCGAGTTGACCGCCGACCGCATCAGCGCCATCTGGATGGAAGTGCAGACCGAAAGCCTGGGTCCGGCGATCGCGATCAAGCCGGGTTACGAGACCTTCTGGGCCTACATCCCGCATTTCGTGCATTCGCCGTTCTACGTCTACGCCTATGCTTTCGGGGACTGCCTGGTGAACTCGCTCTACGCGGTGTACGAGCGCGCCACCGACGGCTTTGCCGAGCGCTATCTCGCCATGCTCGCCGCCGGCGGCACCAAGCACCATTCGGAGCTGCTCGCCCCGTTCGGCCTCGACGCGCGGGATCCGGCGTTCTGGCAAGGCGGCCTGGGCGTGATCGAGCGGATGATCGGGGAGTTGGAGGTGCTATAATGGGATATGGGTTGGCGGGTCTTTAATATCCCACGGGTGGGCGGACATCCGACACTGTACGCAAGATTTTGGAGAAGGCTGCCTAGCATTGATTGGTCATGGCTGACGTCTTCATTTCCTATTCCCGCCGTGACAGCGAATTTGTCCATCGCATTCATGATGTTCTCAAAACGCAGGGCCGCGAGGTCTGGGTCGACTTCGAGGACATTCCGCCGTCCGCGGAATGGATGAATGAAATCAACGCTGCGATTGAAGCCTCGGCCTCGGTGGTCTTCATCATCTCTCCGCATTCGGCCGCTTCGAAAATCTGCCAAGCCGAGATGACGCACGCGCTGGCGCACAGCAAGCGCATCATTCCGCTGCTGCGAGAGGACGTCGACCAGACGCTCCTGCTCAAGCCGATCTGCGACCGCAACTGGATCTTCTGCCGCGAGACCGACGGCTTCGATGCCGCGATCGTGTCCCTGTCCTCGGCGATCGACACCGATCTCGATTGGGTGCGCGTCCACACCCGCCTGCTCACACGCGCGGTCGAGTGGGACGGCAACCACCGCGACAAGAGCTTCGCGCTGCGCGGCAGCGACTTGCACAGCGCGGAACGATGCCTCACCGAAAGCAGCAAAGAGCCTCGGCTTTCGCCGCTGCAGGTCGAGTACATCCTCGGCAGCCGGCGCGACGAGAACAACCGCCGCAACCGCCTGGTCGGCGTCGCCGGCGTGGCGGTCACCGTGCTGATGGTCATCGGCACGTTGTTGGTGCTCAAATACGCCGAAGGCCGCCGCACCCTCGCCCGCGACTTTCGCGAGAAGGGGATCACTGCGCTCAGCAACAGCGATCCGATGCGCGCCGAGCTCTATCTGGCGCGCTCGCTCGTGCTCGACGATACGCCGGAAGCGCGCGAGCCGCTCTTGCAGGCCCGCGCGAAATCGGCCCGGCTGCTGACGGTGATCCCGGGTCCGAGCGGGAGCGCCGTCATCGCCTCGAGCCGAGACGGCAAGACATTCGCGCTGAAGATGAACGGTCGCGTATCGCTGCTGGATTTGAAAAGTGGATACGAATTCGCGACCTTTCCGTTCAGCGAGGACAAGGTGATCGCGGCGTTCAGCCCCGATGGGCGTTTGCTCGCGGTGGCGGGCGAGCGTTCGATCGCCGTACGGCCGGTCGGCGCCGGCATGGAATCCGGCGGGGTCGAATTTCCAGATGTGCGCAACACCACCAGCCTCGCGTTCGACCCGACCGGACGCATGCTCGCCGTCGGCGCCAATGACGGGACTTTGTCGCTCTGGGATATTCGCGCAGGCAATCCGCATCCGATCTTTCAGGTGCGAACCCATCGGCATCAGATCTCCAGCATCGCGTTCACCCCCGATGGACGGTTTCTGGCCTCCGGGAGCTGGGACAATGACGTGAAATTATGGAGTGTCAGTTCCGCCGGGCACCAGACGGCGCTCAAGGAGCTTCGCACGCTCGTCGGCCATGACGATGCCGTCCTTAGCCTCGCCTTCAGTCCCGATGGCAAGCTGGTCGCCTCGGGCGGGTGGGACAATCGCATTCTGCTGTGGGATCGCGACAGCGGACGGCAACTGCGCGACCTTCCCGGTCACAACGGCGGCGTGCTCTCGCTTGCGTTCAGTGACGATGGCGACCGGCTCGCCTCCGGCAGCGAAGACCGTTCGGCCCGGGTGTGGCTGGTCGACACCGGCCGCACCCTGCTGCAATTGCCGGGGCCGCAAGGCAACGTCACGGCGGTGGTGTTTTCGGGCATGCAAGTCCCGCACGGGCTCGCGGTCGGAGACAGCACCGGCGCCATCCGAATCTGGGACCTCGACACAATCGGCCAGCGCGAGGAATTGACGACCCTTTATGGCCATCGGCGGCCGGTCAAATCGCTCGCGTTCAATCCGCGGCGCGCGCAGCTCGCTTCCGGAAGCTGGGACCGGACCGTGCGGCTCTGGAGTCTCAACGGCAATTCCGCGACCTTGCTCCGGGACGACAACGATCCCGGCCCGACCGATTCGGTGACGATGGTCAACTACAGCGCCGACGGCGCGCATCTGGTCGAAGCGAGCAAGGACGGCACGCTCCGTCTCTGGGACCTCGACATACCGGAATCGCGGGTCTTGAAACCCGTGGGCGCCGATCCGCCGATCGTGCGCGATGTTTCCTTCAGTCCCGACGCGAAGATCATCGCATCCGGCAACGACGACGGACGCATCCGGGTCTGGAGCACCGCCGATGGCAGTCTTGTGAAGGAGTTTGAGGTCGATCCCGGCAACAACGCGCCCAAGAAAGTGCTGGCGGTTGCCTTCAGTCCCGACGGCCGCCTGCTGGCGACTTCGGGTGAAAACAAAGCCATCCGGCTTTGGAAGGTCGCCGACTGGACGCTCGTGGCAACAATGGCGGGCCACACCGATGAAGTCTGGCAAGTCATGTTCTCACCAGACGGAAGCCTGCTGCTCTCGGCCAGTGACGACCACACAGCGCGCCTGTGGGACGTAGCGTCTCATCAACCGGCCGGCAAGCCGCTCAAGCACGCGGGTCCGGTCTGGGGCGTGGACATCACCGCCGACGGACGCACGCTCGTCACCGGCTCGTCTGATGGCTCAGTGCACTTATGGAGCCTCGCCCGCAACGGCGCCGCCGCAACCGCGACGTCCGAGACCGTCCTGCAGTTTTCCGACGATCCGGTGTGGGTGGTTACGCTCAGCAAGACGCTTGAAGACCCGCTGCTCGCGATCGGCGGCGTCGACCGCGTGGTCCGCATCGTGCATATCGACCGGCTGCGGACGATGTTCGCCGATCGGGCGAAGCTCGAACAGGACGCCGTAGGCAACAGTGGGTTGGAGATCGCGAATATCAAGGACTTTCCGCTGGTTCCGGCCAAAATCGGGGTCGCAGCCAAATCGCATTGAAGCGACGTGAGCTTCGCTCCGGATCAAGCCCATGCAACCGCCATGACAATGGCCCTCGCCGCCGGCGAGGTCAGTGAGGAAAGTCTTGCGCGTTGGATTCGTGACAACTGGCCCAAAACTTGAGCAAGCGCGGAATTCACTCTTGGCTCCATCTTTTCGTCTGGTTGCCCGCGCCTACATCTCAATACGCAAGAAGTAGTGATCTGAGAGTCCCATGACCGATCGCGAAGCCAACCGCTTCTCTGCCCGTGCGGCACGCTATGCGCGCGTTGGCGCCAATGTCGGCGGGGTGGCGGCGCGGATCGCCGGCGCGCGGCTGTTCGGGCTTGAGCTCGACCGCGGCCGCAATGCGATGGAGTTAGCCTCGGCGCTCGGCGGGCTCAAAGGGCCGATCATGAAGGTGGCGCAGCTCATGGCCACCATCCCCGATGCGCTGCCGCCGGAATATGCGGCTGAGCTGACCAAGCTGCAGAGCCAGGCGCCGCCGATGGGCTGGGCCTTCGTCAAGCGGCGCATGGAGGCCGAGCTTGGTCCCGACTGGCAGACGAAATTCGCAAGATTCGAGCATCACCCCGCCGCCGCCGCCTCGCTCGGACAGGTTCACAAGGCCCGCGCCCACACGGGCGAAGCGCTCGCCTGCAAGCTCCAGTATCCCGACATGCAGTCGGCGGTCGAAGCCGACCTGAAGCAGTTGCAATGGATCTTCGCCATCCATCGGCGCATGGATCCGGTGATCGATACGACCGAGATCGCCAAGGAGATCGGCGCCCGCATTCGCGAGGAGCTCGACTACCGGCGCGAGGCGAAGCACGTCGCGCTCTACCGCGCGATGCTCGCGAACACCGACCTCATCCGGGTGCCGCGGCCGTGGCCGGATCTGTCCACTGGGCGCCTGCTCACGCTCGACTGGCTCGAAGGCCGGCGGCTCCTCGAGCACAAGAATGCGCCACTCGCCGTGCGCAACCAGCTCGGCACCGCCATGTTCACCGCCTGGTGGTTTCCGTTCAGCCGCTTCGGCGTCATCCACGGCGACCCGCATCTGGGCAACTATTCGGTGTTCGACGCGGGCGGCGAGCCCGGCGGCATCAACCTTCTCGATTACGGCTGCATCCGCATCTTTCCGCCGAAATTCGTCGGCGGCGTGGTCGATCTCTACAACGGGCTGCGCGAGGGCGACGACGACCTCATCGTCCACGCCTATGAGACCTGGGGCTTCAAGCGGCTCTCGCGCGAGCTGATCGACGCCCTCAATATCTGGGCGCGCTTCATCTACGGGCCGCTGCTCGAAGACCGCGTGCGCAGCCTCGCCGACGGGGTCAAGCCGGCGGAGTACGGCCGCCGCCAGGCGTTCGAGGTGCACCGGGCGCTGAAGTCGAAGGGACCGGTGACGGTGCCGCGCGAATTTGTGTTCATGGACCGCGCCGCGATCGGACTTGGCGCGGTGTTCTTGCATTTGCGGGCCGAGCTCAATTTCTATCGGCTGTTCAACGAAGCGATCGAGGATTTCTCGATCGCGCGGGTGACGCAGCGGCAGAAGGCGGCGCTGGCGAAGGCCGGGCTCGCCGAAACCGCCCCGTAACGGCGAGACTGCCCGTCCCCAGCCTGCCCAAACGCCGGGCACACAGCGCCGTTGCCCTTCCTGCGCAATTGCGGTAATTCCCGCGGCGGGCACAGAATTCCTGATGTGGAGGATCGTATGGCCGACCACGGCAAGGTCGAATACGCGACCGCGACCGGCAATGACTTGGTCGCGCACGAAGCCACCTATTCGGGCTTCGTTCAACTCGCCTTTATCGGCGCCGCGAACGTCGTCAATATCATCCTCGGGCTCTGCATCGGCGGAGTCTTGGGCCACTGGTTCGCAGCGGTATCGATCTTCGTGGCCGCGGCCCTGGTCGCTGTGCATGGCCTCGCCACCGGGGCCAAGGCGCCCAGCATGGTGATGATCGCAATCTCGCTCCTCACCCTGGCGCTGACGGCGGGCTGATCCTTCCCCCAGACGCGAGATTTCCAACCCGGGAGACGGGGTGAATGCGTATTGCGGTAACGCGCGAGGCCGACCCCGCGGAAGACCGGGTCGCCGCCACGCCTGAGACGGTCAAGAAAATGAAGGCGCTCGGCGCCGACCTCGCGGTCGAGCCGGGCGCCGGGATCAAGTCGGGCATCCCCGATTCCGAGTTCGAGGCTGCAGGCGCGACGGTTACGGCGGATGCGGTTCGTGACGCGGACGTCGTGCTCAAGGTGCGCCGCCCGGCGGCGGCCGAGCTTGCGGGCTACAAGAAGGGCACGCTCGTTATCGCGATCATGGATCCGTACGGCAACGACGCGGCGCTGAAAGCCATGGCGGAGGCCGGGGTCACCGCCTTCGCCATGGAGCTGATGCCGCGCATCACCCGCGCCCAGGTGATGGACGTCCTATCGAGCCAGGCCAACCTTGCGGGCTATCGCGCGGTGATCGACGGCGCCTCGGAATACGGCCGCGCGCTGCCGATGATGATGACGGCGGCCGGCACCATCCCGGCCGCGAAGGTGTTCATCATGGGCGTCGGCGTCGCCGGCCTGCAGGCGATCGCGACCGCGCGCCGACTCGGCGCCATCGTGACCGCCACCGATGTGCGGCCTGCGGTCAAGGAGCAGGTGGAGAGCCTCGGCGCAAAATTCCTTGCGGTCGAGGACGAGGAATTCAAGCAGGCCGAAACCGCCGGCGGCTACGCCAAGGAAATGTCGAAGGAGTACCAGGCCAAGCAGGCGGCGCTGGTGGCCGAGCACATCAAGAAGCAGGACATCGTCGTCACCACCGCGCTCATTCCCGGGCGGCCGGCGCCGCGGCTGATCTCGAAGGAGATGGTGGCTTCGATGCGCCCAGGCTCCGTGATCGTCGATCTCGCGGTCGAGCGCGGCGGGAATTGCGAAGGAGCCAAGCCCGGCGAGGTGGTGCAGTCGAACGGCGTCAAGATCGTCGGCCACCTGAACGTCCCCGGGCGCATCGCCGCCTCGGCGTCGAGCCTCTACGCCAAGAACCTGTTCAATTTCCTTGAGACGCTGGTGGACAAGAAGGAGAAGACGCTCGCCGTCAGATGGGACGACGAGATCGTCAAGGCGACCGTGCTCACGCGCGACGGCGTCGTAGTGCATCCCGCCTTTGCGCCTAAAACCGCCGCATGACCGCTGCAGCTTGATCGCCGCGGCGTGACGCGCGCTGAGAAGGAGGCCCTGCCATGATCCCAACGACGCCTTCGGCACCCGGAAGCGAGATCATCCTCTCCCAGCTCGATATCATCGCAGCCGCGGGAGGCGGCGCGGCCCATGCGGCCAGCGGCGGCGCGGTCGATCCCTTCATGTTCCGGCTCTCGATCTTCGTGCTGGCGGTGTTCGTCGGCTATTACGTAGTCTGGTCGGTGACGCCGGCGCTGCATACGCCGCTGATGTCGGTCACCAACGCGATCTCCTCGGTCATTGTCGTCGGCGCGCTGCTGGCGGTGGGCGTACCGCTGCTCGCGAACGACTGGGGGCCGGTGTGGGCGCGCGCGCTCGGCTTCGTCGCGCTGATCTTCGCCTCGATCAACATCTTCGGTGGCTTCCTGGTCACCCAGCGCATGCTCTCGATGTATCAGAAGAAGAAGAAATGACGCGGGGGGCCCCGTATCACTTCGCAGCGATCGAGACCCCCACCTGGCTCGCTACGCTCGCCGACCTCCCCCCGCAGGGGGAGGTAAGATTCACGCACGGATAACGCCATGAACGCCGATCTCGCCGCGCTGCTCTATCTCGTCGCTGGTGCCCTCTTCATCCTGGCGCTGCGCGGATTGTCGAGCCCGGTGACGAGCCGGCGCGGCAACACATTCGGCATGATCGGCATGGCGATCGCCGTCGGCACCACGCTCGCCGCGCATCCGCCTGCAAGCACCGCTGCCTGGGTACTGGTGATCCTCGGCATCGCGATCGGCGGCGGCATCGGCGCGACCATCGCGCGCCGTGTGCCGATGACGTCGATGCCGGAATTGGTCGCGGCCTTCCACTCGCTGGTCGGCATGGCGGCGGTCCTGGTGGCGGCCGGCGCGCTCTACGCGCCCGCCGCGTTCGACATCGGCACCGTCGGCAACATCCATCGGGCGAGCCTGGTCGAAATGTCGCTCGGCGTCGCCATCGGGGCCATCACCTTTACCGGCTCGATCATCGCGTTCCTCAAGCTGTCCGCGCGCATGAGCGGCGCGCCGATCCTGCTGCCGGTGCGCCACGTCATCAACATCGCCCTGGCGATCGCGATCGTGCTGCTGATTGTCTGGTTCGCCCGCAGCGAGAGCTATGCCGCGTTCTGGCTGCTCGCTTTCTCGTCCTTCGCCTTCGGGGTGCTGATCATCGTTCCGATCGGCGGCGCCGACATGCCGGTCGTGATCTCGATGCTCAACTCCTATTCGGGGTGGGCGGCAGCCGGCATCGGCTTCACGCTCGGCAATTCCGCGCTGATCATTACCGGCGCGCTGGTCGGCTCCTCGGGCGCGATCCTGTCCTACATCATGTGCAAGGGGATGAACCGCAGCTTCGTCTCGGTCATCCTCGGCGGCTTCGGCGGCGAGGTTGCGGGTCCTGCCGCCGGCAAGGAACAGCGCCCGGTGAAGATAGGCTCGGCCGAGGACGCGGCCTTCATGATGAAGAACGCCGGCAAGGTCATCATCGTGCCGGGCTACGGCATGGCGGTGGCGCAGGCGCAGCATGCGCTGCGCGAGATGGCGGATCGGCTCAAGGCGGAAGGCGTGGAAGTGAAATACGCCATCCACCCGGTGGCCGGCCGCATGCCCGGCCACATGAACGTGCTGCTCGCGGAAGCGAACGTGCCCTACGACGAGGTGTTCGAGCTCGAAGACATCAACTCGGAATTCGCCCAGGCCGACGTCGCCTTCGTGATCGGTGCCAACGACGTGACCAACCCGGCCGCGAAGGAAGACCCGACCTCGCCGATCTTCGGCATGCCGGTGCTCGAAGTGTGGAAGGCCGGCACGGTGATGTTCTCCAAGCGCTCGCTCTCCTCCGGCTACGCCGGCATCGACAACACGCTGTTCTACCGCGACAATACCATGATGCTGTTCGGCGACGCCAAGAAGATGACGGAAGAGATCGTCAAGTCGCTGTAACCGCTGTGAGCGGGCGCACCTTCATTGACTGAGCCCCGCTCGTTGGCACCGGACGATTCCCGGCCAACACTTGCGAACTTTGATTGGACCGATTCCAAACTCAACGCCGTTGACGTTGGACTCGGTATGATATTCTTTGTATTTTGACACAACGAACGGGGAAACAAAGGGAGGGCGTCTCGGGCTTTGCGGGGCCCGACGACGAGTTGCTCGAATGCATGAGCCCCTACAGAAGCCCTCTGAGCTTGACGAACGCCCGCCTGGGCGTGTCGGCGCAAGTCTTTTGCTCATTGTGATCGGAGTGGCGCTCGGGGTTTTCGGCGACCGGTTCATAGCTGCCCGATGGTCACCTTCGGGTCCATCCAATTCTGCCGAGCAAGTCGCGCCCCGCCCGCAAGCTCCGTTCACGCATATCGGCGACCGGATCACGGTACCGTCGGATTCATTGCTGCGCTCGCAGCTCGTGGTGACGGAGGTCGCCTCGAAGGAGGTGTCCCGGACGCTGGTCCTACCCGCGGTGGTCGAAGCCGATCCGGCCCGAACCGTGAAGGTGCTTCCACCCGTGGCCGGGCGCGTCGTCGAGCTGAAGATCCAGCTCGGCGAGCGGGTGAAGGCGGGACAGGAACTCGCCGTGATCGACTCCGGCGATCTGGCGCAGGCCTATTCCGACCAGGAGAAGGCACGCTCCATGCTGACGCTCACCAAGAAGCAGCTCGACCGGCAATACGGCCTGGAGAAAATGGGCGGCGCGGCGATCAAGGATCGCGAACAAGCCCAGAGCGACTTTGCGCAGGCGCAGTCGGAGTTCGAGCGGGCCGAGACACGGCTGCGCTCGATCGGGGTATCGGCCGAGCAGGTCAGCAAGACCCGTCTGTTGACCTTGAAGGCCCCGGTGGCCGGCAGCGTGATCGACCTGGAGATAGCGCCTGGGGCCTTCCTCAACGATCCGACCGCGACGGCCATGACGATCGCGAACCTGGACACGATCTGGGTCACCGCCAACGTGCCCGAGAAGGACATTTCGTTCGTGTTCACCGGACAGGCGGTCAACGTCACGTTCCCGTCCTACCCGGACAAGGTTTTCACCGGCAAGGTGCTGTTTGTCAGCGACGTGATCGAGCCGGACACCCGCCGCAACAAGGTTCGCATCGCGTTCGACAATCCCGACAAAGCGCTGAAGCCCAACATGTTCGCCAGCGCGACTTTCGTTGCGCCTCCGGTGACGCGGCTCATCGTGCCGACCTCGGCGCTGGTAATGACCAACGACAAGACCAGCGTCTTCGTCGAGGTCGCGACTTGGGCGTTCGAACGCCGTGATGTCGAGATCGCCTATCAGGAAGGCAACGCCGCCGCGATCAAGAGCGGCCTTGCACCCGGTGATCGCGTGGTCGTAAAGGGCGGGGTCCGCCTCAATGATTGATCAGTTCGTCGCGCTTTGTTTCAGGAAGCGCCTTGTGGTCCGGCTGATCGCGATATTCGCTGGCATCTTCGGCATTTATGCGTGGACGCAACTGGCGATCGACGCCTACCCGCTGCTGAGCCCCGTCTCAGCGCAGGTGACCACCCAGGTCCCCGGCCTTGCCGCCGAAGAAGTCGAACAACAGATCACGATCCCGCTTGAGCGCGCGCTGAACGGCACGCCTGGGCTGACCAGCATGCGGTCGGTCAGCGTCTTCTCGCTGTCGCAGATCAATCTGCTGTTTCGCGACGGCGCCGAGGACTACTGGGAGCGCCAACGCGTCATGGAGCGCATCAGCGACGTCAGCCTCCCGCCCGGAGCCTCCGCCGGGCTTGACGCGGTGTCGGCTCCGGAACTGGAGATCTACCGCTACACGCTGCAATCCGACAGCAAGAACCTGATGGACCTGTCGGAATATCAACGCTGGGTCGTCCAGCCGGCGCTGCGGCAGGTTCCAGGTGTCGCCGATGTCGACAATTTCGGCGGGTTCACCCGGCAATTCAGACTCGATCTCGATCCGACCGAGCTGTTGCGTTACGGGCTCGGGATCAACGACGTCATCAACGCGATCAACAACAACACCGCGAATGCGGGCGGCGGCCGCGTGGCGCGCGGCGACCAGAGCTTCATCGTTCGCGGCGTCGGCCTCGTGCACACGCTAGACGACCTCGGCAACATCGTGGTGTCGCAGACCAACAGCATGCCGGTCATGGTGCGCGACCTCGGTACGCTCAGCTACGCGCACCAGGAGCCCGAAGGCATCCTCGGCTTCAACGAGAACCCTTCGACGATCGAAGGCATCGTCATGGGCCTCAAATACTCGAACGTGTCCGACACGATCGCCGGCATCCACGCCAAGGTGGAGGAGCTGCGCAAGCAGCTCGAACCCGAGGATGTCCACATCGTGACAGTCCTCGACCGCGGCGACCTCGTCGACGCGACCGTCAGCAAGATCGGTCACACGGTGCTCGAAGGCATCGGCCTCGTGATCGTCGTCCTGATGCTGTTCCTCGGCAGCCCGCGCAGCGCGCTGGTCGTCGCCGTGACCATACCGCTGGCGGTGGTCTCCATCTTCGTGCTGATGAACGCCGCGCACATGTCGGCAAGCATGCTGTCGCTCGGTGCGCTCGACTTCGGCGTGATCGTCGACGGCGCGATCGTGGTGACGGAGAACATCCTGCGACGGCGCGAGGCGAAGCCGGACGAGCCATTGACCGAGGAGGACATAAGATCCGCCACCAGCCAGGTGGCGCGGCCGATCTTCTTCGCGACCCTGATCATCATCACCGCCTACTTCCCGCTGTTCACGCTCCAGCGGGGCGAGGCGGCCTTGTTCACCCCCATGGCTTTCACCGTCGGCTTCGCGCTGTTCGGCGCGCTCCTCTGTACGTTGGCACTCGTACCAGGCCTCGCCTACCTGGCGTTCCGCAAGCCGCGCCGGGCGTTCCGCAACATCCCGCTCGAATGGCTGGGGCACGCCTACCGCGCCACGCTCGGGCGGCTGCTCGACCGGCCCATCCTGTCCTACCTTGCCGGCGGCGCCGCGTTCGTTGCGGTGGGCTTTTTCGGCGCATCGGTCGGCCGCGATTACTTGCCGGATTTGGACGAGGGCAGCCTTTGGCTCCAGGTCCAGATGCCGAGCGGCCTTTCACTCGAAGCCGCCAGCGACATGGCAAGCGAGCTTCGGCGCACCGTGCGGGAATTTCCGGAAGTCCGCTATATCATGACCCAGCTCGGTCGCGAGGACGCCGCCGTCGACGCCTGGACACCCTCGCACATCGAGGCGCCGATCGGACTGACGCCCTATGAAACCTGGCCGAAGGGCGAGACCAAGGCGGACTTCGTGCGCAAGCTGAATGCGCGACTGAAGCAACTGCCTGGATTTAACGTTGGGATCAACCAGCCCATCAGCGACATGGTGTTCGATCTCGTCGGCGGCGCGCACAGCGCGCTGGTCCTGCGGGTGGTCGGCGACGATTTCACCGAGGACCGCCGGATCGCGAACGAGATCGTCGACATCCTGCGCAACACCAGGGGCACCGCGGAGGCCTCGATCTTCCAGGAGCCGCCGACGCCCCAGATCGCGATCGAAGCCGATCGTGCCGCGGCTGCCCGCTACGGCATCAACATCTCCGATATCACCAGCCTGATCCAGAACGGCGTGGGCGGTGCGGCGGTCACGCAGGTCTTCGTGGGCGACCGCTCCTATGATGTGAGTGTGCGCTACCCGTTGAACTCGCGTTACGATCCGGAGGCGCTCGGCAACTTGACGCTGACCAATTCCAGCGGGATGCAGATTCCGCTCTCCCAGGTCGCCAAGATCGCACAGCGGACCGGCGAAGGCACCATCACGCGCACCGATACCCGCCGCAACCTCAGCATTCGCATCGACCTGGCCGACCGCGACCTGGTCTCCTACCTCGACGAAGTGAAAGAGCGGATTGCGCGATCGGTGCAATTCGATCAGTCCAAATATCACCTCGAATTTGCCGGGCAATTCGAGAACCAAGAGCGCGCCCAGCGGCGGTTTGTGTTGATCCTCGGCCTCGTGCTTGGGCTCATGACGCTGTTGCTTTACGCCGAGTTCGGAAAGCTGCGCCAGGCCCTGCTGATCCTTGGCATCGTCCCGCTTGCCGCGTTGGGCGGCTTGATGGCGCTCTTCCTCACGGGCGAGACGCTCAACGTGGCGACGGCGGTCGGCTTCATCGGACTGTTCGGCGTTGCCGTGCAGAACGGCATCATCATGGTCGCCAATCTCAACCGATTGCGCGAGACCGGCGCTTCGCTGCGCGAGGCGGTCTTGAGCGGAGCGGCGGAGCGCTTCCGGCCGGTGCTGATGACCGCGACGGTCGCGACCATCGGAATGCTGCCGGCGGCGCTGGCGACAGGCGTCGGCAGCGACGTTCAACGCGGGGTGGCGACCGTGGTGATCGGCGGCATGATCCTCGCGACGCTGCTCACTTTGTTGGTTCTTCCGAGCATTTATTTCTCGCTCGAGCGCATCGCCGAACGCTGGGGGGCGGCGAGGGAACGGCAAGCGTATTCGTGAACGGGCCAAAGCGACGGAGGCCGCTCATTTTGCGCTGACCGCCACAATCGGGGTGCCGTCCCAGAACTTGATATTGCTTTGAATCCACCGGCCGCCCGGAGCCCCGCTCCGCAGCGGCTCGACGATGATCCGGACCTGATCTCCGGGCTTCAGCGCTTTGCTGGACCAGCCATCCCACGCGAGGCTGTTGGGACTATTTCCTTCCAGCCGCCAAGTCACCGGACGCGCGTCTTTCCCTTTGACCTGCAACAGGATCAAGGTGTGCGGGCTGGTGAAGCCGAACTCCTCGACCGTGCCTGCGAGCTCGATGAGATGATCCTGGTCGAACATCGCCATGGAGTGGTGCGCCGCCGCGGCGCCGGTACCCGCCAGAACCGCCATGCCTGCCAGAAGGAGATTGCGGCCAATCATGGGAATTCGCCTGCAAAACAGCGCTCGGCCTTGCACCCGCACTGATAATACACGAATTCCCCATTGTCAGCCTAGGCCCTTCCTTGCGCCGCCGCGCACAACCTCGGCCCGACAACATCCAGCAATATTCGAGAGGAACCGTTGACCTTAACCGCGGTCAAGCCACCGGCCGGCGGCGTGGATCATCGAATTGTTAAGCGCCGACCGTTAGAGGTCTTGCCAGATCACCACGGGAGGCTTTCATGACTTTACATGCGCCCAATATCGCACTTTTCGTCATCGCGGGATGCCTGGCCATGATCGGCGTGCTGTCGGCGCTGCCGATCGGGCTGCCGATTCCCGGGATGACCCCGGACAACGCGGCCTGGTACATCTTCCTCGGCTGGTTCCTGCTGGCGTCCGGCAGCGTTGTCGGCCAGCGCTCGGCGTCCGAGCCGCAGGAACAGCAGCAGCAGCCGTAAGGCGCAGGCCCCGAGCTGAGACTTGCTTCATGGCCGGGCTTTGTCCCGGCCATTCACGTTTTTGCCCCTTAACGCCAGCCAGCCGCGCTCAGTTCGAACGCGGCTTGTAAGGCCCCAGCTCCTTTGCCGCCTGCTCGACGAACGACGTGTCGATGATGCGCTCGACCGTGATGTTCGGGTCCTGGAGGAGCTTCTGATCCTTGAAGAACTGCAGGTCGTTGCGCAGCCCGTCGAGGCTCATGCGGCCGTCCGGATCGATCGCGGCCGGCGTGATCGAGCGGTGGATTTTGGGGTCCTTGATGAACGTGTATTCGGTGAGGATCGAAACCACCTCGTCCGCGTTCGGTCCCGCAATCTTCCCATCCTTGAGCGCGTCGTTGTATTCACGCACCGCCTTGATATAGGCGCGCATGAACTTGAGTGCCTGCTGCGGGCGCGTGCGTGCGAAGATTTCCGAATAGATCACCACCGCCGTCTGCTGCGTCGGATAGATCTCGTCATTCCCGGCAACACGCACCGCGACGCCTTCCCGCACCGCCGTGGTCGCGGTCGGCTCGTTGGTCATGCTCGCGTCGATGCCCTTGTTCTGGTACGCGATCAGGTGCTGCGGGAAATTGAGCTCGATGATGTTGGCGTCCGACCATTTCAGCCCGCCCTTCTTGAGCGCCTCGTTCATCGCCGATGAATTGGCGCTGCCGAAGGTGCCGACCGCGAGCTTCATGCCCTTGAGGTCCTTGTAGCTCTTGAAGCGGCCGCTATCGACGAGGTCCTTGCGCACGAGCAGGCCGGAAAAACCGTAGCCCTGGCGCATCGAACCTTTGTCGGCGACGGCGCGGATCCCGATTCCTTGCGCGACCGCGTTGTAAAGGCTCGCCGCCACCGTACCGGCGCCGACGTCGAGCTGGCCACGCCCGAGCGGGCCGATCATCTGCGGCGAATTGGCGAGCTGCGTGAGCGTCACGTCGAGACCTTCGGCTTTGAAGTAGCCCTTCTTCTGCGCCAGGAAAAATCCGATATCGCTGGCGATCCCGGCCGACGCAACCTTCACCGTATTGTCGGTCTGCGCCCTCGCCGCGACGGCGGCGACGCCGGCGGCGGCGATCAGGCCAGCAAACACCGCCGCGCGGCCGATGCTGCCCGGCCTGCCAGACGTGCAACTTCCGCTTGCCATCGGGGGGTCTCCTCCGCTTTCCGGTTTGCGGGCCACGTTGTGGTATCATCAGCGTTGCGTCAATGCGGTCATTTGGCGTTGCAAGCCCGGAGAAAGAAGCATGCTGAACCCCGACCAGCGCGGCGCGCGCGCCGGCACCAACGAACGGCAACCCGACGTGCGCGACATCATCGACTATGCCGACAAGATCGGAGAGCTCGCGCGCATCGACGGCGCCGACTGGGATCTTGAAATCGGCGTGCTGGCGGAAATTTTTGCGCATTCCAATCCGGGCCGCGCGCCTGCGGTCCTGTTCGACAAGATCAAGGGTTATCCGCCCGGGATGCGCATCGTGTCCGGCCTGCACAATACCTGCCGGCGGCTCTCCTATGCGTTCGGCTTTCCGGAGACCGACGAGCCGACGGCGGTGGTGAAGGCCTATCGCGATCGGATGAAGGGGGATTTCCGCCTGATCCCGCCGGTGACCGTGCAGCAGGGGCCGATCCTGGAGAACGTCGATCGCGACAACGCCGTCGACCTGTTCAAATTCCCGGTCCCGAAGATTCACGAGAAGGACGGCGGCCGCTATATCGGCACCTACGACATCGTGATCATGCGCGATCCCGACACCGGCTGGGTCAATCTCGGCACCTATCGCGTGGTCGCGCACGATCGACAGAACGCCGGCATCTGGATGTCGCCCGGCAAGCACGGACGGCTGATCCGCGAGAAATATTTCAAGAAGGGCGAGCCCTGCCCGGTGCTGATCTGCTGCGGACAGGATCCGGTGCTGTTCCTCGCCGGCAGTCATGAAGTGAAACACGGCGTGAGCGAGTTCGCCTATGCCGGCGGACACCGTGGCCGGCCCTACGAGATCATCCCGAGCGAATTGCACGGCCTGCCGATGCCTTCGCATGCCGAGATCGTGCTCGAAGGCGAATTCCTGCCCGACGAGACGCGCGCCGAAGGCCCGTTCGGCGAGTTCACCGGCTACTACGCGAGCCACGTGCGCGAGGAGCCGGTGGTCCGCATCCGCCGTGCCTACTACCGCAACGATCCGATCCTCACGATGGCCTCGCCGATGCGGCCGCCGACCGATGTGTCGTTCGCGAAATGCATCGTGCAGTCGGGCATGATCTGGGACGAGATCGAAGCGGCCGGCGTCACCGGCGTGAAAGGCGTGTGGTGCCACGAGGCCGGCGCGGTGCGGATGTTCGTGGTGGTCGCGATCGAGCAGATGCATCCCGGCCACGCGCAGCAGGCCGGCATGCTGGTCGCCGGCTGCCAGTCCGGCAACTACGCCGGGCGCTGGGTGGTGGTGGTCGACAGCGACATCGATCCGACCAGCCTCGACGATGTGATCTGGGCGATGTCGACGCGCTGCGATCCGGTCGCCGACATCGAATACATCAAGCGCGCCTGGTCGACGCCGCTCGATCCGATGCTGCGCACCGCGCCATGGGAAAATACCCGCGCGATCGTGAACGCCTGCCGGCCCTGGGACTGGCGTCACGAATTCCCGGAGGTGGCGTCGGCGCCGCCGGCGCTACGCAAGCGGGTCGAGGAGAAGTGGGCGCGCGAGATCCTCGGGGCGACCGGGCGGGGGTGAGTTCGGACGATCCATCCTAACGCGGCGCCCGCCATTCCGATGGTGGACAATGCAATCGCCGACGATGAAATCGGCCGCATAAGTCACTCCCTATTAAAATCACGCACGCTGCAAATTTTACAAGTCTGCCGACAGCTCCGGCCGACCTGCAAACTAAAATCGATGGTGGGATCGGAATATATCACTGCTCCAGCGTCAACTTCCCGCGCTCGTGCGTCCAGCGCACGCGCGACAGGAACGACATTCCGAGCAAATTGACACTCAGCGCCTCGTCGGGAGTGACCAGCGCGGGCAGATCGCGCACCACGACGTTGCCGACCTCGACCATGCCGAGCTGAACCAGCGCCGCGCGGCCCTCGCCATTCGCGGTGCTGATCTTGATCGAGTAATCGCGCGGCGTCGGATGGATGCCGAGCCGCGCGGCGTCGCTTTCGCGCAAGGTGATCTGCGAGGCGCCGGTGTCGACCACGAAGTCGAGCCGGCGGCCGTCGACACGCGCCTCGACCCGGAAATGGCCGCCGGCGCCCGCCTTGATCACCATGCTGCCCGAATTGTCCTGCACCGCCGGTGAGGCAACCGCCATCGCCGCCGCCGCCGGCGTGTGCGCCGATTGGTCGACATAACGCGCCGCAACGACGCCGCCCACGAGCATGAACGCCGCCATGAAGAGGGTACGAAGCATGGTCCACCGCATCTCACTTCAGGTCCGCGCCCGACCACAGCACGACCCGCGAGAAGAAGCGGCTAACAAAGTCACGGGATGAGAGCTTTTCCGGCGAACTGATAAACAGCCCAACAACGAACTGATTCAAATTTTCACGTCCCGCGCGGCTTCGCCCTGCGCGTCGCCGGTGCGTGCAGCGGATCGTCCGGCCAGGGGTGGCGCGGATAGCGGCCGCGCATCTCCGCCTTCACCGCGGCATAGCTGCCGCGCCAGAAGCCGGAGAGGTCGCGCGTGACCTGCACCGGCCGGTGCGCGGGCGAGAGCAGTTCCACCACCAGCGGCACGCGCCCGCCGGCGATGCACGGGTGGCGGTCGAGGCCGAACAACTCCTGCACGCGGATCGAGAGCTTGGGGCCCTCCGCGGCTTCGTAATCGATCGGGACGGATGAACCGGACGGCGCGAGGAAATGAGTCGGCGCCTCGTCGTCCAAACGCCGGCGCAGTCGCCAGGGCAGCAAATTCTCGAGCGCGGCCTCGAATTCGTCGATGCGCAGTTCCTCCAGCCGCGTCTTGAACGGGAGCATGGGCGAAAGCCACGCGCCCGCGGTCGCCGCCAGCGCTTCGTCGGAGAGGTCAGGCCACTCGTCGCCTTCGGCGCGGCGCAGGAACATGATGCGGTCGCGCCATTGCCTGCGCCCCGTCGTCCAGGGCCAATGCTGCGAGCCGAGCCGCCCGATCCCCTCGGCGAGCATTTGCGCGGTCTCGTCGCTGGTCTCGATCCGCACCACCTGCTCGGCCAGCGTGATCGCGCCGAGCCGGCGCAGGCGGCGCGCACGCAAACCTTCGATCGCGGGATCGAACGTGATCTCCTCGCGCGTCTCGATGCGATCGGCAAAGCGCGCCTCGATCTCCGCTTGCGTCAGTGCGGCGGCAAGGATGATGCGGCCTTGCGCAGCGGTCCCGGCGATCTCGGCCACCGCCAGGAACGGCTCGCGCGCGAGCGGGGAGACGAGATCGACGCTGGCGCCACGACCGTTGGCCAGCAGGAACGCGCCGTCGGCGCCGCGGCGCCTGGCGATCCGATCCGGATAAGCCAGCGCCAGCAGCACGCCGGCGCAAGCGCCCTCCCGTTCCCGGTACGGGACGTGAGACAGAGACGATTGCGCGATCTCCGCCCATCGCACCGCCATGGCACGAGCGTCCTGTGCACGGCGCGAATGATCGCCGCGCAGCGTATCGAGGCGATGCGTGAGATTGGCATCGTTACCGCCCAACCCCCGCTCGGTGAGAACCAATGCAATGTCGGCGGCGCGTTCCGCCGCGCCCTGGCGTGCGGCTTCGGTCACCATGCGGGCGAGCCGCGGCGGCAACGGCAGCTCGCGCAGCTTGCGCCCCTCCTCGGTGATCCGCCCATCCGCATCGATCGCACCGAGCGTCGCCAGCAGCGCCTTGGCTTCGGTGAGCGCCGGCCGCGGCGGCGGATCGAGAAAAGCGAGCGAGGCCGGATCGTTCACGCCCCAATGCGCGAGATCGAGCACGAGGCTTGAGAGGTCGGCCGCGAGAATCTCCGGCTGGTTGGTGGCTTCGAGCGAAGCGGTTTGCGGCTCGTCCCACAGCCGGAGACAAAGGCCCGGCTCGGTGCGTCCGGCGCGGCCGCGGCGCTGATCCGCCGAGGCGCGCGACACCCGCACCGTTTCGAGCCGCGTGAGGCCGACGTCCGGCTCGTAGCGCGGAACGCGCGCAAGGCCGGAATCGACGACGATGCGCACGCCCTCGATCGTCAGCGATGTTTCCGCGATCGCGGTCGCGAGCACGATCTTGCGCCGGCCGGGCAGCGCCGGCGCGATCGCCTGGTCCTGGACTTGCGCTTCGAGCGCGCCGAACAACGGCACGATGTCGATCCCCGGATCGGAGATGCGCTCGCGCAGCAGCCGCTCCGTACGGCGGATTTCACCGGCGCCCGGAAGAAACACGAGCACCGAGCCCGGCTCGGCCCGCAGCGCCCTCACTGCGGCATCGGCAACCTGCCGCTCGATCGGCTCGCGCGGCTCGCGCCCGAGATAGCGGGTCTCGACCGGGAAGGCGCGGCCCTCGCTCGCGATCACCGGCGCGTCGCCGAGCAGCTTTGCAACGCGTGCGCCGTCGATCGTGGCCGACATCACCAGGAGCTTGAGGTCCTCCCGCAAGCCTTGCTGCACATCGAGCGCGAGCGCTAGCCCGAGATCGGCGTCGAGCGAACGTTCGTGGAATTCATCGAACAGGATCGCCGCGATCCCGTCGAGCGAAGGATCGTCGAGAATCATGCGCGTGAACACGCCTTCGGTCACCACCTCGATCCGCGTCGCACGCGACACCTTCGAACCGAACCGCACGCGATAGCCCACGGTCGCGCCCACCGGCTCGCCCAAAGTCGCAGCCATGCGCGCCGCCGCCGCGCGCGCCGCGAGCCGCCGCGGCTCCAGCACGATGATCTTTCCGCGCTCCGCCCACGGTTCCGCGGCCAGCACCAAAGGCACCCGCGTCGTCTTGCCGGCCCCTGGCGGCGCGACCAGCACCGCAGCGGCACGTTCGCGCAGTGCGGCTGTCAGTTCCGGCAACGCCGCGTCGATCGGAAGCGGGGCGTCGAAAGTCAGCATCGGAGCGGGCCGCCGTGCGACGCGAACTGCATGGTTAACCCTTCCCTACCTTCGCCCCTGGCCCGGTCCTTGTATCGGTAAAGGCCAACGCAACGCATCGATCCGTATATGAGACAGATGGGAACCGGAATGGGGCAACCGATGACCGCAAACGGGACATCCGGCCGCGCGCGCGTCGATTGGGTCGATTACGCCAAGGGCTTCTGCATCGTTTTCGTAGTGATGATGCACTCGACGCTCGGCGTCGGGCAGGCGCTCGGCGAAGAAGGCTGGCTGCACACGGTGGTCGCGTTCGCGCGGCCGTTCCGGATGCCTGACTTCTTCATGATCTCGGGTCTGTTCCTGGCGCAGGTGATCGACCGCGACTGGCGCACCTATCTCGACCGCAAGGTCGTGCACTTCGTCTACTTCTATCTGCTGTGGACCGCGATCCAGTTCGCGGTCAAGGCGCCGTTGTTTGCGCACGAATACGGCGTCGCGGGCGCGCTCTGGCTCTATGTCGAGTCGTTCTGGGAGCCGTTCGGCACGCTCTGGTTCATCTATCTGCTGCCGATCTTCTTCGTGGTGACGAAGGCCGCGCGCAGCTTCAGCATTCCCCCGCTCGTGATTTGGGCCGCTGCCGCGGCGCTCGAAATCGCGCACATCGAGACCGGGTGGACGGTCATCGACGAGTTCGCCGCCCGCTTTGTGTTCTTCTACACCGGCTATCTCCTCGCCGCGCGCATCTTCGAACTCACGGCGCACGCGCAGGCCCAGCCGGAAACCGCGCTGGCCGGGCTCACCTGGTGGGGCCTCATCAATGGCCTGCTGGTGTTCCACGGCTACGCCACCCTGCCATTCATTTCTCTGGCGCTCGGCCTCCTCGGCGCCTGCGCCGTGGTGACGCTGTCGGCGCTGATGGCCAAGAGCGACGTATTCCGCCCGCTGCGCTATTGCGGCCGCAACTCGATCGTCATCTACCTCGCGTTTTTCCTGCCGATGGCGGCGAGCCGCACGCTGCTGACCAAGACCGGCTGGATCGCCGACGTCGGCACAATGTGCGCGCTGGTCACGCTGTGCGGCGTGTTCGGTTCACTGTTCCTGTTCTGGGGGGTGCGCCACACCCCGCTGCGTTTCCTGTTCGAGCGGCCGGAGCGGTTCTGGATCGCACCCAAGGCGCGGCTGGCGCTGCAACCGGCGGAATAGCCGCAACTCCGGGTTTCGCAGGCGCTGAAGGGGTGCATAGCGGTCCGTCCAAGGTGGCGGATTGGCGTCCGGAGTGTTAAGTCCGGGCCCATGCCTGCCAAAGCCGCCGAACATCCGAAAACCGCGCCGGCCGCGCTCGGGCGCGCCCCGCAGAAGGGTGACCACGTCTTCCTGGTTGACGGCTCGGGCTACATTTTTCGCGCCTATCACGCGCTGCCGCCGCTCAGCCGCAAGTCGGATGGACTGCAGCTCAACGCGGTCTACGGCTTCTGCAACATGCTGTGGAAGCTCCTGCGCGACATGAAGCCGGAAGAACGCCCGACCCACCTCGCGATCGTGTTCGACAAGTCGGAGAAGACGTTCCGCACCGATTTCTACCCCGACTACAAGGCGCACCGGCCCGATCCGCCGGACGACCTGATCCCGCAGTTCCGCTATATCCGCGAGGCGGTTCATGCCTTCGATCTGCCCTGCATCGAGCAGGCCGGGTTCGAGGCTGACGATCTCATCGCCACCTACGCGCGGCTCGCCTGCGAGGTGGGCGCGTCGGCGACCATCGTGTCGTCCGACAAGGATTTGATGCAGCTCGTGAACGACTGCGTCATCATGTACGACACGATGAAGGACAAGAAGATCGGCATTGCCGAGGTGATCGAAAAATTCGGCGTGCCGCCGAACAAGGTCATCGAGGTTCAGTCGCTGATCGGTGATTCGACCGACAACGTGCCCGGCGTGCCCGGCATCGGCGTCAAGACCGCGGCGCAACTCATTGGCGAATATGGCGACCTGGAAACGCTGCTCGCGCGCGCGAGCGAGATCAAGCAGGACAAACGCCGGCAGACCCTGATCGACAACGCCGAGAAGGCGCGGCTCTCGAAACGGCTTGTCACCCTCGATGACAAGGTCGCGCTCGACGTGCCGATCGACGATATCGCGGTGCACGAGCCGGACTACAAGCGTCTCATCGCCTTTCTCAAGGCGATGGAGTTTACTTCGCTCACGCGACGCGTCGCGGAATTCTCCGGCGTCGATGCCGCCGAGATCGAGGCGGATGAGAACCGGCCAAGCGGCGGCGCTGCTCCTTCCCCTCCCCCGCTTGCGGGGGAAGCCGGGAAGGGGCCTGGCCCGGCAGCGCCGGATTCGCGGCAGGCGCCCCCTCCCTATCCCTCCCCCGGAAGCGCGGGAGGAGGCACCAGGAGCACGCGCGGCGCGCCCGAGCTGGCGGACGCGGCCGAGATCACTCCGCAAGCGCTCGCGGCGCAGCGCGTGCAGGCGGCGCACAACGCCAAGGTCGACCGCTCGCGCTACGAGATCGTGCGCACGCTTGACCGGCTCAACGCCTGGATCGAGCGCGCGCACGACCTCGGAACGGTCGCGATCGATGCCGAGACCACCAGCCTCGACCCGATGCAGGCGAACCTGTGCGGCTTCGCGCTTGCGGTCGCGCCCAACGAGGCCTGCTACGTCCCGCTTACGCACCGCAAGGGCGGCGAAGGCGGCGGCGAGAGCCTGTTCGAAGGCGGCCTCGCGCCCGATCAGCTTCCCGAGGCGGCGGCGCTGAAAGCGCTCAAGCCGCTGCTGGAAAATCCCGGCGTGCTCAAGGTCGGCCAGAATCTCAAGTTCGACTGCCAGCTCTTTGCGCTGCGCGGCATCGAGACGGCGCCGTATGACGACACGCTGCTGATGTCCTACGTGCTCGACGCCGGCCGCAGCGGGCATACCATCGAAGCGCTCTCCCAGCGTTACTTCGATCACACCACGATCGACTACAACGAAGTCACAGGCACGGGGAAATCGCGGCTCAGCTTCGATTGCGTCGACGTGTCCAAGGCGGCGGAATACGCCGCCGAAGATGCCGACATGACGCTGCGGCTGTGGCATGTGCTCAAACCTCGCCTTATCGCCGAGCACGTCAGCAGCGTCTACGAAACGCTCGAGCGTCCGCTGGTCTCGGTGCTGGCGCGGATGGAGCGGCGCGGGATTTCGATCGACCGGCAGACGCTCTCGCGTCTCTCCGGAGAATTCGCCCAGCGCGCGATGGGTCTGGAAGCGGAGATCCAGCAGCTCGCCGGCGAGCCGCTCAACCCTGGCAGCCCGAAGCAGCTCGGCGATATTTTGTTCGGCAAATTCGGCCTCCCCGGCGGCACCAAGACCAAGACCGGCGCCTGGGCGACCGGCGCGCGCGCGCTCGAAGACCTTGCCGAACAGGGCCACGAGCTGCCGCGGAAAATCCTCGACTGGCGGCAGGTCTCAAAGCTGCGCTCGACCTACACCGACGCGCTGCCGGGCTATGTTAATCCGACCACGCACCGGGTCCACACCGTGTACGCGCTCGCCGCGACCACGACCGGGCGCTTGTCGTCTTCCGAACCGAACCTGCAGAACATCCCGATCCGCACGGAGGAGGGACGCAAGATCCGCCGCGCCTTCGTCGCCGCGCCGGGGATGAAGCTTGTGTCTGCGGACTATTCGCAGATCGAGTTGCGGCTGCTCGCGGAGATCGCGAACATCGAGCCGCTGCGGCACGCCTTCCGCGACCACCTCGACATTCACGCGATGACCGCCTCGGAAATGTTCGGCGTGCCGATCGAAGGCATGCCCGGCGAGGTGCGCCGGCGCGCCAAGGCGATCAATTTCGGCATCATCTACGGCATCTCGGCGTTTGGGCTCGCCAACCAGCTCGGCATCGCGCGCGAGGAGGCCGGCGCCTATATCCGCAAATATTTCGAGCGCTTCCCCGGTATCCGCGACTACATGGAGGAGACCAAGGCGTTCGCGAAGAAGAACGGCTACGTGACCACGCTGTTCGGCCGCAAGTGTCACTACCCCGACATCAAGGCGTCGAATGCATCGATCCGCTCCTTCAACGAGCGCGCCGCCATCAATGCGCGCCTGCAAGGCACCGCTGCCGACATCATCCGCCGCGCCATGGTGCGGATGGAGGGAGCGCTGGCGATGCCCAGGCTCAGCGCCCAGATGCTGCTGCAGGTCCACGACGAATTGGTGTTCGAGGTGCCGCAGGATGAGGTCGCCAATACGCTGCCGGTGATCAAGAAGGTGATGGAGGAAGCGCCGATGCCGGCGCTCTCGCTGTCGGTGCCGCTGGCAGTCGAGGCGCGGGCGGCGCAGAACTGGGAAGAAGCGCATTGAGGCGGGATCGGCGGCTTGTTGATTTGCGAAATCGGACCAGCATTTTATGATGCTGACCAGAAACAAATCGCCCGAGCAATCGCCGCCGCTGGAAGTCGCAATGAATGAGCTACGGCGGACAGTGTTTTCTGCTGTCAAGCGCATTGGCCCCGTTGCTGCTGCTCTCATTCTCTTGCCAGATGCGGCCGGCGCGGCTTCCCTCGACGGCGCATCGCTACGCTGGCCTTGGGCGTTACCCTTCATCGGAATCCTGCTGACCATCGCAGCCGGGCCGCTGCTGTTTCCGCATGTCTGGCACCGGCACTACGGCAAGTTCGCGTTCGCCTGGAGCCTGCTGACGGTCGGCCCGCTTACACTGGTGTACGGCGTGCCGGCGGCAGCCGAGGCCTTCGTCCACGCGATCCTTGGCGAATACCTAAGCTTCATCATCCTGCTGTTCGCGCTCTATGTCGTCGCCGGCGGCATCCTGGTGACCGGCAATCTTCGCGGCGGGCCGATCGTCAACACTGCAATTCTCGGCTTCGGCGCCGCTATCGCGAGCTTCGTCGGCACTACTGGTGCGGCAATAATTCTGATCCGCCCGCTGCTGCGCGCCAACGCCGCGCGCGCACACAATGTCCACGTGGTCGTGTTCTTCATCATCCTGGTCGCCAATATCGGCGGCGCGCTCTCGCCGCTTGGCGATCCACCGCTGTTCGTCGGCTTCCTGCACGGCGTCGATTTCTTCTGGACCACGCGGCGTCTGCTGTTGCCGACGGTCATGCTGGTGCTGCTGCTGCTTGCGGTATTCGTGGCGCTGGATGCCTGGTTTCTGCGCAAGGAACCTGCGAACATTGTCCCGCCCGCTCCGCTCGACCTGCGGGTCCGCGGCGCGATCAACCTCGTCCTGATCGCCGGAATCGTTGCCGCCATCCTGGCCTCGTCGGCGTGGCGGCCCGGCGTCAGCTTCGACATCTACGGCACCCGGCTCGAACTGCAGAACATCGCCCGCGATGGCGTGCTGGTGCTGATCGCATTGCTCTCGCTCTGGCTTACGCCGGACGAGCACCGAAAAGCCAATAGTTTCACCTTCGAGCCGATTCGCGAGGTGGCGATCCTGTTCGCCGGAATTTTCACTTGCATCATTCCGGTGCTGCTCGTGCTCAATTCCGGCAAGGATGGCGCGTTCGCCTGGCTGCTCGAAGCCCTGACAACGCAGGCGGGCGAGCCGCGCAACGTCGCCTATTTCTGGCTTTCCGGCATCCTCTCGGCGTTCCTCGACAATGCGCCGACCTATCTCGTGTTCTTCGAGCTGGTCGGTGGCGATGCCCACGAGCTGATGGGACCGCTCGCCAATACGCTTGCGGCGATTTCCATGGGCGCGGTCTTCATGGGCGCGCTGACCTATATCGGCAACGCGCCGAACTTCATGGTTTTCGCGATCGCGACCGAAAGCGGCGTCAAGATGCCGAGCTTCTTCGGCTACATGCTATGGTCGTCGGCGATCCTGCTGCCGGCCTTTGCACTGCTCACCGTCCTTTTCGTCGGCTTTTGATCTTCTTGGCCGTACGTCCGGTCTTGGCCTTGCTCGGCGGCTTCGGCGCACTCTTCCTCGCCGGGCTCGCTTTGGCCGCGCCCCTTTTCGGCGCGCCGCTGCGGGCCGCTTGCGGCTTCGCGGTCGCGCCCCTCAGCGGCAACACGGCGATCACCTCGACTTCCAGCAGCGCACCCTCGCGCGCGAACGCGCTCACCTGCAGCGTTGTGCTGGCGGGGAGCACACCGGCCTTGAAATGGCGGGCACGCACTTCGCGCAACGTTGGCAGATCGTCGATGTCGGCGAGATAAGAGTTGACCTTCACTACATCGGCGAAGCTCGCGCCGACCGCCGCGAGCGCATCCATGAGGTTGTCGAACACCTGCACGGCCTGGCTGCGAAAATCCTTGCCGACGAGCTCGCCGGACGCGTCGCCCCCGAGCTGACCGGAAATGTAGACGGTGCGGCCCGGTCCGGTGACCTCGACCACGTGGGTATAGGTCGGCGGCTTGTGCAGGGTCGCGGGATTGATGAATCGCGTGTTGGCGGCCACGGCGTCCTCCCATCGATGATTCTCCAGGATAGCACAGGACCACCGAACGCGCGCGCCTTGACACTGTCGGAGGCTTGCCGGAGCCTTCGGTGCCGAGGAACCTCCGGATGACCGATCACTTCGCGCCGCACATTTTCTTCGGCTTCGATCCGATGGTGACTTCCACCGCGCTCCTGCTCGCGACCTATGCCGCCATCATCTGGGACAAGCTCAACCGTGCGATCGTGGCGTTGCTCGCTGCCTCGCTGATGGTGATCATCGGGGCGCTGGACCAGACCGAGGCGCTCAAAGGGATCGACTGGAACACGATCGGGCTTCTCACCGGAATGATGGTGCTGGTGTCGATCTCCCGCCGGTCCGGAATGTTCCAATATCTCGCCATCTGGTCGGCACAGAAGGCAAACGCCAATCCCGCCGGCATCCTGATACTGCTGCAGATCACGACCGCGATCGTATCGGCGCTGCTTGACAACGTGACCACGGTCCTGCTGGTCGCGCCGGTCACGCTGGCGATCACTCGCGAGCTCGATATTGCGCCCTATCCCTTCCTGTTTGCGGAAGTCTTCGCCTCCAATATCGGCGGAACGGCAACGCTGATCGGCGACCCGCCGAATATCCTGATCGGTTCGCTCGCGGGCCTCGACTTCAACGCCTTCGTCATCAACCTGCTGCCGGTGATCCTGCTCGTGATGACGGTGCAGACGGCGATGATCCACGCGGTCTGGGGCCGCGGCCTGCGCTCCACGCCGCAACGTCAGATCTTGGTCATGGGCATGAGTGCGAAAGAGGCCATCCTCGACTGGACGCTGCTCAAGCAATCGCTCACGGTGCTCGTGATCGTCATCGTCGCCTTCGTGATCGCACGCCCACTCCACCTCGAGCCGGCGACGATCGCCATCGCGGGCGCCGCCGCGCTCATGGGTCTCGACAATTGGCAGCATCACAACGAGAAGCAGTCCGAGAACGTCCACAAGACGTTTTCCGATATCGAATGGATCGTGATCTTCTTCTTCATCGGCTTGTTCATCGTGGTGCACGGGGTGGAGGTCGGCGGCCTGCTGCAATTCCTCGCGGGCAAGCTAGTGGCGGTCACCGGCGGAAACTTGGCCAATGCCGGCTATACCATCCTGTGGGCGTCGGCGTTTCTCTCCGCGGCCGTGGACAACATTCCATTCGTCGCCACCATGATCCCGCTGATCAAGGGCATGGCGCCGGCGTTCGGCGGCGCTGACAAGATCGAGCCGTTATGGTGGTGCCTCGCGCTCGGCGCCTGCCTTGGCGGCAACGGCACGCTGATCGGCGCGTCGGCGAACCTCACCATTGCCAGCATTGCGGAGCGCAACGGCGTCCCCTTCGGCTTCGTCAAATACACGCTCACCGCCCTGCCGATGATGGTGGTGTCGATCGCCATCTGCCACGTCTATGTGTGGTGGCGATATTTTTGAGCGGCCTGATCGGCGGCGCTATGACCCTGCTTGCTCATCGCCCGTTTACCACTCGGCGTTAAAGTAAGGCTGCTGGGGCTCAATCGTACGAGTGTCGTGAACCTTTTTGCTGGTTGCCGCGACTAACGCGCGGGAGCCCCGCAACTTTTTGGTATCCGGTCGTGTTGAGTTGACAGAAACTCGCGCGGGCGGAGAGGTGTGCGAGTGAAGGAGTTAAACGTGCCCAACCGACGTTGGAGCCTTCGGCCTTTCTTCCGGGGCACGGCCGTTTTCGCAATCGCCGCCGTCGCTGTCGCAGCGCCCTTTGGGGCAGCATCCGCTCAGAGCATGTTCGACTTCCTGTTCGGCCCGCCTAAGCGCCCTTCCCCGCCAGCTTCGGCCAGCTTCTATGCCGACCCATCTTCTCCCCAGTATAATTCAACGGGACGGCCCTCCGAGCCGTCGGCACAGCGCGTTGAGTCGGGCCCCGCGGTGTCCTATTGCGTCCGGCTCTGCGACGGCCGTTACTTCCCGATCCAGCGCAGCGCGGCGACCCCGGTGCAGGTCTGCAGCTCATTCTGCCCCGCCGCGAAAACCAAGGTGTTCTCCGGCGGCGGCATCGATCATGCCACCGCCCACGACGGTACCCGCTACAGCGACCTCCCCAACGCTTTTGCCTACCGCAAGAGCAAAATCGAGAACTGCACCTGCAACGGCAAGGACGCCTACGGCCTGGTGAACATGAAGGCCGCCGAGGATCCGACCTTGCGACCCGGCGATATCGTCGCCACCGACAGCGGACTGGTCGCCTATAGCGGCGGCTCGAGCGGCCGCAAACGCAACGCCGAGTTCACCCCGGTCGAATCCTATTCCGGGCTGTCGGCGGACATGCGCCGCAAGCTCTCGGAAACCAGGGTCCGGCCCACGATCTCCACGCCGGCTTCGGCGGTCGCACCGGCGGCGACGCCGATCAGCGAAAACAAGCGCGTTCAGCTCGAAAGATAGCCGGCGACTTCCTCCCCGAGCGACAGCGCGGACGTCAGCCCCGGCGATTCGATCCCGAACAATTGCACCAGCCGCGACACGCCGTGATCCCTCGGCGCATCGATCAGGAAATCGACCGCCGGCTCGCCCTTGCCCGTGAGCTTCGGCCGGATGCCGGCGTAATCCGGCACCAATGAATTGTCGGGCAGCGTCGGCCAGTAATCGCGGATGCGCGCATAGAACGCGGCCGAGCGGCTGGCATCGACATCGTAGTTCTCGTGTTCGATCCATTCGACATCGGGACCGAAGCGCATGCGGCCGGCAAGATCGAGGGTCACGTGCACGCCGAGTCCGCCGGGGATCGGCACCGGATAGACCAGACGGGAAAACACCGGGCGGCCGGCGTAGGCGAAGTAGTTGCCCTTGGCCAGGACCAGCCGAGGCACGCGCTCCTGCGGATAGCCTTCGGTGGCGCCGGCGAGCTTTTGCGCGCCGAGCCCGGCCGCGTTGACGACCGCGTCGACGGTGATCGACTGCGGCTCGGCGCCGCCGAAATGGGTTTCCCAGCCGCCGCCCGGCAGTTGCACGAGCCGCTCGATCGGCGTGTTGAGCGCGACCACGCCGCCGTGGTCTTCGAGATCGCCACGCAGCGCCAGCATGTAGCGATGACTGTCGATGATGCCGGTCTCGGGCGAGCGCATCGCCGCGATGCATGAGACTTCCGGCTCGATCCGCCGCGCCGCCGCCCCGTCGATGATCTCGACGCCTTCGACGCCGTTGACCCGCGCCTGCTTGAAGATCGCGTCGAGGCGGGTGATTTCGGTGTCGGTGGTGGCGACGACGAGCTTGCCGCATTTGCGGTGCGGCACACCGTGCGAAGCGCAGAACGCGTAGAGCATCCGCCGCGCCCGCGGGCAGTGCTGCGCGCGCAGCGACCCGGTCGGGTAATAAAGCCCGGCATGGATCACCTCGCTGTTGCGTGAGGAAACCCCGGTGCCGATAGCGTTGGCCGCTTCCGCGACGATGACCTCATGCCCGGCCATGGCGGCCGCGCGCCCGCAGGCGAGGCCGACGACACCGGCGCCGACGACGAGGACTTGCATGCGTTACCACGGCCTCTCACAAACGAAATGGGGGCGCAAATGCCCCCATAGGACGACTACGCGTACGGTGGGTAGAGCGTGGCGAACCCGGCATCTCGCGGCGCAAAGGAAGCGATGGGTTTCGCTTCGCTCTACCTAGCCTACCAGCGCGCCCCTCACTCCGCGGCGATGCGCACCTCCGGTGCGGCGGCGCGGACGTCGGCGTCGACGTGGCTTTCGTACTTGACGAAGTTCTCCTGGAACATGCGTACCAGCTTGCGCGCGGTCTCGTCGAAGGCGGCTTTGTCCTTCCAGGTCTTCATCGGATAGAGCAGATGCGGCTCGACGCCGGGCACAGAGGTCGGCACCGCGAAGCCGAAATAGGGATCGGTGCGGTAACTGGCGCTGCGCAAGGAGCCATCGAGCGCGCCGGTGACCAGCGCCCGCGTCGCCTTGATGGGCATGCGCCGGCCGGTGCCGTAGATGCCGCCGGTCCAGCCGGAATTGACGAGCCAGCAGTCGACCTGGTGCTTGGCGATCAGCTCGCGCAGCAGGTTGCCGTATTCCGCCGGCGGGCGCGGCAGGAACGGCGCGGCGAAGCAGGTGGAGAATTCCGGCTCGACGCCGACCAGGCCCTTCTCGGTGCCGGCGACCTTGGCGGTGTAGCCGGAGAGGAAGTGATACATCGCCTGCGCCGGCGTGAGCTTGGCGATCGGCGGCATCACGCCGAACGCGTCGGCGGTGAGGAAGATGATGTTCTTGGGCTGGCCCGCGCGGCCGGTGCGCGAGGCCTTCGGCATGAACTCGAGCGGGTAGGCCGAGCGCGTGTTCTCGGTCCTGGCATCGCTGTCGAAATCGCAGACGCGGCTCTGCGGATCGAAGACCACGTTCTCCAGCACCGAGCCGAAGCGGTTGGTGGCGGCATAGATCTCGGGCTCGGCTTCCTCCGAGAGCTTGATGCATTTGGCGTAACAGCCGCCCTCGAAGTTGAACACGCCGTCCGGGCTCCAGCCGTGCTCGTCGTCGCCGATGAGCGTGCGGTTGGGATCGGCTGAGAGCGTGGTCTTGCCGGTGCCGGACAAGCCGAAGAACAGCGCGACGTCGCCGTCCTTGCCGACGTTGGCTGAGCAATGCATCGGCATCACGCCCTGCGCCGGCAGATAGAAGTTGAGCGTAGTGAACACCGACTTCTTCATTTCGCCGGCATAGGACGAGTTGCCGATCAGGATGATCTTCTTGGTGAAGTCGATGGCGATGATGGTGTCGGAGCGCACGCCATGGCGCTTCGGATCGGCCTTGAAGGTCGGCAGATCGACGATCGTGAGCTCGGGGATGAAGTCTTCCAGTTCGGGCGCGACCGGCCGGATCAGCAATTGGCGGATGAAGAGCGAGTGCCAGGCCAGTTCGGTGAACACCCGCGTCCTGATCCGGTATTTCGGATCGGCGCCGCCGTAAAGGTCCTGCGCGAACAGTTTCTTGCCGCGCGCATGCGCGATGAAGTCCTGATAGAGCAGGTCGAAGTTCGCCCCGGTGAGCTTGCGGTTGCCATCCCACCAGACGGTATTCTCGGTCAGCGCATCGACGACGGTGTGCTTGTCCTTCGGTGAGCGGCCGGTGTGGACGCCGGTCTCCGCGCAGATCGGACCGCCCTGCATGACGTTGGCCTCGCGCGCCGCGATCGCATGTTCGTAGAGCTGAGGCGCTTCCAGGTTCCAGTGGACCTCGGCCAGATCCTTGAAACCGAATTTGTCGGCGCCGTAAGCGCTGTTCCTCACACCCGATTCTTGCACGAAAGACCTCCTGCGCACCGACTGGCCGGACCCTCCCTGGATGCCGCAATCTTTGGAATGGCGCGGCTGGGCCGAGTATAGCCCCCTCAAGGCCAGCGTCCTATAGTGGGGATATTCGGCCCTGCCAAGTCCGTGCGAGGCCGAGGGTTTACGAGGCTCAAAGGGCCGCGCCCGGCGCGGGCCAGGACCCGCCGCGGCGATTGGCCACTGCGCCGCGGTGAATTGGCACATGGTGCAACCGAATCCGCGGACCGATGGTTTTGCCGGGCGACGTACGACGTAGGTGTCTGCGGGAGACGCAAAATGGCCGAGCATGAGGACGTGCGTGAACCGGCTATCGATCCACGCTTTGACCCGGCGGCAGACCACGAGCCGACGCGGCCGACTTGGCGGTGGTGGTTGGGAGCGGTCGTAGTCGCTGTCGTCGCGCTCTCGATCGCCAACTGGCCGACGGTGTCCGCGTTTGCCCACTTCAATACCGTCGAGCACGCGCTCGGCATCGGGTAGCGCCTTCGTATCCCGGGCTGGCTTGGCGCTCGCGCTCCTCGCGTTCGCTGGCCGGGACAAGGCGGTGCGCCTCAAGCCGCGCGGGCGGTGTCGGCCATCTGTTTGAGCATCACGCGCAACACGCCCGGCGCGCGGACCCGTTGCGGGAACGGCAGCCGCAGGGCGGCGCGGCCATTTTGCAGTTCGAGCCCTTCGGGGTCGCTGCCGACGCAACGCCAATCGCCGTCCTGCGCCCCCAGGAGCTTGGTCGCATAGAGCCGGCAGGTGTCGCGGTGGTCCTCGTTCATATGGGCGACGATATCGGGCTCGCCGGCCACAAGTTCGGCCGCGTCATCGACTCGCGTGAGCACGTCCTCGGGCTTGAGGTCGACGATACGGCCGAACCCGGCGACCAGATGCACGCTCTTGAGTTCCATCCGGTAGAAGCTGAAGTCGGCGAAGCCGGCGAACATTTCCGCCTCCGGCTGGCGCGCAAGGTAGCGGCGGCGCACGTCCGGATCGGGGGTCGGCGCGGCCGTGCCCATCAACATGACGCGGCCGCCCTCCAGGGGATCGCCCTCCTTGCGCTCGTCGATCATCAGCGAGCAGCGCGGATCGGCGATCAGGTTCTTGGTGTGCAAGGCGAGCTTGGAAATCAGCAGCAGCGGCGCGCCGTCGGCGGCGGTCGCGACATTCACCAGCGAGCAATAGGGATCGCCTGATCCGGGCATGAGGGTCGCGAGCGCGGCCGACCGGCCTTCACGCAGGAGTTTCTTCGAAGCAGCCATGGGGTTGAAGTCGGGCGTGGGTTTCATCGGGGCCTCCGCGGCCTTTGATTATCCGAGCAATTATCCGAAATCCGGACCATGAGTTCCGATCCGGTCGCCCAAAGCGGGGAAGATCAGAATGCATCAACAGGATTTCAAATTACAGGTCGAATTCCGCTGCCGAGTTCCCGACGGCGAACCCGTTCGTGTCCCAAGACTGAACCCTTTCGTATCCCAAGACTCGTGGAGCAACTCGTGGAGCAGCGGAACGAGACCCCGATCTCGGGTTTACCCGAGATCGGATGAACATGCGCAAGTCGAGTACACCTGATTTGCGTTGACCCAGCGCAAGAGTTGACCCAGCGCAAGACACGCGCATTGGCCACGTCAGCACCGAGGCCCTTCGCCTCACGTTGCAAACTAACCGAAGTATTGGGTTGGCGGGCCCGTCGCAGCGGGCTATACAGGGGAAAAGGCTTTGACGAATCACGGCTTTGTCAGGAGTTAGTCACACTTCGGCCTAGCTTTCCGGGCTGCCTCCGGGCGCGCCCACAGGAAAACTGTCAGGGACAGGGGCTTATGCCGACAATCGCTCTCGTCGACGACGACCGCAACATCCTGACTTCCGTCTCGATCGCACTCGAGGCGGAAGGGTATCGGATTATGACCTATACCGACGGCGCATCCGCCCTCGATGGGTTCAAGACGTCGCCGCCCGACCTCGCCATCCTCGATATCAAGATGCCGCGGATGGACGGAATGGAGACGCTGCGCCGCCTGCGCCAGAAGTCGGACATGCCGGTGATTTTCCTCACCTCCAAGGACGAGGAGATCGACGAACTGTTCGGCCTCAAGATGGGTGCCGACGACTTTATCCGGAAGCCGTTCTCGCAACGCCTCCTGGTGGAGCGGGTCAAGGCGGTGCTGCGGCGTGCCTTCCCGAAGGACGTCGCCGCCTCCAGCAAGGAAATGGACGCCAAGGTGCTCGAGCGCGGCCTCCTGCGCATGGACCCGGAGCGCCACACCTGCACCTGGAAGAATGACCCGGTCACGCTCACCGTAACCGAATTTCTCATCCTGCAGGCGCTGGCGAGCCGCCCGGGCGTTGTCAAAAGCCGCAATGCCTTGATGGATGCGGCTTATGACGATCAGGTCTATGTCGACGACCGTACCATCGACAGCCACATCAAGCGGCTGCGCAAGAAGTTCAAGGCGGCCGACGACGACTTCGATATGATCGAAACACTCTACGGCGTCGGCTATCGCTTCAAGGAAGCTTGACGGCAGCGTGCCTAGTCGGCGAGCGGACAGGGCTGGCTGAGAGTCGTATCATGCCGACCCGACCGAGTGGGGGCACTCAACCCGGCAGACGACCGTGCTCGACAGAACGACCGATAAAGCTGTGACCAGCCTTGAGCAGCGCCTCGACGAGGCGCGTCTCGATACGGATGGTTTCGAGCCCGGGCGCTTCGACGCCGGGCGTCCCGATGAGGCGGAACCTGCTTCTGAAGCCGCTGGTCGACGACGGCCGGTTTGGCCGCGCCGGGCTTGGCAGTTCTTCGTCAGCCAGAGCTTTTCGAGCCTGACGCGCCGGATCGTTTTCCTCAACCTCACCGGCCTGATCGCGCTCGTCATCGGCATTCTATATCTGTCGCAGTTCCGCGCCGGACTGATCGATGCGCGCATCCAAATGCTCCTGGTGCAAGGGGAGACCATCGCCGCCGCCATTGCGGCGTCGGCGACGCTCGACGCCGACAGCATCACCATCGATCCGGATCGATTGCTCGACCTGCAACCCAACGAGAGCTACGACCCCGCCGAAGACCCGGTCTTGGATTTCTCGATCAATCCTGAGCGGGTCGCGCCGGTGCTGCGGCGCCTTGTCTCGCCGACCAATACGCGCGCGCGCATCTACGACCGCGACGGCACTGCCATCCTCGACAGCCGCAATCTGTACGACGTGGTACGCATCGATCTGCCGCCGCCGGAAGAGCGCCCGAACTATTTCCAGCGGCGCTGGCTCTCGTTCCGCCGCTGGCTCGCCAAGGGCGACCTGCCGGTCTATCGCGAGCTCGGGCTCGCCAACGGCAAAGGCTATGAAGAGGTCGCGCACGCGCTCCTGGGGCTCAACTCCAGCATGGTGCGCATCAATGAGCGCGGCGAAGTGATCGTCTCCGTGGCGGTGCCGGTGCAGCGCTTCCGCGCCGTACGCGGCGCACTGATGCTGCAGACCCAAGGCGCCGACATCGACAACATGGTAGCGGCCGAGCGGCTGGCGATCCTCAAGGTGTTTCTGGTCGCGGCGTCCGTGATGGTGGTGCTGTCGTTCCTGCTCGCAGGCACGATCGCGGGTCCGGTGCGCAGGCTTGCAGAGGGCGCCGAGCGGGTCCGCCGCCGCATCCGCGCGCGGGTCGAGCTTCCCGACTTTTCGCGGCGCCGCGACGAGATCGGTCACCTGTCGGGGGCGATCCGCGACATGACGCACGCGCTCTACCGTCGTATCGAGGCGATCGAAAGCTTCGCGGCCGACGTCGCGCATGAGCTGAAGAACCCGCTCACGTCGCTGCGCTCGGCGGTCGAAACGCTGCCGCTCGCCAAGAGCGAGGAGAGCCGCAACCGGTTGCTCACCGTGATCCAGCATGACGTCAAACGGCTCGACCGGTTGATCTCCGACATCGCCGACGCGAGCCGGCTCGATGCCGAATTGCAACGCCAGGAGACCGACGCCGTCGACCTCGCGCAACTTCTCAGGACCGTCGTGACGGTCGCCAACGAGGTGCGCCACGAACACGGGGTGAGCGTGGCATTGAACTTCGAAGGCGGCGGCCCGCGCTCCTTCGTGGTGCCCGGCCACGATTCCCGGCTTGGCCAGGTGGTCGATAACCTGATCGACAATGCGCGTTCGTTCGCACCGCCGGAAAGCGTCGTTCGCGTCGCCTGCCGACGGCTCAAGAACGACGTCGAGATCGTCGTCGACGATGAGGGACCGGGCGTGCGTCCGGAGGCGCTGGAGAAAATTTTCGAGCGCTTCTACACCGATCGCCCACACCAGGGTTTTGGGCAGAATTCCGGACTGGGGCTCTCCATCTCCAAGCAGATCGTCGAGGCGCACGACGGCAAGCTGCTGGTCGAGAACCGCATGAGCGCCCCCACCGCCGATGGTCCGGCGAAGGTGCTCGGGGCGCGCTTCATCGTGCGACTGCCGGCGATGTAATGGGCGGCGACGACGCCCGCACGATTCACGCTTCGGCGGTGCTGGTCGGCGCGCGGGCGGTGCTCATTCGCGGGCCCGCTGGTTCGGGCAAATCGCGACTTGCCCTCGCTCTCATCGAGGCCGCGAAAGATGGCCGCCTGCCCTTTGCCCGGCTGGTGGCGGATGATCGTGCTTTGCTTGACGCCAGCCATGGTCGGTTGCTGGTGCGCCCGCCGGCGGCGCTGGCCGGCCTGCTCGAAGTTCGCGGGTTCGGGATCGTCCGGCTTCCGTTCGAACCGCTGGCGGTTGTCGGCTGGGTGGTCGACCTCGCCGCCGCCGATGCGGAGCGGCTGCCCCCTCTCTCGGCCGGCGCGACCGAGGTGTTCGGAATTCGCCTGCCGCGGCTACCCGTCGCAGCGGAAGAGAACCCATTTCAGAGCGTGGTCCTGCTCATTCACCGCGTCCAGATGGACCCGCCGTCGACCCCATCCTGGAAAAAGTAGACTTCCATGGCTGTATTTGGCCTTTACGACGGCGGTCCAAAGCCCTATTTCGGTCACCGTTACCGCAATGCACCATCCAGCTTAATTGTGGCCGAGGCCCTTGCGTGCGGACTTCCAATCGTGAAGATGAAGCCTCTTTCGTGCGGTGCAACCGGGACGCGCCCGCAGGGAGTTCCATGATCGGCCTTGTACTCGTCACCCATGGTCGGCTCGCCGTGGAGTTTCGCGCCGCCCTCGAACACGTGGTCGGCCCGCAAGAGCAAATTGAAGCCGTCACCATCGGGCCCGACGACGACGTCGAGCAGCGCCGCAAGGACATCATCGAGGCGGTGAAACGCGTCGATACCGGCGATGGCGTTGCGATCCTCACCGACATGTTCGGCGGGACCCCTTCAAATCTCGCGATTTCCGTGATGAGCCGGCCCAAGGTCGAAGTGCTCGCCGGGATCAATCTGCCGATGCTGGTCAAGCTCGCCAAGGTCCGCGACGAATGCCCGCTGGAGCAGGCGGTCGCCGCGGCCCAGGATGCCGGGCGCAAATACGTCACCATCGCGAGCCGGGTGCTCTCGGGAAAATGACCGATCCCGCCGCCGGCCCTCAGCCCTCCGCCGGTGACCTTTCCGCCGAAGCCGTGGTCCGTGTCCTCGAGATCTGCAATAAAAAGGGCCTGCACGCACGTGCATCGGCCAAATTTGTACAGACGGTGGAGAAGTTCGACGCCGATGTACGGGTTACACGCGGCCACGAAACCGTGGGCGGCACTTCGATCATGGGGTTGATGATGCTCGCCGCCGGCCCCGGCACATCGATCACGGTCGAGGCCAGCGGCCCGCAGGCGGCGGAAGTGGTGGATGCACTGGCGGCGCTGGTCGCCTGTCGCTTCACCGAAGAAGAGTAGGCCTGCCAGTCGCTTACGCCGCCTCCGCGAGGACCTTGACCGCCCGCCGCAGGTCGGCGACGAAGTCGCGATATTCGCGCTGCTTGTCTGCCTCTTCCTGAATGCGCAGGAGGAACGATGGATGGATCGTCACGAACGCCGGCGTGCCATCCGCCAGCTCATGCGGCTCGCCACGCATCCTGGTGATGGTCACCACCCGGCCGAAGATGCTGCGCGCCGCGGTCGCGCCGAGCGCCACGATGGCGGCAGGCTTTAGGATCGTTCGCTCCTGGTCGAGCCACCACCGGCAGTGCTCGATTTCGTAGGCGTTGGGCCGCTTGTGAAGCCGGCGCTTGCCCCGCATCTCGTGCTTGAAGTGCTTGACGGCGTTGGTCACGAACGCGTCTTCGCGCGCGATGCCGGCCGCCTGCAGCGCCTCATCGAGGATGCGCCCAGCCGGCCCGACGAACGGTTTGCCCGCGAGATCTTCCTTGTCGCCGGGTTGCTCCCCGACCAGCATCAGACGCGCATTCGTATGGCCTTCACCCGGCACCACCTGGGTCGCGTCCTTGTAGAGCGGGCAGCGGCGACACTCGGCCTCGGCCTCCGCAAGGGCCTTGAGGGCACGAATTGACGAGACGGGCGTGACGTTATCCATGGTCAAATCAACAATGCATTGGATGGCGCCCCGATCCGGCTCCCTCAACGGATTCGACCGGCAAAAAGACATAAAGAAATCTTTATATCTTCGTTGCGAAGGGCCATCGGCCTTGCTATAGGCAGCCATCGGCGCCCTGCGCCCCACCCTTCACATCACAAGGATCGTCATGACTGCTGCCGCGAAAGCCAAAACCGCTGCGACCGACTACATCGTCAAGGACATCGGCCTGGCCGAATGGGGCCGCAAGGAAATCGCCATCGCCGAGACCGAGATGCCGGGGCTGATGGCGACGCGGGAGGAGTTCGGGCCGCAGCAGACGCTGCGCGGCGCCCGCATCGCCGGCTCGCTCCACATGACGATTCAAACCGCGGTGCTGATCGAGACGCTTACCGCGCTCGGCGCCGACGTGCGCTGGGCGTCCTGCAACATCTACTCGACCCAGGACCACGCCGCTTCCGCGATTGCCGCTGCCGGCACGCCGGTGTTCGCGGTCAAAGGCGAGAGCCTGGAGGAGTATTGGGACTACACCCACCGCATTTTCGAATGGTCGGACGGCGGCACGCCGAACATGATCCTCGACGATGGCGGCGACGCGACGCTCCTCATCCACCTCGGCGTGCGCGCCGAAAAGGGCGACACCAAGTTCCTCGACGGCGCGAGCAACGAGGAAGAAGAAGTGCTGTTCGCCGCCATCAAAAAGCGGCTCAAGGACAAGCCCGGCTGGTACACCGAATGCGGCAAGAACATCCGCGGCGTGACCGAAGAGACCACGACCGGCGTGCATCGGCTGTACGAAATGATGAAGAAGGGCACGCTGCTGTGGCCCGCCATCAACGTCAACGACAGCGTGACCAAATCGAAGTTCGACAATCTCTACGGCTGCCGCGAGTCGCTGGTCGACGGCATCCGCCGCGGCACCGACGTGATGATGGCCGGCAAGGTCGCCATGGTCGCGGGCTTCGGCGATGTCGGCAAGGGGTCGGCCGCCTCGCTGCGCCAAGCCGGCTGCCGCGTGATGGTGTCGGAGGTCGATCCGATCTGCGCGCTGCAAGCGGCAATGGAAGGCTACGAGGTCGTCACCATGGAGGACGCCGCACCGCGCGCCGACATTTTCGTCACCGCGACCGGCAACCTCGACGTCATCACCATCGAGCACATGCGCAAGATGAAGGACCGTGCCATCGTCTGCAACATCGGCCACTTCGACAGCGAGATCCAGGTCGCGGCCTTGCGGAATTTGAAATGGAACAACATCAAGCCGCAGGTCGATGAAATCGAGTTTCCCGACCGCAAGCGTATCATCCTGCTCTCGGAAGGGCGGCTGGTGAACCTCGGCAACGCCATGGGTCATCCGAGCTTCGTGATGTCGTCGTCGTTCACCAACCAGACGCTCGCGCAGATCGAGCTGTGGACCAATCCCGGCAAGTACGAGAAGAAAGTCTACACGCTGCCCAAGCACCTCGACGAGAAGGTCGCGCGGCTCCACCTCGACAAGATCGGGGCCAAGCTGACCAAGCTTTCGGACAAGCAGTCGAGCTATATCGGCGTGCCGCAAGAGGGCCCGTTCAAGCCGGATCACTATCGGTATTGAGGCGGGCGAAACTCAGACGCCGGTCCGATTCACGTCATGGCCGGGCTTGTCCCGGCCATCTCGATTCGAGCAGCTTGCGTTGCCAACTCCGTCGTCATCACCGGGACAAGCCCGGTGCTGACGAGTTGCTGCTCTTCCTCAGAAATCCATTTCCAAAATGTAGAGCCCACCGGAGAAGCGGTCGACCGTGTAGACGATCTCGCGTTCGTCGACGAACACGTCGTTGAGCTGGATCGACTTGCAAGCCGACATCGGCGGCGCCGGCGGCACGAAGGTGCCGACTTCCTTCGGCTGAAAGGGGTTCGACACGTCGTAGGCGCGCAAGCCCCCGTTGAAGAACGTGCCGATCACGATGTCCTCGGACTTCCATGACGTCGGCCGCGGCGTGTTCTCGTGGATGTTATGCGCTCCGAAGCGGCCGCCGCGGTTGGCGTACGCATCGAGCGGAGGCATCGGGCACGTCGCGATCGGCATCAGGTGCCCTTCGTCGCGCGCATCGAGCACCCAGATCAGCTTCGGGTAATCCAGCCCGTTGTCGGTCGTCGCCTCGTCGGTGACGATCAGCAGGTTGCGCTCGAACAACGGCAGCACCGTATGGGTGAAGCCGGTATAGGGCGGTGAGTTGTCCCAGCGGGAGATCGGCTTCGGCTTCGACTTGTCGGAAATGTCCATGATGAACATGCCGGCATCGATGTAAGCGAGGTAAAGCCGGTCGGGCCGCTGCGGATAGACGTTGGTGTTGTGGGCGCGGTTGCCCTTGTCCATTTGCGGCTTCTGATGCCTTGCGGGCGGCGGCTCGTTGTCGCCTTCGCGCGTCCCGGGGAGCCACCAGCGGCCGACTTCGGTGGGCTTCGAGGGATTGCGCACGTCGAAGCAGCGGTAGAACTGATCGTCGAGCGGATGCGTCGGCTTGAAGTCGGGCGCGCCGCCGGACAGGTGGACATACTCGCCGTCGGCGAACCAGAGCTGGTGCACGCCGCGCGAATACGGCCCGGATGCATCGACGAAGGCAATCGACTTCGGCTTTTCCGGGGTCGAGATGTCGAACAATTCGAAGCCGGCCGGCTGCTGCCCGACCTTCTGGCACTGGTAGGCCACCGCCATGATCTGGTCAGTAATCTCGAGCGAGTTCGAGCGCATGAAAGGCTGCGGCAGGTCGGTCTGCACCACCACCTTGGGCTTGCGCGGGTCGGAAACGTCGACGGCGGTGAAATTCTTCGGCGCGCTTTCGTGCGCGAGCCAGATGATGCGGCGACCATCCTTGGCGATCTGGATCGACATGCCCTCGCCCATGCCGCCGAAGCCGTCGAGCTCGTGCTGGGCCAGCAATTTGAAATTCCAGGCAACGGGCTCGTAGGTGCCGGTACCGAGCGGGCTCTTTTCGGACATGTCGTGCTCCCTGACTTTGTGTTGGCGGGACTTAGCGGTTTTAGGTCCCGATGAAAAGCCCGCCGGGCGTGGTTTGGGTTTGCAGCGGCGCGGGGATCATGTTTCTTATCCCACGGCCAAGAAGTGCGAGAGTCCAGGGGAAGAGCCCAGTGAAACAAGTGGAAGTCGCGGTGATCGGGACCGGCTGGTGCGGCGGCATCCGCTCGGAGACGCTGTCGCGCTCGGCGCTGGTCGACAAGCTGCATATCTGCGAAATCAGACCAGACCGGCTGGCCGAGGTGAAGGCTCTCACCAATCCGGCGAGCGCGACTCTGGATTATCAGGACATCATCAAGAACCCTAATATTTCGGTGGTCTACATCTCGACCACGCCGGAATCGAACCACTATCCGATTGCGCGCGACTGTCTGCGGGCCGGCAAGCACGTGCTATTAGAAAAGCCGATCGCGCTGGAATTGTGGGAGGCCGACGAGTTGATCACGCTGGCGCGGCGCGGCGGGCTCAAATTCACCATCGGCTATTCGCAGCGCTTCAACACCAAGTTTGCCTTCGCCAAGAAAAAGATCACTGACGGCACACTCGGCAAGGTGGTCTCCGTCATGGTGAGCCGGCATCTCTCCCGCAGCCTCGGCAAAAAGATCGCGAGCCGGGTGCGGCTCTCGCCCGTGGTCATGGAATCCACGCACGACCTCGATTTCGTGTTCTGGCTGTTAGAGCCGGCGAAGCCGGTGCGGGTCTACTCGCAGGGCTCCTACGGCTACATGCAGCCGGTCAACGGCTCCTATGACGTGATGTGGTCGATCGTAACCATGGACAACGGCATGCTGGTCACGATCGGCGGCGGCTGGAACCTGCCGCCGAGCTATCCGAATTATTGCTCCACCTGGGTGGAGATTTTGGGCACCGAGGGCGCACTGATCCTTGACGACACCCACCGGGACAATTGGCTCAACACGGTGTCCGGCGGCCAGCAGTTTCCGATGTCGACCATGCCGGGCGAGCAGGTCGATCACGTCTATGCCGGCCAGATGGGACCGGAGACCATCCATTTCCTTGAAGCCTGCATCAAGGATCGCCCGCCGATGGTGTCGGCGGAAAGCGCCCGCATGGTGATGGAGACTTACAGCGCCGCCGACCTCTCGGCCGAGCGCGGCGAACCGATCGATCTGCCGCTCTCCAATGAGACGATTTCGGCGATCGCGGAGTTGAAGAAGAAGAACGCGGCGGGCGCGCATCCATGAAGAAATCAGCCAAGGGGATCGGGCTTGCGATCATCGGTGCAGGGCGGGTCGGCCTCTTTCGCGGCGAGGTCGCGGCGCGCCATCCGGCGGTCGAGTGGATCGGCATCGCCGAGCTCAATCCCAACCGCGGGGGCGACGTGGCGGCGCGTATCGGCGCGGACTTCGTCACCACCGATCACCGCGAGCTGTTGCGCCGGCCGGAAGTCACCGCGGCCCTGATCTCGACCGACGAGCATCTCCACGTCGAGCCGATCTTCGCCGCGGTCGAGCGCGGCGTCCCGATGCTGATCGAGAAACCGCTGGCGACTGACCTGGCGGCGTCCGCGCGGGTGCTCAAGGCGATCACCGACGCGAAGCTCGACGCGATCGTCGGCTATACCCAGCGCTTCCGGCGCAAATGGCTCGTGGGCAAGGAGAAGGTGCGCACCGGCGCGCTCGGCGATGTGACTCTCGTCACCTCGCGCGCCTTCATGAATTGCCTGGTCGCGATCGACAACTACAAGCGCACCAACGATCCTTCAACGATCTCGCCGATGGTGATCTCCGGCACCCACGCGCTCGATATCGTGATGTGGTACATGGAGCGAAAGACGCCGGTCGAGTGCTATGCACGATCGATCGACAAGGTGCTCGGCCCCCTCTACCAGGGCATCGACGCGACCGCCGGCATGATCATGTTCTCGGACGGCAGCGTCTATCACCTCAACATTTCCTGGGCGCTGCCAGTGACGTGGCCGGGCGCGGTCTACAGCCTCGAGGTCGGCATCACCGGCACCGATGGCGTGCTCACCATCGATGACACCCACCGCGACATGGTGCTGGCGGTATCGAAACCGCAGGAGGAAGGCTACGCTCCCGACCGCAGTCGCCTCGTGGATTTCCTCGGCAGCTACCCGCCCGGCGATATGGCGCTGGGCGAACTGCGCGGCCCGATGCGCGAAGAGACCGACTCCTGGCTCAATCGCGTCGCGCTCGGCCTGCCGACGCAGGCGGCGACCGCCGCCGAGGCGCACCGCAATCTCATGCTGACCAAGGCACTCGACTTGTCGGCACGGCGCAAGCAGCCGGTGAAGCTGCCGCTCGACCCGGAAGACGAACGGGCGGCGGCTTGAGACCGCCGCCCGTCACGCAGGGGGCCTTGGGGGGACGACTGAGAATTAGGCGGCGGACGCGAGCGCACCCGCGGAATTTGGAACTTCGACGTCGATCTCAAGGGTCGACATGCTGTCGCCGCGGTCCATCGTGACCTTCACCTTGTCGCGATCGACGTTGATGTGTTTTTCGATGACGGCAAGGATCTCCTCGCGGAGGCGGGCGATCAGATCGGATGGGTCGCGGCCCGCCCGCTCGTGGGCGAGCAGGATTTGCAGGCGCTCGCGCGCCACGGGCGCGGAGCTGCGGCTGCGCCGGAAGAGGTTGAATAGATTCATGCCGCTCTCCGTCCGAACAGCATGCCGAACAGGCGCTTCTTTTCGCTTGGGATGGTCATCGGCACGTCCTGACCCATCAGCCTGCGCGCGGCGTCGGCATAGGCGCGGGCTGGCGCGCACGCCGGATCGTTGAGCGTCACCGGCGACCCGATATTGGACGCTCGCAGTACCTCTTCGCTCTCCGGCACGATGCCGAGCAGCGGCGTCGACAGGATGTCGAGCACGTCCTTGATGCTCAGCATCTCGCCGCGCGAGGCGCGGCCGGCATCGTAGCGGGTGATGAGGATGTGCTTGTCGATGCGCTCGCCTTTTTCCGCCCGCTCGGTCTTGGAATCGAGGAGACCGATGATGCGATCGGAGTCGCGCACGGATGAGACTTCCGGATTGGTCACGATGACCGCCACATCCGCGAACCGCATGGCGAGCGTGGCGCCGCGCTCGATTCCCGCCGGGCTGTCGCAGATCACCCAGTCGAATTTCTCGCGCAGTTCCTGGATGACGCGCCCGACCCCTTCCTCGGTCAGAGCGTCCTTGTCGCGCGTCTGAGACGCCGGAAGCAGCGACAACGTCTCCACGCGCTTGTCGCGGATCAAGGCCTGCGAGAGCTTCGCGACGCCTTGAACGACGTTGATCAGATCGTAGACGACCCGGCGCTCCGCGCCCATCACGAGATCGAGGTTGCGGAGCCCGACGTCGAAATCGACCACCACCACTTTTTGACCGGTTTGCGCCAGCGCCGCTCCGAGCGCCGCGGTGGAGGTCGTCTTGCCGACTCCCCCCTTACCGGATGTGACGACCAGGACTTTGGCCATGCTTGCTCTCTCCTGCGTTTCAATCCAATGCGGCGATCTTCACGACGCCGTCTTCGAGCCAGGCTTGGATCGGGCGCCGCCGCAGGCTCGCGTCCATGTCCTCGGCGGTGAGGTAGTACCCGTCGATCGCCAGCAGTTCGGCTTCGTTGCTGCGACAGAAGATGCGGGCCCGCGTGTTGCCGATCGAGCCTGCGAGCGCTCGCCCGCGCAACGTGCCGTAGACGTGGATCGAGCCGCCGGCGGCGACTTCGGCGCCTGAAGCAACCGAGCCGAGGACGGTCACGTCGCCGTAGGGGAAGATCACGGACTGACCCGAACGGATCGGCGCTTCCAGCATCAAAGCGTGCGGCTCCTGGGGCGTCCCGGAGGGATTGGCAGGCTGAGGCGTGGGCTCGGGGGCCTCGCTGACTTTTGCGTTCCGGCCGCCTTTGAGCAGCGGTGGGAGCGAAGGCCCGACCTTTGATTCGTCGATGCCCTCGACGCCCAGGATGCGGATATTGCGCTCGCCAAGCGCGGCGATGATGTCTTCGACGTCGCGGGCTGCGAGGTCCAGGTTGGCGAGGTCGAGAACAACCGGCTTGCCCACGAAGAAGCCAGCCGAATTCTCCGTCCACTTGTCGAGCGTCTCCAGCCAGCCGGCGAGCGGCCAGTCGGGGGAGAGTACAAAAGCGATGAACGAGCGCCCTTTGAGGCGGATCGGCTTATGCGTCGGGCTGGCTTTTGTCTTGGTCACTGCGGCCATCGATTCTTACTGACGGGTTAATGGCGATTAGGACGTCAGTTAGTTAACGGCCGGTTAACGTGTCGCACCCGAACCACGGATTCCGATGCTAATTTTTCGTTGACCGGCGCTCGAAATTTGCGCGCGACAACAATAGGATACCGCCGCAGCAAGCAGTCGTCGGCGCCGGCAGCGAGACCAGCGTCCACGGCACCCGAACAACAGCGAATACGAGGAGCCCAATGCGAAACGCCCTTTCCGTGTTGCCGATCATCGGCTTGCTGGCTGCGCTCCCGGCAAAGGCCGATGATGTCGCCGATTTCTACAAGGGCAAGACGCTCCGCCTCGTGGTCGGCGTCGGGGTCGGCTCGGGCTACGATCTCAATGCGCGCGCGCTTGCGCGACACTTCGGCGCGCATATTCCGGGCAATCCGACCATCATCGTGCAGAACCAGCCGGGCGCCGGCAGCCTGACGATGACCAATACGCTTTACAATAACGGGCCGTTCGACGGCACCGTAATCGGCGCGTCCTTCAACGGCCTGCCGACCACGCCGCTGCTGCAGCCCGCGGGCGTACGCTTCGACGCCACCAAGCTCAACTGGATCGGCAGCACCAACCGCGAATCACAGGTGATGTACGTCTGGCACACCGCGCCGCAGCAGACGCTCGATGACCTCTATACCAAGGAGATGATTGTCGGCGCGCAAGCGCCCGGCTCGACCCAGTACGACTACCCGGCACTCGCGCGTGCGCTCTTCGGCATGAAGTTCAAGATCATCACCGGCTACGATTCGACGCCAAAGATCCATTTGGCCATGGAGCGCGGCGAGGTGCACGGCACCTGGGCCAACTGGTCGACGCTGAAGGCGATCGCCCCCGACTGGCTGACCGAGAAGAAGATCCGGCTGCTGGCGCAATGGGATCTCAAGCCGCATCCGGAGATGCCCGACGTTCCGATGTTCCTCAATGTCGCCAAGACCGAGGCCGACAAGCAGGCGCTGATGCTGGCGCTCGCACGGCTCGAATTCGGCCGGCCATTCTTCATGCCGCCGAACGTGCCGGCCGACCGCGTCAACGCAGTGCGGCGCGCCTTCGACGCCACGATGAAGGACAAGGACTTCCTCGCCGATGCGAACAAGCTCCAGATCGAGGTCGACGCGCTCAGCGGCGAACAGGTGGCGACGCTGGTCGGGCAGCTAAACCATACCCCGGCCGATGTCGTCGCCCGCGTGCGCACGGCGATGGAAAGTAAGTAAACCAGGAGGAACGACCGGAAAGCCGCGCGCCACCTTTGCAGCACGGCACAGCGGCACCTCTTCCCTTCCCCCAGCGGAGGAGGTGGAGAGGCCCCCAACTTGTTCACTCAGAAGGCAAGCGGTAGCAACCTCAGCTTCGCTTGAGCAACGGTTTCACGCCCAAGTCGCCCGCCAGCTTGTCAAGTTGCGCGATCAGCTCCGCCGGCATCGGCACGCCATCGCGTACGCGCTCCTCGCGCCGGCGGCGGCGCTGTTCGCCGGGAAGGCGGATCGCATCGAAGCCCGGGAGCCGCGGCGATTCCCGCAGATCGCGCAGATGGCGGTCAACTTCGGTCTCGAACTCTTGAAGCGGCGTGAAGCGCGCCACATCGAGCGCGATGATGAAGTGGCCGGTGTCGCATTCGCTCGCATCGTCGAAGTTGAAGTCGATCACATCGCGGCCGAAAGCGGCGCCGTTGAGTGGGCCTGCGAGCAGGCCCAGCACGATCGCCAGCCCGCTGCCCTTGTAGCCGCCGATCGGAAGCAGGACGCCCTCTGCGCTCTTGTTGGGATCGGTGATCGGACCGCCATCCTTGGTGCTGACCATCCAGCCCGCCGGCATCTCCTTGCCCTGCAGCCGATAGTTCTTCACGGTGCCGTAGGAGACGACCGTGGTGGCGATGTCGAGCACGACCGGCGCCTCCTCGGCGGCTGGAATCGCGATCGCGAGAGGGTTGGTGCCAAGCAGGGTCTCGACGCCGCCCCACACCGCCATGTGGTTCGCGCTCGCGACCACCGAATAGATGCCGATCATCCCGTGCGGAAGCATCAGCGCAGCATAGACCCCCGCAGCGCCGGCATGGTTGGAGCGGCGCGCGCCGACCCAGCCGATGCCGGCCTCGCGCGCGATCTCAACCGCCGTCTCGGCCGCCCGCGCCATTACCAGGTGCCCCATGCCGTTATCGCCGTCGACCAGCGCGGTCGCCGGCGCGGTGCGGTGCACTTGGATCGTGGGCCGCGCGTTGATTCCGCCGCCGCGCAGACGCTTGACGTATTGCGGCAACCGGAAAACGCCATGAGCGTCGGCCCCGGTCAGGTCCGCCTCTGTCATCAGCACCGCAGCCTTGCCTGCATCGTGCGCCGGGACACCCACTGCGTTGAGCGCATCGGCGATGAAGCCAACGATCGCCGCAGACGGTACCTTTTGCGCGCGCAACAATTGATCCAACGCTGCCTCCCGCTTCCCCAAAACGGCAGCCCTGCACCGGCGTCCCCGCTGATGGCACATGGCGGAACCGTGTAGCCCTGCCGCCGGTTTGAGCTATAACCCGCTCCTTCGCAATCCCGAGACTCCGGACCCCCGACATGGACTCAATGACTGCCCCCCACGCGCAGCGGCAGCCGCGTGTCGAAGACGACACCCTCGTGCGTGGCGCCGGTCGCTTTGTTGCAGATGATGCGAAGCCTGACCAAGCCTACGCGGCTTTCGTGCGCTCGCCGTACGCGTGCGCGCGTGTGCGCTCGATCGACATCGAAACAGCGATGCGCGCTCCGGCGGTCCTCACTGTGCTTACGGGCGCCGACATGGACGCCGCCGGCGTCGGCTCGGTCACCCGGCATCCTCCGACCGTCGGACGGGGCGGCCACAAGCTCGTGCTGCCGTGGCGACCGGCGCTCGTACGCGAGCGCGCGATGTATGCCGGCGAAACCGTCGCCATGGTCGTCGCCGAGACCGCGCTGGCGGCGCAGGATGCGGCTGAACTTGTCACCGTCGACTACGAGGAGATGAACCCGGCGGTCGACCTGCGCACGGCCGCGGACGCCGAGGCGCCGCAGCTCTGGCCCGACGCTCCGAACAACCTCGCACTCGATTGGCCCGGCCCGGCCAAGGACCCGGACACCAACGCGCAAGAGGTCGATCGCATCATCGCCGCGGCCGCCCATGTCGCGCGCGTCGGCGTGACCAACCAGCGGCTGATGATCGCCACAATCGAGCCGCGCGGAGCCACGGCGAGCTACGATCCGGCCGCCGATCGCTATACGCTGCGCGTCTGCTCGCAGAGCGCCGGCGCAATGCGTGACAATGTGATCGCGATCATGGGCTGGCCGAAGTCGCGGCTGCGGGTGATCACCGAGGATGTCGGCGGCGCGTTCGGACTCAAGACCGGAGCCTATCCGGAATATCTCCCGCTGCTCGTCGCCGCGCAGAAGCTTGAACGGCCGGTGCACTGGATGTCGAGTTGGGCGGAAGCCTTCCTCAGCGATGCCCATGCCCGCGACACCTTCACCGAGGCCGAGCTTGCACTCGACGCGAAGGGACGCTTCCTGGCGTTACGCATCCGGCATCTCGCCAACATGGGCGCCTATATCGGCTCGGTCGGCGCCAACCTGCAGACCTTCAACTTCGCGCGCTGCTTTCCCGGCATGTACGATATCAAGCACGTCGATATCGGCGTGCGCTGCATGTTCACCAACACGACGCCGACCTCGCCCTATCGCGGCGCCGGGCGACCCGAGGCGAATTATGTGCTCGAACGCGTGATCGCCGAGGCAGCGCGCATTACCGGCATCGATCCGATCGAATTGCGCCGGCGCAATTTGATCAAAGCTTCGGCAATGCCGTACCAGACCGCAGTCGGCACGACCTATGACAGCGGTGAATTCGAGGTCGTGCTCGACAAGGCGTTGGCGCTGGCCGACGTGGACGGCTTCAGGCAGCGCAAGCGCGACGCCGCGAAACGCGGCAAACATCGCGGGCTCGGGCTCTCCTGCGTGCTCGAACATTCCGGCGGTGCGCCGCTCGAAGGGGCCGCGGTGACGTTTCCCGGCGGCGACACGATGACGCTCGCGCTCAACGTCCAGTCGACGGGCCAGGGGCATGCCACGGTGTTTCCGCGCATCGCTGCCGAGCGGCTCGGCATCCCGGCAGCGCAAGTCCGCCACAGGCACGGCGACTCCAGCTTCGAGATCACCGGCTTCGCCTCGGTCGCGTCGCGCTCGGCGATGACCGCCGGCAGCGCCATCGTCAAAACGGTCGACAAGATGCTGACGAAGGGCAAGACCATCGCGGCGCACGTGCTGGAAGCCGCCGAGACTGACATCGACTATCGCGATGGCCGCTTCGAGGTCGTCGGCACTGACCGCCGCATCACCCTGTTCGATCTCGCCGCCCGCGCTGCTGCGATGAAAGTTCGCGGCGAGATCCCCGAAAGCCTCGACACCAAATCGACGGCGGAGGCGCCGTTCACTTTTCCCAATGGCTGTCACATTGCGGAAGTCGAGATCGACCCGGAGACGGGGGAAGTCACCGTCGTCACCTACACGGCGGTGGACGATTCCGGAAACATCCTCGATTCGATGATCGTCGAAGGCCAGGTGCATGGCGCGTTGGCTCAGGGTCTCGGCCAGGCGCTGATGGAGAAAGCGGTGCACGACCCAGACGGCGGACAGCTCGTCACCGGTTCGTTCATGGACTACGCGATGCCTCGCGCGGACGACATGCCGGCTATCCGGGACGCCATGCACGAAGTGCCGGCCACAACCAATCCACTGGGGGTCAAAGGCGTGGGCGAAGCCGCCACCACCGCCGCCATCGCGACGGTGATGATCGCGATCGCCGACGCGATCCCGGGCGAAGCAGGACGCGCGCTGGAAATGCCGGCGACGGCGGAAAAGGTGTGGACGGCGTGCCGGGATAGCCAGCGCCACGCGCCGTAGCGGGTGGGATTAGGTGATTACTCCGCCTTGATGTTGCCCGCTCGGATCACATTCCCCCATTTCTCGATTTCGTCGTGGATGAATTTGCCAAATTCGTTGGGAGAGAGAGGGAACGGCGCCGCTCCCATCTCAGCGAGCCGTGCTTTCATGTTGGCATCGGCAAGGCCAACGTTGATCTCCTTGTTGAGCCGCTCGACGATGTCCGCTGGCGTGTCCCTGGGGGCAAGGATGCCGTTCCAGGTGCTCGCCTCGTAACCCGGCACAAATTCGGCGATCGCGGGGAGGCCGGGCACCAGGTCGGAGCGTGTCGCCGTCGTGACGGCGAGAGCGCGCAGCGTGCCGGCCTTGACGTGCGGCAACGTTGGCTGAGCATTGTCGAAGGCGACCTGGACCCGTCCGCCAATCATGTCGGTGATCATCGGGGCCGAACCGCGATACGGCACATGCACCATGTTGACGCCGGCCATGATCTTGAACAGTTCGCCGCCGACATGGATCGACGTGCCGATGCCGGACGATCCCATATTGACCTTGCCCGGATTCGCTTTCGCGTAAGCGATGAATTCCGGGACCGTATTCGCCGGAACGGAAGTATTGATCACCATGACGTTGGGCGCGCGGCTGATCGCGGCCACCGGCGCCAAGTCTTTGGCGGGATCGTAACCGAGTTTGTCGTAGAGCGTCGCGCTGATGGCGTTCGCCACGCTGCACAGCAGGATTGTGTAGCCGTCCGGCGCAGCCTTGGCGACCACTTCGCTGCCGACATTGCCGCCGGCGCCGGGCCGGTTCTCGATCACGAACTGCTGGCCGAGCCGCTCGCTCAACCACTGTCCGATCAGGCGTGCGGAGAGGTCGACCGAGCCTCCGGGCGGGAATGGCGCAATCAGCCGCACCGGCCGCGACGGATAGGCTTGTGCTGTCGCAATGCGCGGGATCGCCGGCAGCACGACAGCGCCCGCGGCCAGACGCAGAAAATTCCGGCGGGGAAGTTTCATTGCAAGCCTCCAGAGGACTTGTTAGCGCTTGAACATCGCATGGAGGAAAGCCGCGGCCCAGTGCCGCCCACGCAAAATTTTCATTTGCCTTTTTCAGCATCAGGACTATATTCATAGCCGCTTGACCCATCCTGGGAGCGCGCTCGAGGCGCTCGTGGCGGGGCCAGGCAGCGCGGAATGCCGGGGTGCCGGCGAGCCGTGACGACTAACGGCCTGTGCACTTGCTACCCTTTTCGTGCACAGGGTCACGGGGCGTTTGGTGCCCCGGCATTCCGCGTGGCCCTCCGATCGAGGGCAATGCGAGCGAGGCGGGAATAAGGGCGTAGCCGGCGCCCACCAAAAAGATACGGCTGCGGAGCGTTGCCTTCATGCGTTCTCGCAACCTCCTATTGAGCGCGGCGACGCTTGGAGCGTCCAAGCTTTGGGGGTCCAAGCTTTTGGGTCGTCCAAGCGTTGGGTTGTCCGGGCCTGAACGCTTCACCTGATGCGTCATAAGGTGCGCTGATTCCGCTTGCGACACGGGCGCTCCCCCGCGATACTGAGGCCGGTGATTTGACCTGGGGCGACTGGTCGAATCCGATCGGCGAAGCCGTCGGAATCGCATCAAGCGAGATCGCTCCTTTTCATGTCCGGCTCCGGGCCAAAAGGGTTGCCCCCCGCACGGGACCGGATAGACGCAACAAATCTTGCGTCCAGAATCTTGCGTCCATGACCCTCAAGGGAGGTGACTAATGCGGAAATTGCAACTTTCGCTGCTCGCGAGCGCCAGCCTGTGTGGCGTCCTTTTCCAGGCCGGACTGTCCACCAGTGCATCCGCGCAGGCGCTCGCCGGGAAGGTTTCCTCGGCCGAGGAAAGCGCGATGGAAGGCGTGATCGTCAGCGCAAAGAAGGAAGGCTCGACCGTCACCGTCTCGGTCGTGACCGATGACAAGGGACAGTACAGCTTCCCGACCGACCGGCTCGAGCCGGGCAAGTATGCAATCTCGATCCGCGCCGGCGGCTACAACCTTGAAGGCCCCAAGTCGGTCGATATCGCGGCTGGCGGCGCCAAAGCCGACATCAAGCTCGTCAAGATGAAGAACCTTTCCAACAGCCTGACCAATGCGGAATGGCTGACCAGCGCGCCCGGGCCTGACAATGTCAAGGTCAACCTGATCGGCTGCACGAGCTGCCACACCTACCAGCGCATCTTCATGTCGACCCACGACGCTGACGAGTTCGTCCAGGTATTCCACCGGATGGGCACCTACTCACCGGGCAGCACGCCGACGCATCCGCAACCGCTGCTGCCGGGACCGCGTGGCGAACGTCCCCCGATCGCTGCCAGCCAGATGAAGGCCACCGCGGAATGGCTCCAGACCGTCAACATGAGCCAGACCGACACGCGGAGCTACGAGCTCAAGACGCTGCCGCGTCCGAAGGGCAAGGCGACCCACGTCATCTACACGGAATACGACCTGCCGCGCAAAACCGCGCAGCCGCACGACGTGATCGTGGATAAGGACGGGATCGTCTGGTATTCGGACTTTGCCGCCCAGTTCGCCGGCTATATGGACCCGAAGACCGGCAAGGCGACGGACATCCCGATCCCGGTGCTCAAGCCCGAGCAGCCCAAGGGCAACCTCGACATCGAGTTCGACGCCGACCAGAAGGATGTCTGGCTGGCGCTGATGTACCAGGCGGGCATCGCCAAGATCGACCGCGCGACCAAGCAGGTCACGATGTATCCGTTCCCGAAGGAATGGCAGTCGAATTCGACCCAGGCCTCGATGGTGTCGCCGCAGAACTCCAACGTCGACGGCAAGGTCTGGACCAACAACCAGGAATACCACGACATGTATCGCCTGGATGTTGCGACCGGCAAGTTCGAGAACGCCGGCCCATCCAAGGGTCCTGACGGCAAGCAGATCTCGGCCTACGGCATGCCGACCGATCAGGGCAACAACGTCTATCAGCTCGAGTTTGGCGGCACTCGGATCGGCTTGCGTGATGCCAAGACCGGCACCACGATGGTCTATCAGACGCCGATCAAATCCTCGCGTCCGCGGCGCGGCCGGGTCGACAGCCAGAACCGGCTGTGGTTCGCCGAATACGAGGGCAACGCGTTCGGGATGTTCGATCCGAAGACCGCCAAGATCACCGAATATCCGCTGCCGACGAAGTGGGGCAACCCCTACGATGTCGTGCCGAACAAGGATGCCACGGAAGTCTGGACCGGCTCGATGACGAACGATTTGATCGCGCGGCTTGACACCAAGTCGGGCCACGTCACCGAGTACCTCATGCCGCGTCCGACCAACATCCGGCGCGTCTTCGTGCAAGAGGGCGTCGGCCCGCGGCCGGTGCTCTGGGTCGGCAGCAACCACGGCGCTTCGATCATCAAGGTCGAGACTCTCGACTGATCGCGCCGGTTGAGCAAGTTGCGAATTGCGATGGCCGGGCTCGTCCCGGCCATTTGCTTTTCTGGGAACCGCCACTGTTCGGTCTAACCAAAATATGGGAAGATCGCCTCAATTCAAAGCACACCAGGGAGAGAAGGCGATGCGACTGAAAACTCTGTTGCTCGTGACGTGCGTAAGCTTTGGAGCTTTGGTGCTCCAGGCTTCCTTGACCGGCGCGCAAGCGCAGACTGCGGCGCTCACCGGCCAAGTCTCCTCGACCGAGGAGGGCAACATGGAAGGCGTGCTGGTCAGCGCCAAGAAGGAAGGCTCGACCATCACCACCACTGTCGTGACGAACGACAAGGGCGAATTCAGCTTCCCAGCCGGAAGGCTCGAGCCCGGCAAGTACAACATCACGATCCGTGCCGCCGGCTACAATCTCGTTGGCCCGAAGCAGATCGACGTAGCCGCGGGATCGCCCGCCAAAGCCGAGATCAAGCTCGCAAAATCCCGCAACATCGCCGGCCAGCTCTCCAACGCCGAATGGCTGATCAGCACGCCGGGCGACGACCGCACCAAGCAATTCCTACCGGACTGCGTTGGCTGCCATACGCTGCAGCGCGTGTTCACCTCGCCGCATAGCGCGGATGAGTGGAAGAACGTCTTCACGCGCATGGGCCGCTATGCGCCCGAAAGCGTGCCGGCGCGTCCGCAATTGATCGTGAGCGGCGGCGCCCGCAGCGAGCGTCCGCGCGTTCCCGCCAACCTGATGCAACAGTCCGCCGACTTCCTGTACAGCGTCAACGTCAGCAATCCGGACCGGCAGGAATATGATTTCAAGACGCTGCCGCGTCCGAAGGGCCGCGCCACCAAGGTCGTCATCACCGAATATGACCTGCCGCGCAAGGAGGCGCTGCCGCACGACGTGATCCTCGATCAGGACGGCCACGCCTGGTACACTGATTTCGGCGCCCAGAAGGTCGGCGAGCTCGATCCGAAGACCGGCAAGGTCACGGACTATGACCTGCCGCTGCTCAAGGCGGACGAGCCGAAGGGCTCGCTCAACATCGAAGCCGATCCGGACGGCAATCTTTGGGTCGGCATGTCGTATCAGGGCGGCGCCTCCAAGATCGACCGCAAGACCAAGCAGGTGACGGCCTATCCCTTGAACAAGGAATGGCAGGATCCCACGACCCAGACCAACATGGTCACCCCCACGCACATGAACGTGGACGGCAAGGTCTGGATGACCGACACCGCGACCCGCCATCTCTACCGGCTCGACGTCAAGACCGGCAAATGGGAGGACGTCGGCGTCGCCACTGACGCCAAGGGCGAGAAGATCAGCGGTTACGGCATCCCGACCGACAAGGACAACAACGTCTACATGCTGGAGTTCGGCAACACCAAGATCGGCCGCCTCGACGCCAAGACCAAGGTCGCCCAGATCTGGTCCACGCCGATCGTGCGCTCGAAGCCGCGCCGCGGCCGCGTCGACGACACCGGCCGGCTCTGGTTCGCCGAATATGGCGGCAATGCGATCGGCGTGTTCGACCCGTCGACCCAGGTCATCCGCGAGTGGAAGCTGCCGACCAAGTGGAGTTCGCCGTATGACGTCGCGGTGACCAAGGGTGCGACCGAAGCCTGGACCGGCTCGATGCTGACCGATCAGGTCTCGCGGCTCAACACCAAGACCGATGACATCACGGACTATCTGCTGCCGCATTCGACCAACATCCGGCGCGTGTTCATCGACGAGAGCGGTGCGCGGCCGGCGCTCTGGTTCGGCAACAACCACGGCGCGGCGATCGTGAAGGTCGAGCCGCAAGACTGAACGCCGACATCGGCGGCGACGTTGAAGGTGGCCGGGCTTCGTCCCGGCCATCTGCTTTCTCGCTGCTCCCCTTCCCCTGTGCCCACAGGGGAAGAAGGAAGAAAAAGAAATCACCCCTGCGAAATGAATTTCCGCACCATGTAAACTTCGAGCCCTTCGATCCCGCCTTCGTGGCCGTAGCCGCTCTCCTTGACCCCGCCGAACGGCGTCTCAGGCGTTGAGATCGCAACGCTGTTGACGCCGACCATGCCGGACTCCAGTGCATCGCCGATCGCGTTTGCGGTCTGCGCCGACGACGTGAAAGCATAAGCTGCGAGCCCGTATTCGAGCGAGTTCGCGCGCTCGACCACTTCATCGAAGGTCTTGAACGTCACAATCGGCGCGATCGGCCCGAACGGCTCCTGCGTCATCAGCTTTGAGTCGTCGGGAATATCGGTGATCACCGTCGGCTCGAAGAAATAGCCCTGGTTGCCGCGCCGCTTGCCACCGGTGACGATCTTGCCGCCGCACGACTTCGAAATCGTTGACAATCGCTTCCATCGCATCGAGCCGCCGCGCATTGGCCAGCGGCCCCATGGTGACGCCCGACTCCAGCCCGTCGCCGAGCTTGATCGTCTCGGCGTATTCGGTGAAGCGCTTGAGAAAGCGGTTGTAGACCGGCTCCTGCACATAGAAGCGCGTCGGCGAAATGCAGACCTGCCCGGCATTGCGATACTTGAAGGCCGCGATCGTGTCCGCCGTCTTCTCCGGGTCGGCATCGCCAAACACCACCACCGGTGAATGCCCGCCGAGTTCCATGGTCGCGCGCTTCATGCCCCTGGCGGCCAGCCCGGCGAGGTGCTTGCCGACCGGCACCGAGCCGGTGAACGAAATCTTGCGCACCACATCTGACGCGATCAGCCGCTCCGAGACTTCGGCCGGTACGCCAAACACCAGGTTGACCACGCCGGGCGGCGTTCCCGCTTCGATGAAGCAGCGCACCAGCTCGACGCAAGCCCCCGGTGTCTCTTCCGATGCCTTGAGGATGATCGAGCAGCCCGCCGCCAGCGACGCGCCGATCTTGCGCGCCGGCGTCAGCGTCGGGAAATTCCACGGTGTGAACGCGGCGACCACGCCGACCGGCTCCTGCACCACGATCTGCCGCACGCCCTTGGCGCGGCCGGGGACGAGCCGCCCATAGGCGCGGCGCCCCTCCTCCGCGAACCACTCGACGATGTCGGCGGTGACGAGCACCTCGGCGCGCGCCTCCGCGAGCACCTTGCCCTGCTCTTGCGTCATGATGCGCGCGATGCTGTCGGCCCGCTCGCGCACAAGGTTGGCCGCCTTGCGCAATACCTTGGCGCGGTCATAGGCCGAGGTCGCGCGCCAGACCTGGAACCCCTTGGCCGCGGCTTCCAGCGCGTGGTCGAGATCGTCCGCGCCTGCGTGCGGCAGATGCGCAAGGCTCCTGCCGCTCGCCGGATTGATGACGTCCTCGCCCTTGCGGCCGCCGCCGGCCAGCCATTCGCCGCCGATATGAAGCGCGAGATCGGTGTACATGGAAGCCTCGTCGCTGAATGTGTCCGGACGCAGGGCGTAGCATCAATCAGGGCGCGACGACAACGCTTCAGCGCCTGTATTCATTAGTCTGCGGCGCGCGAACGCCGTCGGAGCGAGGCGTCCAACCAAATCCGCGCCTCGCCAGGACAGCGTCGGCCGACCTACTTTCGCGGACACTCGCGATAGCCGAATTTCGCAATCAGCTCGCGCCCAGAGATGGTGTGGAAGGCTGTGGTGTCGACATAGTGGTTGGAAACGACGTAGTTGCGCAGCCGCGCATTGTAGGCGCTCAGCAAATGATCGGTCGCAGAGGCATTGGCGACATGCCTGCGATCATGGCCGGCGTGGAACAGGAGTTGGGCGTTGCGATCGACGCAGACGTTCCTGATGGCCAGAAACAATGTGCACGACGATTGGCAGTGACCTTCGATACGAAACAACTCGCCACTCGCGTTGTACCGCTCAACGACCGGATCGAACCGCTGGAACTGCCCACCATTTTCATAACCGGTATTCGATCCGGCTGCCACGGTTGGGCCAACGGAGAGCAACGTCGATACGACACTGATGAGGATCATCATGTCAGATTTCCGATTGTCATGTCCTCACAAGCAACGTGGCGCAAAAGGCCGTTTGCGTGAAATTCCCTACCAGTACTCGTACCTACCCGCCAGTTAACACCGAGACAAGGATTGCGGACATAGCGCAATTCTGCGCCGATATTTGCGGCTGTTGACGCGTCGACGCGCGCACCAGGAGACGTCCAATGCCGCTCACGCAGAATGCCTTGCGCGTCAACAGCCGCAAATATCGGCGCAGAATTGTTTATCTGCCAGCCAGGCTCGATGCGGGTGGCGACGCGTGCCGTCCTTACGTCAGGAACGACCCGCCGTTGGCGTGGATCACCTGGCCGGTGACATAGCGCGCGCCCGGGCCACACAGAAAACGTACAACGGCGGCGACGTCGTCCGGCGTGCCCCGCAGCCCCGAAAGCGTGCGATTGACCTGGTGATGCGCCGGCTCGGGGCCCGCGCGCGGCGTTCCGATGAGCCCCGGGGCGACGCAATTGACGGTGACGTTGTCGGTCGCGAGGTCATGCGCGAGCGCGCGCGTGAGCCCGATGAGGCCCGTCTTCGCCGCGATCACGTGCGCGCGGTTGGCCGAGCCGGTGTGAGCACTCAAGCCGCCGATATTGACGATCGCGCCGGCGCTGCTCTGGCGCAGCCCCGGCAGGCACGCCTTCACGCAATTGAACGCACCGTCGAGCACCACGTCCATCACTTCGCGCCACTCTTGCAAAGTCATTTCGCCGATCGTCTTCTCGCGGCGGAGCGCGGCGTTGTTGACCAGGATATCGATGCGGCCGAAATGGGCGGTTGCCGCGGCAGCCATCGACTGCACCGCCTTTGGATCGGTGATGTCCGCGAGCCAGGGCAGCGCCTGACCGCCCGCGCGCTCGATCTCCTGCGCGACGTTGGCGGCTTCCTGCTGATTGGTGCGCGCATTGACCACGACCGCCGCGCCGCCGGCCGCGAGCGCCAGCGCAATCGCGCGCCCGATATTGCGGCCCGATCCGGTCACGATCGCGACCCGGCCGGAGAGATCGTCATTCGCCATCTGTCATCCACGCAGCGGTTTGAGATCGATCTTGCCGTCGTAGAAATTCCGCAACACCACGAGCGCGGCGCGGCTGCGCTCGCCGCTCCAGCCGCCATGCGTCGCGTTGAGCGCAAATTTTTCCTCGAGGTCGGCGCGCGTGAGTGGCTCATGCGCGCCGCCACGCATGTGCGGCTGCCGCTCTTCGATGACGCGGCCATCGGCGAGAACGGCGCGGATATGGCCGGTGAAATTGTTGGGGTAGGGATTTTGCGGATCGATCTCGTAACGTACCTTGCCGGCGACCGCGAGCACGGCCGGATCACGCACCGCCGCATCGGAAAAATCCGAAAGGCCGACATTACCGCGCACGAAGCCCGCGGCGATACAGTAAGGCGTCGAGAATTTTCCGCCGTAGCCGTTCGAGGGGCGTTGCTTCGCCGCCAGCGGCTCCCACAGCCGGTGCACGGTCCCCTCGCCTACTTCACAGACCATCTCCTTGATCTCGTCGGCTTCGACACCACGCGCCGCAAGCCGCCGCGCGCAGTCGATATAGGGATGCGTCATCGTCCCGCAGGGATAGAGCTTGAAGGCCAGCGTCTCCGTCACCCAGCGCGCGCCGAAGTCGCCGACGATCGCATCGTAGTCACCGTCCGTGGTGCGGGTGAAGCCGTGATAGAGACCGTGCACGCCCTCGAACACCGTACGCGGGCCAAGGAAGCCGGCGCGGCCAAGCAGCGCCGCGCGCAGACCCGACTGCGCCGCCCAGCCGGGATGCAGGCGCTTGGTCCACGCCCCCTCGGCCAGATATTCGATGATGCCGCTCGCCATCGAGCCGACGTTGCCGAGCGCGTCGACAAGCTGGCGGGCATCGAGCTTGAGCGCCGCGCCGATGCCGGCCGCCGCCGCGATGGCGCCGTACACCGCGGTCGGATGAAAGCCGGCCTTGTGGGTAGCCTTCGGCACCACGACCGAAAGCCGGCACATCGTCTCGACGCCAACCGCAATCCCAAGCAGCGCCGAGGGTCCGTCGGGGTTGTAGCGCTCGCAGGCTGCGAGCACCGCCGGCACGATTACCGCGCCCGCATGCACGGGCCCGCCTTCGAACGTGTCGTCGAAATCCTCGCCATGGGTTGCCGTGCCGTTGACGAAGGCCGCGCCCGCGGCGCTCATGCCGCGCACATGGCCGATGGCCGTGCACGGGCCGTCATCGTCCCAGGCGGTGAGCGCAGCCTTGACGTAGCTCTCGTTGCGGGCGGTGAGGCAGAGGCCGACCACGTCGATCAGCAGATCCTCGCACTTGCGCCGCACCGCCGCGGGCAAGTGCGCCGGCGTGAGCGCCGCGATCTTGTTCGCCAGGATTTCGGCGATCGCCGTCTCGGGAAGTTTTGCGTCCATGATCAGGTATTTCGCAGGCGAACGCCGCCGAAGCCGGGAATGCGGTTGATCGCGATGATGATCGAAAAGGTGATGACGAGCATGATCAGCCCGAGCACAGAGATCGCGCCGAGATCGCCGGACTCGTTGAGATCGAAAATGAGCACCGAAATGACCTTGGTATCCGAGGTGAACAGGATGATTGCGGCTGACAGTTCGCGGATCACGCCGACGAAGATGAAGCACCAGGTCGCGATCACGCTCGTGCGCAGGAGCGGCGCGGTGATGTCCTTGAGCGTGCGCAGGCGCGTCGCGCCGAGGATACGGCCAGCATCCTCAAGGTCGGCATGCACCGAGCGGAACGCGGACTGCATCTGCTGATAGGCCGCCGGCAGCGAGATGGTCACGAACGCGAGGAGCAGGATCCACAGCGTTCCGTAGAGCACGAACGGGGGACGCGTGTAACTCAGGAACAAGCCAACGCCGAGCACGATACCGGGGATCGCCACCGGAGCGGTGGCCAGGAAGCCGAGCGCGCGATAGCCGGTAATCGCCTTGCGCGAGGTGATGTAGGAGATCACGAGCGCCAGCAGCGTGCCGACGGTCGCCGCCAGGATGCCAAGAACGAACGTGTTCTCGACCGCGATCTTGGTGTTGGACAGTTCGAAGAACACAAACTCGATGTTGTGGAACGTGAAGTTATTGAACGTGATGAATTGCGAGGCGACGCGCGAGAACGCAGCATTGAACAAGGCGGCATAGGGCAGGAACACCGGGCACATCAGCACCAGGAACACCGCGCCGAGCGCCACCCATCTCCAGCCGCCGAGCCGCACCAGGCGCGGGTCGCCCTGCTTGCCCCCCACCACCGAGTAGCCGCGGCGGCCGAGGATCATGTGCTCGGCCCGCAGCAGCACCACCGTGAGCACCAGCAGCGGCAGCGAGGCTGCCGCCGCGAGTTCGAGCTTGGGCGGATACTGGAACAGGCTCCAGATCTTCGTGGTCATGGTGTGGAAGCCGGCCGGCAGCGCCAGGATCGCCGGCGATCCGAACAGCGTCATCGCCTGCAGGAAGGCGACCAGCGCGCCAGCGAGCAGCGCCGGCATCGCCAGCGGAATGGTGATGCGCCGCGCGGTGGTCCAGGCGCGGCCGCCGAGGATCGAGGACGCGTCTTCGAGATCGCCAGGGATGCGGTCGAGCGCGTTCGCGATCAACACGAAGACATAAGGAAACGTATAGCAGGAGATGACGAAGATGAGACCGGCGAGTGAATAGATGTTGAACAGGTGCTCGTCCATCTCCGCGCCGGTGACGGCGCGGAAGATCTTGTTGAGCAGTCCGCTGTTGGGGGCCGCCAGGAGTTCCCACGCGATCGCACCCAGAAAAGGCGGCGTCACAAACGATGCCGTCACCAGCGCCCGCACGGTACGGCGCATCGGCATGTCGGTGCGCGCGACCAGCCAGCCGATCGGCGCGGCAACCGCGCAGCAGATGATGGCCGACGAGGTTGCAATCGTCACCGTGGTGAGGAGTGGATCGAGGAAGACCGAACTGGTGAAAAGCTCGACGAAATTCCCAAGTGTGAACGCGCCGCTGCGGTCGACGAAGGCGTAGTAGACGAGCCACGACATCGGCAGCAGGATCAGCACGCAGAGCAGCGCGGCGAACAGCAGCAGGATCGGCCAGGTCAGATCAAAGCGGGCCAGCCGGCGCGCCGGCGTTTCTGCGGGCAGCGCGATGGTCATGCCACGGCCCCTGCGGGGCTGTCGTCCCCGCGCAAGCGGAGACGACCGGATGAGAGACGTTCGGCCGGACTTGCCATCACACCCCGAAGATCTTCGCGTAGCGCGTCTTGATGTCGTCGGCCGCCTTGGCCACGGCTTCAGGATCTTCCTTCATCAGCTTGATATCGGCGAGCTTGCGGACGCCCGGCTTCTCCACGGCCTGCTTGTGCGCGGAGTACTGGCGCGCGTAGTCGATCAGCAACTGCTGGCCCTCGCGCGAGTGCATCCAGTTGAAGAACAGGCGGCCTGCATTCGGATTGGGCGCCGCCTTGAAAACAGCGCTCGGGCTCGTTGCCAGCGGCGTCCCTTCCGCGGGATAGATGACGTCAACCGGCTGACCGGCCTCCTTGCCGCGGATGACAAGATAGCCGGCGCCGTCGACCATGATCGCGCGCTCGCCGAGCGCGATCTTCTTGGGCGTGTCGGTCGCCGACTGCACCTGCAGGACACGCTGCTTGGCGAGCTTCTCCAGGTAATCCCATCCCAGGTCGCGCGCTATCTCGAAGGTCGCGTTCATGATCGTGCCGCTGTAGGCAGGATGGGCCTTGACCATCTTGCCGGCCCATTTCGGATTGAGCAGATCGGCAAAGCTCTTGGGCGCATCCTCGGCCTTGACCAGAGTGGTGTTGTAGCCGAACGGGGACACCAGCACGCGCGTGGTCACGTGCAGCGCGTCGGGGTCGTAGTACATCTTGTCGTAATTCTGGGCGACCTCTTCAGGCAGGTACGGCGCGAGCCAGCCATTGCGCTTCCACACGATGCAATGCGACTGATCGGCGGTGTTCACCACATCGACGGCATGGATGTTGCTTTGATATTCCTGACCGATGCGCGTGAACACGCGCTCGGCGCCGGAGCGCTCGACCCGCGCCGCGATGCCGGGGTAGGCGGCCTCGAACTTCTTGCCCAGCAGCTCGGCGAACTCCAGGTCCATGGCGGTGTAGAAGGTGACCTTGCCTTCCTTCTTGGCCGCCGCGATCAGCTGCGGCGTAATCGCCGATGGTTCTGGCAGCGCTGCGCGGGCCGGCGCGGCGAACACCGTGGCAGCAAGCGCGGCCGAGCCTTTGAGAACGCTACGGCGGGAGACTTGAACGCGGGTCATGGTGCGACCTCCGTTTGACTTGGCACATCACACCGTCATGCCCGGGCTTGTCCCGGGCATCCCGATCGAAGGGGCACGAGTCATGCCAATTCGGACGGGATGGCCGGGACCGGCCCGACCATGACGGAAATCGCCTTGCCTCAAGGCGATCAACTCACACTCCGAACAGCTTCGTGTAGCGGGCCTTGATCTGCTCGCTCGACTTCTCGACGCCCGCGGGATCGTCCTTCATCTTCTTGATCTCGGCGAAGGGGCGGCGTCCAGGCTTTTCCTTGGTCTGCGGATGCATCGAGCGCAGGCCGCCGACGTCGATGATGAGCTGCTGCGCCTCGGGGGTAAAGCAATAGCTCTGGAACAGTTGCCCGGCGTTCTTATTGGGTCGGTTCTTGAGCAGGCCGTTGGGGCCGACGATCAGCGGCGAACCTTCGGTCGGATAGACGATCTCGACCGGGCTGCCTTTCTCCTTCTCCTGGAACATGTTGTATTCATTGCCGTCGGCCATCACCGCACGCTCGCCGAGCGCCAGCTTCTTGGGCGGATCGGACGACGATTGCACCTGCATCACGTTCTGCTTGGCGAGCTTTTCGAAGTAATCCCAGCCGAGGTCGCGCGCCATCTGGAAAGTCGACGTCATGATGGTCCCGCTATAGCCGGGGTGAGCCTTGACCATCTTGCCCTTCCATTTCGGGTCGAGCAGATCGACAAAGCTCTTCGGCGCATCCGCCGCCTTCACGAGCTGGGTGTTGTAGCCGACGGTGCAGAGCCAGACCCGGAAGCTCGCGAACATCCCGTCCGGGTCCTTATGCTCGGCCGGATAGAATTTAGCGACGTCCTCGGGCACGTAGGCCTCCAGGATGCCGTCGCGCTTCCAGACGATGAAGTGCGCGGCGTCGGAGGACTGCACCACGTCGGCCGCGTAGATTCGGCTCTGATATTCCTGGCCGATACGCTGGAAGACGCGCTCCGCGCCGGTGCGCTCGACCCGCACGGCGATGCCCGGATATTTCGCCTCGAAGGCACGTGCCACGCGTTCCGCCGCCGGCAGGTCGAGTGAAGTATACCAGACCGCCTTACCCTCCTTCTTGGCCGCAGCGATCAATTCCGGCGTGATCGCCGTGGCCGGCGGTGCCGCGGCCAGCACCGAGGCCGAGAACGAACTGCCGACCGCAAGGGCGGTGCCGCCCTTGAGGAGGTCGCGTCTCGAAAATCCTGGCTTTATCATTGCCGTTCTCCTTGTGAATCACTCGTCCTACGTTTTTTTCAGCCGCTCAGCACGCGGCAGCGTTCCGGCGGCAGATGGAGCCACACCGACGCGCCCTGCGGAATATTCTCGGCGGCGGAGGCGACCACGCGCAGTTGCGTCCCGTCCTGTGCTTCAACCATATAGTCGCGGCTCGACCCGAGAAAGACCTGCCGCACCACCGTCGCCGGCACGAGGTTGTCCTTGCCCTCCGGCTTGCTCGCTGACAGGGCGATGACATGCGGGCGCACCGAGATCGCACCGCCTCGTTCGGCCGCAAGCTTGTCGCCGCTGCAACGCAACACGTTGCCGCAAAACGAGAGGCTGCCGCCGTCGAGCGCCTGGCCCTTGAGCACGTTGCTCGATCCGATGAAACGAGCCACGAATTCCGAGCGCGGCCGTTCGTAGATCTCCTCGGGCGAACCGGCCTGCTCGATCTTGCCCGCGTTCATCACCGCGATCACATCGGCAGTGGTCATCGCCTCCGACTGATCGTGCGTGACGTAGACGGTGGTGTAGCGATATTGATCGTGGAGCCGGCGCACTTCGAAGCGCATTTCCTCGCGCAGGTTGGCGTCGAGATTCGAGAGCGGTTCGTCGAGCAGCAGCGTCTCCGGGTCGACGATCAGCGCGCGCGCCAGCGCCACGCGCTGCTGCTGCCCGCCCGACAGTTCGCCCGGATAGCGGCTCGCGAGCTCGCCGAGATGCGTGGTAGCGAGGATTGCGTCGAGCTTGCGCTTGATGGTGGCCGCGTCGACCTTGCGCAGCTTGAGCCCATAGGCGACGTTTTCCGCGACCGTCATGTGTGGCCACAGCGCGTAGCTCTGGAAGATCATCGACATATTGCGCCGCTCGGGCGGCAGCGTGCGGCTCGGCGACGACACGACGCGCTCGCCGACGCGGATCTCTCCTTCGGACGGCTCGACAAAGCCCGCGATGAGCCGCAGCGTCGTGGTCTTGCCGCACCCGGACGGGCCGAGCAGGCACACGAGCCGCCCGTGCTCGATCGTCAGCGAGATATCGTCGACTACCGCGAGCGCGCCGTAGCGCTTGGTCAGATTGCGCAATTCCACCGCCGCCACGCCGTTCCTCCCCGAGCCGGACTGCCAGTGCCGGCTCAATGACGATTGAAGCACTAAACCCGCACTCAACCCCCGCGACAGCTTGCCGCCTTTCAGGCCGCTTGCGCCAGTCGTATCCGCGCCGGCGGCGCTTGGTCCCCTCCCGAGCTTCCCTTGGACACCTGACCGCCGCGGGTCCCTTCCCCACGGGGGGGGGAGCAAGAATCACGTTCCCGTAAAGGCGGGCTTGCGTTTCTCCATGAAAGCGCGGCGGCCTTCGATGTAATCGCTGCTCTTGAAGCAGGCCTCGACCAGGTCGGCACAGCGCGCGAGGTTGCGCTTGCTCTCGTCGCGCGCCGTCTCGTTAGTGATGAACTTCGCGGTCTTCACCGTGAGCGGCGCATTGTTGGCGATGGTCTCGGCGTAATTTCGCACATAGTCTTCAAGTGCGTCCGCCGGCATCACCCGGTTGATGAGCCCCATCATGCGCGCTTCCTCGGCGTCGAACTGGCGGGCAGTGAAGAAAATCTCCTTGGCAAACGACGGCCCGACCAGGTCAACGAGCCGCTTCACGCCCGGATAGGAATAACCGAGGCCGAGCTTCGCCGCGGGTATCCCGAATTTCGAGTTGTCCGAGCAGATGCGCAGATCGCAGCATACCGCCAGTCCCAGCCCGCCACCGATGCAATAGCCGCGGATCATGGCGATGGTCGGCTTGGCGAACTCGTAGATGCCTTCGTTCGCGCGCGCGACCGCAGCGTTATAGACCTGCAGTGCCTCCTGCGACGCCCGCTCGCTTTCGAATTTCGAGATGTCGGCACCCGAGACGAAGGATTTTCCGCCCGCGCCGGTGATGACAACCACACGCACGTCGTCATCCTTGGCGAAGCCGTCCAAAATCTCCGCGGTCTTCGACCACATGTCGAGCGAAACCGCATTGTGCCGTTCGGGATTGTTGAAGATCACGTAGCCGACGCGCCCATCCTTGCGCGAGAGCATCTTGTCGGTGTCAGTCATATCGTTCGAACTCCTGCCTATCCTTCGTCATGCCCCGCTCGTCCCGGGCATTCATGCAGCTTCTCCACTTGCGGCGCCGCATGGCTTGCCGGGACAAGCCGGCAATGACGAATGTGAGCCTGTGGCCTCCAGCTAATTCTTCATATCGCGTTGGCTTTGCGTAGCGCCGCGATCTGCTTTGCGCTGAAGCCGAATTCCTTGAGCACCGAGGCCGTATGCTCGCCGAGTTCGGGCGGTGCGACGCGCAGCTTGCTCGGCGTGCGCGACAGCGCCACCGGCTGCCCGACCATGGTCAGTCGCTTCTTGTCCTTGCGCGTCACCGATTGCGCGATGCCGAGGTGCTTGACCTGAGGGTCGGCGAACATCTCGTCGATCGCGTAGATCGCGCCAGACGGGACGCCGGCCTTGTTGAGCCGCTCGATCCAGTCGGCGCTGGTGCGCCTGGCGGTGTAGCTCTCGATCTCGGCGTTGAGCGCATCGCGGTTCTTCGAGCGCGCCGCGCCGTTGGCATAATCGGGATTCGTCAGCAGCGCCGGCGCGTCCGCCGCCTGACAGAATTGTTCCCAGATTTTCTGCCCGGTCGAGGCGATGTTGATGTGACCGTCCTTGGTCTTGAACACGCCGGTCGGGATCGAGGTCGGGTGATTGTTGCCGGCCTGCTTCGCCACCTCGCCTTTCATCAGCCAGCGCGCGGCCTGGAAGTCGAGCATGAAGATCTGCGCCTGCAGCAGCGAGGTCGTCACATGCTGGCCCTTGCCGGATTTTTCCCGCTCGAGCAGCGCCACCAGAATGCCGATCGCGCAGAACAGGCCGGCGCAGAGATCGGCGACCGGGATGCCGACGCGCACCGGTCCTTGCCCGGGCAACCCGGTGACCGACATCAGTCCGCCCATGCCCTGCGCGATCTGGTCGAAGCCCGGCCGTTCGGCATAGGGGCCGTCCTGGCCGAAGCCTGAAATGCTGCCCAGCACGATGCCCGGGTTGACCTTGCGCAGGTCCTTGTAGTCGATGCCGAGCCGCGCCTTCACGTCGGGGCGGAAATTCTCGACTACGACATCGGCCTTCTTCACCAGCCGCTTGAACGCGGCGAGCCCCTCCGGCGCTTTCAGGTTGAGCGTGATGGCGCGCTTGTTGCGGTGCAGGTTCTGAAAGTCCGGCCCTTCGCGCGGGCCGCCCGGCGGTTCCCCGGTTTCGAGCCCGGGCGGGGTCTCGATCTTGATGACATTGGCGCCCCAGTCGGCGAGCTGGCGCACGCAGGTCGGCCCCGACCGCACCCGCGACAGGTCGAGCACCGTGAAACGTTCGAGGGCGCGCGAGGCCCTGGGAATTGGCATGCCGGCACCTTGGGAAGCGTATTGCGCCCAGCGGACCGCGCCGGGGGGCTGACATTCCCCGATATCCCGCTTGTTGTCTACCGAGGCGCGAGGCATCCTGATCGCCGGAAAACCTGGAGCAGGAAGGCCGCGCAGCGTGACCCGGACCGGCAGATCGGCCCCCCTCGTTCTTGCAGTTCTGTTCGCAACGCTGGCGCCGGGCCGTGGGGCGCTGGCACAGACGCGCACGCTCGCCGAGATCGCCTCCTACCAAGGCCCCGATCGCATGGCGCAGCTCATCGCCGGGGCCAAGAAAGAAGGCTCCCTTACGCTCTACATCTCCAAGGTGGCGGAGGACACCAACCCGCTGATCGAAGCCTTCAGGCGGAAATACGGCGTCGATGTCCAGGTCTGGCGCAGCGCCAACGAAAACATCGTGCAGCGCGCGATCGTCGAAAGCCGCGCCGGCCGCTGTCCGACGGACGCTGTTTCCTCGGGCTGGTTGGCCGTGGAAGCACTGCATCGCGAAAACCTGCTGCAACCGGTGCTGTCGCCGACCACAGCCGAGCTGATGCCGCAGGCGTTGCAGCCGCATCACGAATATGTCGGCATCGACATCAACATGATCATCGCGGCCTACAACACCGATCTGGTCAAGCCGAACGAGGTTCCGAAGACCTACCAGGACTTAGCGGACCCGCGCTGGAAGGGACGGCTGGCGGTCGAGGCCGACGATACCGACTGGTTCGCGGCGGTGGTCGGCAGGCTTGGAGACCACGGGCTCGATACGTTCAGGGACATCGCACGGGCGACGAACGGACTTGCGCTACGCAAGGGCCATACGCTCCTCGCCAACCTGGTCGCTGCCGGCGAAGTGCCGCTGGCGCTCACGGTCTACCGCTACAAGCCGGAGCAACTCAAAGCCGCCGGCGCGCCGATCGAGCCGCTGTACCTGCCGCCGGTGGTCGCCTTCGTGTCCAGCATCGCGGTGACGCGCTGCGCAACGCATCCGAACGCTGCCGTCCTGTTCCATGAATTCATGCTGCACGACGGGCAGGAAATCTATGCGAAGCGCAATCTCATGCCCACCAACGTCAAGGTTCGCCAGCCGCCGGCCGGCGTCGAACTGACATTCATGAATCCCGTGGACATGCTCGACTACCGGGAGAAATGGACCGAGTTGTGGGACAAGATCATCGTCCATCCGCAATGATGCGTCGCCTGATCAAGCCGGGATGCTCGGCCTTCCTGCTGCTCGCCGCACCGTGCCTCCTGCTGGGGGGATCTCCGGCCCCGGCACAGACCCGCACCCTGGCCGAGATCGCCGGCGATACCAGTCCCGGCCGCACACAGCGGCTGATCGAGGGCGCCAAGAACGAAGGCGCGCTGAGCTTCTACACCACGCTGGTGGCGGAGGACGCGACGCCGATCATTGCGGCGTTCAAGAACAAATATGGCATCGACGTCCAGGTTTGGCGCGGAAGCACGGAGACCATCGTGCAGCGCGCCCTCGCCGAGCACCGGGCCGGGCGCTGTCCCGCCGACGCCTATTTTTCCGGGCCCCCGGCGGTCGAACCCCTGCATCGCGAGAACATGCTGCAGGTGGTGAAGTCGCCGTTGATCGCCGACGTGATGCCGCAGGCGCGGCAACCGCACGGCGAATATGTCGGCGTTTTCGTCAACGTGTTCGCCGCCGCCTACAATACCACTCTGGTGCGGCCGCACGAGGTTCCGAAGCGTTACGAAGATTTGACTGATCCGCGCTGGAAGGGCCGCCTCGGGGTCGAAGCCGACGACAGCCCCTGGTTTGCCGCGCTCGCCGAGACGCTCGGAGAGGACAAGGCGGTGCCGCTGTTTCGCGACATCGCAAAGACCAACGGCTTCTCCGCGCGCAAGGGTCACACTCTGCTCGCCAACATGGTCGTCGCCGGCGAGGTACCCCTCGCGCTGTCCGTGTTCAGCTACAAATCGGACCAGTTGGAGCATGCCGGCGCACCAATCCGGACGCTCTATCTGCCGCCGGTCATCGCGCTGGGGACCAGCATTGCGGTCGCGCGCTGCGCCCCGCATCCGAATGCCGCGGTATTGTTTTACGACTTCATGCTTAGCGACGCGCAGGCGATCCTCGCCCGGCATGACCTCGTACCCACCAATCCCAAGATCCGGGCGCTGCCGGCCGGCGTCGAGCTGACCTTCATGGACCCCGTGCAAATGCTCGACCGCGCCGCCAAATGGACCGCGCTGTGGGAGAAGATCATCCGTCCGTAATGAAGCTGGAGCGTGTCCCGCATCCGCGGTGCAGCGCGCTGCACCGCGTGCCGGACACCGCCCGGTGCAAAAAGGCAATTCCCATAAGCGGCGCGATGACGAAGAAGTAACTTTGCGCTCCTCCGGACCTGCTATGATGGTTCCATGGCGGGGGGTTCATCGGAGCAAGGACAAATCAAACTATGAGGATCCCCATCCTGACCAAGCTTGGTCGCGCCCTCATTGCGCTCGCCCTTGCCGCCACGACCACCGTGGCGGCGGCGCAGGAACGCCCGCGCCGGCAGGGCCCGCCGCCCGCAGAGCAGCAACAACAGCAGGGCCAGCCACAGAACAGCGGTGTGCTGCGGCTGTTGCCGCCGGACTCGGTGACGGAGCACACGATCAACATCGCCGGCGGCAAGCTTGCCTATACGGCGACGGCGGGCACGCTGAGCCTGTTCGACCAATCGGGCGAGCGCACCGCGGCGATCTTCTACACCGCCTACGTTGCCAAGGCCGCCGAGACTGAGAGCCGGCCGATCACGTTCTTGTTCAACGGCGGTCCGGGAGCGGCTTCGGCCTATCTCAATCTCGGGCTCGTCGGCCCCCGCATCGCGCAATTCGGCGAAGACAATCAGGACGCGTCGTCGACCAAACTGAAGGACAATCCGGAAACCTGGCTCGCCTTCACCGACCTGGTGCTGATCGATCCGGTCGGCACGGGGTGGAGCAAGCCGGCCAAGCCCGATGGCGGCCAGGCGTTCTGGGGCGTGCAGCGCGACGCCCAGGCAATGGCGAAAACAATCGCGCTTTACGTTTCCAAGAACAGCCGCGCGCCGTCGCCAAAATACCTCGTCGGCGAAAGCTACGGCGGCTTCCGCGCCGTCAAGGTGGCGCGCGCGCTCCAGCGCGATCAGGGCATCGCGGTGTCCGGCATCATCATGCTGTCGCCGCTGCTCGAAGGCGCGTTCCAGTTCGGCGGCACAAGGCTCGCGCTTGGCGCGGCGCTGCAGCTTCCGTCACTGGCCGCGGCGGAGCTCGACCGCAAGGGTCAATTCACCCCCGAGAAGCTCGCGGAGGCCGAGCACTTCGCGCTCCATGAATATCTGCCCATGCTGGCCGGGCCGGCTCCGAAGGGTGAGGCCGCGCGTACGTTCTACGCCAAGGTCGCGCAGATGACCGGGCTGCCCGAGGAGGTCGTCGCGCGCTCGCGCGGCTTCATCCGCGACGCCTACGTCAAGAACCTGCGCGGCGCAGAGGGCAAGATCGTAAGCCGCTACGACGCCAACTTCGCGGTCAATGATCCCTTTCCCGAGCAGGAAACCGCGCGCGGTCCCGACCCGCTGCTCGACGGCGTGACACGCGCCTACGGCGGCGCATTCGCGGCCTACGCCCGTGACGAGCTCGGCTTCAAGACCGAGATGACCTATGTGCTGCTCGCAAACGACGTGTCCGGCAAGTGGGACTGGAACGAGGGTGGCGGCCGCGGCAACGTCAGCGTCAGCGAAGATCTGCGTGCGCTGCTTTCGCTCACGCCGTCGTTCCGCTTCATGATCGCGCACGGCTACGCCGACCTGGTGACGCCCTTTGCAGTGAGCCGCTACGAGATCGACCATCTCCCGCAGATCGGCGACCCCGGCCGGGCCGAACTCAAGCTCTATCGCGGCGGGCACATGTTCTATCTGGATGACGCATCGCGGCGAGCCTTCAGCGCCGACGCCAAGGCATTCTATCGCCCGCAATGAGCCATGAAGCTCTGCAGCAAGGGGACGGGCCCGGCGTTAATATCGCGTCGTCGGGTTCCCGCCCTCCTGGCTTCGTCGCGACATCGTGCTTGACGAGAGCCCCATGTCCCCGCTTTCGTTCTCCGGACACGTCACGGGGAATGTTCAGCGGCAATGACAACAGGTGAAGCGACGGTAGCGGACGATCGGGACCAGTTCATCCCGGTCCGCAAGACCGATATCCTCGATGCGCTGGTCGAGCACGGCCATCTCGCGAGCGAGGAGGAGGGCGAGCAGTTCCGGCAGGTCTGCCGCCTGCTCGCGGCGATCTATCACTACGAATATTTCGCCCAGCTCGAGCGCCTACGCGACGATTACTACTATTTCAATCCCGAATTCGACCCGCACGACCGCTTCGGCGACGCCACGTTCGAGCGTGCCTACGCGGATCTTCTCGAGTCGTTTACCGAGGTGCTCAAAGGCGCCAACTTCGCGGAAATGCCGCACGAGGAGATCGAGCGCGCCCATCGTGAGCGCCCGACCACGCGCGTCGAGGTCAAGGCGCCGCTCGATGATTTCCGCGAGGTGCGATTCTTCCGCCGCGGACACCATATCGAGCACGTCGAGACGTCCGAGTGGTACGGCCTTCGCAAGCGAACGCACGAGACGACGGTCTATGACGATGTCGTTTTGCTGGTCGCCATGAAGGCGGAGGCCGGCATCGCCTCCAAGCGCGAGCGCAAACGGCTGATCCGACGACGGATGCGGCCGGGCTCGGTGCTGATCAAATATTTCCGTAACATCGCCCGCCCCGATCTCCACGCGCTGTTTCCGGATGTGCGCGTGGTGATGAGCACCTTCGACAAACTGTTCCTGAGCGGGCCGGCGTTGCTCGGCGGCATTCCGATCCTGTTGAAGCTGGCAACGACGGTCACCGTGCTTTTCGTGGTCGCCGGCTTCTATCTCGGATTCGCCAGCGCAGTGCAGGACGATGAGATGAAGGGGGCACTTGCGGCCCTGAGCGGCCTCGCCGCGCTGATCGGATTTGTCATGCGGCAGTGGCTGCGTTATCAGCGGCAATCGCTGAAATATCAAAAAGAGCTAACCGACAACATCTATTTCCGCAACGTCAATAATAATGCGGGGATCTTCGACTACATCATCGGTGCGGCTGAAGATCAGGAGTGCAAGGAGGCCTTCCTGGCCTATTACTTCCTGCGCACGATGGCATCGCCGCCGACCCAGGCTGAGCTCGACACGCGCATCGAGCATTGGCTGAAGGAGGCATTCGGCGTCGACGTTGACTTCGAAGTCGACGATGCGCTCGCCAAGCTCGATCGCCTGGGCCTCCTGATCCACGACAGCGAACGACTGTCCGTTCCGCCGCCGCCGCAGGCGTTGGCCAAGCTCGACGCGCTGTGGGACAACTATTTTCAATTCAACGCGGCGCAAGCCGCTCCCGCGCCGGCCACGTGAACAGCGGCACCGCCGCCGATTGATCCGATCATGACCGACATCACCCGCCGCGATTTCCTCAACGGCGTCGCCCTGACGATTGGCACGGGGCTCACGCCGGCAGCGCAGGCCGCGGCACAGCCGCTACTCTATCCGCCGGCCCTGACCGGCCTGCGCGGCCAGCATCCCGGCTCGTTCGAGAGCGCGCACAGCCTGCGCGACGGAACCGATTTCGCTGTCGGCGGGCTGCCGATCGAAGAGCGCTACGACCTCGTCGTGGTCGGCGGCGGCATCAGCGGGCTCGCGGCAGCCTGGTTCTATCGCCGCGCCGAGCCGCAGGCGCGCATTCTCATCCTCGACAATCACGACGATTTCGGCGGCCATGCCAAACGCAATGAGTTCGACATTGGTGGCCGGCTTGTGCTCGGCTACGGCGGCAGCGAATCCATGCAGTCGCCGAAGTCGCTGTACAGTCCCGTGGCAAAGCTGGTGCTCAAGGAATTGGGCGTCGACATCGCCCGCTTCGAGACCGCGTTCGAACGCGATCTCTACCCTTCGCTCGGGCTCTCACGCGGCGTGTTTTTTCCGCGCGAGCACTTCGGCCGCGACGTACTCGTCAACGGCGATCCGATGGCGATGGTGAGCGACGACATTGCGCCGGAACGCCGCAATGGCAAGCCGGTGCGTGCGTTCGTGGCCGGCTTCCCGGTGTCAGAGGCCAGCAAGGCGCAACTGATCGCGCTCTATGAAGGCGCGAACGACCCGCTGCCCGGCAAAAGCGAGGACGAGAAGCTCGAAATCCTCAAGTCCACCAGCTATCGCGACTACCTGATCCGGATTTGCGGCTGCAGCGCGGAGGTCGCCAATTGTTTCCAGGGGCGCACGCTCGATTTCTTCGCCCTAGGATGCGACGCCGTCGCCGCCGCCGATGCGCGCGATGCCGGCTATCCGGGATTCGGTGGCCTGGGGCTGGCGGACACCGCCAATCCCGAACTGGACGAGCCCTACATCTATCACTTCCCTGACGGCAACGCGTCGCTGGCGCGGCTGCTCGCGCGCGCGCTCGTTCCGGCCGCCGCGTCCGGCAGCGGCATGGACGACATCATTCTGGCGCCGTTCGACTACGCGAAGCTCGATGTCGAGGGCGCAAGTGTGCGTGTCCGGCTCGGCAGCACGTGCATCAATGTTCGCAATGTCGTCGACGGCGTCGATCTCGCCTACATGCGTGACCGCACGCTCCACCGCGTGGGCGCGAAGCATGCGGTGCTCGCGTGCTTCAACATGATGATCCCCTACCTGATGCCGGAGCTGGCCCCGGACCAGCGGGCAGCGCTCGCGCTAAACGTCAAGTCGCCGCTGGTCTACAACAAGGTTCTCGTGCGCACCTGGCATCCCTGGGTGAAGCTCGGCGTGCACGAAATTTCCGCGCCGATGTCGTTCCACAGCCGCATCAAGCTCGACTACCCGGTTAGTCTCGGCGGCTATCGCCATGCGCGCGATCCGTCGGAGCCGATGGCGCTGCATCTCGTGCACGTGCCGCAGCAGCTCGACCAGGGCCGCGACGCACGCGAGCGGAATCGGGTTGGCCGCTACAAGCTGCTGGCGATGGAATTTGCGGACTTCGAAATGAAGATCCGCGACGAGCTTGACCGCATGCTCGGCGCCGGCGGATTTTCGGCCACGCGCGATATCGCGGCGATCACGGTCAATCGCTGGTCACACGGTTATTCCTATAGTCCGAATTCGTTGTTCGACACCGACGATACCGACACGATCCTGCAAACGGCAAGGCGTCCGGTCGGCCGCGTCACGATCGCCAATTCCGATGCCCAGTGGGATGCATACGCCCATTCCGCCATCGATCAGGCAGCCCGCGCGGTGCGCGAACTGCTGACCTGAAGCAGCAAAGCCGCGGATTGGTACGGCACACAAAAAAGAGCGCGGCCGAAGCCGCACTCTCCGTCGTCTCGTTGAACTGAAGCAGACTTGGACTAGAAATCCATTCCGCCCATGCCGCCGCCGCCGGGCATCGCCGGGGCCGCGCCGCCCTTCTTTGGCACTTCCGCGACCATGGCTTCCGTGGTCACCAGCAGGCCGGCGATCGAAGCCGCATCCTGCAGCGCCGCGCGCACGACCTTGGCCGGATCGATGATGCCGGCCGCGACCATGTCGACGTATTGTTCAGTCTGGGCGTCGAAGCCGAACGTCTCCGACTTGTTCTCGAGGATCTTGCCAACCACGATCGAGCCCTCGACGCCGGCGTTCTCGGCAATCTGCCGCAGTGGGGTTTCGAGTGCCTTGAGCACGATGTTGATGCCGGCCTGGACTTCGGCATTGTCGTTGGTGAGCCTGCCGACCGCCTTCTTGGCGCGCAGCAGAGCGACGCCGCCGCCCGGTACGATGCCTTCCTCGACCGCCGCACGGGTGGCATTGAGCGCGTCCTCGACGCGGTCCTTCTTCTCCTTGACCTCGACCTCGGTCGCGCCGCCGACGCGAATCACCGCGACGCCGCCCGCAAGCTTGGCGAGCCGCTCCTGCAGCTTCTCGCGGTCATAGTCGGAGGTGGTCTCCTCGATCTGCGCCTTGATCTGGCCAATGCGGGCCTCGATTTCCTTGCGCTTGCCGGCGCCATCGACGATCGTGGTCTTCTCCTTCTCGATGATGACCTTCTTGGCGCGGCCGAGCATGGCGAGCGTCACGTTGTCGAGCTTGATGCCGAGGTCTTCCGAGATGAGCTGGCCGCCGGTGAGGATCGCGATGTCCTCGAGCATGGCCTTGCGGCGATCGCCGAAGCCGGGGGCCTTCACCGCCGCGACCTTGAGGCCACCGCGCAGCTTGTTGACTACGAGCGTCGCCAGGGCCTCGCCCTCGATGTCCTCGGCGACGATCAGCAGCGGCTTGCCCGCCTGCACCACCGCCTCGAGCACGGGGAGCATCGCCTGCAGGCCCGAGAGCTTCTTCTCGTGCAGCAGCACGTAGGCATCTTCGAGTTCCGCCACCATCTTCTCGGCGTTGGTGATGAAATAGGGCGACAGATAGCCGCGATCGAACTGCATGCCTTCGACGATCTCGACCTCGGTGTCGAGCGCCTTGGCTTCCTCGACCGTGATCACACCCTCGTTGCCGACCTTCTGCATCGCCTGGGCGATCATCTGGCCGACCTTGCTGTCGCCGTTCGACGAGATGGTGCCGACCTGGGCGACTTCGGCGGAGGAGCCGACCTTCTTCGCCCGCTTCTTGATGTCCGCGACCACGGCGGTGACGGCGATGTCGATGCCGCGCTTGAGGTCCATTGGGTTCATGCCGGCGGCCACCGATTTCGCGCCCTCGCGGACTATGGCGTGGGCGAGCACGGTCGCCGTGGTGGTGCCGTCACCGGCCTGGTCGTTGGTCTTCTGGGCGACTTCGCGCACCATCTGCGCGCCCATGTTCTCGAACTTGTCCTCGAGCTCGATCTCCTTGGCGACGGTGACGCCGTCCTTGGTGATGCGCGGCGCGCCGAACGACTTGTCGATCACGACATTGCGGCCCTTCGGGCCGAGCGTCACGCGGACCGCAGCCGCCAGCGTATCGACGCCGCGCAACATGCGGTCGCGCGCGTCGGTAGAAAATTTCACTTCTTTAGCAGCCATTGAGAATTACTCCGTTTGATTTGCTACGGCGTTGCCTCACTCGCCTCGTCGCTGCCGGGCTTGACCCGGGATTCCATCTTTTTGCGAAGACGGATAGATGCCCGGGTCAAGCCCGGGCATGACGATGGAGAGCGCAGCGCCCTTGTTCAGAAAAATCAGGCGATCACGCCCATGATGTCGGACTCCTTCATGATCAGGAGTTCTTCGCCGTCGATCTTGACCTCGGTGCCAGACCACTTGCCGAACAGCACCTTGTCGCCGCTCTTGAGATCGATCGGAATGAGCTTGCCGGCCTCATCACGGCCGCCGGGGCCAACAGCGACGATTTCGCCCTGCGAAGGCTTTTCCTTCGCGGTGTCGGGGATGATGATGCCGCCCTTGGTCTTTTCCTCGGCGTCGATGCGCTTGACGACCACGCGGTCGTGCAGCGGACGGAATTTGGTCTTGGCCATGATTTACCTCGTGGACGCAAAAGCGCGTTAGGCTAAGTGATTGATTGATAAGCCCAATCTGGCAAGCTGTTAGCACTCGACCTTCACGAGTGCCAACTGCCCGGGCGGAGATAGGGTGTTCGTTTCAAGGTGTCAAGTTTGCGGGGTTCCCGCCGCTCCTGGGGCGGGCTCCTTTCCAAGCCACGAAAATCGTGATGGAAGAAGCCAGACAAATCGGTTGGCGCCACCAACACCCATCCGCAGCGAGCGAGGACGAAAGGCATGACGATCACCGAGATACCGCGAAAATCAGGCGTTGCGTCGGCGTCCCCGACCGAAAAGACCGCACTCGACGTCGCGGCGGTGACCCGCCTGCTGGAAGCGGAGGGTATCCTCGACTACAGCGGTCACGTCTCGGCTCGCATTCCCGGCCGCGACGCCTTCGTGATCCAGGTCGGTTCGACTTCGCGCGCCGAAGTCGCCCCCGAGTCGATGCTGGTTGTGGATTACAACGGCAAGCTGCTTGAGGGCGAGGGCCAACCGCCGAGCGAACTGCCGATCCATACGGAAATCTTCCGTGCCCGGCCCGACATTCAGTCGATCCTGCACTCGCACATGGAGCTCGCGATCGCCTTCACCATGATGGAAGGCGTCAAGCTCGTGCCGATGCGCGCGCGGGCGTCACGCTGGAAGAGCGGCATTCCGACCGACCCGGATCCGAGCCATATCAAACTTCCCGAGCAAGGCCGCGCGCTGGCGAAGACGCTCGGGCCCCATCACGCGGTGCTGATGCGCGCGCACGGCCTTTGCGTCGTGGCCGAATCGGCGCACGCGCTGTTCATCGACGCCGTCCATTTCCGCGAGAACGCCCAGGCGCAGATGCAGGCGCTGCAGGCGGGCGCGCGACCCCTGCCGCTGACGGATGCAGAAATCGCGCAGATCGAGAAAATGGAAATGCGCGACTGGCACATCAAGAAGCTGTGGAACTACTACATCCGCAAGCAGGTCAAGGAAGGCGTGCTGCCGCGCGAATGGGGCGACGCCCTGATCCCGAGCAAGGAAGCCCTGCGCCGCGATCGCGTCCTCAACGACTGATTGACCGGCGAACGCGCCGGCCGAAGGTGTCCCATGGCTCGGATCAGGTACCTGGCAATGCTGTGCGCGGACCCGGCGGCACTCGCCGCTTTTTACGCAGCACGGTTCGGCATGGATGAAATGGGCCGCAGCGCGGCCGGCGACGTTACACTGACCGACGGCGGCTTCAATCTCACGCTGTTCAAGCAGCGTCCGAACCTGCGCGAACTGCGGACCGAGGTCGGCCTCCATCACCTCGGCATCGCCGTCGACAACGTCGACGATGTCGTCGCCCGCTATCGAGCCCGCTATCCGCGCGGCACGGTGATCGCCGAGAGCGCTGACCTGCAACATGGCGAGGTGCGCATCCACGATCCGGAATGCCAGCCGGTCACGCTCTCGCAAAGAAATTTCGGCCTGAGCGGGGTGCGCGAGCAGGTCCCGCGCATCGCGCACTTGGCGCTCAATGCGCTCGACACCGAGGCGATCCGCGATTTCTACCGGGATGTCTTCGGCTTCCGTGAATTGTTCGACGCGCACAAAGAATTGAGCAAGCGACCCGGTTACCGCAACAAACACATGGGTGATGGCTTTTCCAACGTCGCCATCCAGGGCTTCTACAACGACGACGAGGGCCATGAAGCGCGGTTCGGGATCGCGCATTTTGGTTGTCTGGTGAGCGACTCGAAGGCGATGGCGGCGGCCGTGCAAGCCGGTGGCGCGACCTTCAAGGCGCGCCCGGCCGTGCGCACGCAGTCGGAAATCCGCATGCGCGACCCGGAAGGCAACGGCTGCGACCTGTCCCAGCGCGGCTGGGAAGTCGACACCGACAAATGGGTGCGCGCGAACGCAGCGTGAACGCGGGGTGAGTGATGACCTTATCGTCGTTGCCGGGCTCGACCCGGCAATCCGTTTTGCGATTGCGCCGGTCGAAACGCAGGAAGAACGCGCGGGTCAAGCCAGCGCCTGACGAACTCATGGTTGCCGAAGTTACCGAAATGATGAGAGCCACGCTGCGCATCCTGGTGCTGCTCATGCTCGCCCTCGCGGCAATGCCGGCTGCGGCCGATCCGATCGAGGATTTCTATCGCGGCAAGCAGATCAAGTTCTATATCCGCGCCGCGCCGGGCGGGAATTACGACGTCTATTCCCGCATTCTCGGCCGCCATATGACGCGCTTCATTCCTGGCAATCCGACCGTGATGCCGATCAACATGCCGGGCGGCGGCGGCATCGTCGCGCTCAATTACGTCGCCAATGTCGCGCCCAAGGACGGGACCGTGCTCACAATGATCACGCAGTCCTTCCCGATGGACCAGGCGCTCGGTCTCGACAAGAACCTCAAGGTCGATCTGCGCACGCTCAATTGGATCGGCAACATGAGCGACACCAACGAATTCTTCTTCACTGCGAAGAATTCGGCGACCAAATCACTCGACGACGCCAGGCGGCGCGAGACCGTGATCGCGGCGACCGGCGTTGGCTCGATCGTGACGCGCCTCGCCGCGCTCTACAACAATACGCTCGGGACCAAATTCAAGGTGATCTACGGCTATCCCAGCGGACCCGACATGACGCTCGCGCTCGAACGTGGCGAGGTCGAGGGCCGCAGCACCAGCAATCCGCAGGTGCTGGGGCCGAGCAAGGCGGAGGTTCTGGCGAAGTACAATTTCCTGATCCAGGCCGGCATGCGCAAGGTCCCGCACTACGAAGAGGTGCCGCTGCTGCGCGAACTCGCGCAGACCGACGAACAGCGCGCGATCTTCAATTTCATCTCGCAGGCGGTCGTGGTGGCGCGGCCGATCATCACCAACCCCGGCGTCCCGCCGGAGCGGGTGGCGGCGCTGCGCCGCGCCTTCGATGCGACCATGGCCGATCCGGCCTTCCTCGACGAAGCCCTGCGCCAGAACCTCGAGATCGGTACCCGCAGCGGCGAGGAGCTCGAGCACATGGTGACGGACATGCTCGGCACCCCGCCGGCGATCCTCGAAATGGTGTCGCACGCAATCCAGATCAGTTCCGCCGCGGCGGCGAAGGGCTTAAGGCCAAGCGCGGAGTAAACAATCTCCGCGAGGCCATCTTCAAAATTAAAGCTATCACTTCCCCACGAGCTTCATGGCGTTGTTGTAGTAACTGAGATCGACATAGCGCTCGCCGGTGGACGCCGCGGCGCCGGTCTTCTGGCTCTCGATCTCGGCGCGCACCGCCATCAGGCTGCGAAAGCCCTCCTGATCGAACTTGGCGTCCGGGGAGAAGCCGAAGCCGGGACTGATGAGGAGGTCCAACGTGCGGCCGGCCGTTTCCTTGCTGAGGTTGAGCTTGCTCATCAGCAATTCGATGTTTTCCGCACGGTGCGCGGGGTCGCGGACGAAGCGCAGCGACTCGACGTAGGCGGCGAGATAACGTTCCACCGTTTCGCGGTTCTTCTCGGCCCAGGCGCGCATCGTGAAGGCGCCCGCAGCCTGATAGGGACCGAACAGATCGTTCAGGGAACCGAGGCTTTTCATGCCCTTTTCCTCGGCTTGCAGATTGTACGGCAGATTGAGGATAGATGCGGCGTTGTCCTTGCTCTCCAGCATCGCCTTCAGGCGGAACGGCACGGCGCCCACGGGCTTGATCGTGTAGTCGCCCTCCTTGAGGCCATGCTTGAGCAGAATTTCTTCGCCTGCAGTGCGTAGGCGGTGTCGGGCGCGTCGACGACGATGATCTTCCCGCGCAGGTCCTCGACGCGGTTGATGCCGGCCTGCACGATGAATTCGTTCATGCCGCTGTCGCCGCCGCTGACGATGACCACGTCCTGCTTGGCGCCCTCGATCATGGCGATCGCGTTGTCGACCGCGGAATGCACGATCTGGAATTTGCCGGCGGCGAGGCCGTTGCGCTGGTTCTGCGAACTGTCGGTCAGCGAGAGATCGACCTTGAAGCCATGCTTTGCGAAAATTCCCTTGGCGACGCCGACATGCAGCGGCAGCGCCTTCGCGTTGGGAAAGGCGTTGACGCCGAGCGTAACCGGATCGGCGGCGCGGGCGGAGAAGGGAAGGAAGGAAATGAACGCGAGCGAACAATAGAATGCCGTGTGGACAATCGTCGAGATCATGCCGGTTCTCCCATGCGCGGTTGTTGGCCGCCGCGCTTCGGTTTGGATGCTAGCAGCAATGCGCGGACGCGCCATCAGGGTGTCTTCTTCACGAATTTCTGTACGCTCCAGTCGAGCGGATCAGCGAAAGATCTCGCCCCGCGCGCTCACCGCCAGGAAATGCGCCTCGCCGAACTGGCCCGGCGCCTTGCCCTGTCCGCCGAAGGCCCCGATGACCTTGCCGTCGAGGCCAAGCTTGAGAACCTGCCCGGTATACCCATGCGCGACCCAAAGCTGCTGGTCGGGCGTGATGAACAGACCGCTCGGCGTCCCCGGCAGGTGAACCTCGCGGATGAATGTACCCTGCGGATCGAACACCTGAATGCGCTCATTGTCGCGGTCAGCAGGGCTACCAGATTTTCCACCGGGGTTTCCTCCTTCGTGCGGGACATGACTTTCGAACAGTGCACGCGCGCTTCGAACTGAACTACTGTATCATTGGCCTGCCCGTCTGCAGAGCCGACTAACGGAAGGACACCGACAACCCATGCGCGCGCTCAGCCTCGCCGAGGCCAACAAGATCATCAACGGGACCTTCGCATCCGCCAGGCGGCGCAAGGCCTATCCGCTCGCCGCGATCGTGCTCGACGCCGGCGGGCGGGTGAAGGCGTTCCAGAAGCAGGATGGCGCGTCGCTGATGCGCTTTGAGATCGCCTACGGAAAGGCGTTCGGCGCACTCGCGCTCAATCGCTCCTCGCGCCAGGTGCTGCAGAAGGCCAAGGAGAAGCCGGCCTTCATGGCTTCGCTGACCGAACTCTCGGACGGGCCTCTGTTCCTGGAAGGCGGCGGCCAGCTCGTTCGCGACGAGACCGGCGAAGTCGTTGGCGCGCTCGGGGTGACCGGAGACGTCAACGAGGTCGACGATCTCTGCGCCATGGACGGCATCCGCGGCGCCGGCTTCCGGAACGACGACGACTTCGACGCGCAGGCGGTCAAGCGGCTCAACATCAAGAAGGATCCGCCGATCCGCGATCCCCGCAAGGAACTGCCCGCCGCAGCGAAACCCAAAAAGAAAGCGAACGGCGGCACCCCGGCCAAATCCCTGGTCGCTGGAGTTCCTTCCCGCCGCGCCTTGCACGCCGGTTCGCGCCCGAAATCCGAGGCCCGGGCCTCGCCCCGGCGGCCGGCGCGGTAATAGGGCACGCCACTACCGCCCCACATCTGCCTTCCTTCCGGGCGAAAAGCGGCTCAAAGTAGCGGTTCGGCGGCTTTGCCCTGGGGAGGGTTTTGCCGGATACTTAACTATGTCGCGGTTACAACGCGTTTGGGGTTCGAGTTGCCCGCTGGCCTTGTGTTTGGCCCCCGCCGCCACGGGCAGAGTTCGAGGAGGGGACGCCATGACGAAATTTGGTCTGCCGTCGCAGCTGGTTGCGGTCTTCGTATCCGCGCTGGGGCTGAGCGGGTGCGCCGGCAACGTCAACCTTCCTGGTTTCGGGAGTTCACAGCCGGCGGAGGCGCCGCCACCCGCGCCGGCGCCTGAGATTCCGGCCAGCATCCGGCCGTCCGAAGTGGTCGGGCGCTGGGGCTATGCCTCCTATCACAAAGAGGCGGATCGCCCCCGCACCGAGGCCGCCGCGCGCGGTCAGTGCAATCATCCCTACGTCATCGGGCAGGGTGCGACCGGCGGCGTGATGATGTACCTCGCCGACGAATCGCAGTTGCAGGAATTGCGGCTCAAGGGCAGCACCAATGGACACAACTACATCGGCCCACGCGGCGACGCCGGCGGCCCGCAAGACCGTGAGATCGTCTCGTTCGATGGTCGGGTGATGATCCTGCGCTTCACCGACCCCGAAGTCGCCGGCCGCTACGGCACCGGCGTATACGTGCGCTGCGCGCCGCACGCCTGAGTTTGCGAGGCTCAAACCTTCATGGCCGTCGTCATCTGGCACAACCCGAAGTGCTCGACCTCGCGCAAAGTCCTGGAGATGATCCGCGCGCAGGGCGTTGAGCCTGAGATCGTCGAATACGTGAAGACACCGCCGAGCGCGGCCGAGATCAAGGCCGCTTTGAAGGACATGGGGCTCAAGCCGCGCGCCCTGCTGCGCCAGCGTGGCACGCCCTACGACGAGCTTGGCCTCGGCGATGAGAAGTTGACCAACGCTGCCCTTGTTGCGGCGATGGCCGAGCATCCGATCCTGATCGAGCGGCCGGTGGTGCGCAGCCGCAGGGGCGTGCGGCTTTGCCGCCCCGCGGAGCGGGTGAAGGAGATATTGTAGTGTCCGCGCCTTCCCTGCGCGGGCTACCGCTCGCTGCCTGGGAGCGCGACGGACTCAAAACGGCGATGCGCAGGCTCGGTCTCCCCGATAGCGATGCCGAGGACCCAAACGTTCTGTTCTGGCGGTACGAGACGTCGAGCGATGTCCCGGTCGGTTTTGGCGGCCTGGAAATCCACGATCACGATGCGCTGCTGCGTTCGGTGGTGACGCTGCCGCCGCTGCGCCGCTGCGGCATGGGCCGCGCCATCGTGGCGGCCCTCGAGGCCGAGGCGATGAGGCATAGATGCACCGCCGTCTACCTGCTCACCACGGACGAGGCGAATTTCTTCGCGCGCCTTGGGTACGAACCGTGCGCGCGCGAGTTGGTCCCGGCGGCGATCCGGTCGAGCGCCACCTTCACCACGCCCAGCCGCGAGGATGCGACCGCTATGAGCAAACCGCTGTAGCCACCGCGGCGGTTATTTCTTCTTTTTCTTGCCGCCGGCGTCCGCCTTCTGCCCGCTGACCCAGGCCGCCAGGACCTTCCAATCCGGATCGTTCTTGTTGGCGAACTGGCGGCCGCCCGAATGGAACGTATTGCCGCCGGCCTCGGGCGCGAGTGGCTGCATCAGGAAGCGGCTGTCGCCCGGGTTGCTGGCGTCAACCAGCGTCGTGACCGAGTCGAAGTTCTTCTTCGACTCCTCGTCGGTCCAGAACTTGGCGCCTGCATCGAGCTTCTGGAGATGGAAGCGGTTGTTGTTTTCCGAGTGGCAGACGTAGCAGCGCACGTGGCCTTCGCGCTTCTTGAGAAAGATCGGCTCGACCTTCGATTTGAAGACATCGAAATCGAGCTTTGCGTCCTCCGCCCGTGCCCCCGGGGCACCAGCGAGACCTAGAACGAGCACCGCAGCAAACGCCATTGGCAGACGACCCGGCATTTCAACCTCCCTTCCCTGTTCATTGCGGCAAACGATAGCAGAGCCGGCGACCGATGGCGATGCGCCTCGGCCGCAACCGGCCATTTAGTCGGCAAAGGCTACCGACCGCGAAATTGCGGATGTAGGATCGCATGGTGCCGCCTGCGCTTCGACCAGCGTTGCAGCGGGCGCAGGCACTTTTGCGGGAGGAGTACCCCTTATGCCGATCGATCAAGACACGAGCCGCCGTGAGTTCCTGAAGTTCCTGGCCGCGAGTCCTTTCTTTGCGTCGAGTTGCCTGCCGGCGCTGGCGAACGAGCCCCCATCGCGCCTGCCTGATCCAATGATCTGGGCGCCGCGTAATCTGGACAAGCTGATCGCGTCGCCGAAGGAAGCGATCAACGTGTTCGACTTCGAGCCGGTGATGGCGAAGAACGTGCCGCCGGCGCACTTCGGCTACATGGCGTCCGGCATCGACGACGAAGTGACGTTGCGCGCCAACCGCGAGGGCTTCCAGAAATTCCAGCTCCGGCCGCGGCGACTCGTCGACGTCAGCAAGGTCGACATGTCGGTCACGCTGTTCGGCGAGAAATACAACAGCCCGATCATGATCGATCCGACCGGCGGCCACAAAGCCTACCATCCCGATGGCGAATCGGGCGTCGCGCGCGCGGCCAAGGTTGGCGACCATCCCATGATGCTCTCGACCCAGGCGTCGACCTCGATCAAGGACGTGATCGCCGCGCGCGGCCGGCCGATCTGGTATCAGCTCTACGCCACCAACAAATTCGAGGTCGCCAAGCATCACGTGCAGAGCGCCGAGAACCAAGGCGCCACGGTGTTCGCGATCACGGTCGACCGCAGCGGCGGCCGCAATCAGGAAACGCTGTTCCGCCTGATGAAGAACGACACGCGCGACTGCAAGAGCTGTCACGACAATTCGAGCCTGGTGGCCGCGCAGAGGGACAAGCCGATCTACGAGGGCGCCGATCTCTCGGGGCTGCGCAACATCCAGTCGTCGGCGATGACGTGGGACTACGCCAAGCGCATCCGCGACGCGACCAAGATGAAGGTGCTGCTCAAGGGCATCCTGGCCTGGGAAGATGCCAAGATGGCGGCCGAGGCCGGCTTCGATGGCATCATCGTCTCCAACCACGGCGGCCGCGCGGATGAGGCAGGCCGCTCCACGATCGAGTCGCTGCCGGAGATCATCGAGGTATCCGGCCAGATGCCGGTGCTGATCGACTCGGGCTTCCGCCGCGGCACCGACATCGTCAAGGCGCTCGCCATGGGCGCCAAGGGCGTCGCTGTCGGCCGCCCCTATCTTTGGGGCCTTGGCGCCTTCGGCGAGCCTGGCGTCGAGCGCGTGCTCGAACTGCTGCGGGTCGAACTCTTGGCAGCGATGCAGCAGGTCGGCGCACCGAACGTAAAGAGCCTCGTGCCCGCGATGGTGAAGCACGTCTGATCTTTCTTCCCTCCCCCGCTTGCGGGGGAGGTCGACCGCGCGAAGCGCGGGCGGGAGGGGCTCGCTGCATCTCAACCGGGCGGACCGTTTGAAACTCAGCAAGCCCCCTCCCCCGCTAGCGGGGACGGGGAGAGCACCAGCCTGCCTCTGACGAGAAACGAGAAGTGAAAGTAATCACTTTTCTCCCTTTTCTGTGGAGGAAGAAACAATCGAATGCCAAGCATCCGCTAAGGATCTTTTCCAAAGGAGGATTCCGTCATGCCTATTGATCAAGCCAGCAGTCGCCGTCAGTTTTTGAAATTCCTCGCCGCCAGCCCGTTGCTCGCGGCGTCCGATCTCGCCGTCTTCGCCAACGAGACGCCCTCGCGGTTGCCCGATCCGATGGTGTGGTCGCCGCGCAATCTCGACAAGCTGATCGCTTCGCCGAAGGAGGCGATCAACGTCTTCGACTTCGAGCCGGTAATGGCGAAGAACGTGCCGCCCGCGCACTTCGGCTACATGGCATCGGGCATCGACGACGAGGTAACGCTGCGCGCCAACCGCGCCGACTTCCAGAAATTCGTGCTGCGGCCGCGCCGGCTCGTCGATGTCAGCAAGGTCGACATGTCGACCGAGATCCTCGGCGTGAAGTACAACTCACCGATCATCATCGACCCGTCCGGCGGACACAAGGGCTATCACCCCGACGGCGAAGAGGGCGTCGCGCGCGCAGCAAAGATCGGCGACCATCTGATGATCCTCTCGACCCAGGCGACGACCTCGGTCAAGGACGTGATCGCGGCCCGTGGCAAGCCGATCTGGTATCAGCTCTACGCGACCAACAGCTTCGAGGTTGCCAAGGATCACGTGCAGAGGGCGGAGAACCAGGGCGCCATCGCGGTTGCCGTCACGGTGGATGGCCTCGGCGCCCGTAATCAGGAAACCTTGTTCCGGATGCGCAAGGCCGATACGCGCAACTGCTCGGAGTGCCACGATCGCACCAACTTGAACACCAACAACGTGCGCCGGCCGATGTATCAGGGCCTGGACATGTCCGGGATGAGCAGCATCTCCGCCACAGCGCTGACGTGGGATTCCATCAAGCGCATCCGCGATCAGACCAAGATGAAGATGGTGCTCAAGGGCATCCTCGCCTGGGAGGACGCCAAGCTCGCGGCCGAGAACGGCATCGACGCGATTGTCGTCTCGAACCATGGCGGCCGAGCCGGCGACAATGGCCGCTCGACCATCGATGCGCTGCCGGAGATCATCGAGGCCTCAGGCTCAATGACGGTACTGGTCGACTCCGGCTTCCGCCGCGGCACCGACATCGTCAAGGCGCTGTGCATGGGCGCGAAAGGTGTTGCCGTCGGCCGGCCCTACCTGTGGGGCCTCGGCGCTTTCGGCCAGCCGGGCGTCGAACGCGTCCTTGAACTCCTGCGCACCGAGCTGCTCGCCGCCATGCAGCAGGTCGGCGCACCGTCGGTGAAGCACCTCGTCCCGGCGATGGTGAAGCGGGTGTAAGACAGAGACTGGTCATTCCGGGCTGGCGCCTGCGGCGCGCCCCGGAATGACGTCCTCACGTCCTCAACTCGCGGCTTTGATCAGCCGCTCCGCCGCCGCGCGCGCCTCCGCGGTGATCTCGGCGCCGGCAAGCATGCGGGCGATCTCCTCGCGGCGTTTGTCGGCGGCGACTTCGGCCACGCGGGTGGCGACCCGTTTGCCCTTGGCGAGCGGGTCCTTGCTGATGACATAATGGCGGTAGGCGCGCGCTGCGACCTGCGGCGCGTGGGTCACGGCGATCACCTGCGCTTTGCGCGCGAGCCGCGCCAGCCGCATGCCGATCGCGTCGGCCACCGCGCCGCCGACGCCGGTGTCGATTTCGTCGAACACCAGGGTCGGCGCCGAGCCTCGATCCGCCAGCACCACCTTGAGCGCGAGGAGAAAGCGCGCGAGCTCGCCGCCCGATGCGACCTTCATCAGCGGCCCCGGCCGCGTGCCGGGATTGGTCTGCACCCAGAATTCAACGCGATCGATGCCGTGCGGCCCCGCCGCGTCGGGCTCGCTCGCAATTTCGGTCGAGAATTTGGCGCGTTCGAGCTTGAGCGGCTTAAGCTCGGCATTGAGGGCCTTGTCGAGTTTGTCGGCGGCCTTGCGGCGGGCCTCCGACAGCGCCGCCGCGGCGGCGCGGTAACGCTCCTGAGCTTCGCGCGCAAGACGCTCGAGCTGCGTCAGCCGCTCGGCACCGGCATCGATGAGACCGAGATCCGACGCATACCGAGCGGCAAGCGCAGCAAGCTGATCGACCGGCACATTGTACTTGCGTGCGGCGGCGCGCAGCGCGAACAGCCGTTCTTCGATCCGCTCCAGCTCGTGCGGATCGTGGTCGGCGGCGCGCAGTGCCGCCTCAAGATGCGCGCGCGCGTCTTCAAGCGCTGACAATGCAGCATCAAGCGCCTTCACCGGCACCTCGATCAGCGCGGGCGCCTGGGCGGCACGGCGTTCGAGCCGTCGCAATGCGGCGGCAAGCGCCGGCACCGGCGACTGGCTGCCCGACAGCGCGTCATGGGCATCGCTCAAATCGCCGGCGACTTTTTCGGACTGCATCATCGTGGCGCGGCGGTCGGCGAGCGCACTTTCCTCGCCCGGCTCCGGCGCCAGCGTTCCCAGTTCCGCAACGGCGTGACGGAGCCAATCGGCTTCGCGCTGCGCGCGTTCGACATCGGCGCAGTGAGCCGCGAGTTCGGTCTCGCGCGCGCAGCGCTCGCTCCACAAGCGCGCGACTTCCTGCGCGTCGCGATCGAGTCGGGCATGGGCGTCGAGCAGGGTCCGGTGGGTCGCAGCGTCGACCAGCGCGCGCTCGTCATGCTGGCCATGGATTTCCACCAGCGCCACGCCGAGCATACGCAGGGTCTGCGCGCCCACGGGCTGATCGTTGACGAAGGCGCGGGTGCGACCGTCGGCGAACTGCACGCGGCGCAGGATCAGTTCATCCTCCACCGCAACATCATGATCCGCCAGCAAAGCGCGCGCGGGATGGGCCGGCGGCAGTTCGAACGCAGCCGTCACCTGGCCCTGTTCGGCGCCATGCCGCACCAGCGAAACGTCGCCGCGTGCGCCAAGCGCCAACGCAAAGGCATCGAGCAGGATCGACTTTCCCGCCCCGGTCTCGCCGGTCAGCACCGCGAGGCCGGCTGCGAAATCGATATCGAGCCGATCGATCAGGACGATGTCGCGGATCGAGAGCCGGGTAAGCATGGAAACCAGGGACGGAGGATTCGGGAGCGCGGAAGGATAACGATGATTCTCTCCGCTGTCGTCCGTAGACGACCGACTGTGATCAAGTGCGGGGCCACGGTGGCCGTTGGAGCGTCGATCCCGGGTTCCCTACGAAAGTAGGTGGGCGCCGTGTGTCCGAACCCAGGAGTCCGGTCAGGGACAGCTCCCTTAAGGATCGATAAGGCCCCGGGGATATGGCTCCTGACGCACCCCGCAGCTCCGCAGCTCCAATGTAGTCGGTCATGCCGGACAGAGCCACCCTTGATGTGAAACCACTGCACAGCTTGGCGGCCAAGGTTTCATCCCATCGCGACATCGCCATCGCCCAACGACTGGTTGAGACGCTTGGCAATGCTTTCGATGCGCTCGGCGGCCGAGTGAAGCGTGGCGGCGACGGCGGCATCGGAGCTCTGGGCGCGGTCTGCCGCGGTGACCCGCGCGTCCTGCAGCGACGCGAGCTCCTGTTCCATGCGGCTCAGCTTGCGGCCCGCCTCGGCCAGTTCATCGGCAACCGTGAGCGCCGCCATGATCGTAAGCCGGGTGTCGCCGATTTCGCCGAACCGCTTGCGCAAGCCTTCGATGCGCTGATCGAGCTCGCTCGCGAGGCGGGTCAGGTGCGCCTCCTCGCCATCCTCGCAGGCGAGACGGAATTGCCGGCCGTTGATGGAGACGGTGACCTGCGACATGGCTGATCCGGTTTGGGGTTATGGTCCTCAGCGGTCGTTGGCTTCGAGCACGGAGCGGATTGTGTCGATGGCGGCATCGAGCCGCCGGGCGATCTCTCGGTTCGTGGTTTCGAGTGTCCGGGCGCGCGCCGCAGCGGCGTCAAGGTTCGAGGCGAGCAGCGAACGGTCGGAGCTCAGGGCATGCACCTGCGTGGCCAGGCCATCGCGGCTGTGCTCAGCCTCATTGCGACGATCGAGTGCTGCGTCAAGCGCGTCAAGCGCCAGTGCGAGGCGTTTTCCCGCCGCTTCGATTGTGCTTGAATCGGTCATCGCCCCCAACGCCTCTTCCACCCGACAAAGCAAGTAGAAATCCCTGCACCGGCAAGCATTTAGAGAAAGACTCTTACGTTCATCCACCGCTGCCCGTCAACGCCGCTTGAGCCGTTCTCCCCTGCCCTGTGCATGGCTCGGACCGGCCCGCCTAGCTTCCTTTGACTTAACCCTGGCCCGTGCTAGAGGCTCGATCCAACAGCCCTCCTTGGTCGGAATCATGACGAAATCCCCCCTCGCGGCCGTCTCGGCTGTCTCTGCCCCGTTTTCATCTGCCGAACAGCAGGTTCGAACCATTTCGCGCGCCGAGCACGACCATATGGCCAACGCAATACGCGCGCTGGCAATGGACGCGGTCGAGCAAGCGAAGTCCGGCCATCCCGGTTTGCCGATGGGGGCAGCCGACGTCGCGACCGTGCTGTTCACGCGCTACCTGAAGTTCGATCCGGATGCTCCCGCATGGCCAGACCGCGATCGCTTCGTGCTCTCGGCCGGGCACGGCTCGATGTTGATCTACGCGCTGTTCTATCTCCTCGGCTATCCGAAGATGACAATCGAAGAGATCAAGCGCTTCCGTCAGGCGGGCTCGCTGACGCCAGGCCACCCGGAGTACGGCCATACGCCGGGGATCGAGACCACCACCGGGCCGCTCGGCCAGGGGCTCGCCAATGCGGTCGGCATGGCGATCGCAGAGCGCCATCTCGCCGCGGAGTTCGGCGCAGATCTGGTTGATCACCGCACCTACGTACTCGCCTCCGACGGCGATCTGATGGAGGGCATCAGCCAGGAAGCGATCGCGCTTGCCGGGCATCTCAAGCTCAACCGGCTGACCGTGCTGTTCGATGACAATGGGATCACGATCGACGGTAAGCTTTCGCTCTCCGATTCTGTCGACCAGGTGAAGCGCTTCGAGGCGGCCGGCTGGGCCGCGTCGCGGATCGACGGGCACGACCCGGAAGCGATCGCCGGGGCGATCGAGCGCGCACAGGGCAGCGATCGTCCCTCGCTCATCGCCTGCCGCACGATTATTGGCTTCGGCGCTCCCACCAAGTCAGGAAGCGAAAAGAGCCACGGCTCCCCTCTCGGGAACGAAGAGATTAAAGGGGCACGCGAACGGCTGGGCTGGTCCGGACCTGCGTTCGAAGTCCCCGCCGATATCCGCGAGATGTGGCGGGCAAGCGCGCGCGGGGGAAAGCGGCGCATGAGGCCTGGAACGAACGGCTCAAGGCCGTACCGCCGGCGCGGCGCGCCGAATTCGAGCGGCGGACCAGCGGCGATCTGGCGGCCGACAGACTGAGCGCAGCGGTGCGCGCGTTCAAGCAGGCGCTCGCGGCCGCACCGAAGGAGATCGCGACCCGCGCCGCCTCGGAAAACGCGCTCGAAATGCTTACCGTCGCGGTGCCAGAGATGATCGGCGGCTCCGCCGACCTTACCGGCTCGAATAACACCAAGGCGAAAGGAATGAGCGTGCTCTCGGCCGCTGATTACGCCGGCCGGTTCATCCACTACGGCATTCGCGAGCACGGCATGGCGGCGGCCATGAACGGGATGGCGCTGCACGGAGGCATTGTCCCCTATTCTGGCACGTTTCTTGTTTTCTCGGACTATTGCCGGCCGGCGATCCGGCTGGCGGCCCTGATGAGGCAGCGCGTGATCCACGTGATGACGCACGATTCCATCGGCCTCGGCGAGGATGGACCGACGCATCAGCCGGTCGAGCACTTGGCTGCGCTGCGCGCCATCCCGAACCTGCAAGTGTTTCGGCCCTGCGACACGGTCGAAACTGTCGAGTGCTGGCAGCTTGCGCTCGAGGCCAGCAATACGCCGAGCGTTCTGACGCTCACCCGGCAGAATCTCCCGCAACTCCGCACAAGCTTCGACGAGGCGAACCGCTGCGCGGCGGGCGCCTATGAGATTACGTCCTGCAAAGGCGAAGCGACGGTCTCCTTGTTCGCAACCGGATCGGAGGTCACGATCGCAGTCGAAGCTCAGAAGCTGCTCGAAGGCATGGGGCTCGCCGCGCGCGTGGTCTCGGTGCCCTGCTTCGAGCTTCTGTTCGCCGCACCGGCCGAGGTCCGGCAGCGGATCATCGGCGACGCCGTGATCAAGGTTGGCGTCGAGGCCGCGGTGCGACAGGGCTGGGACGCGATCATCGGCAGCGACGGAATTTTCATCGGTATGACCGGCTTCGGCGCCAGCGCGCCCTACAAGGATCTCTACGCTCAGTTCGGCATCACGCCCCAGGCAATTGTCGCGGCTGTGCTAGGCCGGCTGAGCGGCAATTTCGGTGCGGGCGACACAAGCGGCAAGAACAGTGCCGGCTGAGAGCAGCTTTCGCTTCCCTTCCCCGTACCTTAAATAGGTTGAGGTGCTGCGGCCCAAGTGAAGGAGAAGAAAATGTCTGTTCGCGTCGCCATCAACGGGTTCGGCCGCATCGGCCGCAACGTGCTGCGCGCCATTGCCGAAGGCAAACGCAGGGATATCACCGTCATCGCCATCAACGATCTCGGCCCGGTCGAGACCAACGCGCATCTGCTGCGCTACGACAGCGTGCACGGCCGCTTTCCCGGCGAAGTCACGGTGAAGGGCGACACGATCGACTGCGGCACCGGACCGATCAAGGTCACCGCCATCCGCGATCCGGCCCAGCTCCCGTGGAAGGAGTTGAACATCGACATCGCGCTCGAATGCACCGGCCTGTTCGTGACAAAGGAGAAAGCCTCGGCGCACCTTGCCGCGGGCGCCAAGCGCGTGCTCGTGTCGGCGCCCGCCGACGGCGTCGATCTCACCGTCGTCTACGGCGTCAACCATGAGAAGCTCACCAAGGAGCACCTGGTCGTCTCGAACGCGTCGTGCACCACCAATTGCCTGGCTCCGATCGCCAAGGTGCTCAACGACGCCATTGGCATCGACAAAGGCTTCATGACGACGATCCATTCCTACACCGGCGACCAGCCGACGCTGGACACCATGCACAAGGACCTGTACCGCGCGCGCGCCGCGGCGCTGTCGATGATCCCGACCTCGACCGGCGCGGCAAAGGCCGTTGGCCTCGTTTTGCCCGAGCTCAACGGCCGGCTCGACGGTACCGCCATCCGCGTGCCGACGCCGAACGTATCGGTCGTCGACTTCAAGTTCGTGGCCAAGAAGAGCACCTCGAAGGACGAAGTGAACGGCGCCATCAGGCGCGCAGCCGAACAGCAGCTCAAAGGCATTCTCGGCTACACCGACCAGCCCAACGTCTCAGTCGACTTCAACCACGATCCGCACTCGTCGGTTTTCCACATGGACCAGACCAAGGTGATGGACGGCACGCTCGTGCGGGTGATGTCGTGGTACGATAACGAATGGGGCTTCTCCAACCGCATGGTCGACACCGCGGTGGCGATGGGCAAGCTGATCTGACCGAGCGCGGGGGCGCGTCATGGCCAGTGATCTGCGAGTGGCGCTTGTATCGGTGCCGGTTGCCGACCAGGATCGCGCGCGCGATTTCTACCGCACCAAGCTCGGCTTCACGATCGTGGTCGACAAGCCGCTCGCGCCCGGTCACCAGTGGCTGCAACTGATAGGACCCGGCGGCGGCGCATCGGTCGCGCTGGTCAAATGGTTCGAACTCGATGCCAGCCGGCTCGACCAAGGGGCTGGTGATCGAAAGCAATGACATCGATGCCGAGCATCAGCGCCTGCGCGCCGTTGGCGTAGACATCGACGAGATTAAGACCGAGTCCTGGGGCCGTTACGCCGGTCTGCGTGACAGCGAAGGCAATGGGCTCGTGCTGATGACCCCCATGGGGCGATAGAGATCATGGCATCGTTTCACACGCTTGATGACGTCGACGTTCGCGGCAAGCGCGTGCTGTTGCGCGTCGATCTCAACGTCCCGATGGAGAACGGCAAGGTCGCCGACGCGACCCGAATCGAGCGGCACGGCCCGACCATCGCCGAGATCGCCGACAAGGGCGGCAAGGTGGTCCTGCTCTCGCATTTCGGGCGGCCGAAGGGCCGCGATCCGAAGGAGTCCCTGCGGCCGGTCGCCGCTGCCGTCGCGGAGATCATCAAACGGCCGGTGGCGTTCGTCGACGATTGCATCGGCGCTGCCGCCGAAGCCGCCGTCGCCGCGATGAAGCCCGGCGACGTCCTCTGCCTCGAAAACACGCGCTTCCACAAAGGCGAGGAGAAGAACGACCCCGAGTTCGCCGCCGCGCTTGCCCGGCTCGGCGATCTCTGGGTGAACGACGCGTTCTCTGCGGCACATCGGGCGCATGCCTCGACCGAGGGGCTCGGCCACAAGCTCCCGGCCTATGCCGGGCGCAGCATGCAGGCGGAGCTCGATGCGCTTGCCAAGGCGCTCGAAGCCCCCGAGCGTCCGGTGACCGCCATCGTCGGCGGCGCCAAGGTGTCGACCAAGCTCGATCTCCTGCAACACCTGGTCCAGAAGGTCGACATGCTGGTCGTCGGTGGCGGCATGGCGAACACCTTCCTGCTGGCGCAGGGCGTTTCCGTCGGAAAATCGCTCGCCGAGCCGGATCTGCGCGCCACCGCCACCCGAATTCTCGAGACCCAGCCCGGCGCGTACTTCCCCGCCATCTACGACGTCGTCGTCGCCCCGGCGCTCGCGCGCGGGGTCGAGGTGAAAATCGTGTCGGTCACAGCGGTCCCGGACAACGAGATGATCTTGGATTTTGGCCCGCTTACAGTGGCCGAAATCAAGAAATGCATCCGGGATTCGGCGACCGTGGTCTGGAATGGGCCGCTCGGTGCCTTCGAGATTCCACCGTTCGACCAGGCGACGAACGAGATCGCCGAGTATGTGGCGGAGCGGACCGAGGCCGGACGCTTGGTCTCGGTGGCGGGCGGCGGCGACACGGTCGCGGCCCTCAATGCCGCAAAAGTTGCCGAGAGATTCACCTACGTCTCCACCGCCGGCGGCGCGTTTCTTGAATGGATGGAGGGCAAGGCCCTGCCCGGGGTCGAGGTTCTAAGGGTGAAATGAAGCCCCTCTCCCAAACACCCCTGCAGGTGAGTTAAAAATAGGTACGAGGCCGGCCTCGCCGGCACGCCAGTCTCAGGAGGCTTCGATGAATCTCGCAGAACTGAACAAGGTCGCCGAGGCGATGGTCGCGCCTGGCCGGGGCATACTCGCCGCCGATGAATCCTCCGCTACCATCAAGAAGCGCTTCGACGCGATCGGCGTCGAGTCGACGGCCGACAGCCGCCGCGACTACCGTGAAATGCTGTTCCGCTCGACCGAGGCGATGTCGAAGCACATTTCCGGCGTCATACTTTATGACGAGACCATCCGGCAGAACGCCAAGGACGGCACGCCGCTGGTCAAGCTGATCGAGAAAGCCGGCTCGCTCCCCGGCATCAAGGTCGACAAGGGCGTCGTCCCACTGCCGTTCTGCGAAGGCGAAGTCATCACCGAAGGGCTCGATGGGCTGCGCCAGCGGCTGGTCGAATACCGCGGGCTCGGCGCCAAGTTCGCCAAATGGCGCGCCGTCATCGACATCGGCCCGAAGATGCCGGGCTACAACGGCATCATGACCAACGCGCACGCGCTCGCGCGCTATGCCGCGCTATGCCAGGACGAAGGGATCGTGCCCATCGTCGAGCCCGAAGTGCTAATGGATGGCGATCATGACATCGACCGGTGCTACATCATCACCGAGTGGACGCTCAAGACCGTGTTCGAGCAGCTCTACTATCAGCACGTGAAGCTCGAAGGCATGGTGCTCAAGCCCAACATGGTCATCTCCGGCAAGAAGAACGGCAAGCGCGCCGGGGTCGAGGAAGTTGCTGAGAAGACCGTGAAGGTGCTCAAGGCCTGCGTCCCCGGCGCGGTGCCCGGCATCGCCTTTCTCTCCGGCGGTCAGTCGGATGAGGAGGCGACCGCCCATCTCGACGCCATGAACAAGATCGGCGGGCTGCCCTGGAAGCTGACGTTCAGCTACGGCCGCGCGCTCCAGCACGCCCCCCAGACCACCTGGGCCGGCAAGAGCGAGAACGTCGCGGCCGCGCAGCGCGCCTTCTCCCATCGCGCCATGATGAACGGACTTGCCGCCCGCGGGGAATGGAAGCGCGACCTCGAGCGCAAGGCGGCTTAGCGGGGGGCTGCGGCACTGACGCCGGTGCAGAACGCTCATTCTTTACCCTCCGGTAGGGTTGAGGGTTCATAAACGCCCCCAAACTGCCCGATTGCGGGGGCAATCGATTTAGCCATGTCATCTCAAGGACATCGGAACGAACCGCGGCGCCCTGCCCCGCGGCTTTATCTCGTGACTCCGCCGGTTGCGGATCCCGCAGGAATTGGCGATGCGCTCGGCGCGGCCCTGGCTGCCGCCGACGTGGCGGCTGTGCTTCTCCGCCTTGCCGCGGGCGACGAGCGCACATTGACCCATCACGTCAAGGCACTCGCGCCGATCGTTCAAAGCCGGGGCGTCGCGCTCGTCCTCGACGGCCATCCGGAGATCGCGATACGGGCCGGCGCGGATGGCGCGCATCTCACCGGGATCGAGGCGTTCGAAGCTGTGCGCGCAACACTCAAGCCGGCGCGGATCGCTGGCTGCGGCGGCTTGGAAAGCAGGCACGAGGCCATGCTCGCGGGTGAAGCGGGCGCCGACTATGTGCTGTTCGGCGAACCAGACGCGGCGGGCGTCCGGCCCCCTTTCGAGGCCGTCGAGGACCGCATCGCCTGGTGGGCGGAAGTGTTCGAAATCCCCTGCGTCGGCTTTGCGGCTGCGGC
>CAVPDS010000009.1:0-15697 GCA_963702695.1 uncultured Alphaproteobacteria bacterium | reverse complement strand
AAACGTGGAAACGGCGACATGAATGCAAGTTATGCCGATAAACTCGATACTTCTGATGCTGAGTGCTTCCCGGTTAAGGGCTTGGGAAGCGCCTGGGAAGCTTGCCAGGCGCGGTGAGGGTGCGCGCTCGCCGCGGTTACTTTGGCGCGATGATGCCGCCCGCCTCGCGCCGATGGGTGCGCGCCGCCTGCCGCCTGCCGCCTGCCCGTCGCGGGGACGACGCTCGCGATGGTGATGCCGCGATGCGCGCTTGCGCCGATGGTGACGCGCGCGAGCGCTGGCGCGCCCTTCCGCAGGATGGCGGGCCGCCGCAGATGGTGCCCCGTCAAGGTACTGTGAAGCTCGTGGGATGGTGCGGGGAACGCGGTACCCCGGCTTGCCAGCGTATTTGAAATCAGCAAATCCGTGGTGCCGATGCCGGTGGCCCCGCTTGCCATGCTGCTGGCGTCGGCGGCAGATTGGCGACGGGTTGCCGATGGAAAGGGGAAACCGATGGCCGCAGAGCCACAAGCCGGGACCGTCTCAACGGCGCAGGCGATGGCGCTGCTCCTGATGGAACACCCCGACGAATTGAAGAGGTTGCAGCGCGACGGCTTCATCAAGCCGATCGATCGCGACAGTTGGCGGTTGGTCGACCTGGTGCAGGGTTTCGCCCGGCACCGAAAGGCCGATGCTCCGGTCTCGTCAGCCGCGCTGGCGGCGCATCTTTCCTGCGTGCCGAGCTACATCAGGAGGCTGGTCGAGCAAGGCGTTTTTGAGCGGCGCGCGATGGCCGCTTTGATCAGGATGCGTGCCGGTCGAAATACCTCGCGCACCTTCGCGCGGAACGGGCGCGCTCGCCGAAGTCGGCGGCCGACGCCGATTTCACGACGGCCAAGGCTGAGCTGATCAGGATGCGGATCGCCGAGAAGCAGCGCGAGCTGGTGCGGCAGAGCGAGGTTGACGAGCTGATCGACGGCATGGCCGGCGTGTTGCTGACGGCGCTTTCGTCGATGCCTGCGCAGTGCGCGCCGCTGGGCGATTTGCCGATGCGACGCCGCCTTGAGCAGTGGGTCTCCCAGACGCGGGCCGCCCTCGCAGGTACCTTCAACAAGATGGCGGATGAGGCCGGTGAGCCGCCGATTGGAGGATGCCGCATGATGCCCGGCGAGATGACCGGCGACGAAGTCGCAGCGCAGATCGCGCGCGCCGATAACTTCATCGCCGCGTTTCGCCAGATGGTCGCAACGGCGGTCGTTGATCCGGCCAGCCTTGCGCCGACGAACAGCGCCGCGGCCTTGCGCGGATCGCTGCGACGATCGACGCGGTCGAGTACGTGACTTGGTGCAATCTGTCGAACATCGACGCGGCATTGCGCGGCGGGCTGCTCGACTTGATCGAGGTCCGGCTGCTCGCGGTCGGTGCCGGCCCGACGCTGGACTTCGACAGCGCGGCGGAATTCCTCGGCCGCCTTCGATCCGGTGATCGAGAAGGCGCGCCAGCGGATGCTGCAATGACCGGCGCGCGGGCGGCGTGGCTTCCAAAGGCAGGCGGAGGCAACCATGGCGGATCGAATGCAGAGCCCGGCCTATGCGGCGCTGACGCCGGGCGCGCGGCGGGTGTTCGCGGCGATCGAGCGGGCCATCGGTGAGGGCAGCAGCGCGAGCGTGAGCTACACGAGCTTCCGGCGGGATCACGGCATCGGCCGCAGGGCGGTGTCGCCGGCGCTGAAGCTGCTCGACCATCTCGGCTTGATCGACATCGAGCCGGGACCGCGCCTCGTCAACATCTTCCGGCTCAGCACTCGCTGGCGCGCGATTGGTGCGGCTGACGTTGTGAGGCTGGCGGCACTGGCGCGCGTCGTGAGGCTGCAGCGGCGCTTTGAGAACCGGCGGGAACCGAAGCCGGTGCCGTCACCGGCACCGCAGCCGATCGAGCGACCGCGCGTCATCCGGCGGCGGGCGCCGTCATTGCCGGCGCTGCGGTGCCTTCAAGGTGAGGTTGGCTGACGATGTCGCGGCGGAGCGAGCGTTGCCATCAACATCGATGGCGGCTTTGACTTCGGCCAGCGCCTCATCGAGCTTCTTGCCGCCATCGCGAACGGCAAGCGCGAGTTCGCGAGAGTAGGCGAGAACGGAACGGGCAGCCTTCAATCTCGATTGGCTAAACCCGTCCGTTTCGGACGCCTTTCCCTTCTTGCCTCGCCCGCCCTTTTCCGGCTCTGGATACAGCAACGCGATCCGCATCGCCTGCTGCGCCTTGCTCAAGTTGCGATGCTCGCTCTTGTCGGCGACGAACGCCTACCGCGCTTCGCCCTGCTTGATCGCCCACAGCCGATAAGCTTCGGCCTCGAAGGGATCATCATCGGCCGGCGGCGGCACCAGCTTCGCGCCTTCCGCGCGGAAGTGATCAAGCCCGCGCCCCAGCTTTTTCCCGGCGAGTGTGTGCTGATCATTGGCCCAGTCCGGTATCTCCGGCTTGAAGCCTTCGAGCATCGACCGCAGCCCGATGGCCGCAGCGAAGTGACAGCCGGCGCGCGACTTCGGCGAGCGGCACATCATGCGAATGGCGTTGCCGATCATCAGCCGCGCCTCGCCCGGCTTGCTGGCGTAACGATCCGCCGATGCGGCGAGCGATGCCGCGACGAACGGGAAGACGTGCGGCGCGGCGAGCGTGTCCAAATCCTCGTGACAGATGACAATCAGCCTGTTGATCACCATCGAGTGAAAGGCTTTCGACGTGTGCATCAGTTCGCAGGCGAACTCCATCGCTTCGCGCTCCATGCCGCGCCGGATGCACTTCTGCATCGCTGAGACGACGGCCATCGCGGGAAGGCCGTTCTTAGTGTCGGGGATCATGGCTGGCTCCGGTTGCGGGCGGCGGTGTGCCGTTCCCTGTCCCGGTTCAGCCACCGTGGCGTTCGCAGTAAAACCATTCGCGGAAGGATCGTCATTGTCCCCCGCCGATCGAGCGGAGCAGCCTCACAATGGTCGGCCAGCACCACGCGGGCTTGCTCAACGTAGGTCTTCCCGACTTCGAACAGCTTTGCGAAGTAGTCGCGCGGAGCAACGATTAGATCGTCCACTTTAGACGATCTATTGCGGCCGACTTTTCCACGGGATGCCGTCTTCCCGTTCCTCTCGGCGAAGTGACTTCCGGCGCGCGACTTCGGCGAGCACCACGCGGGCCTGCTTCACTAGGCGACACCCTTCGAACATCTTTGCGGCGGTCGCTCGCCTGCGTGATCAAATGTCCATTTTGTACCTTGATTTTCCGGTCACCACCGCGACCGTGGACTTGTCCGTTCTTCTCGGCGATGTTCCACGCCTCGGCCGGCGTGATCCGATAGCTGCCAGCTTGACCGGAGGACCGTGAGTTACCTAGAGCCGGACAGTACGTTAATCACGCAGTAACCGGACGATGCACACCATCTGCCTGACCAAGGCTTTCGAGGCGGCTGCCAAGGCTCCCCGGATGGCTGATGGCCGAGATCGACGCTGTCGTCTCGTTCCTGGCCGGGACCCAAAGGCCGGCGATGAGATCCAGGGGTCCGGCGGATGCAGAAGCTCGTATCGCCGGACGCGGCAAAGGCAAGCGCGGAGGCTGACCGCACGATCACCTTCTATCGAGAGGCGATGCCGGTCTACCTCCTCACCGTCTGGTCTCGAAGGGCGAGAAGTCGACATTGACCGCAAAGGAAGCGTCAGTACTGAAAACAACAACAAATCTCGATCGTCGCTTAACACAAGGCTTGGCCGACAGCAAAAGGAAGAACAACGACGAGCAAAAGCATTTGATAGAATCCGCAGCCGGCGCTGGAGATCTTCCGATTGCGCGCGGCCGGGCGAGGCCGCGAGCTTCATGCTCCGAAGATCCGCTTCGAGCATTGGCTTGTCACAAGAACTTGCCGCGTTGATTTCCGATCAACCAGATCAAGGATTGGGAGCAGCACCGCCGCCGCGGCGGCCTGGAATCCCATGATCATCCAGCGCAATCCCAGCGCCGTTCTGGCCTTGTTGCACGAGCGATGCGATAGCGAAGCGACGTGCGAAAAGGCGGCCTGAGCCCGTGTTGCTGCGCCAAATGGCGCACCCAGCGAAAAAAGACAAGCAAAGCCAGGCTGGCGAAACCGCATCTGCGCCAAATGGCGCACCCGGCCTCTCTGGCGCTGATGCGGCGAAGACCGTCGAGCGCGCGGATCGCATGAGGATCACTCTGCGGCGCAACGCGCGGGTGAAACCGCCGGGCAGAGACCAGCTGCGGCAACTCCGTCGATGAGGATCACTCTGCGGCGCAACGCGCGGGTGAAACCTGTCTTCCTCTCTCCCCTTGATCATGCAACGGAATTCTCCGCATTTGCGAGCGCTGCCGTTTTGGCGGCTTTGCGCCGCGTCCAAGCGCTTGATTTTTCAGTCGGGGAGCGTCGATAGCATCAGCGCTCGCAAGTATTCGGCAGCCGAGCGACTCATCAGCCTCCACAGGGCCGCGCTGGGCGCGTTTTCCGGGTCGGGGGCTATGGGGGTAGCGGGCAGCGCCGTTTAACGCACCAGTCGCCGCCCTTGGGGGTTTTCTGCGCGTTCTAAACGAAGCCATGAAGTGAGAGAGGCGGGATTTCTTGCAGGACACGGTCCCGCCCCCCGAGCCAGCACCACGCCGCTGGTGCCTGCTCTCCGCGCGCCGATTTGGAGCCAACCAAGCGGCGCGCGGGTTCGGCGCGGGGAGCGGCTGCTTGACGGGCCGCCCCGCGCCTCGTGCCGACCGCCCCGGACGGACATCCCCGGCGACTTGCACGATCTCATCGCCGCATCGGCCATGAGTACCACGGCGAAGTTTCTGCTGCTGCGCCGGCGCGCGGTCGCGACGAGCATTCACGCCAAGAATTCGCGATCGGGAGCAGTCGGCGCGAAACTCGATCGGCAAGCCTTGCGCCTGCGCTGACCACACGAATGTCGCTTCCTGCCTTTCGATGTCGAGCAAATCGCCTGCTATCTCGGCCTCGGCCTTCTGTCGCACTTCGTGCTCGACAGCGCATTTTCGTCGTCGGCTTCGGCGTCGATCTCGGCACTGAGCTTCGCGATGACTTGATCTTTGAGGGTCCAGCAAACAAAGCGACGCGTCGGGTATTTCAGCGAAGCCAAGCGCCCGTCGCTCGCCGTGCACCTCCGATGTGACGCGCTGCGTTTGAACGACGATCTCGCGGCCATGCTCGATCACCGGCGAAACCACCGAGGAACGCCGCGTTGCTGCGAGTTGCGTGATCTGCTGCCATTCGCGCTTTGCATAACTTGACGGATAGGGCGCGCTCGCAACGCGATGGTGGTCGGCGCGCAGCTCGCGCACGCGTCGGCGCAAGCGCTCGATCCCATCGAGTGAGGCTTTCACCTTTGTTTAACTTCGCCGGTCGATCTCTCGACCGCTTCGAGCGTCGTGTTGCCGGGCCGGCCGTCGCGCAGCCATTTCTCGACGTTCGCCAACGCGCCGATGCCGGCTTGAAATGCCGCGTCCTCACCGTCTGCAGCTCTTGCAGCCGTTTGAAATCGGCGGTCATCTTGTCGAGCAGCCGTTGCGCCTCGATGACGCGACGATCATCAGGCGGCAAGTTGAAACCGCCGTCCTGCGGGTGAGCCGCTGAGCCACTTCAGCGCATTTTCGGCCTCGATCCGCGCCAGGGACGCTTCCCGAATTTCTTCGAACGGCGGAACGATCGCGTGCGCGTCGGCGCGGCGTTGGCGCAGTAGCCGCAATTTGTCGGCGGCGCGCGGCGGCAAAAGCTCGACCACGTCGAAGTGCGGCTCGAAGGTGGCCGCCAGCGGACAACGGCGCAGGTAACGTGACTGCGCCCATCGGGGCCGGCGTGAGACTTGTTGCTGCTCGGCCATGGCGCTCGCCTCAATCTCATCAGGTGATGATGGTCGAGCGCGGATCACATCCCAAGTGGTGGGCCATGAATAGCCAGCGTGCGCCGGATCGTTCGCTCGCTCACCACCCGGTCGGAGCATTTCAGCAGGCACCACATCAGCGCATCGATGCGCCCGGCGAGCCTTGGCGGACACAGCGCCTCGGTTCTATGCCTGCGCCATGCACCTTCGCGGTATCTAGCCAGCTTGGTGTGCAGCCACGCCGCCGCTGCGCGATCTGACATTCCGGTGCAATGAAGGTCCGCAGCCTTTCGGAGATAGCAGTTGCGTTCGTCGATCAGCAGCCGGGTTTGCGGCGTGCGCCGGCCCCGATTGTCGACCGGCACCGCGTCCGCAAATTCGATGGCCGCAGCGGCTTCATCGCCGATGGCCCTGATGACTGTCGTCGGCGAAGTGCGCGCCGGGCAGCACCTCTTTCAGCGAAATTAAAGCTGCGGCCTCCAGTTTCTCCGAGGCAGGTCAGCGCCAACACTCGCGGCAGACACCGCCGACGGAGGCCGATATCGGCTTGACGATGTCCGGCGTGCTAAGCAACAGCGCGCCGACGCTTTCCCTGCGCCAGAGCCATTGCGAACAACAATGCAAGTTCTGGTGCGCGTCCCGAGCGAAGCGACCCAATTGCCGGCGGCCCGTTGCAGTAGGGGCCCGCGGCAAGCCTAGCATCGTCTGGTTCAATCAAATAGCTGTGCAGCCCCGCGCTCGCTTCTTTGCGATATTCCGCCAGTGCCATTCGGCGTTCGTGGCGTCCCAAACTGGCTCCTCTCGCCCTGATTTCTGGCGTCAAATTTTGGCGCGTGCCCAGTGCCTCACTGTCCGCCGGTCCGGCCCACCCCCCGCCGGCCAAAGCAGGCCGCAAATCGCCCTGGAGGGCACTCACAGCGCGTTTCCAGTGCTCGAAGCTCTCTGGTAACGCGGCGAGCACGAACTCGCTATACCGGGCTCTACGCCCTTTTCGCGCATGCACCGCGCGAGCACGTCCTTGGACGAGCTGACGAAGGATACGGCGCGCCAGGGATCACGTCCTTTGCGGTGGCGCATCAGCATCCACTGCAGGCCATCGCTCGCCAGCGCCCACTCGCCTTCGATCGCGAATACTCGATCAGTCATCGCTCATCCTCCAACTTTCCGCAGGGTCGGTTTGTGCTGATCGAGACCGGCGTGGCCGGCCGCCGCCCGTGCGGCTGCGTCCTTCGCGTTGTTGCCACGCCAAAGACCGCTTTCGATGAATTGCGCGAGCGTTTTGACTTTGGGCTGAAATCCGCTGGTCTGGCGCTCGGCGACAAACGCGGCGTATCGCCGAGCGCCGTAGCGCAGCAGGCCGACCGTCTGGTGAACGTCGGCGCTTGCGCGCAGCACTGCGAAATACGCGAGCCGTGATCCGGCTTCATCGTCGCGGTTCGGGAAAAGTTCGCGGACAAGCTGAAACTCGGTTTCGGGTTCGACCGGCGGCGCCGCCGCGCCTCCCGCCGAACCCGCGCCGTTCGCGCGCGGCAGTCCCTATGGAGTCGGAAGAGACGCGGGAAGGATGGTTGTGGCACGCTCTGCCCGCGCGACAGCGCGCGGGGTAGGTTTCGGCGCGGGAATTACCGCCTCATCGGCGGTGCTTTTGGCTGGGTTCAGAGGTGCGGTATTAGTCTCTCTACCAACAGCCGCAGTGCTGCCCGCCGTCCCGGGCGGGCACTGGGTATTATCTCTTACTGGATCTTCATGGCCACCGGTGGCCATTTGCGGGAGGCCGTTTTGGCCATTTGGAACCTGCCCGGATGGCCATTTGGCGGGCTGTTCTAAATGTCCACCGGTGGCCATTTGCGAGGGGTGTACCAAATGTCCACCGGTGGCCATTTGCGAGAGGTTCGACTGCTCGCCTTCGGCATGGCGAGCCGGTAGATCGTGGTGCGCTTGCCGCGTCCGCGCCGGCCTGGTTTGACGATCTCAAGCAGACCCGCATCGACGGCAGTTTCCAGCGCGCGCCTCACACTGGTTCGCGACTTGCCGAGATCGTCGCCGAGTGTCTCTGGGCTGGCCCATGCAAGTCCGGTGCGCGGGTTCATCCGCGCAGTGGCGAGCCTGATCGCGAGCTGCGCGAGCAAATCGGGGGCCATGCCTGCGGCGATGCACTCGTCCACGCGCCGCAACCATGTGAGTTTATCGACCGCGCCCACGATCGTGCCCCACATCTCGACGGCGAGGGCGAGATCGGGGCGGAAATCTGGTTTCCTCCGGTTCATGGCCCGGCCCTCATCCTTGCGTGGATCGGGCACGGGCGCGAACGATGTTGCTCGCGCCACTCGCGCAAATTCAGATGAAGGCGGCTGATCCTGAACTGGCACATGCAGCCCGACGTGGTCCGCTCGCTGCAAAGCGCGGTACCGCGGCTGCGAACCCACTCGCGATAATGATCGGCGGTAGCAAGGCCGAAGTGCTCGGCGGCGAACAGATCGGGGTCGCGGTTGAATTGATCGAGTTGATCCCGGTCGAGATACAGCGCCACGCCCCGGAAGAAGGGATGCGCGACGTAGACGACATAGGTCGCGTCGGCTGGATCGATCGGCCGGTTGATGCTGGTCAGTGCTTGCGCGTGGCGCTCAGCGGGCATATTGCTCATCGCGATCTCCGCGTGGCAGTGGTGATCATGTCCCTTTCGCCCCGGTGCCGTAGTCGCGGCACCGGGGTTCGTTTTTAGTCGACACGATCGCGAGCGATGGTGCTCGCGCCACTCGCGATAATGATCGGCGGCGGCAAAGCCGAAGTTGCGGCGGATCGGTTTCTTGTGTTATTGAGCATCGCGTCGATCCATTGCTTGCTGGTGGTGGGCCGAAAATTGAAAAGGGCGGCCGTGACCTGGTCGCCCTTTTTGCTGGGGTTCAGTCGACAGGGCGCGCCTCGAAACGCTCGGCCATGCGGTCGGCAAGCCACGCGCTGACCTCGGTTTCGAGCCAGCCGACCTTTTGCAGTCCGAGTTTGATCCGCCTCGGGAACATGTTGCGGGCTTCGAGCCGCGCCAGCGCGTCGTGGTGCAAGCGGACGATTGCGAGAACTTCTCGCTTCAAGAGAATTCCCGGATGATCGGGCGTCGCCCGCGCGCGCCGCACGATGTCGATGGCGACGGTCTGGTGATCGGTCATGGGCTGGCCTCGCTTTTGATCGGTGGTCCGCGCAAGCCTACGCGCTTCGATGCGATCTAACCCGCGGGGATAAATCGGCCGCGCCAGAAAAAGCGTGCGGCGAGCAGCGGCATGAGCACGTCGCGGGCGTAGGCTTGCTCGCCTGCGACCGCAGCGAGTTCGGCAATGATCGCGCTGCAGCGCTCATGATCCTCGCCGGTGAGCGCGAGCACAAAGGCGCGGCTCATCGCCCTGCGCCACGCGACCGCCTGCGGGTCTGTCAACGCGGCTTTGGCTTTCCGCCGCAAGGTCGAAGCCTTGCCCGCGAACGTGGCGGCTGATCCGCCGCCGACTGCCCGGCGCTCATAGCTGACGAGAGTGCCGGCGCGCACCAAGCCGCGTCCCCGCATGCGGCGAGGGCCGACGTCTTCACATGCGACCGCGTGACCGAGCATTTGAGCGGCCACTATCTCGAACGCATCGGCTTCGCTTGCGCCCAGCGCCATGAAGGCGTCGGCGCGGTTGATCGCGTAGCGCTCGGGATCGTGCACGAAGGGTTTTTTCGGTGCGCCGCGCGGCTTGCCCATCGCGCGGCTTAGGTGCGCCGCAGGCAGGCGGGAATGGCCAGGTCGTCGTCGACAGGCTCGGCTCCCACGCCGGTGGCGTCCGTGTCGAGTAGGCGTTCTAAACAGGCGAGCAAGCTAACGAGAAATAGGGTCCGCGCATCCCCGGACAGGCACCCGGCCTGAGCTTCGATAATCCTCGCAATGTCGCTGCACGTCTCGCGAAACTGCACGTCGCGTAGTACGGCATCGGCGCTCGCACTGATCTGCGCCTCCGCGCGATCCGCCGCCGCCCTGACATCCGGCATCGGCTGCTTGACGTCAGCGTGGTCGGCCTTCGCCTTGATGCTGGTTCTCTCGGTGACGACACGTCCACCAGCACAAGGGCCGTAGATCGGGAAACCACCCTCCGCCTGTGCAGGTTCAGCGGTCTGTTTCTCGCGTGCCTCGTCGATCTGGCTTCTGACATCTTTGACCGACAGCCGCTCGCCATTCTGGGCGCGCTCGATCACGGCCGCGCGGGCTTTGTCGGGCGTGCTGGGCGCGGCGAGCAGGTAGAGGCCGCTGATAGGAAGGCTCAAATCCCGAAAGTTTCGGTTTTTTGCCATCTCGTGACAGCGCATGAAATTCAGCGCGGTGTCGTCCGTCCATCCGAATTCACGATCCAGCCACGGCGACCATTTGCCATGACCGGCGATCTTCTTCGCTTCCGTCAACCGTCGCCCGATCTCGATGATGTCGCCGATCACCCGCTTGCCGCGCGCACGGATGGCGTCTGCATGTTGCGCGAGGATGGTTTCGGTGGCGGAGCTTGTCGGTTGCTTGTTCGAGTTGTTGGGCATTGATGCGGCCTTTGGTTTCGGCTACATCTGGCGCTGCCCGCTCAAAGGCAGTTTGTTTGATGTAGCTCACGAAATGAAAGCGCCGCCCCACCGCGGGGCGGCGTTTTGCTGTCAGGCGTCGGCGCGGTCGAGCCTTGCGTGGGCTGCAGGATCGCGCGTGCACGCGCGATCGGGTCGCGCGCCTCCCGGTACATCAGCAACTCTCGCTCTAACCGCTCCAGCAGCGGCGCCGTATTCCGTCCGACCGTGTTCGCTGATGACGTGCGCGACAACCACGAACGCCTGCCGGATGCGCGCTTCCGTCGGCGCATCAATCGGCATGCTCGGCCCAGCGCCGTCAGCGCGGATTGGCGTCGGCATCGGCAACCTGCTGCTGCGCAGGGGCTGGCTGACGGACGACGTTGATCACGATCTGGCCGCTTCGGCCGACCTCGACCTGGGAAACCTCAAGGCCAGCGGATTGGACAGATCGGATCGCGCGACGGAGTTCAGCGGGCTTGAATAGCCAATTGCGGCTGCTCACGGGTGCAACTCCACTTCCGATGAAGGGGTTTGCTCATCGCCGTGTCCAGCCGCTTCGCGTCACTGGATTGGGATTTGGTTGTCGGCACCCGAGAAAGAGCGAGCTAACTTTGCGCGAACTCGCTCAAAATCGCAAGGGGGAAATCAAACCGTGCCGGTTCAGCGCGGTTCGGATCAGGCGACGCGAGAGAAGTCGATTTGAGACATCACCTCGAATTTTGCCTCGATCGAAAACCCACGGCCATAGTCCGGCGTCTTGCCGGTCATGCCGACATCGTGACCCATGAGGGCCACCTTCATTTCATCCTCGGCGCGGATCGCGCGCAGCCGGTCCTTGAAGGTGTGGCGCAGTCCATAGAGGCAGGTGCCTTCCCTGTTTTCATCGTCGCTGTCGGTGATCTCGGCATCCGCAGGCAGCAGCCTCTTGATCCATCTGTTGAGCTCCTTCGACGCTGCGTTGGCGTTGTCGCGGTACTGCGGCCAGCCGTCCGGGTTGCGCCGCATCGCCTCCAGTGCGACGCCGATCAGGGGGACATCGCGAGCCGCGTTTCTGGATTTAAGCTGCCGTCCCGCCGGCCTGATGCGGACATGCGGAATGTTGTCCCTCGGCCCGGCATGGATGTACGGCTTGCGGAGATTGCAAATTTCGGAGAGCCGCGCACCGGTATCGGCCAACACGTAGAGCAGGTCGCGGTCGGCTGGGGCCATCCCACCGAGTGCGCCAGGCGCGAGGATCGTGTCCTTGACGAACGCGATCGAGAAGGCATTGCGCTGGCCGTCATGGCGCGGGAAAGGGTTCTGTGTCCACGCATCCTGGTAGGTCAGGCGGTCGCGCTCGCCGATCGAGCGGATCATCTTGCGGATCACATCGATGTGCTTGCGCGGCCCATCGGTGCCGATCTGGTTGACGTGAACGTGGTTCGTGTACCAGTTCGTGAACTTGTTCGCATCGGCAACGGTGATGGCGAGAATGTCCTTGTCGCCGATTTGGGCGATCAGCAGCTCGATGGCTTTTTCGCGATGCTTGCGGAAGACGGCGATCTGCTTTTCGCTTTTGCCGAGCAGGCCGCCGGACTTGTTCGAGAACATGACTTTCGGCAGCGCCATGTACTGATCGACCAACTCGGAGAGCAGCACAGCAGACGCCCGCATGGTGCCGCCGAGCAGCGCGTCCTGATTGATCGGATCGTCGATGCCGACCTTCATCAGGGTCTCGATGCGATTGAGCAGCACGTCAATTCGAGGATCGTTCGCGACCTCCTGGTGCGAGGCGTAGGCAAATCCGAGTTGCTGCGCGCGCTTCACGCCGAGCCGGTAGCGCCTGCGCGCGTCGGCATTGCGGCCCGCGACGAGGTCGCCCCAATAGGTTTCGGTCTCGTTGTTGATGATGACGACGGCCTTGGCGGCGGCGCTGCCATTCGGGTCGTTCTCGACCTTGATCTTGGTCGCCGCCTTGACGAAGCGCTTGTGCGCCTTGTCGAGTTCGAGCATGTGGAGCGGGACGCGGCGGCGGTAATGCCACCAGCCGTTTTGGGCGATGAGATAGGGAACGTCGGTCACAGGGCTTGATCTCCTTTACCAAGCCCGATTGTATACCCTGATGTATCCCGATTTTCTAGTTCTCGGGTCACAGAAGCGGTTGAAAATGCTGGAAAAGGTTGAATTTACTGCGGATTTTCGCGAAACCTGGTTTTCCCCTTGAGGGAGAGGGCAAAGAGGCCACTCACGGAAACAGCGCCACCTGCTCCAGGCCGGTCGCTTCCGGAAAGCCGAGCATCAAATTCATATTCTGCACCGCCTGCCCCGACGCACCCTTGGTGAGGTTGTCGAGCGCCGCGCAGACGATGGCGCGGCCGGGAATGCGGTCCTGCACGACTCCGATGAAGGTCATGTTGGAGCCGCGCACATGGCGGGTCTGCGGCACCTGGCCGAACGGCAGCACGTACACGAACGGTTCCGGCGCGTAAGCCGTCGTCAGGATCGCGTGGATGTCCTGCGCGGTGCTGACGCTGACCGCCGTGCCGCGCACGTAGATGGTCGAGAAAATGCCGCGGTTCATCGGCACCAGGTGCGGCGTGAAGGTCGCTGTGACCGGCCGGCCGGCGGCCCTGGAAAACTCCTGGTCGAGTTCGGCCATGTGCCGGTGATGGCCGACGCCGTAGGCATGGAAGCCTTCCGAAACCTCTGAGAACAGCATCTCCTCCTTGGCCGCCCTCCCCGCGCCGGTCATGCCCGACTTGGCGTCGATCACGATCTCGTCGGGGTCGATCGCGTTGGCCTTGATCAGCGGGAGCAGCGCGAGCTGGGCGCAGGTCGTGTAGCACCCTGGATTGGCGACGATGTGCGCCTCTGCGATCGCGTCGCGATAAGCCTCGACCAGACCGTAGACGGCTTGCTTCTGCAACTCCGGCGCATGGTGGTCCTGGCCGTACCAGCGCTTGTAAGCCTCCGGGTCGGCGATGCGGAAATCGGCTGACAAGTCGACAATCCTGGCGGCAGGCGCGCGCACCACGAGATCACTGATGACTTTCTGCGTCGTCCCGTGCGGCAGCGCGCAGAACACGAGGTCTAACCCTGCCGTGCTCCAATCGACGCCGTCGATGGCGACGAGCTTCGGCAGCGCGAACGGCGCGAATTGCGGAAACACGTCGCGCATCTCCTGCCCGGCGCGACGGTCGGCGGTCAGGAGCGCGACCAACCGCGGGATGGCGCAGCAGCAGCCGCACCAACTCCGCGCCGGTATAGCCGGAAGCGCCGAGGACGCCGATTGGGCTTTGGTGTTTGCTTCGGCCATGAGTGATTCCCTTTCCGCCATCGAACCGATCGGCCGGATGAAGCGCTGCGGAAGGTGTCGAAAATTCGCCGCCGCGGACCCTCATCCGGCGGCAGCAACGACGATCATGCAGAATCGCGCGCCGAAGCCGCCGAGGTGCGGCGGCGGCGCAATGATACCGTGTAAGTAGCTGTGATCATAACCGTTGTCGTAGTCGTCATCTTGGGCGCGCGATATAGGCGCGCGCCCGCAAGTGGTCAAGCGTCGCGGACGCGGGGACTGATCGCTTTCAGATCGTCGGGCTCCACACCGCCGGGATGACTCGGTAGCCGTCCCCGTCCTTATCCTTCTCGACATGGGCGAGGCCGGGGAACGGATAGTGGAAGCCCTGCACCATCATCTTCTCGGCGACCAGCATGTCGTAGACGCGCCGCCGCGTCGCTTCCGCCTGCGCTCCGTCCTGGTCGACGGCTGCGTGCCAGCCCGGATTGCGCGCGAACAGGAACGGCACGTGGGTGACATCGCTCTGCACGAAGACCTTGGCGTTGCCGGAGGCCACCACGAAGGACGTATGAGCCCAGGAATGGCCGGGCGTCGCGAGCGCGGTAATGCCGGGGGCGACTTCCTTGTCCCATTCGTAGGTCCGCAGATGCTTCAAGACCTCGCCTGAGAACACCCGGCGATTGTTCTTGAACAGGTCCTCCATGCGGCCCTTGGAGGCGCATCTGGCCGTCGTCCATCCAGAATTTATGCTCCTCGGCCGGCACCAGGATTTCAGCATTCGGGAACGCGAGCGAATTGTTCGCCAGCAGCAATCCGTTCACGTGGTCGGGGTGATAGTGCGAAATGATGACGGTATCGACCGCCTTGGCGTCGATGCCGGCAGCCGCAAGATTGGTCTGGAGCTGGCCGTACGCCCCCTTGCTGCTGATGTAGGCGGTCTCGCCGACGCCGGTGTCGATGACGTCAGCTTCGAGCCCGTGTTCACGACCACCGGCGTGTACGGATTGAAAAAGGTGTTCGGGTCGAGATACGCGGCAGCCAACATGGCCTGGACGTCGGCCTTCTTGACGTTGGTTACGAGAGTGTCGGGCAGCGGCTGGCGGTTGACGCCGTCGGTCACCACGGTGATCTGATGGCTGCCGACCTTGTAGCGATAGATTTCGGATTTGCTTGTCGGCCGTGGCGGTGGCCGCAAACGCGGTCGGCATGGCGGCCGGCGCAAGCGTCGCCGCGGCGGCGCCGTTGAGCACGGTACGGCGGCCTAAATTGGTCATGGCGTTCTCCCAGAAAGCGTGGCGCCTTGCTTCGGCGCCGGTTCGCACGTCAACGTCGACGCCGCCAGCGTAGCACAGGCCTCGAGCGTTCGCTGCTATGATTGGAAGGTGTGGAGCGACGAATATTCCCATATTCTCGGCGCAGTCCTCCGCAAGATTGCGAGTGATACGTTGCCCCGGCGCGCTTCACGCCCCGCTTCCGCAGCAAAGAAAGCACCCATGACGCCGTCCAGCGAAGGCACCCCCAGCGCACATGCGCCCCGCGCCCTGCTGCTCGCCTTTGTCGCCGCGATCTTCGCGAGCGCAGCGCCGCTGTTCGCCGTCCAGCCGATGTTCACCAAGATGGTGCTACCGCGGCTCGGCGGCTCGCCGTCGGTCTGGTCGGTGGCGATGGTGTTCTTCCAGACCGCGCTGCTCGCGGGCTACGCCTACGCGCACCTGCTGACGACTTACGTGCCCCGGCGCGCTGCGATCGTTACCCATATCTTGGTGATGGCGTCGCGTGCTTCGCGCTCCCGCTCGAGCATCGCCGGCGGCTGGGGCAGGCCGCCGGATGTCGGGCGAAGCATTCTGGCTGCTAGCGCTGTTTGCCGTCTCGATCGGGCTGCCATTCTTCGCGCTCTCCGCCAACGGGCCGCTGCTGCAAGCCTGGTTTGCGCACACGCGACATCCGGATGCGAAGGACCCCTATTTCCTCTACGCCGCCAGCAATGTCGGCA
>CAVPDS010000008.1:0-224607 GCA_963702695.1 uncultured Alphaproteobacteria bacterium | reverse complement strand
TAGGCCTTGATGTCGGCATCGATCTTCTCGCGGAACTCATCCGACGATCCGCCGCCGGGGCTGACCGCCATCTCCTTCAGCTTCGCCGAAACACCGGTATCACGGATCGCGCGCGACAGTGCGGCTTCGAGCTTCTTGGCGATCGCGGGCGGCGTCGACTTGGGCGCGAAGAAGCCGCTCCACAGCTTCGAATTGACCTCGGGATAACCGGCCTCCGCCATGCTCGGCACGTCGGGCAGCTCGGGCGACCGCTCCGCGCCGGTTACCGCTATGCCACGCACCTTGCCACCCTTGATCATCGGGACGGACGGCGGGCCATCGGCAATCGCGAACAGGCATTGTTCGGTCGCGACGCACAGGACCATCTCGTTGCTGCTCTTCCACGGAATGGCAACGCCCGGCATCCCGGTCTTGAGCTTCAGCAGCTCCGAGGCGATCGTGAACGCCGGCGAGGTCGTCGCATAGTTTGCCTTCTCCGGATGCGCCTTGGCGTAGGCGACGATCTCCTTGACGGTCTTTGCGGAATTCTGCATCGGGCTCGACATGATTAGCGGGAAGTTCGCGATCATCGACAGCGGAATGAAGCTCTTGGTCGGGTGATAGGAGAGCTTCGGATAGACGGCGGAAGCGATCGACATCATGCCGCTCGCACCGACCAGCAGCGTATAGCCATCACCCTCCTGTTTCGCGACGAAATCGGCGGCAAGCCGCCCGCCCGCATTCGGGCGGTTCTCGATCACCAAAGTCTGGCCGAGAATCTCGGAAAGCTTGTTGCCCACGAGGCGGGCGAAGATGTCGTTGCCGCCGCCGGCCGCGAACCCGACGATGACATGGATCGGCTTGTTGGGATAATTCGCAGCCGGGTCGGTCTGCGCCCGCAGCGGCGATGTTGCGGTCGCGAGCAAGGCCGCCAAGGCGACCGCGGTTCCCGACAGAAGGCGCGATAAACCGATCGGTCTCATGAACGTTCTCTCCTGGATGGCGGCATCTTGTAAGATACCGGCCTCTTGCAACGTTGCGTCAGTCTATCAGCACCGCCAAAATCCGGATAGCATCGAATTGACGCATTACGACAAGGCCGCCCCATGCAGCAGCCCCTGCCCCGCTTCATTCCGGTCGCGCTGGTCGGCGCGATCCTTTTGCTTCCATGTCGGCCCGCGGGGGCGCAGGCGCCCGCCGATTTCAAGGGCGAAACCATCTCGATCGAGATCGGTTACGGTCCGGGCGGCGGCTACGACACCTATGGCCGCATTCTCGCGCGCCACTTCGGGCGGCTCATCCCCGGCAACCCCAACGTTGTGGCGAAGAACATGCCGGGCGCCGGCTCGCTGCGCGCGGCCAATTTCATCTATAACCTCGCCCCCAAGGACGGCTCCGAGCTGGGTATCTTCGCCGCCTCGACCGCCATGGAGCCCTTGATGGGCAATGACCAGGCGAAGTTCGACGTCACCAAGTTTTCCTGGATCGGCAGCATGAACCAGGACATTTCGTTCTGCGGACTATGGCAAGGTCCGGGCGCCGCGACCTCGTTCGACGACCTCTTGAAGAAGGATGCCAAGGAAGCGGTCTTCGGCTCCTCCGGCGTCGCCGCCATCAGCCATCAGCATCCGCTTATTCTGCGTAATATTCTCGGCGCTCATATCCGCGTAATCCCCGGATATGAGGGGCAAAAGGAGGTCAACCTCGCGATGCAGCGCGGCGAGATGCAGGGCGCCTGCGGCCTGTTCGTCTCCTCGATCAAGACGCAGTGGCTGCGCGACGTGGAAGCCGGCCGGCTCAAGCTGATCATCCAGATGGGACCGAAGACGACCGACGAATTCGGCAAGGTGCCGAGCGCGTTCGACTATGTGAAGAGTGACGAGGACCGCAAGGTGCTCGAGATTCACTTCAAGCAGACTATCCTCGGCCGCCCGCTGGCGGGGCCACCCGGCGTGCCGAAGGAGCGCCTTGCGGCGCTGCGCAAGGCGCTCATGGACACCATGAAGGACCGCGAGTTCCTGGCCGAAGCGCAACGCGCCAATGTCGATGTCGATCCCGCCACCGCCGAGCAGGTCGAGCAGCTTGTCACCCAGTTTGCGGACTATCCGAAATCTGTGGTTCAAAAGGCGCGCGCCGCGATCGGGCGCTGACGCGGGCGACTTTGCTGCGCCTGACTGAGATCTGGAGGCCGGACCTTGCTGCTCCTGGACAACAACGACGTCGCCAAAATACTCGACATGCCGATGTGCCTCACGGCGCTCGACGGCGTGTTCCATGAAATGGTCAAGGGCGACGCGGTCGGCATGGGGCGCATCGACCTTTATGTGCCGTCGGGCGAGACCCAGGCCCCCTATTATCGCTGGGCGGTAATGACCGGTGGCAGCAAGAAGGACGGCTACGTCTGCGCCCGCATGCTCTCCGACATGGTCAATTGGCCACGCGAATACGGCCGCATCCGCGAGAACAAATATGCCCGGGAACCGGGCACGTTCCTGGGCATCCTGATATTGTTCAGCGCCCGGGATGCCACGCCGGTGGCGATGATCAAGGATGGCTTTCTGCAGCACCTTCGCGTCGGCGGCGGTGCCGGGCTGGGTGTGAAATATCTCTCGCGGCCGGAGGCGCAAACCGTCGGCATGATCGGATCGGGCGGGATGGCGCGCACCTATCTCGACGCCTTCATGCAGGTGCGCAAGATCAAGAAGGTCAAAGCCTGGAGTCCCAACGCCGAAAACGTGCGCACCTATGCCTTCGAGATGGCCGACCGGCACGGCGTTGAAGTGGAGGTCGCGCCGTCCGCGCGCGAGGCGGTGCGCGGTGTCGACATCGTATCGTGCTGCACCTCGACCAACGAGCCGGTGTTCTTCAACGATTGGCTCGAGCCGGGGATGCACGTCACCAATCTCACCTCAAGCGAGATCGAGCCCAGCCTGCCGCGGATCGTCGACGTCGCCGTGCGCGCCGGCGAGGCGACGCCGCGGCTGGAGAACCTCCCGCCCGAAGCGGACTACTATCGTGCGGGGTTCCTCGGCTATGTCGCGGGGCAGCCCGACGAACGGGCCGTCGTTCCGCGCCTCACGCTGCCGCCCGGGATCATCGACATGCCGCGGCTGGTCGACGTGATCGCAGGGAAGGTCAAGGGGCGCACCGATGACCGGCAGACCTCGTTCTTCCTCAATGTCGGCGCGATTGGCGCGCAATTCGAGGGCGTTGCGGCAGCGGTCTACAACAAGGCGCGCGAGCAAGGGCTGGGCACCCAGATCCCCACCGAGTGGTTCCTGCAGGACATACGCGATTGATCGGGCGCACGCGCCGCCGAGGGGAAAGCATGGCCGTTACCAGCACTGACCAAAGCGGCGCGCCCCTGCTCGCTCCCGCCGAGGCTACGTTCCTCGGCCACCCGCGCGGGCTCTCGTTTCTGTTCGCGACCGAGATGTGGGAGCGCTTCTCCTACTACGGCATGCGTGCGCTTCTCGTCCTCTACATGGTGAGATATCTGCTGCTGCCCGAACACGCCGATACGGTGATCGGCCTCGCCGCGCTGAGGCGCGCGCTGGAGGCGATGTCGGGACCACTTGGCACCCAGCCGTTCGCCTCGCAAATCTATGGGCTCTACACCGGTCTCGTCTACTTCACGCCAATGATCGGCGGGATCATCGCCGACCGTGTGCTCGGCCAGCACCGCACCATCATCATCGGCGCGACCCTGATGGCGATCGGCCATTTCATGATGGCCTTCGAGCCGTTGTTCCTGTTGGCGCTCCTGACGCTCATCGTCGGCAACGGCGCCTTCAAGCCGAACATGTCGGCGCAAGTCGGCGGCCTTTATGCGCACGGGGACCCGCGCCGCGACCGCGCCTATTCAATCTTCTACGTGGGGATCAATCTCGGCGCATTCTTCTCGCCGTTGGTTTGCGGCACCCTTGGACAGGAAGTCGGCTGGCACTACGGATTTGCCGCGGCCGGGGTCGGGATGACGCTCGCCCTCGTGATCTATCTCTTCGCGTTGCGCTCGCGCTCCTTGCCGCCGGATGAACTGCACAAGGTGAAGGTGCCGAACGAGGAAAAACTGCCGCTCACGCGCGCTGAATGGCAATCGGTGCTGGCGCTGATCGTTCTCTTCGTGCCGGTAACGCTGTTCTGGGCAGCCTACGAGCAGCAGGGCAATACGATTGCGCTGTGGGCCGACGATCACACCGACCGCACCATCGATTTGCTGGTCTGGCACGGCGAAATCCCCACCACCTGGTTCCAAGCCTTCAACCCGTTCATGATCTTCGCCTTCACGCCGTTCGTCATCAGCCTATGGGCGCGCCGGGCCGAACGCGGAACGGAACCGTCGACGGTCGGCAAGATGGCGTTCGGCTGCTTCCTGTGCGCCGCCTCCTATCTCATCATGGCGCTCGCCGCCTGGTTTGCGGCCGGCGACGAGGCGAACTGGCTCTGGCTGTTCGTTTATTTTATCGTCATCACGATCGGTGAGCTCTATCTCTCGCCGATCGGCCTCTCGCTGGTGTCGAAGGTGGCGCCGCTGCGCATGGTGTCGATGCTGATGGGCGTGTGGCTTGCGACCAGTTTCCTCGGTAATTTCCTCGCCGGCTGGCTCGGCAGCTTCTGGAGCACCATGGACAAGACGAACTTCTTCCTGATGATCGCGGCCGTCCCCGCTACCGCCGGTGTGATCATTTGGCTGCTCAGCCGGCCGCTGCGCGCCGTGCTGAATGATTAGACGGCCGTATCTCTTCAGTCGATCGACTGCGCGGTTCCGCTCATTCCCGCGCAAGCGGGAATCCAGAGTGCTTGCACGAATGGTCGAGCTTGTCGCCTTGGATCCCCGCTAGCGGGGACGAGCGGAGTGATGGCCAGATTCCGCTTCGACGCGAGCTGCGGCGATCTCACATCTCCACTGGCAGGCCGACGTAGTTTTCCGCCAGCGAGCGAGCGCCGGCCTCCGAGCTCGTCACGTAGTCGAGCTCGGCGAGCTGGCGCTTGCGGTCGAAGGCGTTGTGGGTCGGATGCAGATGCAGCATCTGCGTCATCCACCAGGAGAAGCGCTGCGCCTTCCACACACGCCGCAGACAGGTCACCGAATAGCGCTCCAGCAGGTCATTGCGGCCGGCGCGATAGAATTCCGTGATCGCGCGCGCCAGCACTGCCACATCGGCAATGGCGAGGTTCATGCCCTTGGCCCCGGTCGGCGGCTGGATGTGCGCGGCATCGCCGGCCAGGAACAGGCGTCCGTGCTGCATCGGCTCGACCACGAAGCTGCGCATCGCGGTGACGCCCTTCTGCAGCAGCGCCCCTTCGGCGAGCGGGCGCGTTCCGCCGAGCCGCGCATGCAGTTCCTTCCACACGCGCGCGTCGGGCCAGTTGTCGATATCGTCGTCGGGCGCGCACTGGACGTAGAGCCGCGCAACGTTCGGGCCGCGCATGGAATAGAGCGCGAAGCCGCGATCGTGATAGGCGTAGATCAGTTCGTCCTCCGGTGCCGGTGACTCCGACAGGATGCCGAGCCAGCCGAACGGATATTCGCGGTCATAGGCGGTCAGCACGCCTTCGGGCACGCTCGGCCGGCAGATGCCATGAAAGCCATCGCAACCGCCGATGAAATCGCAGGCGAGCTCATGCTCGTGGCCATTCTGCATGAAGCGGATCTTGGGAAGCGTCCCCGCAAAGTCGTGGACGCTCACGTCGGTGACCTCGAACAGTATCCGGCCGCCGTCGGTGAGCCGCCGCTCGATCAGGTCCTTCACCACTTCCTGCTGGCCGTAGATGGTGACGCCCTTGCCGATGAGCGCGCGGAAATCGATGTAATGCAGCGCGCCGCCGAAGCAGAAGTAAACTCCGTTATGGAACATCGCTTCGCGCTGCATGCGCGCACCGACGCCGGTCTCGATCAGGAGATCGCTCGCCCAATGCTCGATCAGGCCAGCCCGCACGCGGCTCTCGATGTAATCGCGGCTGCGGTTCTCGATGATGACCGTCTCGATGCCGGCGCGATGCAGAAGATGCGAAAGCATGAGCCCGGCCGGCCCGGCGCCGACGATCCCGACCTGGGTGCGCATTGACGTCGCCACACGGTGATCCTTTCTCAGCCGAGCGCCGCGGAGAGGTCCGCGATCAGATCGTCGGGATCCTCGATGCCGACGGACAATCGTACGAGGCCGTCGTTGATGCCGAGCGTCACGCGCACGTCCGCGGGCACCGAGCCGTGGGTCATCAGCGCGGGATGCTCGATCAGGCTCTCGACGCCGCCGAGGCTTTCCGCCAGGGCAAACAGCCGGCAGCGCTCGAGGAAGCGCTTGGTGTCTTCGAGATCGCACTTCAGTTCGGCCGAGATCATGCCGCCGAACGCGCGCATCTGTTTCTTCGCGACGGCATGCTGCGGGTGGCTGGTCAGCCCGGGATAGAACACCCGCCTCACCTTCGCGTGCCGTTCGAGCCATTGCGCGATCTTCAGCGCCGACGCGCAGTGCCGTTCCATGCGCAGCGCCAGCGTCTTGAGGCCGCGCAAGGCGAGAAACGAGTCAAACGGCCCCTGGATGGCGCCGACGGCGTTCTGCAGGAAGGCAAGCCGTTCGCGCAGTTCCTCGTTGTCTCCCACCACGGCGACGCCGCCGATCATGTCGGAATGGCCGTTGAGATATTTCGTGGTCGAGTGCACCACCAGATCGAAACCGTGTTCGAGCGGCCGCTGGATATAAGGGCTCGCGAAGGTGTTGTCGGCGGCGGCCCAGACGCCGCGGCGCTTCGCGGTCGCGGCGATGCGGTCGAGATCGATGAGCTTGAGCAGCGGATTGGTCGGCGTCTCGATCCACACGAGCTTGGTGTTCGGCCGGATCGCGGCTTCCAGCGCCTCGGCGTCAGTGAGATCGACGTAGCTCATTTCGATCCCGGCCGAGCGCTTGCGCACGCGCTCGAACAGCCGCCGCGTTCCGCCGTAGAGATCGTCGACCGCAACGATATGCGAACCGTGATCGAGGCACTCGAGCGTGGTCGCGATCGCGGCAAGACCGGAGGCGAAGGCAAAGCCGGCGCGGCCGCCTTCGAGGTCGGCGATGCAGCGCTCGAACGCCATGCGCGTCGGGTTCTTGGTGCGCGCGTAGTCGTAGCCCTTGTGCACGCCGGGGCTCTGCTGAACATAGGTCGAGGTCGTATAGATCGGCGTCATCACCGCGCCGGTGGTCGGGTCGGGCTCCTGCCCGGCGTGAACGCAGCGGGTGGAGAAATCAAGATTGGTGTTCATGCAAGCCTCTGAGAGAAGAACCCGCCATGGCCGGCTTATACCGGCCATCCACGCCTTACCCTCTCTCGTCCCTCCCCCGCTTGCGGGGGAGGGTCAGGGTGAGGGCGTGGATGGCCGGGACGAGCCCGGTCATGACGGAAGAGCGTCCAGCATACCCTGCGTCACGGCGCGATGCGGAAGTAGTTGATCAGGTCGAGCCGAGTCGCAACGCCGAGGAATTCACCGCCGTCCATGACGATCGCGATGTAGTCCTTGCGGAACAACGGGACCAGATCAGCGATCGGCGCGTCGGCCGAGACGGTTTCGACCCGTGTGACCATCACGTCCTGCACCGGCCGTTCGAACACCTTGTTGGCGCCTTCCGGTTCGGTCAGCAACACGGCAAGCACATCGCTCTCATCGACCAGTCCCACGACATGGCCGCGCTCGTCGATCACGGGAAGCTGCGAAACGCCGGTCGAGCGAAAGCGCGCGAATACCGCGCGCAAATTGTCCTGCGGACGCACCACGATGGCGGTGCCCTCACTCACGCGATTGATGACGACGTCGCGCACGGTGCCGTGGCGGTCCGGATGGGTCCAGCCCTCCTGCGCGAGGAAACTCGGATTGAACACCTTGGAGAGATATTTCGCCCCGGAATCGCAGACCAGGCTGACCACCCGCTTGGGCGATGCTTGCGCGCGGCAATAGCGCAACGCCGCCGCCAGCAGCGTGCCTGACGAAGAACCGGCGAGAATGCCCTCGGCGCGCAGCAGTTCACGCGAGGCGGCAAAGCTTTCGGGATCGGGGATCGCGTAGGCTTGCGACACCAGACCGAGATCGGCATTGGGCGGAATGAAATCTTCGCCGATGCCTTCAACCGCCCAGCTTCCCACTGGCGTCATCCGGCCGGTCTGCACATAGGGCGCGAGGATCGAGCCTTGCGGGTCAGCGAGAATCATCGCGGTCTTGGGCGACGCCTTGCGCATGAAGCGCCCGATGCCCGTGAGCATCCCGCCGGAGCCGACGCCAACCACGACCGCATCCACCTCGCCATCCATCTGCTGCAGGATCTCAGGCCCGGTCGTCATCTCGTGCGCCAGCGGATTGGCGGGATTGGCGAACTGATTGATGAAGATCGCACCGGGCGTCGAGCGCGCGAACGCCTCGGCGCGGTCCTGGTAATAGTCGGGATGACCTTTCCCGACGTCGGAACGCGCGATGATGACCTCGGCGCCCATGGCCTGCGCATGCAGGACCTTCTCGCGCGCCATCTTGTCGGGGACCACCAGCAGAATGCGGTAGCCCTTGCGGCCGCCGACCAGCGCCAGCCCAAGCCCGGTATTTCCGGCGGTCGCCTCGACGATGGTGCCGCCGGGCTTCAGCCGCCCGTCGGCCTCGGCGGCCTCGATCATCGCGCGCGCCGGACGATCCTTGAGCGAGCCGGAAGGGTTCGCGCTTTCCAGCTTGAGGAAAAGCCGGCACGGGCCGCGCTCGATCCGCGTGACTTCTACGAGCGGCGTGTTGCCGATGAGATCGAGGACGGAGGCCATGGCCGCACTATACTGCGCCTCACGCCGCAATCCATTGCATCAGCGCCTCGGTCACTTGCTCCGGCTGCTCCAGCGTCGACAAGTGCCCGCTGTCGGGGACAACCACGAGCCGCGCGCCAGGAATTCCGGCCGCGATCTCCTGGCTCAGCGCCGGTGGTGTCAGTTCGTCGCCCTCCCCGACCAGCACCAACGTGGGACAGCGAATTGCTGCCAGCGACGGGCGAGAGTCCGGCCGCCCGATGATCACACGCTGCTGGCGCACGAACGCCTCCGGCCCGGTCTCGTCCGCCATGGTCCTGATGACGCGCCGCAGCTCCGGGTCCTGCTGACGCCGGCGGTGCAGGAACGCAGGGATCAGGACTTCGACAACTTCCGCGAGCTTCCCGCTTTGCGCTAGTCCGATCAGCCGCTGCCGGCGCTCGCTCTGTTCGGGGGTATCCGGACGGGCGGTGGTATCGAGCAAGGCGAGCTTGGTCACCCGATTCGGGGCTTGGCGCATGACCTCGAGGGCAACATAGCCACCCATCGAGAGCCCGATGAGCGCAAAACGTGGGGGCGCATCAGCCAGAATTCGGTCGACCAACGCGGCCACGTCGTCGTCCCGCGTGTGGTCTGCGACCATAATGGGACCGAAGCCCCACAGGACCGGGATTTGTGGCCCATAAAGCCGTGCGCTGCACAGCAATCCGGGAACAAAGACGGTCGGAAGGGCATCGGCCATGACTTTCTCCGGCTGCTCAATGACGGTTTCGCGACGGGTTCAGCGCGAAAAAATTAGCAATCCTGTCGACTTGCTGCACTGCAAAAGGATTGACTTCAGGCCCATTCTGCCTATGTTCCCGACAAACGGATTGATTGCCACATTGGGCTGCCGCTTCGCGTAATCCGGGTTTTCTCCGTTCTCCCGCGCGGATTGTTAATCAGGCGGCCCCGACTCGAGGTTACATGCCTTTTTCCAAGCTCGGCTTGTCCGACAAGGTTCTCGCCGCAGTCAAAGCGGCCGGCTACCCCGCTCCCACCCCTATCCAAGAACAAGCGATCCCCCACGTTCTCGCCCGTCGCGACGTGCTCGGTATCGCACAGACCGGCACCGGCAAGACCGCGGCCTTCACGCTGCCGATGCTCACCATGCTGGAGCACGGCCGCCCCCGCGCCCGCATGCCGCGTACACTCATCCTCGAACCGACGCGCGAACTGGCGGCGCAGGTGGAGGAGAGCTTCGTCAAATACGGCGTCAATCACAAGCTCAACGTCGCGCTGCTGATCGGCGGCGTCTCGTTCGACGACCAGGATACCAAGCTCACACGCGGCGTCGATGTTCTGATCGCCACGCCGGGCCGCCTGCTTGATCATTTCGAGCGCGGCCGCTTGCTGATGAGTGGTGTCGAGCTCCTCGTCATCGACGAGGCGGATCGGATGCTCGACATGGGCTTCATCCCGGACATCGAGCGCATCTGCAAGCTGGTGCCGTTCACCCGGCAGACGTTGTTCTTCACCGCCACCATGCCACCCGAGATCCGGCGCATCACCGAACAATTCCTGCACAATCCGGTGAAGGTCGAGGTGTCGCGCCCCGCGACGACCGTCGCGACCACCACCCAACTGCTCGCCAAAACTGGCGGCGAGCCGCACGAGAAGCGCGACACGCTCCGCCATCTGATCCGCTCCGCCGACAGCTTCAAGAACGCGATCATATTCTGCAACCGCAAGCGCGAAGTCGCGCTGCTGCATCGATCGCTGGTCCGCCACGGCTTCAGCGCGGCCGCGTTGCATGGCGACTTGGACCAGCCGGCCCGCATGGCAGCGCTGGACTCGTTCCGCAAGGGCGAGGTGTCGCTGCTGGTGGCCTCCGATGTCGCCGCGCGCGGACTGGATATTCCCGCGGTCAGCCACGTGTTCAATTTCGACGTTCCGCATCATGCTGATGATTACGTGCATCGCATCGGGCGAACGGGCCGCGCCGGGCTCACCGGGACGGCCATCACGGTTGTCTCGCCCGCGGACCGCAAGTCGCTGGCCGCCATCGAGAGCCTGATCGGTCAGAGCATTCCCTGGATGAGTGAGCCACCACGACCGAGCGAGAGCGCAACTCAACCATCCGACGAGCACCGCCACTCGCGAACCGCGCCGCGGCGTGGGCAACGCGAACCGCGCCGCGAGCACGCGCCTGAGCCGCGCCGCGAGCATGCGCCAGCTCCAGTCGCGCGCATCGAAGACGCCCGCACTCGCCGTCCGGCACCGGCGAAAGTTCCTCCGCGATCAGACGACAGCATTTCTCATCTGCCGGCCTTCCTGTTGCGGCCGGTCCGGGTGAAAGCCTGACCGCCCCGGTGACCGGTATCTACTGGAGTTTCAGTACGATAAAGCCGGCCGTTTACTCGCCTTTCACGTCTGTAGAATAGCGTACAGAGTTGGGGCTCAGGGTCGGGGCACTACGCCGCCCGCCAAGAATTGCTCAATCGGGTAGGCCGCGGGCCGTTGCCGGCGGGCGGGGTGACGGATGGATACGCCTGCCGACGAGCATGAACGCACCATGGCGTTCGCCGAGATTGCGCTCGGGCAAATTCGGGCGCTGCGTCAGCCGGCTTCCCCTCGCCACTTCGAAATCTGGTACTGCTATGCAACGGGTTACAATCCATCGCTCAACCAGTTGATCAACGAAACGCTGGCGCGCAACGGATCGCTGAGCGATAGCGATATCGATCATATCCACAACACTCATATTTCCGTAGCCCGCCTCAGCGAGCGCATCGACAATGTCGGCTCCCAGGTGATGGGCGAGATCGATCAGGTTATGGCGATGATCGGCGCCGCCGCGGGCAACGCGTCGAGCTATGGCGACAGCCTGGCGGATGTGAGCCAGCAGCTCGGCCATGCGTCCGACGAGGGGGCGGTGCGCGCGATCGTCGAAAGCCTGGTGCAGACCACCAGGGAGATGGAGCAGAACAACCAGGCCCTGGAAGCGCGGCTCAACGCCTCCAAACAGGAGATCACGCAGCTCCAGCAGAATCTCGAAATGGTACGCAACGAGAGCCGGACCGATCCGCTGACCACGCTCTCCAATCGCAAATTCTTCGACGAAGCGCTGCTGAAGGCGCTCACGGAAGCCCGGCTCAGAAACGAGCCGCTGGCGCTGATGATGACCGACGTGGACCACTTCAAGCGGTTCAATGACAGTTACGGGCACCTGACTGGCGACCAGGTGCTGCGGCTGGTCGCCATGTCGGTGAAGCAGAACGTCAAAGGCCAGGACATCGCGGCGCGCTACGGCGGCGAGGAATTCGCGGTGGTGCTGCCCAATACGGCACTGCGCGCCGCGATCACGGTCGCCGATCACATCCGGTGCGCCGTGATGACGAAGGAATTGATGAAACGATCGACCGGCGAGCATCTCGGCCGCGTGACGATCTCGATCGGGGTCGCCGTGCTCGGTGACGGCGACACGCCGCAGAGCCTGATCGAGCGCGCCGACGAGTGCCTCTACGCCGCCAAGCGCTGCGGCCGCAATCGCGTGATCAGCGAGGCCGACCCGGAGGCCTTCGGTGCCACCGCCAGCAAGGTGGCTTAGCTAACGCTCATTTTATCGATACCAGGTTGAGCTACTGCCCTCGCCGCGCGGTGCTGGCGAAGCGTTTGGCCTCTTCGGCGGCGCGGAACAGGGCCTTCGCCTTGTTGATGCATTCCTGCTGCTCCGACTTCGGATCGGAATCGGCGACGATGCCGGCGCCCGCCTGCACGTACATCTTGCCGTCCTTCACCAGCGCGGTGCGCAGCACGATGCAGGTGTCCATCTCGCCGGCGGCGGAGAAGTAACCGACCGAGCCGGCATAGAGGCCGCGCTTCTCCTTCTCCAGTTCGTCGATGATCTCCATTGCGCGCACTTTGGGCGCGCCGGAGACGGTGCCGGCCGGATAGCCGGCGGCGAGCGCGTCGATGGCGTCGTGCGTGCCGGTAAGCTTGCCTTCGACATTGGAGACGATGTGCATCACCTGGCTGTAGCGCTCGATGAAGAACTGATCGGTGACCCTGACGCTGCCGATCTCCGCCACCCGCCCGACGTCGTTGCGGCCGAGGTCGAGCAGCATCAGGTGCTCGGCCCGCTCCTTCGGATCGGCGAGCAACTCCTCTTCCAGCGCCTTGTCTTCGTGTGGGGTCGCGCCGCGCGGGCGCGTGCCGGCGATCGGGCGGATCGTCACGGCGCCGCCGCTCAGCTTGACCAGGATTTCGGGGCTCGATCCAGCGACGGCGAAATCGCCGTAGTCGAGGAAATACAGATAGGGCGAAGGGTTCACGCGACGCAAGGCGCGATAGAGTGCCAGCGCCGGCAGTTCGAACGGCGCTTCAAAGCGCTGCGAGAGCACCACCTGGAAGACGTCACCGGCAGCGATGTAATCCTTCGCCGCCCGCACCATGCGGTCGTATTCTGCCGGCGTGGTGTTGGAACTCGGCAGCACGGTCAGCGGTCCGGCCTTGCCGTTGGTCGCGGCATGATCGAGCGGCCGGTCGAGCGCATCGACGATCGCGGAGAGGCGTTCGCCTGCGCGCGCGAGCGCAGCCTGCGCCGAGACGCCCGTTTCCGGACGCACGGGTGTAACCACCGTCATGGTGTCCTTCACCGAATCGAATACCACCACGATTGTCGGACGGATCAACACCGCATCGGGAATGCCGATCGGGTCGGGATTGGGCGGCGGCAAGTCCTCCATCAGCCGGACCATATCGTAGCCAAGGTAGCCGAAGATGCCGGCCACCATCGGCGGCAAGGCCGCTGGAAGCTCGATCCGGCTTTCCACGATCAGCGCGCGCAGCGCCGCCAGCGGCGGCTCGTCGCACGGCGTGAACCGTTCGTCTCCGTGGCGCGGGGAGCGGTTGATCTCCGCGCGCCGGCCCAACGTGCGCCAGACCACGTCCGGCTCAAGCCCGATGATCGAGTAACGCCCGCGCACGGCGCCGCCCTCAACCGATTCCAGGAGAAAGCTTGGCGCGCGCGCCCCCGCGATCTTGAGATAGGCCGACACCGGCGTTTCGAGGTCGGCGACCAGCGTCGTCCACACCACCTGCGCCTCGCCGCGCCCATAGCGCTTGGCGAACTCGCTCGCAGCAGGCTCGATCGGCATGGATGTCTCAGTAGTCGGGAGTATCTTCCGGCGTGCTGACGCCGGTGATCACCTGGCGCATTGCCGCCTGGTTGATCGTGACCCCGATGTCCTGCTGCAGCGACGCCAGATATTCATTGAAGATATCTTCCGACATTGCGCGGTTCATGGTGTCCATCATCTGTTTCGCCGCCGCTGAGGTCATGTCGGTCTTCGGATCGACGATGTCGGTCACGGTGAACACAATCTGCTCGGCCGGCTGCTCGGCGTCACCGCTCGCGACCTCGCCCTTGGCGGTGCGGAACACCTGGTCGACGGCCTCCTGCGACAATGGGGCGGTCGGCGCGCCGCGCTTGATCCCGCTGGTGGTCGCGACCTTGAGCCCTTCGGCTGCGTCCGCGAGCGTCGCGCCGGCTTTGACCTTGTCGATGATCTGGGCCGCCTTGGCCTTCAGCCGCTTGGCAATCTCGTCCTCGCGCCAGCGTGCCTCGACCTTGTCCTTCACCTCGTCGAGATTGCGGTCGCGCGCCGGGGTGGTGCCTGCGACTTCGTACCAGAGATAGCCGCCATCGATCTGGACCGCGTCGTTGTCGACCCCGGTGTCGCTGGAGAAGGCGGCCGGCAGAACGCGCTGCAGGTCGGGAATGTCTGCAACCGGATCGCCGTTAGTGTCGCGGCCGGAGCGGTCGACCTCGATGGTGCGGACCGGAAGCTTCAGATCGGCGGCCACTTCGGACAGCGTCTTGCCCTCCGAGCGCTGGTCTTCGACCTTGTCGAAGATCGTCAGGATCTGCGGCTTGGCGCGCTCCGTCGCAAGCTGGCGCTTGATCTCGGCGGAAACCTCCTCGAACGGCTTGATCTGCTCCGGCTCGATCTTCGTCACGTGCAGGAGCGACACCCCGAACCGTCCCTGCACCGGCGCGCTGACCTCGCCTTCCTTCAGCGCGAAGGCGGCGTTGCCGACGTCCTTGTCGATGATGGAGGCCCTGGCCATGTTGCCGAGGTCGATGTCCTTCTCGGAGAGGTTTCGCTCCTTGGCGATGTCGGCGAACGTTGTTCCCTGGTCGATGCGGGCCTTGGCGGCCTTGGCGTCCTCGGCATTTGGAAAGACGATCTGCTCGATCTGGCGCTTCTCGGGCGTGCCGAAGCTGTCGCGGCGCTCGTCGTAAACTTTCTTGGCATCCTCATCCGAGATGTCTTCGGGGCGCGCGAGCGTATTGCCGGTCACCGTCATCATCACGATCTTGCGGAATTCCGGCGCGCGGAACACGATCTTTCGCTCGTCAAAATATTTCGCCAGCGCCTCTGGCGTCGGGGCGTCCAGTTCGCCGGCCTGATCGCGATCGAGCAGGACGAAGTCGATCGTGCGCTGTTCGTTCTGATAGCGGTCCGCTGCCTCGACCGCCGCCTTCGGGATGATCATGGGGCCGGCAATGGTCCCGGCCAACTGGCGGCGAATGGTCTGGCGGCGCTCCTCGGACACGTAGCGGCTCTCCGTGAAGCCAGCCTGACGGATGATTACCTCGAAGCGGGTCCGGTCGAATTTGCCGTCCGGTGTCTGGAAGTTGGGATCGGCAGTGATCTTGCGGGCCACATCGTCGTCGGGAATGCCGAGGCGCAAGGAGCGGGCGCGCTCATCGAGGGCAATCTCGGAGATGATGCCGGTGATGACCTGGCGATCGACGCCGAGCGCGCGCACTTGTTCGGGCGTAAGGGGACGGCCGAACTGCCGGGTCACCTGCGCGAGGCGGTCGTTGTAGAGTTGCCGGAACTGCTCGATGCCGATCTCGGTGTGCCCGATCTTGACGGCCGTCGAGCGGCCGAAGCCGCGGAAGATATCGCCAATGCCCCAAATGGCGAAGCTGATGACCAGGAACCCGACAACACCGATCATGACCGACTTGCCGAGCCAATTGGAAGAGGCTTTGCGTAGACCTCGAAGCATGTCTTCAACCGTTTTGTGATCGCCGCGGGCCGGCGCAGCCTCCCGAAGCGCATCATCATAAGGAGTGCCACGTTGCGTCGCAACTCATGCGACGCGCCGCCGCGGCGCATTTCGGCAGGCCCTGGCGGGGGTTCGGCCGCTCTGTTATCCGCTTGAGGGGGACTTGAAAGGACGGGGCGATGGCAAACGCAGTGCTACCCTTGGTTGCGGGCAACTGGAAGATGAACGGCCTGCAGCATTCGGCGGCCGAGCTTTTGAAGACGATCGGCGGCGCCCGCGATCTCTCCCAGGTGGACCTCATGATCTGCCCGCCGGCGACGCTCGTGGCCGCCTTCGCCGCGCTTGCGCGGAGCGGGCCGGTGACGATCGGTAGCCAGGACTGCCACGCCGAGTCGGCCGGGGCCTTCACCGGCGATATCTCGGCCGAGATGCTCAAGGATGCCGGCGCGCGCGCGGTCATCGTCGGCCATTCGGAGCGGCGGACCTATCATAAGGAAACCGACGCCGACGTCGCGGCCAAGGCGCGCGCGGCATGGCGCGCCGGGCTGATAGCGATCGTGTGCATTGGCGAAACCAAGGATGAACGCACCGGCGGGCGGGCGCTGGATGTGGTCGGCGGCCAGTTCGCCGGCTCGGTGCCCGACGGCGGCAATGCCGACAACCTGGTGATCGCCTACGAGCCGGTCTGGGCCATCGGTACCGGACTCACCCCGACGCCCGCCGATGTCGGCGAAGTCCATGGCTTCATCCGTTCGAAGCTCGCGGCGCGCTTCGGCGCTGCGGGCAACGCGATCCGGATTCTCTATGGCGGATCGGTGAAGCCGTCCAATGCCGGCGAACTTCTCCACGTGCCCGATGTCAACGGAGCGCTGGTCGGCGGCGCGAGTCTGAAGGCGGAGGAGTTCCTGGCGATCGCCGGCGTTTACCGATAAGCTCAGGGCTGCGGTTTTCTGATCAGAAAAAATCTTGGAGGAAGCCATGAGGAGCGCAGCGATCATCGCGGCGAAAGCTCTCGCACTTGTCGTCCTCTCCACCGCTGCGGCCGGCGCCGCCGAAGTGAAAGTCCTGGCCTCGACCGCGATCAAGACGGCTCTGGAAGAGCTGGCGCCGCAATTCGAGAAAGCGACCGAGCACAAGCTCACCATCACCTATGGCGCCTCGGCGCGGTTGCTGCCCGAGATCGAGAAGGGCGCGACCTTCGACGCGGCGATCCTCTCCACCTCGGTCGCCGATGCGCTGGCGAAGCAGGGCAAGATCGACCCCGCGACCCGGATCGACGTGGCGCGTTCCGGCGCCGGCGTGGCGGTGCGCAAAGGTGCGCCGAGGCCCGACATCAGCACCACCGAGGCGTTCAAACACGCGCTGCTCGATGTGAAGGCGCTCGGTTACAGCGGGACCGGCGCGACCGGGCAATTCCTCATGAAGATGTTGCAAAAGCTCGGCATCCTCGAAGCGATGAAGCCGAAGCTGAAACTGATGCCACCCAACCGCAACTCGCTTGCGGCGGTGGCGGCCGGTGAGATCGACATGACCTTGCCGCAGATCAGCGAGGCCTTGGTCGCGAGCGGTATCGATCTCGTCGGTCCGTTGCCGCCGGAGGTCCAGGTCTACACCGTGCTGCCGGCCGCCGTCGCCAGCAACGCGAAACAGCCGGAAGCCGCGAAGGCGCTGCTCAAGTTCCTGACCTCACCGGCGGCAGTGCCCGTGCTCAAGGGCAAGGGCCTGGAGCCGGGCTGAGCAACAATAACGACGACGTGCGCGTAGCGGGGACTTGTCGGTTCCTGGCGATAGTGCACGTTTGCCGATAAGCTTTGCTCGCACTTCAAAACATGAAACTCCGGGAGGACACGATGAAGAACGCAGCCATGATTGCGGCGCAGGCCTTGGCGCTTGCGGCATTCGGCGTCGGAGGCGCCCATGCGGCGGAAGTGAAAGTCCTGGCCTCGAACGCGGTTCGCACGGTGTTGCAGGACATCGGGCCGCAATTCGAAAAGGCGACCGAAAACAAGCTCGCCATCTCGTTCGGCCTGTCGGCGGCCTTCAAGCCGCGGATCGAAGCGGGCGAGGCGTTCGATCTGACCTTCCTGCCGCCCAACCAGATCGACGACCTGATCAAGCAAGGCAAGATCGCAGCGGATTCGCGCGCCGTCATCGCCAAGACCGGCAGCGCCATCATGGTCCGCGCCGGCGCGCCCAAGCCCGACGTCAGCACGCCCGAGGCGTTCAAGCGCACACTGCTCAATGCGAAGTCCATCGCCTATGCCAAGGAAGGCTTGAGCGGGGTTTATTTCGTCGCCTTGATCGAAAAGCTCGGGATCGCTGCGGACCTCAAGGCCAAAAGCAAGATCATGGCGTCCGGCGAGCTCGCGGCGGAAGCGGTGGCGCACGGCGAGGCCGAGATCGGCATCCTGCCGGTCAGCGAGATCCTGCCGGTCCCCGGCGTCGAAGTCGGTGGCGCGTTCCCGGCCGCGCTGCAGAACTACATCGTCATCGGTGCAGGCGTCAGCGCCAATGCCAAACAAGGGACGGCGGCGCGCGACTTGATCAAGTTTCTCACGTCGCCGGCGGCGCTGCCGGTGATCAAGGCGAAGGGCCTGGAGCCCGGCTGAAGGCGTGCGGACCGTCGATGGCGGGTCATCGATAATATCAACGCTTCCCCCTCCCGCCGCCGATGCAATTCGCGTAGTCTGTTGTCATTCAAAACACCAGGCGGCGGCGCATTGAGCGACAGGCTCGGTGCGCGCCGCGGCCGGTGTTGATCGCTGACGATAGGGAGGTGGCCATGGCGGACGACAAGAATCCAATTCCACGTCGCAACTTTCTGTTGGGCGCGGGGACCGCAGCCGCTGCTGCGATCGCGCCCGCCGCCCCCGCACCGGCCCAGACACCCGCGTCTGCGCCGGAGCCTTTGCTCACGTTGACGCCGACCGAGGCGGCATTCATGGAAGCGGCGGTCGATACCCTGATTCCGGCCGACAATCTCTCGCCCTCGGCGAGCCAGTGCGGCGTGGTCACCTTCATCGACCGCCAGCTCGCCGGCGCTTATGGGTCCGGTGCAAGACTCTACCGTGAGGGGCCGTTCCCCAAGGGCAAGCCTGAGCTCGGCTATCAGCTCTCGCTCAATCCGCGCGAATTCTTCCGGGCCGGGATCGTGGCGGCCAACGAATGGTCGCATAAAACCTACGGCAAGGAGTTCGATCGCCTTCTTCCGCCGCAGCGTGAGGAAGCACTCAAGGCCATGGATCAGGGCAAGGCCGAATTCGCGGGACTGGCCAGCAAGATGTTCTTCGAATCGCTGCTGGCGATCACGATGGAGGGCTTCTTCTCCGATCCCGTCTACGGCGGCAACCGCGACATGGCATCGTGGAAGATGGTCGGCTATCCCGGCCTGCCCGCGACCTATCGCGACGACATCAAGACCTACAAGGGCAAGAAATACGACAAACCGCCGCGTTCGATCGCGGACTTTTCTTAAAGGGAGGCGATCATGGCGACGATGCTCAAGGAAGTGGATGCGGTCGTGATCGGGGTCGGCTGGACCGGCTCGATCCTGGCACGTGAGCTGACCAAGGCCGGCCTCAACGTGGTGGGCCTCGAACGCGGCGGCTTTCGCATGCCGCGCGAGGATTTCACCATCCCGAGCGTGCGCGACGATCTCAAGTACGCGGTGCGGCAGGAGCTGTTCCAGGATGCGCAGCAGGAGACGGTGACGGTGCGTCATTCGCCGTCCGAAACGGCGCTGCCGATTCGGCGGCTCGGCTCGTTCCTTCCCGGCACCAATCTCGGCGGCGCCGGCGCGCACTGGAACGGTGTGACCTGGCGGCTCCTGGAATCCGACCACAATCTGCGGACCCATCTCACTGAGCGCTACGGCCGCAACGCCATCCCCGAGGAGATGACGATCGAGGATTACCCGGTGTCCTATCAGGAGCTCGAGCCTTCCTACGACAGGTTCGAGAAGCTGTGCGGGGTTTCCGGCAAGGCCGGCAACCTGCGCGGTCAGAAGATCGACGGCGGCAATGTGTTCGAAGGCCCACGCCAGAACGAATACCCGAACAAGCCGCTGGTGCAGCCGCTCGCAGGCGAACTGATGGAGAAGGCTACCCGCAGCCTTGGCTACCATCCGTTCCCGGCGCCGGCCTCCAATGCGAGCGACACCTACACCAATCCCGAAGGTATCACGATGGGCGCCTGCGAATATTGCGGGCACTGCGAGCGCTTCGGCTGCGAGGCCAATGCCAAAGCGTCGCCGAACGTCAACGTGCTGCCGGTGGTACTGGCCGACAAGCGTTTCGAGCTGCGCACGCACTCCTATGTGAAGGAACTCGTCTACGACAAAGCCGCGCGCAAAGTGAAGGCGGTGCGCTACATCAACACGCTCAACGGCGAGGAATACGAGCAGCCCGCCGGGCTCGTGATCATGGGCGCCTATGTGTTCAACAACGTGCTGCTGATGCTCACTTCAGGCATTGGCGAGCCCTACGACTACAAGACCGGCAAGGGCGCGGTCGGCCGGAACTACTGCTACCAGCTCAGCGGCAACAGCATCCAGGTGTTCTTCGAAAATCATGAGATCAACCCGTTCATGGCAGCGGGCGCGCACGGAACCGCGATCGACGATTTCAATGGCGACAACTTCGATCACGCCGGGCTGGGGTTCTTCGGCGGCGCCTACATCCAGGCCTCGGTGACCAACGGCCGCCCGATCCTGACCCGGCCGGTGCCGCCCGGCACGCCGCGCTGGGGCCGCGCTTGGAAGCAGGCGACCGCGAAGTGGTACAACCACGCCTTCAATGTCGGCGGGTCCGGCTGCAACTACGCGCACCGCGAGAATTTCCTCGACCTTGATCCGACCTACAAGGACGTGCTTGGCCGTCCGCTCATCCGCATGAGCTACAACTTCCGCGAAAACGATAAAAAGCTCGCGGCTTATATCGGTCCGGTGCTCGGCAAGATCGCTGCGGCGATGGGGCCGACGCTGATGTCCTCGCCCACAGTGCGGGCAGGCAACTACAGCGTCGTGCCTTACCAATCGACGCATAACACCGGCGGCACGATCACCGGCGCCGATCCGAAGACCAGCGTGGTCAACCGCTACCTGCAGGCTTGGGACGCCGACAACCTGTTCGTCATGGGGGCTTCTGTGTTCCCGCAGAACACGGCGTACAACCCGACCGGCATGGTCGGCGCGCTCGCCTACTGGTCGGCAGACGCGATCGTCACGAAGTATCTCAAGAGCCCGGGACCGCTGGTCCACGCCTGACGGCGGGTGCCGGACACATACAGTCGCGCGGCGGTTATCCTCGAAAGCCGCGCGGCGCTTGCCGGGCCTTTGCTTGAGTTGTAGCGATGCTGCCATGCGGACATGGGGACTGGTTCTTGCCCTGAGCTTGGTTGTGCTTTGCGCGCCGGCTTCGGCCGAGGATTCCGCGCCAACGGCGGAACCACCGGCCGCTCGCGCACCGGCAGACCAAAACCCTGCCGAACAAACGCCGCCTGCCCCAATCCATCCGGATGCGCGCGACTCGATCTGCCTGATGATCGAGTCCGCCGCGCGGGCGCACGAGCTGCCGGTCGAATTTTTTGCCCGCGTGATCTGGCAGGAGAGCCGCTTCCAGCCGCAGGCGGTCGGACCGGTCACCCGCAATGGGCAGCGCGCGCTCGGGATCGCGCAATTCATGCCGGGCACGGCAGCCGAGCGGCAATTGCTCGATCCGTTCGATCCGGTGCAGGCGCTGCCGAAAGCTGCCGAATTCCTGCAGGAGCTGCGCGGCCAGTTCGGCAATCTCGGTCTGGCGGCGGCGGCCTACAATGCCGGTCCGCGGCGCGTGCGCGATTGGCTGGCTGGCGCTCGCGCCCTGCCGGGGGAGACGCGCAACTATGTGTCGGCGATTACCGGACGGCTGGTCGATGACTGGGCAAAGACCGGCGATGTCGTGCCGGCGGGCCCGCCGCCGGCGATTCCCAGTTGCGAGTCGATGATCGCGCTGTTGCGGCAAGGACCCAATCCGTTCGTCGAGGAGTTGCAGCACCGCGTCGACCTGGTTGCTGCGAGCCCCTGGGGCGTGCAGCTCAGCGCCGGCTTTTCCCGCGACCATGTACTGACGACTTACGCCCGCATCGAACAGCGCTTCAGCGAAATCCTGAAAGGTCACGACCCGAGCATCCTGAGCGCGACCTTGCGCAGCCGCGGCTCGCACGCGTTCTATCAGGTGCGCGTCGGCGCGCAGACGCGCGAAGATGCCAACGCGATATGCGGTCAAATCCGCCGTGTCGGCGGCGCCTGCATGGTTTTGCGCAACGCACCGGTGCGACGGGGGTAAGCGCATCCGTATCCGCGGGCGCGAAGGCGCGACGATGTAGCCGATCGCGACACCTTGGCCGTCACCTCCCTGCGGTTGAACGAACTTGCGGCTTTTACGTTCTCCTTCTGAATCCAAGGGATCATTCGCATCCAACGGATCAGGAGAGTGCAATGTCAAAACTCAGATTGGCCGTTCTGACGGCGGCCGCGGTCGCGATCGGTGCGCCGCTGGCGGCATCACCGGCCTCCGCCGCGATGGCGGGAGGCGCAAGCGCCATCGGCGCTGCTGCGGTCGATACCTCGATGATCGAGCCGGTGCAGTTCGACTGGCGCGGCGCGCAATATTGCTGGTACGACGACGGCTGGCGTGGCCCCGGCTGGTACCGCTGCGGCTATGAGCTGCGATACGGCTTCGGGTGGGGCGGCCCGGCGGGCTGGCACAATTGGAACCGCTTCGAAGCTCGCGGTCACCGCGACTTCCGTCGGGGCGAGCGCGACCGATTCGATGGCGGGCGCGGCACCGTTGGCCCCGGCCGAGGCTTTGAGCATCAGGGAACCGTCGGTAGTGGTCCGCGTGGCGATGGCCGGGGCCGCGGCGGTAGTGGTATGGGCCGCGGTGGCGGCCCGGGCGGCGGCGGCGCTGCCATGCCCGGCGGCGGGGGTGGTGGTGGTGGCGGCCGCGGCGGCGGCGGAGGCGGTGGCGGACCGGGCAGCGGTGGTAGCGGACCGGGCGGCGGTGGTGGTGGTGGTGGCGGCGGACACGGCGGTGGCGGCGGTGGACCGGGCGGTGGCGGCGGTGGCGGGGCAGTGAGCCGCTAAGCTCGCGCGTCGCGCTGTAGTTTCGCCAAATCAAGTCGAAAGCGCGTGCCGGCGGTATAATCCGCCGGCCGCGCACGTGCTTGCGTGACGTCTACGGTTGGCCCTTTTCGCCACCAGCCAAATCGGTCTAGTCTCCCTCGCAAACTGCGGCAGAAGCGAGTGCAGCTCGGCTTGTCGTCAGTCGATCACGGCGCGCAAACGTGTCGCGCGACCACCGGGCGATTTGAAGAGATCGTGCGCAAGGGGAGGTTGGAATGCGTGTTACTTTGTTGAGTGCGCCAGTCGGCGCGGTTCTCGTCGCCATGACGCTCGCGCCGGCCGCCGCTGCCGACGCCGAACACGGCAAGACTCTGTTCCAGGCCTGTGCCGCCTGCCATAACGATAATCCCAACGCGCTCGGACCCAACCTGCACGGCGTGGTCGGGCGCAAGTCCGCCGCGCGCGAGGATTTCCGCTATTCGAACCCGATGATGCGCGCGAACCTCGTCTGGACCGAGGCCAACCTCAAGGACTACCTCGCGGACCCACAAGCCAAGGTGAAGGGCAACCGCATGCCCTTCGGCGGCGTCAAGGATCCGAAGGAAATCGACGATCTCATCGCCTACCTGCAGACCTACAAATAAACGCTGTCGACGGGGCCTTAAGGCGCTGAAGGGGCCGGCCAATCCTCCGAAGCCGGCTGCGGCGCCGCAGCGGCGAGCGAGTTGGGACGGAAACGGCCGGCCGGCGGTAAGATCGATGACAGAGCTTTTCTGGAGCCGTCTCGGACTTGCGCATCACACCGAAGCCGCAATGGGCCCTCACATCAACGGCCGCATGGAAATGGCGAGGGGGATCGTGTAGACACGCCCGCGATACCCTATATGACAGCCACAGCGGCGGGCCCAGGGGCGGGTGCCGCCGCACTGTTTGGACAGGCCGATGCAGACTTTCGTCATTGTTATCCACCTCATGGTGGTCCTCGCCATGATCGGCGTCGTGCTGTTGCAGAAGTCGGAAGGCGGCGGCCTCGGCATGGGTGGTGGGGGCGGTGGCGGCTTCCTGTCGAGCCGCGGGACCGCCAATGTTCTGACCCGCGCAACCGCGATTCTCGCGGCCGTTTTTTTCGCGACCAGCCTCATCCTTTCGATCCTGGCGGGCTTCAGCCGGAACCCAAGCACCATCCTGCACAACACCTCGGCGCCTGCCGGGCCCAGCGTTCCCGGCACGCCGGGAACGCCGGCCGCGCCCGCTGGCGGCGGGGTGCTGGACCAACTTCGCCAGCAGGAAAATACCACGCCCGCGCCGGGGACTCCGGTCCCCGGAACTCCGGCAGCCCCGGCGGCACCGCAGCCACAATGATCGCGGGGGCCGGGCAACCGGCCCTTCGGTTTTGGGGAAGCGCCATGCGGCCGACGAATGACGGCCTTGGAGGGAAGCTGAAGAAATTGGTTTAAGGGGCTGAAATAAATGGATTTGTTTTGCGCCATGCGAGCCACGCATAACCTGCTCGATCCACAGCCCCCCTCGTCGAATCAGCCGCGGGAGACTAAGAGTTGAGTCCCATGGCGCGGTACATTTTCATCACCGGCGGCGTGGTGTCCTCTCTCGGCAAGGGTCTCGCGTCGGCAGCGCTCGGCGCTTTGCTGCAGGCACGCGGTTACAAGGTCCGGCTGCGCAAGCTCGATCCCTATCTCAACGTCGATCCCGGCACGATGTCGCCGTACCAGCACGGCGAGGTGTTCGTCACCGATGACGGCGCCGAGACCGATCTCGACCTCGGCCACTACGAGCGCTTCACCGGCCGGCCGGCGAGCCGCCAGGACAACATCACCACCGGCCGCATCTATCAGGAGATTCTCGCCAAGGAGCGGCGCGGCGACTATCTCGGCGCCACCATCCAGGTCATTCCTCACGTCACGAACGCCATCAAGGATTTCATCCGCGACGGGAACGAAGGCTTCGACTTCGTGCTGTGCGAGATCGGCGGCACGGTCGGCGATATCGAGGGCCTGCCGTTCTTCGAGGCGATCCGACAGCTTGGCAACGACCTGCCGCGCCATCACGCCGTGTATATCCACCTCACGCTGCTGCCCTACATCTCTGGCGCGGGTGAACTGAAGACCAAGCCGACCCAGCACTCGGTCAAGGAGTTGCGTTCGATCGGCATTCAGCCGGACATCCTGCTGTGCCGGACCGATCGACCGATCCCGGAGGGTGAGCGGCGCAAGCTCGGACTGTTCTGCAACGTGCGCGAAAGCGCCGTGATCGAGGCGCGCGACGTCGACAACATTTATGCGGTGCCGGAAGGCTATCACGCCGCCGGGCTCGACCGCGAGGTGCTGGCCGCGTTCGGGATCGAGGGCGCGGCATCGCCCGACCTCGACACCTGGCGGCTCATCAACGAACGCATCCGCAACCCGGAAGGCGACGTGACGATCGCGATCGTCGGCAAATATACCGGGCTCAAGGACGCCTATAAGTCATTGATCGAAGCGCTCTCGCACGGCGGCATCGCCAACAAGGTCAAGGTCAATCTCGACTGGATCGAGAGCGAGGTGTTCGAGCGCGAAGACCCCGCGCCGTTCCTGGAACATGTCGACGGCATCCTGGTCCCCGGCGGATTCGGCCAGCGCGGGACGGAGGGGAAGATCCGGGCGGCGCAGTTCGCGCGCGAGCGCCGGGTCCCTTATTTCGGAATCTGCTTCGGCATGCAGATGGCCGTTATCGAGGCCGCGCGCAACCTGTGCGGGATCGAGGACGCCAATTCGACCGAATTCGGCGCGACGTCGGAGCCGGTCGTAGGCCTCATGACCGAATGGATGAAGGGCAACGAGCTGGAAAAGCGCGCGGCCAATGGCGAGCTCGGCGGCACGATGCGGCTCGGCGCCTACCCGGCGATTCTCAAGCGTGGCAGCCGCGCCGGTGAGATTTATGGGCAGACCGAGATTTCCGAGCGCCATCGCCATCGTTACGAAGTCAACACCCGGTACAAGGACCGGCTCGAGCAGCACGGAATGCGTTTCTCCGGCATCTCGCCGGACGGCCTGCTACCGGAAATGATCGAATACGAGGAGCATCCCTGGTTCATCGGCGTGCAGTTCCACCCGGAGCTCAAATCGCGTCCATTCGAACCGCATCCCTTGTTTTCGTCCTTCATCGAGGCCGCCGTGGAGCAAAGCCGGTTGGTCTGACGCGATATCGCTGCCGACAGGCCTTTCAGTAAATTTACCTGGACTTGCGTTTCCTCGGAGCCGCTGCGGTCCGCTTCGCCCGGACGCCGCTTCGACGCGCCGCTGCCAATGCTTCGCGCGCCCAGGCCGCAAGCTCGTCCGGATCGTCATAAAGCCGCTCGGGCATCAACCGATACGACATCACGCCGCGCTTGCCGTTCCTGGTCGGGTACGTGAACGGCGCGAGCCCTTCCGCCTCGAAGGCTGAGACGTTGTGCTCGTCAGCCTTCAGGTAGATCACACCACCAGCGCCACCAGTCCGAACATGACGCCATCGGCGTAAATGCCCGCACCGCCGAACATGCGGCGCACCTCGACCAGCCCGAAGGCGGAAAACAATTCACGGATGTCGTCGGGCGACACGGCGGCGGATCGCCCGGAGCGCGCTCAGTGCGTGGCAGCCGGGTCGGCCGCCGGCTTCAACTGCACGGATTCACCACAGCCGCAGGCCGAAGTCTGGTTCGGATTATTGAACACGAACTGCGCAGAAAGCTTCTCGGTCTTGTAGTCCATCTCGGTGCCGATCAGGAACAGGATCGCCTTGGGATCGATCAGCACACGCACGCCCTTGTCTTCGACCACCTCGTCGGCGGCCTGCACCTCGTTGGCGTATTCCATCGTGTAGGCCATGCCGGCGCAGCCGCCGTTCTTGACGCCGACGCGAACGCCGATGACCGGCTGCGTCGCGTTCGCCATCACATATTTGATGCGGTCGGCGGCGGCATCCGTGAGCTTGATGACCTGCGGTCGCGGCCGAAGACTGGCCATTGCTGTTCTCCTTTGGCCGGATTGATGGCCCGGCGTCATCTTGATCCTAAGATAACAACGAAACCCCGGTTGTGAAGGTTGATTTCAGTAGATCGCCCACAACCCCGGTGTCGCGAATTCGAGCAGGTGGCCATCAGGATCGCGGAAATAGATGCTGCGGCCGCCGCGGGTCCAGACCGTTTCGCCTTCGATGGCAATCCCATGCTGGGCCAGACGCTGCACCCAATCGCGCAGGTCGTCCGCGCCGATCGCAAACGCCACGTGCAGCGGGCCATGACCATCATGGGGCGGAATCGTACCTCCAGGCATGCGGACCGTTTCGAGCGTCGCGCCGCGGCGGAACATCAGCAACACGCTGGCGCCGCCGACGTCGTATGCACGAAAGCGCGAATCGGCGGTCAGCACCTCGAGTCCCAGAACCTCCTCGTAGAATTGCGCCGCGCGACTGAGATCATCAACGTAGAGGCACGTTTCGATGACACGGTCGAGCTTCGCAGCCACGGCGGCCCTCACCACATGTTGAGCACCGTGCGCGCTTCATCCGACATCCGGCTCGCATCCCAGGGCGGGTCCCAAACGACATTGACCTTCACCTCGCCAACTCCGGCAACGCTGGCGACGGCGTTCTCGACCATGATCGGCAGTTCCTGCGCGGAGGGGCAGTTCGGCGTCGTCAGCGTCATGTCGACCGTCACCGCGCGGCTATCGGCCACGTCGATCCGGTAGACCAGACCAAGCTCATAGATATCCGCGGGAATTTCCGGGTCGAACACCGTCTTGAGCGCGTTGATGATGTCGTCCGTCATCCGCGCCAGTTCCGCCTCCTGCAGCGCAGACGCATTGTCCGCAGGCGCGAGCGGCGCTTCCGCTTCCGCTGCCGCGGCGCCCGGGCTTATGTTCTCGGTCTTGATATCGTCCGTCATGCGAAGAACTCCTGCGCCTTGACCAGGGCCTCGGCGAGGCGATCGACTTCGGCCGTGGTGTTGTAGAGCGCGAACGATGCCCGGCAGCTCGCGGTGAGCCCGAAGCGGGCGAGCAAAGGCATCACGCAATGGGTGCCGGCGCGAACCGCCACACCGGAACGGTCGATGATGGTCGCCACGTCGTGGGGATGCGCGCCCTTCATCTCGAACGAAACGATCGGGCCCTTGTCCCTGGTCTGGCCGTAGATGCGCAGCGAGTTGATCTCGCGCAGCCGCTCGTGCGCATAGTCGACCAGTGCGCGTTCGTGCGCCCGGATCCGCGCCTTCCCGACCGAACCGATGTAATCGATCGCCGCGCCGAGGCCGATGGCTTGCACGATCGAGGGCGTGCCGGCCTCGAACTTGTGCGGCGGCTCACCGTAGGTGACACGGTCCTCGAACACTTCGCGGATCATCTCGCCGCCACCGTTGAACGGCGGCATGGCCGCAAGATGCGCATACTTGCCGTAGAGTACGCCGATGCCCGACGGCCCGTAGAGCTTGTGGCCGGTCATCACGTAGAAATCGCAATCGAGGTCCTGCACGTCGACGTCGAGATGCACCGCCCCCTGAGCGCCATCGACCAGCACCGGAATGCCGCGCGCGTGCGCGCGTTTGACCACCTCTTTCACCGGCACCGCGGTGCCGAGCATGTTCGACATCTGCGTAATCGCGACCAGCCTCGTGCGCGGCGTCAGCAGTTTCTCAAACTCGTCGATTAGGAAATTACCCTCGTCATCGACCGGCGCCCACTTGATGACCGCGCCCTGTCGCTCGCGCAGGAAATGCCACGGCACGATGTTGGAATGGTGCTCCATGATCGAGAGCACGACCTCGTCGCCGGCCTTGATGTGCTCGCGCCCGAACGTGTAGGCGACCAGGTTGATCGCCTCGGTCGCATTGCGGGTGAAAATGATCTCCTCGGGCCGTGCGGCATTGAGGAAGGTTCGCACCGTCTCGCGCGCGCTCTCGTAGGCCTCGGTCGCCGCGTTGGCGAGATAATGCAGCCCGCGATGCACGTTGGCGTATTCGCTGGTGTAGGCGCGCTCGATCCGGTCGAGTACGGCCTTCGGCTTCTGCGCCGATGCGGCGTTGTCCAGATAAATGAGCGGCTTTCCGTAGACCCGCATCGCCAGGATCGGAAAATCCTCGCGGATGCGCGCTACGTCATAGGAGCCGTTACTGACAGCGGGATGCATGGCTCACTCCCGCGCGCCGAGCCACGCCACCACGTGATCCATCAGCGCATCACGTAGCCCCGCGTGCTCGATGCCATCGACCGCTTCGCCGACGAAGGCCTGGATCAACAGCGCCTCGGCTTCCTTCTCCGGAAGGCCGCGCGCCTTGAGGTAGAACAACAAATCTTCGTCGAGTTCGCCGGCGGTCGCGCCGTGGCCGCATTGCACGTCGTCGGCAAAGATTTCCAGCTCCGGCTTGTTGTCGGCCTCCGCCATTTCCGACAGCAGCAGCGCGTGCGTCGCCATCCGGGCGTCGGTCTTCTGCGCGTCCGGCCGCACCACGATCTTGCCTTGGAAGATCGCGCGCGCTTCGTCGTCGAGCACCGACTTGAACATTTCGCGGCTGGTGCTGCCGCCGGTCGCGTGATCGGCGATCAGAGTGACGTCGCAATGTTCGCGCCCCTTGAGCAGGTTCGCGCCACGGATCGCGGCAATCGTACCTTCGCCGTCGAATTGCACAAAGACCTGGTTGCGCACGACCGCAGCGCCGGACGTGAACAGGAACTCGTTGAAGCGCGCATGCGCGCCGATCGCCGCCATCAGCGAGGAAACATGCAGCGCCCCCGCACCGGCGCCGGTGATCTTGATGTGATCGACATGAGCCTCGTCGCCGACCTTGAGCTCAAGCGCCGTGTTGACCTGATAGTCGCAGTCGGGCGGCCCTTCATGGCTCTCGACCAGCATTGCGCGCGCGCCCTTTTCCACGCACACGATCGAGCGGGTGAAGATCGAGGCCGGCCGCTGGCCCGAATTGACGAAGAGCAGGTGGATCGGGCGGGACAGCGCAGCCCCCTCGCCTATCCGAATGACAGCGCCGTCGCCCATGAACGCGGTATTCAGAGCCACCGCGACGTCACGGCTCGGCACTACCCGGCCGAGTTGCTCGATGGCGGGATCGCCGCCGGCCAGCGCATCCACCAGCGAGCGGATGCTGAGCCCGGGTTCGAGATCCGCGAGATCGGACAGGACCGCGACGAATGCGCCGTCGACGAACACGAGCCGGCGTGCCTCGATCGACGCGAGGATCGCGCCGGCGTCCTTGGCGCGCGCCATCGCCGCGGCATCCGGCGGGGCTGCGAGCGGCTTGGCGTCGCGCATCATCACGCGCAGGTCGGTGTATTTCCATTCCTCGACGCGCCGGTGCGGCAGGCCTTCGGTCTCGAAGCGGTGGAACGCCTCTTCGCGCAGCGCCGCAAGCGCTGCACTGCCCGGCAACGAGCCCTGCGCCGCCGCGAAATTCGCAGCAAGCGCGGTCTCGGCCGTGGTCTTCATCTGGCGGACTTCGACGTTCATTCTTGCCTCACGCCGCCTCGTCCCGGTATTGCGCGTACCCGGTGGCTTCGAGCTCGTGCGCCAGCTCCTTGCCGCCGCTCCGTACGATGCGGCCCTTCGAGAGCACGTGCACGACATCCGGCACGATGTAATCGAGCAGCCGCTGATAGTGGGTGATCACCACGAAGCCCCGGTCAGGCGAACGCAGCCCGTTGACGCCTTCTGAAACGACCTTGAGCGCATCGATGTCGAGGCCCGAGTTGGTCTCGTCGAGCACGCACAGCCGCGGCTCGAGCAGCGCCATTTGCATGATCTCGTTGCGCTTCTTTTCTCCGCCGGAGAACCCGACATTGACCGGACGGCGCAGCATGTCCTGATCGATCCCGAGCTTGCCGGCGACCTCGCGCACGCGCTTGATGAATTCAGGCGTGGACAGCTCGGCCTCGCCGCGCTTCTTGCGCTGCGCGTTGAGTGCGGTGCGCAGGAACGTCATGGTGGCGACGCCCGGAATTTCCATCGGATATTGGAACGCCAGGAAAATCCCCTTCGCCGCCCGCTCGTCCGGCGCCTGCGCCAGAATATCCTCGCCGTCGAGCAGCACCTGCCCTTGCGTGACGGTGTAGTCCTTCTTGCCCGCGAGCACGTGCGCAAGCGTGGACTTGCCCGAGCCGTTCGGGCCCATGATGGCCGCGACCTGCCCCTTCTCGATCACGAGATCGAGGCCGTTGAGGATCTGCTTGCCGTCGACTTCGACGTGGAGGTTCTTGATCTGCAACAAAGACATTACCGCTTCCTTCACCCCGACCGTTGGTCCTATCGGACCAGAATGATGAACGCCACCAGACCGGCCAGCACACCTATCTAGAACGGCCAGACCTCGACCACCCGCAGCCGATCTAACGGCCTCTTCGATCGCCACCAGTTGCTGACCGTCTGCCCGCGCTCTGGAACTATCCCGGAAAAAATACGTCCAGCAGCACCTGTAGAAGAGCATCAACGAACCAGCTCAACCCACGCTCCCCTCCAGGCTCACCGAGATCAGCTTCTGCGCCTCGACCGCGAACTCCATCGGGAGCTGCTGCAGCACGTCCTTGACGAAGCCGTTGACCACGAGCGCCGTCGCCTCTTCCGCCGACAGCCCGCGCTGCGTGCAGTAGAACAGCGTGTCCTCGGAAATCTTCGAGGTCGTGGCTTCGTGCTCGAACACCGCGGAGGAATTCTTCGCCTCGATATAGGGAATCGTGTGCGCCCCGCAGCGGTGACCGATCAGCAGCGAGTTGCAGTTGGTGAAGTTGCGCGCACCCGAGGCGCGGCGGTGCGCCGAGACCAGACCGCGATAGGTATTGTTCGAGTGGCCGGCGGCGATGCCCTTCGAGATGATGCGGCTGGTGGTGTTCTTGCCGAGATGCAGCATCTTGGTGCCGCTGTCGACCTGCTGGTATCCATTCGAGATCGCGATCGAGTAGAACTCGCCGCGCGAATTGTCGCCGCGCAGGATGCAGCTCGGGTATTTCCAAGTGATCGCCGAGCCGGTCTCGAGCTGGGTCCAGGAAATCTTCGAACGCGGCCCACGGCAGTCGCCGCGCTTGGTGACGAAGTTGTAGACGCCGCCCTTGCCGTTCTTGTCGCCCGGATACCAGTTCTGGATGGTCGAATACTTGATTTCGGCATCGTCGAGCGCGATCAGCTCGACCACGGCCGCGTGGAGCTGATTCTCGTCGCGGGTCGGCGCCGTGCACCCTTCGAGGTAGCTCACGTAGGAGCCCTTGTCGGCGATGATGAGCGTCCGCTCGAACTGGCCGGTGTTCTTCTCGTTGATGCGGAAATAGGTCGAAAGCTCCATCGGGCAGCGCACGCCCGGCGGCACGTAGACGAAAGAGCCGTCGGAGAACACCGCTGAATTGAGCGTGGCGAAGAAGTTGTCGGTCACCGGCACCACCGTGCCGAGGTATTTCCGCACCAGTTCGGGGTGCTTCTGCAGCGCCTCCGAGATCGGCATGAACAGGACGCCGGCCTTGGCCAGTTCCTTCTGGAAGGTCGTCGCGACCGACACGGAATTGAACACCGCATCGACGGCGACGCGCGAGCGAGTACCATCCTCGCGCACGATGCCGAGCAGCGCCTCACGCTCCCGCAGCGGGATGCCGAGCTTCTCGTAGGTCGCGAGGATTTCGGGATCGATCTCGTCGAGCGACTTCGGGCCGTCCTTCTTCTTCGGAGCGGAATAGTAGTAGAGATCCTGGTAGTCGATCGGACCGAATTTGACGCGCGCCCAGGTCGGCTCGCGCATGGTGAGCCAGCGCTTGTAGGCGTCGAGCCGCCAGGCGAGCATCCAGTCCGGCTCGCTCTTTTTCGCCGAGATGAAACGGACGATATCCTCGGACAGGCCCTTGGGGGCCTTGTCGGATTCGATCAGCGTCTCGAAGCCATACTTATACTGGTCGACGTCGATACGGCGGACCTGATCGACGGTCTCTTGCAGTGCCGGCATTCTTCCCTCCGCTGCGGTTTCAAGGACCGCGGGTTGGATCAAGTCGGTCTATGGTCGTTTCCGGGTCCGGTCACCCCTTTGCGATGGTGCTTAAGCGGCGATGCCCTTTGTCCCCTTAAGTAATGCGCCCGCGACCTTAATCCAAGCATCGAGACAGCGATCGATGTCGAATTCGGTGGTGGTCGGTCCGAAACTCACCCGGACGGCGCCGCGGGCAAGCGCCGGTTCAACCCCCATGGCAGCGAGCACATGCGAGGGCTGGACCTTGCCGGAGGAACACGCCGCCCCCGAGGAAACGGCGACCCCCTCCAGGTCGAAGGCGATGACGGCGGTTTCAGCCTTCATGCCAGGGTAGGCGAACAGGGTGGTGTTGGGGAGACGCTCCTGTTCGGCGCCGAAAATGATGACATCGGGGCTGCGGGCTTTGAGGCCTCGTTCCAGGCGGTCGCGCAGCGCTACCATATGCGCGCGGTCCGCCGCCAGGTGACGCCGGGCGGCGGCAGCTCCGAAAGCCTGCGATCGCTGCGACATTTTCCGTGCCGGCGCGGGCGCCGCGTTCCTGCCCGCCGCCCCGCATTGCGGGATCGAGGTGCATTGCTGCGTCGCGCTTGATGAGCGCGCCCACGCCCTTCGGAGCACCGATCTTGTGCCCAGAAATCGTCAGAAAGTCGGCGCCCAAGACATTGATATCAATATCCATTCGTCCGGCACCTTGCACGGCGTCGACATGCAGGACGCAGCCTGCCTCATGCACCAGGGCCGCCACTTGAGAGATCGGTTGAACAACCCCGGTTTCGTTATTGGCCAGCATCACCGAAATGAGCGGGCGGCCTTCCTTGTCCTGCCCCCCTGCGCCGAGCTGCCGGGCGAGCGCTCCGAGGTCGATCACGCCCGTTTCGGTCACCGGGAGTCGCCTCACCGCCCCGGCCGTAAAGCGGCCTCCCGCCAGGACCGAAGGGTGCTCGATGCTCGACACCAGCAAGTGACCAAGGGGCGACTGGTCCGGCCCACTGCTCCCCGTCCGGGGCGAAAGCACCAGCACATTCGCTTCGGTGCCACTGGAGGTGAAGATGACATTCCGCGGCTCGGCCCCGACCAGTGCAGCGACCTGCTCACGCGCCTCCTCCACCACCCGGCGGGCGGCCCGGCCCTCGGCATGGACCGAGGAGGGGTTACCGCATAGATCAAGCGCCGCTTCCATGGCGACTTTCGCCTCTGGACGCAGAGGCGCGGTCGCATTCCAGTCCAGATAGACCCGCTTCGACATTGCTATCGACCACCATGCCCGGTCCAGACCGGTCCAGAAATTACGTCGATCGGACCCGGACGATGCCCTTCGAAATGCTTGCTTTTCGCCCCCGGTGCCGTGCTAAAAGGCGGCGACCGTCGCCGCCGGCCGTACCCGTCCGCACATCCGCGCCAAAATTCTAGCTTTTAGAATTAGTTATGGGTACCTGGCGTTCCGGTCAAGTACATCAGCATCTCCGCGGCAGCCGCCGCGCGACGCCCCGCTTCGAGGTCCCCAATGCCCGAGATCATTTTCGCCGGCCCCGCCGGGCGGATCGAGGGCCGGTATCATCCGGCACGCCAGAAAAATGCTCCGATCGGAATTGTTCTGCATCCGCACCCGCAATTCGGCGGGACGATGAACCATCAGATCATCTACCAGCTCTACTACGCCTTCGTGCACCGTGGCTTTTCCGTGCTGCGCTTCAACTTCCGCGGCGTCGGCCGCAGCCAGGGCGCATTCGACCACGGCACCGGCGAACTGTCGGACGCCGCGGCCGCGCTCGACTGGGCGCAGTCGATCAACTCGGAAGCGCGAACCTGCTGGATCGCGGGATTCTCCTTCGGCGCCTGGATCGGGATGCAGTTGCTGATGCGGCGGCCTGAAATCGAGGGCTTCATCTCGATCGCGCCGCCGGCGAACCTCTACGATTTCTCGTTCCTGGCCCCCTGCCCTTCGTCCGGGCTCATCATCCATGGCGATAAGGACGCGGTCGTGCCCTACAAGGACGTCGCCGGCCTGGTCGAAAAGCTCAAGACCCAGAAGGGCATCGTGATCGACCAGAAAGTCGTCCAGGGTGCGAACCATTTCTTCGACGGCAAGATCGAGCCGCTGATGCAGTCGGTCGGCGCCTATCTCGACAAGCGCCTCAAGATCGAGCGCAAACCGACGGCTGCGTAAGCCAGCACAGCGGCTTGGAACTGGGCCTAACCGGTCCCGGGAACGGGCATCGTCTATTCGTCCGTTGCCGCGCAGTGCTCAAAAGAGCGTCATCGTGAGCCGACCCGTGACCCCCATGCAACAGGGTGCCGCGTGTATGGTGGCACGTCGGCTTTGCCAATTGCCTTCTTCTTTAATTCGAATAATTCTAATTAAAAGGATCCAAGAAGGTAAGCCGTTCCGGATCAACGAGAATGGTGATCGAGTTGGGGGCGTCCGATGGGATGGTGTTTTCGCGCGCTTTGCCGTGCCCTGTTGGGGCTCACGCTAGGAGCGGGCGCGGCGCAAGCCGATGATGAGATCCAAGTCTACAACGCCGAGATTGCCGAACTTGGCCAATGGACCGTCCAGCAGCATTTGAATTACGCTATTGACGGCCGCAAGCAGCCGGAATTCCCCGGCGGACTCATTCCCAACCACACCCTCAACGGCACGCCGGAATGGGCGTATGGCGTCACCCCCTGGTTCGAGCTTGGCTTCTACGCACCCTTCGCCGTCGATAACAATGGCTTTCATTCCGACGCCGGAAAGATTCGATTCCTGTTCGTCACGCCCGAGGCCGCCAAGAAAGAGTTCTTCTACGGGATCAATTTCGAGTTCGGCTACGGCACCGAGGTCTTCTCCCAAACGCGCATCAACATGGAAATCCGGCCGATCGTCGGCTGGCGGCGCGGAGATTACGAATTCATCATCAATCCGATCCTCGATGTCGGCTTTGGCGAAAATGGCAGCGTCGACTTTGTCCCCTCCGTGCGCTTTGCGAAGAAAGTCAAAGAGGATGTATCCGTCGGGTTCGAATACTACGCAGCGTTCGGACCGGTGCAGCACTTCCTGCCGCTGCAGGAGGAAGGCCACAACCTCTACGGCGTGGTCGATTTCAAGGTCGGCCGCTTCGACGTAGAGGCGGGCGTGGGCGTCGGCTTCACCCGCGGCTCCGACCGGCTGATGACGAAGCTGATCATCGGCACCGACCTCAATTAGGGCATGATCCGGAACGGTTGCAGACTTTTCGAATCGGATCACGCGACCAATCAAAGAGAAGCAGAGCAAGAGCGCTTCAATCTGAAGCGATCTTGCTGTAGCCAGGGCGCGCAACCGTGGCACCAACTGATTGAATGCGACTGGCTGAAGGCCCGCTTTTCACCCGGAGCCGCCGGGCGACGATTTCGATTGAGTTGCGCACTGATTTCGGGTCGCGCGTGAAATGGTTCCGGGGCGGCAAGGCTCATGCCGACTTGCGCCAGGGCACCAGCATCGACACGCGGGCCTTGTAGTGGCGGTATTCGTCGCCAAAGAGATCGACGAGATCATGCTCTTCCAACATGATACCGACGAAGATGTAAGCGGTGGTCACTGCCGCGAACATCAGGTGGCCGTCCGTCATCGTTGGCGCCGCCCAGAACGCGATGATGAAACCAAGATAGATCGGGTGCCGCACGAACTGGTAGTACATCGGCGTGCGGAAGCGCGGCGCGGGCATCGAACGGCCAGCGAGATTGTTTGCCACCTGATGCAGCCCGAACAGCTCAAAATGGTTGATCAGGAACGTCGAGGTAAACACGATCAGCCAGCCAACGAACGACACGCCGGTCACCGCCATGGCGATTTGCGGATCGGTGATCTGCCAGACCACCGTCGGAATCGGGCGCCACTGCCAGAACAGCAAGATGAGCGCCAGGCTTGAGAACAGCACATAGGTGCTGCGCTCGACCGATTTCGGCACGAATTGCGTCCACCATTGCTTGAACTGCTTGCGCGCCATCACGCTGTGCTGAACGGCGAAGACGGACATCAGGAGAAGGTTGACGATGAACGCCTCTGTGATCGGCACGACCGCTCCGGTGTCGATGGTCTTTGGCACCACGAGGCCCGAGACGAAGCCGATGGCGTAGAGGATGGTGACGAAGAATGCGACGTAGGATGCAAGTCCGTAGAGGAAGGCGATGAACCGGCCCATGGGATTACCCTGTGTTCCAAATATTGTTGTGCGGTTTCGCAGCTCCGGCGCTTGCGCCCGAGTCGTGAAACTCCGATTGACTCCAATCATCAGGTCGGCGCCGCGCTGCGATGCCGGTCAATGAATACCATCACGCTGCATGTCGGCCGGCGGCGAGATCCTTGACGGCCTCAGTGGTCAGGGGCTGGCCGCCAATGCCCCATTCGCCGCTCTTTGTTTCGGAAATCTTGACCCAGGTCACTCCGCGCATGTTCTCTCCTTCGATCGCGACCATGGCATCGGTCAATTCCTGGATGATCCGGCGCTTTTGCTCAGGGCTGAACACCTTCTCGATCAGATGGACCTCTATCAATGGCATTGTCGTGCTCCTTCATGTTACTGGCCTCGCCCCAAGCGAGGACGTCGTGAACAAGCACGTTGCGGCCGATCAAGACTTTCAGAGTGCTATGATTTGTCCTTGAGATGGCCTTGATTATTCCTTGAGAGTGGCTTTGCAGTCCGGCTTCGGGACACCGACGTGCAATTTCTGTTTGCCAATCATACGCTTGACACCGACCGGCGCGAGCTGCGCCGCGGCTCCGAGGCGATTGCCGTCGAGCCGCAGGTGTTCGATCTGCTGGTTTACCTGGTGCAGAACCGCGACCACGTCGTCAGCAAGGACGACCTCATCGCATCAATCTGGGGCGGCCGGATCGTGTCGGATTCGACGCTGACCAGCCGCATCAACGCCGCGCGAAAGGCGATCGGCGACAGCGGCACGTGCCAGAAACTGATCCGCACCATCGCGCGCAAAGGTTTGCGCTTCGTCGGCACCGTGCGCACGCAACCAAATGGCGCAGAATCCCCACCCGCCGCCGCTCCGCCGCCGGATGAAATCCATGAGCCGTCGCGCCCGGCCTTGCCGCTGCCCGACCGTCCGGCCATCGCCGTGCTGCCCTTCACCAACATGAGCGGCGATCCAGAGCAGGAATATTTCTCCGACGGCATCAGCGAAGACATCATCACCGCTTTGTCCAAGCTGCGCTGGTTCTTCGTGATCGCGCGCAACTCCTCGTTCATCTACAAAGGCAAGGCCGTGCATATGAAGCAGGTCGCCGAGGAGCTCGGCGTCGGCTATGTGGTCGAGGGCAGCGTGCGCAAGGGCGGCGATCGCGTGCGCATCACGGCACAGCTCAACGACGTCACCACCGGCAGCCACATCTGGGCGGAGCGCTACGATCGCGGCCTCGCCGACGTGTTCGCGGTGCAGGACGAGATCACCGAAGCGATCGTCGCCGCGATCGAGCCGCAACTCTATGCGGCGGAAAATTTTCGCGCCAGGCGCAAGGCGCCGGACAGCATGGACGCCTGGGATCTGGTGATGCGGGCGCTGGCGCACTATTGGCGGGTGACGCGGCAGGATTGTCTGGTCGCGCAGGCGCTGCTCGAGAAGGCGACCGCCATCGATCCACACTACGGCCAGGCGCTCGGCGTGCTCGCCGCCAGCCAGACGTTCAGCGCCCACATGGGTTGGGCCGAGATAGCGACGGTGGCGCCGCTCGCCGAGCGCGCGGCGCTGGCGGCGATCCTCGCCGACAGCGAGGACCCCTGGGCGCACCACGCGCTGGGCAGTGTTTATCTGTTCACGCGACGGTTCGACGATTCGCTGTCGGAGTTCGAGCTGGCGCTGCGGCTCAATCCGAACTTTTCACTGGCGCAAGGTTATTATGGCCTGGCGCTGTCCTATTGCGGGCGCTGGGAAGAAGCCGACGGCGCCGCGCGCCGTGCGCTGCGGCTGAGCCCGCGCGATCCGTTCACGGCGATTTATTACGGCATCGCCGCCTACGCCCAGTTCATCGGGCGCAATTACGACGAGGCAATGCGTCTTGCACGCGAGGGCATCCGGCAACGCGGCGATTTCGTTGGCGCCCACCGGGTGCTGACGTCCGCCGCGGGCATGGCCGGACAAGACGATGTCGCCAGGCTCGCATTGCAGGAGCTTCGCCGCGCGCAGCCCAATATTTCGCTCGCCTGGATCGCAAAGCAAATGCCGATCCAGCGGGACGCCGACCGGAAGCACTATTTGGAAGGCTTCCGCCGCGCGGGCTTGGGCTGACAAGCCTTTGCCTCGGATATTCATCAAGCCCGACGTCGGCGGGCGCCGACGACGACCTATCCATGTGCAATGAAGAATGATCTGACCGGCCGCCGATGCCGCGCTTTTCGGCGCCCGGCGGCCGGTGAAAGAGCGGGCGCCGCCCCCGCGCTCACGGATCGAGCGAAGCCACGTAGGCGGCGATCGCCAGGATGTCGTCGCCGTTGATCTTTTCCACCACCGCCTTCATCAGCGCCATCGAGGGGCCGCTGCGGTCGCCGGTCTGCATGTAATAGAGCTGGCGCGCGATCATGCCGGGTGAGCGGCCCGCCAGCGCGGGGATGTCGCCCAATCCCTTGAGCGCCGGCCCGTGACAGATCACACACGGCAGTGTCTTGCCGCCGCCGGTCGCCACCAGGGTCTGCCCCTTGGCCACGCTACCGCGCGGCACATAGGAGATGAAGCCGGAGTGCGGATCGCGCAACTCCACGCGCTCCATGTCCTCGGGCAGTTCGATGATGCGGTTGCCGAGCGGCTCGGTTTCCCCACCGGGGATCGGCAGCCGCCGCGTGCCCTTGAAGAAGCTCTTCGGCACCGTGTCAGCCTCGACCACGCGGGTCCAGCGCATCGGCTTGAGGCTGGCGAAATATTCGGTGGAGGTCTTGATCTCTTCGGGGGTGAGATACTGCGCGAAGGTGATCATGGCGCCGGCGCCCTCGCCTTTGCGGGCGCCGCTCTTGAAGTCGGCGAGTTCGCGCGCGAGGTAGGCCGCGGTCCCTCCCGGCAGGCGAGAATTCTCCGGGTGTCCGTGGCCCTGCGGCAGGTGGCAGCCCATGCAGGCGCGCACCGTCTTGCCGTTGCCGTGGGCCACCACCTCCGGCAAGGGCGGATGCTCATCGGGGAACCAATCCGGCGGACCCATCTGGCTGTCGATCTGCTTCTGCGTGAAGCTCTTGGCGCTGCCGGGGACCTGCTTGGGCTTGCCGTCATCCGGCGGCAGCACGACGGCTGGGCCCGGCGTCTTCGGCGGAAAGGCCCAGTCGGGGCGATCCGCCGCCGCTGCGACAAATGGCACCAATGCAAGCGCCATCACACCGATGAAAATCCGCATGAGGTTCCCTCCAGCTTATTTGCGCCCTTTGCGAGAGGCGCTGTGCACTCGCGAGCATATGTTCATGGAGATGCACGAACAAGTGAGCATCGCGCCGCCGGGCAGGCTCTTTCTCTGCCCCCGCCCCTTGCGCTAACCTGATCGGAAGTGCCTGATCCAACGGGCCGGATCACCCTTCCGGAGATGTCGGAATCGTCGGCCGTCTCGCGCGTCTCGTGGCGCTGGCTTTCCACGTTGGTCTGAGCGCAGAGGTCGGCCCTGGGGAGGAATGGAATGCTCGTCCGAAGCTCGATCGGCCGCGTCGCGCTGGCGGCGGCTTTGTGCATGATCGTCTCTACGGCCCAAGCCTTCGACGACGCGAAGTATCCCGACCTGAAAGGGGGATGGCGGCGGCCGGGCGCGGCGCAATGGGATCCGACCAAGCCTTCCGGGCTGCGGCAGGAGGCGCCGCTGACGGCGGAATATCAGGCGGTGTTCGAGGCCAACATGGCCGATCAGAACTCCGGCGGCCAAGCCTACAATCCGCAGGTGCGATGCCTGCCGGCCGGCATGCCGCGGGTGATGATCGCGTACGACCCGCTCGAATTCATCGTGATGCCCGACATCACCTACATGCGCAGCGACCATCTGACCGAGTTCCGCCGCATCTACACCGACGGGCGCGACTGGCCGGCGACGCTGCGGCCTTCGTTCTGGGGCTACTCCATCGGCAAATGGCTCGACGAGGATGGCGACGGCCGCTTCGAGGTGCTCGAAGTGGAGACCCGCGGATTCAAGGGGCCGCGCGGGCTAGATGCCGGCGGCCTGCCCTTGCACAGCGACAACCAGACGATCGTGAAGGAACGGCTTTTTCTCGACAAAGCAAACCCCAACATTCTGCGCGATCAGATCACGACTTTCGATCACGCGTTCACGCGTCCCTGGACGGTAACGCGCAGCTACAACCGCGAGCGCCATCCGGTCTGGACCGAGGAGGTCTGCAACGAGGCCAATCGCTACCTCGTCCTCGGCAAAGAGACCTATTACATGGACGGCAATCGCCTGCTGATGCCCACGCGCAAAAATCAGCCGCCGCCGGATTTGAAGTACTTCGGTCCAGCGAAGTAAACGTGAGGATGCGACCTTCCGGTACACACTCGAATTTGATTTGCCTTTGCGCGTCGGGCTGCCCTGGATTAACTTGTAGGAGCCCGAGCCAAGCTGGTGCTGACTCGTTGGCCGAACGAAGCAATTTGGCCGAGGGAGGATGCTTTTGCGCCGCGCCGCCAAGCGCAATTCGATCGGCATTCCCAGGACTGGCTTACTCTGGCGGCAGCGGGGCGTCGTGCTGAATTTTACAATTGAAGGAGAAAGTAATGCTCAAGCCCGTCTTGATCTCGATCGTCGCTCTAGGGGCGCTCAGCGGAATCGCCGGCATCGCGCAGGCGCAACAGCTTCCGAACCTCGCCGGCACTTATCGCTGCGAGCCGGAACCGAGCCCGTGCAGGAACGGCCAGACCTTCACCGTGTCCCAATCGGGTGCGAAGCTCGATTTCAAGAACGAGAAGGGAGAGGCCGGGGAAGCCACAGTGACGAGCGCAGTTTCGGCCAGCGCCGGACCGCCCTGGAACATGCTCGGCTCGATCTCCTCCGATGCTCACCTGATCCAATGGTCAGATGGCACGCAATGGCGCAAGCAGTAAGGACTGCGAAGTGAAAGAAGTGAAAGGAGGAAAGCAATGACGAGGCGAACCATTCTGATGATCTCGGCCACGACGGCACTGGCGCTGTCGCTGTTTGCGGGCGCCGCCACAGCCCAACAACCGCCGCGTCCGCCGCAACAACAACAGCCGGCACCGCCGCCGAAGCCGATGAAGGACCTGATCGTCGGCACCTGGACTTTGCTCCTGGTGGACGATGTCGGTTCCGATGGCACGCGGACGCCGGACTATGGCCCCAACGCCAAGGGCATGCTGATGATCGGACCGGACGGACGCTATTCGTTGCAGATCATGCGCGACATCCGGTCGAAATTCGCGGCCAATTCTCGCCTCAAGGGAACGGACGCGGAAAACAAGGCTGCCGTCCAGGGCATGATCTCCCATTTCGGGCGGTACACGCTGAACGAAGGCGACAAGACCCTGACGTTCCGGATCGATGGGAGTTCGTTCCCCAATTGGGACGGGACTCAGCAGAAGCAGCAGATCACCGCCATTACCGACGACGTGCTGGTATACGTCAATCCAGCCTCGTCGGAGGGCGGCAATCGCAGCGAAATCGATTGGCGCCGCGCGAAGTGAACGCAGGCGCCAACGCCTGACCCGATGCGGCGGCGACCTCGAAGTCGCCGCCGTCCTTCGTTGAATGCGCCTACCAGCCGACCGCCTGACCGTCCTTGCGATGGTCGGAGCCGGCGCGATAGTAGCCGCCGAGTCCCGGCCGCTTCCCCGGCGTAGACAGCTCGCTGCTCCGCACGAACATGATCGACTGATAGCCGCCGACGGCCGAGCCGTTGACCGGCACGACCTTGTGACCCATTTCGGTGAGCCTCGCGCCGACGAGATTGTAAAGCTCGGTCTCCAATTCCAGCACATTCGGCACCTGATTGTGCCGGAACCGCGCCATGTCGGTTGCGGCCTGCAGGTTGGCGCCGAGATCGAGCACGTTGACCAGCGCCTGGGCGTGGCCTTGCGCCTGCATGTCACCGCCCATCAACAGGATGGTCATCAGCGGGTTCTTGTCCTTCATCACGAAGCCGGCGGCGAGCGTGTTGAACGGCCGCTTGTGCGGCGCGATCACGTTCGGGCTGTCGGGGTTGAGCGTGAACAGCCCGCCGCGATTGTGCAGGATGAAGCCGTAGCCCGGCACGGTGAGGCCGGAGCCGAACCCGGCGAAGTTGCTGTTGACCCACGACACCATGTTGCCTTCGCTGTCGGCGGTCGACAGCACGATGGTGTCGCCGGCGGCGAGATCGGTTCCGGCCCGCGGTCCGGTCGGCGAGGCCTTGTCGGGATCGACATGGCCGCACAGAGACTCAGCGTATGCCTTCGAGAGCAGCCGGTCGGTGGGCACCTTCACGAAGTTCGGATCGGCGTTGAAGGTATAGAGATCGCGATAGGCGAGCTTCTTCGCTTCGACCACGAGATGCCAGTATTTCGGGCTGCGCGGTCCAAGCGTAGCGAGCGTCTGCCCGGGCGCCCACTTCGGCATGCAGACTTCGAGGATGTTGAGTATCTCGTCGGCGGCCCAGGCTTGCGACGGCGGCGGCAGTTCGAGCACGTCGTAGCCTTGGTGATTGGTGGTCGCGGCCTCGACCCACTCGCCCTTGTAGTTGGCGAGGTCCTCCATGGTCATGCTGCCGCCGAGCGCCTTCGACTTGGCGACGATCGCGCGCGCGATCTCGCCCTTGTAGAACGCAGCCGCTCCGCCCTTCTGCATGAGCCGGAACGTCTTCGCGAGTTCGGGATTCCTGAATATCTGTCCGGCCACGGGGCGCTTGCCGTCGATATACCAGGTCTTGATCGAATCCGGATCCTGCTCGGTGCAGCACTTCTGCAGCGGCAGCGCATTCGGAAGATGCCAATCGTTGGCGATGCGCTGGGAGATCGGAAATCCGTTCTCCGCATAATCGATCGCCGGCTGCAGAGTCTCCTTGAAGCTCTTCTTGCCGAACCGCCTGAGCACTTCGTCCCAACCCCAGGCGCTCCCGGGCACGGTCACCGAAAGGATGCCGAACCGCGGCATGCCCGAACCCGGGCCCCAGTTATTTGAATCCCAGTGATAGCCGAGCGAATTGTAATGTTCGAGGGTGGCGCCGCTCGGCGCCATGCCGCTGGCGTTGAGCGTGTAGACCTTCTTCTCCTTGGCGACATAAATGATCGCGAACAGGTCGCCGGCGACGCCGGTGTTCATCGGCTCGACCAGGTTGAGCACCGCTGCGGCGGTCACCGCGGCGTCGATGGCGTTGCCGCCGTTCTTCATCATCTGCAGGCCGGCTTGGGCGGCGAGCGGCTGACTCGTCGTCACCATGGCGTGCGGGGCCATCACCTCGGCGCGGCTTTGCGCGGCCCAGCCGTCGGCGCGATCGCCGCGCACCGCAGAACAAGCCGCGGCCTTCGGCTCGGTGTTGCAGGCCGAGAGCGGCGGCGTCTGCGCCCACGCCGGGGATGCGCCGGCAACGAGCGCCAGCGCTGCGAGCGCGACGTGCCTGTTCATGATGAAATCCATTTTTGATTCCTCCCTGAGTGACCGCCGTGCGTCACGGCCACGGCGCTCAAGCGGCAAGCATGAGCATTTTCCGCCCCGCCGCCAAGGCATTTCAACACGCGCAAGCGCCGGAAAGGCTGCAGTTCGGCCTGTTTGCGCGCCCTAAATGTGCCCTATTGCGAATTCACTTGAACGTCATGTTCAGGACAATTGCCGTTGTATTGGTGTTGGTGCTGGCTTGGCTGGTGAGCGCCATCTGGCCGGTCTACGCCTTGTACGACCTGGCGAAAGCCGCGCAGGCGAGCGACGTTGCGGGAATCTCCGAGCGCGTCGATTTCCCATCGCTGCGGCGCTCGCTCACGAGCCAGGTCGTCACCGCCTACATCCGCGTGACGGGTTCCAAGATCAATCCCAACAGCTTCGCTGCCAGCCTGGCCGGCTCGGTGGCCGACCCGATCGTCGAGCGGCTAATCACGCCGGAGAGGCTGGCCGAGCTTCTTCACTCCGGGTGGCCGGGCGCTGTGGTGCCGGACGCTGCACCCGGCGGACTTTACGGGCTCCAACCGGATGCGCTCGGAAACGCCTGGTCGATTTTCATGAATTCCCATTTCGGGATCGGAACGTTCGACACCTCGTTCCCACCTGATCGTCCACTCGCTGAGCAGTTCCGCATCCATCTGTCGCTGTCGGGAAGCGGCTGGAAGCTCTCCAGCCTCGGTCTACCGGACCAAATTACCGACGCGCTGGTCAAACGGCTGGTCAGCGACCAGGGCAAGCTGTCAGTGCGATAAATCCCGGGCAAGTCAAACACGACGCGTATTTGAAGGCGCCGCCTGACAATCGGAATGGCGGAAATCTCTTGGCGGTGTCAATGTTGCGCCGCACGGGGCGACATTTGGGTAAGGAAGACCTCATGGACCTTCGCACCTTGGCTCTGATGTCCGTCCTCGCACTCACGTTGGGAGCTTGTGGGCAAGGTCCACAAGGACCGACGGGCGATCCCGGGCCGGCGGGACCTCAAGGCAATGCCGGACCTCCCGGCCCGTCCGGAACGGCAGGGCCCGCTGGTCCAGCCGGTCCGCGCGGCCCCGAAGGTCCCGCCGGGCCGGCCGGCACCGCGAGCGCTCCGCTCCACCTCGTCCGTTCGACCTGCAATCCCCAGGGCTGCACCGTGCAGTGCGAGGACGACGAGATTGTCGTGACCGCCTGGTGCGGCGCCAACAGGAACGCGACCAACTTCCCGTCCGAGAAATCCGCGACCTGCAGGGGACGCGGCGCCGCGAACAATCCGCTTGTCGCCATTTGCACAAAGGCAGCCGGGCCGTGACCGCTGCCTGGCGTGCGGGGGCATGATCCGAAAAGCAGAACCCGGCTTTCGGAAAAGACGGTGCACAAGGCTGGCGTCCAATTCAACCGGACCAGCCGTCGGAGCGCTTTCCGATTCAATGGAATCGGAAAGCGCTCAATCTTCTTGAGCGGTCTCATTTTCTGCGGAAACTGGTGTCCCCTCTTCCTGAAAATGCTCTAGGTAGTAGCTCATTCCCGATCCTTGAGGACCTGGGACGGAAGGGTGGCCGAGTGGTTTAAGGCACCGGTCTTGAAAACCGGCAGGGGGTTACGCTCCCTCGGGGGTTCGAATCCCTCCCCTTCCGCCATCAGCAATCCTAACGTCCTGAACATCCACGACATTTTCCAGGCGACCTGCTAGTGCCCTAGCGGCTGCCCTAGCAGCAGAACGCGCACCACAGTGAACATTCGCGAACAGCGGCAAACGGATTGAGTAGCCCAATGGCTGACGGACTTGGGTGCGCAAAAACTGCTTCTGAAGGGACCGAGCAGTCTCGCGCTACGCACGTTGCAGTCCCTAGGGAAGTAGATACCAGGTGGTGCGTCAATGACTTAGCCTGTCAAATGGGGCTAAACACGAGCACGGCAGCTAATGGGCAAATTCCTTGCCCGGGTTCGTCTTCGCGTACCCAATCAGTTCGGGAACGCTTTTGATTGGAAGATCGGGGTTCACTTCAAGAACATTCGGCACGATAGCAATGGCGGCCACGGGGATGATATCGCGCAGCAGGTTGAACGACAGTTTTTGATAAAGCGAACTATTAATTGGGTTGGCCGTACTCAACAGCACGAGGGTATGACCATCCGGGCAGCGCGAACGACGGCTTCGACCGCTATGTTGCTGCCGGCACCCGGTCGGTTTTCTATGACGAACGGCTGGTGAAGGCGTTCTGAGAGATGGCGACCGATCAGACGTGCGACGATGTCGTTCGGGCCGCCGGGCGGGAAACCAACGACGATGCGTACCGGCCGCGATGGATAGGCCTGCGCTCGCGCGACATGTGGTGCCAACGGAAGCGCGGCAGCGGCTGCGGCCACATGCAGAAACTCTCGGCGATGAAAGTTCATCACATCCTCCCAGCCACTTGCCCTCAGACCAACTTCCGGAGGAAAGTAGCACGTTCTTACTAGCTAGCGATCGTGCCGGCGGAAGGCGAACCAGTGCGCCGGCAAGCGGTCCGCGACGAATGCGCCGAGGCTGAATGGTCGCTGGCCTCACGTCTTGCCGACCATCCCTGGCGGCTTGTGGTGATGGCCGAGCGCGCCTCCGACAGCCGCGTCGTCACGGAGGTCGCACACGAAGCGTTATTGCGGGCCTGGCCGCGGCTGGCGCCCGCGGCTCTCACTTCGGATTAGGACCGAACGTGTCGGGTGCTCATGCCCGGGGGAGCTGCTCTCCACCAGTCGCCGCAAACCAAAGGCGCCCCTTGGACTATGCGTGTCGGGCTAAGGTAGGTGGCGTCTGCTCGGCCCCCGCTGACAGCGACTATCCGGTGCGTTTCCCCGAGTATTGCTAATTCGGCGGCAGGTAGGGATCAGGCGTCCCCATTGCGACGAGAGGATGCTTCTTCACGCTCGCTTCGAATTCACCGACCATCTTCAGCACTGGGCCGAAAATCCAGCTATCGGTGATGACCTTAGTCTCATCCTCGCGCGGGTTCGTGTAGAGGTTGAACAGTAGTGGAATTGCAAGCTTGACCGGCGGCGAAACCATGGTGTCCTGCTGATAGAAGTGCACCTTGAAATTCCGCCACTTCACCGCCTGCAGGCGGTCGGCGCACCAGATCAGTATCCCCTCGCGAGCCGAATTCTCGGTCTTACCCATGAAGAAGCCGGACTGATCGACACCATCGATCGGGCGGTCATTCGGCACGGCGGCACCGACGACGCTCGCCAGTGTCGGGAAAATGTCGACCGCGTGAACGATCTCGTCGCTCACTCGCCCCGCAGGCACTTTACCGGGCCAACGGATCATGAACGGCACGCGGATGCCGCCTTCCCATGCGGTGAAGTATTGGCCACGCCAAGGACCAGCCCAGCCATCCCAAGGCTTGATAAACTCCGGCCCGTTGTCGCTGGCAAAGATCACAATTGTGTTGTCGCGGATGCCGAGCCGGTCCACCGCGTCGAGCATCTGTCCGACGTTGTAATCCATTTCGGCCAGCATGTCGGCCCAGTCGCCATTGCCGGTTTTGCCCGCAAATGCCGGGTTCGGCAGCGTCGGCAAATGCGGCTGCGTCAGAGTTGCGTAGGCGAAGAAGGGCTTGCGGGCCAGCGACTGGCGCTCCATGAACGCGATCGAGCGCCGCGTGATCTCGGCGTCAATCAGCCGACGTTGCTCCAGATCGTAGACTAGCAGCTCGCGGCTCTTCTCGCCCTTGCGTCCTTCCATGATCTGTTCCGGTGGCATGATGGTCGGCGAGTAGCCGGCCGAGCCCGGCCACATCGCCTCGTCGGTGGTTCGCGGAATGCCGTACCATTCATCAAAGCCCTGGTCGTTGGGGAGGCGGCCATCATGGCTGCCGAGGTGCCATTTGCCGTTGAGCGCCGTCGCGTAACCGACGGCTGACAATGACTCGGCCATCGTCACTTCCCATTGCGTGAGACCGTCCGCCACGCCGCCGAACGGCACCGAGTGGGTGCCCGAGCGTATCGCGTAGCGTCCGGTCAGGATGGCCGAGCGGCTCGGCGTGCACTGCGCCTCCATGTTCATGTTGGTGAGGCGCAAGCCCTCGCTTGCGAGCTTGTCGATGCGCGGGGTCGGCGCGCCGCGCGTCGCGCCGCCGCCGTAGACGCCCAGTTCGCCATAACCGAGATTGTCGACCAGGATGAACAGGATGTTCGGCTTCGTCTGCGTCAGACGGCGCTTGGGCTTGTGCGACCTGCATCGGCGCGGTGGCGCCAATCGCGGACGCGGCGGCGAGAGTTGTGCCGCCAAGCAGCACGTGACGGCGATTGAGCGCGTCGGCCGACGCCGTGGTCCCAGTTTTCGTCTCGTCTTGATCGTTCTCGATACCCACGAGTTGCTCCTCAATGCTGCCGTAGCGACTCCAGCTTGCCTGGCACGCCTTCCGCGCCGGTTTCGGCGGCGGCATTCTCCGCGCCGTAGTGCGGCTGCTGATCGTTGGGCTGGCCGCCCGCGAGGTTCGGATACTTCTTTACGCTCGCCGCGTAGGCGGCAACGAATGGGCCTATCTCCTCGCCGATCCACGTGTTCTGCCAGATGATGTTCCAACGTTCCTTCGGGTCGGCCGCCAGGTTGAAGGCACGCGGGAAAGACCAGTCTTCAATGGTGCCATCGACGCGATCGAGCCCGTCCAGATGAATCTTGTAGTTCCGCCATTTGACCCCCATGAGCTTCTGGCCGAGGAAAAGGAGGACGTGCTCGCGGTTCGATTTCTCCTGTCGACCCATAAAGAAGTCGAGTTGATCCACGCCGTCGATAGGACGGTCGGTCGGGACCTTCCCACCGGCAATGCGGGCAAGCGTCGGGAAGAAATCGACGATGGCGACGATCTGGTTGCTGACCCGCCCGCCGGGAATCTTGCCCGGCCATCGGATGATGCAGGGGGTGCGGATGTTTCCTTCCAGCACCGTTCCAATCTCTCCACGCCATGGACCCGAGTTGCCGATTGTCCACCAGGGTGTGACGGTCGGGAGCGGCGACGGGCCATTGTCGCTCGCCCACACAACAACGGTGTTGTCATCAAGACCGGCGGCCGTAAGCGCGTCGAGAATGCGTCCGACGTTGTAGTCGTGCTCTATCAGGCTGTCGCCGAACTCACCTGCAGGTGACCTTCCTTTGAAATCGGGGTGGGCGAGCGCGGGATGGTGGGCGAAGGCGAACGGCACGTAGAGAAAGAATGGCCGGTCACTCTTGCTGGCGTTTGCAACGTAGTCGACCGCGCGATCGGTCAGCATCCGGTCGATCTGTCGGCGGGTCTCCTCGTCATACACCTGCAGATTGCGGGGCGTTTCGCCCTTCCTGGCCTCCCGGATGTAGTCCACGTCTTTCAGCGGCATGCCGGGCTTGCCGGCCCAATAGATGATGTCGGTGGTCTCGAAGCCGAACCACTCGTCAAAGCCCTGATCGGTCGGCAAACGACCCTGACCCGCGCCGAGGTGCCATTTCCCGAACATCGCCGTGCGGTAGCCGGCGTCGCCGAGCATCTCCGCAATCGTGATCTCCCACGGGTGCAGTCCGCCGGGGGCACCTGCCGCAATCGCCTTGCCGATGCCGGAACGGATCGGCAGACGTCCGGTCATGAGCGCGGCACGGCTGGGCGTACACTGGTTCTCGACGTTGAAGTTCGTGAGCCGCAGGCCTTCGGCGGCGAGCTTGTCGAGGCGTGGCGTGGGCGTGTCGAGGATGCCGCCGTTGTAGCAGGACGGCACGCCATAGCCGACGTTGTCACTGAGCATGAACAGGATGTTGGGTTTCGATTGCACCGGCGGCTCCTGCGCCTGTGCGACTCGCATCGGCGCGGCGGTACCAAATGCAGACGCAGCGGCAAGCGTAGTGCCGCCGAGCAGGATGCTACGGCGATCAAGCGCGCAATCGCGTGTGGTTTTCGCCGGCATTTTGCTCTCCGATCTTAGTGCGCGTAACGCGCTCTGGAAATGTGTCGGGCTAACCTCGGCCTAAACTTGCGCGAAGTCCGGCAACGGCCAGGAGCGATCGAAGTAGGTTTCGGTCGGCTGGTAGAACCGGAAATACGCAAACCAGTTCTTGCCCGGGACTGTGGGAATCCAGTTCTGCTCGAAGCCGGCCGGCGCCTTCGGCCCACAATGGATATCCACCGAACCGTCCGCGTTATTGCGCAAATTCATACGCGACGAGCGATCGGCAATCTTCTGCTCGTTCAGGATCAGTGCCCGCGTATCGACGTCATAGAGCGTGACCGACCAGAACAGCTGGATTGGCGGATTTGGCGGCACGCGTAGGCGATACGAGTTGCCGCCATCCAGCCATTGCCCGGCCTTGTCCTTGTATGCGCTGAGGTACGCCGAAGACGGTCCCGGGCGCTTGGGCGCCATCGCCGGGCCCGCGCCCACGGCCTCGTAGAACCACGATGCCCGTTCGTCGAGCAGGTTCCAGAAGGCGTCGGGGTTATCGGCATCGAGCTGCAAAGCGAAGTCCCAATGCGCATCGGGCCGAAATCGGTCGCCAGCGAAACGACGATCCGCCGAGTTGGCCTTTGCCATGGCCTCGCCGATCAAAGCGGCGTCGGTCAGGATCTTTGTCTGCCGTGCGTCCGGCCTGAAGGGCTTGCCCTTTTCCAGACCGAGCGGCCGCAACATGGCGTGGAAGAAAATATCGCGCGGCTCGACAGGTTCAGTCTGGATCACGTCGTTGACACGCTGCCAGTATTCCATCCCGCGCGGCGGCAGCCCGCTCCATGTTTCGTGCCGGCGTCGAGGATGTCCACCTTCGGGGGATTTGCGCGTTGGGCGTAAGGATACATCTGCAGCTGCGCCAACGCCTCCTTCGCCCGCTCCGGGTCTGCGTCGGTCAGGCGCAAACCAAGAAAAATATTGAAGGTCAGCGACTCCCGCACAGTGTAGCCGGACACGTTCTCTGGCGCCTTCTGCCCAGGAGCGAGTATGAGGTATGTGCCGGGGGATTCGGTGCCCGGAATAGTCCGTTGCCACGCGTCACTGATCCCGCCTTGTACGCCGCGCGGCGGGATCACCATGACCAGCGGCCCCGCGGAGAGTTCGGCGAACCCGAGGTAATAAGGTGTCGTGGCGTTCGCAGTCAGGATGCCGCGCCGGGCTTCGAGCGACAGGATCGCGACGACCTGGCCGTTCTTGGCGCCGAGTTGTTGCGTGACGCCGCGCTGCCATGACGCAAACGAGACCGCCGGAACGGACCAGAGATAGGCCTGGCACGCCCGCTGAAAATCGCGCTCGTCGTAGAGCTTGTCGATCGTCGCGTCGGTCGGATAGCCGTTGGCGAAGTCGTGGGTGAATTCGAGCGTGCCGATGCGCGTCTCGATTTTTTGTGAGTTGGCCTGTGGTCGTGACGGTGCGCCCGGTTTCGCATCCTGGGCGTGGGCGGCCATGCCGGCGACAGAGAGGATTCCAAGCGCAGCAGGGGCGCTCGACAGCAACGAGAGCGTTTCTCGACGATTGGGTTTCATCGCACATCCTCCGATTACTGAGCAGCGACCTGCTCGATATCCGGCAGCTTCCACGTCTTGTCGACAAAAGGCTTTTCCGGACCATACAGGCGGAACAGCACTTCGAACTGTCCGTTCGGGTTCGTCGGCACCCAGTTCGCGTCTTTGCCGGCTGGCGCCTTCGGTCCGAACCAGATATCCACCGACCCGTCCTCGTTCTTCTGCAGCCCGGGACTTTGCGAGCCGCGGCCGGATCGCACCATGTTGCGGATCAGGCCGTGGGTGGCGCGGTCGTAGACCGTCGCCGACCAGTACTGGCTCACCGGCGCATTCGCCGGTACGGCGAGGCGATAGCTCTTGCCGCCGTCGAGAGACTGCCCGTCCTTGTCCTTCAGCGTCATCAGATAGGACTGGCCTTGCCCGAGATGCTTGGGCGTGAAGAAGGCAATGGTAAACTCAATGCCACGGCTGTCGACGGGATATGCATCGGGATCGGAAAAGCCGTCCGACGATGCCTTGAGATAGTCGGGCATCGCCGGAAGCGCCCATCGGCTGATGTCGAAATAGGGTTTGAACATGCCCTCATATTTGACTTCGAGGAGGGCATGCGCTTCGCGGGCAGCTGAGTTCAGAACGTTCTTCGTTTGCGCATCGGGATTGAACGGCTTGCCCTTCTCGATGCCGATCGACTTGAGCATGTCGATCATCAGCTTGTCGCGTGGCAGCCACGGCTCCGTTTGCACCACGCGGTCGAGCGACTGGAAGAAGCGCAGGTCGTAGGGGATTGTGGAGTTGTAGACCACGTCGATCGCGTCGACGAATACTGTGGGCGGAGGATTAGCTGCCTGGGAAAGCGGATACACTTTGATCCGCTTGGCATAGGCGACGGCCTTCGCGACATCGGCATCGCTGCCGCTGTTGAGGATCGAACGCAGCAGCGCATAGCCCTGATAGTTCGGCGAAGTCAGAGCGATGTAGCCGTCCGGAACCGCGGCCGAATGGTTGGGGGGCAGGATCAGATATTTGCCGCCCTTGCCCTTGTCGACGCCGGCCGGCCCGACATCCTCCAGCGGCACCTGCCAGGCATCCATCACCGTGCCGTTGATCACGCCGTCGTCGGCCGGCGGGATTTCCAGCACCATGGGACCGACGTCCTTGGTATTGAAGAACGGCATCAGATAGATGACGTCTGGATTCGGCGTGAGCGTCTGGTTCTTCCAGTCCGGCAGCCGCGACCAGTAGACGATCTGATTGGGCTTGCCCTTGGCGCTGTTGATCATGGCCTGAAGCATCAGGTCGAGATTGACCGCAGGCATGCCCCAGATCACGGCTTCTACCGCCCGCCGCTCGATGGTGCGGCGGGCGAGGTCCTGGGCAGAAAGCGTTTGGGCTTGCGCCGCTGCTGCGGTGCATGAGAACGCGAATGCGAGGACGATTGCTTTCTTAGTGCCCATGACCTGCCCCTTATGTCCGCTGGCGAATTCAAATCCTTTCGCCGTTCTCGTTGGCGACGTTTCGGGATCGAGATTGCCCACTGCCGTCAGGGGCGCCCCACCAGCCTTCACTGCATTCGCAACGCGAAGTCGCTTTTGAGTCGCTCAAGTTCGCCGCGTTTTTGCGGAGTGAGTTGATCGGCGTCGAGTTTGACCTCGACCTTCTTCAGCGTGCCACTGAACTTGAACGGCATCTTGGGGTCGTACTCGTCGATGACCGGCGTTCCAGTGTCCTCGCCGACGTCGAAACTTTCGTCCAGCGAGAACCGGAAGGGCGCGGTTTTCTCAACGCGACCCTCGGCCACCTTGGTGCCATCGACTGAAAGCGTCCCCCGTCCGCCCATGCCGATGCCACCGCCGTCGTAGGCGAAGTCGAACGAGATCGTGTGCTTGCCCGGGGTGAGCTTTTCACCGCCGGCGATGCGCGTCTTGCTCTTCTTCTGGTCGGGATACTTGTCCCCATCCTGGTTCGAGTACGCGTAGGCAAACATCGGTTTACCGTCGAGCACGAGCAAACCCCAGCCACCGAACCGTCCGCCCTGGGTCACGAGGATGCCATCGGCCCCGCCTTCCGGGATTTCAACATCAGCGGTGATGTGGAACGACTTGTTCTTGATGTCCGGAGCATTCGCCTCCGGGATGCGGATCATGCCCGGATAGTACGTAAAGTCCGTCCGTCCGACATTGAAGCTGGGGCGAAGCGCCGGGTTCGCCCGGTCGGCGAAACTGGAATTGATGGGCAGCACATTGTGCCTGGCCGCCTCGATCAGAAAACGTGACTGCAAATCGAGGAGCTTCTTGGGGTTCTCCTTGGCAAGATCCTTCGATTGGCTGAAGTCCTCTGCCACATTGTAGAGCTCCCAGGGGAAGTCATCGGGATCAGGCTCGGCGCCCGTCACCACCCACGGCGGTCGCAGCGGCGTGGTACTGGCAATCCAACCATTGTCGTAAAGCCCGCGGTTGGCGACGATCTCAAAATACTGGGTCATGTGCCGCGTCGGGGCTTTCGCATCGCCGAACGTATAGGCCATGCTGACACCTTCCAACGGCATTTGCGTCACGCCGTTGAGGATCAGAGGGGCCTGCACGCCGACAGCGTCCAAGATCGTCGGCACGATGTCGATGACATGGGAGAACTGGGAGCGGATTTCCCCGTGGGCCTTGATGCGATTCGGCCAGCTCAAGCACATTCCGTTCCGCGTCCCGCCGAAGTGCGACGCGACTTGCTTGGTCCACTGGAAGGGGGTGTCCATCGCGTGGGCCCAACCCACCGGATAGTGATTGTAGGTCCGATCGCTTCCAAGCGCGTCCAGCATCGACAGCTTGAACGCAAGCGACTCTGGCTCCAGGTTGCCGCCCAACTCGTTCGTCGTTCCTTCCAGCGTGCCTTCACCGCTGGCGCCGTTGTCGCCCTCGATGTAGATAATCAACGTGTTGTCGAGTTGACCCGACTCCTCCAGACTGTCGATAACGCGACCTATTTCATAATCGCTTTGCGCAACCGCCGCCGCATACACCTCCATCATTCGTGCGTAGACCTTCTTCTGGTCCGCGTTCAGCGAATCCCACGCCGGGATGTCCTTTGGTCGCGGTGTCAGCACCGTGTCGGCCGGCACAATGCCCAGCCGCTTCTGGTTCGCCAGTGTCTCCTCCCGCTGTTTGTCCCAGCCTTGGTCGAACTTCCCCTTGAACTTGGCGATCCAGTCCTTCGTCGCATGGTGCGGCGCGTGGCCGTTGCCGGGTGCGAAGTACATGAGGAAGGGCTTGTCGGGCGCAATCGCATGTTGGGTGCGAATCCAATTGATCGCGCGATCGCCCATGTCGCGGATGAGAATGTAGTTCGGGTCTCCCACGGGCGGCAGAACTGGCTTGGTGTTTTCGAAAAGCGCCGGGTGCCAGTTGTCGGTGTCTCCGCCGAGGAACCCGTAGAAGTACTCGAAGCCCAGCCCGCTCGCCCACTGGTCAAAGGGCCCATCCGGGCTTTCCAGCCAGTCGGGTATCAAGTGGTTCTTGCCGAACCAAGAGGTATTGTATCCGTTGCCGACGAGAATGTTGCCGATCGTGCCGGCGCTCTTCGGAAGGATCGAGTTGTAGCCCGGATACCCGCTGGCGAATTCCGAGATATTGCCGAAGCCGACGCTGTGATGGTTGCGGCCGGTGAGAAGCGCGGCCCGCGTCGGTGAACACAGAGCGGTGGTGTGGAACTGATTGTAGCACAGCCCGTGTTGGTAGACGCGTTCAAGGTTCGGCGTTGGTATAGGACCGCCGAACGTGCTCGAGGCTCCGAAGCCCGTGTCGTCAGTCATGATCAGGAGGACGTTTGGCGCCCCCTTCGGAGCCGTGACCGCTTGGGGAAAGTCCGGCCTGGATTTACTGGCCTTGCGGCCAATGACACCACCAAATTGCGGCTCGGGAGCCGGGAGGAGTACTGAACCTCCCGTCACCGGCGTGCCCTGCGCAAGCATGGGATTCGATAGTCCGATGAAGCTGCAAACCACCGCCGCGATCGCGGCGGTTTCAAACAGGTATTTTCTGTTTCGCATGGACGCCTCCAAATTTGCTCAGAGCCTGCCGAATTTGACGTGTTGTGGTATCTAACGAACCCATTCGATTTGTTGTCTTCTCCATTCTGTTACCAGCAGAACGCTGTTTCTCTCAGAACGGATTGATGTAGTTCAGGATCGCTGTCTGTCGCAGCACGACGCGGCGGATCACGTGCGTTACCGTGACATGGTCAGTGAAGATCGCGGCGAGCCCGGTACTGCCGGCGGGCAGACGTCTCGCCACGCCTTCGTCGTCAAGCTTGAAGCGAACCACGAACGGCGCCGCCTGGACCTCAGTCGGTGCGACAGCAAGGCCGCCGACCTGGGTCTGGCCGCTAGCAATCGCTTGCAGCACCGACTCGACCCGGCCTGTAAAAACCGTGCCGGGAAAAGTCTTGAATGTGACCTCGACCGGCTGGCCGATGGCGACGTAACGCGCGTTGATCTGTGGAATTTCAGCGCCCAAAATCGTCGCAGAGGTATCGATGAAGGCCATGACAGGGGATTGAGCCGTAACGCGGGCACCCTTGCGCAGCGCCAAGTTGGTCACGTAGCCATTCGCGGGCGCCCGCACGGTGGTCTTGTCGAGGTTCCATTTCGCGCCTTCGAGTTGCGCGTTCAACTGGTCGACCTCCGACTGCCGCTGCTCGAGCTCGTTCTGTCGTCCCGCGCCGCGCGCCTGCAGTTGCGTTATTTCAGAAAGGCGTTGCTCCGCCAGCTTGAGCTGGGCCTCAAGTGACTTGACCGTTGCATCATACGTGGTCGGATCGATGCGGAAGAGCACATCGCCTTCCTTGATCGGCGTGTTCGCGCTGACCGGCACGTCGATCACTTCGCCGGCGACCGAGGGCACGATCTGAACCGAATTGCGCAGCACCGCCGCGGTGCCTGATGGTGCGCCCCATCCCATCGGAATGAACAAGCCGACCAGAAGCACGATCGCCACGATCACGGGCGAGAACTTCCAGAACCGGTTCAAGGGGAACAGTCCAAGCCAGACAAACAGGGCCAGGAGCGCGATATACCCGAGCAGGAGAACGTTGATCATGGCAGCGGCTCCCGCTTTGCCGGAACATCAACGTAGGCCCAGATCAGGATGAGCGGCCAGAACACGAAGCCGCAGATCAGGGTCGCCCAGCCGCCGACCGATACCGCTTGCGCCCAAGGATGCCCGCGTTTGCGCGCGACGTAGCCGGGCGCCATACCGAGCGCGACGAAGATCGCCGCCAGCATGGCGATGAGGATGACCAGAACGATCCAGGCGAAGAAGTCGATGAATGACATTGAAATCCTTCCTCAGGCTGTCCGTTGGGATTATTTGCAGCCGCCCTAGCGCGACTGTGCAGCGTCAAGGCTCTGCTGCATCTTCTCGACGATCTGATCGATGCTGAAGCTTTGCGCGCGCTGGCTCGGCGGATAGTCCTTGAATGACGCCAGGAACTCGCCCACCACCGATTGGGCCGCCACGATCACGTAACCTTGGGAGAGCAGCCAGTCGTAATAAGTGTTCGACGTGATGTCGGCCCGCTCGTAGGGATCAGCGCGGAGATCGAACAATTTGGGCAGGCGCAGCTTGGTGAAAGGCTCGGCCCAGACCTGCAGCGTGCCGGGAGAACGCTGCTCCTCGAACACGAACTTCCAGTTCTCGTAACGCAACGCGACAAGATCGCCGTCGTCGTTGAAATAGATGAACTCCTTGCGTGCGCCATGTTCCTGCTGACCGGTCAGGTGAGGAAGCTGATTGTAGCCGTCGAGGTGGACCTTGAAGGTCTTGCCGATCGCGTTGTAACCGGTCAGCAGCTTGCCCTTGATGTCCGGCTCGCCTGCCGCGGCCATCAGCGTCGGAACCCAATCGAGCGAACTGACGATCTCGTTCGACACCGATCCCGGCGCGATCTGTCCGGGCCAACGGATCAGGCACGGAACGCGGTAGCCACCTTCCCAGTTCGTGGTCTTCTCGCTGCGGAATGGTGAGGTGCCGCCGTCGGGCCAGGAATTTTCATGCGGGCCGTTATCGGTGGTGTAGATCACGATGGTGTCGTTGGCGATGCCAAGGTCGTCCAGCGCCTTGAGGATCGTGCCGACTGTCGCGTCGTGCTCGACCATGCCGTCGGCATATTCAGTCTTCGCCGTCAGTCCAGGCGGACTGCGGTGCTCTTCGCGAACATGGGTGCGGAAGTGCATGCGGGTCGAGTTGAACCAGCAGAAGAACGGCTGGTTGGCACGCGCCTGCCGCCGGATGTAGTCGATCGCCGCCGCTGACGTTTCGTCATCGATGGTCTCCATCCGCTTCCGAGTGAGCGGGCCGGTATCTTCGATGGTCTGTTTGCCGATTTTGCCGAAGCGCGGATCGACTGTCGGATCGTCGCGGTCCGACGCTTTGCAGCGCAGGACGCCGCGCGGGCCGAACTTCGCCCGGAACGCGGGATCGCGCGGATAAGTGCGCTGCTCCGGCTCTTCCTCGGCGTTCAGGTGATAGAGATTGCCGAAGAACTCGTCGAAGCCATGCACCGTCGGCAGAAATTCGTTGCGGTCGCCGAGATGGTTCTTGCCGAATTGTCCGGTTGCGTAGCCGAGCGGCTTGAGCAGTTCAGCCAGCGTCGCGTCTCGGGGTTGGATGCCTATGGTTGCCCCCGGAATGCCGACCTTCGAGAGGCCGGTGCGCAGCGTCGCCTGGCCGGTGATAAATGACGACCGGCCTGCCGTGCAGCTCTGGTCGGCGTAGTAGTCGGTAAACATCATGCCTTCGCGAGCGATGCGGTCGATGTTCGGAGTGCGGTAGCCCATCAGCCCGAATGTGTAGGCGCTGATGTTCGATTGGCCGATGTCGTCGCCGAAGATGACGAGGATGTTCGGCCGGCGTCCGGTAGGCGCTGGTTGCGCCTGTGCCGGCGACTGCGCGAGCTGGACTGGTAAAGGCGATCCCAGCGCTGCAGCGGCAAGCGTACTCCCACCGAGTAGAAGATTCCGCCGATTTAGCGTGCGATCGTTCGCGTTGGTCTTAGCTACGGTCCTATCTCGATCGCTCTTCGCACTCATGACTTGCTCCCTTCGCGGATGACACACCGGAATCCGACGTGGCTCGTGGACGTATCGACCGGCTCGGCGTGGCGAGCGGCCGGTCGATAGCGGCGGCAGTAGTTCGGCGCGCACAGGTGCGAGCCGCCTTTGAGCACCTTGCGTGGAATCTTGATCTGCGGTTGGCAGGGGTCGTAGCTCGCCGGTTCCGGCCCGCCGCGCGGGTTTTCCGGAATGCAGCACGCCTTCGTCGCATCGGCCTCGTGCTGCGACGACCACCAGTCGGCGGTCCATTCCCAGACGTTGCCGATCATGTCGTGCACGCCGTAGCCGTTCGGCGGGAACGCGGTCACCGGCGAGGTCCGCTCGTAGCCGTCCTCACCGAGGTTCTGGTGCGGGAACGCCCCCTGCCATGTATTGGCCATGTGCTTGCCGCCTGGCGCGAACTCGTCGCCCCAGGCGAACTCGGCGCCGTCGAGCCCGCCGCGCGCAGCGAACTCCCATTCGGCCTCGGTCGGCAATTCCTTGCCGGCCCATTTGGCATAGGCCTCGGCATCGCGATAGGCGACGTGCACGACTGGATGATCGTCAAGGCCGCTGATTGACGAGCGTGGGCCGTAGGGCCGCCGCCAGTTGGCGCCAAACTTGAAATTCCACCATTCGCCCCAGTTACGCAGGTCGACCTGGTGTTTGGGCGGCGTGAACACCAGCGATCCGGCCTTAAGCATATCGGGCAGCGCACCGGGATAGTCGCTGGCGTCCGGCTTGATCTCCGCGAAGGTGACATAGCCGGTCGTGTTCACGAACTTGCGGAACTCGCGGTTCGTGACCGGTGTCCGGTCTATCCAGAATGCGGCGACACTGATGCGGTGCGCCGGTGCTTCCTCGGGATAATGTCGGTCCGAGCCCATGCGGAACGTGCCGCAGGGAATTCGTACCATTTCAACAGGCCGCACAGTCTTGTGCTGGACTGCGCTGATCTCGGCATTTGCAAGTGGCTGGCCGATCTTCATCGTGCCTGCCTCCGCCTCCGGCGCTGGGCCAAAGAAATTTCGGCAATTGACAACCGAAAGCTATCACCTGATCGGAGTGACCGCATCACAGTCCGCTGAGAAATTTCGCACGGCACTCCTTGTGCTTGATGATCTATGAAGCGGTCTTTTCCTACCACGCGGCGGAGGATGTGACCGAAATGACACGCGAACCGACAAACAACTGACGCAATACTCACTGGCGGGACGATCCGGCTTTGGACAGCCATAATCCAGCGACATCGTTGCAAAGATTTGCTGGCATGGGAGGGGCGGCATGGCACCCGGTCAAAGCAAGTCATCAACTACGGCAAGTGACAATTTCGGCTTTCGGCGGCGAGCAACCGTGCTCTTGTTGGCGCTGCTCGCGGCATGTCCCGCTATCTACCAATCGAATCCCGCTTCGGCCGACGAAGGCGGTGTGAGTTTCTGGGTTCCCGGCATCATAGGGAGCCTTGCGGCAGTTCCACCCGAGCCAGGATTCGCTTTCGCCAACATCTTCTATCACGCGCCCCCGACCGGCGGAGCGACGTTGGCGACAGAATAACAGCGAACAGAAGCCACACTCGCCGGAAATTGCGCCGGTAATCGCCTGAATTTCTATCGGGTGCGCTCCCAACCAAGCGCCGGCCCTGCAAGGCCGGCACTTTGGAGAAACCCAACGCCAAGTCCGCTTTCGGACAACGGACTGCAGTATCGCATCGGACTTGTACCCACGCGGCGCGTGGCCCAAAATATCAAGGCTCCATGCGAAGGGTAAGACAAATGTCGGATCGTAGACACTGGCACTACATCAAGATCGCCGTTGTAGTTGCGCCAATGGTTTTCGCGGCATTTCAGGGCGAGGCGCAGTCGCCTACCCCGAGAGGGGGCATCACCGAAGTACGCATCGCAAGCATCCTGCCGGCGTTCGGTGGCAAGAGTTTTGGCTCCGTAGGCCCCTACGAAATCTTTAGCGGAAAGGCTTACGGCACCATCGATCCGCTGGCCTCCACTAATTCGGGTCTGACCAATTTCAATTTGGCACCGCTCAATGCCGACGGCCTAATCGAGTATAGCATGGATATTGCCGTCCTTCGGCCGGTGAATGCCGCGGCAGGCAACGGTCGAATCTTTTATGAGATTATCAATCGAGGTGCCCCGCAATCGTTCGGCATCTTGAACAAGGGAGCACTCAACAATCTCGGCAACGGTTTTCTGATGGAGCAAGGTTATGAGATCGTGTTAAGCGGGTGGCAGCCCGAGGCCAACCCTAGTACTGCCCTTTACAAGGCGTACTTCCCTATCGCAACGAACGGAAGACAGCCCCTCACCAAGAAAGTGATGGAGGTTTATGTTCCCGATACGCCCGAGACTGGCGCCGGGAACACTCAGAGTGTCACCGACAATACCCTTAATTCGAATTTGACCTATCCTCCGTATCCCGCGGTGACCGCAACCGTCAATTCGCCGGCGGGTGCGACGCTTACCGTGCGCCAAAACTACGATGATGCGCGTATACCGCTGTCGATTTCCGCCGTCTCGTTTACAAGCCCCACCCGGGTGACGATCGACCTCACCGAGGGCATGAGCAAAGGCATGGATCGCGGCGCCATCTACGAACTCGTCTACGAGGCGCAGAATCCCTACGTGGGGGGTGTCGGCTTCGTCGCAGTGCGCGACCTAATCTCGTACTTACGCCATCAGACGACGGACAATGCCGGCAACGCGAACCCGGCTCGTCCTAACGGAATGCCGATAGCGGCGGTCTATGCCTGGGGCAGGTCGCAAAGTGGGCGGCTTCTCAAAGAGTTTATCTACAAAGGGTTCAATGAAGATTTGGCTGGCCGGATGGTGTTTGACGGCGCTCTCGCGCTCGTGTCCGGTGGGCGTATGACCGACCACAACCTGCCCTTCGCGCAAACCTCTCGGTGGATTCGGCAGCACGAAGAACGAGACTATCCGGGTACTCAGCCCCCATTCACTTACCAAACAGTTTATGACTCGCTCACGGGCAAGACCGACGGCATACTAAAGAAGTGCAACGCCACAGGAACTTGCCCAAAGTTGTTTCACATCGATTCCGACTACGAAAGTTGGAACGGCCACATCTCGCTGGTGGTGACGGATGCGGAGGGGCACCCCCTTCGCAAGCCCGAGGGCGCCACGCCGCCTTTGGATCACGGTACCAGCGGCGAGATACAAGAGGAAAACGGCATCGCGCTGCCGGCTAACGTCCGAGCTTATCAATTGTCAGGTCAGGCGCATGGCGCTGGTAACGGCACACCGAGCGCTGCCCCGGTGACCGCTTGCAAGTTAGTGAGTAATCCGCTTGACGATTCGGCCGTCGATCGCGCGCTAGTCGTCGCCATGGACGAATGGGTGACACATAAGCGACAACCGCCCGCTTCCGAATATCCCAATCTCACAGCCAAAACACTGCAGCCACTGGACCAGCAAGCTGCGACATGGCCGAACATACCGGGCTTCCCTTTCAACCGGCGGATTGCGGTGGTGCAGGTATCGAGTCACAGCACGGTGCCTCCGAGTTACGGACCCGCCTACCCAATTTATGTGCCGGCAACCGATCCGACGACCGGCAATCCCCGCGGCGGCGTTATAGGGCCAGATTTGGCGGCGCCGCTCGGCACCTACATGGGCCGCAACTTTCGTGCCGCTGGGCATGGTGAGGACGAACTCTGCGCTGGCAACAGTGGCTTCATTCCATTCGCCGCGACGAAAGCGGCGCGCGTTGCCGCCGGCGACTCCCGTCCTTCGCTCGAAGAACTCTATCCCGGCGGAGCGGTGCAGTTCTATGCGCAACGCCGAGCGCAGATCGAAGCCCTAATCGCAAAGCGTTTGGCCCTTCCAAGCGAGTTGGATAGCTGGACCAACGAGGTAAGGTTTCCCAGCAGATAGGCGGCTGACAGCACGGCCCGGCAGCCTGACGCCGCGCTCGATTATTGCCGCCGCAGGATGTAGGGACGCACCAAGTCGCGGAGCGGGCCATAAGGGTTATGCGGTCGGTCGGCGAAGCGTTTGACGAAGGACGAAAATTCCTTCGACGATCCCAAGAGCTCGGGATTGATGAAGTCGAAGATCGACCACAGGTCGCTTAGCCGGCTTTCGATGGGCGTACCGGTGAGAGCGATGCGCGTATCGGCCCGCAGTTGCTTGACCGTTTTGGTCTGCTTGCGACGGTGTGTTCCCCCCAGCCGTTGCCTTCACCTGCGGACGCGCGGGGCGGTTCATGCGCCAGCTCGCCGGCATGCGCCCGACGACGCCGGCGCTTTCGAGAGCGGGAACGTCCTTGAGCAATTGCACCGCCTGTTGCGGGCTCCAGCGCAGCGGGTGAAAAATCTCGCCGGTATCGACCATGGCCTTCAACCATGGACAATGCTCAGCAGCGCGCTGGAGGGAATCAGCAGCGACAGCAGACGCTCTCGATTTCTCGCACCGGAGTACTCCTGCACCGCGGCAACTCTCGCGCGAAGTCGAGATGTCTGGAGGCCGCATTGGCAGAAATTCATCAACCTTTTTGGATCGGTTCAGCAAAGGCACGGTGTCAACCAGAAGGTTGATAATTCCGGTGCGCAATGAAATGCAATCTCCTCGGTCATCGTCTTATGAGCTGTAATCGACTGTCAATTTTCGGCCAAGGAGTAACTGGTGCTCCGGCCGCCTGCGGCGTCCTTGGCGAGGATGCTCTGCTTCACAAGATCGCCGATGTCGCGCAACGCCGTATCTTGTGCGCATTTCTCCAGCTGCGCCCACTTGGAAGATGTCAGCTTGCCGACGAGCCCGAATCAAGATGCAGGTTGAAAGTCGCGCCCGCGGGCATGGACCTTGGCGTCACCTCGCGATGGGCATCGCCTGCCTGACGATTCTGGGCGGCGGTGGATGGCTTGCCTGGCAGCATTTCGCAGCACCTTCCGCGACACGCGAGCCGCGTCCGGCAGCACGCGCCAGCGTGCCCGTGACCGTCGTCGTTGCGGCGCGCCGCGACCTGCCCGTCTACCTCACGGGACTCGGTACAGTACAGGCATCCTATACCGTTGCGATCCACAGCCAGGTCGAGGGGAAGCTGCAGGAGGTCAATTTCGCCGAGGGCCAGCACGTCAAGAAAGGAGATGTGCTGGCAAAAATCGATCCCCGGCTGTTCCAGGCGGCGCTCGATCAAGCGAAGGCAAAACGTGCCCAAGATGCCGCTTTGCTCGCCGGTGCCGAAAAAGATTTAGCACGCGCAAAAATGTTGACGGAAAAGAATGCCGGGACGCAACAGAACCTCGATCAGCAGCAAACCAAGGTCGATCAGTTGAAGGCGTCGATCGATGCAGATGACGCCGCCATCACCACGGCCCAAACGCAGCTGGATTACACCACTATTACCGCGCCGAGCGACGGACGCATTGGCGTGCGCCAGGTATCGATCCAGGGAACCTTGTACGACCTTCCGACGCGGGCGCCATCGCAACGCTGGTGTCGGTGCGCCCATCCGCGGTCATGTTCACCCTTCCGGCTCGCGCGCTCGGCGATGTGCGCGCTGCGCTGGCCCGCGGGCCGGTTGAAGTGACCGCATTCGATCAGGACAACCTTCGCGTCTTAAGCACGGGCACACTTCTCCTCATCGACAACCTGATCAGCCAGGCCGCCTCCACCAATTCGCCTCAAGGGCATATTCGCCAATGACGACGAGCAGCTATGGCCGGGCGATTTTGTCAACGCGCGTCTGCTGCTAGAGACCCGCAAGAATGTCTTGGTGGTTCCAACGAGCGCTGTGCAGCGCGGGCCGCAGGGACTGTTTGCTTGGATCGTGACAGAGAAGAACACCGCCGTCACCCAGATGACCTCGTTCAGCGCGCTGGGCGCCACCTCGGTGACCATCCAGTTCGATCTCAACCGCAACATCGATTCGGCGGCGCAAGATGTACAGGCTGCGATCACGGCTGCTGGCAAGACGCTGCCGCAATCGATGACCTCGCCCCCGATCTACCGCAAGCTCAATCCAGCCGACGCGCCGATCCTGATCCTGTCTCTGCGCTCCGATACCCTCCCACTTACGGTCGTCGATGAGTATGCCGACAATTTTCTGGCGCAGCAGATTTCGCAGGTCCCTGGCGTTGCGCAGGTCTCGATCGGTGGTGAACAGCGCCCCTCGATCCGTGTCCAGGTCGATCCTGCCAAGCTTGCGGCCCGAGGCCTGACCCTCGAAGATGTGCGCATCTCTTTGGTAAGCGCCACCACCAATGCTCCAAAAGGCACCCTCACCACGCCCAAAGCGAACTTCACGTTCATGGCGAACGATCAAATTACCGAACCCGCGCTGTTCGATGATGTCATCATCGCCTATCGCGAGGGGACGCCAGTTCGAGTCCGCGATATCGGTCAGGCGATCTCCGCTGCGGCGGACCGGAATACGGCGGCCTTCCAGAACAACACTCCCGGCATCCTGCTGGCCGTCAACAAACAACCCGGCGCCAACGTCATCGAGACTGTCGACCAGATCAAGGCACAACTGCCCCGCCTCACGGCCAACATTCCTCCCGCGATCACGGTCGAGACGGTGCTCGACCGCACTATGACCATCCGCGCCTCGGTGGAAGACGTCGAGTTCACTCTTATGCTGACCGTGGCACTGGTGGTGCTTGTCGTGCTCTTGTTCCTTCGCAATTTCTGGGCGACGGCCATTCCGAGCGTGACGGTCATTCTCTCGTTGCTCGGTTCGTTTGCCGCGATGTATCTGATTAACTTCAGCCTCGACAACATATCGCTGATGGCGCTTACGATCGCCATCGGCTTCGTGGTCGATGACGCCATCGTTGTGGTGGAGAATATCTATCGGCACATCGAAGATGGCCTATCCCCCCTTGAAGCCGCCCTCAGAGGGTCGCGCGAGATTGCGTTCACCGTCCTTTCCATCAGCCTTTCGCTGGTCGCGGTGTTCATTCCGCTCCTGCTGATGGGTGGAATTGTCGGACGCATGTTCCGCGAATTCGCTCTGACGGTCACCGCATCGATTCTCGTCTCGGCGCTGGTGTCGCTTACGCTGGCACCAATGTTGTGCTCCCGCTTCATGCGGCACTCGAATGTGCATGGCCGCCTCTACCGCGGCATTGAGGCCGTGTTCAACTCAATACTGACTGGCTATCGGATCACGCTTGACCTCGTCTTGCGCCATCAGGCCATCACCCTTTGCGTGTTTTTTCTCACGCTCGGCGTTACCGTCGTCATGATGATCCAGATGCCGAAGGGCTTTATTCCGAGCCAGGACACGGGCTTGATCCAGGGGGTTGCAGAGGCCGGCCAGGATGTTTCGTCAGAGGAGATGCAGCGCCTGCAGCGCGTACTCGGCGAGATCATCCTGCGCGATCCCAACGTGGCCGGTTTCAACTCCCAGACCGCCAGCACCGGCGGCAACGGCAATGCGCAGACCGCCAATACCGCCCGCTTCATCATCGTTCTGAAGCCGCGCGAACGAGCGTGCGCTCAGCGCGTCCCAGGTCATTAACCGCCTGCGACCCGAGATCGCGAAGGTGGAGGGCGTCAACCTCTTCCTGCAGGCGACCCAAGACATCACGGTTGGCGGGCGCTCAGCTCGCGGCAGTTTCCAGTACACGCTGCAAAGCGCCGACATCGGCGAGTTGATTGCCTGGTCGCAGAAAATGCTTTCAGCGATGCGGGCGCTCGCCGCAAATCGCCGATGTCGCGAGCGACCTTCAGGCGAACGCGCCGCAGATCAAGGTCACAATCAATCGGGACCAGGCCGCCCGCTTCGGGATATCCCCGCAGCTCATCGACGACACCCTCAACGACGCGTTCGGCCAGCGGCAGATCACGCAGTATTTCACGCAGCTCAATACCTATCCCATCATCCTCGAAATCCTGCCGGAATTGCAGACCGATTTCTCGTCACTCGATCGAATCTATCTGAAATCTCCGCTGACCGGTGCCGCCGTACCGATGGCTGCGCTGGTGACCGTCGACTACACGAAAGTTGGACCGTTGTCGGTGACGCACCAGGGGCAGTTCCCGTCGGTTACCCTGTCGTTCAATTTGCGTCCCGGCGTCGCGCTCGGTCAGGCGGTCGAGGCGATCAACCAAGCCGCGTTCGACCTGCGCCTGCCCGGAACCGTGACGAGCGCATTCCAGGGCAACGCTCAGGCGTTCCAAAGCTCGCTGTCGAGTATGCCGGTGCTGATCATTGCTGCGTTGGTGGTCGTGTATGTCATTCTGGGCGTGCTGTACGAAAGCTTCATCCATCCACTCACCATCCTCTCCACGCTTCCTTCGGCTGGGATCGGTGCGTTGTTGGCACTCTCTGTGGGGGGCATGGACCTCTCGGTGATCGGCATCATCGGCATCATTCTGCTGATCGGGATCGTCAAGAAAAACGGCATCATGCTGGTCGATTTTGCGATTTCGGCAGAACGAGACCGACAGGTGGAACCGGTAGCCGCGATTCGCGAAGCCTGTCTGCTGCGATTTAGGCCGATCTTGATGACCACGGCGGCAGCCCTCCTGGCCGGGGTGCCGCTCGCGCTCGGCACCGGCACAGGCTCGGAACTGCGACTGCCGCTTGGCTACGCGATGGTCGGAGGGCTCGCGCTCAGCCAGTTGCTCACGCTCTACACGACGCCTGTTGTCTACCTCTATCTCGACCGCTTGCAAGGCTGGTTTCAACGCGAAGCCGGCAAAGAACTAGAATGCAATGAGATATCGGCAGCTGCTGCAGAATGGGTCTGACCTGCGCCCCAAGTTCCATCCGCCGATTGGTGGGGTCCTTTCTTCATTTGAGCCCTGATGCTCGGTGATGCAACGAGACGAGGCGCGTAGCCCTCGACATAAAGCGCAGCGCCCAGTCCCGCTGCTTTGTTGGGGCGCTGAGTGCGCTTTCGTAGTTAGGCATGGCTCAAGTGGGCATCCGGGTTCCCGATCAGAGATTGCACACCGGGCCATGTAGTCATAGGGCTATGGCGTAGACACAGTACTCATCTTCATCGTGCCTGGCCCGCCATCGATCAGTGAGGTCATGGACGATGCCCGCGGCGGCGTCTTGTCCACAGCCTGGAAACCCGCGTGAGTTGCGGCGGACGGCGGTAGGGGCATAGTCCTGAACGCAGGGGGCCCTCGGCACGGACTATCATCGCTATGGCTTTGCCAATGCTCCTAGATGAAAGGGTTTGGGGCCTCCCGATCGGCAACGATCCAACCGGCGACGAGAAACAGTTCGTCATCTACTCGAAGCGGCGGGGCTTCGCCGTCGAGGGCCGGGCGCGCACCCACGCCACCCTGAAGCCGCTGACCGAAGAGAACGTAGCGGCCGAAATTGCGCAACTCCATCGCGTCAAGATCACTCGCTTTGAGCGGCGGTGATCCGCATCGCTTTTAGTCGATTGCGCAACCGCCGAAACGGCGAGAGTTCCAAGGCTTCGATCCGGCGATTGGCTTCACCGATCATGCGGGCATAGACATTCTGAAGGGCCGCACGGTCACGTCGTTGCCGTTGCGTCGGCCGCGTCCGATGGCTCGGCGGCTGGCGCCGCCGGCGGCTTGAGGCTTTCGAGCCACTTGATGGCTGCGGTGTGGTCGGCGCCTGAGCCGAGCTTCGCCGCGGCCTCGCTCCATGCCGCACGCGTTGCCGTCAGCATCGGCGTCTCGATCGCCAGCGAGGTGGCGAGCTTTGCGGCCAGCTCGATGTTCCGGTGCAGAGTGCCGAGCGAGCGGCCGGAGTGGAAACGGCGGCTCACGACCTCGTCGCGCAATACGGTCGCAAGATCGGCGCGGCCAAGCTCCTCGCGCATGTTGACCAGGAAATCCGGCGTGAAGCCTAGACGCTCGCCGAGACGGAGCGCCTCGCTCGCGGCCATCAGCTCGGCGCCGCGCAGATAATCGGCGATCGCGCTCGTCGCCTGCGCCGAGCCGGCGGCGCCGGCGCGCAGGACTTTGCACGCCAGCGTTTCGAACACCGGACGACAGCGCTCAACCGCGCGCTCCTCGCCGCCGACGATCAGCGCGAGCTTGCCTTCCTTCGCTTCCGCGGGCGTGCCGAACGCGGGCGCGTCGATGAAATCGATCCCGCGCACGGCAAGTTCGCGCGCGATCGCGACGGTCTCCAGCGGATCGGTGACGCCGAGGTCGACGATGATACCGCCCTCGGCAAATCCCTTCGCCAGGCTCTCCCAGCCGAAGCAGGCTTCGCGCAATTCATCGGCCGACGGCAGGACCGCGATCACCACATCGCAGGTTTGCGCCATCATTTTCGGCGAGCCGGTGACCATGCCGCCGTATTCGCTGGTGAACAGGCGGGTCGACATGTCGTTCACGTCGTAGAGCTGCAGCGTGTGGTAGCCGTTCCACAGGAGCCGCAAGGCGACGCGCGAGCCGAACGCACCGAGCCCGACCACGCCGACGCTCAATCCAGCCATCTTCGCCTCCGCGAGATAAACATCGCGATCACGTTGACCACCCGCTCATTCCGCGCAAGCGGGAATCCAGGGCCACGAACTCCGACTCTGGAGATTGCTGCCCCGGGGTCCCCGCTTGCGCCGGGACGCGCGGAGCACAACGCCTGATTCTACCTTATAGATATCAGATGCCGCTGAGCTTGAGCGCTTCATCGAGCAGGAACAGGTCGGTCAGCAGCGTCCGCACGTGGGTCGAGGCGTTAAGGTTGTCGACGATCTGCGAGCCGACGGCCGGCTGCGCCAACACGAAGCGATAAGCAGCACGCGCACGGGCGGCGTCTTGCTTGACGACATCGAGAAATTCGGTGGCCTTCGCACCGCCCTGCCCTGCAACACCGAGGTCGGAGACATTCGCGTCGGCAATGACCCCGAGCGCGGCGTCGACCTGCGCGAGGCGCTCGCGGATGCCGGCGCCGGCGTCCTCGTCCTCGCGGCGGCGGCCCTGTGCCGCGTAGGCGAGCATGAACTCGTAGCCTTCCTCGATGGCGTCGATGGCCTCGGCAAATGTCGTCGGCCCCTCGGCCATCGCTTTCCTCCGCCCGCGCCGACTCTCGCGCAAACGCCGCGAGAGCTTTTGTTACGTCGCATGATCCTGTCCGAAAAGTCTTCAGCTTTTCGAGATCGTGCGTTAGTTCTTGTCAGATGCGTTCCAGCGGCTGCTGTCGCAGTGGTCGAGATATTCCTTGCGCGTCACGAAGCCGCGGAACATGGAGCGCGTGAGCCACCATTCCTCCGGACGCAGCGCGAAGTAAATGTGGATCATCACCAGCGTGATCATCGCCATCGCAGCGAAGCCGTGGATCGAATAGATCACCCCCCAGGTGTCGCCGTCGAACCAGTAGGGATCGCGCTTCCACCACGGCGTGTCGATCTTGAGCAGCATCAAGAGGCCGCTCGCCACGATCGAAAGCACGAGGATCGCGGCCGCGAGGTGATAGAGCTTTTGCAGGATCTTGTATTTGCCCGGCTTGCCCGGAAGCGCGCCGCCCCCGCCGAAGGTTCGCCTGGCGGCGCGGACGCCGTTGCGGATGTCGGCGCCGTCGATCAGCATCGCGCGCCAGTCCTGCCAGATCAGCGCGCGCACGATGTGAATGATGACGAGCAGCGCGAGCACGATGCCGGTGATCCAGTGGATCGTCAGCCATTCGAACTTGATCCCCGAGATTGGCAGGAACGCCGTGGCCATGAGCGTGAGCACGGATACCGCCATCAGCCAGTGATAGAGGCGATCGGCCAGGAGATGACGCTTGACGCGCTCTGCGGGGGCGGCGGTGGGTGCAGTCGTGTTCGAAATGCTGGTCATGCGCGTGTGGCTGATAAACGTTCAGCGTCGTCCCCGCGAAAGCGCGAGCCCATACGCCGTGTCCTCGGTTCAGTGTGTGGCAGCGCCGAGACAAACGCCCCGCCTCGGCAGGCATGGGTCCCCGCTTTCGCGGCGACGACATTCCCATGCGCTTCCGCAAGCACAAGGGCCTCCCGGCTCAACCGCCGCGCCGGCCGGCGACTGCCTTGATCACCGCGTGCGCGATGATGAAGGCCGCGCCGGCCGCCACGAACCAGGGCAGCAGCGTCCAGGATGCGCCGATCACGGTGTCGGAGCCGCCGTAGATCGACGTCGCGTAGCGGAACAACTCCATGGCGCGCGTCAGGCCTTTGCGTCGCGGATCGCGCGCGTCACCAGATTTGCCATCAACGGGATCTTGAACCCGTTGTAGTTCAGCGGCTTCGCTCCACGGGTCGCCGATTGGCCCGCGATCTTGGCGATGTCCGCATTCGGCGCCTTGCCCTTGACGATCTCCTCGACCGCCGTGAGCCGCCGCGGCACCGCGCTGACGCCGCCGCAGGCGATGCGGCAACTGTCGATCACGCCGTTCTTGACGATGATCGCCGCCGCCACGTTGACCAGCGGGAAGTCCCACACGTTCCGGTCGGCGACCTTCTCGAAGTAAAAGTTCGCGCCGGCGTAGGTCGCGGGGATGCGGATCGCCACCAGGATTTCCTCGGGCTTGGTCGAGGTCATGTGGGTGATGTCGATGTTGGGGCCGACGAAGAACTCTTCGGGGCCGACCACCCGCTCGCCCTTCGAGCTGCGGATGACGTACTTCGCGTCGAGCGCGACCAGCGCCGGAGCAGTGTCGGACGGGCTCACCGCCACGCAGCGGTCGATGTCGAACAGCGCGTGCTCGCGGTTCACGCCCTCCGGCGTATCGGCGAAGCAGGCGTTGCCGCCGGCGCGGTAGCAGGGCAGGCCGTAGCGGTAGTAGAGGCAGCGGGCGTCCTGCGAGTTGTTGCCACCGATCGTGCCGTTGTTGCGGATCTGCGGGCTCGCCACCCGGCTGGCGGCGTCGGCGAGCAGGCGGTACTTCGCCCGCACGATCGGGTTGCGCTCGACTTCGGTCAGCGTGGTGAGCGCGCCGATCTCGAGGCCGTCGGCGGTCTCGCGGATGCCTTTCATTTCGGCGATCCCCGAGAGGTCGATGACGGCCTTCGGCCGCTTGATGCGTTCCTTGAACCACGACAGGCTGTCGTAGCCGCCCGACATCTTCCAGCCGTCCTTGCCGAAGCGGTCGAGCAGTGCGTAGGCGTCCTTGAGCTGCGTCGGCTGATACAGCTCGAAGGCGGGCATCACGTCTCTGATGATCATGGGCGTGCTCCCTCAAACCGTGTTGATCTGCAGCGGCTTGTGAGCCTGCGGCCGCTTGTTGAGATGATTGAGGATCATGTCGAGCGAAACCGGTGTCCGGTTGAACAGATGGCCGCCGAGTGCGTCCGAGATCGCGGAGACGATCGCGGAAGCGCCGGAGCCTTCAACGGGTTCGCCGACGCCTTTCACGCCCACCGGATTCTGCGGATCGGGCTTGTCGACCGCGCCCCAGCCGATCTCGGCGGGAACGTCGAGATAGGTCGGCGGCTTCGATTGCTCGATCGATTGCGTGGTCGGGATGCCGAGCTTCGGATCGAACACGTGGCGCTCAAGATGGGACATGCCGATGCCCATCACGTTGCCGCCAGCGATCTGGTGCCCGAGGCCGAGCGGATGGAGCACGGTGCCGCAATCGACGACACACAGGAGCTCCTTGACCTCGATCTTGCCGGTCTCGGTGTCGAGCTCGATCTCGGCAAAGCTGGTAGTGAGGCCGGGCGTGATGCCGACGCGCTTGAGGTTGTCCTTGGCGACGGCGATCAGCCCGCTACCGGCGATCATGCCGACGGCGTCCTTGGTGATCGGGTTGATGTCCTTGGGCACCTCTTTGCCAGCAAACTTGCCGCCGAGTTCGATCGCCTTTTGCGCGGCCTGCGCGTAGGTGATCGACTTCGAAGCGTCAGCCTTGCTGACGACTTTCTCGTCGCCGAGGTCATAGTCCTCGGCCTTGCCGCCGAGCATCTGCGCGGCGATCTCGGTGAGCTTCTCCTTCATGTCCACGGCCGCGACATACATCGTGCGCGACTGGGTGGAGGCCGTCAGCGAGCCGGCCTGGTTGCTGTTCCAGGGCAAGCCGCGGCGGCTGTCGCCACGTTCGATGACGGCGTTGTCCCAGTTCACGTTGAGGATCTCAGCCGCGACGCGCGCGGTCGCCGAATGCGAATAGGTGCCGAGATTGCCGACACCGGTATGGATGTGGAGCTTGCCGTCCGGCGTGATCCGCAACAGGCCGTCGAAGCCGTTCGAGCCGGCCGAGTGGTAACCTTGGCCGATGCCGATGCCGGTGACCTTGGTGCCGTTGCGCTGGCCGGACTTCTGCTTGCGCTGCTCCCAGTTGAATGAGGTGGCAGCCTTGTCGAGCGCCTCCTTGATGAAGGCGGAGGTGATCGGCCCGCGATCGGCGCCTATCTTGCTCGATGTCTCCGGCGCGTTGAGCTTGCGGATCGCGACCCGGTCGATGCCCAGTTCGCGCGCCGCCTTGTCCATCATCGGCTCCATCGCCGGGACGAACTGATTTTCACCAGGGCCACGCTGCGGACCCGTGGGCGGCGTGTTGGTGAGCACCGGTACGCCGCGATAACGCATCGATTCCGGCTGATAGAGCAGCGAGAGGCAGGCGCCGGCATTGCGGAAGTCGCCGGCGCCGAGATGCGCGCCGGTCTCCTGCACGATGTAGAGATCGGCCGCGAGCAGGCGGCCGTCGGCGCGGAAGCCGAGCTTGAGCCGGCCCTGGAAACTCGGGCGCGCGCTGCCGATCGCATATTCCTCGTTGCGGGAGATGCGATGCATCACCGGGCGGCCAATCTTCTTCGACAACAGCGCGGCGATCGCCATGTTGGGATAGCCGGGGATCTTGCTGCCGAAGCCGCCGCCGCAGAACTCCGCGATCAGCACGAGGTTCTCCGGCGCGATGCCGATGAGCCGGGCGATGTTGGGGATCGCCGAGGTGTGGCTCTGATTCGAGCCGTGCAGGATGCACTTGCCGCCCTCCCAGTAGGCGAAGGTCGTGCGCGGCTCCATGCTGTGGTGCGGATAGCCGGCGGAGACGAAGCTCTCCTCGAACACGAGCTTCGCGGCCTTGAAGCCGGCGTCGATATCGCCGTACTTCCATTCCTCGGCGGGCTTGCCCATGGGGAGCTTGTCGTCGCCGGCGGCGGCGAAGTCGCCCGCTTCCCATTTCAGGGTCTGGTAGTTGATCTGCGCCGCCGCGACGTTGCCGGTCGAGCGCGCATTCGGCCCGCCCGGAAACAGGCTTTCGAGCGGATCGACCACGTGCGGAAGCTGCTGGAAGTCGACCTTGATCGCCTCGATCGCGTCAGCCGCCGCCGCTTCGCTCTCGGCTGCCACCGCGAGGATCGGGTGGCCGACATACATCACCTCGTCCTTCGACAGGATCGGCGGCTGCGGCGGCGGGAATTGCGGGACGTCGTCCGCGGTCAGGATGCCGAGCACGCCCGGCACCTTCATCGCCGCAGACGTATCGATGCTGCGGATGCGGGCGTGCGGGATCGGGCTCGACAGCGTCTTGCAGAACGCCATACGGTCGGCCCGGAAATCCTCGGCGTATTTCGCCCGGCCGGTGACCTTGGCGACGACGTCGACGGGCGTGAAATTTTTTCCGATGAGCTTGTAAGCCATGTCACGCCTCCCGCGCCGCGCGCATCACGGCCTTGAGGTAGTGATCATAGGCGCCGCACCGGCAGAGATTGCCGGACATGCCGAGACGCGCCTCCTCGACCGTTGGTTTCGGATTGTGCTTGAGCAGCGCGACCGCCGACACGACCTGGCCGGACGTGCAGAAACCGCACTGCGGACCGAGCTCTTCGACCATGGCCTTCTGCACCGGGTGCAGCTCGCCATTCGGTCCTTCGATGCCTTCGATGGTGACGATCTTGCGACCGCGCACGCTGTGGGTGAGCGTCGAGCAGGAATAGCTCGCAATGTCGTCGAGCATCACCGTGCAGTTGCCGCACTCGGAATGATCGCAGCCGAGCTTGGTGCCGGTGAGGCCGAGCTTGTAGCGCAGCGTATGGATCAAGGTCTCGTTCGGCAGCACGTCGACCGGCCGGTCGCGGCCGTTGACGTTCAGCGTCACGAGCCGGGTGACGGTGCCGGCGGCCTGCGCGAACGCCTCGCCGCCGCGGCCGACCACCACGTAGCCGGCGGCCGATACGGCGACGCCGGAAGCGATCACACCCTTGATGAATTCACGCCGCGAAGCGCGAACGCTCGCCGGCGTGCCACTCGTCTCCCTGCGATCGGCATCGCAAGGCGCAGTCCGACTGTCGGGCATTTCAGGATTTTTCATGAGCGCCTCCCATGCGGGGGCGATGGGTCCGGGCCGAGCGACAAAATCGCCGACACGGCTCCCTCGCCCCGCAAAGCTTAGAACCGTATTAAATCAGAATGGCGAGCCGCCCGCGAGGGGTTTTTCGCAGTGGACGTCAGCGCAACGAGGACGGGATTGTCTGCGTTATCGGTGCGCGCCGTAGCGTTCGCGCAGTTCGACCACCAGACGAAACGCCTGCTCGCGCTCGGAATCCGGCATCGCTTCGAGCGCTGCGTCACGACAGAGCGTGGCATCGGCGTTGCCGCCGCTCTCCGCGAGGTCGCACCACGCATACGAGCGGACATAGCTCTGCGGGACGCCGCGTCCATAATAGAACAGGATGCCAAGCATGAGTTGGCCCTCGGCCTGGCCATGCTCCGCCGCGCGCTCAAGCCAGAACGCGGCCTGGTCGTCGTCGACGCTCACGCCCATGCCGCGGTGATACATGAACCCGATACCGGCCTCGGAACGCGGGTCTTCCCGCTGCGCTAATGGGCGCCATGCCTGAAGTGCGGTGTTGTAATCGCCGGTGTTGAACGCGGCGAGGCCGCGGCGGAACTCGTCGTCGGCCGTGCCGGCCCGCGCGGGATGGATCGCCAGACAAAGAGCTGCGGCGAGGATGGCAGTCGCGAGTCTCATCCGGCGATCTTACACGGAATCCCTCATACCGCGCCGTCCTCGCGAAAGCGGGACGACCGGGCGCTTATTCGGGTACGAAACGACTGCCCCTCGCCATCGACCGGCGGCTGAGTGAACAACCGCCGGGCCGATCGCGGGCGACTGGTCAGACGAAAGCGTCGCGATCTTCGTCGAGCGTCACGCGCGCGGGTTCAGCGTTTTCCGCACGCTCTGCCGTTTCGCCGGGGTGACCGGCCGCGGGCAATTGCAACACGCTGGCGGTCTGACCCGCACACAGCCTAGTCAGCAGTACCACCTGGCCATCGGGAAATTCGAGCGCATCGTGATGAACATTCGGATGGTCGGTATTCACTTGTCGGAAGCGGGCGACCCGCTGGCCGACTTTCTTGGTCGGGAGGATTCCGATACCGAACATCGGTTCGCACTCCACGTCCGACATGAACGCGATCTCAGTGCCCGGGAGCAGGCATACGGCGACGTTGGGCTCGCCGATGGCGGTAAACCCCCGAGTGATGGAATTGGTGAATTTCGTGGTCACGAGCTTGTCTTCGGTCTTGGCGGGCCGGGTCGCGACGTGGTGCAGGCTATAGTCGCACATCGGGGATTCTCCCTCTGTCGTTTGAACAGCCGGAATGGATGTTCTTCCAACGCGGGGCTCGACCGCGGCCTCTCCGGTGACGGCATCTTGCAACCTGCAAAGTCGGCCATCCGACATTTTCAATGGCAATGGCCTTGCGAGCGTTGCCCGTGCGAGCTGACGGCGCTGATGCGGGAGAGCCTCGCAAAGACTAAAAGAAGCAAACCCCGTTCTTGGTTCCGTGCGCAAGTATTGGGCCGCGCGCGACCCATGATCAAAACCTGTGCAGCGGTCGACACAGCCAAGGCGCCGTGGTCGGATACCGCACGATCGTGCAGCCACGCAGGACACGCGCATGAACAAGCAGGTCATCAAGACCGACGTGCCGGAGACCGGCGGCCCCTTCAATCTCTGCGTGCGCCATGGCGACATGATCTTCATTTCCGGACTGCCGCCGTTCGACGAAGAATATTCTTCCAAGCTCCGCGATGCGCGCGCCAACGGCCTGCCGATTCCGCCGTTCCCTGACCTGCCGTTCGAGCGGCAGGTCCGCATCGTCATGGATCATCTCAAGAAGCTGGTCGAGGCGGCCGGATCGAACATGGACTGCCTGCTCAAGGTGATCGTCTGGCTCAAGGACCAGCGCCAGCAGGAAGAATTCGACCGCATCTATCGGAGCTATTTCACCAGCCAGGAGACGCTGCCCGCGCGCACGCGCATGCAGGCCGGCCGCACGCCGATGGATTGCGGCCTCGAAGTCGAAGCGATCGGCTATGTGCCGTCGTGAGGACGCTAATCCGGCGTGACGCCGGTGTCCTTGATGATCGCGACGTATTTGGCGCTCTCGGCCTGCACGAAGGCAGCGAACTGATCGACCGAGCCCGGCATCACCTCGGCGCCGTCGTCGCGCAGTCTTTGCCGGATATCCGGCTGCTCGAGGATTTTGTTGATTTCCGTGTTGAGCCGCGCGACCACTGCCTTCGGCGTCGCCCGCGGCGCGAAGAAACCCACCCAGAGCGTGATGTCGAAATCCTTGATGCCGGTGGCTTCCGCCACCGTCGGCACATCAGGCGCTGCGGTCGAACGCTTGGCCGAGGAGACCGCGATGAGCTTCAGCGTGCCGGCCTTGACCTGCGGCACCGCGGCCGGGAAGCCGGAGAAGAACATATCGACGTGACCGCCGAGCAGGTCATTGAGCGCCGGTCCCGCACCTTTGTAAGGCACGTGCGTGAAGTTGCTGTTGGTCCGGAGCTTGAGCAGTTCGCCAGCGAAGTGGCCGGGCGTTCCGGTGCCGGCAGACGCAAACGAAAGCCCCTTCGGTCCCGCCGCCTTGAGCATGTCCGTCACCGTCGAGTAGTGCGCGCTGCCGGGGATGACGAGGGCGAGCGGAACGACGGCGGCAAGCGCGATCGGCTGCAGATCGCGGTCGGGGTCGTAGCCGAGGCCTTTGAAGAAATGATGATTGATCGCGACCTCGGCGGTCTGGCCGACCAGCAGCGTGTGTCCGTCGGGCGCGGCGTTCACAACGCCTTGCGAGCCGATCGCGCCGCTGGCGCCGGCACGATTCTCCACCACGACCGTTTGCCCGAGCGCGGCGCTGAGTTTGTCCGACATCAGCCGCGCGACGATGTCACCGGTACCGCCGGGAGCGTAAGGCACGACGAGGTGGATCGGATGGCTGGGGTAGGTCTGAGCCAGCGCGGAAGGCACGATCGCGAAGCTTCCGGTCGCGAAGAGCGCAGCGGTGATCGCGCGAGCGAGCATCGTCATGGGTGTCCTCCCAGCCGCTGCGCGCGCTTGGCGGCGCGTTGTGCAAATTTCCGTCGCTCACTCGCAGGCTACCGTGCTTTGCTGCGCGATGCCACCGCGTCGAGCGTCACCTGCTGCACGGCGTCGGGATGGTAACCGTCGGCGCTGCGGCGCAATCCGAAGTGATAAGCGGTGGCCCGCATCTAGTCTAGCGCGGCTGCATCTGCACCATGTCCTTGACCTGCTGTGCGGTCAAAGGCGCCGGCAGGAACTTGAGCTTCACCGAGTCATCGATGATCTCGTTCATTCCGGCGATCCGGTCGGGATCGACCGCCGTCTTCGGTATGTAATCACGCACGCTCTTCACCTGGCTTTCGGGAAGCTTGGTAAACTGGGCGTAGCTCTTGATGGCGGCGGGATCGCTGTACATCCAGTCGATGCTTTCACGGTAGGCCTGCATGAAGCGAACCAGCACGTCCTTGCGCTTGGTCAGCATGTCGAGGTTGGTGATGTTCCAGCGCACCGTACGCCCATTGAGGGCCTTGATTTCGCTACCGCGCCCGATGATGCGGATCTTGCCGGAGTCGACGAGGTCCACGCCGAACGGGGCCGAGCCCCAGCCGACGTCGATCTGCCCGGTCATGGTCGCGGTCAGCGTCGAGGGCATGCCGCCGGTCGCCGTCGGCTTGGCGGTGACATGGTGCTGCGCCAGCAGCTCCAGCAGGGCCGAATGGCTCGACGATCCGGTGACCGAATAGCCGATGGTCTTGCCGGCCGCGTCCTCGATCTTGCGGATCGGTGAAGCCACGGGGACGTACCAGTATTGATTGGGCGAGCCGATCATCTCGCCGCTGAACACGCGCACCGGCGCGCCATGCGCAAACGCGCTGAGGACGCTGCCGACGCCCACGCCGACCGCGATGTCCATGCTGCCGGCGATGACGGCCTGTTGCGATTCCGCGCCGCCCTCGGTGTAGAGAATGTCGAGCACGAGGCCGTGCTTCTTGAAGATGCCGGCTTGCTGGCCGAGATCGGAAATGCCGGTATCCCAGGAGCCGCGCTGCGGCACCGAGACCTTGAGCATGTCTTGCGCCACGGCGCTCTGAGCGCCGGCGGTCAGCGCCAGCATGGCGAACGCAAATGCTTTCACGTTCATCAATCCGTCTCCCGAGTCCGAAGCTTTTGTTCGTCGCGGATCAGAGCCGATCCGGCGTTCTGCGTCCAGGCGTCGGCTCGCGACAAAAAACCCCGGCCTTAAGGCCGGGGTTTTTGCGACTTTAGAATGCACGATGAAGATTTATTTCGGAGCCGGAGAGGCCGGCTGGTTCATCGGGGCCGCAGGCTGGGTCGAAGGCGCCGGTGCTGGGATTGGTGCAGGGGTGGAACGCTGACCCATCCCGGTCGTGGTGGACTGCGGATTGGTGGCGTCGGTCGCGGTATTGGTGTTCGGGCCGGAGTTGAACACAAACACCAGCACCAGCACGACGACGGCGACGCCGGCGATCCACGCCCAGGTCATGCCGGACCAGCCGCCGCCCGCTGCGATATCGCGGGGCGGGAGTGTCGGATCTCGCGGGTAATCGGGATCGCGGTAGTTGGGGTCACGAAAGTCAGTCATCGCGGTGTTCCTCCTGAACTGTCACCGCAGACCAACCTCCGAGTTTGGGCGGGGTTCCGCCCTCGCGCGCCGCGCCCTGGAACTCGTTGGAACTCGCTTTTTATTATTCACCTGATGTTTTCAAGCCGCACCAAAGACTTGCGAGGGCATGCTATCCTCGGTGAGCGGTCACGCGGAGGGGAATCGATGATCCGAAAGCTTATTTTTGCGCTTGCGGCCTTGATCGGCGGCAGCGGGGTCGCGCTGGCCCAACTTCCACTGCCACTGCCGGTCCCGCTGCCCCTGATTAATATGCAGGGCACCCCGGAGGACCAGGCCGCCTGCGGGCCGGACGCCCAGCGGCTCTGCCGGCAGTACATTCCTGACCAGATGCGGGTGCTGTCCTGCTTCCAGGCAAACCGCGCGCGGTTGGCCCCAGCCTGCCGCGCCGTGCTGGAGAAATATGGCCAATAAGCGTTTGCTGCCGGTTCCGTTGACGGCCGGGACCAGCTCCTAGCTGGTGCGCCGGCTCGGGTGCCGCTCGCGCGGCCGCGGCGGATCGAAAGTCTCATCGACCTCGCGCAGCATCTGCTCGAAACGCTCGGCGTCCTCGGCCAGCCGGCGCCAGGTAATGGCCATGTCGAGCAACCAGGTGCGGTGCTCGGCGCTGGCGACATCATTCGCCATCTCGACGCAGACTTGCGCGAATTTACGGAAATCGCCCGGACCTGCCATCAAGCCACACCTCGCCACATGCGGCTCAACGCGCGTCATGCTCCAAAGGTTGCATCGCAGCATCCGAGCGCGGCTCCGTTACCACCCAGAACCCGCCCGGCGCGAGTTCTAGGGGAAATAGTCGAAATCCGTCTTGCCGGCCGCATGCAGTCCGCGCCGCAGGTTGCACTTCCCGGCGCCATAGTCGGAAGCGACCCGGCGCCAGTCGCCTCCATGATGTTCTCCACGACGGCGCGAAGCCGAGCGAGGCGACCCCATATAGTTCGGGTTCTCGCGCAGCGTGCCGCTGCCTACAGTAATCCGCCGAGGTCGTCGCTCTGCTCGACATCGGCCAAGGCGCACCGATCGGCCAGGACGCCACCTTTGCGGCCCAATGGAAAAATGATAGAGCAAAGCCCAATCCCAGCGCAAATCCGAGAGGGCCACATGATCACCGATCGCAGACAGCTTCTTGCCCTCGCTGCCGGAGCCCTTGCCACCCCCGCAGCCGCGCTTGCACAATCGGGCGGCATGAGCCGCATCACCGCCTATGCCTTTGTGTTCGACGGCCTTGAAGGCGGCAATGTCCGTCTGGCCGACTACGCCGGCAAGCCGATCCTGATCGTGAACACAGCCTCGCTGTGCGGCTACACTCCGCAATATACCGGCCTGCAGCAGCTCTGGACCCGCTACCACGACCGCGGACTGATGATCGTCGGCGTGCCCTCAAACGATTTCGGCGGCCAGGAGCCGGGCGGCCCAGCCGACATCATGAAGACCGCACATGACGAATACGGCGTCACCTTCCCGCTCACCGCGAAGGCCGTCGTCAAGGGGCCCTCGCCGCATCCGTTCTACAAGTGGGCGGCGCTGCAGAAGCCGCTCCAGACGCCGCACTGGAATTTTCACAAATATCTGATCGGCCGCGACGGCCATATCGCCGCCGTGTTCCCGACCGAGATCGAGCCCATGGATGCCCGCGTGATCGACGCCATCGTCAAGGAGCTTGATCGCGTCGAATAGCTCCAGGCGGCGTTGACAAGCCGTCACACGCGAAGCCTATAACTGAACTCAACGTCGGACCTACCGGGGCTTGCCTGTTGCAAGCCCCTTCGATGCCAAGGGAGGACTGCCATGAACGCTCACACCAAACTGCCTGACGACATCGTCGGGCTTGCTCACATGGTGCCGCCGCTGTCGCGTCGCGGCTTCTTCATGTCGGCGTCGGCCGCCGCGGCTGCCGGCTACACGCTCGCCGCCGGCCCGGTGCGCGCGGACGCGATCAAGACCGACACTAACGGCCTCACCGCCGGCGATGCCAAGGTCAAGGTCGAGGGCGGCGAAATGCCGGTCTACTACGCAAAGCCGGCCAATGCGCAGAACCCGCCGGTGATCCTGGTCTCGATGGAGATCTTCGGCCTGACGGAATACATCAGGGACGTCACCCGCCGGCTCGCCAAGCTCGGCGCGCTCGCGGTCGCGCCGGACTATTACTTCCGCAAGGGCGACCTGACCAAGATCACCCAGCAGCCCGACCTGATGCCGATCGTCAACGCCAAGACCGACGCCGAGCTGTTCGCGGATCTCGACGCGACGGTGGCGTGGGCGAAGTCGCAGGGGGGCGATACCAACAAGCTCGGGATCATGGGCTTCTGTCGCGGCGGCCGCACCGTGTGGCACTACTCGACCCACAACGCCAACCTCAAGGCCGGCGTCGCGTTCTACGGCAGCCTCGGCGATACGCCGCCCGGAGGAAAGACCTCGCTCGAACTCGCCTCCGAGGTGAAGGAGCCGGTGCTCGGCCTCTATGGCGCGGAAGATACCGGCATCAAGCCGGAGCAGGTCCACGAGATGGAGGAGAAGCTCAAGGCCCTCCACAAGACCGCCGAATTCCACATCTATCCGGGCGCGCCGCACGGCTTCCACGCCGACTACCGGCCGAGCTACCGAGCCGACGCGGCGACGGATGGCTGGAACAAGATGGCGGCGTGGTTCAAGAAATACGGCGTGCTGTCTTAAATCGCACGCAGTGCTGAACGCGAGCGCGGCGCCCTGACGGGCGCCGCGTTTGTTTTTCGCAACAAATTTCATCCGGTCGCCCCACGACGCAGATGCGCACTATCTGATTGGCGCGCGACTTGATCTCGCGGCCGCGCGATGCTGCGATCTCGCCCTTGTCGCGGGGGATTTGCTTCTGCGGCCGGATGGCAACGCGGTCAAAAATCCGTACAGTGTCCGAGCTTTGCCATGGCCGCGAAAGGATAGCCGCCGATGTCGATGCTCATCAGTGTTCTGATCACCTTCCTGGTGGTTATTCTCGTTCTTTATCTCGTGAACATGTTGCCGCTCGACGGCCGCGCCAAGCAGATCGTGCAAGTCGTGGTCATTGTCATCGGCGTGCTGTCGCTGCTGCGCTATCTGGCCGTGTTCTAAGGCCGCCATGCCCGAGCGAAGGCGCATCGAAGGCTACGCCATCATTTCCGAGGATGGCATGCTGGCGGACGCGAACCGCCAGATCCCGGAGGCGCTCAAGGTCGAGGCCGACCAGAAGTTCTTCCATGGCCGCCTCGAACACGCGGCTGTCGTGGTGCACGGCCAGCATTCGCACGAGGGCGGCGCGCGCGCCAAGCTGCGCCACCGGCTGGTGCTGACCCGGCGGATTGCAGCGCTCGCACCCGATCCCGCGCATCCGAAATCGCTGTTGTGGAATCCGCAGGGCGCTTCCCTCGATCAGGCACTGGCGGAACTCGGCGCGCCGGAGGGCATGATCGCCGTGATCGGCGGGCCGGAGCCCAACGAACTCTTCCTCACGATCGGCTATGACGCCTTCCACCTCACCCGCGCCGCCCATGTCCGCCTCCCGGGCGGGCGCCCGGTATTCCCCGCGGTCGGCCCGGACCGCACACCGGAAGACGTGCTCGCGAGTCACGGACTCAAGCCCGGCAGGCAGCGCGTGCTCGACGCCGCGCGCGAGGTGACGCTGGTGAGCTGGGAGCGTTGAAGAGTTAGGCTCGACTTGCTTGCGCGGGAATGAGCGGAGCAGGGCTGGAGCAAGATCGCTTCAGATTGAGGAATTCTTGCTCCGCTGCTCTTTGATTGGTCGCATGATCCGATCCGAAAAGTCTGCAACTTTTCGGGATCATGCTCTTTGATTGGTCGCATGATCCGATCCGAAAAGTCTGCAACTTTTCGGGATCATGCTCTTTGATTGGTCGCATGATCCGATCCGAAAAGTCTGCAACTTTTCGGGATCATGCTCTTTGATTGGTCGCATGATCCGATCCGAAAAGTCTGCAACTTTTCGGGATCATCATGCTTTAGCGTTTGCCCACCAGCGCGACCCCGATCAGGATCAATCCGAGAGCGAGATAGATCGCGGACCAGTACCGCACCGGAATGAAAAACAAACTGTCGCGATTGCGCAACACGACTTGCCGGTTGGTGGCTGGATCGATGAGCACGCGCTCTTTGCGGCGATCGAGCAGGTGGCTGAGGCCGAAATTCGCGGCCGCCGCCAAAAGGATCCCGACCGCAATCGCCCACCAGCCTTCATGGAATATCGCGATGCCGACAAAGAGGCCGATGATCGCGGCAACGATGACCAGGAACCCCCAACCCGACCAGACAATCATCGTGCATCCTCCCGCGCGCAATCATCCGGAATCGAGGCAACTGTCGTCCCCGCGAAGGCGGGGACCCATACGCCGTGTCCTTGGGGCTATGCAACTGTCGGCGAGAAATCTCACGCGCGAGAGTATGGATCCCCGCGCTCGCCGGGACGACGCATGCAAGCGTCTCGTATCAGTCGACCTTTTCCACGTAGACCCGGATGGTGCCGCCGCAGGAGAGCCCGACCTTCCAGGCGGCCTCGTCGGCGACACCGAATTCCAGGGTCTTCGGCTTGCCGCTCTCGATCACGTCGAGCGCCTCGGTGACGACCGCACCCTCGACGCAACCGCCCGACACGCTGCCCAGAAAATTGCCCTCGCTGTCGATCACCAGGTTGGAGCCGACCGGCCGCGGCGCCGAGCCCCAGGTCTCGACCACGGTCGCGAGCGCAACCCCGCGTCCGGCCTTACGCCATTCTTCCGCGGCTTTGAGGATATCGTCGTCTCGCGCAAGGGTGTCCATGCTCACATCTCCATCTAAAAATTTATCCGGACAACGGGCCTGTCATCCTGGCCGAGCGAAGCGAGAGCCGGGACCCAACTCTCAACGCACGTAGCAAGTTTGGTCCCAGCTCCGCCCTTCGGGCCGCCCGGGATGACAATCTCCCAGATGACACAAGCCCGCAACGCCATATCTCTACGCGACTTTCTCCAGCCACGCCCTCGGATTGTCCGCCCGTCGCCCGCTGGCGGAGAGTGCGCGAACCAATTCGCCCATGGACTCCAGATTGTGGATCGGACGCAATTCGTCAACATGCGGCAGCATCGCGCGGATGCCCTTGGCCTTGGCCTCGAAGCCGGAAAACCGCAGCAGCGGGTTGAGCCAGACCAGCCGGCGGCATGACCGGTGCAGGCGGTCGATCTCGAAGCCGAGCCGGTCATCAGGATCGCGCTCGAGCCCGTCGGTGATGAGCAGCACGATCGCGCCCTGGGTGAGCACGCGGCGTGCCCACAGCTTGTTGAAGGCGTGCAGCGAGGTCGCGATGCGGGTGCCGCCGGACCAGTCGGCGACGCTGGCGGCGACGGCGGCCAGCGCTTCGTCCGGGTCCCTGGCCTTGAGCGCGCGGGTGACGTTGGTGAGCCGCGTACCGAACAGGAATGTGTGCACGCGCTTGCGCGCATCGGTCACCGCGTGGAGGAAATGCAGGAACAGGCGCGTGTACTGGCTCATCGAGCCGGAAATATCGAGCAGCGCGACGATCGGCGGCGCCTTGGTGCGCGGCCCCAGGTATTTTAGATCGATCACCGCGCCACCGGCCTTGAGGCTCGCACGCAGCGTGCGGCGCATGTCGATGCGATGCCCGCGCGGATGCGGCGCCAGCCGGCGTGTCTTCACTTGGTCGAGCGAGAGCACAAGCCGCTTGATCGCCTCCTTGGCAGCGGCGACCTCGGCCGCCGTCATCTGCGCGAAATCTCTCTTCTGCAGCACTTCGCGATCCGACACCGTGAGGCGGGCGTCGACTTCCATTTCCCGCTGGTCGCGCTCGAACTCGCGCAGGCCCTTGAACAGCGCTTCCTCGATCCGCTGCGCCCCGGGCTTTGGCGCTTCGGCCTCGCGCGGCGGCGCCTGCGGCAGCAGCGAGGCCATCAGCTTGTCGAGATAGGCGCGGCGGCGGAAGAACAGCCGGAATGCCTGGTCGAACAGGATCGAATGCTCGCGCCGCTTCACGAATACCGCATGCAGCGTCCAGTAGAAGTCCTCGCGCGTGCCGACGCCGGCGGCCTTCACTGCCTCCAGAGCATCGAGCACCGACCCGGGGCCAACTGGGATGCCGGCGGCACGCAAGGCGCGGGCGAAGTAAAGGATGTTCTCGGCGAGGCGGCCGCTCGGTCGGTGCTTGTCATCATCTCTCCGGGATTGCCGCAACCATCGCCTATCACTTGTCGACTTTCGCGCAGCGCCGCCTGGAGTTCCTGCGACCGCGCCCGGTAGGTTAGCCGGATGCAATCGGTCTCGTCGCGTTCGCATTTCGCGCCCGGTCGGCGAAGAATTGGCGCTGATCTTTCTGGACCGCGGCCCGCGCGGCCGGATTGGACCGGCGCATCAAGCTCACCGTAGAAGCGGTCGACTATTGCGATCGACTTCGACCATGCCGGGGATCGTGCAGACCGCGACTTCATCGGGCTGCCTGTCGGTCGCGCAATTGATCGGAGCTGCGAATGCGGCGCCATTGACGAGCATCGCCGCGATCGCGGCCAGTATCATCTTGACGGATGAGATACATGCCGGCCTCGCGTCTGACGACATCCTTCAAATGCGCATTCGCTGCCTAATCACTATCCGCCCGCAGCTCCGCGCGCACGCTTTCGATTAGCTCCTTCGCCTTGCTGCCTTCGATGCGCGCGATGTCGTCCTGGTACTTGAGCAGCACGCCCGAGCGTGTCGGAGACCATCGCCGGATCGAGCGCGGCGACATCAAGCTCGGTGAGCGCGGACGCCCAGTCGAGCGTTTCGGCGACGCCGGGCGATTTGAACAGGTCCTCCTTGCGCAGCGCCTGCACGAAATGCACGACCTGCGCCGACAGCGTCTTGCCGATGCCCGGCACCTTGGCGCGCACGATCGCCAGCTCGCGCTCGGCATTGGGATAGCCGACCCAGTGATAGAGGCAGCGGCGCTTGAGCGCGTCGTGGATTTCGCGCGTGCGGTTCGAGGTTATGACCACGATCGGCGGCGCCACGGCCTTGACGGTGCCGAGCTCCGGCACCGTTACCTGGTAGTCCGCGAGCACTTCGAGCAAAAACGCCTCGAACGCCTCGTCGGCACGGTCGAGTTCGTCGATCAGCAGCACCGGCGCGCCAGCCGTATCGGGCTCCAGCGCCTGCAGCAGCGGCCGCTTGATCAGGAACCGCTCGGAGAACACATCGTGCTCGATCCGCTCGCGATCGTGCTCGCCTTGCGCCTCCGCCACGCGGATCGCGATCATCTGTGCGGCGTAGTTCCACTCGTACACCGCCGCCGCGACGTCGAGCCCCTCATAGCATTGCAGCCGGATCAGCCGCCGCCCGAGCGTCGCCGAGAGCACCTTGGCGATCTCGGTCTTGCCGACGCCGGCCTCGCCTTCGAGGAACAGCGGACGGCCCATCCGCAGCGCAAGGAAGAGCACCGTCGCGAGCGATCGGTCAGCGAGATAATCCGCTGCCGCCAGCAGATCGAGCGTCGCGTCGATCGAAGTGGGAAGAGTGTGCGGGGCGGACGCGGAATCCATCAATTGCTGCTACTCGCCGGCGACCGCGCGCGCCACCGCGCGGCGCGCCAGCACGCCGACCAGGTGCGCGCGGTATTCGGCGCTGCCGTGGATGTCGCTCGACATGCCGTCGGCCTCGATGGTCATCCCTTCCAGCGACTTCGGGCTGAAGCGCTTCTTGAGCGCCTCCTCGAACGACGGCACGCGGAAGACGCCGCTCGAGCCGGCGCCGGTGACGGCGACGCGGATCTCCGAACCGCGCTTCGAGGCGAACACGCCGACCAGCGCGAAGCGTGACGCCGGATTGCGGAATTTCTCGTAGCCGGCCTTGTTGACCTTCGGGAATTGCACCTTGGTGATGATCTCGTCGGGCTCGAGCGCGGTGTCGAACAGGCCCTTGAAGAACTCGTCGGCGGCAATGCGGCGCTTGTTGGTGATGATGGTGGCGCCGAGGCCAAGGCAAGCCGCAGGATAGTCCGCGTTCGGATCATTGTTGGCGATCGAGCCGCCGATGGTGCCGCGATGGCGCACCGCCGGATCGCCGATCAGGCTCGCGAGATAGGCCAGCGCCGGGATGGCTTCCGCCACCTCGGACGAAGCCGCCACCTGCGCATGCGTCGTCATCGCGCCGATTGTCACTGAGCGTCCCGAAACCTCGATGCCGGTGAGGCCCTCGATCTTCGACATGTCGATGATGTTCTTCGGCCCGGCGAGCCGCAGCTTCATGGTCGGGATCAGCGTATGACCGCCGGCGAGGAGCTTTGCCTCCTCCTGCTTGCCGAGCAGGCTTGCGGCCTGGCGCACGGTGGTCGGGCGATGCTGGTTGAAAGCGTACATCCTGGTTTCTCCTACGCCGCCTTGCGGCTGTTGTTGGCTTTTTGCAGCGCCGCCCACACTGCCGGCGCAGTTGCGGGCATCGCCAAATCCTCGCTACCGATCGCATCGGTGATAGCGTTGATGACAGCGGCAGGCGCCGCGATTGCGCCGGCTTCGCCGCAGCCCTTGATGCCGAGCGGGTTCGACGGGCACCTGGTGACCGTGGTGTCGACCTTGAACGCCGGCAGGTGGTCGGCGCGCGGCATGCAGTAATCCATGAACGAGCCGGTGACGAGCTGGCCGTCCGGGTCGTAGGACGCACCTTCGAGCAGTGCCTGCCCGATGCCCTGCGCGACGCCGCCATGCACCTGGCCTTCGACGATCATCGGGTTGATGACAACGCCGAAGTCATCGACCGCGGTCCAGGCGACGATCTCGCTCTCGCCGGTCTCGGGATCGATCTCGACCTCGCAGATGTGACAGCCGGCCGGGAAGGTAAAGTTGACCGGGTCGTAGAACGCGCCCTCCTTGAGGCCAGGCTCGAGCTCCTGGCCGGAGAATTTGTGCGCGATGTAGGCGTTGAGCGTGACGTCGCCCCAGGCCGCCGACTTATCGGTGCCGGCGACCGTGAACTTTCCGTCCTTGAATACGATGTCGCCCTCGGCCGCTTCGAGGAGATGAGCGGCGACCTTCTTGGCCTTGGTCTCGACCTTGCCGAGCGCCTTCACCAGCGCCGACATGCCGACCGCGCCCGAACGCGAGCCGTAGGTGCCCATGCCGAACTGCACCTTGTCGGTGTCGCCGTGGACGACGCTGACGTTGTCGATCGACATGCCGAGGCGTTCCGACACCACCTGCGCGAACGTCGTTTCGTGGCCCTGGCCGTGGGCGTGACATCCGGTGAGGACTTCGACGGAACCAGTTGGATTAACACGGACTTCCGCCGACTCCCACAGGCCGACGCCGGCCCCAAGCGAGCCCACCGCCTGCGACGGCGCGAGCCCGCAGGCTTCGATGTAGGTCGAGAAGCCGATGCCGCGGAGCTTGCCGTTCCTGGCGGATTCGCGCTTGCGCTTGGCGAACCCCTTGTGGTCGGCGATCTCCAGCGCCTTCTTCAGCGAGCCGTGATAGTCGCCCGTGTCATAAGACATGATCACCGGCGTCTGGTGCGGGAAACTCTTGATGAAGTTCTTCCTGCGCAGCTCGGCCGGATCAACGCCCAGTTCGCGCGCGCCGACTTCCACCAGCCGCTCGACCACGAAGGTTGCCTCCGGCCGCCCGGCGCCGCGATAGGCGTCGACCGGCACGGTGTTGGTGTAGACCGCATCGACCTCGCAATAGATCGCCGGGATCTCGTATTGGCCGGACAGCAGCGTGGCATAGAGATAGGTCGGTACCGACGACGAGAAGGTCGACATGTAGGCGCCGAGATTAGCGATGGTCTTGACCTTGAGGCCGGTGATCTTGCCCTCGGCGTCGAAGGCCATTTCCGCGCGCGTGACGTGATCGCGGCCGTGCGCATCGCAGAGGAATGATTCCGAGCGGTCGGCGACCCATTTCACCGGCCGCCCGACGCGCTTAGACGCCCACAGCGCCACAACCTCCTCGGGATAGATGAAGATCTTCGAGCCGAAACCGCCGCCGACGTCGGGCGCGATCACCCGCAGCTTGTGCTCGGGCGCCATGCCGACGAAGGCGGCGATCACGAGCCGCGCAACGTGCGGGTTCTGCGTCGTGTTCCAGAGCGTGAAGCTCTCGGTGCCGGCGTCGTATTCGCCGATCGCGGCGCGCGGCTCGATCGCATTCGGCACCAGGCGATTGTTGATGATGTCCATGCGGGTGACGTGGTTCGCCGCCTTGAAGGCGGCAGCAACGGCTTTGGCGTCCCCGAGGTGCCACTGATAGATCGTGTTCTGCGGGGCAATATCGTGGATCAGCGGCGCGTTCGCGGCTTGCGCCTTCGCGGGATCGGCGACCGCCGGCAGGACCTCGTAGTCCACTTGCACTTTCTCGCCGGCATCCTTCGCCTGCGCCAGCGTCTCCGCGACCACCACCACCACCGGATCACCGACGTGGCAAGCCTTGCCGCGCGCCAGCGCCGGATGCGCCGCCATCTTCATCGGCGAGCCATCCTTGGAGTGGATCATCCAGCCGCAGATCAGGTTGCCGATCTTGTCCCCCGCGAGCTCGGCACCAGTGAGCACCGCCAGCACGCCGGGCATTTTTTCCGCCGCGGCCGTGTCGATCTTCTTGATGTTCGCGTGCGCATGCGGCGAGCGGACGAAATAGGCATAAGCTTGGCCCGGCCGGCTCTCGTCGTCGGTGTAATGGCCCTTGCCGGTGATGAAGCGCCGATCTTCCTTGCGGCGCACCGCCGCTCCGATTCCAGTCGCGCTCATGGCCGTGCTCCTTATGGAACGACGCCTTCCCGCTATTCCGCTGCCTGTTGCGCTCCACCCTTGCTCATGGCTTTCGCACCGGCTGCGATCGCCTTCACGATATTGTGGTAGCCGGTGCAGCGGCAGATGTTGCCTTCGAGCTCGTGGCGGATGGTCTGCTCGTCGAGGTCGTTGCCTTTGCGGTTCACGATGTCGATCGCGGACATGATCATGCCGGGCGTGCAATAGCCGCACTGCAGGCCGTGATTTTCGCGGAACGCCTCCTGCATCGGATGCAGCGGCCCGTTCGGCTCCGCCAAGCCTTCGATCGTGAGGACATCCGCGCCATCGAGCTGCCAGGCGAAGATGGTGCAGGACTTGATCGCCTTGCCGTTCACCTGCACGACGCACGCCCCGCATTGCGAGGTGTCGCAGCCGACGTGGGTGCCGGTCAGGCGGAGGTTTTCACGCAGGAACTGCACCAGCAGGGTGCGCGGATCGATGTCGCCGGTGACGGCTTTGCCGTTCACCGTCATCGCGACGGCGGACATAGGCTACCTCCTCGAAAACGGGGCCAAATGGCCCACTTTTCGCGCCGCTGGATCAACCGCGGCGGAAAACAGGGCAAAATCGAGCCGATTCTGCCCGGTGGCAGGTCTTGGGACAAGGACCTTCTGGCCCCGCCGGGGCCCACGGTCAAGGGCCCCCGAAGGGCATGCAGCTATGCCGCACTCCCCACCGCCTGCGCGAATTTCACGAAGAAATCGTCCGCGGTCTTCTTCGCCGCGCTGTTGATCAGACGCTGGCCGAGCTGAGCGAGCTTGCCGCCGATCTGTGCCTCGACGTCGTAGGAAAGCAGCGTGCCGCCATCCTTGTCCGAGAGGGCGACCTTGGCGCCGCCCTTGGCGAAGCCAGCGACGCCGCCCTCCCCTTCGCCGGAAATGAGATAGCTGTTGGGCGGATCGAGATCGGAGAGCCGCACTTTCCCCTTCCACCGCGCCTTCACCGGACCGATCTTGATGGTGGCGATCGCCTGGAATTCGGTCGGCGAGGTCATGTCGAGCTGTTCGCATCCGGGGATGCATTGCTTAAGCACTGCGGAATCGTTGAGCTTGGCCCATACCGTCTCCCGGCTGGCAGGGAGTTGGACCTCGCCCTTCATCGTCATCGCCATTACGTGCACTCCGTCAATTCAGCGGCAGGTATAGAGCGTTGCCGCACCGCCGGGAAAGGGTTTTCAAAACGAGCCGTTCGTTGGTTGCGGGGGTTGGCGGCCGGAATGTGGACCGATAAACAGGGCTGCCGTCAGCGAATGGCAAGAGGTGAACCGTGCCGACCATCAATGCCGACGGCTGCCCGATCCATGTCGAGGTCGAGGGTCCCGACAACGCGCCGGTACTGATGCTGTCGAACTCGCTCGGCACCACACTCGCCATGTGGGAGCCGCAGGTCGCTGCGTTCACGCAGCATTTCAGGCTGGTGCGCTTCGACCGGCGCGGGCATGGCAAGTCGGGCCTGCCGCCCGGTCCCTATTCGATGGAGCGGCTCGGCCGCGACGTGCTGGCGATCCTCGACGGCCTCGGGCTCGAGAAGGTCAACTGGTGCGGCCTCTCGATGGGCGGCATGGAAGGCATGTGGCTCGGCGCCAACGCGCCCGAGCGGTTCGAGCGCATGGTGCTCTCGAACACGAACTACTATTACCCCGACAAGAGTTTCTGGAACGACCGCATCGCGGCGCTGCGGGCGGCGGGCGCCATCGCGCCGATGGCCGAACGCCTGGTCTCTTTCTGGCTGAGCCAGGAATTCCGCGACCGCGAGCCGGCAGTTGCCGCGCGATTGACGGAGATGCTCGCCGCCACACCGCTCGAAGGCTACATCGCCTGCGGCCAGGCGGTGCGCGACATGGATCACCGCGAAATTCTGGCCCGCATCAAGCCGCCGACACTGGTGATCATCGGCTTGCGCGATCAGGCGACGCCGCCGTCCGCCGGAGAATTCATCCAGAGCAAGATTCCGGGCGCCAAGCTGGCGGCGGTCGACGGCGCGCACCTGGCCAATATCGAACAGGCGCAGGCCTACACCGACACGGTGCTGAATTTCCTGCGGCAGTGATACCGGCGGGATCGCTCAGGTCATCCGCGCCGGCAGCGAGAAACGGCGCGCCGCGGCCGGAACCGGGATGGCAGCGGCCGCGATCCGGGGCACCGCCTCCTCCGCATGCGCGAGTGTGGCAGCGCGCGACGGCGCTTCGGCGGGCTGTTCCAGGTTGCGCTCGATCATGATCACGATGGCCGCGCCGGCGATCAGCATGAACTGAGTGGCGTAGAGACGGATCATGCCGGCATCGTCGAGCGCGAACGCGGGCAGCGCCCAGATCACCATCGCGCCGACAGCGAGCAGCAGCACCGTATCGAGGGTTTCGCGGTTGGGTTCGCGCCGCATGACGACCGCGCGGGCGAATTCGATCAGATAGGCGACAAAGGCCGCCGCGACGACGAACTTGATCCCGGCGAGCACGCTCGAGATGCGCAACAGGCCGTCCAGTCCGAAATCGAACATCTCGCGGAAATAGCTCGCCGCCGCCGCGTGCACGCGATCGTCGAAGCCGCTGAAGGGGGATGTCAGCGCGCGCAACGCATCACCGCCCCACGTCGGCGCAAAGTAGCACCCGATGAGTGCGAAGTTGGTAGGACCGAGAGTGGGCCGCATCGCATCCTCCCCGACCAGCCGCGGCGGCTCTGGAATGGCCGCCGTTGGGAGGATTCGAACTATCCAGTCATCGCGGTCCCCACAATTGAAACCTCGATTTAACCTTAAACTCTTTTTTAACCATACCGACGGGAACGCCCGCGCCGGTCGCGGGCATAACCGCAGCCACGGCATATCGAACTGGGATTCGCTCAGAAGAAATGATCTATTTATCAATCTGATAGCGCCGATAGATGAGCTTTAAAAAGAAGATCAGGCAGGTCTTGCAAGCAATCGGGATAGGGGGAGTCTCGCGACTCCGCCCCTCCCACACCACCGGACATACGGGTCCGTATCCGGCGGTTCGGCGAATTAGGCGTGCGGGGGGGCGCGACGGGCGCCAGACCGAGTGAACCGAAGAAGCCGTTTGGCAGAGCAATGGTGAGCGCGGGGCTGTTCGCGAGCCGCCAGGGGCCATGTGGGCTGCCGGCGGTTTTGGCCGCCAGGTCGCGACCGACGCCGCGGCGTCGCAGCTCGGCGAAGCGGGTCCGGCCGCGCTTCCATTGCTTCCAGGCGATGGCGCGCAACCGCCGCCTGATCCATTCATCAAGTGTGCGCAACACTGATGGAGTTTGGCAGGAGCCGAAGTAGCCGCGCCAACCGATCAAGTAGATGGACAACTCCTTGATGGTCTGCGCGAGACTTTGGCCGCCCGTGCGTCGGGTCAGTTCCCGAACTCTCGCTTTGAAGCGGGCGATGGCCGGCGGCGCAATGCGCCGCCGCGTTTCTTTCCCGCCGGTGAAGCTGAAGCCCAGGAACTTGCGGACGCTCGGTTTGGCGACCGCGCTCTTGGCCTTGTCGACCTTGAGCTTGAGCCGTTTGGCCAGGAACTTCTCGACGCCAGCCATGACCCGCTCGCCCGCCTTCTGGCTGCGCACATAGGCCTCGTTATCCGGTTCTTGTCCATCAGGCCGCGGCTTTGCTCCACGCTTCCTTCACACCCCACCTCGCGGTGACGCCCTTGCGCTTCGCTAATCCTTCGCCGTCATCAGGCTGGATAGAGGACTCCCACCTCCAAGCTGTCGTTCATGCTCGGCACACAGCAAATGGCCCCGCCGATCTGACGGGGCCATTGCAGTTCGACCGAATGATCTAGCGGTTCGTCCCACCCTGCTGTCCGCCACCCTGCTGGCCGCCTTGATGCTGGCCACCCTGGCCCGGCTGCTGGGACTGCTGGCCTGGATTCTGCTGGCCGCCGCCCTGCTGCTGCTGGCCCGGCTTGGGCTGATTGCCCTGTTGCTGCTGGCCTGGCTGCTGCTGGCCCGGCTTGGGCTGATTGCCCTGTTGCTGCTGGCCCGGCTGCTGCTGATTGCCCTGCTGTTCGTTGGGATTCTGACTCATGCTCTGCTCCATGGGGTTCCCCCATCCCAACCCATGCAACGCGCGGCGGCGCCGTATAGTTTCCCCAATACCGGCGATATAATTTTGAAAGATCACGCGAATTCCCTTTCGCGCGTCGTCGTCATGCCTGAATCTCGGCGCAGCCGCGCACGCCGTGGGCCGCCAAACGGCGTTCACACGCGCTTATAGGCGCGCTCATGGTAGACCAGCGCCGGCCCGCCCGGGCCGAGCCGCACGGTTTCGACCGCGCCGAAAAACACGTTGTGACTGCCGACCGAGCGCACCTCGACGATGCGGCAGTCGAACGCCACCACCGCCGAGGTCAGGACCGGACTGCCGGTCGCCAGCACAGTCCACTCGCCCTTGGCGAAGCGGTCGGTCCCCTGCACGCCGGTGCGGCCAGCGAAAATATCGGCGATCTCGGCATCACCGTCGCCGAGCGTGTTCACGCAGAACACGCCGTTCTCGAGCACGACCGGGTTGGTCTGGCTGCGCCGGTTGAGACAGACCAGCAGCGTTGGCGGCGCGTCCGTCACCGAGCACACCGCGGTCGCGGTGGCGCCGGTCTTGCCGGCCGGTCCGGCGGTGGTCACCACGTGCACGGCTGCGCCAAGCCGGCTCATCGCCTCGCGGAACGGCCCGACCTCGACGGTGCGCACCGTCTCCGGCCCGACCACCGTAAAGGCGCCGTCCATCGCATCGTCGGGGCGTTGGTCGATCCAGCTCATAGGCTTGGCCCTGGCATCCTACTCCGCCGCGCGCTTGGCGCCGGCGATGCCCGGATACGCCACATCGTCGGGATCAAGCCACGTTTCGCCGACCCAACCGTTCTCGTCATATTCAGACAGACACTGGTCCGCGAGGCCGATCATCGCATCGAGCGTGCCGGAGCCGCGTGCGTTCCAGAGCGCCTGGATGCGGATGTCCTCGTGGTTGCCGGCATAGTTCATCTCATAAAGCTCGTGCCGCCCGCCGAACTCGGTGCCGATCGCATCCCACAGGAGCTTCATCACCTTGATGCGCTCGCGGTAGCCGATGCCGTGCGAGCCACGCACGTATTTCTTGAGATAGCGGTCGATCTCCGGATTGTCGAAATCCTTGGCGGAGGACGGTAAATAAATGAGCGCCGAAGCGATGATCTTCTCCACGATCTCCTTCACCCGCCCATAGGCCTCGCCGGCAAACACCCGGTAGCTCGACCCCGATTGCACGTTGGGCAGCACCGCGCCGTCAGCCCACGGCGTGGGATTGGCGGCCATCGCGTCGGTCAGCGCCCAGAACAGGTTGCGCCAGGCGATGATCTCGCCCAGCATCGCCTGGTTGCCGCGGAAGTCGTCGGCTCCGGTGGTGCGCAACGCCTTGGCGATGACGCCGACCAGAAAATCGAGCTTCACTGCGAGCCGGGTGCAGCCCTGGAACTGGTACCCGGCCAGAAATCCGGACTGCGGGAAGAAAATCTTGAGCTTGTCGAGATCGCGGTGGAGCAGCACGTCCTCCCACGGGATGAACGCGTTGTCGAACACGAAGATCGCGTCGTTCTCGTCGAAGCGCGAGGACAGCGGATAGTCGAACGGCGTGCCCATCACGCTCGCCATCATCTCGTAGGAGGTCCGGCAGAACAGCTTCACGCCGGGCGCGTTCATCGGCGCGATGAACATCACCGCAAGGTCGGTGTCGTGGGTCGGCACCGCCGCGTTCTGGCCGAGGAAATTGTAGTGCGTGAGCGCCGACGAGGTCGCCACCACCTTGGCCCCCGACACATAGATGCCGGCGTCGGTCTCCTTCTGGATGGTGATGAACACGTCCTTCACCTGGTCGGCGGCCTTGGCGCGATCGACCGGCGGATTGACGATGGCGTGGTTCATGAACAGCACGTTCTCCTGCGCGCGCTTGTACCAGCGTTGCGCGTTCTCGGAGAACTTGCCGTAGAACTTGTGATTGGCCCCGAGCGTATTCATCAGCGAGGCCTTGTAGTCGGGCGTGCGGCCCATCCAGCCGTAGGTCATGCGCGCCCATTGCGCGATCGCGTCGCGCTGCGCGATCACCTCGTCGCGCGAGCGCGCGGCGCGGAAGAACTTGTGGGTGTAACCGCCGGAACCGGTGTCGGTCGGAGAGGTAAGGATGCCCTTGGTCTTGGGATCATGCAGGGCGTCGTAGAGGCGCCCGATCGAGCGGGCCGCATTGCGGAAGGCCGGGTGCGCGGTGACGTCCTTGACCCGCTCGCCGTAGATATAGACCTCGCGGTCGTCGCGCAGGCTGGCAAGATATTCCGCGCCGGTGAACGGGCGGCCTTGCGCGCCGATCGCGTCCTCGGATTTTTGGCCGCTCATTGACTGCCTCTGCTGCGATTCGCGGCCCAGGAAATGCACCGCAGCGCCCGGGTGTCAATGAGGGGGCATTTTTCGGTGGCGCGACCCCATGCCCGCGTTGCCGGCCCTCCCCGCCCCTGATAGAGCTTGCGCTGCCGCATCGCGGGGGACTACGAGGCGACGGCATGGAAGTCTTCATTCAGCAGCTCATCAACGGGATCACGCTCGGCTCGATCTACGGGCTGATCGCGATCGGCTACACGATGGTGTTCGGCATCATAGGGATGGTGAACTTCGCCCATGGCGACGTGTTCATGGTATCGGCGTTCATCGCGCTGGTGACGTTCCTGGTGCTCACCTCCTGGCTCGGCATCGGCTCGATCGCGCTGGCGCTGCTGATCGTGCTGGTGGTCGCGATGATCCTCACGTCGCTGGTCAACTGGACCATCGAGCGCGTCGCCTACCGGCCGCTGCGCGGCTCGTTCCGGCTTGCACCGCTGATCTCTGCGATCGGCATGTCGATCTTCCTCTCCAACTTCGTGCAGGTCGCGCAGGGGCCGCGCAACAAGTCGATCCCGCCGATGTTCAAGGAAGTGATCGTGGTGATGAAGGGCCACGGCTACGACGTGACGGTGTCCTACAAGCAGATCGCGATCTGGGTGGTGACCGCCGTCCTCCTCGGTGCGTTCTGGTTCCTGGTGAGCAAGACCGCGCTCGGCCGCGCGCAGCGCGCCTGCGAGCAGGACCAGAAGATGGCGGCGCTGATCGGCATCGACGTCGACCGCACGATCTCGATCACCTTCGTGATCGCCGCCGCGCTCGCCGCCGTCGCCGGCACCATGTATCTCACCTATTACGGCGTGGTGAGCTTCGCCGACGGCTTTACGCCGGGCGTGAAGGCGTTCACCGCAGCCGTGCTCGGCGGCATCGGCTCGCTCCCGGGCGCGGTGATCGGCGGCTTGCTCATCGGCCTGATCGAGACGCTGTGGTCGGCCTATTTCTCGATCGACTACAAGGACGTCGCCGCCTTCTCGATCTTGATCATCACGATGATCTTTTTGCCGCAGGGAATCCTCGGCCGGCCGGACGTGGAGAAGGTGTGAGAGCGAATCCGAATGCAGGCGGTGCATCCGGTCGTCCCCGACTTTGCGGGGACGTCAGAGAAGGTTTTGCGGGACTCCCACCAAACGGTTGCCAGTCCAGTCGTCCGGCTCCAACGACCCCAGGGGCTTTCTGAATGAAAGCCGACGCGCCCGCTCCCACCTCGCGTGTCGAAGTCACCGCCGCCCTGCGCGCGGCCGCGCTCGCCGGCCTGCTCGCCTTCGGCCTGTTCCTCCCGCTCGTGGGCTTCAAGACCGTCCAGAACATCCGCAATGAGCTGATCCTGGAGACGCGCTGGCCGTTGCTCGCCGCACTGGTCGCGGTCATCGCGGTCGGACGCTTCCTGCAGGTGCTGGTGCTCGACCCATGGCGCGAGCGCCGCGCTCTCACACCGCGCCGCGAAAGCACCCGAACCACAGCGCTGCGCGAAAAAATCTCGCGCTGGGCGACGCCGTTCGCGATCGGCTTCGTGATCGTCTATCCGCCGCTCGCGCTCGCGCTCGCGGGCTTCCAGGGCGCGGCCAAGTGGATCGACAATTTCGGCATCCAGATCCTGATCTACGTAATGCTCGGCTGGGGCCTCAACATCGTGGTCGGGCTCGCGGGCCTGCTCGACCTCGGCTATGTCGCGTTCTATGCGGTCGGGGCCTATTCCTACGCGCTGTTCGCGAAAACCTTCGGGCTGTCGTTCTGGATACTCCTGCCGATCGCCGGCTGCCTCTCGGCGTTCTGGGGCATCCTGCTCGGCTTTCCGGTGCTGCGGCTGCGCGGCGATTACCTCGCGATCGTCACGCTCGCGTTCGGCGAGATCATCCGCCTCGTGCTGATCAACTGGGTCAAGCTGACCAACGGCTATGCCGGCATCACCGGCGTGCCGCGCCCCTCGTTCTTCGGCATTCCCTTCACCGCCGGCGACAACGGCTTCGCCGCCAGGTTCGGGCTCGAATTCAGTCCGATCTACCGCACCGTGTTTCTCTATTACGTCATCCTCGCGCTCGCGCTGCTCACGGCCGCGGTGACGCTGCGGCTGCGGCGGCTCCCGCTCGGCCGCGCCTGGGAGGCACTGCGCGAGGACGAGATCGCCTGCCGCTCGCTCGGCATCAACACCACCACGACCAAGCTGTCGGCCTTCGCCATGGGCGCGATGTTCGCGGGCTTCGCCGGCTCCTTTTTCGCCGCCCGGCAAGGTTTCATCTCGCCCGAGAGCTTCACCTTCATGGAGTCCGCCGTGATCGTCGCCATGGTGGTGCTCGGCGGTATGGGCAGCCAACTCGGCGTCGCGATCGCCGCTGTCGTGATGATCGGCGGCACCGAGATCATGCGCGATCTCGATTTCCTCAAGGAGATATTCGGGGCCGACTTCGACCCGAGCCAATACCGGATGCTGCTTTTCGGCTTCGCCATGGTGCTGATCATGATCTGGAAGCCGCGCGGCCTGATCACGGGGCGCTCGCCCTCCGTGATGCTGAAGGAGCGCAAGGCCATCTCCGCCGCGCTGGTGCGGGAGGGCCACGGATGACGGCTGCCCCGCCGGTCCTGCAGGTCGAGCATCTCACGATGCGCTTCGGCGGCCTGCTCGCCGTGAATGACCTCTCGTTCACGGCGACGCAAGGGCAGATCACCGCGCTGATCGGCCCGAACGGCGCCGGCAAGACCACCGTCTTCAACTGCATCACCGGCTTCTACAAGCCAACCGAGGGCCGCATCGCGCTGCAGTTCGGCGATCCCGCTCTGTGGGACGACCTCGATGCCCTTACCGACCGGGGCGTGCGCAGCATCCAGCGCGCGAACGGCGCGCTGTTCCTGCTCGAACGCATGCCGGACTATCTGGTGACCCAGAAGGCCCGCGTGGCGCGCACGTTCCAGAACATCCGCCTGTTCTCCGGCATGACCGTGCTGGAAAATCTCCTGGTCGCGCAGCACAACGCGCTCATGCGCGCCTCCGGCCTGAGTGTGCTCGGCGCGCTCGGGCTGCCGGTCTATGCGCGCGCCGAGCGCGCCGCGATCGAGAAGGCGCGCGCGTGGCTCGACCGCATCGGCCTCACCAACCGCGCCGACGATCCGGCGGGCGAGCTTCCCTATGGCGCCCAGCGCCGCCTGGAGATCGCGCGCGCGATGTGTACAGACCCGGTGCTGCTCTGCCTCGACGAGCCCGCCGCCGGCCTCAATCCGCGCGAAAGCAGCGAACTCAGCGAATATCTGCGCGACATCCGCGGCGCCCACGCCACCTCGATCCTGCTGATCGAGCACGACATGGCGGTGGTGATGGAGATTTCCGATCACATCGTCGTGCTCGACCACGGCGTCAAGATCGCCGACGGCCCGCCCGACGCCATTCGCAACGACCCGAAAGTGATCGCCGCCTACCTCGGCGTCGAAGACAAAGAGGTCGAACAGGTGCAGGCGGAGGTCGGGCTGTGAGCGCGCGATGCGCACTTCTCCTACCCTCCCCCTGCAAGGAGGAGGTCGGCGCAGCGGCCGGGTGGGGGTGCCGTCTTCGACGCCGCGTTCTATGCGCCCCCCTCTCCCCGATCCTGCGCCTTTCAGCGGGAAGGAGAAACGGTAGAGGAACGCTCCCCCCTGCAGTGGACAAAAGCAGGAGAGGCATCCCATGACCGCGCTTCTCTCCGTGCGCGGCGTGCACACCTATTACGGCAGCATCGCCGCGCTCAAGGGCGTCGACGTCGAGGTCGGCGCCGGCGAGATCGTGGCGCTGATCGGCGCGAACGGGGCCGGCAAGTCGACCCTGATGATGACGATCTGCGGCAATCCGCGCGCCCGTGAAGGCGTGATCGAGTTCGACGGCCGCAACATCACCAAACTGTCGACCCATGAGATCGCGCGGCTCAAGATCGCGCAGTCGCCGGAGGGCCGCCGAATCTTCGTGCGCATGACCGTGCGCGAAAATCTGCAGATCGGCGCGTCGCTCTCCGACCCGACGCATTTCGATGCCGATCTCGCGCGGATCTTCGACTTGTTTCCGCGCCTGAAGGAGCGCCTCCACCAGCGCGGCGGTACGCTTTCGGGCGGCGAGCAGCAGATGCTCGCGATCGCGCGCGCGCTGATGAGCCGGCCGCGGCTCCTCCTGCTCGACGAGCCTTCGCTGGGGCTTGCGCCCCTGGTCGCCCGGCAGATTTTCGCCGCGATCAAGAAGCTCAACGAGGACGAGAAACTCACCGTGTTCCTGGTGGAGCAGAACGCCTTCCACGCGCTCAAGCTCGCGCACCGCGGCTACGTGATGGTCAACGGCCGCATCACGCTCGCCGGCGGCGGCCGCGAGCTGCTGGAACGTCCCGAGGTGAAAGCCGCCTATCTCGAAGGCGGGAGGCACTGACGTGCATTTTTCGATCCCCGAATTCCTCTCCGACGAGCGCTCGCTCGGCGTGTTCATCCTCGTCACCGTGCTGATGGGCGGCAGCGCCGCCTGGCTCGCGGGGCGGGCCATCGCCTCGACCTGGCGGCCGTGGTGGCATGTGGTGCTCTACATGCTGATCCTCGCGCTCGCTGTGCGCTTCATCCATTTCGCGCTGTTCGGGAGCAGGCTGGTGAGCCTGCATTATTATCTTGTGGACACCGCCGTTTGCATGATCTTCGGCTTGCTCGGATTCCGCCGCATGCGGGTCATCCAAATGGTCAGCCGCTACAGATGGATCAATGAGCGCGCCGGTGCCTTCGGCTGGCGGCGGCGCAGCAACTGAAGGGATGCGGACAAACGGACGCGGCCGGGGTGACATTTGTCGCGATTGCGGTTTGAATCCGCCCGAAATCGGGGCCGGCCGGCCGGCCCTGCCGCCCTCACCCCTTTCGCTTGGGAGCATCTCGATGAAGAAACTCGTCACGGTCGGCCTGGGTCTCGGCCTTGGCCTGCTTCTGGCCGCCTGCGGGCGGGATCAGGGCGACACCATCAAGTTCGGCGTCGGCGGCCCGATCACCGGGTCGAATGCGGCGTTCGGCGCCCAGCTCAAGCAAGGCAGCGATCAGGCGATCGCGGACATCAACGACGCCGGCGGCATCCTCGGCAAGAAGATCAGCGTGGAATATGGCGACGATGTCGGCGATCCGAAGCAGGGCGTCTCGGTCGCGAACAAATTCGTCGGCGACGGCGTAAAATTCGTCGTCGGGCATTTCAACTCCGGCGTCACCATCCCTGCTTCGGAGGTCTACCAGGAAAACAACATCGTCGCGATCACGCCGGCGTCGACCAATCCGCAGGTGACCGAGCGCAACATGTGGAACATCTTCCGCACCTGCGGGCGCGACGATCAGCAGGGCGCGGTCGCCGGCAATTTCATTGCCGACAAGTTCAAGGGCAAGAAGATCGCGATCGTGCACGACAAGACCACCTACGGCCAGGGGCTAGCCGACGAAACGAAGAAAGCGATGAATGCCAGGGGCATGCAGGAAGTGCTCTACGAAGGCGTCAACGTCGGCGAGAAGGACTATTCGGCGCTGGTGTCGAAGATCAAGGCTTCGGGCGCCGACCTCGTCTATTGGGGCGGGCTGCACACCGAGGCCGGCCTGATCGTGCGGCAGATGCGCGACCAGGGCGTCAACGCCCCGCTGATGGGCGGCGACGGCATCGCCTCCGACGAATACGCGACCATCGCCGGCCCGGGGGCCGAAGGCACGCTGATGACCTACGGGCCCGACCCACGCAAGCGGCCGGAGGCGAAGGCGGTGGTGGAGAAGTTCCGCGCCAAGAATTTCGAGCCCGAGGCCTACACGCTCTACAGCTACGCCGCCGTGCAGATCATCAAGCAGGCGGCCGAGGAGGCGAAATCGCTCGACCCGAAGAAGGTCGCCGAGGTGATGCATTCCGGCAAGAAATTCTCCACCGTGATCGGCGACATCAGCTACGACAAGAAGGGCGACGTCACCCGCCTCGACTACGTGGTCTACGTCTGGAGGAAGGACGCGAGCGGGAAGATCACTTACACCGAAGTGGAGCAGTAGAATCGGATCATCGGCGCCGGCTCCGCTCGCGATCATCCGAGCCGGATGGCGGCGAGGAGCGTGCGGTCATCCGATCGATGGCGAATTCTCTTGGGAGGGGGGCAACGTGAGCGACATCAAACTTGCGATCATCGACGGCACTGGACCTTTCAGTAACGCGAAATACGCGCTGGAGATGCGCAACTCGTTCTGCAGCCAGATGCATCGCCAACTGTTCGCCGCATCACGCTATGAGCGCGGCCCTTCAGACGACGGCTACCGGATGAACGAGCGTGGCGAGCGTGCCGCGCAGTATCTGTTGAACGCCGGAAATGGCGATGCGGGCCGGATCATGATCGCGGGCTACAGTCGCGGCGGTTCGGCCGCGATCATGACCGCGGAGGTCCTCAAGCGGCAGAACGTCAAAGTCGACGCGCTATTTCTGTTTGACCCGGTGGCGCGGCACCTGTCCCACGGCGGCGTGGTCGTTCCAGACAACGTCAACGCGGTCTTCATCGCGCGGCGCAAACTCGATCCTTCAATGGTTGCGAAATACGATCACACGATCGGACCGGTGTGGCACCTGGTAGCCCACAATCCGATGCGGGTTTTCTTCGGAACCACGGCATCCAAGTATGCCGGATCGGGTGAATGCAAGCAGTCTTACTTCTTGGGATCGCACGGAGCCATGGGCGGCGTGGGCTGGAAGCACGTCTCCGAAGATTCGAACTGCCAGATCCAGGTTGCCGGGTTCATGAACGCGGCCTTCAAGAACCTGGGCCTTCCCATCCAGTTGACATCGTCCCCGCCCGCCAACGTTCCCTGAAGGGGCTTGCGTCACCCGATATTCTGCAGCCCGGGAAACGCCTCCAGCAGCCAATTGTTGAGCTGCGTGAAGAAGCCCGCGAGGAAGGCGATCCCGGTCAGCACCAGCAGGCCGCCCATCACGCGCTCGACCTTGTCGAGATGCGCGCGGAAGCGCTTGGCGAAAGCAGCGAACGGCTCGACCGCGAGCGCCGCCAGCAGGAACGGGATGCCGAGTCCCAGCGAATAGACCGCGAGCAGGCCAGCGCCCTTCGCCACAGTCGCCTGCGAGCCCGCTACGGCGAGGATCGTCGCCAGGATCGGTCCGATGCACGGGGTCCAGCCGAGCGCGAAGGCAAGCCCCATGGCGTAGGCGCCCCAAAGTCCCACCGGCGTGCGCATTTCCACCCGCGCCTGCCGATGCAACAACCCTATCCGGGTGACGCCGAGGAAATGCAGGCCCATCACGACGATGGCAATGCCGGCGACGATCGCAAGCTCATTCCAATAATAGCGGACCACCGCGCCGATCACGCTCGCGCTCGCCCCCAGCATGACGAAGACGGTCGAGAAGCCCGCCACGAACAAAAGCGCAGCGAAAATAGTCTCGCGCTTCACCTGCGGCTCGCTCTCGCCATCCACGAACCGTTCGAGCGAGGCGCCCGCGAGATACGCGAGATAAGGCGGCACCAGCGGCAACACGCAGGGCGACAGGAAGCTGATCACGCCCGCGAGCAGCGCGGCGATCCAGGGGAACTGCACCCAAAGGGTGGTGAGATAGGCAACCATCGCGCCTAGATGCGATGGCGGACGCAGCCGATGCAAGCCGCTTCGAATGCCGTCGCACCGAAGTGATCGGCGGTGATAGGCTCGCCCTCGGGCAGAGCGAGGGGCAATCATGCCGGACCGCAATCTCATCACCGACGTGCCGGGCCTCCGGGTCGGCCACGCGCAAGACGAGCGTCTGGCTTCGGGCGTCACGGCGATCGTGTTCGATGAGCCTGCGATCGCATCGATCGATGTTCGCGGCGGCGGTCCCGGCACGCGCGAGACCGACCTGCTCGATCCCTCCATGACGGTCGAGCGGATCGACGCCCTGGCGTTCTCCGGCGGCTCGGCGTTCGGCCTGGAAGCCGGAGGCGGCGTGCAGGCCCTGCTGCGCGAGCAAGGCCGCGGCTACCCGGTGCGCAGCGCGCGGGTTCCGATCGTGCCGGGCGCGATCATCTTCGATCTGCTCGCCGGCGGCGACAAGAACTGGGGCCGGTTCGCGCCCTACCGGGATTTGGGCTACGCAGCCGCCACCGCTGTGGGGTTGGAATTCGCGCTCGGCAGCGCCGGCGCCGGCCTCGGCGCGACTACGGCCGATTTCAAGGGCGGCCTCGGTTCCGCCTCTGCGGTGACGCCCGGCGGGATCACGATCGGAGCGCTCGCAGTCGTCAACGCCGCGGGCACCGCGGTGATCGGCGGCGGCCCCTGGTTCTGGGCCGCCCCGTTCGAACGCGAGTCAGAATTCGGCGGGCGCGGCCTGCCGGCGGAGTTCCCGCCGCAGGCGCTGGCCTTGCGTGTAAAGGGAAGCAACATGGAAAACACCACCCTGGTCTTGGTTGCAACCGACGCCACGCTCACCAAGGCGCAGGCGAAACGCCTGGCGATGATGGCACAGACCGGCGTCGCGCGCGCCGTCTACCCGATCCATACCCCGCTCGACGGCGACGTGGTGTTCGCGGCATCGACCGGGCGGCGACCGCTGGCGGCCCCGCTCGTGGGGCTGGCGGAACTTGGAACTTTGGCGGCCAACGTGGTGGCCCGAGCGGTCGCCCGCGGGGTCTATGAGGCCACGCCGCTGCCATTTCCCGGGGCTCTGCCAAGCTGGCGTGACCGTTACGCACCATAATCGTCGCAATGAGTTTTTGCTTACCTTGACTTAACCAAAGTTTGCTTTCTTAAGTTGTTGATTGGGGCCGGCAGAGCGGTATTTTCGTAGTGAGGAGAGTGCGATGCGTTTGGCTGCAGCAGCTTGCGCGCTCGCGATTGTCGTGGTTCTCGCGATCTTTGGGGCGGTGCTAGCGCAAAAGGCAAGCACGCCCGCTGTCGCTGTCGCGGCGACTGCGCCAGCGGCGACGACACCCGCCAAGCCTGCAAGGGCGGCGGCCGTCATCACCGACGTGTCCGCGGCCGGCACCATCGGCGCGGGCGCTCAGACGGCGCCGGGCGCCGTCGTGGCGCAGATGACCGGCACGGTCGCGCCCGCAGCGCCGGCCGCTGCACCGGTACCGGCGCCAATTGCGCAACCCATTGCCGTTGCTCCACGCCCGATCGTCACGACCTGCGCGAACCCGAACGCGATCGGCATCTCCCGCACGGTCGAGATCGACACCACCGGCGGTCCTGGCTTCGGCTTCGAGCACTTCAAGCAGCACGACTTCCTGCGTGAGGGAGAGATCGTGCTGACGTTCGACGACGGCCCGTGGCCACACAATACGCCGCTGGTACTCGCCGCGCTCGCCAACCACTGCACCAAGGCGGTCTTCTTCGCGATCGGCAAGCACTCGATGTGGGAGCCGGGCCTGCTCAAGGAGGTCGCCGCGGCCGGACATACGATCGGCACGCACACCTGGTCGCACCAGGACCTGATCAAGCTGATGAAGAAGAGCCCCGACGAGGCCAAGGCCGAGATCGAGAAAGGCATCAGCGCCGTGCATTGGGCGCTCGGCAATTACCCGCTGGCGCCGTTCTTCCGCTTTCCGGACCTGAGCCATCCGCCTGAGCTGGTGAGCTATCTCGGTGAGCGCAACGTCGCGATCTTCTCGGCCGACTTCGATTCGCAGGATTTCAAGATCCACAAGCCGGACGCCGTGATCGCGTCGGTGATGAGCAAGCTGAAAAGGAACGGCAACAAGGGCATCATCCTGATGCACGACTTCCAGCGCGGGACCGCCGAGGCGCTGCCCAAGCTGCTCGATACGCTCAAGGCCAACGGCAACAAGGTTGTCTTTATGAAGCCGAAGGGCCAGCTCGCGAGCCTGCCGCAGTACGACGAGATGGTCATGAAGGACGTCAAGCTGCCCACCGTGAGCAGCCGGCCGACCGACAGCGTGGTGCGCACCGTCGATCAGTAAGCGCGGTCAGAGCACGATCCCGAAAAGTTGCAGACTTTTCGCGATAAGATCACGCGGCCCTAGATAAAAAGAGTTAGAGCGAAATCGCGCTTCAGCGGTTTCGCTCTAAGCGGTAAACCGCTCGGCACGATACGGCGCCGGATCGCAGAACGGCGCCGCCCCCGTCATCATCTCCGCCAGCAGCCGCCCCGTCACCGGGCCAAGCGTGAGCCCCCAGTGGGCATGGCCGAACGTCAACCAAAGCCCGGACTGCCCGGGCGCACGGCCGATGACTGGCCGCGAATCGGCAAAGCATGGACGGCTCCCCATCCACGGCACCTGCTCAATTGCCTCGCCGAGCGGATACAGCGCCCGCGCCGCCGGCAGCAGACGCTCGAACTGGACCGGCGTCGGCGGCGCATCGCGCGGCGCGAATTCGGCCCCGGTCGTCAGGCGCAACCCCTGCTCCATCGGCGCAACGCAATAGCCGAGTTCGGCATCGACGACCGGCCGCGCCAACCCGGCATTGCCGCGTGGGTGGAAATGCAGATGATAGCCGCGCTTGACCGCGAGCGGGAATTTGAGCTTGAGCGGACCGAGAACGTCGGGCGTCCACGGCCCGAGCGCCAGCACGACGCTTTCGGCGGTAACCGTTCCGTCGTCGGTCAACACTTGCCACGATGATCCGGCGCGTCGAAGCGTGCGCGCGTCGCCGACCAGCACGCGGCCACCGAGGGTCTCGAAGCGCGCAGCGTAAGCCTTGGTCACCGCCAGCGGGCTGCTGACGCTCGCGGACTCCGGCCAATACACCGCGTGCCGAAAGTCCGGCGCGAGCGCCGGTTCGAGCGCCAGCGTGGCGTCCCGACCGAGGGCCTGATGCGGAAGCCCGAACTTCTCCGCAACCTCGCGCTCGCGCGCGGTGCCGTTGAACGCCGCCTCGCTGCGGTAGAGCTTGAGCCAGCCATTCTTGCGCAAATAACCAGTTGCGCCGGCTTCCGCCATCAGCGCCTCGTGCTCGGCGACTGCGCGTGCGAACAGCGGACGCATGTCCTCGGCGAACTTGAGGCGGCGATCGAGCGCCGAATTGGCGCGATAGGCGATGAGCCACGGCGCGACCTGCGGCAGGAACGAGAGGTGATAGTTGGCGTCCGTCGCCTGCTTGAGCGCGACCCGCAGCAGCGCCGAAAATCCCGCAGGAAACGGATGCGGGAACAGCGTGTTGCCTTCGATCACGCCGGCATTTCCGAAGGAGGTCTCCTCGCCCGGCGCGCGCCGGTCGACCAGCGCCACCGCAACTCCGCGCTTGGCGAGATGCAGCGCCGCCGACGTGCCGACGATGCCGGCGCCGAGCACGATGGCATCAGTGCGCGCCATGAATTTTTTTCATCCTTCCGCCGCCGGATCGGCCGCCCCGGCGATATAGCGAAGCAGCAGGAAGGATACCAGCGATGGCTGGACTGCGCTCGTCCCGCGCAAGCGCAAATCTGTGCCACGCAAATCTTGCGCTGGGTCCCGGGTCGCGGTCCGCTTCGCTGCGCGCGCCCAGGACACGAGGGGTTGACGGTGGACCGCCTCAGATGCTCGCCAGGTCCTGGCTGATCGACGGCGTCAGCATTTGGGACTGCATACGGATCAACTGTTCGAGCAAGTTGCGATCGGCGTCGGACCCGCTGCCCGATGTGCTGGAACCGTTCGAACTCGCTGCCGGCAACGTCATATCGATGGTCGATCCATCCGCGTAAGTGATGGAGGTGGTGGTTGAACCGTCGGCGTTGTCGGTGGTCTTGGTGGTCGCGCCGGTGGCGTCGGTCGACGACAGAAGATCGGCGAGACCGCCACCGCCGCCGCCCTGACCGCCCCCTGCCCCATGCGCGTGGTGGTGGTGATGATGCGCGCCGCTTTGCTGGGCCGCGCTCGTCAGTTCGTCCTGGCTCACCGAGCCGTCGCCGTTGGCATCGAGCGCGTTGAACAGGCCGTCGACCTTCGAGGTGTCGGCATTCGGACCGAAGGCGTTTTCGAATTCGGATTGGCTGATCTGTCCATCGCCATTGGCGTCGAACTGCCCAAACAGCGACTGCGCTTGCGAGGTCAGGGAATTTTGACCGTCCGATTGCTGCCCTTGCACCGAGATCAGCGTCGCCATCGTATCCGAGCTGAACGCTGGGCAACTGTTGCCCGATGCCGGCGTGCTGGATGGGGACGCGGAATCGGACGAGGAAGCCGCTGGCGCGGCCGTCGGATTGCCGGTTCCCGACGGATAGAAGGCAGCGAGCAGTTGACTGACGGGATCGCTGGCCGCCTTGCCGCCGCTCGCCAGGAGAGACTGCAGATAGGAATACGCACTTGTGGATGCGCCAATCGACGAAACTGACATCACCGCAACTCCACCGACCATCGCTCGCCCGATGGCGCAATGCCCCGCCGGCTCGGTAGCAAGAGGCGCGCCAAGTCAGAAAAGCCCGGATTGGCTGGGAAAAACGGGCGCTGGCCGCCAGCGCTGGGTGCCGGCAAGCGTTCCAGCGCGGCAATTTTCGCCTAGCCGCCCGGTCCAATTTGCCGGACGCGCTGCCGCAGCACAGCGCGTTGCCGCACTTCCGCCGGCATGATACGCGAACGGCGCACCATGAGAGGCCTGGATGCAACGCCCACTGCTGGTCGCCCCCTCTATTCTCGCCGCCGACTTCGCCAGATTGGGCGAGGAAGTGCGCGCGGTCGATGCCGCGGGCGCCGACTGGATTCACGTCGATGTGATGGACGGGCACTTCGTGCCCAACATCTCGATCGGTCCCGACATCGTGAAGGCGCTGCGCCCGCACACCCGCAAGACGCTCGACGTGCATCTGATGATCGCGCCTTGCGATCCCTATCTCGAAGCCTTCGCCAAGGCCGGCTCCGACATCATCACCGTGCACGTGGAGGCGGGGCCGCACATCCACCGCTCGCTGCAGGCTATCCGCAAGCTCGGCAAGAAGGCCGGCGTCACGCTCAACCCCGGCACGTCCGCGAGCACGATCGAGCCGGTGATCGACCTGGTCGACCTGATCCTCGTCATGTCGGTCAATCCCGGCTTCGGCGGCCAGGCTTTCATCACTTCAGCGATCGACAAGATCGCGCAGTTGCGCGCACTCGCCGCCGGGCGGCCGATCGACATCGAGGTCGACGGCGGCATCGCGCCAGAAACCGCGCCGCTGGTCGCGCAGGCCGGCGCCAACGTGCTGGTCGCGGGCTCTGCGGTGTTCAAGGGGGGCAACGCCGACGCCTATCGCGCCAACATCGCCGCCATCCGCAACGCCGCGGCGCTCGCGCGCGGGGAAGCGGTGTGACGAACGTGTCGGGCCTTCTTCGTCATTGCCGGGTTTGTCCCGGCCATCCACGTCTTGGGTACACCGTCTCCGCAAAAAAGACGTGGATGGCCGGGACAAGCCAGTGCATGACGTGGCAAGCGCGAGGCTGACAATGATCCCCCGCTACACCCGACCCGACATCGCCGCGATCTGGGATCCGCAGACGCGCTATCGCATCTGGTTCGAGATCGAGGCGCACGCCGCCGACGCGATGGCCGAGCTTGGGATCATCCCGAAAGCGGCGGCCAAGACGATCTGGGAGAAGGGCAGGAACGCCACCTTCGACGTCGCGCGCATCGATGAGATCGAGCGCGAGGTCAAGCACGACGTGATCGCGTTCCTCACCCATCTCGCCGAGATCATCGGACCCGAGGCGCGCTTCGTGCACCAGGGCATGACATCCTCGGACGTGCTCGACACCACGCTCAACGTGCAACTCAAGCGCGCCGCCGACATCCTCATCGCCGACACCGACAAGCTCCTGGCCGCGCTCAAACGCCGCGCCTTCGAGCACAAGCTCACACCGACGGTCGGGCGCTCGCACGGCATTCACGCCGAGCCGACGACCTTCGGCCTCAAGCTCGCGCAGGCCTATGCGGAATTCTCGCGCGCCCGCGAGCGGCTTGTCGCCGCGCGCGAGGAGGTGTCCACCTGCGCGATTTCCGGCGCGGTCGGCACCTTCGCGCAGGTCGATCCGCGGATCGAGGCGCATGTCGCCAAGGCGATGGGCCTGCGCATCGAACCGGTCTCGACGCAAGTGATCCCGCGCGATCGCCACGCGATGTATTTTGCGACGCTCGGCGTGGTCGGCTCCTCCGTGGAGCGGCTCGCGACTGAGATTCGTCATTTGCAGCGCACGGAAGTCCTGGAAGCGGAGGAATATTTTTCCGAGGGCCAGAAGGGCTCCTCGGCGATGCCGCACAAGCGCAACCCCGTGCTGTCGGAGAACGTCACCGGGCTCGCCCGCATGGTGCGCGCCTACGTGACGCCGGCGCTCGAGGACGTCGCGCTCTGGCATGAGCGCGACATCTCGCATTCCTCGGTCGAGCGCATGATCGGACCGGACGCGACCGCGACGCTCGACTTCGCGCTTGCGCGCCTCGCCGGCATCATCGAGCGGCTCGTGATCTACCCCGAGAACATGCGCAAGAATCTCGACCGGCTCGGCGGCCTCGTTCACTCGCAACGCGTGCTGATCGCGCTGACGCAGAAAGGCGCCGCGCGCGAGGACGCCTACCGGCTGGTGCAGAGGAACGCCATGAAGGTGTGGCGCGGCGACGGCGATTTCCTCGCCCACCTCAGCGCCGATCCCGACGTGCGCCAATACCTGAGCGAGGCCGACCTCCAGGAGAACTTCGACCTCGGCCATCACTTCAAACACGTCGACACGATCTTCAATCGGGTATTCGGCAAGCAGGACTGATGCCGGCGACCGCACCAACGATCCTGGTTTTCGATTCAGGGCTGGGCGGCCTCACGGTGTTCCGTGAGGTCGTGAAGGCGCGTGCGGATGCGCACTTCGTTTACGCCGCCGACGACGCCTATTTCCCGTACGGCCGCCATGCCGAGGCGGACCTGATCGCCCGGGTGGTTGCGCTGACGGGCGAACTGATCGCGGCGCACCGGCCCGACCTGATCGTGATCGCCTGCAATACCGCCTCGACGCTCGTGCTGCCGCAGCTACGCGCCCGCTATGCGGTCCCGTTCGTCGGCACGGTGCCGGCGATCAAGCCGGCCTGCGCCGCTTCCGTCACCCGCCGGGTATCGGTGCTGGGCACCGAGGCCACGGTCGCCCGCGAATACACGCGCGCGCTGATCCGCGACTTCGCCAACGGCGCCGACATCACGCTGGTCGGCTCGGCCCGGCTGGCGGCGCTGGCCGAGGCGGCGCTGGCCGGCGAGACGATTGCCGATGCCGCGATCGCTGCGGAAATCGCGCCGTGTTTCGTCGACGAAAGCGGCCGGCGCACCGATATCGTGGTGCTGGCCTGCACGCATTTCCCGCTCCTGCTGGATCGGCTGCAACGGCTCGCGCCCTGGCCGGTGACCTTCATCGATCCGGCGCCGGCGATCGCCCGCCGCGTGGTCGACCTGCTGGGAGCGGGGGAGGCCGGCACGGCGGCGGGGTCCGCCCGGGCCATCTTCACCTCCGGCCGCCTCCCTTCCCCCGGCCTGCAGGCGACGCTCGCCCGGTTCGGGCTCACGCCAGCGGCCGAATTGACTTGAGGGGTCGATCCCCCTAGAAACCGCTCACCGCGCGGGCCGTTTCGGCTCGCGCGGCGTTTCGCGACCCGTGGTCGAGCCTACGCTTAAGCTCGGCCTGTCGGTTCCGGCGCAAAAAACCGGGACAGAGGAGGGCGCGATCCTCGCAAACCAACGCGACAGAAACATGAGGACGCGATGACCAAGCGCCACGAGGCGAAGTACAAGATCGACCGCCGCATGGGCCAGAATGTCTGGGGCCGCCCGAAGAGCCCCGTCAACCGCCGCGAATATGGCCCCGGCCAGCATGGCCAGCGCCGCAAGGGCAAGCTCTCCGACTACGGTGTGCAGTTGCGGGCGAAGCAGAAGCTGCGCGGCTATTACGGCAACATCGGCGAGAAGCAGTTCCGCGGCATCTATGACGAGGCGATCCGGATGAAGGGCGATTCCGGCGCCAACATGATCGGCCTCCTAGAGCGCCGTCTCGACGCCATCATCTACCGGGCCAAGCTGGTGCCGACGGTTTTCGCCGCGCGCCAGTTCGTCAGCCACGGCCACATCAACGTGAACGGCCGGCGCGTCACGATCCCGAGCTACCGCGTGAAAGTCGATGACGTTGTCGAGGTCAAGGAGAAGTCCAAGCAGCTTGCGCTGGTGCTGGAGGCGACCGGTCTCGCCGAGCGCGACGTGCCCGACTACATCGAGGTCAACCACACCAAGATGACCGCGAAGCTCACCCGCGTGCCGGCAATCACCGAGGTGCCCTACCCCGTGCAGATGGAGCCGCACCTCGTGGTCGAGTTCTATTCGCGCTAAGGCATTTCGGCACAGAAGCAAAGCGATGCGGCCAGCCTCCAGGGCTGGCCGTTTGGTCATCAGCAGGGGAAACCGGCGCTTTGCGCGGCTCAGGCCGTCGCCTTGTCCGCGGCCGCGACGCCCTTGTCCTTGAACATGGTCTGCAACTCGCCGGACTGGAACATTTCGCGCACGATGTCGCAGCCGCCGACGAACTCGCCCTTCACGTAGAGCTGCGGGATGGTCGGCCAGTTGGAATAGGTCTTGATGCCGTTCCGCAACTCGTCGGACTCGAGCACGTTGAGGCCTTTGTAGGTCACGCCGAGGTGATCGAGGATCTGGACGAGTTGGCCAGAAAACCCGCACATCGGAAACTGCGGGGTGCCCTTCATGAACAGCACCACCTCGTTCCCCTTGACCTCATTGTCGATGAATTGCTCGATGCTCATGGTCTGATCCTATGCTCGGGCCGCGAATGAATGCGGGATTTCGGTCAACTTACCCCTGAGGGACGCCGGTCTGCAACGCCAGGGCGTGGAGCTTTCCACCCATCTCCGCCTTGAGGGCCTCGTAGACGATCTGGTGTTGCGCCACCCGCGATTTGCCGCGGAAGGATTCCGCGATGACGGTGGCGGCATAATGGTCGCCGTCACCGGCAAGATCGCGGATCGTCACGTCGGCATCCGGGATGCGGGCCTTGATCAACCGCTCGATGTCGTTGGCCTCCATGGCCATGGAATGGTCTCCCGCTCCGTGCAACAGCCCGCCGGCCATGGAAAGAACAAGAAGCTCGCCACGCTTCCAAGTCGCGGCGCGGTCCGTCCTGTGAAATAGATAGGACAAGGGCAAACGACCGCAAGCGAAAACTTCGCGCGATTGCGCACCTGTTGACCACGCTTGAGTGACCGCGAAAAATAGGCGCACTTGATAGGCGCGGCGACCGGTTCGCCACCCAGAGGCAAAGATGACCACTCCCGATCAGGACGGCACCATTTTCGTCGGTCAGGGCACCAAGCCGGAAGTCCTGACGCTGGCGCTCGCCAACCGCCACGGGCTCGTCGCCGGCGCCACCGGCACCGGCAAGACCGTTACCCTGCAGGTCCTGGCCGAGGGGCTGTCGAATGCCGGCGTGTCGGTGTTCGCGGCCGACGTGAAGGGCGACCTGTCCGGCATCGCCGAGGCCGGCGAGGCCAAGGAAGCGTTCGTCACCCGCGCCAAAAGCATGGGCATCGAGTACCAGCCGGACCAGTTCCCGGTGATCTTCTGGGACCTGTTCGGCGAGCAGGGCCATCCCATCCGCGCGACCATCTCGGAGATGGGCCCGCTGCTGCTGTCCCGGCTGCTCGATCTCAACGATGTGCAGGAAGGCGTGCTCAACGTGGCTTTTCGCGTCGCCGACGAGCAGGGGCTCCTGCTGCTCGACCTCAAGGATTTGCGCGCCATGCTCGGTTATCTCGCCGACCATGCCGCCGAACTCACAACCCAGTACGGGAACGTTGCCAAGGCGACGATCGGCACGATCCAGCGCGCCTTGCTGGTGCTGGAGAATCAGGGCGGCACGAAATTCTTCAGCGAGCCCGCGCTCGCGCTCAAGGACTTTATCCGCGCCGACCGCGACGGCCGCGGCTATATCAACGTGCTCGCCGCCGACAAGTTGATGGAAAGCCCACGGCTCTACGCGACCTTCCTGCTGTGGCTCCTTTCAGAGCTGTTCGAGGAGCTTCCCGAAGTCGGCGATCTGCCCAAGCCCAAGCTGGTGTTCTTCTTCGACGAGGCGCATCTCCTGTTTACCGATGCGCCCAAGGCGCTGCTCGACAAGATCGAGCAGGTGGTGCGGCTGATCCGCTCCAAGGGCGTCGGGGTCTACTTCGTCACCCAGAACCCGCTCGACGTGCCGGACAAGGTTTTGGCGCAACTCGGCAACCGCGTGCAGCACGCGCTGCGCGCCTTCACCCCGCGCGACCAGAAGGCGGTGAAGGCCGCCGCCGATACCTTCCGACCCAATCCCAACCTCGACACCGCGCAGGTGATCATGCAGCTCGGCAAGGGCGAGGCGCTGGTGTCGTTCCTCGAAGGCAACGGCACCCCTTCGATGGTCGAGCGCTGCATGATCCGGCCGCCATCGGCGCGCGTCGGCCCGATCACGCCCGACGAGCGCAAGGCGATCCAAGCCAACAGCCCGGTGAAAGGAAAATACGACCAGGCGATCGATTCCGAGTCCGCCTACGAGGTGCTGCAGAAACGCGTGCAGCAGACCGGCTCGACTTCGGCGGCGCCGGCCGGCGCGCCCACCGAGGGCGGCGTGATGGGCACCATCGGCCATATGTTCGGCGGCCTGTTCGGCACCGAGCACAAGCGCGGGGAGCGGCTCACGACCACCCAGGCGATGACGCGCAGCGTGACCCGCACCGTCACCAACAAGGTCGCCGGCCAGATCGCGGCCGACCTCGGCAAGTCGCTTGGCGGCTCCATGGGCGGCTCGATCGGCCGCGCGCTGGTGCGCGGCGCGCTGGGGGGACTGCTGCGGCGGTAGCTGCCAAAATATCGGGGATGACGTCAGATAATCTCCGATTTGCCTGGGGGAACCCGGTATCGTTGCTCGGGAATTGAAGCGTTGTCAGGTGGAGTCGCCGCCGATATAGCTCACCCGACCTGCACGCCCGAGGAGTGCCATGACCACGCATCCTTCCGCGAAGCCACTAAGCCCGTTTGAAGCGAACCTGCTGCGGGAGAAGCTCTTTCGCATCATCAAGGAAAAATCCTTCGCGCGGGGACGCTACAAGCTCGCCTCGGGCAAGGAGAGCGACTACTACCTCGACATGAAGCCGACCATGTTCGATCCGGAAGGATCGCATGCGATCGCCGAGCTGGTGTTGGAGAAGCTGCGTGGCATCAAGGTCGATTATGCCGGCGGTCTCGCGCTCGGCGCGGTGCCTCTCGTCAGCGCTCTCGCCCTGATGAGCAGCCGCGACGAGCGGCCGATTCCGGCGTTCTTCGTTCGCAAAGAGGTCAAGGACCACGGCACCAAGAAGCTCGTCGAGGGACTCGGCCCGAACGACACGCTGCAAGGCAAGAAGGTCGTGATCCTGGAGGACGTCACCACGACGGGCGGCTCGGCGATGATTGCAGTTGATGCCGCACAGAGGTCCGGCGCCGAGATCGTGCTGGTTCTCTCCATCGTCGACCGCGAGGAAGGCGCCCCGGAATTCTACCGCGAGCGCGGCATTCCATTCGAGGCCATTTTCCGCGCCAGCGAATTCATGAAGTAAGACGTCTCCCGGCCCGCTGGGTCCACGCCAGTTGGGTGTAATATGCACCGATCTCGGGTAAACCCGAGATCGGGTTCACGTTCCGCTTCGCTCCATGCGCCCGGAAACGAAACATTCAAACAAACAATTCACCCCGCTCGCCCCGCCATGTACGCTGGCAGCCAGCCCTCAAAAGCCTCGCGCAGCTTCGCGATCAACACCGGGCGCTCGTCCTTGAGCGCCAGGGCGTCGCCACCGGTGGTGCCGAGCAGCCGCGCCGGGATGCCTTCGACGCGCGCGCGGCTGATGATCTTCTCCGCATGACCGGCGTCGAGCGTCACCACGTAACGCGCCTGATCCTCGCCGAACCAGAACGCGTGCGCGGCGAACGGCGCGACCTCGAACTCGGCGCCGATCCCGCTCGCCATCGCCATCTCGGCGACCGCGACCAAGAGCCCGCCGTCGGATACATCATGCACGGCGGTCGCAATCCCTTCCGCGATTAGCGTCCGCACGAAATCCCCATTGCGCCGCTCGACCGCCAGGTCGACCGGCGGCGGGGCGCCTTCCTCCCGCTCGCAGATCTCGCGCAGATAGAGCGACTGGCCGAGCCAGCCCTTGGTCTCGCCGAACACCACGATGGCTTCGTCGTCGGCCTTGAAAGCGAGCGTCGCCGATTTGGTGAAGTCATCGAACAGGCCGACGCCGCCGATCGTCGGCGTGGGCAGAATCGCGCGGCCGTTGGTCTCGTTGTAGAGCGACACATTGCCGGACACGATCGGGAAATCGAGCGCCGTCGCCGCCTCGCCGATGCCGCGGATGCAGCCGACGAGTTGGCCCATGATCTCCGGCCGCTCCGGATTGCCGAAATTCAAGTTGTCGGTGAGCGCGAGCGGGCGCGCGCCGACGGCGGTGAGATTGCGCCAGGCCTCCGCCACCGCCTGCTTGCCGCCCTCGAACGGATCGGCCTCGCAGTAGCGCGGCGTGACGTCGGCCGTGAGCGCCAGCGCTTTCGGTCCGTCCAGTACGCGCACGACCGCGGCATCGCCGCCCGGCCGCTGCACCGTGTTGCCGAGGATGATGTGATCGTACTGCTCCCAGACCCAGCGCTTCGAACAGAGATCCGGCGAGCCGATCAGCTTGAGCAGCGCTTCCGCATTCGACATCGGCGCGGCGACATCGGCGGATTTCACGATCGCCGCCTTCGGCGTCTCGACATGGGCGCGATCGTAGACCGGCGCCTCGTCGCCCAGTTCCTTGATCGGCAGATCGGCCATCACCTCGCCGCGGTGGCGCACGATGAAGCGCTTGGTCGGCGTGGTCTTGCCGACGATCGCGAAATCGAGCCCCCATTTGCGGAAGATCGCTTCGGCCTCCTGCTCCTTCTCCGGCCTGAGCACCATGAGCATGCGCTCCTGGCTCTCGGAGAGCATCATTTCGTAGGCGGTCATGCCCTCCTCGCGGCACGGCACCGCGTCGAGATCGAGCGTGACGCCGAGGTCGCCCTTCGCGCCCATCTCGACCGCCGAGCAGGTGAGCCCGGCCGCGCCCATGTCCTGGATCGCGATCACGCAGTCCTTCGCCATGATCTCGAGACAGGCTTCGAGCAGGAGCTTCTCCGCGAACGGATCGCCGACCTGCACGGTGGGCCGCTTTTCGCCTGAGTCCTCGCCGAACTCGGCCGACGCCATGGTGGCGCCGTGGATGCCGTCGCGCCCGGTCTTGGAGCCGAGATAGACGATCGGCATGCCAACGCCGGACGCCGCGGCATAGAAGATCTTGTCGGTCTCCGCGATTCCGACCGCCATCGCGTTGACGAGGCAATTGCCGTCGTAGCGGGTGTGGAAGCGCACCGAGCCGCCGACCGTCGGCACGCCGAATGAATTGCCATAGCCGCCGATGCCGGCGACCACGCCGGCAACCACGTGCCGGGTCTTCGGATGGGACGGCGCGCCGAAGGAGAGCGCATCGAGGCAAGCGATCGGCCGCGCGCCCATCGTGAACACGTCGCGCAGGATGCCCCCGACGCCGGTCGTCGCGCCCTGATAAGGCTCGATGTAGCTCGGGTGGTTGTGGCTCTCCATCTTGAACACGCAGGCGAGGCCATCGCCGATATCGATCACGCCGGCGTTCTCGCCCGGACCCTGGATCACCCAGGGGGCCTTGGTGGGCAGCGTGCGCAGATGGATCTTCGAGGATTTGTACGAGCAGTGCTCGTTCCACATCGCCGAAAAAATGCCGAGCTCGGTGAAGCTCGGCTCGCGGCCGATGAGTTCACGCAGGCGCGCATATTCCTGCGGCGTGAGGCCGTGCGCGGCGATCAATTCGGGCGTGATCTCCGGCGTTCGCGGCGGCGATGGTTGTTCGAATGTCCTTGCCATGGGCCCAAAATGTCATTGCCGGGCATGGCCCGGCAACCGATACGGCGGCAATCCACAGGTGGGCTCCCTGACACCCGGGGTCAAGGCCGTTCCGGCCGATGCGCGCCCGGTGTATAAGGAGACCGCCGCCCTTCCAGCAAGACGCCCGCAACAGCGAGTCCATTCCAGGGAGGATACGCATGCTCGCCCGAAGCTTGATCGGTGCCATGGCGCTGGCGACGGCGCTGTCGGTGACGCTTTCCGATGCGCGCGCGTTCGATGAGTCGAAATATCCCGACTTCAAGGGCCAGTGGTGGCGCGTCGGCCGCCCGAACTGGTTCGCGGCCACCGGGCAGAAAGCCCCGCTCACGCCGGAATATCAGGCGATCTACGACGCCAACCGGGTCGAGATGGCCGCCGGCGGGCCAGGCGACGTGCCATCCACCTACTGCATTCCACAGGGCATGCCGATGATGATGAATCTCTATGACCCGATGGAGATCATCATCACGCCCGACGTGACCTATATCCTGATCAGCCATGTCAACGATTCCTATCGGCGGATCTTCACCGACGGACGCGAGATTCCCGCCGACGCCGAGCTGACCTATGCCGGTTATTCCCTGGGCAAGTGGGTCGACACGACGGGAAGCGGGCGTTACGACGAGCTTCGGGTCGAAACCACCCACTTCAAAGGTCCGCGCGCCTTCGACGCCAGCGGCCTTCCGTTGCACCGGGACAATCAGAGCGTCGTCACGGAGCGGTTCTTCCTCGATAAGGCCGATCCGAATATCATTTATGACGAGATCACGGTCTCCGATCACGCCTTGACGCATCCCTGGACGCTGCTGCGGAAGGCCCAACGCAAGCCGGACCCGAAGGCGAGCTGGCACACGTCAACCTGCGCCGACGACAATTCGTGGGTCCGCATCGGCAAGGAATCCTATTACAAGAGCGCCGATGGCGAACTGATGCCGATCAAGAAGGATCAACCGCCGCCGAATTTGAAATATTTCAAGCCCGCGCAGAAGTGACGGTGACGAATGAATTGGAACGTCGTCCCAGCGAAAGCGGGGCGACGGAGCATGCTCCAACTGAACTCCGCAAGCGGTTGCGCGGCAGGACGAACCGGAAAGGCAACAACTCCGTCACCCTGCTCGGTTGCTTCCAACGTCCGGTGGTAAGGCCTACAATACCGCGCCTGTAAGCTCACCGTGTCCCGGAGGATCACCATGCGTGCGATCGCCTACATCCTGGCGGCGTTTGTTGCAGGGGGTCCGGCCGCGGCGCAAAGCTGGAAGGAATATGCCTATCCCAGCTATTCGTTCTCGGTCGCCTTTCCCGCCGATCCCAAGATCGAAACCACGACCTATCCCGCCTCCGACGATCGTTCGGTCGAAGCGCGTGTCTATTCCGTCACCCGGGCCGGCAGCGTATTCCGCATGACGATCGCCGACCTGGCGGACACTGCCATCGAGGAAACCGCCGCGGTCGAACACGCGGTCAAGATGCTGTCCACGGCGGCGGAGATCAAAGTCGACATCCCGCACCGCATTCGCGCGGTCTACGGGCGTCAGTTGAGCATCGACCACGCGGACGGCAGCCATTCCTTCGTCGCGATCTTCTATCACAAGCAGCGGCTCTATCAGATCGAGGGGACGGCGCTGGCGACTGGCGAAGACGCGCGGGCCGACGCCATCCGCTTCCAGCAATCGCTCGATTTCACCGAGAATGCATCGCGCCGGCCGGCCCGCGCCCGCCGCGGCTGACCCTACAGGATGGGCAGGGCGGAGCTATCGCGACGCAGCCGCCCGCGCGGCCAATTCCTTGAGCTCGGCGCGAATCGGCTCGAACGGTCCGAACTTGTGCTGCTGCAGATCGAACTTGTCGACATAAGGTCCATAGGGCGCGTCGACCGGCTTCTGCAGCCGGATCGGGAAGTCCTTTTCAAGATTTGATTTCTGCGGTCGCTCGGCGTTGTTGATGAACGCCGCCACATCATAGGCCTCGTCGTCACTCAACAACGGGCTCGAATACGACGTTCCAAGCGGCATGTTGTGCTTGACGAAGGCGGCCGCCGTCAGCAGCCGCGCCATGCCGGCCCCGTCATTGTAGCTGTCGGGACCCCAGAGCGGCGGGAATTGATATGGACCTGCGGTCCCGGTGCGCTGCCCGCGCCCATCCGCGCCATGGCATGCAGCGCAGAACTGCGCAAAGACCTGCGCGCCATGGCCGAGATTTGCCATCCGCGCCGGTTCCTTCACGTTCAAGGTGCCGGCACCGATCAGCTTGGCGCCATCAGGAATTCCCGCCGACAGCCATTTCATGTACGCGAGAAAGGCCTTCATCTCCCGGCTGTCGAGCGGCAGCGCGCGACCATTCATGCTGCGCTCCATGCAGCCGTTCACGCGTTCTTCGAGCGTGCCGACCTGACCTTCCCTTCCGCGGTACTGCGGGAACTGGCCCCAAACGCCAACCAGCGGCATCGCGTAGGTCTGCGTGCCGGCTTTGAGATGGCAGCTCTGACAGGTGAGATTGTTGCCGGAGAACCGTTGCGCCGGATCCGACGCCGCCGGACCGATCTGGTTCACGGTATCGGTCATGAGGGCGTAGCCGTATTTGATCAGCTTGCCCATCGGATCATCGCCGAGAGCGCTGAGATCAGGCGGCGTCCATTCGGACAGCTTGACCTGCGGAATGTCGGCGGCGCAGACGTGGCCGGCTGTCATCGCGTTCGCGGCCGCAAGTCCGGCGACCAATGACATCAGGCGGATAAGGCGATTCATGAACGAACCCTCTTGTTTGAGTGTTATAGCCTCAGCCAATCCTCAAGCGACGTTACGCCAGGGACTGACATCGGATCACCCCGACATGCCGACCTTCCGCTTCACGCGCGAAGATGCGCGCTCCTTCATCGCCTTTCTGCGATCAATCCAGATTCCCTGACTGGCAGAGGTCTCGCGACGAACGGGATGGACATTGCGGAAGCGCGTTCGGCTCTTGCAAAAGACTACGCCGCGTCGGCGAGATAGTGGACCAGCCCCGCGAACAGCCCGCGCCCGTCGGTGCAGCCCATCGCCGCTTCGACGTGGTTCTCCGGGTGCGGCATCATGCCGAGCACGTTGCCGCGCTCGTTGAGAATCCCGGCGACGGCGTTCATGGCGCCATTGTGGTTCCAGTTCGGGTCGACCATCCCGTCCGGCGAGGCGTAGCGGAACAGCACCCTGCCCTCGCCTTCGAGCCGCGCGATGGTCTCGCCGTCGGCGATGTAGTTGCCTTCGCCGTGCGCGACCGGCACGCGGATCACCTGGCCGGCGTTGTAGCCGCGCGTGAACGGCGTATCGGAGCGCTCCACCCGCAGGTAAACGTCGCGGCAGATGAAGCGGAGCTGCTGATTGCGCATCAGCACGCCCGGCAGCAGGCCGGACTCGCACGCGATCTGAAAGCCGTTGCAAACCGCAAGCACGAGCCCGCCCTTGGCCGCGAAGGCGCGCACCGCGTCCATGATCGGCGCGCGTGCGGCGATCGCGCCGCAGCGCAGATAATCGCCGTAGGAGAATCCGCCCGGGATCACCACGAGATCGATGCCCGCCGGCAGTGCGGTATCGGCGTGCCACACCATCGCCGGCGAGCGCCCGGAAACGAGCTTGAGCGTGCGCGCCATGTCGCGTTCACGATTGATGCCGGGGAAGACGATGACGGCGGCTTGCATCAGTCGCTGACCTGGCCGAGCTCGGCGCGCGCCCATTTCAGGGTGAGATCGCCGTTCAGGAATTCGACCGCGGCGCGCTCGGCCTGCGCGAGCTTGGCGGGATCGGACACGACGGTCGCCACCGCCACGTCGCACTTGTCGTTGAAGGCAATCGCAACCGCATCGAACGTCGGCGCATAGCGCATGGTGACGCGATACGGCCGGCTGCGGCCCTTCATCCAACCGACGTCGACGGGGTGGCCGTCGGCGGTCGCGACGTACTGGTCGCTGTAGATTTCGAGATCGGCGACGCGCTCGAGCTCGGCGTCGTCGGAGACTCCGGTCGAGCAATTGCAGAAGCCGACCTTGGCGCGCAGATAGATGTTGACCTCGGTGCCACAATCGGCGGCGCCGCAACGAAAGGCGCGGCCGAGCCCCCACTCGTCGAGCGGGAATGGCCACTTGACCTCGGTCCACTGCGCACGCGGCGGCGAGCTATCGCCGCCGAGCCGCGCGACCCCAAGCGTCGCTGCGCCGCCGGCGAGCACGCTCGCGAAGGCAATACCGAGGACACCAATGAAAAGTCCCGTACGCAGCTTGATCATGCGATCGCCGTATCAGCACCGCGGCTTGTCACGTGGGCCACCAGCGCGCAAACTTAGCGGATCAGTTCCACATTATAATTCTCGATCACCGTATTGGCGAGGAGCTTGTCGGCGGCCTGCTTGAGCACCGTCTCGGCGTCCTGGCCCGGCGCGCCCTCGAACTCGATGTCGAATACCTTGCCCTGGCGTACGCTCGTGACGCCGGCAATGCCGAGCGATCTCAGCGCGCCTTCGATCGCCTTCCCCTGTGGATCGAGGATGCCGGATTTAAGGGTGACAGTAACGCGGGCTTTCATGCGAAGGTCCTTGGCGTCGAGCCGCCGGATACTTGGGTCAGCCAAATATCGACATTGGGCGATTCGGGTGCAAGCGGTAAGCGCCACAGGCTCACCGCTCAACCGCAACTCCGGCTACCTTAGTTCACCGCCGCGCTTGCCGCCTGTTCCAGCAACCGCCCGCGGCCGGACACGCGTCCGCTCTCGCCGGCGAGCCGCAGCGCCGACCAGAACGCGGCTTGCGTGCTGGAAACGACCGGAATGCCGAGGTGCTCCTCGAGCGGCTTGGCGACGCCGAGCGTGCGCAACCCGCCGCAGGAGATCAGCAACCCTTCCGCCTCCCCCGCCGCCGCGCAGACGTCGCGGCCGAGCGCGATGATATCGGCCTCGCTCTTCTTGCCCGGGTCGCCGAAGCCAACGAGCCCGAAACCGCGCAGCGCCAGCACCTCGAACCCCTGCGCCGTGAGGAAATCGGCGAGGCGCCGGTTCACGTCCTCGGCATAGGCGGTGGCGACGCCGATCCGCCGCGCGCCCATCGCACGCAGGCCATCGACGATCGCCTGGCTCATGGTGCTGACCGGGAGGCCGGTCGCGGCGCGCAGATCGGCGAGAAGTTGCTCATGGAATTCCACCCCCCGATAGAACGTGAGCGACGTCCCGATCACCATGATGGCATCAACGCCTTGATCGGCGAGCGCGCGTGCGGCCGGCACGATGTTGTCGACCGCGGCGTCATAGCCTGCCTCGGTCAGTCCGCGCACCCCAACGCCGCGCGCGATGAACCGCGCGCCGGGATACATCAGCAGCCCTTCATCCGGAACCTTGTCCTCGGCGAACGGCACAACCAGGCCGATGGTGATGTCCCTTCGCATGCAACAAGCCCCTTGGCGCACGCGCGCGACACGATGGCTGCGTTAGTTCAAGCCCGTGCCGCGGTAAATCTCCGCCAATGGCAAGGGAATGCCGAGCACCGCCAAATCAATCGATTCGGTGATCTTTCGGAACTGCCGTTCCGCAAAACCGTCATCGCGCGCGAACACCACGACATCCACGGCGTCCTGCGCGATGACGATATAGTGCGACAGCGAGGGCAGGCCGGTGTAGGCCGCCCGTTTCCAGCGTAGATCGTGCTCCTCGGTCGAGGGCGAAAGCACCTCGAATGCGACAATCATGTCATCACATTCGCAACTCATCGGATTGTTGTTCGGCGGATGTCCGGGCCGGACGAGAACATCCGGCACAGGAAGCTTCGTATCCGAGACGCGCACCCCGATCCCCGGAAGCGCCTTCCGCGGCTGCGGCTGCGCCCGTTCCAAGCCCCTCAAATAGAGAAGGAAATTTCCCACAATATCCTGATGCAGGTAACTCGGTGTCGGGTTCGACACCGGCTCTCCATCGATCAGCTCCCATTTTTCGTCGTCCGGCCGTTTGTCGGTGAAGGCGTAAAACTCCTTCACCGTCATCGGCGCAAGACCGATCGTGGGGACACCCATCGATCCCGCTCCTTGCCCGGACCTTTCGGTCCTAGCTCTTGACGAGGACCGGGCCGGGCCCTTGCGGCCGCTCGTTCTCGCTCATGATTCCGAGCCGCTTGGCGACCTCGGTGTAAGCCTCGACCAGGCCGCCGAGATCGCGGCGGAAGCGATCCTTGTCGAGCTTCTCGTTCGATTTGATGTCCCACAGCCGGCACGAGTTGGGCGAGATCTCGTCGGCGACGACGATCCGCATCATCTCGTTTTCCCACAGCCGGCCGGTTTCCATCTTGAAATCGACGAGACGGATGCCGACGCCAAGGAAAAGGCCCGAGAGGAAGTCGTTGACCCGGATGGCCAGCGCCATGATGTCGTCGATCTCCTGCGGCGTGGCCCAGCCGAAGGCGGTAATATGTTCCTCCGATACCATCGGATCGTTGAGCTGGTCGTTCTTGTAATAGAACTCAATGATCGAACGCGGCAGTTGGGTGCCTTCCTCGATGCCGAGACGCTGTGACAGCGAACCGGCGGCGACGTTGCGCACCACCACTTCAAGCGGAATGATCTCGACCTCGCGAATCAGCTGCTCGCGCATGTTGAGACGGCGGATGAAGTGGGTCGGAACGCCGATGTCGTTCAAATGCTGGAAGACATATTCGGAGATCCGGTTGTTGAGGACCCCTTTCCCTTCGATCACCTCGTGCTTCTTGGCATTGAATGCGGTCGCATCATCCTTGAAATGCTGAATCAAGGTTCCCGGCTCCGGGCCCTCATAGAGAACCTTGGCCTTGCCTTCGTAAATGCGACGACGACGGCTCATCGGAGTATACCGTGGTTTGTGAATGTCCATATGATGCCGTGACTCCGGTTTAGTTCGTTTGTCCGCGGCGGAAGGGGAACGCGGCAGCGCAAACCAGGACATAGCCAGCCCGCGTCCATGGCGCAATCTAGCCGATCGCAGTGCGCAGCACAATCATGGCAAGTGGATAGCGCACTCATCCGCGTCGGCACGAATCGGCGCGTGTGTCGCGTTGCCTTGACCATCAGGGACCGTTATGCAAGTGCCAATTGTAACGGCGATGGCCGATTGAGACTGATTTGAGGCCACTACCCTATTGCGGCCGCACAATTTATGTTTCGTTGCGAAACGCGGTTGGAACCGCAAGAGAACCACGGTGCATGTATGACCACATTCGACAAGCGCGAGGAAGGCTTCGAAAAGCAGTTCGCGCACGACGAAGAACTGAGATTCAAAGCGAACGCGCGCCGCAACAAGCTGCTCGGCCTGTGGGCCGCGGATAAGCTCGGCCTTGCCGGCGCGGAGGCCGATGCCTACGCCAAGGCCGTCGTGATGTCGGACTTCGAGGAAGCCGGCGACCACGATGTCTTCCGCAAGATCCGTGCGGATTTCGACGCCAAGGGCGTGGCCCAGTCCGATCACCAGATCCGCCGCACCATGGATGAACTGATGGCAAAGGCGGTCAGCGACATGAAGTCGGGCGGATGACACCGGCGGCACGCGCGCGTCCAGCGGCACTACGCTGGCGTCCGCATCGGATCGAAAAAATCTTCGACCGGCGGCGCTACCGTTCGTGGTTCGCGGACAAGGACTTCACGACCGACTGGACCTCGGGCAACTTCACAGCATGGCGGCGCGTGCTCTCGCCGCTGCGCGAGGCGCCGTTGCGCATCCTCGAGATCGGATCGTGGGAGGGCCGCTCGGCGGTTTTCTTCCTCAACTTTTTTCCGCGCGCGAGCATCCTGTGCATCGATACGTTCGGCGGCACGGCGGAAGAAGATTATGTGTATGACGGACTGCGCGACCAGATCCGCGGCGCCGAGCAGCGGTTCGATCGCAACCTCGCGCGGTTCACGAATCGGGTCGAAAAGATCAAGAGCCGCTCCGGTCCGGCGCTCGCACAGCTCGCGCAGGCGCAGCGCCGGTTCGATCTCGCCTATATCGACGGCAGCCACCGCCGCGACGAGGTGATGGAAGATTCAGCCGGCGTCTGGCAGATCCTCGCGCCCGGTGGCATCATCATCTGGGATGACTACGAATGGGGACGCTCGATGCCGCCGCAGGAACGCCCGCAGCCGGCGATCGACGACTTTATCCGCGCAGAGGCCGGCCGCATCCGCGTGCTTGCGAAAACCTATCAGATGATCATCGAACGTTTGGAATGAACGAACTGGAGTGAGCATCGTGCCGAGCAACGGCTTCTCTCTCGCCCGCCGGCTTCGCGCCGGCGAAATCGTATATTCGGGCTGGTGCGCGCTCGCCGCGCCGATCGTGACCGAGGTCCTGGCGCGCGAGGGATTTTCCGCGGTCACCGTCGACATGCAGCACGGCCTCTGGGACCTCCAACAGATGGTCGCAGCGGTCGGCATGATCCGACACGCCGGCGCGGCGCCGGTGGTGCGCGTCCCGCTCGGCGATTTTGCCACCGCCAGCCGCGCGCTCGATTTCGGCGCCGAAGCGATCATCTCGCCGATGATCAACACGCCCGCCGACGCGCGCGCCTTCGTTGCGGCGACCAAATATCCGCCGCTCGGCGAGCGAAGCTGGGGGCCGCACCGCGCCATGATGCTCGCCGGGATCGCGGACCAGGCGGTCTATCTGCGCGAGGCGAACGCAAGCACGGTCACGCTCGCCATGATCGAGACCCGTACCGCGCTCGACAATCTCGCCGCGATCGCCGGGACGGACGGCATCGACGCGCTGTTCCTCGGCCCGTCCGATCTCTCGATCGCGCTCTCGAACGGCAGCACGCTCGACCCGATGTCGAAGGAGGTCGATGCGCAGATCGACCGCATCACCGAGGCCGCGCACAAGGCCGGCAAGATCATGGGCGCATTCTGCCCGACCGCCGAGCGCGCGGTGGCGCTCGCCAGGCGCGGCGTGCGTTTCCTCGCGGTCGCGAGCGACCTCGGCCTGCTGCGGGCGGGGATCGCGGGCGCGATGAAGGTCATCAAGGGCTGAGCAGAGTTTCGAGCCGGTCGAGCACGCCCGCGATATCCGTCTCGACCTCGCGCGCGGCGAAGGTAACGATCCGGTAGCCGCGCTCGGCGAGCCATGTGTGGCGCTCGGCGCGCGCCTGCAGCGCGGCCTCGCTCTCATCGTCGGGTAGCAGTTCGATCACCAAACGCAACTCGAACGACACGACGTCGGGAATGTAGGCGCCGACCGGCGTCTGGCGTTTGAAGCCGCGGCCGGCGAAGCGCCGGTCCTTGATCATCGTGTCCCAGAACCGCCGTTCGGCTTCGGTCGGATTGCGCCGCAGGAGCCGCGCAAGCCCGCGCACCGGCCCGCGCTCCGATGCGACGCGTCCCTGCCCGTGCTCAGCGATCAGCGCTCGCAGCCGTTCGGACTCCTCCGCGTTAAGCACGCCGCCGCGCGCCGGTCCCTTGCGGCCCTCGGCGATCGCCATGATGACGCCGTGCAGGGTCTGGATGTCCTGCCGGGTCGGCTCCATGCGATGGAAGATGTTGCGCAGGTTGATCGTCATGGTGGCGCGCTTCTCGGGCGGACGAAAGAACTCGACCCGCTCCAGTTCGCGTTCGATATCGCGAAAGAACGCCAGAAGCTGCTCGCGCGGCGCAGGATCGGATTTCCTCGGCATCGCGAACGGCAGCACGCCGCCCGAAATATGCTTGAACCATTCGTAGGCGACGACCAGTACGGCCTGCGCGAGGTTGAGCGACGCGAAGGCCGGGTTGACCGGCAGCGTGACGATGCGGTCCGCGAGCGCCACCTCGTGATTCTCGAGGCCGTACCGCTCGCGCCCGAACAGCATGCCGACGGTTTCGCCGGCTGCGATCCGCGGCGCCGCGATGCGCGCCGCCTGCTCCGGGGAGATCACCGGCTTGGCCTGATCATGCGCGCGCGCCGTAGTCGCCAGCACGAAGCTGCAATCCGCGATCGCGGCTTCGACGGTGTCGAATAGCCTGGCCTGGTCGAGCACGCGGTCCGCGCCTGACGCCGCCACCCAGGCGCGCGGATTGGGCCAGCCGTCACGCGGCTTGATCAGGCGAAGCTCGGAGAGCCCGAAGTTCGCCATCGCGCGCGCGGTCGCGCCGACGTTGTCGCCAAGCTGCGGCTCGACCAGGATCACCGTTGGCGCCGGCGCCGCGATCCAGGTCTTGGTCTTGTCGGTGCCGGAGCCTGCCATCGCGCGTCAGAAGATCAGCACATCCGCGCCGCCGCGGATGTCCGCCAGCGCCTGGACCGGCTTGGCCTCGGCGTGCGGCTCGCTGAGATTGTGCAGCGATTTGTAGTGCCGCCCCAGCAGCGCCAGGAGATCGCGCATGCCCGCGGCGCCATAGCGGTCCGGCGTGTATTCGAGCGCCAGCGGTACGCGCTGTTCGAGCATGGCACCCAGCCCGCGCGTCGCCTCGGGCTCGAACCCTTCTACGTCGATCCAGATCAAGCCGACCGTGCCGGCCGCTACCCCCGCCGCCGCCAACGCCATGTCGAGCCGCACCACCGCCACCTCGATGCGATCGAGGCCGTCGTAGGACGGCGGCGTCCCGATGCTGTGATGGCCCTTGTTGCGGGGATGGAGATGGAGCGTCGCGACGCCGGCGCGTTCGCCCACCGCCTGCTCGATCACGGCGACGCGTTCGGTCAGGCCGTTCGCCGCCAGATTCATCCGCAGCAGCGCGGCGTTGCGCGGCTCCGGCTCGAATGCGAATGCGCGGCTGAAACGGCCGCTCTGCATCGCGTACACGGTCTGCGTCCCGATATTGGCCCCGGCATCGACGAACACCGCATCGGGCGGCAACCGGCCGGCCTGCGACAGGAGCGCGATCGCCCGCTCGACCTCCTCGCGCTGCCAGTGACCGCGCCACATGAGTTGCGTGCCTACCGCGCGGTCGGAAGGATCGACGAAAAAAGCGGCATCGCCCATTCGACAGTAGACTAGGTGTCCCCGTACCGCGAGCGCGTTCAGCACGGTCTCGCGAAAGGTCTCATGACCGACCAGCACTGGCTCCAGCAAGCGCCGGCGCACACGGCGGCGCCAGCGGCCGACCGCACCCCGCGCCTCTCGCAATGTCGGAAGCCTAACCAAGTCAAGCCTGATCCCGTTGCCAAATCCGGGAGGCTCTTAACACGGAACGGGAGCGGTCCCGATGCATTAACGGCCTCGGCAGCGGCAATATCGCGCATGGAACTCTGTTGAATTCCACGAGGGAGCGGTTAACTAACTGCAAACGCGGAGTTTGTTCGCAACCTTACGCTTGATTTTGCGAGACATCGCCGCGGCACCCAAGCAGCTTTTTGTAATATTGCATCTTTGTTGCTGCCTGGGTCACAGGTTTCGACAACTTCTAACATATTGAAATTTTGGGGATTTTTGCCGACTCCCCAGAGCGTTTGGTTGGCAGTGGCGGGCGGTTTGCGCATGACGAAGCGCAGCCACACGGTCATCTGGAACGTTCGTCGCGTAACACGAGAACGAGCAAGGCAGTGTGCATGATGGACGAAGGTAACCATTTCCTGCAGGTGCTGGATCAGGAAATCGTCGAACGCGAGCACGAACTCGACGAGTGTCAGCGCAAGCTCTTGATCCTCAAGACGCTGCGCGAGAACTACGTCTCCGCTTCGCGGCGTAAACGCGGGCAGCATACCTACCGGCTCACCAGCAATTGGCGTACCGCCACCGAAGCCACGATCGCATTCCTGCGCGAGCAGAACGGACCAGTTCCCACCATCCGGATTCTCGATCACCTCAAGGAGATCGGGATCACGCTCGGCGGCAACCAGCCGCGCAACTCGCTGAGCGTGATGCTGTCGCGATCGCGCTCGTTCAAGGCCCACGGCCGCCGCGGCTGGACGCTGGCCGAGGAATGACGCCGCGCCGCCCGGGGCCGATCCTGCCGTCCGGTACTCTCCCACGCCGCCACACCTGCCCTCCTCTGGCCGCTTTCGCGCTTCGCCCACCGATGCTATAGCGCGCGCGCCGGGACTGGGGCGCGGCCGTTCGAGCGCTGGCCGTCCTTTACCCATCCCGCTGCCCCTGCCCGACATCGGACGCTCGCGAAGGCTCTTCTAAATGGCGAAAATCAAGGTCAAGAACCCCGTCGTCGAAATGGACGGCGACGAGATGACTCGCATCATCTGGAAATACATCAAGGACAAACTGATTCATCCCTACCTCGACATCGATCTCATGTATTTCGATCTGGGCATGGAGCACCGCGACGCGACCAACGACCAGGTCACGATCGACGCCGCCGAAGCGACCAAGAAGGTCGGCGTCGCCGTCAAATGCGCCACGATCACCCCCGACGCCGGGCGGGTGAAGGAATTCAAGCTCAAGGAAATGTGGCGTTCGCCCAACGGCACGATTCGCAATATCCTCGGCGGCGTCATCTTCCGCGAGCCGATCATCTGCAAGAACGTGCCGCGGCTGGTGCCCGGCTGGACCAAGCCGATCATCATCGGCCGCCACGCCTACGGCGACCAGTACCGCGCCACCGACTTCAAGGTGCCCGGCAAGGGCAAGCTGTATCTGACGTTCGTCGGCGACGACGGCAACAAGATCGAGCGCGAGGTCTTCCAGTTCCCCGGCGCCGGCGTCGCGATGGCGATGTACAATCTCGATGATTCGATCCGCGATTTCGCGCGCGCCTCGATGAACTTTGCGCTCGCCCGCAATTATCCACTCTATCTCTCGACCAAGAACACCATCGTCAAGGTCTACGACGGCCGCTTCGCCGATATCTTCCAGGAGATCTTCGACGCCGAGTTCAAGGAAAAGTTCGCCGCCAAGAAGATCACCTACGAGCACCGGCTGATCGACGACATGGTGGCGGCGGCGCTCAAGTGGTCGGGCGGCTACGTGTGGGCCTGCAAGAACTATGATGGCGACGTGCAGTCCGACACGGTGGCGCAGGGCTACGGCTCGCTTGGCCTGATGACGTCGGTACTGACCACCCCCGACGGCAAGGTGGTCGAGGCGGAAGCCGCCCACGGCACCGTCACACGCCACTATCGCCAGCACCAGAAGGGCGAACAGACCTCGACCAACTCGGTCGCCTCGATCTACGCCTGGACCCGCGGGCTCGCTCACCGCGCCAAGCTCGACGACAACGCCGAGCTCGCAAAATTTGCCCACACGCTGGAAAAGGTAACGGTCGATACGGTCGAGGCCGGCGACATGACCAAGGACCTGGCCCTCCTGATCGGGCCGGATCAGAAGTGGCTCACCACCACGGGCTTCCTCGACAAGATCGACGAGAATTTGAAGAAGGCGATGACGGCGTAGGCGGAAGACCGCGGCCGCTGCTTGATCGCACTGCCGCGGTCTGCTCCTTGAACTCGGAATTCCGCTCGTCTCCGCGAAAGCGGGGACCAGGGCAAAAGGTACCACTGTCGGAACCAGCCCCCGGATTCCCACTGGCGCGGGAATGAGCGGATCAACCTGAACGGAACATGCTTTAGCCGCCCAGCGCGGCGGCGATCGCGGCAAGCGCATCGTCCGCCTTCGCGCCGTCCGGGCCTCCGGCCTGCGCCATGTCGGGGCGACCGCCGCCACCCTTGCCGCCCAGCGCCTCGGCGCCTTTGCGCACAAGGTCGACGGCCGAGAAGCGCGCAGTCAGATCGGACGTCACGCCGACCACCACGCCGGCCTTGCCTTCACCGGTGACGCCGACGATCGCGACCACGCCGGAGCCGAGCTGCTTCTTGCCCTCGTCGGCAAGGCTGCGCAGGTCCTTGAGGTCGATGCCTTCGACCGCGCGCGCCATCAGCTTGATGTCGCCGACCGTACGCACGCCGTCGGCAGCGTCGGCCTTGGCGCCGCCGCCCATCGCGAGTTTCTTCTTCGCATCGGACAGCTCACGTTCGAGCCGCCGGCGCTCGTCGACCACCTGAGCGAGGCGCGCCGGCAATTCCTCCAGCGGCACTTTCAGTTCCGCCGATGCCGCCTTGGCGAGCTGGCCCACATGATGTGCGGCCTTGCGCGCCGTGGTGCCGGTGAGCGCCTCGATGCGCCGCACGCCCGCGGCGACGCCGCTGTCGGTGATCCCGGCAATGAGGCCGATATCACCGGTGCGCCGCACGTGCGTGCCGCCGCAGAGCTCGACGGACCAGCCCAGCGTGTTGCCGCCGCCCTCGCCCATCGCGACCACGCGTACCTCATCGCCGTATTTCTCGCCGAACAGCGCGCGCGCACCGGATGCCCGCGCATCGTCGAGCGCCATCAAGCGGGTCGTGACCGGCGAATTTTGCAACACGTAATCGTTCGCCAAATCCTCGACCTGCTCGATCTCTTCGGCGGTCATCGGCTTGGGATGCGCAAAGTCGAAGCGCAGCCGGTCGGGTGCGACCAGCGAGCCCTTCTGCGCCACGTGGTCGCCGAGCACCTGGCGCAGCGCCTCGTGCAGCAGGTGGGTGGCGGAATGGTTGCGGCGGATGGCACCGCGCCGGGCGTGATCGACGTCGAGCGAAAGCGCCACGCCGGCTTTCAGCGCGCCCTCTTCCACCACGCCGAGGTGAACAAACAAATCGCCGGCCTTCTTCTGCGTATCGGTGACGCGGAAGCGCACGCCGTCTCCGGTCATCACGCCGGTGTCGCCGACCTGTCCGCCGGACTCGCCGTAGAACGGCGTCTGGTTGAGGACCACAGCGCCACTCTCGCCGGCGTTGAGCACTTCGACCTTTTTGCCGTCGCGCACCAGCGCCGCGACCACGCCCTCAACGCGCTCGGTCTCGTAGCCCAGGAATTCCGTCGCGCCGAATTTCTCGCGCAGGCCGAACCAGACGGTCTCGGTTGCCGCCTCGCCGGAGCCGGCCCATGAGCCGCGCGCCTTCTCGCGCTGGCGCTCCATCGCCGCATTGAACGCGTCGGTGTCGACCGCGATTCCGCGCGGCCGCAGCGCGTCCTGAGTGAGGTCGAGCGGAAAACCGTAGGTGTCGTAGAGCGTGAACGCGGTTTCGCCGTTGAGCTTGTCGCCCTGGCGCAAGCTGCCGGTTTCCTCGTCGAGGATCGCCAGGCCGCGCTCCAGCGTCTTGCGGAAGCGGCGCTCTTCCAGCTTGAGCGTCTCCGCAATCAGCGCATCGGCACGGATCAACTCCGGGTAGGCCTGACCCATCTCGCGCACCAGCACCGGCACGAGCTTCCACATCAGCGGCTCTTTCGCGCCGAGCAGTTCGGCATGGCGCATCGCGCGCCGCATGATGCGACGGAGCACGTAGCCGCGGCCTTCGTTCGAGGGCAGCACGCCGTCGGCGATCAGGAACGAGCTGGCGCGCAGATGGTCGGCGATCACACGATGCGACGCCGCGCGCGGCCCTTGCGCCTCGACGCCGGTCAGGTCGGCAATGGCCGCGATGATCGCGCGGAATAGATCGATATCGTAATTGTCGTGCACGCCCTGCAGCACCGCAGCGATGCGCTCGAGCCCCATGCCGGTATCGATCGACGGCCGCGGCAGGTCGGCACGCGTGCCGCCCGGCATCTGCTCGAACTGCATGAACACGAGATTCCAGATCTCGATGAAGCGGTCGCCGTCGGCATCCGCGCTGCCGGGCGGGCCGCCGGGGATATGTTCGCCGTGATCGTAGAAAATTTCCGAGCACGGGCCGCAGGGGCCGAGGTCGCCCATCTGCCAGAAATTGTCGGAGCCGGCGATGCGCACGATCTTGCTCTCGGGCAGCCCGGCGATCTTCTTCCACAGCTCGAACGCCGGATCGTCGTCGACGTAGACCGTCACCATCAGGCGGTCCTTGGCAAGCCCGAAGTCCCTGGTGATCAAATTCCAGGCGAGCTCGATCGCGCGCTCCTTGAAGTAATCGCCGAACGAGAAATTGCCGAGCATCTCGAAGAAGGTGTGATGGCGCGCGGTGTAGCCAACGTTGTCGAGGTCGTTGTGCTTGCCGCCGGCGCGCACGCATTTCTGCGCCGTGGTCGCGCGCGCATAGGGGCGCTTTTCGAGGCCAGTGAAGACGTTCTTGAATTGCACCATGCCGGCATTGGTGAACATCAAGGTCGGATCATTGCGCGGCACGAGCGGCGACGACGGCACGATCGCGTGGTCGTGCCGGCCGAAATAATCGAGGAAGTGCTTTCTGATCTCGTTGACGCCGCTCATCGCAACTCGTTTTCCGTTGTGGTGCCGTGCTTTTAGCGGTCCGGGCCCTGCCCTGTCCAGGAAGGCGGCCGGTGCGCTTAGCCTGACGGTGAAGACCCGCTATATAACGACGGACATTCCCTCCCGCGCCGTCCGCTGATGAGGCGGAGCCCCGAAACCTCCCCGGTCATGCGATGAGCGAGCCCGCCGCGCCGATCTGCTCCCACCTTGAAACGCTGCTGCGGGCCGGCCAATTCGTCATCACCGCCGAGCTCACGCCGCCGCTGTCGTGCGACCCGCAGGACCTCATCCGCAAGGCGCTCCCGCTCAAGGGCCTCGCTGATGCCGTCAACGTCACCGATGGTGCCAGCGCCCGCACCCACATGGCTGCGCCGATCGCCGCCGCGATCCTGGTGCGCCACGGGATCGAGCCGATCCTCCAGCTCGCCTGCCGCGACCGCAACCGCATCGCGTTGCAGGCCGACTTGATCGGAGCGGCCGCCTGCGGCGTCCACAACCTGCTGTGCCTGACCGGGGATGCGCCCTCCGCGGGCGACCAGCCCGAGACCAAGCCGGTGTTCGACATCGATGCAACCGCGCTCACCGCCATGGCGCGGGCGATCCGGGATCGCGGCGAGTTGCCGTCCGGCCGCAAGATCGGCGGCAAGGCGAATTTCTTCCTCGGCGCAGCCGACATGCCGATCGACCCGCCGCCCGGCTGGGTGCCGGCGAAGCTTGCCGCCAAAGTCGCCGCCGGCGCAGCCTTCGCCCAGACCCAGTTCTGCATGGATGCCGGCATCGTGCGCCGCTACGCGCAACGGCTGGCGGAGACCGAGGCGACTCGCGGACTTTTCCTGCTCGTCGGGATCGCCCCGCTGCGCTCAGCCAAGTCGGCCCGCTGGATGAAGCAGCACCTGTTCGGCACCATCATCCCGGACGCCATCGTCGAGCGGCTGGAGCGCGCCACCGATCCCTCGGCGGAAGGCGCCAAGGTCTGCGTCGACCTGATCGAGGCATTCTCGGCTATCCCCGGCGTCGCCGGCGTCCACATCATGGCGCCCGCCAACGAAGGCGTCGTTCCAGCGGTGATTGTCGCCGCGCGGCGGCGTCTTGGAGGGCCTCAAGGCGCCGTTAAAAAATGATGTCGCGCAAGCCATGCGTTTTCGCTTGGCTGCAGCGCAACATAAATACTGCTGCGATGCACAACCTAGCCTTATTTTCCTTTCAGTGTGATTCTCCGCCGCTATGGTGGTTAACAAGAATGAAAGGGGAAAACCCATGTTTCTTGCAGTCCTCCGCTTCTTCCAGTCCTGGAGGCGTTACAACGCCAGCCTGCGCGAACTCTCGCAGCTCGGCGACCGCGAATTGGCCGACATCGGCATCAGCCGCTCGGAAATCCCGCGTGTCGCCTGGGATTCGGCTTCCCGCTGAAACCCTCGCCAAACCTCTGAACGCGCCCGCCACGTGCGGGCGCTTTCTTTTGGTAGCGGCGAGCCGTTGTGGCCCCCCTTCGCCGGACATAGGTTGCCGGCATGCCTTTGAACACCAACCTGCCCGTTCACGTCATCGGCGGCGGCCTTGCCGGCTCGGAAGCGGCTTGGCAGATCGCTGGGCGCAACGTGCCGGTCGTGCTGCACGAGATGCGGCCGCTGTGCACCACGGCCGCCCACAAGACATCGGGCCTCGCCGAGCTTGTATGCTCGAACTCGTTCCGCTCCGACGACCCGGAGCACAACGCCGTCGGCCTGCTCCACGCGGAGATGCGTCGGCTTGGCTCGCTGGTGATGCGCTCCGCCGACGCGAACCAAGTGCCGGCTGGCGGCGCGCTGGCGGTCGATCGCGACGGCTTCTCAGACGCGATCACCGACGCGATCGCGGCGCATCCACTGATCGAGGTACGGCGCGAGGAGATCGCGCTGCCGCCGGCGGAGTGGGACAGTGTCATCATCGCGACCGGTCCGCTCACCTCGCCGGGGCTCGCCGCGGCCATCGCCGGCGCGACTGGTGAGGACGCACTCGCCTTCTTCGATGCGATCGCGCCGATCGTGCATCGCGACTCGATCGACATGTCGGCCGCCTGGTTCCAGTCGCGCTACGACAAGGCCGGCCCGGGCGGCTCGGGCGCGGACTACATCAACTGCCCGATGACCCGCCACGAGTACGAAGCGTTCGTCGCGGCGCTGGTCGCCGGCGACAAGGTGGCCTTCCATGAATGGGAGAACACGCCCTACTTCGACGGCTGCCTGCCGGTCGAGGTGATGGCGGAACGCGGTCCCGAAACGCTGCGCCACGGGCCGCTCAAGCCCTTCGGGCTGACCAACCCGCACACGCCGGATGTGAAGGCCTACGCCGTCGTGCAGCTTCGCCAGGACAACAAGCTCGGCACACTGTTCAACATGGTGGGCTTCCAGACCAAGCTCAAACACGGCGAGCAGACCCGCATCTTCCGCACCATCCCGGGCCTCGAAAATGCCGAGTTCGCGCGGCTGGGCGGGCTGCACCGCAACACCTTCCTCAATGCTCCGAAGCTGCTCGATCCGACGCTGCGTCTCAAGGCCGATGTGAGGCTGCGCTTCGCCGGCCAGATCACCGGCTGCGAGGGCTATGTGGAATCGGCCGCGATCGGGCTGCTTGCCGGCCGCTTCGCCGCCGCCGAGCGCTTGGGAGAAACGTTCGCCCCGCCGCCGCCGACCACGGCGCACGGCGCGCTGCTCGGCCACATCACCGGCGGCCATGTCGAGACGATCGACGCCGGCGCGCGCTCCTATCAGCCGATGAACATCAACTTCGGCCTGTTCCCGCCGCTCGCGCGCATCCCGAACAAGGATGAGAACGGCGAGCGCCTGCGCGGCACTGCCAAGACCCTGGCGAAGAAACGCGCGATCAGCCGCCGCGCGCTGGCCGACCTCGACCAATGGATCGCCGGCGCGCCATGCGTCGCGGCGGAGTGATGATGGCTTCTCCTCTCACAGAAACATCGCGATCCCCTTGCGCGCGGCGCGCCAGATGATCCATTGCCTTCGCCATTGCGGGACATCGTCCGGACGGAAGGGATCGTAACGCCGGCGCTCCATGCGTTTGAGGCTGGGACGCACCAACGCGAGCGGCAACAGCGCGGGAATGATGGTTGGCGGCGCGGCCGCGATCAACACTCGCGCGGCATCGAGATGCTCGCGCACGTAACCGCGCATGTCGGCGAGCGCGGCACCCAGCTCCGGCGTCGCCTTGCCCGCGAACACTTCCTCGGCGCGGGCGCCGTGACGTTGCAGGACTTCGAGCGGGACATAAAGCTGGCGCCTCGCGGCGTGCTGCGGGAACGCGCGCAACAGTCCGGTGACCGCCGAAGCCATCCCCGCAGCGCGGGCGAGTTCACTTGCGCCGGGATCGCGTCCGTCCTCAAGGATCTGCGCGGCGAGTTCGATCAGCGCCGATGCGGTCTTGGCCGCATAACCTTCGAGCTCGGCCAGCGCGGTAATCGGATCGTCGTAGAGATCGAACGAACGCGCCTCGATCAGGTCGGTCAGCACCTGCGGGCGCAGCCGATAGCGCACCACCGTGTCGAGCAGCGCGGCCGCCACGGGGTGCGCCCTGACCTCACCATGACCCGCACCGGCGAACGCATCGCGCCACCATTGCAGCCGGATTTCGCCCGGCGCGGGTTCACGGGCCACCTCACGCACACGCGCGATCTCGAGGTTGAACGCGTAGAGCGCAAACAGCGCGCGGCGGTATTTCTGCGGCGCGAACAAAGCGGCGAGGAAGCGATCCTTATCGCCCTCGCGCACCAGCGTCTCGCAATGGGCGAATGCGTCCTGCATGACGGGCGTTATAGCAGCGGCGCTGGTGACTGACTCACGTCATGGCCGGGCTTGTCCGGGCTCCCGCCAATGACGAATTCGGCAACAACGCATTCACGCCACCGCGATCAGGCCGGCGCCGACGCGGCGGCTTTCGCCGAGGAGGAGATTGTACGTGCTCATCGCGGTGGCGGTGAGGCTGACCTCGACCACGATCTTGCGAGCCGCAAATCGCTCGCGCAAAACCTGCGGCAGCGCCCAGGCGGCAGCGCCGGTGCCGACGAGGAACAGGCCGATTTCATCGCCTGCGGCGAACACCGCCGCCAGCGTCGCTTCGGTGATCTCGTCCGGCCGCGTCACCGGCCAAGCCCAGATCCCGCTCGGCAGGCAGAGCAGCGAGCCGCGATGCGACATACGCGCGAAGCTGAAGCCGCCCTTGCCGTAGCTTTCGATCGGCACCTGGCGCGGCAGATGCGGAGGCGCGGCGTCCGCCTGCACGCGTCAGGCCCGCGTGCGGGCGGGCGTGCGAGTTGGTTCCGGCGCCTTCTCCTCGGCCGCGAGCCGCGAAGTGCCGACGCCGAGATAGATCAGCACCGGCGCGGCGATGAACACCGACGTGTAGGTGCCGACCAGCACCACGCCGAACATCATCGTCGCGGTGAAGGAGTGGATCGCCTGGCCGCCGAAGAGGAGCAGCGACAGGAGCGCGAGCGTCACCGTCACGTGGGTGATGATCGAGCGCGACAGCGTCGCGTTGACCGAAATGTTGAGCAATTCGGGCATCGACATTTTCTTGTAGCGCCGCAGCATCTCGCGGATACGATCGTAGATCACCACGGTGTCGTTGAGCGAATAGCCCAGGATGGTGAGCAGCGCAGCGATGCTGGTGAGATCGAAATCGATCTGCGTCAGCGACATGAATCCGACCGTGAGCACGAGATCGTGCACGTTGGCGATCATCGCGCCGAGCGCGAACTGCCATTCGAACCGGAACCAGAGATAGATCAGGATCGCGAAGATCGCGAGCACGAGGCCGATGGTGCCGTAGGCCAGGAGTTCGGTCGAGACCCGCGGTCCAACCACCTCGACGCGCCGGTAGTCGACCGCGTCGCCGAGCGCGCCGCGCACCTTGGCGACCGCCTGTTGCTGCGCAACCTCGCCGCCGGGCTGCTGCGGCACCCGGATCAGCACTTCGGTCGGGCCGCCGAACTGCTGAAGCTGCACCTCACCGAGGCTCAATCCCTCGAGCGTCGCGCGCATCTTGGCGATATCCGCGGGCCCTGCCTTCGACTGCACCTCCACGAGCGTACCGCCGACAAAGTCGATGCCGAAATTGAGCCCGTGGAAAAAGTAGAGCCCGATCGCGATCAGCGAGAGCAGCGCGGAGATCGGGAAGCTCACGCGCCGGAACTGCATGAAGTCGAACTTGGTGTCGTCCGGCACGATGCGCAGGTGCGGCAGGATTCCCGTCAGCACCAGCGCACAGACGACGGCAACCAGAATTCCGGCGGCGATCAGGACATAATGCAAGCGCGTTTCCTCAGATGGGCACGGTTTGCGGCCGCTGCCAGCGCACCCAGAAGATGACGATCAGACGGGTGAGCGTGAAAGCCGTGAACACGGTGGTGAGAATGCCGATCCCGAGCGTGATGGCAAAGCCGCGCACCGGGCCGGTGCCGATATAGAACAGCACGGCCGCCGCGATGAAGGTCGTGATATTCGAATCCATGATGGTGGCGAGCGCCTTGGTGAAGCCGGCGTCGATCGCAGTGATCGGGGTGCGGCCCAGCCGCACCTCCTCGCGGATGCGCTCGTAGATCAGCACGTTGGAATCGACCGCGATGCCGACCGTGAGCACGATGCCGGCGATGCCGGGCAACGTGAGCGTGGCGTTGAGCAGCGACAGCATGCCGAAGATCATCGCCACGTTGATCGCGACGGCGATGTTGGCGAACAGGCCGAACAGGCCATAGGTCGCGAACATGAACAGGATCACCATCAGCGATCCCACATAGGACGCGATCTTGCCCTTCTCGATCGAGTCCTGGCCGAGGCCGGGACCGACGGTGCGTTCCTCGATGATCGTCAGCTTCGCCGGCAGCGCGCCAGCGCGCAGCAGGATCGCGAGGTCGTTGGCGCCCTGCACGGTGAAGCTTCCGGAAATCTGTCCGGAGCCCTGCAGGATCGGCTCGCGGATCACCGGCGCCGAGATCACTTCGTTGTCGAGCACGATCGCAAACGGGCGTCCGACGTTCTCCTGCGTCGCTTGCGCGAATTTGCGCGCGCCCGACGAATTGAAGCGGAACTGAACGATCGGCTCGCTGGTGCGCTGGTCGAAGCCCGGCTGCGCATCGGTCAGGTCACCGCCCGACACCAGCACGCGCTTCTCGATCAGGTAGGGCGGCTTGCCGTCCTTCTCGGGACCGTAGAGGATTTCGGAATCCGCTGGCGGCCGCGTCTGCAGCGCCTGGTCGGGGGTCATCGTCTGGTCGACCATCCGGAAATCGAGCTTGGCGGTGCGGCCGAGCAGTTCCTTGAGATGCTGCGGGTCCTGCAGCCCCGGCACCTGGACCAGGATACGGTCGGTCCCCTGGCGCTGGATCACCGGTTCCACCAGGCCGAGCTCGTTCACGCGCTTCTCGATGATGCCAATCGACTGCTCGACCGCCTGCTTGACGCGCTCGACCACGGCCGGCTCGGTCGGCGTCAGTTGCACCAGGCCGCCGCCAGGGCTGACGACGTCGAGCGAGCGCTGGGTGACGCCGCCCAGCAGGCTGCCGTTCAACGGCACCGACAGTTCGCGCAGCTTGGTGAGCCCTTGCTGGAAATCGTTGTCGCGGATGCGAACTTCAACGCTGTTGCCGCGGATCACCGGCGCCGCCACCAGGCCGACGCGCGCCTCGCGCAGCACCCGGCGGACGTCGTCGCGCAAGGCATCGAGCTTCTGCTTGCGGATGTCATTGGTGTCGACCTCGAGCAGAAGGTGCGATCCGCCCTGCAGGTCGAGGCCAAGCACGACATGGCGCTGCGCCCATTTCGGCCAGGCGTTGACCTTGGCCTCAGGGAAGAAATTCGGCACCGCGGACAGGCAAACCAGGAATGCGAAGAGCAGGATCGCCGTCGCCTTCCAGCGCGATATGAACAGCATGGGACCGTCCCGGTTGTCGTCTCAAAGCCCGCGTGCGGCGATCAGCTTGCGCTGTCGTCCTTCACCGGCTCTCCCTTGGCGCGCACACCCGACACCATCGAGCGCACCTGGCGCACGCGCACGCCGTCCGCGATCTCGACCTCGATCTGCTCGTCGTCGATGACCTTGGTCACCTTCCCGACCAGTCCACCCGAGGTAACCACGCTGTCGCCACGGCGCAAGTTCTTCACTAGTTCCGCGTGGTCCTTCACCCGCTTCTGCTGCGGCCGCAGGATCAGGAAGTACATGATGACGAAAATCAGGACGAACGGCAGCAGCGACACGATCATATTGTCGCCGCCCAACCCGAACGGAGCCGCCTGGGCCAGAGCCGGCGTCACGAACATCGTCATCCCCTTGTTGAGGCCGGCCCTTTTCCTGGAACATTTGCAGGAAAAGGGGACACCGGTTTTCCGCAGAAAATGCGACCACGCGCGAACCTGCCGCGCGGCCGAAATCGCGCGGACTATAGCGGGGAGCGCCCCAATTGCAACGCCACAATCCGGCCGCCGGATACCGTGCCGGCCGGGCCTTGCAGGGCCAAGGAGGCCCCGCTAAGGGTGCGGCGCAAAAGGCGAACCCATGGCCAAGCGCGCACGCACGCCCCCATCACGGTCTTCCCCCAAGCGTTCTCCGGCGGACACCTCGTCGTGGTCCGAACTCTCCGCATTGGAGGAAACCCTGGATGCGCTTGAGAACGAAGACGCCGTTGATCATACGTCGGATAAGTTCTTCGAGCGCATCGCCGCCGCGCTCGAGCGGCTCGCCCCTCCGCCACCGCGCACGCCTGATTTCGACGCCGCCGACGCCTTTTCCTGGCATCCGGAGGGCCGCCGGCTTGTGCCGGTCCCGCACGTCAATCGCGTCGAGATGTCGCTGCTCAAAGGCATCGATCGGGTGCGCGACCTGCTGCTGGAGAACACCGAGCGGTTCGCGCGCGGCCTGCCGGCCAACAACGCGCTGCTGTGGGGCGCGCGCGGGATGGGCAAGTCGTCGCTGGTGAAGGGCGTGCATGCCTCGGTCAACGTCGCGCACCGCGGCGGCAAGGGCAAGCGTTCGCGGCTCAAGCTGATCGAGATTCATCGCGAGGACATCGAGAGCCTGCCCGATCTGATGACGCTGGTGCGCGGCGCGCCCTACCGCTTCGTCGTGTTCTGCGACGATCTTTCCTTCGAAGCCGAAGACACGAGCTACAAGTCGCTCAAGGCGATGCTCGAAGGCGGCATCGAGGGGCGGCCCGACAATGTCGTGTTCTACGCGACCTCCAATCGCCGCCATCTGATGGCGCGCGACATGATGGAGAACGAACGCGCGACCGCGATCAATCCCGGCGAAGCGGTCGAAGAGAAAGTCTCGCTCTCCGACCGATTCGGTCTCTGGCTCGGTTTCCACCGCTGCAGCCAGGACGAATACCTGGCGATGGTGTCAGGCTATGTCGCGCACCACCGGATTCCGCTGGGCGGAGAGGCGCTGCAGCGCGACGCGCTCGAATGGGCCACGACGCGCGGCGCCCGCTCCGGCCGCGTGGCTTGGCAATTCGTACAGGATTTGGCGGGACGGCTGGGGGTGCGGTTGTCCGACGCTGGCGGTTCGCAACAGGATGATCGTCTCGCCGGCGAACTCTGATGAGAGCGCACAAACCGGCCCGCCGTCATCCCGGCGAAGCGAGCGCGAGCCGAACCCAAGGTTCAGAACGCCGTGAAAGTTGGCCCCGGATCGGCCTGTCAGGCCGTCCGGGACGACAACGCCTTGGCTTCCCAATGACTGACGATAGCGCCGCTCAGCCGCCGCTCAGCATCGGCATCGGATCGACCGGCGAGGGGCCCTTGCGAATTTCGAAGTGGAGCTGGGGCGTGTCGACACTTCCGGTCTGGCCCGACTTGGCGATCACCTGGCCGCGTTTGATCTGATCGCCGCGCTTGACCAGCAATTCCTTGGCGTGGGCGTAAGCGGTGACGTAGCCGTTTGCATGCCGCACCAGCACGAGGTTGCCATAGCCCTTGAGTTCGCTGCCTGCATAGGCAACGACGCCGTCCTCGGCGGCCTTCACTGGCGTGCCTTCCGGCACCGCGACGTTGATGCCGTCGTTCTGTTGTCCGTTCGGGCGGGGGCCGAAGCCAGCGATCATGCGGCCGTGCACCGGCCAGCGGAATCCGGGCGGAGCATCAGAAGTCCCCGCCTTCACGGCGCCGGTGGGTACCGCCGGTTCGGTTGGCGTCACGACGGCGGCGCTTTCCGGAGCCTGCGCGGGCGCGACCGGCTGCTTTGCCACCGGTCCGGGCTTGGCGGGAATGGTGGCCGGCTTGCCCGGAAGGACCGCCGGCTTGGCTTCGGCGACCTTGGTCGCCGGCTCCTTCTGCGCATGCGAGACGCGCAGGCCCGGGATCACGATCCGGTCGCCGATATTGACCTTGGTGTGCGGCGGGATGTTGTTGGCCTTGGCGACCTCGACCAGCGGCTTGTTGTACATCCGCGCAATCTTGATCAGCGTCTCGCCGGGCGCAACGATGTGCACGCCGACCGTATTCGGCGGGGTTGCCGCCGGCGCGTGCATTGCCACCGCATGGCTTGCGGCGGGAGGGGCCAAGGTGGCGACCGGCGTGGGCGCGCCGATCCGCGGAACCGCGGGGACCGTCGCCGCCGCCAGCGGCGGGATGTAGCGCGGGATCACCAGCCGCTGTCCGGGCTGGAGCACGCCGGGGTGGGTGATGCCGTTGGCCTTCATGACCGCAGCCGGCGGCACGCCGTGCCGGCGGGCAATGCTATCGATGGTCTCGCCGGGGCCGACGGTAACGGCGGTGCCACCATCCCAGCTCCACTGCCCCTGCGGCCGGCGTGGCGCCGCGGCGGCGACCGGCGCCGCCACCGAGCCGGTGATTTCCGGACTGGGAGACGCGGCCGCCTGCGCGGGAGCCGGATCGAAGGAACCCATGCCGTGGCTGCCGCCGGCAACGCCGTTTGCGGGCGGCGGCAAGGCGTTCTGTGTCATGCGCCCCACGGGCGCGGCTTGCCCGGGCGGGATCGAGCCCGTGGCTTCGCCCTGGCCGGGGCCGTGCGAAGCGTACGGACTTTCGTTGAAGCGAGCCGTGTCGGCGCTGCATCCGGCGGCGCTAACGGCAATCAGCGCCAACAAGATCGCGCGCGGCCGCGACCGCGAGCCCAGCAACTCAACAACGGTGGGCATGGTTTACTCACTCATATGCAACGCAATGACGAGCGAGTTAACACCGGCGAGGTAAAGAAGGCTTTAAACGCAACCCCTCCTCAACCTTAAAAAAACGTCGCCGGCCGGCCGAAGCTTGAATGTCACGAACTCCTGAAGATCAAGAGGCGTTCGGTCTTCCCTGCGAAGCAGGAACCCAGACGCAGTGCTTACCCAGACGCGGTGCCTCATGTGTGGCGGCGCGACCGGGCAGAACTTCATTGCCGGAGGATGCTGGTTCCCCGCTGTCGCGGGCTGTCCGGTAAAAGAAAATAATTTTGCTCGAACAACTCGAGCGGTTGAGTATAGCGCCGGTAGAAGTGATGTGAGTTGGTGTGACTGATGAATTTAGACGTCCATGCCGGCGCCAGGCGCGGATGCGACGGAGAAAATGCCAATGCCACGGTGCCGTTTCGCTGTGATGATCATCCGCACTTAAATTCGCGCGCTGATAATTCATCCTCCGCTTCTCTTTGATTGGTCGCATGATCCGATCCGAAAAGTCTGCAGCTTTTCGGGATCATGCGCTAAAGCTCGCGCGCCTGCCCCGGCAGCAGCGGCACGAAGCGCACGGCAATCAGTTCCTCGCGTGCGAGCGTTTCGCCGGTCTTGGTCAGCCGGACCAGATATTGCGTGCCGTGATGCGGTCCGAGCGGCAGCAGCATCACCCCACCGTCGGCAAGCTGATCGGCCAGCGCCGGCGGAACGCGCTCCGCTGCGGCGGTGACGATGATGCGATCAAACGGCGCGCGGTCGGGCGCGCCTGCAAGACCGTCGCCAAGCCGCACCTCGACATTGCCGTAACCCAGGGTCTTGAGCCGGTCGCGCGCGCTTGCGGCCAACGTGCGATAGCGTTCGATCGTGACCACCTCGCCTGCCAGCCGCGACAGGACCGCAGCCTGGTATCCCGATCCGGTTCCGATCTCCAGCACGCGGTGTTCTGGCCGCAGTGCGAGGTGCTCGGTCATGTAGGCGACCACGAACGGCTGGCTGATGGTCTGCCCGCAGGCGATGGGCAGGGCCTGATCGGTATAAGCGGTGCCGTTCGACGGGCCTTCGACAAAATGCTCGCGCGGCACCTCGTCCATGGCGCGCAATACCGCGGCGTCCATGATCCCGCGCTTGCGCAGGCTCAGCAGGAACTGCATGCGGCCGACGCCGTCGCCGAACGGCGGGAGGTCTGGCACGCCCAATCTCCTTCGCTGGTTAGGGCAAGATCGCTTCAGATTGACGCAATCGTGCTCCGCTGCTTTTTGATCGGTCGCATGATCGGATCCGAAACGTCCGCAAACTTGTCAGGCCCGAGCGGGTATGGATTGATATCGCGAAGCCGGTTGGCCGCCAAATCCCTGGGATGGGCTGGGATGAGGAAAGTTCCCCGCGGTTTCGGCCACCGGCCGGCCGCTCATTGTGGATAGAGCGGGATATTTTGCCTGCTATTCGCGCCCGGCGCACGGAACCAATTCGAACCTTCGGCGTTGCCCGCCCACTTGGGATGACCGCGAGCAGCACAGGGGGTCGCGATCAAGACAGCTCACGTCAACATGCAAGGCAAGCTCGATCCGGGCGGCAGAGCCGCGCGGATGCTCGACTTTGCGGGCGCTGCATCTTATGAATTTCCTGCCATGACGATGGCGGGCTGCGCGCGTTCCGACCGCTGCGGCAGACCGCTGCCGGCGCCGATCAGCCGGCCCCGGGCCGAGCGCGCCGCGCGCCTCTGCTTCTCCCCGAGCGCACTCCGCTTCGATCTTCCATCGTCACGCGAGGGCTAACCCATGACGCACAACGGCAATGGCAACGGCGGCGGCGCGGGGAACGGCGGCGGCGCCACGGCGAAGCGGGTTCTGATTGTCGAGGATGAACTGATGATCCGCATGCTGCTCGAGGACATGGTGGACGAACTCGGCTACACCGTCGCTGGCGAGGCCGCGCGGATCGAAGAGGCGCTCACGGCGGCGGCGAACTCGGACCTCGACCTCGCGATCCTCGACGTCAACCTCAACGGCACGACCATCGGGCCGGTCGCCGACGTGCTCGCCGCGCGCGGCATTCCGTTCGTCTTCGCCACCGGCTACGGCGACCAGGGTCTGCCGGAAGGCTATCGCGACCGCCCGACGCTGCGCAAACCGTTCCACAAGGAGGCGCTGAGCCAAAGCCTCGATCGCGCGCTGGGAAAAGTCTGAACATTGCGGCCGCTGCCGGCGCGCGGCCGCGCCGGCGTACTTTGAACACCGACTACTTGAACAAGGCTTACTTGAACATGGCTTGCTTGAACATGGCTTACTTGAACACGTCGGCGAGCTGAGTCATGAACGGCTCGTCGGTCATGTCGAGGCGCAGCGGCGTCACCGCGATGCGGTTGTCGGCGAGCGCTGAAACGTCGGTGCCGCCGGCCGGCGGCAGGCCGCGCATGCGCACGTACGCGATCCAGTAATAAGCATTGCCGCGCCCGTCCGCCCGCTGATCGATCTGCAGCCGCTCCTGATGATTGCGGCCCTGCGCGGCGACCGAAATCCCCTTGACGTCGTTCGGCGCGCAATCGGGAAAGTTGACGTTCACGAGCACGTCGCGCGGAATCCCGGCCGCGAGCACGCGGCGGATGATGTCGGGGCCGAACTGGATAGCGGTGTCCCAATGCGGCGGCTCGTGGCTGCGCGATTTATAGGCCTGCGACAGCGCGACCGAGGGCATGCCGAGGATGGTGCCTTCGACCGCGCCGGCAACCGTGCCGGAATAGATCACGTCCTCGCCGACGTTGCGGCCGCGATTGACGCCCGAGAGGATCAGGTTGGGTGGGCGCTCCTTCAGGATGTGACGCGACGCCATGATCACGCAGTCGGTCGGCGTGCCCTTGACCGCGAAGCGGCGCTCCTCGACCGCGCGCAGCCGCAGCGGATCGTTGAGCGAGAGCGAGTGCGACACGCCGGACTGGTCGTACTCCGGCGCCACGATCCAGACATCGTCGGAGAGCGCGCGGCCGATCTCGGCGCAGACATCAAGGCCTTCGGAATGGATGCCGTCGTCATTGGTGATGAGGATTCGCATGCCCCCTTCTTAGAGCATGACCGGCGCGGGTCGAAACCCCTATGCGCTCGGAAACAATCGCACGGCGAAAGGGGACGGCGCGACATGACCTTGGTACACAGCAACGTCAGCACACAGCGACGTCAGCACACAGCGACGTCAGTACACAGCACGTCAGTACACAGCGACGTCAGTCGTTGCCCGGTCATTGCCGGGCTTATCCCGGCAATCCCGATAGAGCCGCACGGCGGCGCCTTTTTCAATCGTCATGGCCGGGACAAGCCCGGACAGGCCCGCGGCCATGACGTGAGTCGCTCACGAGGACGTGAGTCGCTCAGGAGCGCTATTGACCTGACCGGGTCAGCAGACCGGCGCCCCGTGGAACGCCCTCACTCGTCGTCGTCGTCGTCTTCTTCCTTCTCGCCGGCGAGGATCTTCTCGGCGATGAGGCCGGAGTTCTGGCGGATCGCGGCCTCGATCTTGGCCGCCACGTCGGGATTGCCCTTGAGGAAGGCCTTGGCGTTCTCGCGGCCCTGCCCGATGCGCACGCTGTCGTAGGAGAACCAGGCGCCGGACTTTTCCACCACGCCGACCTTGACGCCGAGGTCGATCAGCTCGCCGTTCTTCGACACGCCCTCGCCGTACATGATGTCGAACTCGACCTGCTTGAACGGCGGCGCGAGCTTGTTCTTGACCACCTTGACGCGGGTCTGGTTGCCGACCACCTCCTCGCGATCCTTGATCGCGCCGATCCTTCGGATGTCGAGCCGCACCGAGGCGTAGAATTTGAGCGCGTGGCCGCCCGTAGTGGTCTCCGGCGAGCCGTACATCACCCCGATCTTCATGCGGATCTGGTTGATGAAGATCACCATGGTGTTGGATTTGTTGATCGAGGCGGTGAGCTTGCGCAGCGCCTGGCTCATCAGCCGCGCCTGCAGGCCGGGCTGGCTGTCGCCCATCTCGCCTTCGAGCTCGGCGCGCGGCACGAGCGCCGCGACCGAATCGATCACCAGCACATCGATCGCGCCCGAGCGCACCAGCGTGTCGGCGATCTCGAGCGCCTGTTCGCCGGTGTCGGGCTGCGAGATCAGGAGGTCGTCGACGTTGACGCCGAGCTTGCGCGCATAGATCGGGTCGAGCGCGTGCTCGGCGTCGATGAAGGCTGAGTTGCCGCCCTTCTTCTGGGCCTCGGCCACGCAATGCAGCGCCAGCGTGGTTTTGCCTGAGGATTCCGGCCCGTAGATCTCGACCACCCGCCCGCGCGGCAGGCCGCCGACGCCGAGCGCGATATCGAGGCCGAGCGACCCCGACGAGATCGTGTCGACATCCATGGCCTTGCTGTTCTTGCCGAGCCGCATGATCGAGCCCTTGCCGAAATTGCGCTCGATCTGCGAGAGCGCGGCATCAAGGGCCTTCGTCTTGTCCATGGAGGAACTTTCAATCACCCGCAGCGCAGCGTTGTTCGGGGCCATCGCGCCCACTCCTTATGACCGGGATTCGAAAGACCGACAACGCAAGGCGCACCGCCGGCCGGCTAAGGAAGGTGTGTACACTATTTGTTCTCAGTTCGCAATATGTTCTTTTCCGGGCCACGGTACTGGCCCCTTTCCATCCCCACTGGCCCCTTTTGAAACTGGGGATGGTCCCTTTTGATCAATATGGATTGCGAGTGCCGGGGCCAAATTTATCGATGATGGCTTGAGCCACCTCTCTCGCTCGTACCATTTGTGATGCTGTTGGAGGTTTGGAAGGCTTGCCGTCTATGACACTGGGATACAGGGTTTCTGCGTTTCGAAGAAGAAACGTCAGGTCCAGCCGTATTTTTGGGTCTTCTTTGCAGGCGGCGGCCATTTCATCCAAAATCTTCTTGTTGGCCCAAACGCGAGCGTGTTCGCCTAAATTGAACTCTCGGCTGAACTCCCCATAAGTCATGAACCGGCATCGACCGCCGGACACACACTGTTCGAGCCCTCGCTTCAACCTAGGATCAATCATGATCCTCTCCGGCTAAGGGCCGCCTCAGTTGGCGGCCTTGTCTTTAGAGCCCCTTGCCGGCGTCCCCAGCGTCATCATCGGCAAACTCAAGTGACAGTTGTGTGGGCTTCCCGATCCGCGGATAATGCCACTGCCCCAGAGAGGCGAGACACTCGAATTGCCGCTCGAGTTTATGGCGTCAAACAATGACGCGGCCGCCCACTGAGGCAGCCTACATCCGAAAGTGATGCAGTATTGTAGAGATCATCATCGCAACCGCGTCCGAATACTTGCCTCCAAACATGAGGACATCAACGGCTCCTGCCAAGAGCAGACCAATGATGGCGACACGGCCCATTTCGGCGATTATAGTGCAACCTGTTTAAACTTTGTAAATTGGGACACTGGCCCCGGAAGTAGGACAGTACCGTGACCGGCTTTCACCGCGACATGATCATGCGCCTTGGCGTAAAGGTCGGTCGGGGCTGTGCGGAGCTTCATGATCGCATGATAACGAGGCCGCCAACTGGAGCGGCTCAGAAATGAAAAGAGCCCCAGTGTGGGCTGGGGCTCTTTGGCTCAGACAGTTGCTCGCAGGACTATTTCAAAGCCGTAGCAACGCTCGTGAAGGTCGTATTGAGTGACGAGCCGAGACTCTGCACGACGGCGATGATCGCGACGGAAATGCCGGCGGCGATGAGGCCGTATTCGATAGCAGTAGCTCCCTGTTCGTCTGCGACGAATTGCTTCAGTAGATTGCTCATGGCTTTGTGCCCTTTCTGATCCAGTCCCAGCACGCAAGATACGCCGAATTTATTTTCCGCTGCTTAATCGAGCCGAGACAAATCTAATTAGGGCGATGGTCCGCCGGCAAATCAGGACATCCAGGGTCGAATTAAGGCAGCCCGTGGAAGGGGAAGTGCTGTCTTATTAACGTCCTCAGTGTTTATTTTTGCGGAAGTTAATGTCCTAATTTCGAATAACCCGCTTTCAACGAATGCTTTAAGCGAATTACAAGACCCCCGCTCTCATCATGGCGACCTTCACCAGAAGGGAGCCTTCTCATGGGAATCTTCGAGAACTTTCTAAGCGATGAGTCCGGCGCGACCGCGATTGAATACGGACTGATAGCGGCCGGCATCTCGGTCGCCATCATCACGGTTGTTGCGTCGCTGGGCTCGGCCCTGAATTCGACTTTCACCAGCGTTGCGACGGCGTTGAAATAATCACGCTCAGAGGCCGCCTCGGTTGGCGGCCTCGCCGCCGACAGGCGAAGTTTTGTTCCGCGATCTGCGCAGGGGGCTGCACTCTTTCGCCAGCAAATTGGCATCATCGCCGCTGTCACAAGCGAAGTCCGCTCCACGCCGCCGAACGGCTGACCAGCATTCATTGCGATACGATCCCTTCGCCCTGCCCGACTTGGGCAACGGCTGCTCGAGGCGGCTGAACCGCGCGCCGGCGATCAGCACCGCGCCTAGCCATTCAAGCCGTAGGCATCGAGGAAATCATTGCCGCGCTCGACGGCGGCCTGGCCGAACATGACCGGATTCCTGCCGCCGTTGCCCAGCGCGGGCTTGAGGGTCGGACTGTCCCCGATGCCGGTGCGGGTACGGTCGATCTTCTTCGAACCGAAAATCCCATTCGTACCAAAGACCCCGTATCGGAACGCGGGCGTATCAAAAGAATACTTCGGCTTATCGGCTTTTGCCGGCGTGGTTTCGAACCAGAACACCAGCGAAAACGCAGGAACGTGGGCGAGCACCTCGGTCTTGCTTTCCGTCTTGGCGACGAGCCAGGTCTGGAATGAAACCACTTTCTCGATCCGGCTGATCATCGAACCGTCTTTGAGTTTCAATCGCGTGCCGCCCGACGGCTGGTCCCACATGTCGAGCGCATCCGGCTTGTTGTTGATCGCGACGCCGCTCGCATCGTAGGGGTTGAGCAACTCGCCATAGCCTTGCGATGTAAGCCAGATATCCGATACCGGACGCTCGTTCTGCCGCGTCGGCACAAGCACCGGGTCGGCATAGAACGGCTTGGAAAACGATCCAGGGATGAAATCGGGGGCCGGCTTCTCGAACTCTATCTTGAATATCTGCTTGTTCTCATATTCGAAGTTCAGCCTTTCGAACAACACGTTTTGGACCAGTCCAATTCTCCAAAGCTCTGCTTCCGGCGGAGCCCCGCCGAAACCCTTCGTCGGATCCGGATCGAATGAGATGCCGAACTTTATTGTGAACGAATGCGGGTCGAAAAGAATTCTGATTGGTGATCACATTCATCGGATCATAGAGCAGCAATGGATCCTTGAATTTGACTTCCGATCGATTGATGTCCACTACGATTCCCACTTCCTCACCTCTCTGGCGATCGCTGCTGATCGGCCGTCAAAAATAGAGAACCGCCACTCGAGCGGCGGTTGTGTTTCCGTTTCGTCGCCCTGGCGAGTCGCCGGTCCCTCCACCCGCGGGGTTTGTTGGTCGGCGAGACCGCGCGGTTCATTGGCAGTGGCTCGCCGAACCCTCCCGAGTGGTTGCGCGTTTCCAAGGGAGGGGAAATTCCGCTTGCAAGTTGCCGCCGAGAAATGGCGGGAAAATGCCGAACAGCCCCGAGTTGCCGCGCCGGTGCCCACATTTCCAGGCGCGTTCCTTTTGGAACGATTTCAGCATCCCGGCATTACGGGTTCAGTCAGCCAGCATACCACACTGCCGGACGGGGCGATGGGGGAGTGTCGTGTCTTGGGTCATTCCGAATTGAGAAAAGTGGCGAACGAGTGCGTGGCGGTGGCGCAGACCACCACCGATCCCGGCACGCGCGCATGCCTTCTGGCCATGGCGCAAAGCTTGTTGAGGGCGACCGAAACCCCCGGGGATTTTGATTCCATCCTCCAGGACTTCAACGATCAGCAGATGCGCCGCGTGAACGACGCAAAGCCAGTGATCCGGCAACAGCAAACCCAATCGGATGCGGAATAGTCCGCCTCGGTTGGTGCTCTGTCTTGTTCGCCGGTGGCAGCGTTCCGCGCGGCAAGTGGGCGGAATCCGACCGACCACTCGGGCGGCGCGGATTTTGCTGCGCTCATTCGAAAGCAATGAGCTGCGGCCAGCATCCGCGCGGCGAACATCAAGGGCAAGTGACGGCTTCACTCACAGGGGCGGCAAGCTTGTCAGCCGGCTCCCGAATGTCGGCTGGCCTGCCTGCGCTCCACGGCTTTCAGGCCGGCGTGACAATAAATGCTTCAATCCGCCGCTGGGGCATTTGAGCCGAGGCAATTTGCCCGATTGAGGCTAACGCAAACTTCTCATAAATCACGAGTCTCTAGCGTTTCCTCCCTTGTCACTCGGCCTCGCGATGGCGGGGCCTATTTTTTTATCCCACGCCCTGAGTTGATTGTTCTTTGCATCCTCATGGGTCCAAGCCCGGCATGGGTCCAAAGCCCGGCGGCTGCGTGCATCGAGGCGGCTGGGAATTGTTTCACGTGAAAATTGCGCGCGCTCCGGGGGCGGTTCTTGCGCCACACTTAACGGGCGCGCAACCAAGCGGTGGTATTGCCGGACGGTCGGCCGAGCGGACGCAACGCGGGTCGGAATTCACAACCCGTTTGCTGGAGCACGGCCATGGTTGCACGCATGAAGATCTCGGCCCTGGCGCTCGCCTTGGCGGCCGCGCTCACGCCCGCGCGGGCGCAGACCTATGTTTCACTCGGCTACGGCGGCGTTCAGTGCAACACCTGGAATGTCCGCAAACCGATCGAGGCGCGCTCCTACGAAGCCTGGATCTTCGGGTTCATCAGCTCCTACAACGCGTTCGTGTTCAGCGGTCCCAATGTCGTCGCCGGCACCGACGCCGACGGCCTGCGCGCCTGGGTGGATGGTTACTGCAAGAATAACCCGCAGGAAAATCTCGACACGGTGGTGAAGCTGCTCATCGACGATTTCGCGAAGAAGAAAGTCAACTGATCCCGGCGCGTGTGACGACGGCCGCCGGGCTCTCGCGCCGTTAATTCTCTTTTCGCCAGATTTGAAACAATTCCCGCGCGTCCCGGCAAACACTTTGTCGGCGGCGATTTGCCAATTGCGCCGCTTCATCGGCGTATCGCTCATTTGTGAATTCGCCAGATGCCGCGAATTTACGGGGCTTTCTGACGTGCTCATGCCCGGGCCGGGCGTCGAATACCAGGGCGTTTCCTTTACACCGCAGACGCGTCCAAGCGATCGTCGTTAATGCGCGTTAGCGGCGCTGCGGATGGGAACTTGATCTTGCCGTAAGGTGTCGGGACTAGAGTGCCCAACGGTCGGTTTTCACGGTGGATAGGGGAACCGATACAAGGAGTCCCGGCCGACAAGTGGCTGTCCGGCCGGGACTTCAATTCTTGGGGAATGCCGACGCTTACTTCGCCCCGCAGGGCCACAGCTCGGTCTACCGCGCCGGCGCGGTGAGCTTCTCGATCAGTTCCGCCATCGCGGCCGAGGCGCGGCCGTTGTCGATCTGGCAGGTACCGGCGGCGACGTGCCCGCCGCCGCCGTAAGTCAGGCACAGCGCGCCGATATCGACCGGCGAACTGCGGTCGATGATCGATTTGCCGATCGCAAACACCGTGTTCTGCTGCTTGACGCCCCATAGCACATGCACGGAGACGCGGCATTGCGGATACAGCGCATAGATCATGAACCGGTTGCCGGCATAGATGATCTCTTCGTCACGCAGGTCGAGGACGACCAGATCCTTGTGTACGGTAGCGCAGCGCGCGATCTGCGCACGGAATTCCGGCTCGTGCTCGCGATAGAGCGCCACCCGCTCCTGGACGTCCGGCAGCCTGAGGATGTCCTCGATCGTGTGATCCCGGCAGTAGTCGATGAGGTTCATCATCAACTCGTAATTCGAAATCCGGAACTGACGGAACCGGCCGAGACCGGTGCGCGAATCCATCATGAAGTTGAGCAGCGTCCAGCCGGCCGGCTTGAGGATATCGTCGCGCGTGAACTGCGCCGCATCGGCCTTGTCGACGGCGTTCATGATCTCTTCGCTGATGTCCGGGAAGCACGCCTCGCCCCCAAAGTAGCGATAGACCACGCGGGCAGCCGAGAAGGCGTCCGGATCGATGACGTGATTGAGCGGCGGATTCGAGCCGGCGCGCCGCATCTCGCTGGCGTGATGATCGAAGGCGAGATGGCAGCCCTCCACGTATGGCAGGTTGGTGGTGATGTCGCGTTCGGAAATGTCGATCTTGCCGTCCTGCATGTCCTTTGGATGGACGAACTTGACCTCGTTGATCAGGTTCAGGTCCTTCAGGAGCACCCCGCAAACGAGGCCATCGAAATCGCTGCGGGTGACCAAACGAAACTGCGCCGACGTCATGAACTGCTCCCCTATTGGATGGGGCCGTTGTAGCGACAAACGCTAAAAGCGACGTTAGCGTCATCGTAACAGTTGGCTAACCATCGGGAAGGCACCGCTGTGGCCGTCACTTCTCTCCTGGGTCCCGGTCCGACGCTCGCGCCATCGGCTCGCTGGGCCGGGGCGCAGATCACTGCACCTTGAGATTCCCGGCGCGGATGACCCGGGCCCAGGTCTCGAACTCGGACCTGAGGCTGGCAGCGAATTCCTCCGGCGTGCTCGCGACCGGGACGAAGCCGAGCGTGGTCAGGCGCTCCTTGACCTCGGGTACCGCCAGCGCCGCCACGATCTCGCGGTGAAGCGCGGCAGTGATGTCCTTCGGCGTCCCGGCCGGAACCAGCGCGCCGACCCAGCCGTCGCCCTCGATGCCGGGATAGCCGGCTTCCGCGATCGTCGGCACCTCGGGAAGCGCGGCCGAACGCATCTTGCTCAGCACCGCGAGCGCGCGCAGCTTGCCGTCCCTGACCTGCGGCTCGGCCGCAGCGAGGCCGCCGAACGAGATCGGCGTGTGGCCGCCGATGACGGACGCGATCGCCGGCCCGCTGCCGTTGAACGGTACGTGCACGAGGTCGAGCTTCAGCGTCTGCCGGAACATCTCGCCGAGGAGATGCGAGGGCGTGCCGAGCCCTGGCGAGGCGAAATTGTATTTGCCCGGATTGGCGCGGATCAGCGCGACCAGTTCGCCGACCGTGTTCGCCGGCACCGAGGGATGCACCGACAGCAATGAAGCGAAGGTGACCGCAAGCGTGACCGGGTCGAAATCCTTGTAGGGATCGTAGGGGACCTTGTCGAACAGGCTCGGATTGATGACGAGAGAATTGACGGTAATGAGAATCGTATAGCCGTCAGGCGCCGCCCGCGCCGCCTGCCCGGCACCGATGTTGCCGCTCGCTCCGGGGATGTTTTCGACGAAGAACTGACGCCCGAAGTGATCGTAGAGCCGCTGCGCGATCAGGCGGGCCGGCACATCGGTCGGGCCGCCCGGAGCAAACGGCACGATCAGCCGCACCGGCCGCGTCGGATAGGACGGCGCTTGTGCACCCGCAAGCACGGTTGTCGCCGGCAGCGCGATTACGGAGGCGGATAGCTTGAGAAACGCGCGGCGGAGCACGCACATCACCTCCATGCCTTCGCGGGGACGACCCGATCCGCTGTAGTCCATCTCACGCCGCGCTCAGCCCCATCTGCTCGATCACCGCGCGGCCGAGCAGGCCGTACGGGCTTGCCAGCGTCTCCAGCATCTCGAAGTGATTGTAGCCCTCGCCGACCAGGAACGTGTGCGGCTTGCCGGCGGCCTTGAGCGCGGCCGCCATGTCGCGCCCCTGGCGCTGGAATTCCGGTGTCTCGAACGTACCGTAGGCGAGGACCACCGGACAGTGCAGGCGGTCGAGGTGGCGCTGGGAGGACAGCTCCTGCTCGATCTCGTCGGTGAATGTGACGTACTTCGAGCGCTTCGACAGCCGGACCGGCTTCAGGTCGTACATGCCGGAGGCGAGCAGCCCGCCCTTGAGGATATCCTTCGGCAGGCCAAAATCCTTCTCCCAGTCGGTGGTGACGACGCAGCCGGTGAGGTGCCCGCCGGACGAGTGGCCGCAGACGTGCAGCTTGCTCGCGTCGCCGCCGAACTTTTCGGCGTTCTTGTAGATCCAGGCAACGCCCGAGCGCACCTGCTTTGCCATCGCCATCAGGTTGCCGCCCACGCCGTCGATGTTGGCAAAGTCAAGAATGGCGAGGTGCGCGCCGGCATTCACGAACAGCTCGGCCAGGAAGGCGAACTCGGCAGAGCGGCCATTGCGCCAGGCGCCGCCGTGGATGTAGACGGCGACCGGCGCGTTCGCCCGCTTGGCGCGAAACACATCGAGCCCTTCGAGTTCACTCGGCCCGTAGGAAAACCGCAGCGGCTCGCCGAGGACCGCGCGCGCCTTCCTGCTGTTGAACAGGCGGCGATGGTGCACCTGGTCTCGGTTGGGCGCGTAGACGGCCTGATCGTAGGCGTCGTCGAGCTGCTGCTGGTCCATGTCGAGCCACACGAGCGGGCCCTTGGCGCGCGGCGCGGTGCGGGTCTCCACGGTGGCGCCGGGAGCGGTATCGGTCATTGCCATGGTCGTTCTCCTATCCGTCGCTGCGACACTACCACGCCCGGCCGTGGCGCTGACAAGCTCCCAACGCTATGGTGACGCTTGGAACCCATGCCGCGCAAAGGGGGCAGATCATAAAGGGGGGCAGATTATGGAGTTCGGCTATTTCACGTTGAGCGATAATCACTACGAGAACAATCCGCGCACGCCCAACCAGTTCGTCGCCGACATCACCGCGGAGGCGCTCTATGCCGACGAGCTCGGCATGAATTCGGCCTGGATCGGCGAGCATCATTTCAACTCGCTTGGGGTGCTGTCATGCCCCGACCTCGTCCTCGCCTATATCGCGGCGCGCACCAAGCATATCCGGCTCGCGCCGGCCGTCACGGTGCTGCCGCTGCATCATCCGATCCGGGTCGCCGAGCAATGGGCGACGCTCGATCTCCTGAGCAACGGCCGCGTCGATTTTGCCGCTGGCCGCGGCTACGACGCGCGCGAATATCTGCCGTTCCATGTCTCGTTCGCGGACAACCAAGGCATTTTCGAAGAGGGCCTTGAAGTCGTGCGCAAGCTCTGGACCGCCGAGGGACGCATCTCGCACCACGGCACGCATTATTCGTTCGACGACGTGCGGATCACACCGAAGCCGGTGCAGCACCCCCTGCCCGCTTACGTCGCCTCGTTCTCGAAACTCTCGATCGAGCTTGCCGCGCGGCTCGGCTGCGGCCTGATCGTTGCGCCGTTCGCGGCGGCGATGACGTTCGGCGGGCTGCAGCAGGTAGCGCAGGCGTATCACGAGGCGTGCGCTCGGCACGGCCAGAAGCCGGGCCGGCTGATGTGCAGCTACTTCACCCACTTCGCCGATGATCCCGAGCAGGAGATGGCGCAGCGCGCGCGCCAGATCCGGTACTACAAGGAATGCGTGATCCCGGCTTTTCCCGGTGACCCCGCAAAAGCGCCGCCGAGCTATCGTTACTTCATCGAGATCGTGGAACGGCTGCACAAGATCAAGGCCGAGGATTTGACCGAGAACTCGGTGCTGGTCGGCTCACCGGCACGCATTACGGAAACGCTCAAGAAGGTGGAAGCCGCGGGCTTCGAGGAAGTGATCCTTTATTTCAACGTCGGCATGAAGCCGCACGCGCAGGTGAAGGAGGAGATGGATCGCTTCATGCGCGAGGTGGCGCCGGCGTTCGAGGGCGCCCACAAGCACCGCCGCGCGGCGTGACGAAAGGGACAGTCGCAGATGCCCCGCACCGAAATTTCCCTCGTAACAATATTGACGCTGCTCGCGCTCTCCGCGACCTTCGCGTCCGCCGAAGAGTTCGAGAGCCGCACCACCTCGATCGCGGAGAAATCCTGCAAGACCATTTCGCGGCTGCGGTTCGAGGGCAGCGATCTCGGCAGCTCGCGCGTCTGCCAGGGCCGCGACGGCTTGATCGTGCTGGTGAGCGAGGACGATCTGCGCGAAACGCTATCGGTCGGCAAGACCGCGCGCGCCGCGGGCAAGGAGCCGGCGGCGGCGCAGCGCTTTGAAGCGTTCAACGGCTACGAGCCCAAGGTCGAGTGGCGCGGCGTCAAGGACGCCCGCGCGCCCTTCGCCCTGATCGCGAACTGGTACCTCGACGACCAGGAGAACCTCGACAAGAACGACCGGCCGACCGCACAGAACATGCTGGTGGTGTTCCGCCTGCCGCCCGGCCCGGTGTGCAAGGTCGCGGTGGTCGATCTCAAGGCCAATCCCGACGCCACCGCGCTCGCGCGCAAGGCCGCCGACGAGAGCGCACGCAACTTCAAATGCGACACCGACAAACTGATGGTCGTCGGCCAGCACGGCCGCACCACCGAGATGCTGTTTCCGAAGGAATGAGCCAACCAGGAGCGAACGATGCGCGACAAGCCCTGCCTGACCTCCGCCGACATCCACAAAGCGATGGCCGCCTGCCGGGCCGAGGCCGAGAAGAACAACTGGAGCGTCGCGATCGCGGTGGTCGACGACGGCGGCTACCTCCTGCACTTCGACCGGATGGACGGCGTCGCCTCGATCTCGGCCGAGGTCGCGATCGGCAAGGCCCGCACCTCCGCGGTGACCCGCCGCCCGAGCAAGATGTTCGAGGATCGCGTCAAGGATCGGCCCGCGTTCGTGAGCTTCCCGGCGGGCGTGCTGATCCAGGGCGGCGTGCCGATCATCCACCGCAACGAATGCGTCGGCGCGATCGGCGTTTCCGGCGTGCAGTCGCACGAGGACGAGCAGATCGCCAAGGCCGGCGTGGCCGCGATCGGATAAAACCGCGAGGGATCAGATTGTCAGATGCAACACAGTGCTCCCGGAGCGCACCTGGCGCGTCCGGGATGACAATCCCGTTGTTCTCGCTACCCTTGGATTTATTCCAATACCTTGAACGGCTTGGCCAAATTCCTTGACTTCCGGCCGAACTCTGTCCGCTGGTAGATTGCATCGAATGGGGACTGGAACTTTCCGAGCATGACGGACCCAGCGCAGAAGCGCCGCTTCCAGCTGATCCTGATCAAGCCGTCGCATTACGACGACGACGGCTACGTCATCCAATGGTTCCGCTCGGTGATGCCGTCGAATTCGCTGGCCGCGCTCTACGGGCTCGCCATCGATGCGGCCGAACGGCAGGTGCTCGGCCCCGACGTCGAGATCGACGTGACGCCGATCGACGAGACCAATACCCGCATCCGGCCGAAGAAGATCATCGAGCAGATCGAGGCGCATGGCGGCTTCGGCCTGGTCGGGCTCATCGGCGTGCAGTCGAATCAGTTCCCACGTGCCATGAACATCGCACGCGCGCTGCGCGCCGCCGGCGTGCAGGTGGTGATCGGCGGTTTCCACGTCTCCGGCTGCCTGTCGATGCTGCCGGGAATCCAGCCCGACCTGCAGGAAGCGATCGACCTCGGCATCAGCCTGTTCGCCGGCGAAGCCGAGGACCGGCTCGACGGCCTGCTGCGCGACGCCGTCAGCGGCGAACTCAAGCCGCTCTACAATTACCTCAAGGACCTTCCCGGCATCGAAGGTTCGCCGACGCCGTTCCTGCTCGCCAAGCACGTCAAGCGCACGGCCGGCAACTACTCGACCTTCGACGCCGGCCGCGGCTGCCCCTACCAGTGCTCGTTCTGCACCATCATCAACGTGCAAGGGCGGAAATCCCGCCGCCGCTCGCCTGACGACGTCGAACGCATCATCCGCCAGAACTGGGCCGAAGGCATCCGCCGGTTCTTCATCACCGACGACAATCTCGCGCGCAACAAGGACTGGGAGATCATCCTCGACCGCATCATCAAGCTGAAGGAAGAGGACGGCATCCGCGTCACCCTGATGATCCAGGTCGACACGCTCTGCCACAAGATTCCGAACTTCATCGTGAAGTGCGGCAAGGCCGGCGTCACCCGCGTGTTCATCGGCATGGAGAGCGTCAATCCGGAAACGCTGATCGCGGCCAAGAAACGCCAGAACAAGATTACCGAATACCGCAATCTCTTCCTCGCCTGGAAATCCATCGGCGCGGTCACCTACGCCGGCTACATCCTCGGCTTCCCCAACGACACGCCCGAGTTGATCAAGCGCGACATCGCGATCGTCCAGAACGAGCTGCCGGTCGATATCGTCGAGTTCTTCATCCTGACGCCGCTGCCGGGCTCCGAGGATCATCAGATCCTGTACCGCAAAGGGATCGCGATGGATCCCGACATGAACAAGTATGACACCGAGCACGCGGTCACCGCTCATCCCAAGATGAGCCAGGAAACGCTCGAAGAGGTCTACCGCACGGCATGGGAGACCTACTACACGCGCGCACATATGGAGACGATCCTGCGCCGCGCCGGCGCCACCGGCGTAAGCCTCGGCCCGCTGCCCGGCACACTCCTGCATTTCGCCATGTTCACGAAGTGGGAGAAGACCCATCCACTGCAGGGCGGCATCTTCCGCCTGAAATACCGGCGCGACCGCCGGCCCGGCCTCCCGGTCGAGCCGGTGTGGACGTTCTATCCGAAGCAAGCGTGGGAACTGGCGCAGAAGGTTGTCGCCGGCGTGACTGCGGCACTGCACCTCTACCGCGTGAAAAAACAGATCAAGGCCGACCCGAACCGCTTCGCCTACAAGGACACCGCCATCACGCCGGTGACCGAGGAAGAGGTCGATACGCTCGAACTGTTCAACAAGGACGAAGGTGCACGCCACGCCGTGCAGCACGAGCGTCACGTGCGGGAACTGACCCACGCGGCGCCGCGCTGAATGGATTTCATTCGGCCGATGCTAACTCCATTTTTTACAACGGATTTTCTCAAGGCTGTTAAACTCGTAGCGCGCTCCGACAGCCCTCGCCGAGCTTTGAAAAGCCAAGCCTTCCCAGCACATGCCGAAAATGGTATGTTCCTAAGCATGTACCGATAAAAGTCGGTCGAGCAATGCCGAAGATCGTTATTTCATATCGGCGTATGGACTCGCTGGACATCACGATGCGCATTCGCGAAGGGCTTGCGTCGCGATTTGGGAGCAACTCTGTCTTCACAGACATCGACAGCATTCCGGTCAAAACGACTTGGGCCGGATTATCAGTTCATTAGAAAAGATCATTCATCAACCAGAATTAAAAGATACGACACCTTCTGCTATGACCGCCGAATCCGCTGTCCAACGGACATTAGTTTCCGATCAGCGGATCGACAGAAGAATGACTCCATCGCTATTCGTTTTTCACAGCTTGTCAGCTATTTCACTCGTAAGAAAACCCATTCCTATATTAGATTTTGCAATCGGCACGGCTATCTTTGCTTGCGGCGCGGCTCTCGTTCTCGGTTTCATCGGCCGCTCTCGCGCGAGCCTCATAATCTTCTGCGGAATGCTGACCGCAATGGCATTGCTGCTAATAAGCGCGCAGCTACTCCGCGCTTCGAGTTCAACCCTGGTCAAAGCTGGCTACGTCAGCATATGGGGTATCGCACTGCTCTTTGTCGGATTTCTCAGCAGCGCCGCTGTCTCGATCGGTTTCAAGCGACCGGCAGTCCTCGCGTCTTTGACTTGGCTTTGAGATTGAACCGCCAATATGCGATCAGGCGACTATCGCTCAACAACCTCATTCATGCGATGCTAACGGGGATTGGGTCGTTGTAGGCATCAAACTTGACGACACCGACGGCGTCACACTCACATTACGCGATAGCCCAAACGGAGCACCGCTTCACCAGATTTTGCCGAATAGCACCGATGTAGCCGTAGATCAATGCGACGGAGCATGGTGCCGCGTCCAATGCGATGGAATGGTCGGGTGGTCAAAGCAACGATATTTGAAGTCTCGCATATTGAGTTCCATCTTCCACCCTCACACCGCCAGTCCGAGCATCTCCATCGCGGCGCGGCCCATGAAGCCGTAGGGATTCGCCAGCGTCTCCTGTGTCTCGTAGTGATTGTAGCCCTTGCCGACCCGCAGCTCGATCGGCTTGCCGGCCGCCTTCACCGCCGCGTAGAAATCGCGCGACTGGCGCTGGAATTCCGGTGTCTCCAATGTGCCGTGGGTGAGGATCAGCGGCGTGTTCAGCCGGTCGATATGGCGCTGCGCGCTCAGCTCATCTTCCATGGCATCGGTGAACTTGATGTAGTTGCCACGCTTGGAGAGCCGCACCGGCTTCAAGTCATACATGCCGCTGCCGAGCAGCGCCCCCTTGAGGATATCGCGCGGCAGTTGCCGCCGCTCCCAGTCGGTGGTGACGACGCAGCCGCCAAGATGCGCGCCCGACGAATGACCGGTGAGGTAGAGCCGGTTCGGATCACCGCCGAAGCGACCGGCGCTGTCATAGAGCCAGGTGACCGCGCTGCGAACCTGCTCGACCATCGGGAGCAGGTCGCCGCCGGCCTCGATCACGTTGATGAAATCGAGGACGACGAAATGCGCGCCCGCCTTCACGAACGGCTCCGCGAGATAGGCGCTGTCGGAGGCGCGGCCGCCGCGCCAGGCGCCGCCATGGACGAAGATCATCACCGGCGCGCCCGCCGTCTTGGTGCGGTAGACATCGAACTCTTCGATCCTCGTCCCGCCGTACGGCATGCGCTGCGGCGGCCCGAGGCGTTCGAGCGCCGCGGCGCTGTTGGCGGCGCGGCGCGCACTGATGTTGGGCTGGTTCGGCGCGTAGACGATCTGGTCGTACGCGTCGTCCAGTTCCTTCTGGTCGAGATCCATCCAGACCAGCGGCCCCTTCTCATGCGGCGGCGACGGACAGCGCTGCGCCGCCGCCGGATCGGCAGCCGCCGCGAGCGCGCCCGCGGCTGCGCTCGCGACGAGGCCGCGTCGTGTGATCTTCGTGATGCGATGCTCCTGCCCGGCCATAAACCCGCTCCCGTGCGCTCGGCCTTCCCTCATGCGGTGTCGAGTTTCATCATCTCCATCGCGGCGCGCCCGAGCCCCGCATAGGGATGGCCAATCGTCTCCCCCACTTCGAAGTGATTGTAACCCTTGAGGACGACATATTGCACCGGCTTGCCGGCCGCCTTCACCGCCGCCGCGAAGTCGCGGGTCTGGCGCTGGAATTCCGGCGTCTCGAGCGTGCCATGGACGAGCGTAAGCGGCGTATGGATGCGATCGAGATGGCGCTGCGCGGAAAGCTGCTCCTCCATCGCATCGGTGAACTTGACGAACTGGCCGCGCTTCGACATCCGCACCGGCTTGAGGTCGTACATGCCGCTGCCGAGCACCGCACCCTTGAGGATATCGAGCAGCAGGCCCTGCTTCTCCCACTCGGTCGTCACCACGCAGCCGGCGAGATGGCTGCCGGACGAGCGACTGCAGAGGTAGAGCGCATCGGGATTGCCGCCGAAGTTCGCGATGTTGCGATAGACCCAGGCCACCGCGCGCCGGCATTGGTCGACCAGCACGAACAGGTCGCCATTGACATCGCGCACGCTGTTGAAATCGATCGGAATGAAATGAGCGCCGGCCTTGATGAACGGCTCGGCATAGACCGCGAAATCCGCGGCGTGGCCGGCCTGCCAACTGCCGCCGTGAATGAAGATCATGACCGGCGCGTTCGGCCGCTTGGTCTTATAGATGTCGAGCTTCTCGATCTCGGCCGAGCCGTAGGCCACCCGCTCGGGCTTGCCGATCTTGGTCCGCGCGATCTCGTTGTTGGCTTTGAGCCGCTCGCCGATGTTCTTGCTGTTGAAGGCGTAGACGCTCTGGTCGTAGGCGTCGTCGATGTCCTGCTGATCGAGGTCGAGCCAGACCAGCGGCCCCTTCGGCCGGTTCGGCACGCTGCAGCGCTGCGCCGCCGCCGGATCGCTGGCGAGCGCGGCTACGCCGGCTGCGGCGCCGGCAACGAGAGTGCGGCGCGTCAGCGTGCCGCCAAGATCGTCCCGCATGATGCTCTCCCACCCTGACCGCCGATTTCGACGCGTCGTCGGGGAAGTATAAGCGTCCGGGAGTCGATTTCTACGGGCTCGCGTGGTTGATGAATTTCTCCGGCGGCGCCTCGCCCCACTGCGAGACCAGCGCCTCCTCGGCCGGCAGCAGGTTCGACCCGCTCGCGACGTTGAGCCGGTCGCTGTCGGCCCAGTGCTCGTGCACGCGGCCCCACGGGTCGGCCCAGTAGTCGTAGACCTGGCTGCCGAGCAGATGGCGGCCGAGGCCCCACATGTGCTCGTAGCTGCCGAACTGCTTGAGATGATTGTGCCCCATGCAGACGTCGTCGATGTCCTGCACCTCGAACGACAGATGGTTGAGCCCGGTCTTGTCGTGCCGCAGGCAGAAGAAGACGTGGTGGTCGACATAGGTGCTGCCGCGATCCAGCCGGTTGAACGAACCGATCAGGTGCGCCTTGTCGCCGGCATAGACATCGTCGGAGCTGATGAAGCCGAGCATTTCGCGATACCAGGCGATGGTTTCGTCGAACTTCGGGGTGTTGAGCACGCCGTGGCCGATCCGCTTCACGTGCGACGGCCCCTTCGGCAGTCGCATCAACTCGCCGGCGCGAGAGAGCGGGTTCTCGCCGGAATTGAGTTTCTGCCGCGGCTTGAGCGTGATCGGCGGCAACGTCGCGATCCCGTGCACAACCTCGACCTGATAGCCGTTCGGCTCGGTCAGTCGCACCCGCCTGCCGCCGCCGGGTTCGTCGATGGTCTCGATGCCGGAGGCGCCCGGCGCCTTGGCGATGCGCGCGAGATCATCCTCGCTCGCGGCTTGGTAGGCGAAGCCGACGAACTTCGGATCGCCCTTCTCGGTGATGTGAAGATGATGGGCGGGGTCGGTGCCGCGCATGTAGAGCGCGGTCGGCGTGCGCTCGGCGCGGGTCATCCCGAACCGGACCAGAAACTCTTCCATCAGATCGAGATCGGGCGCGCGCATTCGCCCGTACGCCATATCCACCGCTTTGATCAGGGCCATGTTTGTCTGTCTCTCGTGCCAACGCCGCAACCTTGGCGCATGCATCCTCGGAATTCAATCATCAAACGGTAACCAGCTACAACCAGATCGCCGACCCATCTATGATCGGTTGTTCCAACCAGATTGTATCGGTAGGTTTACGCTACCAATCGACGTTGACGGACGAATAACATCGAGGGAGCTTGACGATGAATTCGAAGGCTTACGCCGCTGAAGCGATCGGCACCTTCTGGCTGACGTTCGGAGGGTGCGGAAGTGCCGTGATTGCCTCGGCCTTTCCGCAAGTCGGCATCGGGCTCCTCGGGGTGGCACTGGCTTTCGGGCTCACGGTTGTGACCATGGCCTATGCCATCGGGCACGTTTCCGGCTGTCATCTCAACCCAGCGGTGACCGTCGGACTTGCCGCCGGCGGGCGCTTCCCGTCGGGTCAGATCGTTCCCTACATCGTGGCGCAGGTGATCGGCGCGGTCATTGCCGCTGCCCTCCTCTATCTCGTCGCAAGTGGTGCGCCGGGTTTCGATGCAGCGAAGGGATTCGCCGCCAACGGTTACGGGGCTCATTCTCCTGGACAATACAGCCTGCTGTCGGCGTTCGTGATCGAGGTCGTGATGACCATGATGTTTCTGTTCGTCATCATGGGCGCCACCCACGGCAAGGCGCCGGCCGGCTTTGCGCCGCTGGCGATCGGGCTTTGCTTGACGCTGATCCACCTCGTCAGCATCCCGATCACGAACACGTCGGTCAATCCGGCGCGCAGCACGGGTCCTGCACTGTTCGCGGGCGGATGGGCACTTGCCCAGCTCTGGTTGTTCTGGCTGGCGCCCTTGATCGGCGGTGCCCTCGGCGGGATCATTTACCGCTGGCTCAGCGATGAACCAGCGGGGCTCGTCACCGGCACTGACGCAAAGTCGTAACGCCTCAGCGCGGATCGGCGCGCCGGCCTGCGCGCGCCTTGGCGCTGCCGTCTGCTTCCGCAACAGGAAGTGACGACGCGCCGAGGCACGGCGCGCGTCGCCTCACCCTAGTCCCAGTCACTCGAACTGAGGGTACAATCTGTTCAGCTTGACGCGGGCGTTTGCGGTTGTGAATTGCCAGTCGGCTTTGGCGTGGTGCTTGTTGCGGTGGTCCTGCCATGCGGTGACTTCGTGGGCGAGGATTTGTTTGTCGGCGATGCGGCGATCCAGACATTGCGACGCAAGCACGCCGAGTTCGGATTCGGCCATGTCGAGCCAACTGCCGTGCTTGGGCGTGTAATGCCATTCGAAGCGCTCGACGAGCCGGCGCGCCTCGGGCGCGGGAAAGGCCTCATAGAGCGAGGCTGGCTTGTGGGTGTTGAGATTATCCTGCATCAGCACGATTTTCACCGCGTCGGAAAAATGCGTGTCGGACAAATCCCTGAGCACGTGGGCATAATCGATGGCGGTGTGGCGGTCGGTGACCTTGACATGTCGCCAGCCTTCCAGCGGCGCGAACACCATGAACAGATTGGCGACGCCATTGCGTTCGTATTCGTAATCGTGCCGCGCTGGTTGTCCAAGTTTGGCAGGGATCGGCGCGCGCGGCTCGACGATCAGCTGCTTCGAGGTCTCGTCGAGGCACACGAGCGGGCGCTGCGGATCGTGCGGTCGCTGATAGACTTCCAGCACGTCTTCCATGGTGGCGACAAACGCAGCGTTGGCTTCGGGCGGGATCACCCATTGCTGCTTGAGATGCGGTTTGAGAATGTTTTTTTTAGCGTCCACCCGATCGTGTTGTCGCTGTTCAGCGCCTTGAAGAAGTCGTTGCCCTTGTCGTCGATCACGATGAAGGCCGGGAAATTCTCGACCTCGATCCGCCAGATCGCCTCCATGCCGAGTTCGGGATATTCCAGCACCTCGACCTTCTTGATGCAGTGCTCGGCGAGGTTCGCCGCCGCGCCGCCGATCGAGGCCAGGTAAAACCCGCCATGCTTCTGGCAGGCTTCGCGCACCGCCGGCGAGCGGTTCCCTTTGGCCAGCATCACCATCGAGCCGCCGGCGGCCTGGAAATCTCCGACGAACGAATCCATCCGCCCGGCCGTGGTCGGCCCGAACGCGCCGGAGGCATAGCCGGTCGGCGTCTTCGCCGGGCCGGCGTAGTACACCGGGTGGTTCTTGAAATAGTCGGGCAGCCCCTGCCCTTGCTCCAGCCGCTCGCGCAGCTTCGCGTGCGCCAGGTCGCGCGCGACGACCATCGGGCCGGTGAGCGAGAGCCGCGTCTTGATCGGATATTTCGCGAGCTGCGCCAAGATCTCAGCCATCGGCTGGCGCAGGTCGATCTCGACCACTTCGCCGCCTAGCTTCGACGTATCGACCTCCGGCAGATACTTCGCCGGATTGTGCTCGAGTTCCTCCAGGAACACGCCATCGCGCGTGATCTTCCCCAGCGCCTGCCGGTCGGCCGAGCACGACACGCCGAGCCCGATCGGCAGCGAAGCGCCGTGGCGCGGCAGCCGGATCACCCGCACGTCGTGGCAGAAATATTTTCCGCCGAATTGCGCGCCGACGCCGAGCGACTGCGTGAGCTTCAACACCTCCTGCTCCATCGCCAGGTCGCGGAAGGCGTGGCCGTCCTCCGAACCCTGCGTCGGCAGGTTGTCGAGATATTTGGTCGAGGCGAGCTTCACCGTCTTCATCGTCAGCTCGGCCGAGGTGCCGCCGATGACGATCGCGAGGTGATAGGGCGGGCACGCCGCGGTGCCGAGCGTGAGCACCTTCTCCTTGAGGAAGGCGAGCATGCGGTCGTGCGTGAGGATCGACGGCGTCGCCTGGAACAGGAACGATTTGTTGGCCGAGCCGCCGCCCTTGGCGATGAACAGGAACTTGTAGGCGTCCTCGTATTCGCCCGCGCCCTCGGCGTAGATCTCGACCTGCGCCGGCATGTTCGACTTGGTGTTGGTCTCCTCGAACATCGAGAGCGCCGCAAGCTGCGAATAACGCAAATTGCGCTTGAGGTAGGCGTCGCGCGCGCCCTCCGCGAGCGCCGCCTCGTCGTCACCGTCGGTAAAGACCAGCCGCCCCTTTTTGCCCATGATGATCGCGGTGCCGGTGTCCTGGCACATCGGCAGCACGCCGCCCGCCGCGATGTTGGCGTTCTTGAGGAAGTCGTAGGCGACGAACTTGTCGTTGTCGGACGCCTCCGGGTCCTCGACGATCGCCTTGAGCGAGGCGAGATGCCCGGGCCGCAGCAGGTGGTTGATGTCGGTGAACGCCGCGTCCGCCAGCGCGCGCATCGCCTCGCGCGAAACCATGAGCATGTCGCGGCCGAGCACGGACTCGACGCGCACGCCCTCGGCCGTGAGCTTGCGGTAGGCGGTGTGGTCGTGCCCGAGGGGAAACAGCGGCGTGTGGTGGTAAGGCGGAAGCGCGTGGGCGGAGAGAGGGGCGTTCATTCTTCTTCCTGCTTGTCGTTATTCGAGGCCGGATGGCATTACCTCTTTTCAGGGCAGTTTTGTAAGAGATATCATACCCGACATAGTCGAATTTCTAGAGGGATCATCCGTGCCGCGTGGATACAGCTCTTACAATGCCGCAAGCATGAAAGAACTTCGAAAGCTCGACGCTGCTCGGCGTACGGAAGAAGCAAATAGCCCGGATCAAGCGTAGCCCGGATGGAGCGCTTGCGATATCCGGGATTGACCGAGCCGCAACCGATAGCAGCCCCGGATTTCGCTTCGCTCATCCGGGCTACATCATTCCTCCAACTTGCGTACCCGTTACGGCAGCCGCAGGGTGGCCAACGCGAAGCGTGCCCACCTTCTCACTCAATATCACCCGGCGGCGGCGTGGGCACGGCGCTGCGCGCCTTTGCCCACCCCACCGAATTGCACCGGCACCAACGACAAACAGCAAGCGTAGCCCGGATGAGCGAAGTGATATCCGGGATTGACCGAGCCGCAACCGATAAGAGCCCCGGATTTCGCTTCGCTCATCCGGGCTACAGCTATCGTGGGCCGGGCAACGCGAAGCGTGCCCATCGCCTACCCAATATCGTCCGGCCTCCTCGTACGCGCACGCCGCCGCTAAGCTACATACGCCGGGCGTCCACCCTTTGCATCATGAGCCCACCCATCGAGGAGCCGCGCATGCCCACCTTCAAGCTTCCATTGTCCGGCGACGTCGTTCAGTCCATCAATCCGTGGACGGCGTTCCTCAGCCCGATCGGCAGCCAGTTCGGGCTGATCAACATCAACCTCGGTCAATCGAGCGCGCCGGACGTCGAACAAGAGGTATTGTCCGACGTCGGCACCTACGGCAAGCAGCTTGGCCGCATCGGCGACGCCTTGATCGTACTGATGGCGCATTTCCATCCGCGCGCGGCGCTGACCGAGGACGAGACCAAATCACTCGATGCGCTCAAAGAGATGCTGCAAAAGATCGCCGATGTGAAGGAAAAGCACAGCCGGCCGGCCCAACGTCCGACGCCGAAGCAAGCGTAGGCCCGGATTAAGCGCGGCGAAGTCCGGGGCCATGCCTCGGCCGATCCCGGATGCCGCGGCGCTCTCTACACCGCCCGCACCTTCCCCTTCTGCCCCAGCGCGCATTCCAGCGCCTTGCGGTCCCACTGGCCGAGCACCGCCGCGGCCTCGTAGGTGCTCTGCAGGAACGCCATCAGCGCCGCTTCCGGATCGCGCGCGGTGCGCACGGCGTCATACGGCAGGATGAACTGGCCAAAATCCTTGAAATAGAACGCCTGCGCCGGCTGCACGGGCGCGGCGGAAAAGCCGTCGGGCTCCGGATAGGCGTAGGAATAATACGCCGGATAGTCGATCGGCCCGCCACCCGGCCAGAAACCGGCGCTCGACACCTCGTGCGAATAGGCCTCGCGCGCGACCGCGTCGGGCAGGCCCGGCGTATGGCTGGTGAGCAGCGGTGCCGGCCGGCCGGAAAAGCGCGTCACCGCGAGATCGAAGCTGCCCCAGAAGAAATGCACCGGGCTCACCTTGCCGAGAAACGCGGTGCGGAAATGCGAGAACACCCGGTGGGTGGCGAGCAGCACGCGGAAATGCCGGTTGGCATAGTCGCGGTCGTAGGCGGCGTGCGTGCGGTCTTCGCTGAAGCGGATGGGATCGGCAACTTCGTTCGGCATCTCGTTGATGCGCACGGCGACGCCGAGCCCGGCGAGCGCGTGCATCACTTCGCCATGGAACTCGGCGACCGCGATCGGCCGCAGCATGATCTGGCGGAAGTGGCCGTCGCTGGTGCGCAGCCACAGCACGTGATCGATGAAGTCGAACTCCATCTCGACGTCGCGGCTCGCGCACGGCATCGGCCCCGTGCTCAAGCCGCGCGCGGTGAGATAGAGGGTGACGTGCCAGGAATGGTTGAGCCACGGCGTCAGCGCCAGCCGCACCTTGCCGACCACCTGCGTCCAGAGCTGGAGCGTCGCGCAGGTGTCCTGCCACGCGGCGTAGGGCAATTCGGGCCAGGCGACCGTGTCCACGGGTTGCGGCATGACGTCCTCCGGGTTTGGCAAGCGCCTTCACTCGCGCACATAATCCTTGCGCTCGCTGCCGTCGAAGCGGCCGGAGCGCAGGCAGCATTTCTTGAAAGCTGCGCCCGGAGCCGCACGGGCAGAGATCATTGCGCCCGAGCTTTTCGAGCAACTCCTTGTCGCCATGCACGAGGCGATGGCCGCGGCGTACCCGCGTCTCGGAAGGGTAACCCCTTCCTCCGCTTACGCGTAACCTCGAAAGCACGGGAGGTCGTCGAAGTCGTTGTCGCGCGGCATGACACCCTCCATCAGTTCGTGGCCGCCCGTAGTAGCCCGTAGCCCGGATCGAGCAAAGCAAAATCCGGGGAAATGGCCTTCGCCGTCCCGCATGCCGCATCGCTCAATCCGGGCTAGAACTAAAGCCCGTCAGTGCCGGACGCGGCCGGAGAGGCAGTCGTAGAGGAATCTGTTGAGGTTATACTCATCGCCGCGCGACACGGTCAGGCCGCGCTGCAAGGCGAGCCCAAAGCAGGCGTTGTAGCGCGCCGGCGACGAGGGCACGCAGCCCCAGCCTGCCATGCAGAACTGGTTGGGCTGCCCGGACTGCGCCTGCGCCGCTCCAGCGGGAGCCATCGCCGCCGCACCGGCAGCCAGCATCGCGATCAGAAGTGCCTTCCGCATGGTTTTCCTCCTTCAAGGGTTGGACCAAGTAAACTCGTCCCCCTTTATCGCCCTGTCTTGCCCCATGTCTTTCCAGCACACGTACAGAGTTCGATCCAGCACACGTATGATCGGTGCGGCGAAACGCAATCCCGTGCCGGTTGCAGGTTTCGCCTCCAACCCCGGATTTCGCGGCCCCCATCGGGGATGGCCAGCCGGGAATGTGCGCCTATTTCAACTTATACATCGCTCGCAGCGAGCGCTTGCCGTTCTTGATGTCGGCGATGCGCCAACCGGCAGCAATCTTCATGAGATCGAGCGTGACGGTAGTCGGCTGCCCGGAGTTCTTGAACGACACGGTGCCGATCGCCTTGTCCGCACCGCTCATCGCGACCTTGATCGCGAGATCGGCAATCTCCCAGTCCTGGCCATCAATGAAGGGATCGCCGTCGAGCTCGGGCACGTCGCCGCGCTTGGCTGCCGCGGCGTTGTCCTTGATCATGGCCGCCGCGAGCGGCGGCGTGAAGTACCGGCGGATCGCCGCCGGCTTGGAGAGGTCGATCCCTTTCGACTCCTTGCCGAGATAGTTCTTGTAGATCGCGTCGAGGAACGCCTGCGGCGTCTCGGCCGGCGCCGGCGCGGCCAGCGCCGATGAAACGCAGAGCGCCACGCCGAGCAGCACCGCGGCCAAGCCTTCCGTCAGTCGGCGCCAGACCATTTGTTGATCCCAAGTTGATTCGACACCGGATCATTCCGGAGCTTGAGCCGGAACACTGTCATCCGCGGTTTCCGATTGCAATCCTCGACGCGCCGAACGCCGAGCGACTTTAATTTCGCCCGCACCATTTCGAATCATTATGTTAAAGTTCGGCATGATGTTAAAGTTCGGCATGCGGTCCCCTTTGCGGCCGCCAATTCCGCGGCTGCGTCCGCCGCTGCACCCCCTTGGGAGAACACGCCCGTGAACTCTGATCCGATTCGGCTCTTCCTTGCTGCGCTGATCGTGACCTTCGGCATTGTGCTGTTCGCAGGTGCCGCGTCCGCGGCCGGTGTCGGTCAGACTTGCGGCGGCATCGCGGGTATCGCGTGCGACAACGGCCTCTGGTGCGAACAGCGGGCGGCAACGTGCGGCACGACCGCCGATGCGCAAGGAAGCTGCGTCCGCGTCCCGGAGATTTGCACCCAGATCTACCGGCCGGTGTGCGGTTGCGACAACAAGACCTACGGCAACGACTGCGAGCGCCAGTCGAAGAAAGTCGCAAAGCTTCGCGATGGGGCGTGCAACTGATACCCGAAGTTGACATGAACTAAGCGCACGAGTCCCGCCGCGCGGCCGTCGATGCAACTGATGGTCGGGAAGGAATGCCGATGAGCCCCACGGCGACCGCCAGCGCGAGGCCCACCCCGCAGCTCCTGCTGCAGGTCGCGCTCATCATCGTCTCGGTCGTGGCAACCTGGAACGCATTGACGGCCTTTCCGGCCTTTTTCATCGATTTTGATCACTCCACGCGCGTGCTGGACGTTGCGCAAAGGCTCATCAAGGCGCGGCTCGCGATTGCCCCGGTGATCGCGATCGCAGCCCTGGTGTGTGCGGGCCGCGGCTGGCTCCGTCACGCCATCGTGGCGCTCGCCGCGCTTCTGCTCGTGGTCTGGGTGACGGAATTGCCGTCGGTGTTCATCCACGGGCTTGAGTTGGGCGGCGGTCTCCTCGGCCTCACTGTGTTCGCCCGGCGCTTCCTCTACCCGGTGATGGCCGTTGCCGCCATCGTGCTGGCGGTACGCAATGAGCGGCTTGTGTTGGCCGGCATTCTGGTCTGCCTGCCCGCGGTCCTCGCCATGGCGGGCGTTGTCGCCTTCGCGATCACCATCATGATTTACGGATTCTGAGCGAGACTAGCCATCCAGCTCGCGGAAGTAACGGTAGATACCCCATTGGCTGAACGGGATCCGTCGTCTGGATGCGAGATAGGCGGCGATCCGCGGGCGCTTTGCCACCCGGTCGCGCAGCGCAATGACGCGCGGGATCTTCTTCTCGAACCGCTTCATGCGCCTCGGGAACGCGTAGCGCAGGCCTTCGACGATCTCAAACAGCGAGAGGTCGACATAGCTGAGCCGCCGGCCGAGCAGATAGTCGCCGCCGGCGCCTTCGATGACGCGCTCGAAGTAACCGAGAAATTTCGGCACCCGATATTTCCAGAAATCGGCGGTGCGGCGTTTGGCGGCCGGGATCTGCTCCTCGAAATAGAGCCAGCCCGACACCGGATGATGCGTGTCGTGAATATGCGTCACGAGGTCGGCGATCGTGAGCTGCAACTGATGCGCCCACAGCTTGGCGGTGTCGTCCCTGGGCGCGAGGCCATGCCGCTCACCGAGATAAAGCAGGATGTTCGCAGTCTGGCCGATGATGCGATCGCCGGCCTTCAGGAACGGCGGCGCATAGGGCGGATGCTTCTCGCGCTTGCGCGCGATCATGGCCTCGATCGCCTTGCGGCCGCGCTTGCGTCCCACATCGACGTAGTCGGCGCCCGCCTCTTCCAATGCCAGGCGAACGAATTCGCCGCGGCCTTGAATCTCGGGCCAATAGTAAAGCTCGTAGCGCATGGCGATCGCCTCCGGAGATGGCATTGACGCGTCTGATCATACCGCGAGAAGGGATCGCCGCGCAGACCTGTTTGAACCACGGCGAATCCGCGTGTAAGCACGCGGTATGCCGCGCAGCAAACTTTTCCGCGTCGGACGGTCGCTCACCGGGCTTGGCCTGTTCGCAACCGCGCCGATCGCCAAGGGCGAGCCGATCGTCGAGTACAAAGGCCGCCGCATCCCAACCCCGCAGGCGCGCGCGCGCGAACGGCGCACCGGCTGCAAGTACATGTTCGAGCTCGACAGCCGCTGGACCATCGACGGTTCGAGCCGGCGCAACCTCGCGCGCTACGTCAACCACGCCTGCCGGCCGAATGCGGAGTTCGAGCTGGTGCGCGGCAAGCTGATGGTGCTCGCCTGCAAGAAACTCGCGCCCGGCGACGAGATCACGTGCGACTACGGGGAGGAATACTTCGAGCTCTTCATCGCGCCGGTCGGCTGCCGCTGCGCGAACTGCGCACGGGAGTAGATCTCATCGCGCCGGCGCATCGATCGGCGCGCAATTGCGCCGGCCCTGTGCGGCGCAATCGTCGATCTTGCTCTGGTCGAACATCACGTTGACGAGCCAGATCCCGATCCCGACCACGGCAACGAAGGCGAGCAGCAGGACGATGTTGGCGATCCCGCGCTCGCGTTCCTCGGTCTTCGGATCGAGGCGTTCCGGTTCGTCCATGTTATCGCGGCGTTCCGATGCATCCATGCTGCTATTCCGGCCGGAATCCCGCCGCCTTGGCGATCGGAGTCCAGCGCTCCATTTCCTTCTTGAAGAAGGCGGTGAACTCCGCGGCGGTGAACGGCTCGGTGAAGATCGCCTCGCGCTTGAGGCGCTCCACGACGTCAGGCTGCTTGAACGCCTTCACCACCTCGGCATTGAGCTTGTTCACGATCTCGGGCGGCATATCGGCCGGACCGGAGAGCGAGAACCAGGTGTAGGCGACGATGTCGGGAAAGCCTTGCTCGGCATAAGTCGGAATGTCGGGATAGTCAGGCACGCGCTGCGGCGTCGAGATCGCCAGCGCCCGCACCTTGCCGGCCGCGAGCTGCCCGGCCGCGGAGGTGAGCGTCATCGACGACGCCGGCAGGTGGCCGCCGAGCATATCGTTGAGCGCCTGGCTCGCCCCCTTGTAGGGGATGTGGCTGAGCTTGATGCCGGCCTTCTGCTGGAACAGGTCCGCGATCATCGCCGAGTGCGATCCGGCCGACGGCGAGCCGTAGTTGATCTTGCCCGGCTCCTTGCGCGCGAGGCTGACGAAATCGCCCAGCGTCTTCGGCATGTCGGGCGTCACGACGAGCACTGAAGGCGGCCCGCCGAGGATCGCGATGTGCGTGAAATCCTTGATGATGTCGACCGGCATGTTCGGCGTGACGGCATTGATGATGATGAAACCGCCGATACCGGAAACGACCAGGTTGTAACCATCCGGCAGTTGATGCGCGGTGATCTCTGCCGCGGTGATGCCGCCGCCGCCCGGACGGTTCTCCATGATGAAATTCTGCTTGAGTGATTCGGAGAGTTTCTGGCCGGCGATGCGGCCGAGCGTATCCGCGGTGCCCCCGGGCGTGAACGGGATCAGCACGCGCACCGGCCGCGACGGCCACTCGTCGGCTTGTACGGGCGCGGCGAGGGCAACAGCGGCGATGCCGGCGAACGCGATCAGCCGCGGGAGGGTTTTTCCGATCATGTCGTCACTCCTGCCTTGCGCGCCGCTGCGAGCCATGACGTGGGTCTCGCACACAGTATATAGCATATAGCGCGCTCGGCCGCCGGCCGATGAACAAATGTCGCATCGACAACCTGGGAGGACGGCCGCGCGGCACCGCGCGCTTGCTTTCCCTTCCCTGCAGAAGTGATGAAGAAAGCTCGCTGTCACCAGAGCCGGAGCTGAGATCGCAATGCCAGCCCGCTACCCGGTCATCGTGTCCTTCACGGCGCCGACGAGCTGCTTGAGCGTGAACGGCTTGGGCAGGAATGCGAACTGGCCGCGCTCGGGCAGATGTTTCTGGAACGCGTCCTCGGCATAGCCCGACACGAAGATGATCTTGATGTCGGGGTTGTCCTTGCGCAGTTCCTTGAGCATTGTCGGGCCATCCATTTCCGGCATCACGACATCGGACACGACGAGATCGACCTCGCCGCCATTGCGCGCGAGCGCCTCGATCGCCTCGACGCCGTTGCCGGCTTCGATCACGGTATAGCCGCGCGAGATCAGCCCGCGGGCATTGAGCGCGCGCAATCCTTCCTCGTCCTCGACCAGCAGGATTGTGCCGTGGCCGGTAAGGTCGGTCGCGGTGCGACGCACCTGATCCGCGGCTGACATCGCGCCCGCGATTGCCGGCGCGCTGGTCTCCGGCAGCACCGGCAGCTTGACGTCGTCGGCCGCCGGAATGTAGCGCGGCAGGAAGATGCGGAAGGTCGTCCCCTTCCCGATGACGGAATCGACATAGACGAAGCCGCCGGTCTGCTTGACGATGCCGTAGACCGTCGAGAGCCCGAGCCCGGTGCCCTTGTTGACTTCCTTGGTGGTGAAGAACGGGTCGAAGATCTTGTCGATGATCTCCGGCGGAATGCCCGTCCCGGTATCCTCGACCTCGACCAGCACGTATTCGCCGATCGGCATGCCCTTGGCCTGGTAGCGTCCGACCTCGTCGGGGCCGACATTGGCAGTGCGCAGGATGAGCTTGCCGCCATCGGGCATCGCATCCTTGGCGTTCACGACGAGATTGACGATCACTTGCTCGAACTGGGCGATATCGGCCTTGACCTGCCAGATGTCGCGGCCGAGCTGCGGGATCAGCGTCACCTTCTCGCCAATCAGGCGGCGCAGCAGCATGGTGAGGTCGGACACCGCTTCACCGAGATCGAGCACCTGCGGGCGCAGCGTCTGCTTGCGCGAAAACGCAAGAAGCTGCCGCACCAGGCTCGCAGCGCGGTTGGCGTTCTGCCGGATCTGCATGATGTCCTGGAACGACGGATCGGTCGGCTTGTGGGCGTTCACCAGGAAGTCGGTGGCGAGCATGATCGCGCTCAGCACGTTGTTGAAGTCGTGCGCGATGCCGCCGGCGAGCTTGCCGATCATCTCCATCTTCTGCGACTGGGTGAACTGGGTCTCGAGCGCGCGCTGCTCCGTCGTCTCGATGGCATAGACGATCGCGGCTTCCTGTTCATGCGTGCCGTCCGCGATGACGTAGAAGCGGGCAAAGCGCTCGCCGGGGCCGAACAGCGCGGCGTCAACCGGCGCGATCTCACCCTGCTTGTCGGCGGCCTTGCGGATTGCCGCTTCGAACGCGGCGCGATCGCGCTCCGCAATGACGCCGAAGATCGAGCGGCCCTCGGCGCCGTCGACCCTGAGCACCTGATGGAAGAGGCTCGCGAACCGCGCATTCGAACGCGCGATCTTGCCGGTCGAATCGACGGTCGCGATCCCCATCGGCGTGTTGTTGAAGAAACGCTGAAAACGCATTTCCGCGTCGCGCTCGCGGTCGGTGCCGTCGCCGCGCGCGCGGTTGATGACCAGCGTGCGCGACGGCCCGGCGGCGCCATCGGCGCCGAACGCGACCTTGTGGAACAGGCGCACCGGCAGCGTGTGGCCGCTGCGGGTCTTGAGATCGATGTCGAACACTTCGGTCTTCACGTCGCCGGGCGCCGCCGCAAGCGTGGTCAGCAGCGCCGCGCTTTCGCCGGCGACGATGTCGGAGAGCTTGAGGCCGCCGGAGCCAACCTGGGCAAGATCATGGTCGAGCCATTGGGCCAGCGTGGCGTTGAGATAGGAGACGCCGCCGTCGCCATCGACGGAGAAGAATCCCGCCGGGGCGTGGTCGAGGTAGTCGATGGCGTTCTGCAGCTCCTGGAATACGTTTTCCTGCCGCTCGAGTTCGCGCGTCACGTCGGCCACCGACCAAACCGTGAGCCGCTGCTGGCGCTTGCCTTCGCCGAGCGGGCGCACCCGCATCCGCAGCCAGCGGGCGCGTTCGCCGCCACGGCCGGGGAGGCGCACTTCCTCCTGCAGCTTGCGGCCCTCGCGGGCGGCCTTGAGGAGGCGGTAGATCGCTTCCGAAACGCCAGAATCGCCCACGAAGGCGCGCTCGACCGGACGCACCTCATCACCGCCGTCGACCATGCCGACGTAGGCGGCATTGGCGTAGAGGACACGGCCCCCCGCATCGGTGACCAGGATTCCGTCGTGGGCGCCGTCGACCACCGATTTGATCAGCGGGCTCACGGTCTCCTTGCCCGGCATGCGCAGGAGCCCGGCCGCCACCGCGAACAGCAGGAATACGCCGATCATGGCCAGCACGGACAGCAGCCCGAGAATGTAAGGCCCGGCATTGGTGCGGCCGATGAACAGCAGTCCCGCCGCGGCGGCGACCAGGATCAGCGCGATCAGCACCACCAGGGCGACGCTGCCACCGTGAGCGCCGCTGCAGGTGCGGTCAACCGGAGGGCGGGCGATGTCGACGCTCAGTTGCTGTTCGCTCATATCCGCGTCCGACCTTGATTCGCGTGCAAGCGCGATTCCTCAGTGCCCCAGGCGCTGAATCGGCGCAAGAGGCCCGCTGCGGAGCATCGGGAGCGCGGCGAGAGTCCTCACCGCGCCAGCGCCCGCTTGAAGCGCATGACATAGCCGATGACATCGGCGACCGCCTTGTAGTGCTCGGAGGGTATTTCCTCATCGACCTCGACCGTGCCGTGGAGCGCACGGGCCAATGGGGGATTCTCGACGATCGGTATCCCGTGCTGCTCAGCGACTTCGCGGATCTTGCGGGCGATCAGGTCGGCGCCCTTGGCGACGCAGACCGGGGCGTTCATGCCGCGCTCGTATTGCAGGGCGACCGCGAAGTGGGTCGGGTTGGTGATGACGACCGACGCGGTCGGGACCGCGGCCATCATGCGCTTGCGCATGCGGGCCTGCCGCAACTGGCGGATCTTGCCCTTGACCATCGGGTCGCCTTCAGTCTGCTTGAACTCGTCCTTCATTTCCCGCAGCGACATTTTCTGCCGCTCGAACCATTGCCGGTACTGGAACAGATAATCGGCGGCCGCGATCAGCGCGAGGATCGCGACCACGACGCCGAGAACCTGCAGCGCAAGCGATTGCGTGAGCGGCAGCAGCGCCAAGGGGTCAGCCGCGACCAGGCTTTCCAGCCGGTCCCGCTCCGGCCAAAGCTCGATCGCCATCACCGCACCGATGAGCACGAGCTTGACCAGCCCCTTGGCGAAATTCGCCAGCGCCTGCTTCGAGAACAGGCGCTGCAGGCCGGCCATCGGCGATATTTTGGAGAGCTTGGGCTTGAGCGCCTCCGCCGACCAGACCAGGCGATGCTGGATGAGATTGCCGCCCAGGGCCGCGAGCATCAGCAGCAGCAGTGGGATCGCCATCGCGGCGACGACTTCCGTGCAGAGCCTGCGGGCGATGTCGAGCAAACCGCCGCCGTCGACCCGCAGATCGTAGGAATTCGCCAGCAGGCCGCGCATGCTGGTGGCCAGCGCGCCGCTCATGGTGCTGGAGAACGCGAGCAGGAGCATCGTCCCGCCGGCGATCACGAACCAGGTGCTCACCTCCTGGCTCTTGACCACGTCGCCGCGCTCGAGCGCCTCGTCGAGCCGTTTCTGGGTCGGGTCTTCCGATCGTTCGGTGTCTTGTTGGTCGTCGGCCATATCGGCTCACGCGTGCGGGGCGAGCGCGTGCAGCACTTCCTCGACCGAGCCGAGGAAGGTGGTCATCATCGCCCCGAGTGCGATCAGCAGGACGAAGAAGCCGACCAGGATCGACACCGGCAGGCCGACGAAGAACACCTGCATCTGCGGCATCAGCCGCGACAGCACGCCCAGCCCGAGATTGAACAGCAAGCCGAACACGAGGAACGGCGCCGAGAGCTGGATGCCGATCCGGAACGCCGAGGCGACCGTGCGGGTGGTCAAGTCCGCGGCGTCGCCGAGCAGCGGGATCTCGCCCGGGCGGAACAGCGTGTAGCTGTCGTCGAGCGCCGCGATCACGAGATGATGAAGGTCGGTGGCGAAGATCAGCGTGATGCCGAGGAGCGAGAGGAAGTTGCCGACGACAACGTTCTGCTGGCCCTGGGTCGGGTCGATCTCGGTGACGAAGCCGAGGCCAAGCTGCTGCGCGATGACTGCGCCCGCGACCTGCAGCGACGAGATCGTAAGCCGCGCGGTGAGCCCGAGCATCGCCCCGATGAACATCTCGTCGCCGAGCATCGCCAGCACCGGCCCGAACGAGCGCAGGTCCATCTGATAGGCTTCGCGATGCAGCGGCAGCAGCACCGCCGCGAGGCCGAGCGCCATCGCCAGCCGCGAGCGCGCCGGCACGTTCATCTCGCCGAGCCCCGGCAGCAGCATCACCATGGTGCCCACCCGCGCAAACACCAGCAGGAACGCCGCCGCAACCGCCGGAAGGAACGAGACGTCGATGTGCATGCGCGGTACTCTTCTCTTCACCCGCCCCTGCAAGGGGCGGGTGAGGCCAATGCGAGCGCCCTCACCCGCCCGCGATGCGCGCGGCGAGCCGCATCATGTGGCCGTGCAGCACGTCCGCCATGAACGGCAGCGCGATCAGCATCGCCACGAAGATCGCAAGGATCTTCGGAACGAACACCAGCGTCATTTCCTGGATCTGCGTCAGCGCCTGCACCAGCGAGATCACGACCCCGACCACGAGCCCGATCAGCATCAGCGGCGCCGAGACCAGCACCAGCGTCATGATGGCGTCACGCGCCACATCAAGGACTTCAGCTCCGGTCATGCACTTCTCTTTCTCAGCCCTCCCCTGCAAGGGGAGGGTCGAATTGCCGAAGGCAATTCGGGGACGGGGTCTTGTGACACTCTTTCTCAGCAGCGCTCGGATTCTCAGCAGCGATCGGAACCCCCACCTGGTTCGCCGCCCTCCCCTGCAGGGGGAGGTTAGAAGAGGGAGTTCGATCAGATCGGCATCTTCATGATGTCTTCGTAGGCCGCGATCACGCGGTCGCGCACGGCGACCACGGCATCGACCGCGACTTCGGTTTCGGACACGGCGGTGACGACATCGACGATGTCGGACTTGCCGACAGCCATGGCCTGGGTCTGTGCATCGGACTTGCGGCCGGTCGCGGTCACCGCGCCCAGCACATCCTTGAGCATGGCGCCGAAGTTCTGACCGCCGCCACCGCTCTCGCCCGCGGCTTTGGCGAGCGCCGCAGAGGGATCGGCGAGGCGCGCTAAGGTCGCATAGGCATTCGCTGCAATGGCCGGCGTGGGCATGGGGTGGCCTCGGCGTTACGATTTGAGGATGTCGATGGTGCGCTGGATCATGCGGCGGGTCGCGCCGATGACGTTGATGTTGGCCTCGTAAGCGCGCTGGGCCTCGCGCATGTCGGTCATTTCAATCAGCGGATTGACGTTGGGATATTTGACGTTGCCGTTGGCGTCGGCGGAGGGGTGACCGGGCTCGTATTTCAGACGGAAGTCGGTCGAGTCCGTGCGCACGGGCCCGAGCGCGACCACGTTGGCGTCGAGCGTGCGGTCCATTTCGCTGCGGAAGGTCACGATCTTGCGCCGGAACGGGTCCGCGCCGGGCCGTTCCGGCGTCGAATCGGCATTGGCGATATTCTCCGAGATCACCCGCATGCGCCCCGCCTGGGCGCGCAGGCCGGATGCCGCGATCGCGATTGATTTCAGGAAATCCATAATGCCTCGCCTTTCGCCCGCCCTCACCGCTTCCCGAGCGCCGTCTTGATCAGCCCGAGGCCGCGCGTGTAGAGCGCGGTCGCGGTCTGGTAGTCCATCTGGTTCTCCGCGACCTTGAGCATTTCGTCTTCAAGGTTCACGGCATTGCCGGCCGGGCGCGTCTCGAAATCGCCGTGGTGGTCGAGCTGGAACTGCTCCGAGCCATCGCCGCCGATGCTGGCCAAGTGCCCGGGTGCGGTCCGCGCCAGCGCGAGCGGCGCCACCGTCGGCCGCATCGTGTCGAGATTGGGCGGGGTCAAGTCGCGCGGCTTGAATTTGGGCGTATCGGCGTTGGCGACGTTTTCCGAGAGCAGCTTCTGGCGTTCCTGGTGCCAATGCATGCGGGTGCGCAGCATGGAAAAAATCGGAAGATCGGTGATCGGCATCGCTCGCGGCTCCGGCTGCTCCAATTCGGCACGCCCGGCAGACTTTGCCGTCCGGATGGTTAACGCTTGGTAAAGCCGCGGGCACGGGAACCCTGCCCTGCCCCGCCTTCAAACCGCCGTTTACCAAGGCAATTGTTTTCTGGTGCGGCTGATGGGCCTTGATCCTGGCTACGGTTAATAGTTTGTTAGGAATTCGGGCGGCAGATATTGCCGAGCGGCGTTAACCATTCGGGAGTTCCCGCTCGACACGCTTGGATCGGCTGTCCGCCAAGGGGACGCGCCAGGGATCGTTGCCTGGGGCGCAGGGAGGAGCGATGCTTGAAATGCTCTTCGGCGCGGAGATGCCGCCGGCTCTACGGTTCTTTGTTGCTTTCGTGATCGTGCTCGCGCTGATCGCGGTCACTGCTTTCGTGGTGCGCCGGTTCGGCGCCGACCGGCTGGGAACCGCCGGCGCGCGCGGACGCCAGCCGCGGCTCGCCGTGGTGGATACCGCCGCGGTCGACGGGCGCCGCCGCCTGCTCCTGATCCGGCGCGACAATGTCGAGCATCTGGTCATGATCGGCGGACCCACCGACGTTCTCGTCGAATCAAGTATCGTGCGCGCCGCCAATGCGCCGCGCGAAGCTACGCCGGCGCGCCCGCCCGCCGCCACCGACACGCTGCCACGCCCCGTTCCGCTCGGCGAAGGCAACATGTGGCCGCTGCAGCCGGCCGAGCCGACCGTGCGGCCGGAACCGGGCGTGCGCGTGGAACCCACGGCGCGAAATGAACCGATCCGAAGCGAGCCGGTGCGCGCCGAACCGGTGCGACCGGAGCCGCGCGCCGAGCCGTCGTTCCGGTCCGAACCGCTGGCGTCACGGCCCGCGCGCGCGACCGCGGCGCAACCAGTCCCGCATGACGAGTGGTCGGACGAGCCGAACGCAGAGCCGCCCGTGCCGATACCCGCACCACTGTCGCAGCGCCCGACCCGCGCCGTGGATCCGCTGCCTGGGCTGGCCACCGAACTCGCCAAAGTCCCGGCGCAGTCGGATCCCGAAGCGTCGCGCCCGCGCCGCGAACCGACGCGCCCAGCATCGCCAGTGCCCGCCCCCACGCCGCCGCAGTCCAATGCCGACGGTGAAAACGCTGGACCCGACGCCGACCAGAACCTCGCGGAGATGGCGCACCGCCTCGAAGCAGCGCTGCGCCGTCCCAACAAGACCGAGCCGCGTGCGGCTGAAGCAACGCCGCCGCGTCCCGACCCGACCCCGGCCGCCGCTCCGGCCGTCGGCGAAGTCCATTACGACGACAACGAAACACCGACGCCCACCCCGGCGCCGCAACGCGCCGCATCACCCGCCCCGGGGCTGGATATGCGCCCTTCGCGCGGCGACCCGCGAGCCCTCCGCAAGCCCTCACGGGGTTCGGGAGGAAAGAACCCTTATGACAGCCTCGAACAGGAGATGGCGAGCTTGCTGAGCCGTCCGAACAAGACTTGAACTCATTCCCGATCGTCCGCTGCGTCCGTCTAGCGACGGTGGCGGTCGGTATAGCAACACTCTCGCTCCTGACGGCCCGTTCGGCCTTCGCTCAGGACATCAGCATCAATCTCGGCCAGGGCGGCGGACTCACGGAGCGCGTGATCCAGTTGATCGCGTTCCTGACCGTGCTCTCGCTCGCGCCGTCGATCCTCGTGATGATGACCTCGTTCACGCGGATCGTGGTCGTGCTCTCGCTCTTGCGCACGGCGCTCGGCACCGCGACGGCGCCGCCCAACGCTGTGATCGTCGCGCTGGCGCTCTTCCTCACCGCCTTCGTCATGGGTCCGGCGCTGCAGAACGCCTACGACATCGGCGTGAAGCCGCTGGTCAACAACGAGATCACGGTCGAGCAGGCATTCGAGCGCACCTCCGAGCCGTTGCGCGCGTTCATGCAGAAGAACGTGCGCGAGAAGGACCTCGCGCTGTTCGCCGACATGTCGCACGAACCGCGGCCCGCGACTCCGGCCGAGATGTCGCTGCGCATCCTCGTCCCCGCGTTCATGATCTCCGAGCTCAAGCGTGCGTTCGAGATCGGGTTTCTGTTATTCCTGCCGTTCCTGATCATCGACCTCGTGGTCGCCTCGGTGCTCATGTCGATGGGCATGATGATGCTGCCGCCGGTCGTGGTCTCGCTGCCGTTCAAGCTGATCTTCTTCGTGCTGGTCGACGGCTGGAGCTTGGTAGCGGGGAGCTTGATCCAGAGCTACGGGACGTAGGCAAGCGGCGATCGATTAGTTTCTTCGCCCGCCCGGCAGCGACTTGACCTAATCGCAAGCCTCATCGATGAAAAGCCCGGTCGCCCAATGAGTGGGCGTGCTTTACGAAGCCCGCTTTTTTCGATTGGCGTTCGACAGGCGTCTCAGAAGATGCCCGTTACCATCAGTCCAATCTTCACGGCGGTGCGATCATTTTCGTCCTTCGCGGGCAGATCGACCGCGAGCCACGGGCTCAGGGTTGCCTGAAAGATTGGTTGGCGGCGCCGGTCCAGGTAGGCCACGGAGCCGAGCACCCAGGGAAGTTTATCACCTGCGAGATCAACAGTCAGGTGGCGCAGCAGGGCATTGAGATTCCAATGTGTGAATCCGCCCTCGGTGACGACGAACCCGTTTCGGTCGACATGCACGTCGCATTGGCTATCGTTGAACGCGATATGCAGGCTGGTAAGCGTTCCCTCTTCGCGGAAGCTTGCACCGATGGCAGCGCCGGCCGCTATCTTTCGCCACCAGGCGTCTCGATGCTCGACGCCTGGATTGTCCGGGGTCACGCCGCCGGGGGCCGGGGCGTTGGTCTGCAGCGCCTCATCAAGCGTTTTCGGCGGGAACGCGCGCCGATCAACCAATTTAGCAAAACTATCTCGCATCCCTGGACCAAATTCAAACAGTAATCCGGTCGACTGCGGCGGTGAAAATACCTTCACCACGCGGCCGACAAAGCCGAGCAGGCCAACGTGAAAAATCCGCTGAAAGTTGCGCGCGGCGACGCCGACCTCCCAGCGCGTGCGAAGCTCGTATTGCGATGCACTAGAGTCCAATTTGCTATTGCGGCCCCAGCCAAATTCCAGGTCGCCCATTCGCACATACTCCTGACGGGATGTGGTCTCTGGTTCCGAATATGATTTGGTCGACGTGAAAATGTTAAAGGTTCAGCGTCGTCGTCGGGACCACGCCCGGCCGCTGCGCACCTTCAAGGATGTGCTTGCAGGGAAGTCCGGGCCGGAGCCTTTTTGGTCGGCGTGTTGCGGAGCGAAACGCAATTCCGGGCGAGGCGGCAGCGCAGCTTTTTCCACCCGCGAAGCGGCTGCGCTTCTTGTAGCCGCTCTGTGGCCAGCGTATCATTGTTATTCCGAACGGCAGTAATCGCTAACTCGGCCCGCATCCCACCCCATTGGAGAAAGGTCACTACGATGAAAGCCAATCTCTACGTCGGAACGGCATTCACGGCCCTTGCCATCGCCGCTGCCTACGCCTTCGTACCGCCCGGCGCAGCGCTCGCCGCGGACGGTGCGTCGCTTCTCGCCGGCAAGGTTGTCTCTTCCACCGGCGAGGCATTGGCCGGCATTCCGATCAAGGCCCATCGCGACAACAGCCCCATCACGGTTGCCGTCTACACCGACGCGAAAGGCGAATACTCATTCCCGACCTGGTCGGACCTCACGCCCGGGTCCTATTCCGTCGGCATCGAACTGCCGGATTTCGAGCACACCGCGCAGCCAGTCGCGGTTGCGGAAGGCAAGCCAGCAAAGATCGACTTCACGCTGAAGTCGAAGCCGCTCGCCTATGAAGACGCGACCGCTTCCGAAATCATCGCCGCCCTTCCCGGCACCGATCAGCAGAAGACGCTGTTTTCCCAATGCAGCAATTGTCACACGCTGCAATGGGCGCTGGCAGTCCCGCGTCCGAAGGAAGATTGGGTCAGGGTCGTCAAGAAGATGTCGGGCCGGGCCGCCGAGGATGTGACGCCGGGCACCTATGCGTTCAGCCAGGTGCAGTTCATCGAGCCTCTGGCCGACTATCTGACCTCGATCCGCGGACCTGGCTCCTCCGACAAGATTCCGTTCAAGCAACGCCCCCGGCCGACCGATGCGGCCTCCACCAATCTCGTCGTGACCGAGTACGCGCTTCCCCGAGGCGGCGAGCGTGAACTCTACATGTTGCGCGGTGACCGGCGGTTCGTCTGGCCGCACGACGTCATCAATGATGACAAATACGCCTACTACACCGATCACTTCTCCTACATGCTCGGCCGGATCGACGTGAAAACCGGCGAAGCCAAGGAAATGCCGTTCCCGCTGCCGCAAGGAGCAGGACGCACCGTGGCTGTCGCTGATGGACGCCCGGGCCAACCCGGCGGCGGAGCGCACGAGCTGCAATTCGATCACCAGGGCAATGTCATTGTCGGCATGGATAACGGGACCGTCAAATATGATCCCAAGACCGGCCAGTTCATGGGTTGGGCGGCCGGCCGCGCCATGTTCGGGCTGGATCCGGACGGCAATGTCTGGAATCTGGCGAGGAACGGCAGCGGGCTGATCAAGATCGACACCCATAACGAAACGCTGAACCGTGAGATCTTCCAGATTCCCAAGAACATGGGGATTTACGACACCGATACCGATTCCAAGGGTCGGACCATGCTTTACATCTGGCGCGAGGGTAAGATCGGCATCTTCGATCCCAAGACCGCCAAGTACGACGAGTACAAGACGCCCACGCCCATGGCCGGTCCGCGGCGCGGGCAGATCGACGGGAAGGATCGTCTCTGGGCCGCCGAATTCTACGCCGGCCAGCTCATGATGTTCGATCCGGACAAGAAGGAGATGAAGGAATACCCGCTCATCCCCGGGACCAAGCCCTACACGGCGCCTTTCGCGGAGCCCTATTCCGCCAGCGCCGATGACAAGAACCAGATCGTGTGGACGCACGACTTCAGCAGCGACCGTCTGTATCGCGTCGACATGAACACCGGGCAATCGACCGAATTCATGACGCCGTCGAATTACGAGGTGCGCGACCTGAAAGTCGATACCGCCGCCCCGCGCCCGACGGTGTGGATTCCGGCCTATCGTCCGCCATCCAAGCTGGTGAAGATCCAGGTTCGGTAATTCAGTCGCGTCGGCCGGCGGGATCCGCAGGCCGACAACTTGCCGCTCTGCATGATCCCGAAAACTGCTACCGCTCTTCGGAAAAGTTCATGTTCAAGCACAAAGCCAGACCATGATCCGATTCAAATTGAATCGGATCATGGTCTGGAATGATGGCCACGGGTCGCACTCCAGATGAGCGCGACCCGTTTGCTTTCGGCCGACCGCGCCATCACGGCGGCGATCCGGCACGTGCGCCGATCACCCCCAAACCTGCCGGGCCGTCTCCGCCACGCGTTCGAGCTTGCGCTTCTGATCGTCCTCGCTGAGCAAATTGCCGACCACGTCGGAGGCAAAGCCGCATTGCGGGCTGATCGCGAGCTGATCGAGCGCAATGTGTTTGGCGGCTTCGTCGATGCGGCGCTTGAGGTCGTCGAGCTTTTCAAGTTCCGGCACCTTGCTGCTGACGAGGCCTAGCACCACGACCTTGCCCTTTGGCACGAAGCGCAGCGGCGCGAAGCTGCCCGCGCGCGGGCTGTCGTATTCGAGCAGGAAGCGGTCATGCGGCAGCTCCGTGAACAGCCGCTCGGCGATGGCGTCGTAGCTGCCTTCGCGGTGCCACATGCTGCGCTGGTTGCCGCGGCACAGATGAATGCCGAAGGTCATGCCGGGGAAATCGGCGATGACCGCGGCCTCGGCCTTGAGCGAGCGCGCGAAATTTTGCATCGGATCTTCCCCGCGATCCTTCATCTGCGCGAGCGAAGGCGGATCGACATAGGCGGTGAACCCCGGCGCATCGATCTGCACGTAACGGCAGCCGGCGTCGGCGAGGCTCTTGATGATGCTGCGCTCGATCGCGACCACGTCGGCGAGGAACTCATCCATGCCGCGATAGACGCCGGTCGACGCCTGGTAATCGAAGCGCTGCGAGATGCGGTCCGGACCGATCAGCGAAACCTTGGCCGGTTTCTTCGCCACCCGGCTGACAAACTGGTATTCATCGAGCGGCACATTGTGCGCGAGCGTGAGCCGCGCCTTGGCCGGCCGGCGATGCGAGACTGCGGTTCCCGCTTCCTGGATCTTCGGAATGTCCCAGCGCTGCAGCGGGGCCGAACCCTCGACCCGGCGCTCGTAGACTTTCAGCGTGGAGCGCGTCGCGTCGTAACCCTGGACCGAGGCACCGAAACTGTCCTGGAAGTTCAGGCGCCGCAGCTCTCCGTCGCTGACGACGTCCAGGCCCGCGCGTTCCTGCATCGAGACCGCCCGGTCGACCGCGTCGTTCTCGATCGCGTGCAATTCGTCCGCGGAGATTTTCTCCTCGTCGAAGCGTACACGCGCTTCCTTCACCGCCGCCGGCCGCAGCAAACTGCCGACGACATCCGTCCGGATATTCTTGAGTTCTGTCATTGCTCATGTCCTTGTGCGCAAGGACTGTGCAACAAAGCCGAAATCAAGCGCAAGCGCGGGAAAGGGTTGCTCCCCTAACGCCGTGCCGTGCGCCCGGCCGCAGCAGGACGCGGCGGAAGCGCGCTGGTGGAGGCTGGATCGCCCTTCGGCGCATCGCCGGCCGCAGCGTCCGCCGCCTGACCCGGCTTGACCGAGGTGGCCCCGGTTTCGGGATAACGTGCGCGCAAGTCGCGCAGGAATTCTTCGAGCGTATCGACCGCCGCGATGTTGCGCGCCACATCGCGGAATTCAGTTCCACCGGTGCCGATCGGCGCCGTGAGCACCTCGAAGGCGCGGGCGTCCGGCCCCTCGCCCATCTTGGCGGCATAGCGCTCGCGGAATCGCGTGAGGCCCATGGCGTCCTGGCTGAGTGCGTATCCGCTCGCGGCGCGCAGGATGTCGGCCCGTTCGATGTCACTGAGCGGCTCGAATTTCCGCCAGCGATCGCCGTAGAGCAGTTCGAGCTGCTCGGCCGCCTCGCCCCACCGCTTTCCCGCCCACAGGATGTCGGAGCGCAAGCGGATCGCCTCCCGCCCCTCGATATTCGCGATGATTTCCAGCGCCAGTTCGCGGCGGCCGGTCTCGGACAAGGCGCGCGCTTCGAGCAGGAGACGCTGATCGCGCAATTCGTTGGTCAGTTCGGAGGTACGCGTGGCCTGCAAGGCTGCGAGCGCACGATCCGGTTTGCGGTTCATCAGATAGACCACCGCCAGCCGGCTCGCGACCTGCGCGCGCGCCGCGCCCTCCAGCCGATGGTCGACTTGATGCTGAAGCAGCTCGGCGGCCTGATCGAGCAGGTCGACCGACACCAGGCGGTCGGCCAGGCGGCGGATCATCTCGTCGCCGCGCCGTCCGATCGGCGTCAGCTCGCGGAAGTCGTAGAACAGCGCCAGCGCATCGATCGCCGGCAGGGTGTCGCCCTTGCCCGCGAGGAACAGCGAATTGAAGGTCGCGGCGGCCTCGTCCTGGATGCGCCGCGTCATGTCCGAACTCGGATGCGTCGTGAGCGCGATGCGCATGATGCGGAAGGCGTCGCGATAGCGGCTGTCCTCGGTGTAGAGCCGGGCGAGAAGCTGCAATCCCTCGGCCTCGGTATCATCGCCACGCCAGATCGTGGTCAGCGTTTCGAGTTGGTCGACGGCTTCGGCACGGCTGAGATGACCGAGCGAATGCTGCAGCCGGATCTCGCGCAGCCTGCCTTCCGCCGCGGCCGGGCGATCCTCCGATTCCGCCGCCGCCTGGTAATCGCGCAGCGCATCATTGACCTGGCCGAGACCTTCGGCGATGCGGCCGGTGACCACCGACATCGTGGCTTCGAGCTCCGGTGGAATCCCGATCGCCTCGAACTCATGAAACCTGTCCGTCGCGCCAGTGAAATCGCCGACCCCGACCTCGGCGCGGATCATGTCCTTCACCAACAGACGCTGCATTTCGAGGGGCAGCGAGCCCAGCGAAGCCTCAGCATCGCGGAAGCATTCTTGCGCGTCCGTCCATTTGCCGAGTTGCGTATAGGCCATGCCACGCCATAGCGGCGCCTCATGCTGGTTGCCGACGACCGGGTTGGCGAGCTCCTTGAGCGCCATTTCGGGACGCCCGATCAGTAGATTGGCGACCGCGCGCAGGACCAGCGGCGATGAATCGCTTGCGTTCGGCGGCGTGTCGGCGATCGCCACGTCGAGGACCGCCTTCGCTTCCTCCGGCATGTCGCGGGCGAGGAAGAAGCGCGCGAGTTCGACGCGCGCCGGGAGCCGCTTGCCCTCCGGCGCCATTGCGGCCGCGGCGATCAGTTGCGCTTCGCGGTCGCGGAATTCGGCCGACCGGTCGAAACCCCAGACCTGCGAGTCGAGCACCTGCGGGCGGAAGGCGGCGCCGAAGTCGCTGTTCGCGGCAGCGGCCGAGAGCGTGAGCCCGCCGGGACGCGAAATGATGAGCCGGTCGCCTGACAGTTCGACATTCAGGTCATCGGCGAGTGGCTCGATCGCCACGCCCTGGATGCTGGCCAGCGCACGGAAATCGACGAAACTCTGGGTCTTGGGGAGACCGCGCGCGGGCGCGAGCGCCGTCGCCACCAGCAGCATGTCGCCGACTTCGGGATCTTCGATCCGGTGCAGATCGCGCGGCTCCTCGAAGGGAATGACGACACTCGACCGCGCCCCGATGATGTTGCGCGTGACCGCGAGCGGCTTCGACTGCTCGATCTTTTCAGCGCCGAGCGTCACTACCCAGGTCGACCCTTCGCTGGAAACGCTCACCAGGCGCGGGCGGTCGAGCTTGAGGCGCACCGTCGAGATTTCGCGCTGACGCGTCGCCACCGCGCGCTTGATGCTGTGGGTCGGTTCGTTGTCGAAGTTCGGGAGCACGATCGGCGTTTCGGTGTCGAACACGAGCCAGAGCGTGTCCGCGCGGCGGAAGATCGCGGCCGGCGTGGGACTCGCGAACGGGAAGCGCAAGGTGAGCGATTCACCCTGCTGCATGACCATGACTTTGGCCTGCCGGGCGCCCTCCGCCGCCGACGCCGCTTCGGCCGCAGGCTTTGGCGCAGTGCGCGGCTGCGGCGCGACTGGCGCTACCGTAGCCGGAGCCTCTAGCGACGGCGGGTGTCGTCACCGCCGGAGCGGCGGCCGCTTCGCGCACCGGAGCGACACGCGGGGCGGGCGGTGCGGGATCAGTTGCGGGCTGCGGCGCACTGGCCGGCTGGACGATGGGCGCGTCTCGATTGGAGTTTTGGCCGCCGCCGCCGCGGGGCGCGCCGGAACCGACTGCGGCGCCTCGAGCGCGGGCGCGGAATTCGGGTGAGTCTCGAACTCCTGGGCCAGCGCCCCCAATTGGTCGGACCTCACCGCGCCTTCCGACTTCGTCGCCTTGCGCTCCGCCGACGACACGTCGACGATGTAGTTCTTGTCCTCGCGGAAGGTGCGCACGTCGACCTTGCCCGCGAAGCTGAAGCGAACGGTGGCCGCATCCTGCGCGGCCTCGCTGTCGATCGCCGTAATCATGGCCGGCAGCGTCGCCTTGGCGTCGGCAAGATCGAACTTGAGCAGCACACCGAAGGTGAGCGTGAGCTTGTCCTTGCTGTTGTCGGCGGTGACGCCGATGAGCTCCGGCAACGGGAAGACGTAACGCGAGAATGTCGGCTGATGGCTCGCGCGCACGCGGATCGCCGCCGTCGCGTTTTGTTGCGCCAGCAGGCGCTGCTGGCGCAGCTTCTTCTCGGCCTCGCGGGCGCGGCGGGCGAGTTCCTCGATCACCTCGCGCGGCAGGCCCGGAGGAAGTCCGGTCCAGGTGTCCGGGAGCAGATCGACATAGAGCCGCTCCGCGGCGACCATCGAGTTGACCGTGGCCTTGCGGGCGAGCGCAATGCGGATGCCCTTGCCGTCCGGATCGCGGCGCGCGGCGCTGATGTAATCGGGAGCGCCGCCATCGAGGCGGTCGACTCGGATGTCGACCGGCTTCTCGAAGGTGATGATCAGGATTCCGTTCGAAACCTTGACCTGGCTCTGGATCTCCTGCGCCAGCGTGAAGACGAGCCGGGCATAGCCGTTCTGCACGACCGTGCTCACCTCGCCTTTCACCGCCTGGGCGGCGGCCGGGCAAGCGAGCGCAAGCAGGACGAGAGGCGCAATCAGCCACCGGCCGGAACGCCATCTGCTCCCGGCGCACGCACGCGACAGCCTTGCCGAGAAACCGGACATTGACGCGGTACACACACACCCGAACCGACAGAAACGCCGGCTGCTCCAGATTAGGCCTGCCGGCTTTAAAGCCGCGTTAAGGGGGAGAATTACGAAAATCAAATTATATCAATTACTTGTATTGCTAACGTGAAAGTGGTCCGGCAGGATCACGATAGCGTCGATCGAAAATGGACGCTCTTGGCGCGCGGCGCGAAATGCCGCCCGAAGAGCGGAGACGTGATCAATCAGGATCGTGGCGCGCCGGTGGGCAAGGGCGACCGTAAAAAAGTAGACGCCGCCGTCTACGCGATTGCGCCGATATCTCACCATCCGGACATATTACATGATCTTAACATGGTCCCGGATGTCGCTTCGCTCATCCGGGCTACTCTTTCGTTTGCTACTCTTTCGCTTGCAAAGGCGATGGCTTTCGCTTTGCTCACCCCATCCTACGGTCCTCGCCAGGTTCCCTAACCCGGCGAGAGCGACGGCCTTCGACGTAGAGCAACAGCCCACCTGATAGCCAGCCAGTAGCTCGGATCGACTGTAGCCCGGATGAGCGAAGCGATATCCGGGGCTGAGCCTGTTTTGAAGCCTGAACCTGTTTTGAACCCAACCCGCATGTCGCTGCGCTCATGCGGGCTACGGTCCCTGAAATGTCCTTTGATGCGACGCCAGCGGCCGGGATAGTCATCGTCTCCTGGCGGCAGGGTGAGGATCACGTCCGCGCCGTCAGCCGCCTTGAGTTCGCCCCCTCCCCTCAGAGCTTGAGCAGCGTACACGCGTTGACGCCGAAAACCTGCTCCCGCTCGATCGGGCTGAGCGGCGCGGCATTGACGAACGCAACCGCCGGCCCGTTCGGCTGGAACGGCCAGTCGACCGAGAACATGACCCGGTCGATCCCCATCTCGGCGATCGTGCATTGCAACGCCGTCGGCGAGAAGAAGCCCGAGGTCGTCACGTGGAAGTGGCCGACGAAATATTCGCGGAAGCTGCGGCGCAGCTTCGCCGAGCGCGTAAGGGTGTCGTTCGCGCGCCAGAGCAGGAACGGCAGCGCCTCGCCCAGGTGGCCGAGGATGATCTGCAACTTCGGAAACTCGTCGAACACGCCGCTGAGCACGAGCCGCATCGCGGCGACCGCGATCTCCTGCCCGAAGCCTAGCGGCGCGCGGGCGAGTTGCGGATAGGATTTGTAGTATGCATCGAGCACTGCCGGGTGCGGCGTCGCCGGATGCAGATAGACCGGCACGTCGAGCGCCGCCGCGCATTCGAAGATCGGCCGGAATTCGCCCTCGTCGTGAAAGCGGCCGTGGGTGAGGCCATTGATCAGCGCCCCGCGGAAGCCGAGGTTTTTCACCGCGCGCTCGAGCTCCTGCGCGGCCTTGCGCGGATCGGGCGTCGGCAGCGTCGCAAACCCGGCAAACCGGTCGGGGTGACGCTGTATCGCCTCATGCAGAATGTCATTCGACGCGCGCGAGAGCGAGACGGCGTCGGCCGCCGACAGGTTTTGCGTCGCCGGCTCGGTCTCCGAGAGCACCTGCAGGTCGATCCCGGCCTCGTCCATCTCGCGCAGGCGCAACGCGCCGAGGTCGTCGAGCCGCTCCATCACCTTCGGATTGCTGACCGAACCGTCGGTGCGCAACGCGCGCAGCCCCGGTGTCCAGAAATGCTCTTCGAGGGCGACGACCCGCGCAACCATGTGGCTTGACCTCTGACGTTTACTTCGATCGGCGCCCGCAACTCATCCAGCTCACACATTGTCGACATTACTTCGCTTTGGGCAGGAATTCCTCGGTATAGAGCTTGCTCATGTCGGGCTCGCTCGGCAGCGCCCCGGTTTCAACGAACGACTTCGCGAGCAGCTTCAGCGCCGCCGGATCGAATTTGCCGTCGCGCGAATAGGCCGCCATCCATTGGTCATAGCCGCGCGCCGCGACGTCGTGCGGCACGTCGACGATCGGCAGCGCGACCTCGACGCTCTCCTCCTTGTGGGTGCTCATGTAGTCGATGGTCTCGAACCAGCCGGCGAGGAAGCGCCGGACCAGGTCCGGGTTGGACACGACCAGATCGCGCCGCGCGTAGACGGCGTTCTGGATGAAATCCTTTATGATGTCGCCGAAGTGCAGCACGATGCGGCCGTCGCCGGTCTGCTCCATCCGCAGCGCGGTCGCGACATCGAGCACGAGGCCGTCGATCTGATCGGTCTTCATCGCCGCGATCTGCGCCGCGTCGCTGCCGAGCGGTACCGCGCGGATGCCGTCGCGACCCCAGCCCTCGCGGCGCGAGAGTTCGCGGGTGAGCCATTCGGTGAGCGAGCCGGCGGTCGACACGCCGATCTTCTTGCCGCGCAGCTCATTGGTCGCGTGGATCGGCCCGCTGCCGCGCACGGTGATGGTCATGCGCGGGGCAAGCACGATCGCGGCGACGCCGATCACCGGCGCGCCCTTCGCCACCATCGCCAGTTCCGGCCCCGAGCCCAGCCCGACGTCGACGCCCTTGGCCGCCAGTCCCTGCTGCAGCCGCGCGCTGCCGGTGAACGCCACCGACTCGATCGCGAGGTTGTGCCTGGCGAAAATTCCGGCCTTGACCCCGATATCGAGCGGCACGAACGACCAGGAATTCGCGATCGCGCGCCCGACCTTCAGGGTTTCCTGCGCGCGGGCCGCCGGTACCGGGACGACGAGGCCACCGATGACCAGCCACGCGACCATTGTGGCGCGACGCGAAAAGGCTCGCTTGATCATGGCGTAGCACTCCGGGATCGCGGTTGCGCCGGCCGACCCGGCGAGGTGGTTCGCCATGATAGCCGTAGCGCCGCGGCGGCGCCAACGCGAGCCCACCGAACGCCGCGCGCGGATGGTCCGTGTCGGGTGGGCGAAGGCGCGCAGCGCCGTGCCCAAGCGTTCTGCCGGGACTGGCACCGGTGGGCACGCTTCGCTTCGCCCACCCTACCGCGCTGCAAGCCCCGCGCCCTTGCGAACCCCCCTCAAGGCGGATAGATCACAGCCCAGTCGGAGCGTAGCGCAGCCCGGTTAGCGCACCAGTCTGGGGGACTGGGGGTCCCGAGTTCAAATCTCGGCGCTCCGACCAAAAAAAGCCCGCTAACCGGTCACCAGAGCGCTCCTTCATCACATCGCTAGGGCCAGCGAGGGCGCAGCGCGCTGCCGCGGCGTGGATCGAGCATCATCTTCTGCGGCTCAAATGGAGCTTTGCCTCCGGCATCACGGTCGAGGAAGGTGCGATGGATCGCGAGCGGTGTTCCGTCCGCGCCGTTCGTCACCAGCGCCACGATCGCCGGCCACGCGCCGCCCGAGGGTTCAGACCGGCGCGGAAGCAAAGCGAAACTACCTCACACACCCGCAACCGAAGGGTGCAGATCGGCTGCCTATCCTCTTTGGATTTCGCGATGCCGTGGCCGCGGAGCTGCCGACCGCTCTGCGCTCCACCTGCAGCATGCCGATGCTGCGCCTCCGGATCTCCGACCCGGTCGCACAACGCTTCGTTTTGAGTTTCGCGCAACCCGACGAGGTGGTAGCGTTCGCACAAACGCTGACCAACTTACGAATGTCGGCGCAACAGGGAGGCATCCATGAGAACTTTGATCGCTGGTTTAGGGCTTGCATTCACGCTCGCCGCCGGGACGGCCCAAGCGCAATTGGCCCCATTCAACGACGTGGGCGTGACCATGGGCCACTGGCACTTCATTTCGAAAGACGTTGCGGCCAACAAGAAGATCTTCCTCGGCATGGGCGGGCAGGCGGTCGCGGGTGCCGAGACTGTCACGTTCCCTGGCGTCCGGATCAATTTGAACCTGGGGACTGAAACCGGGAGCGGCGGCACGGTCGGCTCGGTGGTGAACCACGTCGGCTTCATCGTCAACAACGTCCAGGAGCAGGTCGCGAAATGGAAGGCCAATGGCGTTGCAGTGCTGCCGGGCGGCAACGGCAGGCTCGATCAGGCCTACGTTGAGACGCCGGACGGCGTGCGAATTGAAATCCTCGAAGACAAGACCCAGACCATGCCGATCCGGAACGAACACATCCACTTCCGGGTGATGGAATTGGAAATTCCCAAGATGCAAGCCTGGTACGTCAAGACCTTCGGCGGGAAACCTGGCAAGGCTGGTAACAATGCACCGGTCGTGGATTTGCCGGGCGTCCAGCTTCGGTTTGCGAAGGATGACAAGGCGCAGCTTCCGACTCGGCATCGCGTGCTCGACCATATCGGCTTCGACCTGAAGGACCACGCCGCATTCGTGAAGAAGATCGAGGCAGAGGGCATCAAGCTCGATGAGCCGCCCCGCAAGAACGCTGCGACCGGCACCACCATCGCCTACATCACCGATCCGTGGGGCACGCGCATCGAGTTGGTCCAGCGGGGACCAACATCATAAAGGTCGGCCCGGCAAACACCCTAACCCGTCCGGTACCCGCCGTCAGCAGGCCTCCTCGTTCGGACGCACCGCGCGTGCGAACGAGTTCTTGTTATTATGGAACGCGCGCGCAGTTGCGCCGCGGCTTTCAGTCCCGTTGGCGCGTACGCGCCGGAGCGACATTAGGGCAGCAACGGGTCAATCGCTACAGACCGGTGCGCGCCGAAAATCGCTCCATATCCGGAATGCCCCGAAAGCGACGGTCGGCCGCGATGATGCCGATCCGACGTGAAGGACCACAACCAATCATTGGCCTTAGAATGTGAAGGCTTGAATCCGGCCGGCGTCCGGTCCTCAATCCTATTGAGGCTTCAATGCTGGTTGCGGTCAAGTTCTTCGCCATTGCTTCGTCTTGTCCTCATCAGACTCGGAGGATTGGGTGATGAAGAAATACACGGTGAAAGGTGCGGCAGGCGTCAATTTGCATGTGCGCGAATACGGAAAGCCGACCGGCGTTCCGATCCTGCTCATTCATGGCTGGTCACAAAGCCATCTGTGTTGGTCGAGGCAATACGAAAGCGGACTTGAAGCCGATGCACGCGTCGTCGCTCTCGATCTTCGTGGTCACGGCATGTCCGATACGCCGGCAGAGGTCGATCAATACACGGATGGCGACAAATGGGCCGATGACATTGCAGCGGTGATTGATGAGCTTGAACTCGATCGGCTGATATTGGTCGGTTGGTCATATGGAGGCTATATCGTTTCGGATTACGTGCGCAGAAAAGGCCAAAGTAAGATTGCCGGCGTCAATTTTGTCAGCGCCGCTGTCGTCCTTGGCCCGAAAGCTTTCGGTCCACTCATTGGCCCGGGCTTTTTAGAGAACGCGCCTGGGGCCTGTCAGGACGATCTTTCGACCAACATCGCGGCAATCCGCAGGTTCTTGCGTGCGTGCATCGTCAAGCCAGTCTTGCAAGACGATTTCGAGGATATCTTGGCCTTCAATATGGTGGTGAAACCAAATGTAAGGGCCGCTTTGGTTCAACGCGAACTTGATTTCGGCGCACTTCTCGAAGGGATTACCGTGCCCGTCCTCATTACCCAAGGCCGCGCGGACACCGTGGTGCTGCCAGCCATGGCTGAGTACATCCTCAACCACTGCAAGACCGCGGAAGTCTCGTGGTACGACGGCGTCGGTCATACTCCCTTTCTTGAAGAACCGCTGCGCTTCAACACCGAGCTGAAACGTTTTGCCGCGCGCGCACGGCGCTAAGCGTTCTTATGTTTTTCGTAGGATTGCGTGTATGTCTGCACCGGGTCTTGGTCGTGTGAAAACAGCTTCGCCACCCATCTCTCGGAACGCGGCACCCCGGCGCGCAACACGCGCGCCGTCACGTGAGCCCGCCGGCCAGGTCATTTAGCGCCGGTCCCGTGCCGCGATAGGCGACCACACGGTGGTGCCTGACGCCGAGCTGCGCGCTCAACAGCGTGCAAGTGGTGAAGGACACCGAGCCGACGCCGGCATGCGCCTGGCTGATCCTGGTACGCGTATCCTGGTACGCGTATCTTGCGCGCGCGCAACGAACTCCTTCAGATCGGCGGCCGGGAAACCCTTCCGGGCCACGATCATAATCGGAGTGCCCGCCGTCATACCAACAAACGTCTAATCGTCCGGCAAAGTGAGCAGTGTACGCCCATGGCTGGGCCTGCATCTTGAGCCGGGGCGCTTTATTCCTCGTATGGTGTTGGCGGTTGGATGGCAGCCGGCGGCGTCAGGTCAGCTTCGACGGCTGCGCGGTATGCCTTCGGGTCGTTGGGAAAACCCGCCTGCGACGCCAGATAGCGCTCGTAAGCTCCGCTGAATCCCGAGCGCTCGGCTTCGGCTTCGTAACGAGACCAGAGGCCGATCAGTACCAGGAGCAAAAAACTTAATATCGCGAGGCTGATCACCGTCAGCAGAATTCGACTGATCATTGGCGCCTCCTTCTCCGAATCCTACTCGGACCGAATCGAGTAAATTGGACGCCATGAGTCAACAGCAATTGACAGGATGTTTGAATCTGGGCCTGGCGGCTCGTCGCGCTTGTCGGTTTCTTTCAGTTCAGAACGAGCCGGAGCACCGCTGCTAAGAAAAAATAGACCAGGGCTCGCCTAACGATCCAACCCGCAGATGGGCACGCCATACGACGCCGATCTCGCAATGACGAATGGCCGCTCGATCGGTGACGGTTCGCCGACGCAGCCATCGGTTCGTATCCTGGGCCGCAGAGTATGCATGATATTGCGCGGCGCAGGGTCCGAACCTATCATAACGCTGTCCTCGGATCGGCGTGCATCGACAGGGAGCGCCGCACTGGAGCGACATGGTGCCGCGGTGGCTTTGGCTCGTGGAAGCTTCACAGCCGTCCGACCCGTCGGCAGTCCAACACCTCTGGAGTGACAGAATGGGCAGGATGCCTGAAGCGCTCGCAGCGGCCGTGCTCGTCCTGCATTGCGGTATTGAGGCGGCCCACGCTGCCGATCCCCCCACCAACGACTATCCAACAGTGGCGCGGGCCGACTACGTGTTCGGCTGCATGCAGGTCAACGGGCAGACCCGCGACGCGCTCGAGCGATGCTCGTGTTCGATTGACGTCATAGCCTCGCTTCTCTCCTATGATCAGTACGAGGAGGCAGAGACGGTCATGCGCGTGCGCCAGCGCGGCGGCAAGAACGCGTCCATGTTCCTGACCATGCCGACGCTGCGGGCAAAGGTCGACGAGTTGAAGCGCGCGCAGATCGAGGCGGAGCTGCGCTGCTTCTAATTTCCTAATTGCCCCCGTTCGCGAAGTTGGGGCAGGTTCCAACGGGTAGCGAGAGGGCCGACGGCAGCGCGGGCATCCCTGCGTCAGTTTCACATTTCCGGATCGCGGCGGGTCCACCTTGCGAACGCAAGCAAATAGTGCCTAAACTCACGTCGGTAGTCATCGCCTTCGAAACACCCACGAATGTGTGGGAACAATGTTTCGCTCGTAAGCCCTGAACATTTCTGGGGCGGGGGGCCTTGGCTGCGATATTCCGACGATCGCTACCACCTGAAAGAGAAGTCGAATGACACCAGGAGTGGCGCCATGCACAGATATGCACTTGCGAGTGCCTCGCTCGTCGCAGTCGCGTTTGCGACGCCAGCGATGGCCAATGAGGATGTGCTGCAGCAAACGGCAAAACCCGAGCATTGGGTGCTGCAGACCGGTGATTATGCGAACCACCGCTATACAAAACTGGACCAGATCAACCGGGATAACGTCAAGGACCTGAAGGTAGCCTGGACGTTCTCGACGGGCGTGCTGCGTGGCCATGAGGGCTCGCCGCTCGTGGTCGGCAACGTCATGTACGTCCACACCCCCTTCCCGAACAATATCTACGCCCTCGATTTGAACGACGATGGCAAGATCCTTTGGAAACACGAGCCGAAACAGGATCCCTCGGTCATCCCGGTGATGTGTTGCGACACGGTGTACCGTGGCACCGCCTACGCCGACGCCACGATTTACCACCATCAGGCCGACACCACGATTGTCGCTCTCGATGCCAAGACCGGCCAAGAGCGATGGAGGATCGTCAACGGCGACCCGAAGAAGGGCGAGACCAATACGGCAACCGTGCTGCCGGTGAAGGACAAGGTCATCGTCGGCATTTCCGGCGCCGAGTTCGGCGTGCGCGGCCACATCACCGCCTACGACGCGCAGACCGGTAGACAGGTGTGGCGTGCCTACTCGCTGGGCCCCGACAACGAGATCCTGTTTGACCCGGAAAAAACCATGTCGCTCGGCAAGCCGGTCGGCAAGGACTCTTCGCTCGCGACCTGGAACGGCGATCAGTGGAAGATCGGCGGCGGCACGGCCTGGGGCTGGTTCTCGTATGACCCCGAGACCAATCTCATCTACTACGGCACGGCCAATCCCTCGACCTGGAACCCGGCTCAGCGCGCCGGGCCGGATGGCAAGCCGATTGATCAGAAGTGGACCATGGCCATCATTGCCCGTGACGCCGACACCGGCGTGGCGCGATGGGCCTATCAGATGACGCCGTTCGACGAGTGGGACTATGACGGTGTCAACGAGATGATCCTCGCTGACATCAACGTGAATGGCCAAATGCGCAAAGTCCTCGTCCACTTCGACCGCAACGGACTCGCCTACACCCTCGATCGCGTGACGGGTGAGTTGCTGGTCGCCGACAAATACGACCCGAAAGTCAACTGGACGACTGGCGTCGAGATGGACAAGAACAGCCCGCAATATGGACGTCCACAGGTCGTCAAGGAGTACTCGACCTTCCAGACGGGCCAGGACAAGAACACCAAAGGTGTCTGTCCGGCAGCGCTCGGCACCAAGGACCAGCAGCCCGCGGCCTTCTCGCCACGGACCAATCTGTTCTACGTGCCGACCAACCACGTCTGCATGGACTACGAACCGTTCAGGGTGTCGTACACGGCGGGTCAGCCCTATGTGGGAGCTACGCTTTCGATGTTCCCGGCACCCGGCAGCCACGGCGGCATGGGCAACTTCATCGCCTGGGATGCGAGCCAAGGCAAGATCGTCTGGTCGAAGCCGGAGAGATTCTCGGTATGGTCGGGAGCGCTCGCCACCGCCGGCGGCATCGTCTTCTACGGCACACTTGAAGGCTACCTCAAGGCAGTCGACGAGAAGGACGGCACGGAACTGTTCAAGTTCAAGACCCCGTCCGGCATCGTCGGCAACGTGATGAGCTATAGCCACAACGGCAAGCAACACATCGCGGTGCTGTCGGGCGTCGGCGGATGGGCCGGGATCGGCCTTGCAGCAGGTCTGACCAATCCAAACGATGGTCTCGGTGCAGTTGGCGGCTACGCGGCCTTGCGCGACTACACGGCCCTCGGCGGCACACTGACCGTGTTCACGCTGCCGTAATCGGCGCGTCAAACAATAAACCGGCGCGGAACCACCGCGCCGGTCCGCAGGCGGTTCCGGAAGCCGCCGGGTTGCGCGCGTTGACGTGCTTTCTGCGGCAAGGCGGTTCCCCCCTTCGCCGATAAACTCTATCGCGTTCCCGACTGAAGCTTGTCGTTGATCTGCAACGTCAGTCGTCGAGGTCAATTGTGAAACAAGCTGGCATCGTACCGGCGTTTGCAGCCGCCCTCGGCCTCCTGTCGAGCCTCCACGCCGTCGGTCAGACGGCGGGCAACGAAACGGCGAACAAGGAAAACGATGGCAAATGGGAAACGGCTGACGGCAGCCCCACCTATAACATCACCAGCGACGGTACGGTCGACTGGTACACGTTCTCGGGCTTCCGCCGATACCATTCCGAGTGCCATACGTGTCACGGGCCCGATGGCGAGGGCTCGACCTATGCGCCCGGCCTCGTCCGGTCGCTGAAGACCATGAGCTATCCTGAGTTCATGCTGATCGTCGCCACCGGCCGAGAGGTGATCCGCGCCGACAAGCAGAGCAAGATGCCGGCACTCGGCGATAATGCCAACGTGAGGTGCTACCTCGAGGACATCTACGTCTACTTGAAGGCCCGCGCCTCGATCGGCCGTTACCTCGACTTTTATAACGGCCGCAGACCACACTCGAGCCTTGACGGCATGACACCCGATCACGCTTACTGCGCCCGGCTGCCTCTCCGCCTGGCAGCCTAACCCCTGCAGAGGTTCCACTTATCGACGCGGAAAATCTGTTCAGACAACCGGGACCACTTCACAATAACAAATAGCGATCGAATTCGAGAAAGCTCGGTGATGATATCCTCGACCATCCCATCGGCAAAATACTCCTGCTCTAGTCTCCTCCGATATTGGCAAACGGAAGCACGGCTATAGAGGGCTTGTCCGGTAGCGTCAGTTCGGTACCGGACCGCTCTGCAATAAAATTCGTAACATTGGCGTCTTCTGTTTTCTTTTCTTCACGCAGCGTTCCCACGAAGCGCACGCCCTTGCGGCGGAATGTCTTGATCAGGCGCTGCTCGCCTCCGGTATCGTTGAGCGCCGACCTGACCGCATTAATGCGGCTACCAAGCGCCGATTCCGACACGATACGGCCACCCCAGATCGAAGCCAGCAAGTCCTCCCTGCTCACCACGCGATCACCGTTGCGGATCAGGTACTCCAGTAGGTCAAATACTTGCGGCTCTACGCCAATAAGATCGGAGCCTCGCCGCAACTCGCGGCGATCTGTATCCAAGGTGTAATTCTCAAAAGAATACAGCAATTTACCGGGTCTTCTTCGGACGTGGCTGCGGCGAATGATGGAAGGGTACCGCACTCCTCGGTTGGCAAAAAATCAAGGTCGTCCAAACGATAAATGAAGATTGCCTGAAAGCCCGCCCTGCCAACTCGTGTCATCTTCTCGGTGGTCCGGCACTGCTTCGAACCGCAGATGGAGGCCAGCAGGCGCAGGACACCCACAGCCCTTTGCCGCTCGAGATGAGGAAAAAACCATGGAAAAAACCTTAAATCGTCGATTGATGTTCCGTCTGGCGGGGATTAGCGGAGCGCTTGCAGTGCTCGTTGGCGGCGCCAGCGCCGAAGAGGCGAAGAAGAAGCAGCACAAGATCGTCCTCCATGTTGGCGCGAATGATCAGGACTCCATGAAGACCGCGCTCGGCAACGCCAAGAACGCCACTGAACTCTACGCGAAGCGCGGCGAGAGCGCCGCCATCGAAATCGTGGCCAACAGCGGCGGCCTGAACATGTTCCGTGAGGATACTTCTCCGGTTAAGCAACAGATCGCCGAGTTGCGCAAGGTTGCTCCCAACGTCGTGCTCTCCGGCTGCAACAACACGAAAATAGCCATGGAGAAACGCGAGGGAAAACAGATGATGATCATTCCGGAAGCGCGGCTCGTGCCGGCCGGGATCGTCCGAATGGCGGAACTCGAGGAGCAGGGTTACGCCTATGTGCGGCCGTAAAGGACCGGGCGAAAGAGTTGTGCGAGCGCTGTTTAATCCCGCCGCCGCTTTAGCTGCGTTCGCGTCGTTCGCTGTCGCGACCGCGAACGCGCAGACGCCGGCGGCCGTCACATGGAATCCATCTGATATCAACCAACTTCGCGACGACGCTTGGGGCGAGATGTTACGACTTGGCCGCGAAATCATGGCTCACACGTCCTCTAGGATAGGACCGGAAGTCTCCGACATTTCAAAGCGCTACGCTGGCAACAATCTGGACTGCCAGAGCTGCCATCTCAACGACGGCATCAAGCAGTTCGGCCTGCCCTATGTCGGCGTCTACGCCGACTTCCCGCAATACCGGTCGCGCGAGGGCGAGGTCGGCACGATCGAGGACCGTATAAGCGGCTGTATGACGCGCAGCATGAACGGCCGCGCCCTGCCGCTCGACTCTGTCGAGATGAAGGCGATGGTCGCCTATATCAAGTTCCTGTCACAGGGCGTGCCGGTTGGCGCGCCGACGCGAGGTCGCGGCTCGGGGGCCATGAAGGAACTCGATCGCGCCGCAGATCCTGAACACGGCAAGCAGGTGTTCGCGCAGGTCTGCGCGCAGTGCCACGGCGCCGATGGACAGGGCAAGCGCCGCAGTGCGCCCGGCGATGCGAAAGGATACGAATTTCCACCGTTGTGGGGCCCGGACAGTTTCAACGACGGCGCCGGAATGGATCGGCTGATCGCTGGCGCGAATTTCGTGCATTCGAACATGCCGTATGGCGTGACCTTCGAGAATCCGCTGCTATCGGTTGAGGAGGCGTGGGACGTGATGGCCTATGTGCAATCGATGCCGCGTCCGCACAAGGCCAACCTCGACAGGGATTTTCCCGTGCGAACGCAGAAACCGGTCGATGCGGGTTACGGCCCGTACATTGACAGTTTCGACCAGAAGCAACATCAACTCCGGCCCTTTTGCGCCGATCCGCGCGGCTGTGAAGGTAATGGCGGGGGGGACAAAAGTAGGTGGCCAGCAGCCGACCGTCGTGGCGAAGAGAACGCGGCCGTTGCTTTTGAGCGTGATATTTGCCGCGGACTTGGTCCAGTTTAGACGAATTCTGCTGCAGTCCGTTCTTCCGGTTTTGGCACTTAGCGGACATCAACTCCAACCGGATCGATGTCTGCTTCTGCTTCGATGCCTTTGACGCAGGAATCCAACATGCCTCAAATCCCGGAAACGTCTTCAAACGCCGCGCAGATCGAATATTGGAATGCGACAGCGGGCGAAACTTGGGCACAGTTTCAGGAGGCGTTGGACCGTCAGGTTGAACCGTTGGGTCTTGCGGCCATGGATGTGCTCTGCCCGGGAGAAGGCGAGCATATCATCGACATCGGCTGCGGGTGCGGCCAGACCTCGCTTGCCCTCGCTGCCCGAGTGCGACCAACAGGCTCGGTCGTGGGTGTCGATATCTCGGAGCCCATGCTTGATGTGGCCCTCCGCCGACCGCGCTCGGCTGACTTACAGGTCGCCTTTCGAAAGCTGGACGCACAGACCGGCGATCTCGGACATGGCTTTTTCGACGCGGCTTTCTCTCGCTTTGGCGTGATGTTCTTCAGCGATCCTGTGGCTGCGTTTGCCAACATCCGTACATCGTTGAAACCTGACGGCCGCCTAGCCTTCGTCTGTTGGCGACCTCTCAATGAGAATCCGTGGATGCAGGCCCCGCTGCAAGCCGCACTTCAACTGCTACCACCCGTTGCGCCGCCCGATCCCACGGCGCCTGGACCGTTTGCGTTCGCTGACCCGAGCCGCGTGCGCTCGATACTGGCTGACTCAGGGTACGGCTCAGTGACGATCAACCCGTTTGACGCTGATATTGGCGGCGGAGACCTCGAGCAGACATTGAAGCTGGCCTTGGTAGTCGGGCCGTTAGGCAGAGCGCTTCGTGAGCATCCCGAGCTTGCGGACAACGTCGTAGACGCGGTTAGAGATGTATTGTCAAAGTATCTCACTTCGAACGGCGTGCGAATGCCAGCTGCTGTCTGGATTGTTCTGGCCCGTACTAGCTGAGTGCGTCGAAGATCAACTCGGCAAAATTAATGGATGGTATTTCAGATGGGGACAGAGTCATGAAACTTCACCGGCGGCATTTCCTGAGTTTCGCGGCGCGTACCACGGCGCTTTTCGGTGTCGTGGGCGGGGCCTCAGCAAGAGACTATCCGACGCAACCTGTGCGCCTGATCGTGCCTTACCCCTCCGGCACTTCGCCTGACATCATCGCGCGCCTTGCAGGCCAAGCGTTATCTGAGCGGCTCGGCCAACCAGTCGTCATCGAAAACAGGCCAGGGGCCGCTGGTAACATTGGCACCGAATTTGTGGTGAGGGCAACACCGGACGGATACACGCTTCTCTTGCTCGCACCTACAAACGCTATCAATCAAAGTCTATACAATCATCTAAATTTCGATTTCGCGCGTGACATCGTGCCGATTGCCAGCATCAACAACAGCCCCTTTGTCATGGTCGTCGGCCCGTCAGTTGATGCCAAAACCATCCCTGAGTTTATCTCTTACGCCAAGGCAAAGGCAGGCAAAGTCAACATGGCTTCGGGAGGCATCGGTACGCCGCCGCATGTGTGTGGCGAATTGTTCAAAATGATGACGGGCATTGACATGGTGCATGTGCCCTATCGGGGAAGCTATACGCCTGATCTGCTCAGTGGTGAGGTGCAGGTCGCCTTTTCCCCTATAGCAACAGTAATAGGGTATATCCGCGCCGGTAAACTGCGCGCTCTTGGAGTAACAACCTCGACACGCTCGGCAGAACTACCCGACGTCCCCGCTATAGGAGAATTTGTGCAAGGCTATGAGGCGAGTGGATGGCTGGGTATCGGCGCTCCCAAAGGCATTTCGAGTGACGTCGTTCACACGCTCAACAAGGAAATCAACAAGGTGCTCGCTGAGCCCAGTTTGAAGGCGCGTCTTGTCGAGTTGGGCGTAACCCCGATGTCGATGACGCCTGCCGAATTTCGTAAGCTGATCGCCGATGATACAGACAAGTGGGCGAAAGTCGTTAAATTCGCGCATATAACCGCGAACTAAAGGAGTGCTGACGCGCGTGCGGTGGCGCTGGCCCTGGCGGCAGCCGATCGGCTGCATACGATCGATCCCCTTCGGGAAGACTGGCATCGGCTGGCGGTCCAGCTTTATGCTCGCCATCGCGGCCGCACTGAAGCGCTTGCTCGCGTGCGAACGTTCGAGGAGATTCTGAAACGCGAGCTCGACGCCGCGCCCGAGCCGGAATCAGCAGAACTGTTTGACAGGATCAGGTCCGAACGGACGCCGCCGAGCCCGAATACCACGCATTTGGCGCCGGGCTCGACCTTGGCGGTGTTGAGGACGGCGACGCTTGCATGCTTATGCGCAAGCAATCCCGTCGAGGTGAGCGTCACGGCCCAGTGCGCCCATAATCACGTATGCGGATGCACCAAATGCTGGAAGCCCGCGGGCGCGCTGTTCTCACAAGTCGCGGTGATGCCGCGCGATAAGGTTCGCGTCACCGCGAATGAGGATAAGCTCAAAGTCGTGGACGACAGTGCAACCATTCAGCGGCACGCCTGCACAAGATGCGGCGTGCACATGTATGGCCGCATCGAGAACACGAAGCATCCATTCTACGGGGTCGATTTCATCCACACGGAGCTTTCAAAGGAGCAGGGCTGGGCGCCCCCCGAGTTCGCCGCGTTTGTCTCCTCGATCATCGAGTTCTGGCACCCCGCCCGATCAGATGGCGGCCGTCCGGTCTCGACTGAAGGAACTGCGTCTCGAGCCCTACGATTGCCTTTCGCCAGCTCTGATGGATGCGATTGCCACCCATGTCGCCAAGGCATCGGGGATGCTCAGAGCCTGATTCCAATATGGTCATGACCGACGGTGGCTTCGACTCCACCGGCGCGGACTGCATCGGCTGGATGCAGGGAGCAAGTTTTCATAATCCGCGTGTCGAACGGTTGACGCGGAACGGTGGGCAAATTTCAGGGGCAAGAGGCGCCCATTGTCATCTATTCCACGACGACATTGAAGCTGTGCCGACGCGCCGCGAGGAATGGAAATCTTCTATGGCCCAAACCGGCCCTTGGTAGACGTCGTCACCCGCGCCGGGATAACTTACAGTCGACCGTCGTCGAGAATGGGCAGAGGAGAGCCGCCGTGATCCGCCGAATTCTCCGTTCACACATGTCCGTCCGCCTCGCCGCCCTCGTGTGCGCCCTCGCTCCGCTCCTCATAGCGCGGGAGGTCAACGCGCAGGCAGAGCTCACAGTCCCTGCAGGACTCCCCGACTGGGCATTCAACATCCCCGACAAGGTCCAGCCGAGTTCCGTGCGGCCGGAAGGCATCGTGAGGGCGCCCGGCAGCGCGAAGGAGTACGAGTGGGCCAAGGTCGCCGGGAATTCGAATCCGCCGGACTGGTTTCCCGATGAACATCCCCCGGCGCCGCCGTCGGTAGCAGGCGGCCCGGGGAGGAGATTTGCGTGCGGCGCGTGCCATCTGATGTCCGGCCAGGGCCATCCGGAAGCCGCCGACCTCGCCGGCATGCCCGCCGAGTACCTGATCCGGCAGATGGCGTACTATAAGACGGGCGCGCGCAAGGACGATGCACGTATGGGCCCCATCGCGAAGGCCATGTCGGACGAGGACGTTCGCCAGGCCGCCGAATACTTCGCCGCGTTGAAGCCCAAGGTGTGGGTGAAGGTGATCGAGAGCGCCACGCCGCCGAAGACGTTCATCGCCACCTCCGGCCGTCACCGCGTGCTCCATCCCGACGGCGGCACCGAGCCGATCGGACGCCGCATTCTTGAGATCCCTGAGGATCCGTACCGCACGGAAATCCGCGACCCGCATTCCGGTTTCATCGCCTACGTGCCGCCTGGCAGCATCGCCAGAGGCGAAGCCCTGGTCAAAGGCGGAAGCTCTGGGAAGACGACCCAATGCGCGCTCTGTCACGGCGAGGCGCTGAAAGGCATGGGCGAAGTCCCGCGGCTCGCGGGATTGCAACCGCTGTACATCGCGCGACAGCTCTTCGACATGCGACACGGCTCCAGCGCGGGGGAAGCTGCGGCGGTGATGAAGCCGGTCGTGGCCAACCTATCGGAAGACGACATCATCGCGATTTCCTCCTATCTCGGCTCGCTGCCGCCGCAGTAGGGGTCACGCCGCGCCCGGGATCATATCAGACGCGTTGAGGACAGCCGAAGACCTCACGATCTCCCGACTCCTGAGGGCACAAGAGCTGACGCATATTCACGGTCTGCCTGCCGCGCGGATCTGCGCCGAAGAGCCAAGAAACCGATCCGTTCAACGAATGTTGAAAAGGATCGGCACCGTCAGCGCGACTGGCCCGATGAACTCCACCGGCGGCGGCGGGAACGGCTGTACCCGTTGCACGAGCGCCAATGCCTCCGCATCAATTGCTGCGAAGCCGGAGCTGCGCGTGATCCGGCTTGCGATCACGTGACCCTGGCGGTCAAGCGTGAACGCAAGCTCGACCATGCCCTGCTGGCGGCGGGCGCGAGCCTCTGAAGGATAGCGCTTATTGCGTTCAAGCAGACCGACGACTTGCGCTTTCCAGTTCGGCACTGCGTTCGCGTTGTTGGTGCGCGCCGCCTGCGGCGCCGTTGTCGTCGGGGCCGTCAACTGCGGCGGCTCCACCGGCTGGTCCGGCTGCGGCTGCGGCTGCGGCGTGGCGATGGCAACCTCCGGATCGGGCGCGACCGGTACTTCCTCCTCGATTTTTTCCTCCACCTTCTCTTCCGGCTTGTCCGGCGGCGCCTCGGCTTGAACCTGCTCCGGTCCAGGCGGGATATCGGTCTGCTCCGCCTCCGAGGTGACCGGCACAGGCATGAGGTCCATCGTGATCACCGTACCGGGGGCTCCGAAGTCGCCCACCGGCTCCCCCCATTCCACCAAGGCAACGGCGACGCCCCCATGGATGAGCAGCACGAATACGCCGCTCGAAATCCAGCGGACAAGGTCGCTTCGGTCCTCGGCAGTGAGATTGATGATCATTCGGCGGCCGGCCGCTCGCGCTGGGACTCGATTGAAAGACGATCGAGGTCGCGGCTGACCAGACGTAGCGCCGCGGCTGACGCGTCGCCTATCAGCACGCGATAGCCCGCGATCGAACGGGAGAACATGTTGTAGATCACGACCGCGGGGATGGCGGCCGCAAGCCCGAGGGCAGTCGCCAGCAGCGCCTCGGCGATGCCCGGCGCGACCACCGCGAGATTGGTGGTATGCGACTGCGAAATGCCGATGAAGCTGTTCATGATCCCCCAGACCGTGCCGAACAGCCCGACGAACGGCGCGGTGGCTCCGATGGTTGCAAGCACACCGGTGCCACGCATGATCTTGCGCGCGGCGGCGGCTTCGATCCGCTCGAGCCGGGAAGCAATGCGTTCCTTGATGCCGTCCTTCTCCATCACTTCCTCGGAAAGTTGCAGCTCATCCGCCGCTGCCCGGATGAAGGATCCCGCGACGCTTCGCGTCTTGCCGATGCGAGCCGACGCCGCAGCGACCGAGCGCGCGGATGCGAGCGCATTTACGTCCGCTCGCAGCCGCCGCTTGACCATCGTCAGTTCGACGGTCTTGGCGACCCACACCGTCCAGGTGATGAACGACGCGAACGCAAGACCGACCATCACCGCCTGCACGACGACGTGGGCGGTCATGAACATGCCCAACGGCGAAAGGTCCCGCGGCAATTCCGCTTCCCCAACCACCGGCAAGCTTGTTGCTCCCTCCTGCGCCCGCGCGCCGGCGGAATACCCCAAGCTTGCAAGCACCCAAAGCGTGCCGACAAGGCGGCTCAAGACACGGCGCATGTTATGTAAAATCATTCATTTGTTCCCCCGCCTCCCAAAAGTTGCCGTCAGTTAGAACTTCTGCGAGAGTCCCGCGTAATACCCGCGGCGCGGGCCGTATTGCGGGGCGAACACGCCGATGCCTGACCCGTCGCGGATGAGATAGATCGTGTCGAAAACATTGACCACGTCGAAGCGCAGGGTCGTCGGCTTGTTACTGATGATCGTGAAGTCCTTCGTAATCCCGAGGTTGAACTGGGTATAAGGAGGAACGTGATCCGTGTTGGCAAAGCCGCTGCGCAGGCCGCTGCCATAGATCATGTCCGCGCTCACACGCGTCCCACACCACCAATCCGGAGCGGTCGGAGCCTTCGTGTACATCAGGTCTGTGGGCGCAGTTGATCCACAGAAGCCATAGGATGCACCAGCCGACCCGGTATAGGTCTGCGCGTGATCGGTGTGAACGTAATTCACCAACGCGAAAGCGTATTCGTCGGGATCCCAGAGGTACTGATTGGAGTTTGGGATCTTGGCAACCTGACGCGCTGCCGCGAAGTTCGCATAAGCGCTGAAGGAGCCGCTGGTATACTTCGCGCTGAATTCCGCGCCGGCATTTTCGCCGACCTGATAGTTGAAGGCGTCCAAGACCAGCGCCGCGCCGAACTGCCCGTCGTCAATCAGGTCTTTGGCTCTCTTGTAGTAGGCATCGACACCGACTTTGAGGCCCGGGAACACGACCTGTTCAATGCCGGCGTCGACGACATTCGATCGCTCGGGCAGCACGGCGCCATACGGTCCGGGCACGCCGGGTTCCAGAACCGTACCAGTGTACAGGTCGGTATTGCGCGATGCCGCTTCGATCTGCTGAGGCGGGGTGAAGTTGCGCGCATAGCCGGCGTGAAAGGTGGTGGTCTCGAACGGCTTGTAGACGACGTTGAAGCGCGGACTGAATTGGTTGGCGTCGACGAACTGGTACATCTGATCGAAGCGGACGCCCACGTTCACCGTCAGTTGGCTGGTGACCTTCCACTCGTCCTGAACGTAGGCCCCGAGGAGCCAGCCAACCTTGCTGACGCTTTCGGCGACGCTGAACGGCTGATCACTGAGCTGCGGCAGCGTCGGGTCCGAAGTGTCGATCGGCAGCAGCGATGATACGCTGGAGGCCTTCGTCTGTTCCGCTTGAGCGAAGAACCCCGCACGTACCGTATTTGAATCGCCGATGTGATAGGATCCATCGCCCTGGATGCCGTTGGCGAAAGCGCGGCGCGAAACATTCGACGCGACGCCGTTGAACATGAGATCGGCGACCGGATCGGGCGTGAAAACAAGATCCGTGTAGCGCGAGTAAGCAGCCAACTGCAGATCGACATTGTTGGCCGATTTCTGCCAGGCCAGCGTACCGAAGTGTGTGTGTTCCGTCTGGTTCTCATTGATATTCGCTGAATTGAAGTCGGTGATGCCGAAAACAGAATAAGTCGGCATCTGTCCGGGATTGTCTGGAATCTGGAACTTGCTGTTCGACGTTCCGACAATCAGGCTCAAGCGGCTGGTGTCGTCGATGACCGTCGACAGATAGCCGAACCCGCGTCCTTGCTGGGTGAAATCATGGATCGCGTTGAATGTTGCGGCCGGATTCTCAATGCCGTGGATGCTTTGCAGGTAGCGCGCCATGAAGAAATACTGCGTGGCCCCGGCGCAAGGTCCGCCGACGCTCGAGGGCACACTCTTCACGAAATATCCCGGCGTGGCCGGAGTTGACGCGCAGTCGCCCGCATAGGTGCCGCCATATTCGATGCCGGCCGTGAACGTCCGCTGACTGCCGCCATAAACGCCGACGCTGCCGGTGTTGTTGAAGACGTCGGTTCGGGTCTGAATGTCGATGAGGCCCGCTGAGCGCAAGCCGTATTCAGCCGGGAGAGCGCCTGTGATCAGGCTCATGTTGCCGATCACCGCGGTGTCCAGGAACGTGGCGAGTCCGCTGACGCCGTCTGGGAGAAAGATGCCGTTGATCCGATATTGCACATTGCCGTGCTCATTGCGGACATGCAGCGTGCCGCTCGCAGCGGAGTCCTGTGAAACGCCTGGCGTCTGCAGGAGCACCTTATCGATCGGCTGATTGTCGCCCTGCGGCATCTGTTGGATGGCTTCGTGGCTGACCGGGTACAACGTGGTGCCGACCGTCGTCAGCAGGCTTTGGCGGGCGGTGTCGAAGGTTGCATTTTTCGCAGCCACCTGTTGCGTCGGGGTCAACGGCCGCGTTGTCGCTGTTCGCGTGGGAGCCGCGGTTCGCGTCGTGCGAACCGCGGGGCGCCGCAGCGCCGGTCGCGCGGGACGAGGGGCTGGCGCAGTTACAGTGACCCGTGGAAGTTGCCCCGGGGTCGGCGTCGTGGTTTGGGACGCGGGCTCTGGCGTCGATTGCGGCGCAGGCGTGGGCGGCGGCTCTGATTGCGGCGCGGGTGCGGGCTGCACTTGCGGCGTCGGTTGTGCGTCTTGTGACGATGCCCCGTCCCCGAGGCAGCACAGTGCGATCGATGCGGAACTGCTGAGAAGAATAGCGCGATGAATCCTGCTGGACATGGCAGACCCCTGACACTCGAGAAATTTCCTGATCACGTGGACGCAAATGTCCCGTTGGCCGCCATGGCTCCCGGCGAACGCGCGCAACGCGGGCGTTGACAGGTCGCGGCTTTCCCGGCGACGGAGGCGCAATGCGTCCGGGCCGCGAACCGACGGGCAGCGATGTCAGGCTTGGGGTGGCGCGCGGGCTTGGAAAACGAGCGACGGCGGGGCGGCCCGCGCGATTTCAAGGCGCGTCGTGATCTGCACCTGCTTCGCGAGCAGCGGTAACGGCAAGCCCGGCGCCGTCGCGGGCAGGACGGAGCTTGCCAAATTCATCAATGAGCAGATGGCGCAGAAGTCGTCGGCGAGGCCGGGCGCTTTCTGTTTCCCGGGCGCGGGCGGCTTGCCGCCTCCATCAACCAGGGACGACCAGTCGGCGAGCACGCCCGCCGCGGCCGAGCCAGTTCCGATTTTCAGGACGTGGACGTGGCCAAACGACAGCACGAGCTGAACGGTGAGCGCAAACAATGCGCACCACGCTCCAACTTGCCGCCGTGACCGAACCCACCGCATTGTCGTGTATCGAACTCATTCAATGAGGAACGCTATGCGAAATATCAGTTGGCAATTTTATACCCAATTCGATGGCGGATGTGTGACATAAAAACCTCGGAAAGCGACCATTCATACCCCAGCGCCTGCGGAGCTCCGCGAGGGGACCAGCACTGCTCCTTATATCGCCTCTAACGTTCGGACCATTGACAAGGCGACCCATGCGGCGCGATCTTCCTCGTTGATCAGCATGTTGTGCTGCAGCCGAGGCGTATCGCCGGATGGGCTGGTTTCGATCACACGGGCGATGCGGAACGTGGTGCGCGCTGTTCGCGCTCGCGGTTCAGCTTATTCTGTCGTACGGACACGTCCACGTCGAGGGCGTCGTCCAGACGTCCGGACCGCTTTGGTCCTTCATCAATTCTCCGCAGAGCCTTTCATCCGATGCGGCGGATATCCCGGCTGCTCCGCGCAAGCACGTGGCATTTGGCCATTACTGCGCAATCTGCGCCACCTCCGTCCATTCGGCCGGATTCCTGCCTGCGCCCATGCCCGTCCTGGCGCCTTTGGCGATCATTTCGGACGAACTGATAGTCAGTCTTACCCAAACCAAATTGACGGCCTCGTCCAGCGTCCATTTCAGGGCACGCGCGCCGCCGGTCGCCTGACTGCATTGTTGGGCGTTTGGACATCGCCCCGCTGAGCCGGGCGATGTCGGCACACCTCGATCTTTGATCGTTGCCGCTGAAGCGCACTGCGCTGCCAACCGGATTTGGTGATGAAATGATTGCTGAAAGTCCAGGACGATACAGGCTGAGGCGTATTCTGGGCACCCTTATCTTGGTCCTCGTTGCGACCGCGGGCGTTGCCTACTGGTACGGATTTCCCGAATCCAAACCGGCCCCGGCTGCGCGTCCCGCGGCGCGGGTCGTTCCCGTGACCGTAGCGCTCGCGGCCCGGCAGGACGTTCCGGTCTATGCCACTGGCCTCGGCACGGTGCAGGCCTATGTACACGGTGGCGATCCACTCGCAGGTCGACGGCAAGCTGCAGGAGGTGCTGTTCACCGAAGGCCAGCGGGTCAAGAAAGGCGACGTGCTGGCGAAGATCGACCCGCGCCTGTTCCAGGCCGCGCTCGACCAGGCCAAGGCCAAGAAGGCTCAGGACGAAGCCCAACTCATCGCCGCGGAGAAGGATCTCGTCCGCTCCAAGACGCTGGCGCAGAACGATTACGGATCGCAGCAGACAGGTCGACCAGAACCAGGCCAAGGTCGATCAGCTCAAGGCCTCGATCGCCGCCGACGTCGCCGCGATCGAAACCGCGCAGACCCAGCTCGACTACACCTCCATCACGGCGCCCAGCGACGGGCGCGTCGGCATCCGGCTCGTCGACCCTGGAAACATCGTGCATGCCTCCGACCAGCGCGGCATCGCCAACCTGGTGCTGACGCAGCCCTCCGCGGTGATGTTCACGCTGCCGTCGCGGGTGCTCTCCGACGTGCGCGCGGCGCATGGCGCGCGGCGCGGTGCAGGTCGTCGCCTTCGACCAGAAGAACCGCCAGGCGCTAGCGACCGGCAAGCTCCTCCTGGTCGACAATGCCATCGATCAGGCGACCGCCACGATCCGGCTCAAGGCGATCTTTCCCAACGACGACGAACAACTCTGGCCGGGCGATTTCGTCAACGCGCGGCTGCTGCTGGAGACGCGGGCGAACGCCATCGTCGTGCCGGCGAGCGCGGTGCAGCGCGGGCCGCAGGGCCTGTTCGCCTGGATCGTCACCGAACGACAACACCGCCGAACCACGGCCGATCGAGGTCGGCCCAACCACCGGCGATGTCACGGTCGTCACCAGCGGCTTGAGCGAGGGCGAGCGGGTCGTCACTGACGGGCAATACAAGCTGCAGCGCGGACGCGACCGTCACGCGTGTGTCGCCGCGCAGCAGCCGACGCGGGGAGCAGCAAATGAACCTCTCCGAACCCTTCATCCGCCGGCCGGTCGCCACCTCGCTGCTGATGGCGGCGGTGGCCTTCGTCGGCATCGTCAGCTTTCCCGTTCCTGCCCGTCGCGCCCCTGCCGCAGGTCGACTTCCCGACCATCTCAGGTCACAGCAGGTCTGTCGGGCGCGAGCGCGGAGACCATGGCCTCTTCGGTCGCCGCCCCGCTGGAACGCCAGTTCGGCCAAATTCCGGGCGTGACCCAGTTGACCTCGGTGAGCGCGCTCGGCGTCTCGACCATGTCGTCATCCAGTTCGACCTCAACCGCAACATCGATTCGGCGGCGCAGGACGTGCAGTCGGCGATCACGGCCGCGAGCAAGTTCCTGCCGCAGGCGATGACGCAGCCGCCGAACTACCGCAAGGTCAATCCGGCGGACTTCGCCGATCCTCATGTTGTGGGCGCACTCCGACACGTTGCCGCTGACCACCGTCCACGACTACGCTCGACAATTTCTTCATCCAGCAGTTGTCGCAGGTGCCCGGCGTCGCGCAGGTCTCGGCATCTTCGGCGACCAGAAGCCATCGATCCGCGATCCAGGTCGATCCGGCCAAGCTCGCCGCGAGCGGCCTGACGCTCGAGGAGGTTCGCGGCACACTCGTCACCGCGTCCAGCAACGCCGCCAAAGGCGCGATCTACACCGACAAGACAGGCTTCACGATCGCCGCCAACGACCAGATCACCGACGCCGAGCAGTTCAACGACGTCATCCTGGCCTATCGCAACGGCGGCGCCGATCCGTGTGCGCGACGTCGGCCAGGCCGTGACGGCCGCGACCGAGCCGCTACGTCGCCGGCCTATCCGAACAACAAGCCCGGCATCCTCTTGAGTGTGAACAAGCAGCCCGGCGCCAACGTCATCGACACGGTCGAGCAGATCAAGCAGCAACTGCCGCGGCTCACGGCCAACATTCCCGCCGGCGATGGAGGTCGATACCATTCTCGACCGCACGGTCACCATCCGCGCCTCGGTGCATGACGTCGAGTTCACGCTGGTGCTGACGATCGCCCTGGTCGTGATGGTGGTCCTTCTGTTCCTGCGCAATTTCTGGGCGACGTTCATTCCGAGCATCACCGTGCCGCTCGCGCTGCTCGGCGCGTCTGCAGCGATGTACATGCTCAATTTCAGTCTCGACAACATTTCGCTGATGGCGCTCACCATCGCGGTCGGATTCGTGGTCGACGACGCGATCGTCGTGGTCGAGAACATCTACCGCCACGTCGAGCACGGCACGCCGCCGTTCGAGGCGGCGCTCAAGGGCTCGCGCGAGATCGCCTTCACCGTGCTGTCGATCAGTTGCTCGCTGGTCGCGGTGTTCATTCCGCTGCTGCTGATGGGCGGCATCATCGGCCGGGTGTTTCGCGAATTCGCGCTGACCGTTACTGCCGCGATCGCGGTCTCGTGCGCTCGTGTCGCTGACGCTGGCGCCGATGCTGTGCTCGCGCTTCATGAAACAGCGAGTCGCAGCGAGCACGGCCGCATCTATCGGTTTATCGAGGCCGGCTTCAACGGCCTGATCGTCGGGCTACCGGCGCACGCTCGATATCGTGCTGCGCCATCAGGCGATCACGCTGGGCGTGTTCTTCGCGACGCATGGCGCTGACCGTCGTACATGGCGATCAACATTCCAAAGGGCTTCTTCCCGATCCAGGATACCGGCGTGATCTCCGGGCGTATCCGAGGCGGCGCAGGACGACATCGCCGTACGAGATGATGCGCCTGCAGCAGCAATTCGGCGAAATCATCCTGCGCGATCCCGATGTCGCAGGCCATGGGCTCGCAAACCGGCACAACCGACAGCCCCAATCCGCCCAATACCGGGCGGCTTCACCATCGTGCTCAAACCACGCGACCAGCGCAAAGCGACGGCGCGCGCAGATCATCGACCGGCTGCGGCCGCAATTCGCCCAGGTCCAGGGCGCCAACGTGTTCCTGCAGCCGGCGCAGGACATCAATGTCGGCGCGCCGCATCGCCCGCGGCAGCTTCCAGTACACGCTGCAGGACGCCAATGTTGGCGAAGCTGGTCGAATGGTCGCAGAAGATGCTCGACAAGATGCGGACGCTTGCCGCATGATCGCCGACGCGTCGAGCGATCTGCTGGCCAACGCGCCGCAGCTCAAGGTCACCATCAACCGCGACCAGGCCGCGCGCTTCGGCATCACGCCGCAGATGATCGACGACACGCTCAACGACGCCTACGGCCAGCGCCAGATCAGCCAGTATTACACGCAGCTCAATACCTATTTGATCATCCTCGAAATCCTGCCCGAGCTGCAGAAGACCCTTGACATCGCTCGACCGGCTCTACGTGAAATCGCCGCTGACCGGCGGCGTCGTGCCGCTGTCGACGCTGGTCGACATCGACACCGGCAAGGTCGGACCGCTGTCGGTGACGCACCAGGCGCAATTCCCGTCGGTCACCCTGACCTTCAACCTGCGTCCGGGCATCGCGCTCGGCCAGGCGGTCGACGCCATCACGCAGGCCGCAGCCGATCTCGGCATGCCGGCGTCGGTCATCTCGTCGTTCCAGGGCGACGCACAGGCGTTCCAGGCCTCGCTGTCGAGCGACGCCGGCGCTGATCGGCGCGGCGCTCATCGTCGTCTATCTCATCCTCGGCATTCTCTATGAGAGCTACATCCACCCGCTGACGATCCTCTCGACCCTGCCGTCGGCCGGCGTCGGCGCGCTGCTGGCGCTGCGAGCCGGCGGGATGGACCTTTCGGTGATCGGCATCATCGGGATCATCCTGCTGATCGGCATCGTCAAGAAGAATGGCATCATGCTCGTCGATTTCGCGATCTCGGCCGAGCGCGACCGCCACATGCGCGCCGCTCGACGCCATTCGCGAAGCCTGCCTGCTGCGCTTCCGCCCGATCCTGATGACCACCGCGGCCGCGATGCTCGCCGGACTGCCGCTCGCTATTGGCAGCGGCACCGGTTCGGAGCTGCGCCAGCCGCTCGGCTACGCCATGGTCGGCGGGCTGGCGCTGAGCCAGCTTCTCACGCTCTACACCACGCCGGTTGTTTATCTATACCTCGACCGGCTGCAAAATCGGTTGCGCCGCGCGAAGCCAGATGCGTCGACCAAAACCGATCAGATCCGCGCGGTCGCCGCTGAGTAATGATGATCCCGGTTTTCATGCGAGTGCCCGCCGTCACGCAGAAACTCCACCTATCGTCCTGTGCAGATTTCCGGAACCGGCTCTTACTGCCGTGGGTTTACCCTGCTGTACAGGCGGTGCGGAAGGGATAAATCTCAATCGTAGTAGCCGGGCGCCATTTTCAGGGTGTCGCGCTGCGCCCTGTCGTGATTGATCCAGAGTTGTGCTTTCTCCTTCGCCAACACATCGGCGATGCGCTGCATCGAGGCCAGCGTCTTGTCCTTATCGAAGTTGATCGAAGGCACTCGGCGATTTTCCCAGTTGCTCATAAAGTGCGACGGCATCGCCCGAGAGCACCAGCGCGCCGGTCTTCGGCAATTTCACCAGCAGTGACTGGTGGCCAGGCGTGTGGCCGGGCGTTGCGATGATCGTCACGCTGCCGTCGCCGAAAACGTCATGATCGCCTTCGAGCTTGGTAACCGGATGCTCAGGCTTGAAGCGCGCGGCGCCGATCGGGCCCGGCCACTCGTATTCGGCCTTCTGCACCAGCAGCATGGACTGCGGGAACAGCTCCACATTACCGATATGGTCCGGGTGAGTATGCGAGACAGCGACGAATTTGATGTCGGCTGGCTTGACGCCAAGCTGATCAAGTTGGCTGGCGAGCGTCTTCGGCCGACGCCAGTGTATGGCTCTCGGATCGGCCGGAGCTTGCCCGTCGGGCATGGCGGCAATGGCGTCAGCGAGGCCGGTGTCCCAAAGCAGCCAACCCTGCGTGTGGTGGATCAGGTAACAGTTATCGGCGAAATCCATCGACTTGCCGACATTGACGCCAGGAGACCAGCGAGAAATGTCGCCAGCAACGCCTTCGCCGCAATTGAGAATGTAGAGTTTATCAACGCCGGATTTTGTTTGCGCCGAGGCTCCAGCAGCAAGAATTGACAGCGCCCCCAACGCGGCAACGCAGATAGCCGATCTTTTCATATTCACCCTCCTGGCATGACGGTACCGCCAGATAGGGCTACACTAATTGCGCACCCAGCCCTTGGTCCAGCCCATGGTCCCCGGAAACGGGAGACGCGCTTCGATGCCGATGATCGTTCCCTTGGGGTCGTTCTGACGCAGCTACGGTCAGCGCGTCCGGCGAACTGAGCGTGTCAACGTGCAAACTCTAAACCCGTTCCGGCGGCAAGCGACCTGCGTGTCGGCACAGTGGCGGCGGCGGACCGACGGCCCCCTCTCGCGGACCATTGTCCGCACCATGCGACCGCGAGAGTGGACATCGACCTTTGACCCCATCTCTGGCGTTCAAGCGACCAAGGAATTCCGGCGGCTGTGCTCGGGCCTCACCGCCAAAATGGACTTGTGAGGCCCGTGCCGTTTCAAGAATGTGAATTGAGCGAGACATTTCACTGCCCTCAATCCGGGCTACGCGCGCCCAAATTGCTGCGCATTTATTCCTTGACATACCTAGGAATATATCCATATTTGCCCCGTTCCGCTCGCCGCGGGGGCGTCTCCGGAGACGAGCCAGAGGCGGGGCGGGATGCGGTCCCTGCGGGCGAGGCTCGTAACCTCGCTCCCGGGCGGCCTCGGGGCCCCGCCCCCCGGGTACTACGGCCCGGGCGCGAGGAGCTCGCTGATGACGGCCGGACTGCCGGCCCGATGAAGCGCGGCCCGAGGTTCCGAAAAATGCCGCGATGGAGCGCCGAGAGGCGAGCGCGCTCGGATCAGCGCGCGCCGCGCCTCGCCGGTGCGGCTTGGACGGTGCGCCTCTCGGCGCTCCATCCCCTCGCGTACCGCACGTCGGATTTTTCCGATGGGCGGCACGAAAAAGGACGCGAGGGCAGCGGTTCAAAACTCGGGCGCCAACGCGCCGCGAGAACGAAGGAGTTTGCCATGAGCGAAACCGATCCCGGCCCGGCGCTGCGCGTACCGAGGACACCCGCGCCGCAGGGGCGGCGCGATACGCCGGCGCTGCGCAAGGTGAGTACGCTGCTGTCGATCTGGGGCCTGTGCGAGCGCCGCACCTGCCTGCGCGCGCAGGCCTGCCACGGCGATCCGCGGACGTGCCTCGCGCATTATGCGCCGCTCGTCCCGCAAGCGGTGCGTGAGTGTGTGAAGGACATGATCGAGGCGAAGAGCCACGGCCTCGACTTCGAGGAGTTCAGGGAGGAGGCCGACCTCTCCAGCTACGCGGAATGGGAGGCGACGATCCGGGATTTCGCCCATCGGCGGCGCGAGCGAAGGCGGCAAGTGCTGGGAGCGTAGGATGGGCACAGGCGCGAAGCGCCGCGCCCATGCGTTCAGCCGATGCACACCTTCCGATTGTCGTTGCTTCCGATCTTGCCGCCAAGTCGGCTGATTGCCGGCTGCGCGAGGCGGGTGCACGCCGCAAGTGAGCGATCGCGGCAGGGGCGCCTATTCAATGTGCGTATGGAAACCCTCGGAGACCTCAGGCTCAGATTTCGCTGCGCTCGTACAGGCCGCGCTTGCCGAGAAAGCTTCGCCATGGCGAGTGTGCGCTCGCGCTCCCGATCGGCCGTTCACGGATTGACGTTCACGCGAATGCTGAATTGCAGACGAGGCGCATTGGGCTCCCACGGGCGCGCAAGGTAGAGCGTGACCGAGCCCTCGCCCTGCCCTCTTGCCAGATAGCGCAAGACGCGAAGCCCGGCAGCACCAAGACCTGCACCGCCAGGCGTGAAGTTGTCGGACTGGGGCTGGAGCAGGCGGGCATCGGCTTCCGCTACATTCCAGCGATATCCGGTTGTCGGGTTCTCCGGCAATTGGATGACAATCGTGTCACCGGGCTTGGCCGAGATGGCGCCGCCGTTGTGACCTTCTCCGACCAGGATTTCCGCCATGGCGATGTTCCTCGACCGATGGCCCTCGTGCCGTCGCGGGGCCGGACGTTTCTTCAAGCATGATCCCGAAAGGGGCGCAGACCTTTCGGGACCAGTCGTTAAGGGGTAGCCACCCCACCCGACGCCGCGGCGTCGGGTGGGGAAGCCGCTGGCGCCGCGCTCGCGGGAGCGACGCCAGCCACCGGGTTCAGCAACTCGATCGATACTTGCGTGCCGGGCGGGATCGCCAACGGCACGCTATCGTTGCCGCCGCGTGCCGGCGCCTGTACGAGTTCCAATTCCGCCGCCGTCAGGTCACGCGGTCTGGTCTCGGCCATGTGGGCCTCCCCTGTTGAGCGCAGCGCTATCGCCGTGATCGCGGTCGAGGCGATCACCAGACATACATCTCATGGATCATGTTATCGGCTTCCTGCCGATAGTTCACGGCCCCTTGCGTCTGCCGTGCATTGGCTCCGAGCATCGTGAGCGCGACGATGGCGCTATCCGAGTTGTTGGCGAGTTTCACCCAGCCAACGCCGGCAACGCCGACCCACGAATTGCGGTTTTCGTTGATCACCCACAGAGCGTTGATCTTCTTGTTGTTCACCCACACTGTAGCGCCGACCGCGCCAGCGCCGCCACCGGCATCTGCGGCGGCCGGAGGCTCGGCGGTGGGCGCGGCGGCAGCGGCAGCGGTGCCGCTGCCGGCCGTCATGGCAGTTCCAGACAACATGTCTTGTTGCGGTTTTGTATCGGCCATCGTCCTTCTCCCTCTCTCACAGAACGTAGATCTGTTTGATCACGCCGTTATCCTGGTAGACATTGACCGGGCGAGCGCCCTCCTTGGCGGCGGCGACCAGCCGCAGCAGGTCGGAGAAGACGTTGTCGTTATCCCAAGCGATTCGCCTCCAACCAATTCCGTTGAGATAGGCCCAGGCGTTTCGATCCTGATCGATGGCCCACAGCCCGATGACCTTGGTATTGTTCAGCCAGCCGGATTCCAGAATGCCTTCGACGGCCCACATCGTGGAATCGATGCCGCATTCGCCATAGGCGATGCAGAAGAACCCGGACTCGCCCCAGCCGGTTCCCCAACTGTTCTTGCAGATCCAGTATCCTCCGGCGTCGTTGTAGCCGACGACGCAGATGCAATGGCCGCCGGCGACGGCGCCTGAGACGTGCTTGTAAATTCCGCTCTTGTACGAGAAGAAGTCATTGTAGACCGTGAAGCAGCTTGCGAGCGGTCCTTGCGTTGAGATCCAGGTCTTCATGTCGGCGGCCGACGAGACGGTATGCCACCCCGTGATCTTGGTGGCCCGGCTCGCCCAGTCGGTGCACTGGCCGCAAGCCTGCTGATGATCGGTATAGGGAAAACAGCTTTCGTCCGGCACGCCGGTGTTTTTGTATCCGTCCATCGCCGGGGTCATGTACCAGCCGTTGCTGCAGCTTGCAGCGGTCGCCGGTCCTATGCAAAAAAACAAAGAAGCTTCAGCAAGATTGACATCCATCGTCGGATTACCACGCTGGATGCGAAACTTCGATTCAACGGCCGCGGTGCTCCCGAACGAAACGCAGGACCCGCAACCTCCTTGATCCCGGATCGGCGTGACAAAATTCTGCCCGCTCACATTACGCCAATCCCACGCTGCGGGCGCCGCGGCAACGCCGGCCTTGAGAGCTCCGATCTTGGCGGCGGATGCTTGGTTTCGCTGTTCTAGTGATTCTTCGCCGGGGCCGGGCTTGTACCCCAAGCGGCGAACCTGCTCGTCGGTTGGGAGCTCCGAGACCGAGGTCTGGCCAGCAGACCAACCGCCATTCGCGGCTTGTATCAACGCATTCAGTTGATTGGTATCCAGGTCTTGCGGCATTTGTGTCCTCCTCTATTTGCTTATGACTCCTGCACGTCCTTTCCAACCGATCGGCCTGCAGAACCACAGGCCGATACCGGCGCTTCCATTTTCGAAGACAATCGCTCGCGCGGCCAAAACCGCGCGCACAATTTCTCTGCGCGTAAGCGACGAGTTAGGTTTGGTTAGTCGAAGTTAGTCGAAGTCAAATATGTGGTAATGGGATCGCACTAGCGATTGCATAAATTCCAACAATCGTATTTCTACATACGATCACGACGAGAACAAGGCCAGTCAATGCAGGGCGTGCTCTGTGATGCCGTAATTTTTGTTCGATACTAACATTTCGCTAGGGACGTAGAACAAACTTTCATTGAATCTATCAGCAAAGAAAAAAGATAGTCGAGCGCTCCACCTATTTTATTACCGGCGAGCGAGATTTATTAGCGACCCAAGTAAATTTTTGTCTGCGGCCCTTAGGCGCGCCCACGGCCAGTTGGCGAATTTTGCTTGATTGGCGCCTTCATTGCAGTATTGCCATTGCTGGA
>CAVPDS010000007.1:0-729070 GCA_963702695.1 uncultured Alphaproteobacteria bacterium | reverse complement strand
GGCCCGCAGCACCCGCGCGCGGTTGCCGCAGTCGAAGACAGAAACGTGCAAAAAGGGCCGTGCTGAACGTTATTGCGGTGCTGAACGTTATCTACGAGGAAGACTTCCTTTCGATCTCACTTCTGCGATGGCTCTTTCGAATCATCGCTGGGAGTGGAGATGGTTCCCAGGTCGGCAGGCGCCGTCATTATCGATCCAGGTAACTGCCGCCACAACTGGATCGCTCGTGCATAAGCTTGCGGTGAGGGCGGAACGCTTCCCTCCCACTTTCGCGCCAGGTATTCCTCATAGACGGACCGCTCCGTTCCGTAACCCGTTCCGTGCGGCTCTTCGCGATGCTTCCGCTCGCTATGTTCGTGCCTGGGCTCCTGACGCTCCTGCTTGTGTTCGTTCCGGTCACGTTTGATCATAATCTCTCCTTTTGACCGCCTTAGAATTCGATCTCATGGTCGAACGCGATCTCCGTTCCAGTGAGATACACTGGTACGTTCGCATCTCCGATGGCGGAGAAGCGCCGCGTAAAGCAGTCGGTGAATTGTTTGTCACCAGCTTGTCTCCCATGTGAAGACAGAAGACCATCGTCACACGTGACGACGACCTCCAAGCTCGGCTTAAAAGCAATAGCATAATACGCGCGGTGCTACCAGATCGCATAATGGGCGATTTCATGCCGCTCCTGAACCCGATGTCGCACGGTGCGCATTCGAAGGCGGCGCCTGCCAAGTGTTTTCGATTCAGCTCGGCTGAACTACAATTGTTCAACCCGCAGAGATCGCCCTATGGCGACGATCATCAACCGATTCGCGGGCGACCGTCAGCCGAGTTGGGTAGCGATAGGACAATCGCGTCAATCTCAATAGGAACTGGTGGCGACACCACAATACCATCTCTATTGAAAGCAACCGTGCTATGATATCCGATTAGAGCTCTGAATTGCAGGAGGCGTAACATGGGAGAACTCGTTGCGTGGGGCTTGGGGTTAGGCCTCGGATATACGGTTAGAAACGTGCTGACCGGGCGCTGGCGCATCCTGCTCTTCTTGATCGCGATCCTGCTGTTGGGCGCTCTCATTACGCTGCTAAGCGGCGAAATGGAGAGCGAGCCGTGGCTTGTCATCGTCGATGTCGGTCAGGTTGCAGTTGCGGCGTTGATTGGCGCCTACGCAGTGCCGTTCGTGCTGCGCCGGCTCGGAGGCACGTCACAGTCCACGGTTCGCTGAGGGCTGTTGTGCCAAGCTCGATCGCGGAGACGCAGAAAAACTTCGCTTGCAGAAATCAACCGCATGGAACGTTAGGAAAGCCCTCGATTTCCATCCAGGCTTTGTTAGCAAAACCGTGTCTCAAAAGCTACCATAACAAATACCCTGCCTAAAAGAGAACCGTTCCCTTGCAAGCAGAGCGGATGAGAGGGGGCAACATTGAAGTGGTCGACGCGAGAGCGAATCCGCATGGACCGTGCCGCCAGCGCGTGGTTGATCCTGCGCTTTGTCGATAAAGACGCCGAGTTCGAATTCGTGCCCACCAAGGGCGCTCTGGAGCTCGCCCAGGCGAAGCAAGCGATTCCGTTCGTCATCCCAGGGGCCGAACTGTCGAGGAAGGAAGGCAAAATAACCTTCGATGCTATCCTCAAGAAATATGAACTAACCGATCCGGCCCTGCACAAATTGGCGCTCATTGTTCGCGAGGCCGATATCGGTGGCGACGCCTCGGTAAGTCCTGAGGCCCCCGGATTTAGGGCGATCCTGCATGGATTCTTCCTGTTGAATATGCCCGACGCCGACACGTTGAAACTCGAACTTCCCATTTTCGACGCGCTGTATCGCTTCTGTCAGGGAAAGCACGTCGGCGATTAGTCATTGCGCCATGCCGCCTGCCGTTCGCCGGCGTGGATATCGGTGAATTGAACCCTGACAGAACGCCTGCGCGGCGGCTGCCAGATCACACCACATGATCCGGCGCCAGCGCGCACTCTGTTCCTTCACTCGTTTCGATCTGGATCGTTGTATGCCCGATCTTGAATTGGTGCTCCAACTCGTGGGCAGTCTGCATAAGAAATGCATCTCCGGGATGACCGGCAGGCATCACCAGATGGCACGTGAGAGCGATCTCCGTAGTACTCATCGGCCAGATGTGCAGATCATGGATACGCGCTACCTGGGGCAATTGCTCGAGAAATGTTCGCACCTTTGCGGGCTCCAGCCCTTGCGGCACCGCGTCGAGCGACATCCGAACGGACTCCATCAATAAGCTCCACGTGCTCCACATGATGACAACGCAGATCCCCAGGCTCACCGCGGGATCGATCCACTGCCACTGCGTGAAAATGACGGCTGCGCCCGCGAGGACCACGCCAGCCGAGACCGCCGCGTCGGCGGCCATGTGCAAGAATGCTCCTCTGATATTTATGTCGTCCTTGCGCCCGGCGACAAAAAGCCATGCAGTGCCAAGGTTGACGAGAATTCCGACTCCAGCGACGATCATGATCGTCTTGCCCGCGACCGGCTCGGGTGCGGAAAATCGTTGGACGGCCGCCCAGGCGATTGCGCCGACCGCTGTAAGTAGAAACATCGCATTGAAGAGTGCCGCAAGGATGGATGAGCTGCGCAGACCGTAAGTGAATCTGGTAGTGGGCGCCCGTTGGGATAGCACCACAGCTCCCCAGGCAACGAGCAGCCCGAAGACGTCGCTCAGGTTATGCCCGGCGTCGGCGAGCAGCGCAGTCGAGTTGCTGATGATGCCGAAAACGGCTTCAATAATTACAAAGAGCGTGTTGAGAGCAATTCCAAGTCCGAAAGCCAAGCCGAAGCTCTTCGGAAGATGACCATGCTGGTGCTCCCACCCATGATGGTCATGATGAGAATGTCGATGATCGTGTCCAGCGATGTTCACTACGGTCCCCATATCATGCCCCCGCATGTTTGATACGGCCAACACCAGCATCCGATATCAAACGGGCGGTCGACTCAAGAGGTTCCACATCCCTTTCCGAAAAACCACGCGGAGCGCCGGCAGGACCAGGAGGATCAGCGGCGTTGCGCTGATCAACCCGCCGATCGCGACCGTGGCAAGCGGCTCCTGTACGATCTAGGCAGGATTCCTCGCTGTCACCTTCCACGAACTTGAGTCCATCATGACGCCATTAGCCTGCTGGTACGCGGCAAGCTCGTTTTTGAGCGCCCGGGCGATCTCGTCGTGGCGCGCTTCACCCAGCTCACCGGCCTCGCGGTAGACCTCGCCCGCCGGACCGATTGCAAGCTGGAATGCGACGGCGTCGTCGAGGTCCTTGCCGACGAATACCTGCGTGTCGATCTGCTCAAACGTGATGTCCCTGTAGCCCGCGATTTCGAGCTGCTTTGTCACGACGCCGGTGTCAGCCATGGAGAACGGCCCCGGACCGCAGGTCTGGGCGTTCTCGCCCGGCGGCGGCAGATGTTGCAGCACGATCTGCTTGGCAAATCCGAGCCATGGATTGTCGTCGATACCACGCCAGACGATCATCGTCATGGTACCGTCCGGCCTGAGACTCTTGCGCATGTTGCGCAGGCCGGCCACCGGGTTCTCAAAGAACTGCGTTCCAAACCGCGAGAAGCAGAAATCGTAAACTGGCTGGAACGGATAAGTTTGCACATCCGCCTCCAGGAAATTCACGTTCGTAAGACCGGCAGCCTTTGCGTCCCGGCGGCCGTAATCAAGAAAACCGTCGCAGCAATCAACTCCCAGCACGGAGCCGGACGGCCCGACCAAGCCCGCAAGCTGGATCGCGGTGTCGCCAAAGCCGCAGCCAGCATCGAGAACGGTATCGCCCGCTTTCACTTCAAGGGAGGGAAAGATCTTCTCACTGTGGAGGGTCAAGCCGCCGACGAGAATGTGGCGCCACCGGACGAATTTAGGGACAAGGATATTATTCCAGAAATCAACGTATTGGCTTCGAGGGACGGCTGCGGTTTGGACGTTGCTCATGGAAGTCCTCGCTATTCTAACGGACACTTTCCCAGATTATTCCCGCATGTGATGGTGCGCGTTTACCGACCTCGTCACATCCGCGCGAGGAAACGGTGATCCTTGGCGAACCGAGAGGGCCAAGGACAATATACAAGGTAAACCAACCGTCCCAGCAGCACAGCTCAATCACGTTCATGCCGCTTGTCATCCCGACGCCGGACAGTACCGCTGCAGGATCGGGCCAAGGGCCTCCCACCAGCCGGCAGTCGGCATCTCTGTGCCCTCGAATAAGCCCGGCGGCTTGGCCGTGGTTCCTGGGCGCGATAGTCGCCACCGGAAGATTCCGGCGGCTACATCCCGACGACGTCATTACTGATGAAGCGTTCGGCAGCATGACCGCGCCGGCGTTCGCGCTGATGTCCCGTTTGGCGTCGATCTGAGCTGAAAGGTTTTCGGCCGCTGTCTCGCCTCGACAAGGCGCTCTTTGATAAGACGTCGTCAATTTCGCCTCGTCAAGCGCTCTGGCTGGCCACGTTCTTGCCATTGCTAGCATGCAAGGCTTCAGCAATCACCATGCCAAGACAGTTATTCAGCAATGTCCTATGCTTGGACCAAATCGCAGCCGGCCGGATGTGGGATGAGGCGAGCATCGGAATTGTCATGTCGATTGCCGCTGCTGCCGGAATTTTGGCGCAGACCCCGGCGGGCGGCCGGCGGCGTGCTCCTGTTCCAGTTCGCCATGCCGGAAACCGCGATCGTCCAAGGCCAGAATGGCAAAGGGAATATCGCGCACGAATCGACCCTCAAAAATTCTGCACCCCTCAGTCTGACGGTCGGAGTTCGCAGGTGAGCTTCCTCGCAAATAGCGCAAGCGCAACATGGAGTATCGCTGCGCTTGCGACTGGCGGCGTCATTCTCCGCCCATGGCGACTGCCCGAGGCTATCTGGGCCGTGCTCGGAGCGGCGGCGCTGGTTGCACTGGGGCTGTTACCCTGGACCGAGGCGCTAAGCGGGGTCCTGAAAGGTCTGGACGTTTATCTGTTCCTGATCGGCATGATGCTGCTGGCTGAACTGGCCCGACACGAAGGCCTGTTCGACTGGCTGGCTGCGCTGGCCGCAGAGTACGCCCACGGCTCTCCGCAGCGGATGTTCACGCTGATCTATGTCGTCGGGACGCTGGTGACGGTGTTCTTGTCGAACGATGCGACGGCTATCGTTCTCACGCCCGCCGTCTACGCGGCGGCGCGCGCTGCGGGGGCCGAGCCGCTGCCTTACCTGTTCGTTTGTGCGTTCATCGCCAACGCGGCAAGCTTCGTTCTTCCGATCTCCAATCCCGCGAATCTGGTGGTCTTCGGCGCTCATATGCCACCCCTGTCGACATGGCTCGCGCTGTTTGCGCTGCCGTCCATAGCCTCGATTGGCGTGACCTATGTCGCCCTGCGCCTAAGTCTCCGCAGCGCGCTTCGGTGCGAGGCGATGACCCCGAAGATCGATAGGCCGAAGCTCAGCCGTGGCGGATTAATGGCGGCCGCAGGGATCTGCGCCGCAGCAATGGCTCTTCTCGGGTGCTCTGCCGCCGGCCTCCAACTTGGGCTGCCGACCTTGCTCTGCGGCGTAGCAGCGGGGCTGGCGGTTTTCGTCATCCGTCGGCAGGCGCCGTGGCCGGTCTTGCGAGAGATTTCGTGGGGCGTCCTGCCTCTCGTTGCCGGTCTGTTTGTGCTCGTCGAAGCCCTCGACCGCACCGGCGTTATCGCCGCCCTCAGCCGTCTGTTAGGCGATGCCGCGGCAGGGTCCGCCAACAGCGCGGCATGGGGAACAGGTCTGCTGCTGGCGCTCGCCTGCAATTTGATGAACAACCTGCCGGTTGGCCTCGTCGCTGGTTTTGTGATGGCTGCCGATCATGTGCCTTCGCACATTTCCGCAGCCGCTCTGATCGGTATCGATCTCGGGCCGAACCTGTCCATCACAGGCTCTCTGGCGACGATCCTTTGGCTTGCCGCTATACGGCGGGAGGGCCAGGAAGTCGGCGCTTGGCGATTTCTTCGTCTCGGAGCCGTTGTAATGTTTCCAGCCCTGGTCCTGTCGATCATGACGCTGATCGTCATGACGGCAATGTCATGAGCGCAATGCACACACGGGGCGCCATCGCGATCCTGAATGCTGGCTTCATGCACGACGAGCCCGACCAGATGGCCTTGCGTGTCGGTGACGATATGGCGCTTGCGGCCCTCGTACCGCATGCGCTCGCGCCTATACCGTGGTCGAGTGATTTCGGTCCAGACCATCGTGTTCTCCTTCGAATCGATTCAATCCGAAGGAACCAAAACTCGCCGAAATCACTCAGTTTCTTTTTCGGTCGGACACTTAGGGATAGAAGCCTGAAGCTACCAGGCTCGGAACTCCATCCACCGTCACCTTTTTCACATAGGCCCATTTCTGCGACGGCGTGGTCTGTCCTGGTTTCGGAAATACATAGTCCACCCATCCCGATCCCTTGGTTTCAGCCATCTGAATCATGGCGTCATGTAGCGGCTTTCCGTTGGCGTCCTTCTGACCGGTCACGTTCGTTCCTTCGCGCTGCGGAAAAGCAGGATTGAGCAGCACGTTCGCCTTCAAATCGTAGACGAACAAGTATGTGTCGCCGTGGAACCACTCGCTGTCCTTTTTTCTGAGCTCGGTGAAGGCTGCCTTCCCATCTTTATCAATGAGCACCGCAGCCTTATTGACCAGCGCTACGACCTGTTTTTCCTTCTCTGACGACGGCGGAGCCTGCTGAGAAAATACCGGCGAAGCAGCCGCAAGCGATATTGTAAGCGCGAAGCCGATGAGCAAAACCTTCGGATTCATAACGACCTCCCTGGCATATTGGGAAAAGTCGCCCCCTTGCCGTGGTTGCTAGTCGAAGCCACCGCCGTTGAAACAGAAGCCAGTCTAAACTGACCCTTGCTGCTTTGAACAGTCGGCCGCTCAATGCCGCACGACAATTTGATGATTACTCACGGCGTGGCGCGTAGGCAAATCAGCGCACCATATGTGCGACGGTAAGACGCAATTGCTGATCGAGAACCCGATCGGCCGGTATCTGATCAACTCGCCGATGCTGCCGGACATGAAGAAAATCCCGACGGCTCCCTGACGCTTTACATCCAGAAGGATTCGCCTGGCGCGGACAAGGAATCGAACTGGCTCCCCGCGCCGAACTATCTGATCTACCTTGTCATGCGCCTCTACTGGCCGAAGGCTGAACCACCGTCGATCCTGCCCCCGGGCGAAGGCACCTGGCGGCCGCCTGCGACCGCAACGGTGCGGTAGCGTTGACGCCGGCCACCACAGGGCTCGTCAGGGTCGCCTTGCGGCGAGCTCTTGCCGGGTCTGCTTGTGAGGAATGGCGGATCACGTTGCGCTGATCCGCCCGACTTCCTTCGTGCGAAGAACCCGGATGTCGCTCCCCCTCCATTCGGGCTAAGCTTGCCCGGAAGGAATGGGTTGCACGGGGGGGCGCCTTGCAGTTGATCTGGCCCTGGCAGGACCGACAGCGCCGGTTTTCCTGGCTCAAGGCGGGCGCATTCGCGCTCGTGTTGTTGCCGGCGATCCGGTTCACTTATCAGTTCGCCACCGGCGACTACGGATTCCTGCCGATTGCGCTGGGCGGCCTGGTCTTCTGGTCGGGCGTATGGGCGACGGCGGTCCTGCTCGCGGCGTTGGCCGTGACGCCGGCGCTGACGATATTGCGCTGGCCCGCCCTCGTCGACGTGCGGCGGATGATCGGCGTGACGGCGCTGGTCTACACCATCGTCCATATTGTGCTCTATTTCGCCCTGCGCGCCTGGAATTGGCCGCTGATCGCCAACGAGCTGGTGACGCGACTCTCGATGGTCGTCGCAGTGCTTTCGACCATCGGCCTGATCATCCTGGGCGCGACCTCGCTCGACGCCGCGATCCGGTCCATGGGAACGAAGAACTGGCAGCGGCTGCACAACACCAACTACGTGATCAGCGCCTTGGCGGTGCTCCACGTCGTGCTGGCGCGCGGCAATTACCCGGAGCAGTATTTGCTCGGCGGTCTGTTTGTCTGGCTCATGGCTTGGCGCGTGCTGGCCCACTATGGACGGGGCGCCGACGCGCCGGCGCTGGCGCTGCTCGCTGTGGCATCATGCCTGTTCACCGCGCTGCTCGAAGCCGGTTTCCTCTGGGTCCGCCGCGGCTACGAACTGTCGTGGACGCTCGGCCAAAATTTCAACCCCGACATGCTGGACGTGGCCGTCCCGCCGGCCTGGCAAGTGCTCGCCTACGGCCTCCTGTTCGCGCTCGCCGCCGCCGCCGTCAAGGTTTTCCGAGTCAAAGCCGCGAGGCTTGCAGCACGGCAGGTGGGATAAGGGCGATCGCCAGGCCTGAAGGCCGAGACCTGGCCGGCAAAAATCTGTAGCCCGCATCTGTAGTCCCGCATGAGCGTAGCGACATGCGGGACCGGCTTCAGTTAGGTTACCGCATTCCATTTACCGCATTCCATAATCGTACCCGGATGTCGCTCCGCTCATCCGGGCTACTTGCTCGCCTACGGCCTCCTGTTCGCGCTCGCCGCCGCCGCCGTCAAGGTTTTCCGAGTCAAAGCCGCGAGGCTTGCAGCACGGCAGGTGGGATAAGGCGATCGCCAGGCCTGAAGGCCGAGACTTGGCCGGCAAAAATCTGTAGCCCGCATCTGTAGCCCGCATGAGCGTAGCGACATGCGGGACCGGCTTCAGTTAGGTTACCGCATTCCATTTACCGCATTCCATAATCGTACCCGGATGTCGCTCCGCTCATCCGGGCTACTGGCTGGCCTCGAAGATCGCGATCGCGGCGGTGATATGGGCCAGGTCAACCCGCGCCTGGGCGAGCTTCTGTTCGTAGGCTTGGATCGTGGCGCGGATTTCATCGCGCTTGTGGGCGAGGGTCGTAACGGTTCTGATTTCAGTTATGCCCCGAAATGTGGGCGGCTATCGGTCAAAGTGCTTGTGGCGTTTGCGCCATAATACCGATTTAGTCCTCCGGGATGAGTCCCGGGCTCCATTGCCATCCTCCCGCTGGCGTGAAAATATGAGATGCTGGTCCGGCAACACCCTTCCATCAGGCAGGTGAGACCATGCGATGCCGCATATTCCAGTGCATGATGCTGCTTGTTTTCTTTCCGTCATCGACGACGATGGCTTTCGCCGGCAGTCTGAGCTTGCCTGAAAATTCGACTGTCTGTGCCGATGCCTCTCCCATCATGAAGCTGACTTGCCGCATCCATCAGGAAGCGATCTGGAGCGTCGCTAGCCAGTTGTATGGCGTCTCCAAACGTCTTGGTCTGGAGGCGGCCCCATCGGGGCAGCGCCCTGGAGCGGTGGAGGAGGACATACTCGCCGTCGCTGAAACCCTGCGCTCCGCGCATGTAGAGTTTGGCGACCTACGAACCAGCTATCAGTTGCAGGTGATCCTGAGCGCACTGGATGCGGTGCCTGTCATCGTCAGCTCGGCCACCTATGCGTACGCCCTAAACAGCGGCATCGATGTTCCGCACAGCGAAACGGAAGTCCTGCAGGCAACCAGCGGACTATGCGGCAACGCCGCCGAAATATTCGAATCCGTGCTCCGTAATCTCGGTCTGACGACTCGGACTGCGCAGTTCTGGTGGAGAGACGATCAGGGAAGGTCGGAAAACCACGTAGCCGTGGAGGTGCTCTGGAATGGCGCCTGGCGGCTCTACGATCCAACCTTCGGAGCTTATTTTGTAGCGGGTCCGGACGGATCAAACGAAGTGCTTGATACGGCATCCGCGCGGAATAATACATTTACTTCGATCGTCAATCGGAATGGAACAACGTACCGATATTGGAAGCTGGCCGGCCTTGAACCGTTCGATTATTTGAGGCACCCCGATGTCGATGTGATAATCGGAGGCAAAGGTATAATCCATGTCCCGCTGACACCAAACCTCGGCGGGCTGACAACGACCTTTGCCAACATCCCCAATTTTGTCGGGGACAACCAGGTGGATGGCAGGTCGGAAGGCCTGGTGTTTCGCTTCCCGAAAGTCTCGGGGCATTTCGATGCGACCGTGACAGGTTCCGCGTCGGCGGGTTGTCAGTCTTCGATCGCGTTCCTGAACGACCGAAGCTTTCCCTCGACGGCGGGAGTTCATGTGATTCGCGATGTAGCAGATCCTTCGATTCTCCAGATCAAGGGCTCGGATGATGTTTGCTATCTCGTGCTGAGCACCATTCGTTTTGATCCGGTCAACGAGCCTGCTAAAGCTACATCTACATCCGCGATACGCGACAGATGACGCGACCGATAACTTTCACATCATCAGCAAGTAGGCCGCATGAGCGTAGCGACATGCGGGACCAGACCCAGTACATCGGCCATTTCCCCGGATATCGCTTCGCTCATCCGGGCTACTTGCTGCGCTGAGGTCACGTTCTCACCTATCGAGGCACCGACCAACCAGCCATCGACCCGTCTCCGGCCACAAACCATTTTTGATTCGGCTGACCGTTATTTGGAAACAACAGGTACTTGGCCATCCGTGGTTTCCAAAGGCACCGAAGACTGCTCGTTTGCGGATCGCTTCAGCAAGTAGCCCGCATGAGCGAAGCGACATGCGGGACCAGACCCAGTACATCGGCCGTTTCCCCGGATATCGCTTCGCTCATCCGGGCTACTTGCTGATACCGGGCCGCCCGTGCGCTTTCCCACCCGTTGACCGGCGCGCTGGTTTCATGCCCTAGTCCCCCGCGCAAGTCACTGGACCGACACGACATTCGCATGACCACCGAACGCTACAACGCCCGCGCGGCGGAGGCCCGCTGGCAGGCCACCTGGGACGCGCGCGGCATCTTTGCCACGCGCAACGATGATCCGCGGCCGAAATACTACGTGCTTGAGATGTTCCCGTACCCCTCGGGGCGCATCCACATGGGACACGTGCGCAACTACACGATGGGCGACGTGGTCGCGCGCTTCAAGCGGGCGATGGGGTTTGCGGTGCTGCATCCGATGGGGTGGGATGCCTTCGGCATGCCGGCCGAGAACGCGGCGATGGAGCGAAAAGTCCATCCGCGGGCGTGGACCTACCAGAACATCGCGGCGATGAAGGCGCAGCTCAAGTCGATGGGGCTGTCGCTCGACTGGAGCCGCGAGATCGCGACCTGCGATCCCGAATACTACCGCCACCAGCAGAAGATGTTCATCGATTTCCTGCGCGCCGGACTGGTCGAGCGCAAGCGGTCGAAGGTGAACTGGGACCCGGTCGACCAGACCGTGCTCGCCAACGAACAGGTGATTGACGGCCGGGGCTGGCGCTCGGGCGCCGAGGTCGAGCAGCGCGAGCTGACGCAGTGGTTCTTCAAGATCAGCACCTATGCGCAGGACCTGCTCGACGCGCTCGACCGGCTCGACCGCTGGCCCGAGAAGGTGCGCATCATGCAGCGCAACTGGATCGGCCGTTCTGAGGGGCTGCTGATCCGGTTCGCGCTCGATCCCGAATCGTTACGTAATGCGGCGGCGCCGCGCGGCGAGGACGAGCTCGAGATTTTCACGACGCGGCCGGACACGCTGTTCGGCGCAAAGTTCATGGCGCTGTCGCCCGACCATCCGCTGGCGGCGGCCGTGGCGGCGACGAATCCGGCGCTCGCGGAGTTCATCGCCGAGTGCAAGCGCATCGGCACTGCCGCCGAGATCATCGAGACCGCGGAGAAGAAGGGATTCGATACCGGGATCCGGGCGGTGCATCCGTTCGACCCGTCATGGACGCTGCCGGTCTATGTCGCAAACTTCATTTTGATGGACTATGGCACCGGCGCGATCTTCGGCTGCCCTGCGCACGACCAGCGCGACCTCGACTTCGTCAATACATACGGGCTCGGCAATACGCCGGTGGTCTGCCCGCCGGGGGTCGATCCGAAGACGTTCGTGATCACCGACACCGCCTATGACGGCGACGGGCGGATGATCAATTCGCGCTTCCTTGACGGCATGACGATTGCCGAAGCAAAGGAAGAAGTGGCGAAGCGGCTGGAGGCGCAGCAGCGCGGCAACGCGCCTGTTGCCGCGCGCCAGGTGAACTTCCGCCTGCGCGACTGGGGCATTTCGCGCCAGCGCTATTGGGGCTGTCCGATCCCGATCATCCATTGCGAGGTGATGTGCGGGATGGTGCCGGTGCCGGACGAGGATCTGCCGGTGCGGCTGCCGGACGACGTGACCTTCGACCGCCCCGGCAATCCGCTCGACCGCCATCCGACCTGGAAGCATGCGCGCTGCCCGATCTGCGGCGGCAAGGCGCATCGCGAGACCGACACCATGGACACCTTCGTGGATTCGTCCTGGTACTACGCCCGCTTCACCGACCCCTGGCTGGAGACGGCGCCGACCAGTCGGCCAGTGGCCGACGCCTGGCTCCCGGTCCAGCAATATATCGGCGGCATCGAGCACGCGATCCTGCATCTGCTCTACAGCCGCTTTTTCGCCCGCGCCATGAAGGCGACCGGGCACCTCGGCGTCGACGAGCCGTTCGCCGGCCTGTTCACCCAAGGGATGGTGGTGCACGAGACCTACCGCTCCAACGGCGAGTGGGTGATGCCGGCTGAGGTCAAGATCGAGGGCGTCGGCGAGGCGCGCCGCGCCATCATGGCCGCGACCGGGGCGCCGGTCGAAATCGGCCCGATCGAAAAAATGTCGAAGTCCAGGCGTAACACCGTGGACCCCGATGATATCATCGGGAGCTACGGGGCCGACACGGCGCGCTGGTTCATGCTGTCGGATTCGCCGCCCGACCGCGACGTGATCTGGACGGAGGAGGGGGTACAAGGTGCCTGGCGTTTCCTGCAGCGCCTGTGGCGGCTGGTTCGCGATGCCGCCGAAGCCGCCACGGCCGGCGACTTGCCGCGGCCGCCGGTGTTTTCCCCGGCCGCGCTCAAGCTGCGCAAGGCCGCGCACCGCGCGCTCGCCCGCGTCACCGAGGATATCGGCCGCCTGCGCTTCAACGTGTGCGTCGCGCACCTCTACGAATTCGCCAACGCGTTCGGCGAATCGCTCGGCGAGGTCGAGAGCGAGCCGACCGCCGATTATCGCTGGGCGGTGCGGGAAGCGGCGGGCATCCTCGTGCGGCTGTTCCATCCGATGATGCCGCACCTCGCCGAGGAATGCTGGGCCGTACTCGGCCACACCACCCTGGTGGCGGAGGAGCCCTGGCCCGCGCTCGAACCCGAACTCCTGGTGGAAAATACCATCACGCTGCCGGTGCAAATTAACGGAAAGAAACGCGCCGATGTTACGGTGGCCCGCGACGCCGGCAGCGCCGACATCGAGACCGCCGTGCTGGCGCTCGATATCGTGAAGAAAGCGCTCGAGGGCCGGCCGCCCAAGAAGGTGATCGTCGTGCCGCAGAGGATCGTCAATGTGGTGGCTTGAGAAACGCGAGCACTTCCGTCCGCTCACCCGCATCGCCGGCGTGCTGGCGCTGGCGGGACTGACCGCCGGCTGCTTCCAGCCACTCTACGGCGACCAGGCGCTCGTCCAGACCGCGCCCGGTGCGCCGGCAACGACGCAGACCGTGCGCGCCGCGATGGCGGCCGTCGGCATCGATCAGATTCCGGCGCCGCAGGGCAGCGACGAGGCGCGCCTCGCCGTGGAAATCCGCAACGCTCTCATTTTCGATTTCACCGGCGGCGGCAACGCTGCGCCGCCGACCCATCGCCTGAAAGTCCAGATCTCCTCGACCCGCTCGTCGGTCATCGTGGACATCACCACCCAGCGGCCGAACATCGAAGACTACGGCATCAACGCCAGCTATTCGCTGACGGAGATCGCGACCGGCAAGCAGGTGGTTACCGCCCAGACATTCTCCCGCGTCACCTACGACATTCCCGGCCAGGAGCAGCGCTTCGCGCGCGTGCGCGGCCTGCGCGACGCCGAAAGCCGCGCCGCCAAGGTGATCGCCGACGCCATCCGCGCGCGCCTCGCCTCCTATTTCATCGCCGGCACCTGAAGCCGTTACCGCACTTGACCGCGCCATCCCGGCCGCGTTTCAACGGGCGGCCATGGTTGCCTTGAAAGGCCCCGACATCGACCGCTTCCTCGCGCGCCCGGACCCCGCGCGCCCGGTCGTGCTCGTCTACGGCCCCGATGCCGGGCTGGTGCGCGAGCGCGCCGAGGCGATCATCCGTGTCTCGGTCGAGGATCCGAACGACCCCTTCACCATGGTGCGGATCGAAGGCGACGCGCTTGCGGCCGATCCGATGCGGCTGGTCGAGGAGGCCAACACGATCCCGCTGTTCGGCGGCCGCCGCGCGGTCTGGGTCAAGCCCGCGAGCGCGCGCACCAACATCGTGCCGGCCGTGGAAGCGCTGCTCGCGGCGACCGCGCCCGACTGCCGCGTGGTGATCGAGGCCGGCGAGCTTCGCCGCAACGCGCCGCTGCGCACGCTGATCGAGCGCGCCAAGAACGCCGTGGCGCTGCCCTGCTACGTCGACGCCGAGAAGGAACTCGCGCGCGTGATCGACGACGAGATGCGCGAGGCCGGCCTCACGCTTGCGCCCGACGCGCGCGCCGCGTTGGTGCCGCTGCTCGGCGGCGACCGCCTGGCCTCGCGCAGCGAGGTGCGCAAGCTCGCGCTCTATGCGCGCGGCCGGGAGCGCATCGAGCTCGACGATGTGCTTGCCGTCGTCGCCGACGCTTCCGCGCTCGCGCTCGACGCGCTGATCGACGCCGCCTTCGCCGGCCGCACCGCCGATGTCGAGTTTCAGTTCGCCAAGGCCCGCACCGCCGGCACCTCGCCCGGCACCATCATGTTCACCGCGATCCGCCAGGCCGGCACGCTGCACAAGGCGCGGCTCACGGTCGAGGAGGGGCGCAGCCCCGGGGCGGTGGTCGAATCGATGATGCCGCCGGTCCATTTCAGCCGCAAGGCGCTCTACGAAACCGCGCTCAAATCCTGGACCGCCGCCCGCCTCGAACGCGCCATGATCCAACTCGCCGACGCCGGCTTCGAATCCCGCAAGCAGGGCGACATGGCGGAAACCATCGTGCAGCGCGCGCTGCTGTCGCTGGCGGTGAATGCGAGACGGCGGGATGCATAGGGCGCACACATTGACGGGGTCTAGACAGAACAAAGTATCCTGTGTACGTTCTCTATATGTTCTTACACGGACTCTCGCCTCTTTCCGGACCTTCTGAATCTATGGATGCTGTGAGCAACGACCTAATTGGATTCACAGGCGACCGGCGGTTTGCGACAATCCTTGCAGATCCACCTTGGCAATTCACCAATAAGACAGGAAAGGTCGCACCCGAGCATCGAAGGCTCGCCCGATATCAAACACTGTCACTGCCCGAGATCAGTGCGCTTCCGGTGGCGGAGGTGACGAAGACGACAGCGCATTTGTACCTTTGGGTTCCCAACGCCCTCCTTCCGGAAGGGCTCGCCGTGATGAAGGCTTGGGGTTTTAATTACAAATCGAATTTGGTTTGGCACAAGGTCCGAAAGGACGGAGGCTCGGACGGGCGTGGCGTTGGCTTTTACTTCCGCAATGTCACCGAGCTGATCTTGTTCGGCGTGAAAGGGAAGAACGCACGCACGCTTGCACCCGGCCGCCGGCAGGTGAACTTGCTGGCCACCCGCAAGCGCGAGCACTCGCGCAAACCGGATGAGCAATACGAGATTATCGAGGCTTGCAGCCCTGGCCCATTCCTTGGAGCTCTTTGCGCGCGGCACACGCAAGGGCTGGACGAGTTGGGGAAATCAAGCTGACGTGGTTATCGACCGACATGGAGGACGTATGCGTCACCACTCAGGACGAGACAGTCAAGCCATCTTCTATCCGCTAATCGCTGATACGGATTTCGCAGTCTTTCATCAGCGACCGGCACCGAGGCCAGATCCTCCCCGAAAGTTACGATCGACGTTGAGGCGATCCGATCAGAATTAACGGACACGGATTGCCGACGCCACGGCGAACGCGATCTTCAAGTTTGCGCCAGTGCGTTGTCGCCTCGCCCAAACTGTGTTCGGGTAACAATTTATCCACGAAAGCTTCGCGAAGGCTCAGCGGGTTTCGGTCTCGCCACGCTCAACGCACTTTACGATCGCCTTCCGCTGTTTGGAAGAATCGGGTCGTAGCCCCACGTTCTTGAGATCATCGAAGTTTTGGACTTGACGCCTGATCGTAGAAACGCCCAGAAACCAATTCTGCGCATGCGGGAATTGTAGCAATGCGCCACGGGTGACGATCATCCCAAGAGAATTCGCTTCGTCACGTGCAGACGTTTGAAATCTTCCAGATCACGATCAAAGAACGAGTCTTTGTTGTTCCACTCGATCTCAAGCGCAATTGACGTTGTCCTACCGTCCGCCGTCGGAAAGTCTCGTACGTGATCCATCTTGATGCGAAATGGCCTCACGCTCGACCATTAATTGTCTTAATGCAGTAAAGGTTCTTGTTTCCGAGCCTTTGGAAGCCATAACCTTTGCGCAGGCGCTGAGTACCCTTGGTTTCCCCGCCGCCGCTCGCTATAATTTCCTCGATCGGATACGGTGGCGTATAACAAAGACATCTTCAAGCTGTCGACGATTGACGTCAGGAAAATCGACATCATTAGGATCGTCGCTCGCGTGAGAGTGAAATTCGACTTGGAAACCTTTGCTCATGAGTACCATCGAACATAGCTGACTCGGCGTGATCGCAGTTGGATTCCCAGCATGTTGCCAACGCGTAGCGCGTTTATCGCCCCTCCAGCTTCCTCAACACCTCGTCCAGTTGGTCGAGGTCACGGTAATGGATGTGCAGCACGCCCCCATCCTCGCGATGGTCGACACTCACCTGCAGGCCGAGCGCATCTGACAATCGCTTTTCCAGCGCCAAAGTGTCAGCATTCTTGCCGGCGCGCGCGCGGGGCGGCTTCACCTCCCTCGCCTGCTCGGCGCCGCTCTTGCGCGCCATGGCTTCGACCTGGCGCACGTTGAGGCCGCGGCTGACGATCTCTTCGGCCAATTCCTCGGCGTTCGGTTGGCCGACCAGCATGCGGGCGTGGCCGGCGCTGAGCTTGCCGGAGTGAACGTAGGCCTTGACCGGATCGGAGAGTTTGAGCAGGCGCAGGGTGTTGGTCACGTGCGCGCGGCTCTTGCCGACGACGCGGGCGACCTCGTCGTGCTGGTGTTTGAAATCGTCGATCAGCGCGGCATAGCCGGCCGCTTCTTCGAGCGGGTTGAGGTCGGAGCGCTGTACGTTCTCGATGATCGCGATCTCGAGCGCCTCGCGGTCGCTCACCTCGATCGCGACGATCGGCACGTCGTGCAGGCCGGCGCGCTGCGCCGCGCGCCAGCGCCGCTCGCCGGCGATGATCTCGTATCTGTCCGCGACGCCACGTTCGGGACGCACCACGATCGGCTGAATGATGCCGCGCTCGCGCACCGACGCCGCGAGCTCTTCAAGTTCGGCGTCGGCGAAATTGCGCCGTGGGTTGCGCGGATTCGGTTTCAGAAACTCGATCGGTACACGGCGCTGATTGTTGCGGCCGCGTTCGACGGTCTTGGTTTCCTCCATGTCGCCGATGAGCGCCGCGAGGCCGCGCCCGAGCCGCGATCGCCCGCCGTCCTCTGCCATGGCCGCGTCTCCTGCAATGTCCGTCACGTGGGTCGCTGCTCCGTTCGTTTAGTTCGACGTACGCCATGCGCGGCTCTCCGCGCGCAGCCGCGCCTCCGCTCATTCCCGCGCCGGCGGGAATCCAGAAGTCGCACGCTCGGAGCGTGGATCATGGATCCCCGCTTTCGCGGGGAAGAGCGGGCGGCTCGGCATTGGTGTCGGGCTCTGATGCAGTTGCGGATGCCTGCGCTATTGCCGGTGCCGCGCACAGCTCCTTCTCGCGTTGGATGATCTCGGTCGCCAAGCGCAAATACGCTTCGCTGCCGACGCATTTGAGATCGTAGACCAGCACCGGCTTGCCGTACGACGGCGCTTCCGACACGCGGACATTGCGCGGGATGATGGTATCGTAGACTTTGTCGCCCATGAAATCGCGAACGTCTTTCACGACTTGATTGGAGAGATTGTTGCGGGCGTCGTGCATCGTGAGCACGATGCCGTGGATTGTCAGTTCGGGATTGAGCGTCGCCTTTACTTGCTCGACGGTCTTGATCAGTTGCGACAAGCCCTCGAGCGCGAAGAACTCGCATTGCAGCGGCACCAGGATCGCATTGGCGGCGGCCATGGCGTTGACCGTGAGCAGGTTGAGCGACGGTGGGCAATCGACCAGCACGTAGCCGAAGTCGTCGCTGCGGCCGGTGTTGAGGGCGGCGAGTGCGTGGCGCAGGCGGAAGGCACGGTCACGGGATTGAGCGATTTCAAGTTCGAGGCCGGAGAGATCGAGCGTCGACGGCGCGATCGACAGCCGCGGGACCGCGGTGGCCAGGACCGCGTCGCGCAACCGCGCTTCGCCGGTGAGGACATCGTAGGTGGAGAAGCGGCGGCTGCGGCGGTCGATGCCGAGCCCGGTCGAGGCGTTGCCCTGCGGGTCGAGATCGACCACCAGCACCTGCTCGCCGATCGCCGCCAGCGCAGTGCCGAGGTTGATCGCGGTCGTGGTCTTGCCGACGCCGCCCTTCTGATTGGCCACGGCAAGGACACGTGGCGGCTTCGCCGGGTCGGAGCGCGGATTGAGCGGAATGACGGGGGCTGGGTCTTGCATGGTCGGCGGATCGGACATTTCGCCCACTTTCGATCGAATCGCGGCAGCCTCAAGTCTGAGCCTCATCCTCCTGAAAGCCAGGGCCCTTTTTCGGAATCGTGCTTTAGCGGGCTGAACCGCGCGGTGCCAGGTGTTGGATCTTGACGATGCGACTTTTGGGGTCAGTTCGGCTTGGGATCAGAGTAACGTCAAAAGCCCAAGATGTAGAGGCAGTAGTCAGTTCATCCTCTACATCTTGGCCCTTAGGAAAGAGACCGATGGCTCCCCGCAGCAGCAAGGGCGCGCAGGCATCAAGCAATTGTTTTAAGGGTGCAACCGCGCGTGCCGTAACGATATCGGTATGGCCGGCCAAGCTTTCCACCACATTCTCCAGCCGGGTCGCATGAACTTTCGCCGGGGCGCGGGTCAGGCGAATCGCCTCGCGCAGGAAGGCGGCCTTTTTGGCATTGCTCTCGACGAGGTGGACGACCGCGCCTGGCTGTTCGGCCAAGGCGCAGGCGATCACCAGACCGGGAAAGCCGCCGCCGGAGCCGTAGTCCACCCAGGTCTTGGCCTCTGGGCTCACGTCATGGACCTGGAAGGAGTTGAGTACATGCCGGGTCCATATGGACTCCAGTGTAGACGGCGCAATCAGATTGATGGTTTTTTGCCATCGAACCAGGAGTTGGACCATGGCGTCGAGGCGGGTCCATGTTTCACGTGAAACATGGACGAGCTTGAGCGCCCGCTCCCGGTCCGCCGCCAGTGCCGTGAGATTGGGCGCGTGGGAGCGAGCCAAGGCGTCTTCGCGGGGGGTCAACCCGCCCTCGCCTGCCGCGCGTTGCGCCGATCCCGGCGCAGGTGCGCCGCCAGCAAGGTCAGCGCTGTCGGAGTGATGCCATCCAACCGGCTGGCGTGGCCGATGGTCCGTGGCCTTACGGATTCGAGCTTTTGCCGGACCTCATTGGAAAGGCCCGGGAGGGCCCCGTAATCGAGGTCGTCCGGCAGTTCAAGCGCTTCATCACGCCGGAATGCGGCAATATCGGCGGCCTGCCGGGAGAGATAAACATCGTATTTGGCGTCGATTTCGACCTGTTCGAGGATCGGCCTGGGAAAATCCTGGAGCCGCTGCCAGATCGGCGTCAAATCCTGGATCCCAATGTGGGGATAGGCCAGGAGCTCGAAGGCCGTGCGCCTTTGGCCATCCTTGGTGAGCGCAATCCCGTGCCGCTCCGCTTCGTTGGGCGTGATGGAAACCGACTGGGCAAAGCCCCGAACGTCCGCCAGAACGGCCATTTTCACGGCATGCCGCTGCCGTCGGACCGCACCAACGCAACCCAGCGTGATGCCCTTGTCGGTAAGCCGCTGATCCGCGTTGTCCGCCCGCAAGGACAGGCGATATTCCGCCCGCGAGGTGAACATGCGATAGGGCTCCGTCACCCCGCGGGTCACGAGATCGTCGATCATCACGCCGAGATAGCCTTCGGCCCGATCGAAGATGATGGCCCCGCCTCCGCCCGCCATGGCAGCGGCATTGAGCCCGGCCACCAGACCCTGTGCGGCGGCCTCCTCGTAGCCAGTGGTGCCGTTGATCTGCCCGGCCAGGAACAGGCCATTGAGCCGCTTGGCTTCGAGGTTCGGCTTGAGCTCGCGCGGGTCCACGTGATCGTATTCGATGGCGTAGCCGGGCCGGATGATGTGAACCTTTTCCAGGCCCGCAATGGTGGTCACAAGGGCAAGCTGGATGTCCTCGGGGAGCGAGGTCGAGATCCCATTCGGATAGACTGTCGGATCGTCCAATCCTTCAGGCTCCAGGAAGATTTGATGCCCGTCCCGCTCGCCGAAACGGACGATCTTGTCCTCAATCGAGGGGCAATAGCGGGGGCCGCGGCTCGAAATCTGCCCGGAATACATCGGGGATCGGTGTACGTTGTCGCGGATGATCTTGTGGGTGGCCTCGTTGGTCCGCGTCACACCGCATTGGACCTGCGGATTTGCAATCCGCTCCGTCAAGGTTGAAAACGGCTCCGGTGGATCATCGCCGGGCTGCATCGGCAAAGCGGCCCAATTGATGGTTCGCCCGTCCAGGCGGGGTGGCGTCCCGGTCTTGAGCCTGCCGAGCGCAAATCCGAGGGCGGCCAAGGACCGCGAGAGACCCGCGGCCGGCGCCTCCCCGACCCGGCCCGCCGGAATTTGGCGCTCACCGATATGGATCAGTCCGCGCAGGAAGGTCCCGGTTGTTAAAACGACGGCGGGCGCCGAAAGCTCGCGCCCATCAATGAGCCTCAGGCCGCGGATTTGCCCCTCGCCGAATAGCAAGTCGTCAGCCTCAGCCTCGATCACCGTCAATCCGGCCGATTCGCGGATGGCCTGCTGCATCGCTGCGGCGTAAAGCTTCCGATCGGCTTGTGCCCGCGGGCCACGAACCGCTGGGCCTTTGCGGCGATTGAGGATGCGGAATTGGATGCCGCCCAGGTCGGCGATCCGCCCCATCAGACCATCGAGCGCGTCGATCTCCCGGACGAGGTGTCCCTTGCCGAGGCCCCCGATTGCCGGATTGCAGGACATGGCGCCGATGGTGGCGAACTGGTGGGTGACGAGGGCGGTTGCGGCTCCCATCCGCGCGGCCGCCGCCGCCGCCTCGCAACCGGCATGACCTCCGCCCACAACAATGACGTCGAATCGCTCTCGCATGCGTTGGCTCCTCGCCCGCTTTTAGCGGCGCGGCGAAGTCGGGTCAAAAATTTGAACCCGGATAGAGCCGCCCATGTTTCACGTGAAACATGGGCTAAGGGCGGCCTATCGAGTACTCCAATGGACTACCAGGCCAATGGCCTATCATGGCACGTGGAACAGCCGCGACGCCGTCATTGGCCCATAAGCCAATGACCTACTTGCCAATGCAGAAATCCCGAAAGATCACATCAAGCACATCCTCGACATCGATGCGCCCCGTGAGCCGCCCCAACGCACGCGCCGCCAGACGCAAGTCCTCGGCCAGCAAATCCTCGCGGTCCTGACCCGCCGCCCGCGTCAGTGCATCGACACATTGATCCAAACATTCGCGATGACGCGCGCGCGTAATCAAGGAACTCTCCGCCGAGAGAGAGCGCGCCGCCGCATTCGAAATTTCCCCGATCAGTTCACTCACCCCCGTCCCCTCGACCGCCGAAAGCGCAAAAGACGGTGGCGCACCATGATCGGTCGGCTCGCCCTGCCCGCGCGCCCTCCCCTCCTCCCCGCCCTCAACCCGATCGAGCTTGTTCCGCACCAGCCACAGTTCTCCCCCACATTCCGGTGGCGGCTCCTCCGCCTCGCGCACATCGACGACCCACAACACCAGATCCGCTGCCGCGGCCCGTTCCTGAGCGCGACGTACGCCTTCCTGCTCAATCGGGTCGTCGCTCACGCGAATGCCCGCCGTGTCGAGCAGCGTGACCGGATAGCCGTCCAAATCCAGATGCACCTCGATTACATCCCGCGTCGTGCCCGGATAAGGTGAAACGATCGCTGCCTGCCGGCGCGCGATCCGGTTCAGCAACGTCGACTTGCCCGCGTTCGGCGGCCCCGCGATCGCCACCACCAGGCCTTCACGCAACCGCTCCCCCCGCCGATCATCAGCGAGAACACCGCGGATTTCCGCACCCAACGATCCCGCCAGCGCCCGCGCTGGATTCACCAGATCGTCAGGCACATCGGCCTCATCAGCGAAATCGATCTGCGCCTCGACCAAAGCCAGCGCCTCGGTCAGCCGCCGCCGCCAATCGTCTGCACGCGCCGCCAACGCCCCCTGCATCTGCCGCAACGCCTGCCGCCGCTGCACCTCGGTCTCAGCACCGATCAAATCGCCAAGCCCCTCGACCGCAGTGAGATCGATGCGACCGCTCTCGAACGCCCGACGGGTGAACTCACCGGCCTCCGCCAAACGAAATCCTTCAAACTTGCCCAGCACCGACAAAACCGCCGCGATGACGGCGCGCCCACCATGCAATTGCAGCTCCGCGACATCCTCGCCGGTCTCGCTCTTCGGCCCGGGAAACCAAAGCGCCAGCGCCTCGTCGATCACATCGCCCGTTGCCGGATCACGCACCCGCGCGAATACTCCCCGCCGCGGCTCGGGCACACGGCCGATCATTCTCTCGAGAGCAACCCTTGCGCGCGATCCGGAAATCCGAATCACAGCAATCGCCGCCGGCGGCCGGCCTGAGGAGAGTGCGAATATTGTATCGTCAGAATTCATTGAGACTCAGCAGGTGGTGAAGCTCGCAGCCACGAGCGACCACGCCCACACTGCAAGCCTCTACGCAACTGCTCGGAACTTACGACGCTTATCGAATGAGTGGAATCAAACGAACACTCCGCACGTCCCCCGAGCAGCGGCGCCCCGGGTCAAAAGCTCCACCCTCGGCGTGAGCCCCTCGATTCCCGCCTGGAGCGAACAAGCCGCTAGTCCCTGAAATCATTGAAACATGATCCACCGGACATCATCGGCCGCGCGTCGTCCCCGCGAAAGCGGGGACCGAGACGCCGTGCCCTCGCGAATTTGCGCCGGTGGTGCGAATCTCCACTTCGGAGGGTATGGGTCCCCGCTTTCGCGGGGACGACGCAAGAGATGGCCCGCCGGTGCTTTGCGAGTCAGCTTTGATTGAAAGTCGGTACTGGGAAGTAATTGCGGTGAACCGCGCCGGCGACCGTAGCCCGCATGAGCGCAGCGACATGCGGGTTGTCAAAACAGGCTCAGACTTCAAAACAGGTTCAACCCCGGATATCGCTTCGCTTATCCGGGCTACAGTCGAACCGGGCTACTTGCTGAGGGTATGGATCCTCGCTTTCGCGGGGACGACGCAAGAGATAGCCCGCCGGTGCTTTGCGAGTCAGCTTTGATTGAAAGTCGGTACTAGAAGACCCGACTGGAATGCTTTCCAGTCCAACTCCTGTCGTGCCGTCCCAACGTGACCCCGAAACACTACTGACCCGCATTCCCGGCAACCTTCGTTCACCCCGGAACCATCTCTGCCAGCAAGCGACCAAAGCCCTTCACGGGCTGACGGATCGAAAGCCGTTGCTGGATCTCCCAGCAGCGCGCCGGCACCGGATGCACGACCGGAATGCCCAAATCCTGCTCCAGCAAATCCACGATCGGAAGCACGCGCCAGCCGGTGCCAAGCAGATAGATCGCATCCGCATTGCGATGCTTGAGAAATACGCTCTTCACGTGGGCATAGACTTCTTCCGCCGAGAGCTGACCAACCTTGTCGAACGGCACATCGATGCCATCCATCGCCAGCACATTGAAACCGGCTTGCTTGAAGTAATTCGCGAACAGGTCGTTGATCTTGCCGACGAAGTAAGTGGCGCCGACGATCTTCTTCGCCTTGAGCGCACGCAAGGCCCGCACGTGATTGCTGCCGGAAGTGAAGAACGGGACCTTGTATGTCTTCTCCCACGCCTTCAATTGCTCGGTCTCGCCCTTGTATCCAAGCAGCATGAAGGGCGGAGCGCCCTCGGGATGAATGAGGTCGCAGCCCGCTTCCGCGAGCTGTTTTACCAACGGCTCGTACGGCGCTACGGCGCGCTTGAACTCATCCGTGGTTCCTTGGTGGATATTCAAAAACAAGGGGAGCACGCCGATGCCTTCCGGCAGCATCCGGATCAGCTCTTCCAACCCGCCCGGACGCAACGTGGGCTTGATGCAGCCGACAACGCCGCGCCAACTTGTGAACGCCATGAAGGTCTCCTTACGTTAGCTCTCCGCCCGGAAGAACATCAGCTACTGCGCGGTGTGTTCAACGATCGTCTTGACCCGTTCGATCACGGCCGTCGGCGTCTGGTAGATCTTCCCGATCAGCGATTGGATTTCGGCGCCGCTGGTGAAATCGAGATCGACCTGCCGCTTCTCCGCGTCGGCACGGAATTCCGGATCGTTCATCGTTTGCTCAAAGGCGCTGCGCAATAGATCGACCACCGGTTCCGGCACCCCCGGCGGAGCAATGAACGGACGGCCGAATTCCTGATTGCCGAACGAAAGGTCCATCGCCGCGCGATCCTCCGCGGTCTTGGCGTAGTCGTAGATCCAGGCGACGTCGGGCAGTTCGGGATGCTTCTTCAGACCGTACTGAACGATCACGTTGATCTTGCCGTCGCGGAGCCACGGTCCCGCAGTGGCTTTCAAACTGGCCCAGGTGATGCCGACATTGCCCGCGACTTCGCCCCGCTCCATGGCGAGCATCCCCTGCTTGGTGCCCTGATAGCCGGGAATCATCTTGAACTTCGCGCCGACAATCGCGTCGGTCAGCACCGGGTAAAGGTTGGTCGCGCCGCCGGTGCCGGCGACGATCAACTCCTGCTTGAACACATCATCGAAGCTCTTGATCGGAGACGTGTACCAGGCCAGGCCGACATGGTTTTCGCGCAGAGCGCTGCCGAGCCAGCGAAACTGGCGCGGGTCGAACTTCACCCGCTCCGGATACATCAGCGGGTCGGTGGCCAGGAGCGCATTCACGGCGCCGAAGACGGTGCCGTCCCGCGGCGCGACATTGTAGAGATAATTCCCCAGCACCAGCGATCCGGCGCCGGGCATGTTCTGCACCACGATCGTCGGATTGCCCGGGAGGTGCCGGCCCATGTACGCCGCAAACAGCCGGCCATAGGTGTCATAGCCGCCACCGGGTGCGGACCCGACCATCAGGCGGATCAGCTTGCCCCTGAAATAGCCCTCCTGCGCCGCCGCCGGCGTCGCGAACGCCAGCAGCGTGGCGACGAGCGGCCAAAATGCCTTGCCGATCACGGCGTCGCTCCTACGCCTGCCAAACACTCCACCACGTTTCACCCATTTTCGCGTAGCTGGCAATCTCAGAAGACTTGCCAATCAGCCGACTTCGCAACCAACGGACTTGGCAATCACGGGATCAGCACGCGCCCACCGTTCATCGCAACGCCCTGACCGGTCATATACGCCGCGTCGGCGCCGGCGAGATAGGCCGCGAGCCCGGCCATATCCTCAGGATAGCCAACGCGGCCGAGCGGGATCGTCCGCCGTCCGCGCTCGTGCAACTCCTCCGGTGTGGTGGCTTCGAGCGGCTGCGCGGTGAGCGAGACCCCGGGGATGATCGCGTTCACGCGGATGTTGTGCTTCGCCCACTCCTGCGCCAGCGTCTTGGTGAGCGAGAGGAGCGCGGCCTTGGTACAAGCATAGCCGACACCATTCACCGCGCCTTCGAGCGCGCGCCCCGACGCGATGTTGATCACGACCCCGCGCTTTTGCGCGATCAGTCGCGGGCCGAACGCGCGCAGGATCACGAACGGCGCGGTGATGTTGACCTTGAACGTGCGCTCCCAGACCTCGGGCGCCATGTCGATCAGACTGGCGCGCGGGAAGATGCTGGCATTGTTGATGATGCAATAGGGCGTGCCGCAGCCGTCGAGCGTTTGGGCGACGGCGCGATCGATCTCATCGCGTTGCGCAAGGTCGGCCTTGATGAAGCATGCCTCGCCGCCGTCGGCTTTTACCTGGCGGACGGTTTCCTCGCCGTTGGCGCTGTCGTTGTCCCATACCGCGACCTTCGCCCCGCCGCGGGCGAAGCGCCGCGCGAACGCCCGCCCGAAGCCGCCACCGCCGCCGGTCACCACGACCACGTCACCGGGGCGGATGCCGTCGCGCGCAATGCCGTCGTCGCTCATGCTGTGATTCCCCGCCGTTGCCCCCCTGCGCTTTGTATCACTTCCCGCGCAGATTCCGCACCGCCTCCGCGATCGCGTCCGTGCGCATGACCGGCAGCGAGCAGGTCTCGCCCACGCACACGAATGCGGCCGGTTGCGAAATCGCCGCAAGCTTTGCCTGCGCCGGGTGTGTCGGCGGCAGCGCCGCCTCGTTCGGCGCGCGCAACACGATGCGGTTGAGGAATGGAAGCCTGAGCGCCGCCGCCGCCAGCTCGTTGGCGCCCGGCCCTTTGCCGGCCACCACGATCTCGGCAGCGTTGAGCCGGAAATCGAGCGCATTGAGCAGCGCTAGGTGGCCGAAAATGTTGGCGCTGGCGCCCGGCGCCAACCCCTCGAACAGGCGATCGAACTGCCGTCGCCAGGCTTCCTGCCCGGAAAGCGCCGCGAGCCGCACGAGATTCTGCGCCGCCACCGCGTTCGGGTTGGGCGTCGCGTCATCCGTGGAGGCCGCCGGGCGCACGACCAGACCTTCCGCATCGTCGGCGGTAAGGAAATACGCGCCGGTCGCGGGGTTCGCATAATGCCGGTCGAGCGCGCCCTGCCAGGTGAGCGCGCGCTCGAGATAGTCGAATTCACCGGTCGCCTCGTAAAGTGCGAGCGCCGCGCGGATCATCGCGGCATAATCCGAAGCAAGGCCGGGGATGAGCAGCCGATCCTCGCGCCAGGAATGACCGAGCCGATCGCCGCGGCACATTTTGCCGGCGACGAACATGAAGGCGCGGGCGGCGCGGTGCACCCAGTCCTCCTCGCCGAGCAAGGTACCGGCATTGACCAGCGCCGCGATCATCAGTCCATTCCAGTCGGCGAGCACCTTGTCGTCGAGTCCCGGACGCACGCGCTTGCCGCGGGCCTCCAGCAGCTTTGCGCGCAGGACCGTCAGCCGCAACTCGTCCTCCGCGCTCGCAGGCCTACCGACGAGACGGTTGAGAATCGTGTGGCCTTCGAAATTGCCCTCGGCCGTCACGTCGTAATGGCGTGCGAAGAACTCGGCGTCGTCCTCGCCGAGAAGCTCCTCGATCTCGTCGTGCGACCAGACATAGAACTTTCCCTCCTCGCCCTCGGAATCCGCGTCGAGCGAAGCGCAGAACGCACCTTGATCGGTCGTCATTTCACGCGCCAGCCACGCCACCGTCTCCACCGCGCGGGTGCGGAACAGCGGGTTGCCGGAGCGCGCATGCGCGAGCGCGAGGACTTCGAGCAACTGCGCATTGTCATAGAGCATCTTCTCGAAATGCGGCACGAGCCAGCGCTCGTCGACGGAATAGCGGGAAAAACCGCCGCCGACGTGGTCGTAGATGCCGCCCTGGCAGATGCGCTCCAGCGTGAGTTCGACGAGCGCCTGATAGCGCGCATCGCCGGTGCGTTCACCGGCGCGCCAGAGGAATTCCAGCAGCATCGGCACCGGGAATTTCGGCGCACCGCGGATGCCGCCATGCACCGGATCGACCATGCCGCCGAGCTGGCTGGCGGCGCGGTCGAGCTCCTGTGCACCGATCACGACCTGATGCGCGGGCCGCGCGCTCTGCGCCAGCCGCGCCATCAGGGCGCTGCGGTTCTGCTCGACGTTCTGCGGCTCCTCGCGAAAGATGCGCGCCACCTCGCGCAGCATATCGGCAAAGCCCGGCTTGCCGTAGCGTGCGGTCTTCGGGAAATACGTGCCGCCCCAGAACGGCTCGCCGTCGGGCGTGAGGAACATGGTGAGCGGCCAGCCGCCGTGTTCACCGAGGAGGTGCAGGGCCGACATGTAGATCTGATCGATGTCCGGCCGCTCCTCGCGATCGACCTTGATGTTGACGAACAGCTCGTTCATCACCTGGGCGGTCGCTTCGTCTTCGAAGCTCTCATGCGCCATCACGTGGCACCAATGACAAGCGGCATAGCCGACCGACAGCAGGATCGGCTTGTTGGCGCGCTTGGCTTCCGCGAGCGCCTCGGTGCCCCATGGCCACCAGGCGACCGGGTTGTGCTTATGCTGAAGAAGATACGGACTGGTCTCGCGGGCGAGACGGTTTTCAGGCCCTGAAGCCGCGCGATGTTCTGTAGCCATGAACGCCTCGAATCTGACTGGCAATGTTCTTCAACGTTGCGAATAACGAAGCAGGCGTCCCATTCGTTGCACAGCCGCCAACCTGACGCATCATCCCTCGGCGCCGATCATCGCCCTGATGGTGGCTTCCGCCCGCTTCGACAGGCCGAGCATGTCGGCCAGATCGTGGACGTAGAGCATGCAATTCGGCCGAAAGGTGTTTTGAAAGTGGACCGTAAATGATTCCTTCAACGGATACGGGTTCTGCAACATCTTCCAAGGAAGCTGCTTGAAGGCGGGAGTGCCGTAGTACTTCGGAAGCAGCGTCTCCGTGAAAGACCCCTGTTCATAGGCCGGACCTGACCAGCGCGGGTCCTTGCACACCCACTCATTGCCCTTTTTCGTCCACAAGTGCGGAGGATAGAGCAGGAGCCATTCCTTCATCAACTTTTTAGCAAACTCGCCCCGGCACATAAAAATTCCGGCGTTGAACGGCGTACTGGATTTCCAGATCGGCAAATCACCTGAAAAGACGAATGCTTCTTGATTCGCCAGGAAGGATTCGATCCGAATCGAGAAATCGTGGACCACGACGTCGGAATCCAACCAGACCACGGTATCAAACCCGGACGCCAGATATTCATCAACCAAGTAAACTTTGTACCAGTACGGCGGGACGTTTTTCTTGAACTGCCTGACAAACACATGGTGATAGCCGTACGTATCCGCATAATCGCCGTTGCGGGCGACCAATACCCGCATCGGCCCGATTTCCTGATCGGTCCTGTCATCAAATTGGACAATCGCAATCTTGCTCATGAGTCAGGCGACCTGTCGGATTGTTATTGTTAGAGCATAGCCCGGTCAGACTGAGCTGGCGCATGGTTCGCCACGCTCGTCTCCGCGAAAGCGGCGACCCAGGGCACCACTCAAGCGAGGTGCGGGTGCTCCTGGATTCCCGCTTGCACGGGAATGAGCAGAGAGAATGCCATTCAATCTAACGGAATACGCTTCGCGTGAGAACGGCAGAATCCAGCGGGGTCCGTCACGAGTCAATCGGCGCGATCGAAAAACTTCGCGGCTGCTCTCCGCGTTGGCCGATCTCCCACATCGTCGTGTAAGCGGCTTCGAGATGGCGGCGGAACCGATCGTTGTCGAACAACGGCTGCGTCAGCCGCTGGGCCGCCAATTTGTCCCGCACGGCGGCCAACGCCGCCGGTTCGGTCGCAAGCCGCAGCGCCAGCGCCTCGTACTCCGCCAGACTGTGCGTCACCAGCTCGGGCAGGCCGACCGCACCGAGAACGCTCGCAGCGACCCTCGCCGCAAATGCGCGGCCGCTGCAGGTCAGCACCGGCAGGCCGACGAGGAGCGCATCCGTCGCCGTCGTGTGTGCGTTGTACGGCAGCGTATCCAGGAACAGATCGGCAAGTCGCTGGCGCGCCAAATGTTCGTCCATCGGCGCCCGGGCGGCGAAGACCAGGCGGTGCGGGTCGATCCCGCGCGACTGGGCTTCCCGCCGCAGGTTGTTTTCGGCTGCGCCGTTGTCGCGCAACAGCCACAACACGCTGCCGTCAACCGAGCGCAGCAGCCGCATCCAGACCTCGAAGATCGGTGCGGTGATCTTGTAGTTGTTGTTGAAGCAGCAGAACACGAAGCCGGCGTCGGGCAGTCCGGCCGCAAGGCGGCTCGGCGTGACGGGGGCGACCGGCGTCTGCAAGTCCGTGACGTAATAGGTGTCGGGGAGGTGAACGATCTTTTCGGTGAAAAACGCCGCCTGCTCGAACGGAGCAACCATCCGGTCCGCAATCACGTAGTCGACCACATCGGTGCCGAGCGTCCCAGGGTAGCCGAGATAGCTCACCTGGATCGGCGCCGGCCGCTGTGCTGCGATGCCGGGACGGGCGTCCTGAGTATAGCCCTGCAGCTCCACGAGAATGTCGATTTCGTTCGCGCGCAGGTGGTTGGCGGCATAGGTGTCGGAGGTCGCGCTGATATCGAAGAACCTGTCGAAGCCCGCCTCAAGCCTTTTGCGAATATCGCTGCCATCATCGGGACCGTATGACACGCCGAATATCTCGAAGCGGGAACGATCGTGCAACTCGAACAGTCGCGCCATCAGATAGGCCATCGGGTGGCGACGGAAATTCGCCGCCAGGTAGGCGACGCGCAGCCTCTGGTGCTGAAAGACCGTGCCGCATCGGGGCCGGGAACTGGGCGCTATCACCTCATTCGCGAAATTCCGGGCGCACTGCCACTGCAGTGCCGGATCATCGGAGTAACTGAGCAACGCAAACGGCGTGATGCTTGAATTCCCGGCCGCGATTTCGGCCGCAAGTCCTTCGCCGATGCTTGCGGCGCGGTCCCAATCGCAGATCGCGGCAACGGCATCGATCAATCCGAAGGCATCCGCATGCTCCGGCGCCAGCGAGCGCGCCTGCTCGTAGGCCGCAACCGCTTCATCGTAGCGCTTCATCTCCTTCAGCACGTTGGCGCGATTGTAACGCGCATCGGCATCCTGCGGCGCTAGCGCCAGCGCGCGGTCATAGCTCGCGAGCGCTGCGTCGAACCGCTTGAGCTCCTTGAGCGCAGTGCCACGGTTCTTCAGCGATTCGGCATAGTCCGGCTTGATCGCAAGCGCCTGGTCGAAGCACGCCAGCGCCTCGGCGTGGCGCTTGAGCTTGCTGAGCGCCACGCCGCGATTGTTGATCGCCTCGACATGCGCCGGCCGTAACGCGACCGCGCGCTCAAAGTTGCCGAGCGCTTCCGCGTGGCGTTTGAGCTCGGAGAGCACGTTGCCGCGATTGTAGTGCGCATCGGCATAGTCCGGCGCGATCGCCAGGGCCTTGCCGTAGCTCGCGAGCGCAGCCTCGGGGCGCTTGAGTTTCGCCTGCTCGTTACCGAGGTTCGTCAGCGCCTCGGGATAGCTCGGCCGCAGCGCCAGCGCCCGCTCATAGCTCGCGATCGCGTCTTCGTGGCGGCCGAGCGCGGAAAGCACATTGCCGCGGTTGTTGTAGGCTTCGGCATAGTCGGGCCGCAGTGCCAGCGCCCGGTCGAAGCTCGCCAGCAACTCCTCGAAACGCTTTGCGGCCTCCAGCGCGAGCCCGTAGTTCGACAGCGCGACGACCGAGTCCGGCCGCTGTTTGAGCGCCGCACCGATCAGATCGATCGCCTCGCGATTACGGCCCTGCTGGTAGCGGATCAGGCCGAGGAGATGCCGCGCTTCGAACTGATCCGGCCTGACATTGAGGATTTGCCGATAGAGCCGCTCTGCCTCGCCGAGCTGGCCCTGCTGGTGAAGGCCGATCGCCCGCTGCAGCGTCTGCGCCTGATCAGACGCCGGCCCGGACGAGCGGCTCGCCATCGTGGCTACGCGTTCATCGACTCGAAGAAGTCGGCATTGGTCTTGGTGTTGCGCAGCTTGTCGAGCAGGAAGTCGATCGCATCCATGGTGCCCATCGGATTGAGGATGCGGCGCAGGATGTACATCTTCTTGAGCTGCTGCGGATCGGTGAGCAGTTCCTCCTTGCGGGTGCCGGAGCGGGTGATGTCCATGGCCGGGAAGGTACGCTTGTCCGCAACCTTGCGATCGAGGATGAGTTCCGAATTGCCGGTACCCTTGAACTCCTCGAAGATCACCTCGTCCATGCGGCTGCCGGTATCGATCAGAGCGGTCGCGATGATAGTGAGCGAGCCGCCTTCCTCGATATTGCGCGCGGCGCCGAAGAAGCGCTTGGGGCGCTGCAGCGCGTTGGCATCGACGCCGCCGGTAAGCACCTTGCCGGACGATGGCACCACCGTGTTGTAGGCGCGGCCGAGGCGCGTGATCGAGTTGAGCAGGATCACGACGTCACGCTGGTGCTCGACCAGGCGCTTGGCCTTCTCGATCACCATTTCGGCAACCTGCACGTGACGCGAGGCCGGCTCGTCGAAGGTCGAGGACACCACTTCGCCCTTCACGGAGCGCTGCATGTCGGTGACTTCCTCGGGCCGCTCGTCGATCAGCAGCACGATCAGGTAACATTCCGGATGGTTGGCGGTAATCGCATGGGCAATGTTCTGTAGCAGCACCGTCTTGCCGGTGCGCGGCGGAGAGACGATCAGCGCGCGCTGGCCCTTGCCGATCGGCGCCACGATGTCGATGACACGTGGCGAAAGGTCCTTCTTGGTTGGATCTTCGTGTTCCATCTTGAGCCGCTCGTCGGGGTAGAGCGGCGTGAGGTTGTCGAAGTTGACTTTGTGGCGGGCCTTCTCCGGGTCCTCGAAATTGATGGTATTGACCTTGAGCAGCGCAAAGTAGCGCTCGCCGTCCTTCGGCGAGCGGATGTGGCCGTCGATGGTATCGCCGGTGCGCAATCCGAAACGGCGGATCTGCGACGGTGAGACGTAGATATCATCCGGTCCCGGCAGGTAGTTCGCTTCCGGCGAGCGCAGGAAGCCGAAGCCGTCGGAGAGCACCTCGACGACGCCTTCCCCGACGATGTCGGTTTCGCGCATCGAGAGCTGCTTGAGGATGCCGAACATCAACTCCTGCTTGCGCATGGTCGAGGCGTTCTCGACCTCGAGCTCCTCGGCAAAGGAGACGAGTTCGGCCGGGGTCTTGGTCTTGAGGTCTTGGAGTTTCATTTCCCGCATGCGGGTCGTCCTGGGAATGGCGTCGATGCGGTAAATTACGGATCGACGCGGGAGAGGGAGGGGAGGGAGTTGCAGGTCTCGGAAGGGGCGTTTGGCGCTCTGGCCTTAGCCTGCCGGCCCGATGCAACGGGCGGGTCCCAATCCACGGGCCCTACTTGAATGCATCTGCCTGCGTTTTGGGAATAAACACAAGATAGGGAAAGTCGGTTCCCGACGCAAGGGCGGTTCTTAGCGAATGGGGACAATTGCTCCGTTTCAGAATGGCTTGACCACCGCCAAAATCACGATGGCGATCATCAATAGCGTCGGTACCTCATTGATAATTCTATAAAATCTCTGGGGATGCTGATTCCGGTCGGCGGCAAAATCACGCACATAGCGGGCGAACAGCCCATGCACCCCGGACATGATCAGAACCAGCACAAGCTTGGCGTGCAGCCATGGGGCGGTGAACCAGCCCCCGGCCCACGCCGCCCACAGCCCGAAGATCCAGGTCGCGATCATGGCCGGATTGATGATCGCCCGCAACAGCCGGCGCTCCATGATCTTGAAGGTTTCAGACTGCTTCGAACCGCGCTCCGCGTCGCAGTGATAGACGAAAAGCCGGGGCAGATAGAGCATCCCCGCCATCCAGGAAATGACGGCGATCAGGTGCAGGGCCTTGATCCATGCGTACATGCGGTTGCCGTGTCGCCCCGAGGCTTACTCGCCCTTGATGTTCAAGTCGCGAATCACGCGCGTGTAGTCCTCGATCTGGTGGTGCAGAAATACCGTGAAGTCGCCGCCGCATTTCGGGTTGGGATAGAGCGCCTGCAACACCAGCTTCGACTTCACCTCCGGCGCGACCAGCGCCTTGCGGAACCAGTCGACGAGCTGTGACACCGCTTCCGGTGGCGTCTTCGCCGGCGCCACCAGCCCGAACCAGACCTCGGCGTCGAAATCCTTGTAGGACTCGGCAACCGTCGGTACGTCCGGCAACGGCTCGATCCGCTTCGTCGACGGCGTCGCCAGGGCGCGCAGCTTGCCGGCCTTCAGTTGTTCGCTCACTTCCGAGTAATTCTGCAGCACCGCGGTCACGTGGCCGCCCAGGAGCGCGTTGATCGCGGGTGCGCCGCCGGTGAAGGGCACATAGGTCAAGTTGACGCTGGCGAGCCGCATCAATCGCCCGATCGCAAGATGTTGCGTCGTGTTGGGACCGACGCTCGCGATTGACACTTCGCCCGGCTTGGCGCGCGCCGCGCCGATCAGATCGCCAAAACTCTGATACGGCGAGGCGCTGTTGACGACGATCACCTGCGGAGAATTGACGAGGTAGCAGATCGGCTCGAAGCTTGCGACCGGGTCGAAATTCACCTTGCGCAGGATCGAATTGATCAGCACACCGTTGTTGTTGACCAGCAAGGTGTTGCCGTCGGGCGTGGCGCGCGCCACGGCTTCGGCCGCGATCACGCTGCCGGCGCCTGGTCTGCTCTCGATGATGATGGTCGGACCATAGGTCTTGCCAATGTGATCCGCGAGCACGCGAACCAGAAAGTCGATGGCGCCGCCCGGCGGTACCGAAATGATGATCCGGATGATTCGGCCCGCCTGCGAACGTGCGGCATCATGCGCTGCGATAAATCCAGCAAACAGGAGGGCTAGAACGCCGATCGAAAGGGCGCGAAGCGGCGGCATGAGTATCCTCCCCTGACGACCGCGGACGCCGATCTTTTCCGAACCCGCCGCGAATAACCTGCGCTGCTTTCCGCGGCGACGCAATGCGCTCCTCCACCACGCGAGCGCCAGGCTGCGTCTACCGGCCACGCACGCGCGCCAGCATTCGCTCGACATGCTCGATCGGCGTTTCAGGAGTGATGCCGTGTCCGAGATTGAAGATGAACGGCCCGTCGACAAAGGCCTCGAGCACGGAATCCACGGAACGGTCGAGGGCAACTCCGCCGGCGACCAGCGCCACAGGATCGAGATTGCCTTGCACCGGCAGGCGACTCTGGATTTCGTTGCGGACAAAGACCTTGTCGATCGTCCAATCAAGCCCCACCGCGTCGACCGGCACATGCTCCACGTAGTGTCGCAACAGCGTGCCGGCGCCGCGTGGAAATCCGATGATCTTTGCTCCCGGCACCTGCTCGCGAACGGCAGCTACGATCCGCCGGGTCGGTTCGATGCACCAACGCGCGAATTCGTGTGGCGGCAATATTCCGGCCCACGTGTCAAAAATTTGCACCGCATCGGCGCCCGCACGCAATTGCTGAACGAGATAGCTCGCCGAGGCATCGACCAGCACATCGATCAGCACGTTAAAGGCGGGTGCGTCGCGATAGGCAAACAGCCGCGCCGGCGCCTGGTCCGGCGTGCCCCGACCGGCCACCATGTAGCTTGCAACCGTCCAGGGCGCTCCACAAAAACCCAGCAACGTGACGCTGGAGTCGAGGTTGTCCTTCACGATCTGGAGCGTCTCGTAGATCGGCGCCAGCGCATGGTGGTCAAGCTCGGAACTCAATCGTTCGAAGTCGCGACGATCCGCAATCGGATCGAGCTGCGGACCTTCCCCCGCCGCAAACGAGACCTCTTGCCCGAGCGCATAGGGCACCACGAGGATATCCGAGAACAGGATCGCCGCATCGAAGCCGAACCGGCGTATCGGCTGCAGCGTCACCTCAGCGGCAAGTTCCGGATTGAAGACGAGATCGAGGAACCCGCCGGCCTTTTCACGCGTTGCCCGGTATTCCGGGAGATAGCGCCCGGCCTGCCGCATCAACCAGACGGGCGGACGAACCTGGTGATTGCCGTTCAAGACATCGAGCAGAGGCTTATTCACTGTCCCAGCCTATCGAGTGACCCTTCCCAATAAACTTAAGTAGAATCTTTTTGTTGAGTCTTTTAGTCGGTTGATTGGACTCATGCATTGGGGCCCACAGCTTATACACAGCCTGGCCGGATGTCCGCGAGTATTTCCAAGAGCACCACATGAGGCTTGATTTTCCGTGCTGGCCTGATTCTCCTGACACTGCGGGGGTCACTCGCCGAAGTTAGTCCGAACGGATTCACATCTCACCACTGACGCCAAAAATTCGGATCGACACTCTCCCGGAGGCAACCGTGTGGATGATCCGGGCAGGAATCGGCGGTAGGAGCTTGCGCTTCCCCGCCGGGCGTGGCCTCCTCCTCGGGAATTAACAGGTTCACCCTTCATTGGTCCCCATGCCGTCCCGCGCCGCCGGTACTTACTTCCATCTGCATCTCGTATCGGATTCGACCGGCGAGACGCTCACGACCGTGGCGCGTGCGGCGACGGCGCAATACACCAAGATCATGCCGGTCGAGCATGTCTATCCGCTGATACGGACTCAGAAACAGCTTGACCGTGTCCTCGCCGAAATCGACGAATCGCCGGGGATCGTACTCTACACCTTGCTGGAAGAGGATTTGACGCGGCGGCTGGAGACTCACTGTCGCGAATTGAGCGTACCGAGTCTCTCCATTCTGGGACCGGTGCTTCAACTCCTGCAATCCTACCTCGGTGCCGAGACCAGCCATCGGGTAGGCGCCCAGCACACCCTCAATGCCGAATACTTCAAGCGCATCGATGCATTGAATTTCACGATGCTGCATGATGATGGGCAGCACGTCGATGGTCTCGAGGAAGCCGACGTGGTCCTGGTCGGGGTGTCGCGTACTTCGAAGACGCCGACATCGATCTATCTGGCCAATCGCGGCGTGAAGACCGGCAACGTGCCGCTTGTTCCGGGCGTCGTGGTTTCCCCGCGGGTGGAAGCGCTGTCACGGCCGCTGGTGGTTGGGCTTTTCGCGAGCCCGGAGCGGATCGTCCAGATCCGCGAAAACCGGCTCCTCGGGCTCAAATCGCATCACGACGATGACCAATACGTCGATCGCAAAGCGGTTGCGGAGGAGATCGCCTTTTCGCGCCGGCTGTGCGCCAAGCACAATTGGCCCAGCATCGACGTGACGCGGCGCTCGATCGAGGAAACCGCGGCGGCGGTCATGAAGCTTTTGGGTGAGCGCCGGCGCGGTCCGGCTCCTTGATATGGCGCTCTGGCTTGCCGAAAACCGCTGGTCCTGGCTTCGAAGAGCGAAGTACGCCGAACCGTGCTCGCCGCCGCTGAAATTCCGATCGACGTGCGGCCGGCCGATATCGATGAACGGGCGATCGAAGCCGAGGCCGGAGCGCTGGGCCCCGGTGGGATCGCGGCGCTCTTGGCGCGGGAAAAGGCTCGCGCCGTTGCAACCAATCTTCCAGGACGGTTGGTGCTGGGCGCCGATCAGACCCTTGCGCTGGGCACCGAGATCTTCTCCAAGCCCCTCGATCGCGCCGCGGCGCGCGCGCAGCTCAAGACGCTGCGCGGGAAGACCCATGAGCTGCACGCGGCCGTCGCGCTGGTGTGCGACGGTACGATGCTGTTCGAGCATTGCGCGGTGGCGCGGCTGACGCTGCGCGATTTCTCGGATGAATTTCTGGAAGCTTACCTCGCGGCAGCGGGGGATGCGGTGACGGCAAGCGTGGGCGCCTATCAGATGGAAAAGGTCGGCATTCAGTTGTTCGAGCGCATCGACGGTGACCACTTCACCATTTTGGGATTGCCGCTCTTGCCCCTGCTAAGGCATCTGCGGCAAGCGCATTGCCTCGCTCAGTGACCACCGCGCGTTCGAGAACTTCGCGATGTTTGTCCTTGGCCTGACCGGCTCGATTGGAATGGGAAAGTCGACCACGGCGCGCTTCTTCGCCGACGCCGGCGTCCCCGTCTATGACGCCGATGCCGCCGTGCACCGGCTCTACGAAGGAGAGGCGGTTGCGCCGATCGAGGCGGCTTTCCCTGGGACGACGATCGCGGGCAAGGTCGATCGCACCCGTCTGGCCGCGCGTGTCGTCGAGGATCCCGCGGCGTTGCAGCGGCTCGAAGAGATCGTCCATCCGCTGGTGCGCAACGCCGAGATGCGTTTCCTCGCGCAGGCCGAGGCGAGTGGCCACGCGGTTGCGGTGCTCGACATTCCGCTGCTGCTGGAGACGGGAGGCGACCGGCGCGTCGATGCCATCGTGGTGGTGACGGCGCCCTCCGATGTGCAGCGCCAGCGCATCCTGGAGCGCCCCGGGATGACGGCGGAAAAACTCGACGCCCTGCTGGCCCGGCAGATTTCCGACGCGGAGAAGCGGCGGCGAGCCGATTTCATCGTGGACAGTTCACAGGGATTCGATGCCGCGCGCGCCCAAGTTCATGCGATCTTGCGCGCGATTGCTACAATGCCGGTCCGGCGGGATTGATTTGCCCGCCACGGCCGAACATCAGGAACCGACAGGGCGATGCTACGCGAGATCGTGCTCGATACCGAAACGACCGGGCTCGATCCCTATCAGGGGCATCGCATGGTCGAGATCGGCTGCGTCGAGCTGATCAACCGCATTCCGAGCGGGCAGTCTTTTCACCGCTACCTTAATCCGGAGCGCGACGTTCCGGCCGAGGCCTTCGCAGTTCACGGACTGTCGCACGAGAAGCTCAGGGGTGAGCCGCTCTTTCCGGAGATCGTCGAGGACCTGCTGGCGTTCATCGGCGATGCGCCGCTGGTGGCGCACAATGCTTCGTTCGACCTTGGTTTCATCAATGCCGAGCTCGAACGCGCGGGCCGGGCGGCGTTGACGCGCGACCGGCTGGTCGACACGCTGCTGCTCGCACGCCGCCGGCATCCCGGCGGCCCCAACAAGCTCGACGACTTGTGCACGCGCTACGGCATCGACAACTCGCGCCGGACCAAGCATGGCGCGTTGCTCGACGCCGAAATCCTGGCGGAAGTCTATCTGGAACTGATTGGCGGCCGTCAGGCCTCGCTGATCCTGGTCGAAACCGGCACTGCTGCCGCAGGTTCGGGAATTGGGGCGATCGTGATCAAGCCCCGTCCGGCGCCGCTGCTGCCGCGGATCACCGGGGACGAGCGCGCGGCGCATCTCGCCTTCATCGCCAAGCTCGGCGACTCCGCGATCTGGCGGGATTACCAGATGCAACCAAGCGGACGGCTCACCGTTGGTTGAGGGCGCTTGCGGCCTCAGGCTGAACCGCGCGAGCGCCGCACCCGCACGTAAAGCGCGCCCTCGCCGCCATGGCCGATATGCGCACCGTCGACGCCCAGGACATAAGGGCGGAACTCGGGAAGTCGGAGCCAGAACGGCACCTGACGCTTGAGCACGCCGCGCTCATTCGCGAAATCCGGCCCGATGGGGCCCTTTCCGGTAATCACCAGCGCGACCTTCACTCCCTCCGCCTGAGCGCGGCGCAGGAAATGGAGCAGCGCGCCATGAGCCTCGCTCTGAGTGCGGCCGTGGAGATCAAGCCGTGCGCCGATCGGTTCGTTGCCGCGTGCGAGCCGTTGCTTGAGCCGGCGGTCGAGCGGGGCGAGGACCGGCGCGGGCTTCGCGGCCGGGTGGGGCGCCGGTGGGCTCTCGACCCGGCGGCGGGGTGGCGAAGGCGCGCGCTCCTCGCGGGGCGCGGTCGTGGCGGGATGCGCTCGCTCCAGTAGCAACGCTCCCTTGAGTGGGACAATCGAGCGGGTGATGCCGACCCAGAGCCGGCGCTCGTCCTCAGTGAGCCGCCGCCAGCCCGGGCGTGGCTTGTCGTCGGTCATCATCGTCGCGACCCGCGCAACCGGGACGACAGCGGGATTCTTCGCTCGCCTTTGACCGCATCGGCCAGCCTGCCGCCCTGTTTCTTCGCAGCTTCGTCCGGCGGCTTGGGTGGCGGCAGCGGCAGGCTTTTGCCGGATTCGACCGGGTCGAGCGCGCGCGGCACCAGCATGGCGAAGCGGCCCTGCTCCTTGATGCGGCCGGCCACTTTTCCGGCGTTGGGGCCTGCGCCCCAATAGAGATCGGCGCGGGCGGGGCCGACGATGGCGGAGCCGGTATCCTGAGCCACCATCAAGCGGCGGAATTTGTTCGTCGACCGCTCGCTGTCGATTGGCAGCTCTGCCTGGATGAAGAACGGGGTGCCATACGCGTGCAGCGCGGAATCGACCGCGATCGAGCGCGCGGGCGTCAACGGCACGCCCTCGGCGCCGACCGGTTCGTCGTCCACGTCGAGCCCCGTGATACGGAAGAAAACGTACGAACGGTTGATCTGCCGGACCTTGTCCGCCTCGTCTGGATTGGCCCGCATCCACTGATGAATCCGGTCCATCGACATCTGCTCGCGCGGAATCGCGGCGCGCTCGATCAAGGCGCGCCCGATTGCCGAATAGGGAAAGCCGTTGTGCCCGTCGTAATTGATGCGCAGCATCGTGCCGTCTTCGAGCCGCACCCGCGCCGAGCCCTGGATTTGGATCGAGAAGGCCTCGAAGGGGTCCTTGATCCAGCAGATTTCGAGATGGCGACCATCGAGCGCGCCGTTCTCGATGGCGGCGCGGTCGTAATACGGTTCGAGCTCCTGCTTGTCGTTGAGACGACCGACCTTGCCCTTGTTCGGGAATGCTGCGCTGCCAGGCTTGAAACCGGCGGCGACCAGGTCCGGCGGCCGGCGGTAGATCGGGGTATGAAATTCCGGATTGGGTGTGCGGGTGCCGTCGACGATCGGCTCGAAGTAGCCGGTGAGGAGACCGCCGGTTTCGCCGAGCCGAGCGATTCGGAGCGGCCGGAAATTCTCCTCGAAAAAAGTGCGCGCGGCCGCGGCGTCTGCAGGCTTCGCCTTCACGGCCTGCCGGCAAACGTCGCGCAGCGCCGCGACCAGCGGCTTCGTCTCGCGCGTGTTCTTGCCGCGCGCGAGCGGCCGGCAACTCGCGAGGAAAGTCTTGAACGCGGCGGCGTGGTCGTCGTCGGCCCAGCCGTCGAGCTCGTCGTACGCGAGCGGTTCAAGCTGGCTGTCGGGAAACTTGAGGGCCGGCGCCTCAGCGCCGCGCGCAGCCGGGCCCGGAAACCCAAGCGGAAGCGCGAGAAGAAATGTGACGATCGCGAACGAGCGGGGCACCATGGCCACCGGCTCCGCTATTGCCCGGCTTCGGTCGCGACCAACTTCCAATTGGGATCGCGCGAGGTCACGTCGCGGGCGAAGGTCCATACGTCGGTCACGTCGGTGACCTTGTCCGGGTTGCCTTCGATCACATTGCCGGTGCGGTCGCGGGTGACTGAGACGAGCTGTGACACGAATCGCACGGTGACCTGTGCCGTGCGCCCGCGCATCTCAGCCGCGGTAATGTCGGATTTGTCGATCGACACGAATTGGGTTTCGGAGGTCTCGCCTTTGGTCTCACGATCGCGGATCGCGGCGTCGAAGCCCTCATAGACATCCCGGGAGAGGAGGTTCTTGAGCGAGCGACGGTCACCCTCGGCATAGGCGGTCACGATCATCTCGTAGGCGGCGCGGGCGCCGACCACGAAATGCTTGCCCTCGAAGGTATTCTCTTCGCGCGCGATCGCATCGAGCCCGATCGCGACCGCGGATCCGGCTTCGGCAACGCCCTCCCAGCGTTTGGCGGGGTCGACCGGTTCTGCGGGCTTTTGCGGCGCCTCGGTGGTCCGCCCCGGCAGCGCGACGACATTATCCCCGCTCGGGGCCCGCACGGGATCACGGGTCGCGTAGGGATCATAGGGCGGTCGCTCGCGCCCCGTCCGCTGCCCCAGCACGCTGCGCAGCTTCACGAAGATCACCACGGCCAGCGTCAGAAAGATGATGGTCCAGATGTCGAACACGTCTCACATGCTCTTGGCGGCCGGCCTAGGGATCAGTCCGTCCGGGCCGCAGACTTAAATCTGCGAAGCAGACGCCGGTTCCCACGCTATTATGTAAGCATGAGACCAATCTGATCCAGTGGGTGTCGCCGAACCCTCGGCGCAGGTCGGAGCTTATAGGCGAACCATAGACGATCCCGATCCTCGCGCCAACACGCCGTTAAGGGACCCGCCTGATGTCCTTGGTAAAGTGGACCTTTCTGGGGCTTGTTCTACTGCCGGCGGCGGAACTGGCGGCATTTCTCCTGGTGGTGGCCGCGATCGGCTGGTTTTGGGCGACTGCACTTTTTATCGGCACCTCGCTATTGGGCTTGCTCCTGCTGCGGCGCACCGGCCGCGCCCATCTTGACCGGTTTCGCGCCGCGGTCGCCAGGCGCGGGCTCCGCGCGATCCACCTGGAAACGCCGGGCGCCGCCCCGATCGTCGGGGGAATCCTGCTGGTCGTCCCGGGCTTTATCACCGACCTCCTAGGCCTCCTGATGTTGGTCCCGCCGGTCCGGCGCGCGACGGCGGCACGGCTGCGCCGCGGCCTCCGCAATCGGCAGGGGAGCGGCCGCGAGGTGATCGACCTCGAACCGAGCCAGTGGCACACGGTCTCCTCGCGCAAGATCAAATACCGGGGGAAGCCGGATTCCTGAGCGCCGCCTTGTCGGGTCCATGGCCCTGTGTTAGCCACGCCGCGACATTGTGATCAGTCGCGGAGGAAGCGTTCATGACCAACGGCAATGGCGGCCAGCCCCAGGAGACGCCGCCCGAGACCCAGAACGCGCAGCCTCAGCTCAGCGTCCTCGGACAGTACATCAAGGACTTTTCGTTCGAGAATCCGAACGCACCGCGCTCGCTCGCCCCGAGCCAGAATTCCCCGACCATCGGCATCCAGATCAATGTCGGCCTCGCCCAGTTGGCGGAGGCCGATTTCGAAGTCCAGCTCAAGCTGGAAGGCAAGGCGGAAGCTCCCGGCCCCACCGTGCTGTTTGCATTCGACCTCGTGTTTGCCGGCGTATTCCGGGTGCAGAACGTGCCGCAGAATTCGCTGCATCCGCTGCTGATGATCGAATGCCCACGCCTGCTGTTCCCGTTCGCCCGCGAGATCATCGCCAGCGCGGTTCGCAACGGCGGGTTCCCGCAATTGCTGCTCGATCCCGTGGACTTCGTCTCGCTCTATCAGCAACGCATGGCGCAGATGGAGCAGCAGCAAGCAGCCCCGACCACCGCCTGAGGCTCAATCATTCCGAAGTGCGGGATCATCGGTAGAGTCTGATCCCGGTCAGCATCAGGATCAGGTCGCCGGGATCTTTCCGCAACTGACGGGCCAGGTTTTTCAGGCTGATCTTTGCGTCGCGGGCGGAAGCCGCAGGATCGTCTGCGCGCGCCACCGCCAACGTATCAAGCGCCGACTGTACGGCGCTCGCCAACACTGTTCCTCCGAACTGCCGATGATGTCGATTTCCAGCTCGGTGATTTCTGCGGCGTGAGCTTGACCCAGGTCCGCAGGGCGCCCCGCATCCCATGATTGCAGTCGTTGCCGCGAAAGTGGGCGATGACATCGGTGCGGCCATCTGAGGCCCGGCCGGGCGCGGCGCCGCCACTGCCGATCGATGAAATCGACGTCAGCGGCATGCGCTGTCACGGCCGTTGGTGGTTGGGCTTTTCGCGAGCCCGGAGCGGATCGTCCAGATCCGCGAGAACCGGCTCCTCAGGCTCAAATCGCATCAACCCTCACGCTAAGAGCCCAGTTTTGGGCGGGGCAAGAAAAATGTGGAATTATTTAAGATCGTCCCCGCGGCAATAATGGCGGTCGCGGTGCGCGTAACCAGTGGACAAGAGAAATTTCTCGTCCGATCGGTGGGTTGCGGTGACAGGTAGCCGGGGACGACTGTGGAAGAATCGGTGGAAAAGCCGACGCCGTTCAGAGGATGAACCGGCTCAGGTCTGCGTTCTTGGCGAGGTCGCCAATGTGCTTGTGCACGTAGGCGGCGTCGATCGTCGCGGTTTCGCCCGCCCGGTCCGGGGCGGAGAAGGAGATCTCGTCGAGCACCCGCTCCATGACGGTCTGCAGGCGGCGGGCGCCGATGTTCTCGACGCTCGAATTGACCGCCACCGCCACGTCGGCGATGGCGTCGATCGCATCTGCACTGAAGTCCAGCGTCACGCCTTCCGTCGCCATCAGCGCCACGTACTGCTTGATCAGCGAAGCCTCGGGTTCGGTGAGGATGCGCCGGAGGTCGTCGCGCGTCAGCGCACGCAATTCGACGCGGATCGGCAAGCGGCCCTGCAGCTCAGGCAGGAGATCGGACGGCTTCGAAAGGTGGAACGCGCCGGAAGCGATGAACAGGATGTGATCGGTCTTGACCGAGCCGTGCTTGGTCGAGACGGTAGTTCCTTCGATCAGCGGCAGCAGGTCGCGCTGCACGCCCTCGCGCGACACGTCGGCGCCCATGCGGCCCTCGCGGCCCGCGATCTTGTCGATCTCGTCGAGGAAGACGATGCCGTTCTGCTCGACCGCCTTGATCGATTCGAGCACCAGCTGATCGTTGTCCAGGAGCTTGTCGGATTCCTCCGCGATCAGGAGGTCGTGGGACTCAGCGACCGTGACGCGGCGGGTCTTGGTCCGCCCGCCGCCGAGCTTGCCGAAGATATCGCCGATCGAGATCGCACCCATCTGCGCACCCGGCATGCCCGGGATCTCGAACATCGGCATTCCGGCGCCGCCCGCCTGGACTTCGATCTCGATCTCCTTGTCGTTGAGCTCGCCGGCGCGCAGCTTGCGGCGGAACGCCTCTTTGGTGGACGCGCTGGCGCTCTCACCCACCAGCGCATTGACCACGCGGTCCTCGGCGGCGGCTTCGGCGCGCGCCTGGACGTCCTTGCGTTTGCGTTCACGGGTCTGGGTGATCGCGATCTCGACCAAATCGCGTACGATCTGCTCGACGTCACGGCCGACATAGCCGACTTCGGTGAACTTGGTGGCTTCGACCTTGAGGAAGGGCGCACCCGCGAGCTTGGCGAGGCGGCGAGAAATCTCGGTCTTGCCGACACCGGTCGGGCCGATCATGAGGATGTTCTTCGGCAACACCTCCTCGCGCAGCTTCTCGTCGAGCTTGAGACGCCGCCAGCGGTTGCGTAGCGCGATCGCGACCGCGCGCTTGGCGTCGGACTGCCCGATGATGAAGCGGTCGAGCTCGGAAACGATCTCGCGAGGGGAGAAGTCGGTCATGCGTTGCGTACCATCAAGAGGGCGCGGCCATTGGGGGTGTCCACCAGGCGTTGCCAGCGGAAACCGGCTTTTTCATAGGCCCGGATCGCGCGGGCATTGTCCGGATCGGGATCGGTGATGACGAGCGGCGCCCCCGCCTCGAGTTGGGCTTCGGCGAACTGGCGGACGAACGCCGATCCATGCCCGCAGTCGACGAGGTCCGGCTCGCCGATGAACTGGTCGACGCCGCGCGTTCCCGGCGGCTGCGGCCCGAACCCGTTATCCGGCCAGAGGGCCGGGTCGTAACACTGGATGTAGCCGAAGGGGCGATCGCCGACTGCGACGATGAACTGGTCCACGCCTTGGACATTGAGATCGCCGCTGACCAGCTCGAACTGGTCGTCGGTGTTGCCCCACCACTGCACCACGTGCGGCATCTCCAGCCAGCGCCGCACCAGCGGCAGGTCGGCTGCCGACATCGGGCGAAATTGATAGGCGCGCGGCCCCATGGATCAGGCGCCCGTCAGCGTTTCGACCGTGACGCTGCGGTTGGTGTAGACGCAAATGTCGGCCGCGATGTCGAGTGAACGGCGCACGATAGCCTCGGCGTCGAGCGAGCCCTCGATGAGCGCGCGCGCGGCCGCGAGCGCGTAGTTGCCGCCGGAGCCGATGCCCATCACGCCCGCTTCCGGCTCAAGCACGTCGCCGGTGCCGGTGAGCACCAGCGACACTTGCGTGTCCGCCACGATCATCATGGCTTCGAGCCGGCGCAGATAGCGGTCGGTGCGCCAGTCCTTCGCAAGCTCGACGGCGGCGCGCGTGAGCTGTCCCGGATATTGCTCCAGCTTGGCCTCCAGCCGCTCGAACAGCGTGAACGCATCAGCGGTCGCCCCCGCGAAGCCGCCGATAACGTCGCCTTTGCCGAGCCGGCGCACTTTCTTCGCGTTCGATTTCACGATGGTCTGGCCGATCGAGACCTGGCCGTCGCCGCCGATAGCGACCAGACCGCCCTTGCGGACGGTCAGGATGGTCGTGGCATGCCAGGAAGTTGCAGGATCGGATTGCATTCGGAAGTCTCGTTGGCGGGCCCTCATCTATGACTTGGGACACCGGGACGCAATTCCATCGGTCCGCCCGGTCCCCGCATGCTGCAGTAGCGAAGCCGCCCGGCCCCTGATACAAGGCCGACGACTTCAGGATCCTGCATTCATGCGCAAAGCATCCATCGAGCGCGCCACCAAGGAAACCGATGTCGAGGTCGCGGTCGATCTCGACGGCACCGGGGCGTCCGCGATCGCGACCGGGATCGGCTTTCTCGACCATATGCTCGATCTCCTGGCGCGCCATTCGCGTATCGACGTGACGGCTAGGGCCAAGGGCGACCTGCATATCGACCAGCATCACACCACCGAGGACGTGGGCATCGCGCTCGGCCAGGCCGTGAAGCAGGCGCTGGGCGACATGAAGGGCATCACGCGCTATGCCGACGTCCACCTGCCGATGGATGAAGCGCTCACGCGGGTCGCGATCGATATTTCCGGGCGGCCGTTCCTGGTGTTCAAGGCCTCGTTCGGCCGCGACAAGGTGGGAACCTTCGACACCGAGCTGGTGCAGGAATGGTTCCAGGCCTTCGCGATGAATGCCGGCGTCACGCTGCACGTGGAGACGCTGTACGGCAGCAACGACCATCATATCGCCGAATCCTGTTTCAAGGGTCTTGCCCGGGCGCTCCGCGCCGCCATCACCATCGATCCGCGCGCGGCGGGGGAGGTTCCCTCGACCAAGGGTCGGCTGGGCGGGTGACCGAAGGGACCCGGGGGGCGACCATCTGGTTGCAGGAGCGTGACAATGCCCGTCTATACCGTGCACGAGCCGCCACTGAAGCGATACGAGGTGACCAGCGATGCGGGCCGCTTCCGCTTCGTGCGCGATGGCTTCTCGCTGTGGGCGTTCCTGTTCGGGCCGCTGTGGATGCTGCGGCACCGGATGTGGCTGGTGCTGATCGGATATCTGGTGCTGGTCGCGCTGTTGGCGGTGGGGCTGCGGTTCGTGGGAGCGGGCAGCGTGCTGTGTTTCGCCGCCGTGCTTATGGCGCTCCTCGTCGGCATGGAAGCCGGAACACTGCGCCGCTTCACGCTCGGGCGCCGGGGCTGGAACAACGTCGGCGTGGTTGTGGCAGACGATATCGAGCTCGCGGAGCGGCGGTTCTTCGATTCATGGGCCGGCCGCGCGCCGCAAACCTCGCCGGCGCCAGCCTCCGGGAACTTGCGCCATGCAGCAGCTTCCTCCGATGTCATTGGACTGTTTCCCGAGCCGGGCGGGTCGCGGTGACGGTCGCGATCATCGACTACGGTTCGGGAAATCTGCATTCCGCCGCCAAGGCCTTCGAGCGAGCGGCGCACGATTGCGGGCATGACCAGCCCATCGTGGTCACCAGCGACCCCGAGGCCGTCGCGCGCGCCGATCGTGTGGTGCTGCCGGGCGTGGGCGCGTTCGCCGATTGCCGGCGTGGCCTTGCCGCCATCGACGGCATGGTCGAGGCGCTCAACACGCGCGTGCGCGGGCAAGGCCGGCCGTTCCTCGGCATCTGTGTCGGCATGCAGCTCATGGCCGAGCGCGGGCGCGAGTATGAGGTGACCGAAGGTCTCGGCTGGGTTCCGGGCGAGGTCGATCGCATCACGCCGGCGGACGCCAGTTTGAAGATCCCGCATATGGGCTGGAACACGCTCAACGCGCTCACGCCGCATCCGCTGCTGGACGGAATTGCAGTGGGTCCGCAGGGCTTGCACGCCTATTTCGTGCATTCGTTCCACCTCAAGCCGGAGCAGCGCTCCGATCTGGTGGCTGAAGCCGACTATGGCGGTCCCCTTACCGCGATCGTCGGGCGCGACACCATGGTGGGTACCCAGTTCCACCCGGAGAAGAGCCAACGCCTGGGGCTGCGCCTGATCGCGAACTTCTTGAAGTGGAAGCCGTGATCCTCTTTCCCGCCATCGATCTCAAGGACGGCCTCGCCGTGCGGCTCGAACAGGGCGACATGGCGCGCGCGACGGTTTTTCACCGCGATCCTGCCACGCAGGCCGCGACATTCGAGGCGCAGGGATTCGAATATCTCCACATCGTGGATCTCGACGGCGCGTTCGCCGGCAAGCCCGTCAACGCCGCGGCGGTCGAGCGTATCCTCGAAACCATCTCGATCCCGGTGCAGCTCGGCGGCGGCATCCGCGCGATGGCGACGATCGAAGGCTGGCTCGGCAAGGGTGTGACCCGCATCATCATCGGCACCGCCGCGGTGCGCGACCCGGCACTGGTAAAGGACGCGGCGCGGCGGTTTCCCGAGCGTGTCGCCGTCGGGCTCGATGCCCGCGATGGCAAAGTCGCAGTCGAAGGCTGGGCGGAAAGCTCGGAGCTGACGGTGCTCGACATCGCGCGCCGCTTCGAGGACGCCGGCGTTGCCGCGATTATTTATACCGACATCGCTCGCGACGGCCTGCTCAAAGGCCTCAACTTCGACGCCACCATCGCGCTGGCGGAGGCGGTGTCGATCCCGGTGATCGCTTCCGGCGGGCTCGCGTCGATCGAGGACGTAAAGGCGCTGCTGGAGCCGCGGGCGAAGAAGCTCGCCGGGGCTATCGTAGGTCGGGCGCTGTATGATGGGCGGTTGGATGCGACCGAGGCGCTTCGACTGGTAAGGGGCGTGCGCACCGGCAATTCATGAGTCAAATGAGTCACATAGCGGTTATTAGTTAAGCCTTTGATCTGATTCGAACTTTTCGCATAATTGTACGCTTTAAGGCTTGAAACTTACGGGCTTAACCCGTATCTACATTGAAATGGATTGGGGTTTCCCGGTCGGCGTCTGGTCTCGGAGCAATCCGGGGCCTTTCGCTTGTTTAGGGGAATAATCGGACGGCCTTGATGCCCTTTCGACCAGCCCCCGATACAAGCTTTCTTTCAATGATTTCGAATGCTCGATTAGATTGCTTCGGCCTGATGATCCGGAGTCCAATTGGCCGGGCTGTCAGATCCGCCAGTTGCATTCCTGCTGAGTTGGCCCTCTTGTCGACAAATTTTATTTCAAAGTTGGCGAGCTTTTTTCGCAACGCATTTTGACCGCCGGTGATGCGCCGAAACTCAAGCTCCAAGTCATTGTCCTCCTTATTGCCGCGGCACTCGAAAATGAAATGCGTTGCTTTGTCTTCCTGGCCGCGACTTTCCAGGAATTGAAAAGTGGATTCAATACAGAATCCCAGTGCGAGATGATAAGGATTGCTGTGGAACAAGTACTCGTCTTTGAGACGACGCTTGTCGATCACTGAGGCGACAATGGCGACACGCGCTCGAGCAAGAATGGAATTGAGCTCCTCGATAAACGCTTCGAAAATCTCGCGTCGATTCAGAAACTCGAAAGGGCGCTCCCTCTTTCGGATCTCTCGCTCATGCAGGATGACTGCATCGTGGCCAAACCACTTGAATTTTAGGTTTTGGATCTTCGGGACTAGGTTCTCGACGTAATGTTTCTTTCGAAATATGCACAGGCACAGTACAAACACAGGATAGGTCGTATCAAGGTGCTCCAAGCTGTGATCGCCGCTCTCATCGGCGTATATGACGTACTCGCTAAAGTTATCCATAGCCCTGCCTTATGTGGTCTCTCCTAGGCTATCATGTTCAAAGTCCGCGTCATTCCCTGCCTCGATGTGAAGGACGGCCGCGTCGTCAAGGGCGTCAACTTCGTCAACCTGCGCGACGCCGGCGATCCGGTCGAGGCGGCGATCGCCTATGACGCCGCCGGCGCCGACGAACTGACGTTCCTCGACATTGCGGCGAGTCATGAGGACCGCGGCATCATCCTCGACGTGGTGCGGCGCACCGCCGAAGCCTGCTTCATGCCGCTCACCGTCGGCGGCGGCGTGCGCACCATCGAGGACATCCGCAAGCTCCTGAGTTCCGGCGCCGACAAGGTCTCGATCAACACCGCGGCGGTAGCGCGGCGCGCCTTCGTGAAGGAGGCCGCGGAGAAGTTCGGCGACCAGTGCATCGTGGTCGCGATCGACGCCAAGAAAGTATCGAAGCCGGGCGAAGCTGAGCGCTGGGAGATCTTCACCCACGGCGGTCGCAATCCGACCGGCCTCGACGCGATCGACTATGCGCGCGAGGTGGTCGCGCTCGGGGCCGGCGAAATCCTGCTCACGTCGATGGATCGCGACGGCACCCGGCAAGGCTTCGACATCCCGCTCACCCGCGCCATCGCCGACGCCGTGCCGGTGCCGGTGATCGCCTCCGGCGGCGTGGGCACGCTCGACCATCTCGTCGCCGGCATTCGCGACGGCCACGCGACCGCGGTGCTCGCCGCCTCGATCTTTCATTTCGGCGAGCACACGGTCCGCGAGGCGAAGGAGCACATGGCGCGCGCCGGCTTGCCGATGCGGCTCGATCCGTAAGTCGCAGGCGCGTCAGGAGCCTCGACCCGCCCACAGCACAGCGAGGCGCGCTGGATTCAACCTCAGGCTTTCGCTGATGCAAGCTTGGTGAGAGCGCCGGCCATGGTCACGAACTCGCTCGGCATCATGACGATCGTCATGGTGTTCTGCTCGGCGCCGACCTCGGTGAGCATCTGCATGCGGCGCAGCTCCAGGCCGGCGGGATTCTGCATGATGATTTCCGATGCCTTGCGCAGCTGCTCCGCCGCCTCGAATTCGGCCTGGGCCTTGATCAGGCGCGCGCGCTTTTCGCGCAGCGCTTCGGCCTCCTGCGCCATCACGCGCTGCATCGATGTCGGAATTTCGACGTTCTTCATTTCGACCCGTTCGACCTTGACGCCCCACGGCTCCGTGACCGCGTCGATCTTCTGCTGAATGTTGCTCGACACGGCCTCCTGCTCCTTGAGCACTTCGTCCAGCGAGTGTCGGCCGATGCCGGTGCGAAGCGTCGTCAGAGCAACCTGGATGACGGCATGGTCGATATTCTTGACCTCGATCACCGCCTCTTTCGGATCGACGATCCGGTACCACACGACGGCGTTCACCTTGATCGGGACGTTGTCCTTGGTGATGGTCTCCTGCTCCTCGACGGCCGCGGTGTTGATGCGCATGTCGATGGTACGGGTCCATTCGATCAACGGAATGATCCAATAGAGACCGGGCCCGCGTGTCGATTGGTAGCGCCCGAGTCGAAAAACGACACCGCGCGCGTATTGATTGGCAATGCGCAGACCTGCCAAGCCGATCAGCGCCAGGATGACGGTGAAGGTGACGAGGAAGTCTGACATGGTATCGCTCCAATGCTGTCATGGCCGCCGCGGGGACGGCCGCCCGTCGTCAGGGATTGTCTTGGGATGATGGAAATAGGCAACCGCCTTGCAGGCCGTCGCTCCGCGGTTCACAGACTGTTCGTGCAGCCGTGCTCGGCGCCAGACATGGGTGTTCCGAGCTATGCGGGAAATTGACATTTCGCAGGGCCGCTATGCTATGGCGGACGAGCGGGAGCCTTGAATGAGCACATTCTCACTCCACGACCTCGAAGCACGGGTGCACGCGCGCGCCCAGGCGAGCGGCGAGGTGTCCTATACGCGCAAGCTGCTCGACCGCGGCGTCGCCCAATGCGCCAAGAAGCTCGGCGAGGAGGCGGTCGAGACCGTGCTCGCCGCGGTCACCGAGGATCGCGAGCGGCTGATCGCGGAGGCCGCCGACCTGATCTACCATCTGCTGGTGGTGCTGGAAGCGCGCGGGATCAAGCTCGCGGAAGTGGAGGCTGCGCTCGGCGAGCGCACGCGCCAATCGGGTCTCGACGAAAAGGCGTCACGCAAGGGCGGCTGAGTAGGGCGATGGAAGAGCGTATCGACGACGGCCTCTCGCCCTACCGCATCTTCTCGCGCGCGGAGTGGGCGAACCTGCGCGAAGACACACCGATGACGCTGACGTCGGCGGAAGTCGGGCAGCTTCGTTCGCTCAATGACCGGCTTGATATGAAGGAGGTGGAGGACATCTACCTGCCGTTGTCGCGCCTGCTCTCGTTCTATGTCGCCGCGACCCAGCGGCTGTTTCGCGCGCAACAGAATTTCCTGCGCACCGAGGATTTGAAGACGCCTTATATCATCGGCGTTGCCGGCTCGGTCGCGGTCGGCAAGTCCACCACCGCGCGCGTGCTCAAGGCGCTGCTGGCGCGCTGGCCCAATACGCCGCGCGTCGACCTCTTCACCACCGACGGGTTCCTGTTTCCCAACGCGGTGCTCGAGCGCGAAGGCTTGATGCAAAAGAAGGGCTTTCCCGAAAGCTATGACCTGCCGGCGCTGCTGCGCTTCCTGTCCGACGTCAAGGCCGGCCGCCGGCGGGTGCGCGCACCGGTCTATTCGCACCTGGTCTACGACGTGAAGCCGAACGAGTGGGTGGAGGTCGACCGCCCGGATATCCTCATAGTCGAAGGCCTGAACGTGCTGCAGACCGGCCGTCCGCCGAAGGATGGCAAGGCCATCCCCTACGTGTCGGATTTCTTCGACTTCTCGGTTTATCTCGACGCCAGCGACGACGTGCTGCTGCGCTGGTACGTGGACCGCTTTCTCACGCTGCGCGAGACGGCGTTCCGCGATCCCAAGTCTTATTTCCACCGCTACTCGAAACTGTCCGACGAGGAAGCGGCCGCCACCGCGACTTCGATCTGGGAGCGGATCAATCTCATCAATCTGCACGAGAACATTCTGCCGACGCGCCAGCGCGCCGACCTCATCCTCGCCAAGGGCGAGAGTCATTTGGTTGAGGAAGTGGCGCTGCGGCGGTTGTGACGCCGGCGCCGTGTGCGCCCGTCAGGCAGCCAGCGAAGACGCGGCCGGCGCGGACGCCAGCGCTGCGGCGAGGCGCTCGCGGTCGAGCGGCTTGGTCAGCACGCTATCCATGCCGGCGGCGAGCGCGGCGTCGCGGTCCTCGGCGAGCGCATTGGCGGTCAGGGCGACGATCGGCGTGCGCGGCGTGCCGCGCTCCGCTTCGAGTGCGCGGATCGTTCGCGTCGCTTCGAGGCCGTCGCTTTCGGGCATCTGCACATCCATCAGCACCAGATCGAACGGTTTGCCGTCATCGCTTGCGCCCCGCCAGGCCTCGACCGCGGCGGTTCCGCTGCCGACGATCGTCGGGCGGTGGCCGAGGCGCACCAGCAGTGCGCGCGCGAGCAGCGCATTGATGTCGTTGTCCTCCGCCACGAGCACGGCGAGACCTCGAACCGCGGCCGTGGTGACTGACGTGCTGGACTCGGCAGCGTCATCGCCTCGTTCGAATGTGTCGGTCTCGCCGCCTAGCCGCGCCGCGAGCGAGGCCGCCCGCACCGGCTTGACCAGATAGCCGGTGAAGCCGGCGTCCTTGAGCGCTGTCAGATCATGGCGCGCGGCGGGTGTGATGAGGACGATGCGGCGGGCCGCCGATGTGGCGCCGGCCAGCGCTTCGCAGGCCGTCGGGCCGAGGGCGTGGTCGACGAAGACCGCGCTCCATTCGCGGCCGGCAAGCAGGGTCTGCGCGACCGTCAGATCGGGGGCGATGCAGGTCGTTGCGCCCCAACCGGCCAGACGGCGCGCCAACAGCGCCGCCTCAACGGACGAAGGCGCGACCAGGAGAACGTTATCTCCTGCGAGATTGGGTGCTGCGAAAGCTGGCCCACGCGCCTCGCCCGCAGGCGGCAGCGGCAGCCAGATGCGAAATGTAGACCCGACGCCGGGAACGCTGTCGAGAGCGATGCGGCCGTTCATGCGTTCGACGATACGCCGGGTGATGGCGAGACCGAGGCCGGTGCCGGCGAATTTCCGGGCGACGCCGGAGTCAGCCTGCTCGAATTCCAGGAACACGCGCGCCTGCTGCTCAGGCGCGATCCCGATGCCGCTATCGCGCACGAGAAGGCTGACCTCATCCGGGGTGCTGCCGGGCTCGGCGATGAGGGCAACGCCGCCCTGCTCGGTGAATTTGACCGCGTTGCCGAGGAGGTTGAGCAGCACCTGGCGCAGCCGCGCACGGTCGCCGGTCACGCTGCGCGGCAGAGTGTCGTCGACATAGGCGGCGATTTCGAGCGCCTTGGCCTGCGCGCGCGGTGCGATCAGCTCCACCGCTTCCTCGATGAGCGGCGCCAGCTCGAACGTGTTGCTGTCGAGATCGAGCCGGCCGGCCTCGATCTTGGAGAAATCGAGGATTTCCTCGATCAGCGACAGCAGCGCATCGCCGGAGGTCTTCACGGCCTTGGCATAGGTCGTCTGCTCCGGCGTGAGCTTGGTATCGAGAAGGAGATCCGCCATGCCGAGGATGCCGTTGAGCGGCGTCCGGATCTCATGCGAGACCATGGCGAGGAAACGCGATTTCGCGCGGCTCGCCGCCTCGGCCTCGTCGCGGGCCTCGGCGAGCGCGCGCTCCGCCTCGACGCGGCCGGTCACATCGCGGCCGACGCTCTGTATCTCGGTTCTGCCCTGCGGACCGCCGCGCACGATCACGTCGCGCCAGGCGATCCAGCGCGCGCCGTCGGGCGTCACGATCTTCTGGTCGTGCAGGCGCGTTCCATCCGTCAGCGATGTGGTCTCGCCCTGCGCCAGCAGCGCCGGACTGAACGTGCCGCCGAGCAGCGTGTCGCGGGTGCGCGCGAGCAGCGTGCAATAGGCATCGTTCACGTAGGTGATGCGGCCGTCGCCGCTGCGGCGCACGATCAGGTCGCCCTGCGCTTCGAGAAAACTCGTGGCGCGCTCCTGGGTCTCCTTGAGTTCCCAGTTGCGATCGCAAAGATCCTCGATGCGCTCGCGTCCCTCGCGCAGCTCCGCGTTCAGCGTAACGATGCGCGAGACCAGAAGGCCGATCGCCCCGCATGCCGCGCCGAACAGGGCGGCCGCGCCGACCGCGAACAAGTACGGATTGTAATGCACGCCGGGATTGCGCATGGCGGCGAGGAAGCCGAAGGCCGCCGCGAACGACATCGACAGCAGCACGATCGCGCGCACGATGAATCGCACGGCTTGGCGGCTGAACGACACCCGAGCGGAAAGGCTGGCGCGCGAGGCCCGCATGTCTGATGCCCGATCCCTGCCGCGTGCTGGCCTGCCGCGTTCGGCGGCTCGGCGTGCCCGCTTGAATGGTTATCAGGCGATCTTGCGCGCGGACCCTTTGCGATTCTCTTTCATCGCCACGCTGCACGCGGATGAGCGGCGGTAAGGTTGATGCAATGATAATGCGGGATGGCGCGCTGCAGGAAGCTCGACCCCCGTCAGGGGTTGTCGGCGAGCTGATCAGCGCTTTCGGCACGCTGCATCACCGCGAACAGGGCGGCGGCGTCCTGGTGCCCGACCCGGGCGGAATGGACGAAGAGCTTGACGTCGGCGCCATCGGCCGCGGTCGAGACGTTGATCGTGAGGTCGGCGTCGTCGGGCACGAGCTTGATGGTCCGGCGCAAGCCAGCACTGGCGCAGGCGTGGCCGTCGTTTCCGCCATCGTCGACCAGCACGAAATCCGCGGTTGCGGCGCGGTCGACAAGCGCGACGCGCAAGTCGGGGTGGGCGGCGCCGTTGTCGACGCGCACGCGGTAGTCAGGCGAAGCGGAATTCGGCGCAAGCTGGTAGGTCACGGTCCCGGCGTTGAAACACAGACCGGGCGAGGAGGCGAAGAAGGGAGGCGCGGCCGCCGGGATCACCACTGCCATCACGACAAGCAACGTCTTCTGGACTCGGTCCATCGCTCACCTCGGACGCAGCACAACTGCAAGCGAGACACGCTAATCGAGAACCGTTTACGGAAGCGTTAACCCTAACGAAGCGTGCATTCGATTGTCGCCCGATGCCACGGCGTTAGATTTTCTCCGTCATGCCCGCGCTCGTCGCGGGCATCCACGTGTCGCTTCATCAGCCACACCGACGACATGGGTGGCCGGAATGCGGGGGGGGCCATGACGATGGGGTGGATCATCGCCGTTGGTATCACGCCGCCCGGCGCACTTCGTCAGAAAGCGCACGATAGGACAGTGCTTCGGCGAGATGGACGCGGCCGACCTTTTCCGCGCCGTCGAGGTCGGCGAGCGTTCGTGCCACCCGCAGCACGCGGTGATAGCCGCGGGCGGAGAGCCGCATGGCGTCGGCCGCATCGCGCAGCAGCGCAAGTCCGCTCGCGTCCGGCCGCGCGACGTCCTCGAGCACCGGGCCGTTCGCGGTGGCGTTGGTGCGGATGTGCGGCAGCCCGATCGCAGCGTAGCGCTCGATCTGGATCGTGCGGGCGCGCGCGACGCGGGCAGCCACCTCGCGGCTGCCTTCGGCCGGCGGCGGCAGCATGAGATCGGCGGCGCTCACCGCCGGCACTTCGATGTGAAGGTCGATGCGGTCGAGCAGCGGGCCCGAAAGCCGGCCCTGATACTCGGCGGCGCAGCGTACGTTGGGACCGCGCTTGCAGGCGAAGCCCGGCTCGGAAGCCCGGCCGCAGCGGCACGGGTTCATGGCTGCGACCAGCATGAACCGCGCGGGATAGGTGACGCGGTGGTTGGCGCGCGCGATCGCGACTTCGCCAGTCTCCAGCGGCTGGCGCAGCGCGTCGAGCACCTGCGGCCAGAATTCCGGCAACTCGTCAAGAAAGAGTACGCCGTGGTGCGCGAGCGAGATTTCACCCGGCCGGGCGCGCAGCCCGCCGCCCACCAGCGCCGGCATGCTGGCGGAGTGGTGCGGGCTGCGGAACGGCCGCTGGTTGGTGAGCGCACCGCCTTCCAGCTCGCCCGCGACCGACGCGATCATCGATATTTCGAGCAATTCCTGCGGCGCGAGCGGCGGCAGGATCGTCGGCAGCCGCGCCGCCAGCATCGATTTGCCGGCGCCCAAGACTACAGCACGCTTCGCAGCGCTCACCACGCTTCCTCGATTGTGTGTTGAAAAACTCGTCGAGTTACGCGCCCGAATCGATGCGCTTCTCGCCTCTCCAAGCGGGGCATCGTCCCCACGCGAAGGAGGCGATCATGCAACCAATACACCGCCTGCAACGGAACCTGTTCGAGGAGGATCGCAAGACATCGCATATTCCGGCGGCGCTCAGGAGCGTCATCATCCGCCTGCTCGAAGGCCTGCTGGTCGAGGCCCTCACCGACGGCGCCAGCAGCGAGACGTGCACGCCAACCACCGAGACGAGGGAGGCCGCTCATGAGCAAGATCACGTCTGAGCACCTTGCTCGCCAGGCCGTCGTCTACATTCGGCAGTCGACGCCGGATCAAGTTGCCAACAATCTGGAGAGCAAGCGTCGCCAGTACGGCCTTGCCGATCGCACGCGGCAACTCGGCTGGAATGATGTCGCCGTTATCGATGACGATCTCGGCCGCTCCGGCGGCGGCGTCGCACGACCCGGCTTCGAGAAGCTGTTGGCCGCCATCTGTGAGGGGCGCGTTGGCGCCGTAGTCTCGATTGAGGCGTCACGACTTGCCCGCAATGGCCGCGATTGGCACACCCTCTTGGAGTTCTGCGGTCTCGTCGGCACGCTCATCGTCGACGAGGACGGCGTCTACGATCCACGCCATCCCAACGACCGTCTGCTCCTCGGCATGAAGGGCACCATGAGCGAGATGGAGCTGTCGGTGCTGCGTCAGCGCTCACTGGAGGCCCTGAAGCAAAAGGCGCGTCGCGGCGAGCTGTTTATGACGGTCGCCATCGGCTACGTACGGATCGGCAACAACCGCATCGAGAAAGATCCGGATCGGCGCATTGCCGAGGCGATCGGCCTCGTCTTCACCAAGTTCACCGAGATGCAGTCGGTGCGTCAGGTGCATCTCTGGTTCCGGCACGAGCGCATCCCGTTGCCCGCCGCCACTTATGGCGTCGAAGGCCGCCTGATCGAGTGGAAGCTGCCAGTCTACAACACGATCCTGCATATCGTGACCAACCCGATCTATGCCGGCGCCTATGCCTTCGGGCGCACCGGCAGCCGCGTCAGCATCGAGACCGGCCGCAAGAAGGTGGTGCGCGGCTTCAAGAAGGAGCGCAAGGACTGGGAGGTGTTGATCCCGAATCACCACGAGGGTTATCTGAGCTGGGCGGACTACGAAAGGAACCTCAGCCTGATCGCAGACAATGCCAACGGCAAGAACCCGATGAGCCGCGGTGCGCTGCGCCGGGGCGAGGCTCTGCTCGCCGGCCTGCTGCGCTGTGGCCATTGCGGACGCAAGCTGCATGTCGCTTACTCCGGCAAGGACGGCAATACCGGGCGCTATCACTGCCAGGGGGGCTTCATCAATCACGGTGGCGATCGCTGTATCTCGTTCGGTGGCATGCGGATTGACCGCGACGTCGCCGCCGAGGTGATCGAGCGCCTGCAGCCGCTCGGTATCGAATCAGCGCTGGCGGCGCAGGCCGCGCGCAGCCGTGCAAGCGAGGACAAGCGGCGGCAAGTGGAACTGGCACTGGAGCAGGCCCGCTACGAGGTCGGCCGCGCGCGTCGCCAATACGATGTCGTCGATCCCGACAATCGCCTCGTCGCCGCCGAACTGGAGACGCGATGGAACGAGCGGCTGGCGGTCGTCCGCAATCTGGAGACTGAACTGGAGGGACTGGCGACATCACCCGCAACTGACCTCACCCCTGCCGATCGCGAACGGCTGATGACGCTCGGCGTCGATCTGCAAAGGGCGTGGACGAGCCCGGGTGTGACACCAGAGACAAGGAAGCGTATCGTGCGGACGCTGATCGACGAGATCGTCGTCCGCGTCGAGGACAATGCGCTCGAGCTGGTGATCCGCTGGCACGGCGGCGACCACTCGGCGCTCAAGGTCAAGAAGAACCGCACAGGTCAGCATCGCTGGAGTGCCGCGGCGGCGACTGTCGACCTGGTGCGTGTTCTGGCGCGGCAGATGCCGGACAAGGCGATCGCCTCGGTGCTCAACCGAGCCGGCAAGACGACAGGGCGAGGCAACGGCTGGACGCAGTCACGGGTGTGCAGCCTGCGTAGTCACAATGCGATTGCGACCTATTGCGAGGGCGAGCGCCGGGAGCGCGGCGAGGTCACCCTCGATGAGGCTGCGGCGGCTCTATCCGTCAGTCCGTCGACCGTCCGACGTTTGATCAAGGACGGCCAGCTCGCGGCGAGCCAGCTCTGTAAGGGCGCCCCTTGGATAATCAGGGCGGCCGATCTGGAGCGCGCCGATGTCAAGCGGGCCGCTACTGCGCGGCGCCTCCGACGTCCGCCGTCCGGCGATCCGCTACAAAAAGAGCTTGAACTCTAACGACATAGACAGGTGAGCATTATGAATCGGGCCCGGCGGGGCCGACCATCAGCAGATTATGTCCGCCGGCAGCGGCGACTTCGAGCGCGCGCTTGGCGCTTTCCTGGCCCTTGATGTCCTTGAGGTCGATCAGCGACCCCTCGACCTCGCGGATCTTCGGCTCCGGGCGCTTGAGTACCTGCGTGCCGCGGAAGTGATTGGCGAGCTGGATGAGCGAGGTCGCGGCGATGATCTCCATGTCGGGGCTTGCCCAGGCCGCCTCCGGGCCGCAAGCGGTCGGGCAGATCAGCCCTTCACCGCGGGCATTCGCCCCGATCGCCGCCGGCAGCACGCCGGCGACCGCCGCAATCGAACCGTCGAGGCCGAGCTCGCCCAGGACCGTGAACCCGGCGAGCGCGTCGCTCGGGACCGCTCCGATCGCTGCCATGAGCCCGAGCGCGATCGGCAGGTCGTAGTGGCTTCCTTCCTTCGGAACATCCGCCGGGGCGAGATTCACGGTGATGCGGCGCGCCGGCAACGCGAGCCCGGAGGCAACCAGCGCCGCACGCACCCGCTCGCGCGCCTCGCTCACCGCCTTGTCCGGCAGTCCGACGATATTGAAGGCCGGCAGCCCCGGCGCTACCTGCACCTGCACGTCCACGTGCAGGGCCTCAATGCCCTCGAATGCCACCGTCGATACGCGCTGGACCATGCTCAGCCCTCACCGCCAGAAGGTTAACGCAGGACTGCGACCCTCGCAAGAACATTTAGAGAACATCTGCCGCCGTCCCCGGTGACGATCGGCCCGGTTTACGGCGACCAGCGCCGGCCGTAGCCTGCGAGGACAATGCCATGGGAGCTTGCAATGAATCGATCGACCAAATCCGGGCTGATGCGCGCGGTGCTCGTCGCGCTGACGGCCGCGTCATCGCTGGCCACGCCGGCCGCCGCGCAGACGCCCAAGCCCTGGACCCACGGCGTGATCGAGCCGAAAGGCGATGCCGGTTTCTCGCTCATGGTGAGCCGGCGCGGTTTTGCGGAAAAGCACGGGCTCAAGATCAAGATCGTCTCGCTGCAGAACGGCACGCTCGCCCACAAGGCGCTGCTGTCGGGCGAACTCGACAGCATCGAGTCGAGCCCGGGCGCGGCGATCCTCGCCGGCCTGCGCGGCGCCGACCTCAAGATCGTCGGCTGCGACTGGCCGGGCGTGCTGCACGGCATGATGGCCAAGGCGCCGATCACGGAAATCAGCGAGCTCAAGGGCAAGACCATCGCCATCTCCGCCCCTGGATCGCTGCCTGATCTGGTCGCGCGGGCACTATTCGCGAAGTACAACATGACGCCGGCCGACGTGAAGGTGGCGAGCCTCGGCAGCGACCTCGACCGCTTCAAGGCGCTGATCGCCGGGGTCGCGCAGGGCGCGATCGTGACCGAGGAGCTGATGGCGGTCGCGCCGAAGGACATCAGGCTCATCGCGACCGGTCGCAGCGCGCTGCCGAACTACGTGCGGCTCTGCCTCACTGTGACCGGCAAGACGCTGACGCAGCGGCGCGACGACGTGGTCAATTTCCTGGCCGCGGAGATCGAGGCGCTGCGCTTTGCGACAACACATCGCGACGAGACGATCGCGCTCACCCGCGAGATCATCGAGACCAAGCCCGACGATCCGCGCGCGGCCTATGTGTACGACATCGTGCTCAAGAACCACGACGTCGATCCCGAGATCAGTATTCCGATGGACAAGCTCGACTGGATGCAGAATGAACTGGTGCGCACCGGCAACCTGCCGAAGCCGGGCGATCTCGCCAAGATCGTCGATCCGTCCGCGCGGGCCAGGGCGCTGGAATTGGCAGGACATTAACGACGGACCTGCGTTGGCCTGAACCTCGGCCGGAGCAAGACGACCAACAGGACCAGTGGAGCCCTCGCACCCAGCGGACTTGCCATGCCGATCATGACCGGACTTTCGGGCAATGAAATCTATTGCCTGAACTTGAAGGACCTCCTGCCGGGCGAACTGGTCGTCGGCAACAGCGTGCATTCGATGGGCTTCGTCGGCGGCGTTCGCGCCGGGCTCAACGTCCTGTTCGGCGGCGAGGTGACACAGATCACCGAGATCATCAGCGAGGGCCGCCACGAGGCGCAGTCGCGCCTGATCCAGGAAGCGCAACGCTGCGGCGCCCATGGCGTCACCGGCATCAGCAGCGAATTGCGCCGCATGCAGGGCAATGTGGAATTCCTGTCGGTCGGCTCCTGCCTGCACGACCCCGCCACCGCGGCGCCCGTTCATCCCTATTCGACCAGCAGCAATGGCCAGGAGCTTTATTGCCTGCTCGACGCCGGCTACTCCCCGAAGCAATTCGTCATCGGCAATGTCGCCTATTCGGTCGGCGTCGCCGGCGGCTTCTTCGGCGCGCTCAAGAGTCTCGCGCGCGGCGAGATCAAGGAATACAGCGACATCTTCAACGCCACGCGCCATCTCGCGCTGCGCCGCATCGTCGCGGAAGCGCGCAGCGCCGGCGCCAATGCCGTGATCGGGATCGAGACCCGCATCATGCCATTCAAGGGCGTGCACGAGATGCTGATGGTCGGCACCGCCGCGCATCATCCGGCGCTGCCGGCCGCGGCGATGCAGGAGCCGGTGACGAGCGACCTCACCTGCGAGGAAATGTGGAACCTGGCGAGCCTCGGCTACATGCCGCTCAAGCTGGTGCTCGGCACCGCGGTCTATTCACTCGGCGTGGTCGGCAGCGTCACGGCGATGTTCAAAAGCTTCGCGCGCGGCGAGCTCAGCGAATTAACATCGTTGATCTACGACGCGCGCGAACACGCGATCGGCCTGATCAAGCAGGACGCCGCGGCGATCGGCGCCGACGACGTGGTCGGCGTCCGCACGCACATCCATGAGCTCGGCGGCCTGATCGAGTTCATGGCAATCGGCACGGCGGTCAAGCGTATCCCCGGCGCGACGCCGGCGACGCCTAACCTGCCGCCGCAGGCGATCATCCGCGACAAGGAGACTTGGATCAGCGGCGACGATATTTTCACGGGCGCGGTGAAGGGAAACGGCGGCGGCGCCGAGTGAACGCGGGCTGACCCCGGGGCCGGCGCAATCGAGCGAATGTCAGCCGGTCTTCGGCGCCGATGCAAGCTCCGCCGCGGCCTCCTCGACGAAGGGTCGAGCGCCTTCGGGGTCGAGACCGGCGAGCTGTCCGGCAATCGCGAGCCTGCGTTGCGCGTCGAGTGTCGCGCGGAAGGCGGAGGCCAGCAGGGTCGGGTGATCCGGCCATTGCCTCAGGGCCTCCAGCGCCAGCGCCTCCGCCCGCGCGGATTCGCCGGCGAGGACATAGATGTCCGCGAGGTTTGCAAAGCCTGCGGCCGTCGGCGCGCGCGCAAGCTCCTGTTCGATGAGACGGACCGCACGAGCGGCATGCGGATTGTCGAGCCGGTAGGCGAAATTGGAAGGCTCATCGTTGTCGCCTTTCTCGATCACGATGATGTTGTGATAGGCGCGCAATGAGCGGATCTTCCTGGCGGAGTAATCAACCTGCAGAGCCGGCTGAACGATCTTGATCTCGGCATGGTTCAAGTGCGCAAGGACTGTGGCAGCGAACTCCATGGTTGCGCCGCCGTTGACCTCCGAGCCGCCGAACTGCGGGAAAAATGCGGTCTGGGTGTCCTCGATCACGTAGAGCGCGCCATCGGACAATCGCGGAAACAAAGCCAGGAAGCTCGCGACCACATGCGCCGGCACATGACTGCCGTCGTCGATGACGATGTCGAACGGACCGTCCTCCTCGCTGACGCTCGCCAGAAAGGCCGCGTCGTCCTGCGAGCCGCGCCGGATTTTGACGCGCGGCCCGAGATCGAGCTTCTTCTCGACGATATCGATGCCCACGATCCGGCCATGTGGAAAATACTCCGCCCACATCGCGAGCGACGCGCCGCCGACCGCCCTCAGCGTGTAGCCGCCGATCCCGATTTCGAGCAGCCGCACCGGCTTGTCACGCAGATGCGCAAACAGCGTGTGATAGACCGGGGTATAGAAATGCGGTCCCCATTTGTCGGTGCCGTGGCGGATCGCGAGCCGCGTGAGCGGATCGAGTTCGTCCGCGACGTCTGATGTTGCGTCGCCGTTCATGCCGCAGCGCCTACCGCCGCTTCGCTTCGATCTTGTCCCAGATCATCGCCGCCGCATCGGGCCCGCCGAGGTTCTTGATCGCGCGAATGCCGGTGGGGGAGGTGACGTTGATTTCGGTGAGAAAGTCACCGATGACGTCGATGCCGACGAAGATGAGCCCGCGCTCCCGCAAAAACGGGCCGAGCCGCTGACAGAATCTCGCGCTCGCGAGCCGTCAGGTCGGTCGCCTTCGGCACGCCGCCGCGCGCCATGTTGGAACGCAGGTCGTCGGGCGCCGGCACCCGGTTGACCGCGCCGGCGAATTCGCCGTCGACCAGGATGATGCGCTTGTCGCCCTCACGCACGGCGGGGAGAAATTTCTGCACCACCCAGGCCTCGCGGAACGTCACCGCGAACAGGTCGTAGAGCGAGCCGAAGTTGAGGTCCTCCCGGGTCAGACGGAACACCGCCTCGCCGCCCTTGCCGTAGAGCGGCTTCATCACGATGTCGCCGTGCTCGGACCGGAACGCCTTGATCTCGGCGAGGTCGCGCGTGATCAGCGTCGGCGGCATCAGCTCCGGGAATTCCATCACGAACATCTTCTCGGGCGCGTTGCGCACCTCGGCCGGATTGTTGACCACGAGAGTCTGCGGATGGACGCGATCGAGCAGGTGCGTCGTCGTGATGTAGGCGAGGTCGAACGGCGGGTCTTGCCGCAGCAGCACCACGTCGAAGGTCGCCAGCTCGGTTCGCGCCGGCGCGCCGAGCGTGACGTGGTCGCCGTCCTTATCGCGGACCGCGACCGGCTGGACCGCGGCGAAAACCCTGCCGCTGTTCAAGGCCAGGCGATCGGGCGTGTAATAAAAGAGCTGATGTCCGCGCTGCTGCGCCTCCAGCAGCAGGGCGAACGTGGAATCGCCGCGGATGTTGATCCGCTCGATCGGGTCCATCTGCACGGCAACTCTGAGTGCCATCAGTCCTCCGCAGAACGATTTCGTAACGCAAACGAAGCCTTAAGGACTTTATCGCCAATCTCAGCCGGGACAATTTGCGCTCAGGAGTTGTCGGTGAAGTCGCCGCGTCGTTCGATCGCGCCCAAGCTCTACGCGATCTTCGCTCTGCTCGCCAGCGTGGCCGTCGCCATGGGCGGCTGGTTGTTGCTTGTGGCTTTCGGCAGTCGCGACCTCGCTGCTCCGGTGAGCTGGTGGCTGGCGCCGGCGTTCGCCGTCGCCGCGATCTTGCTGGCGATCGCCGGCGTAATTGTTGTTGCCCGCGACATCGCCGGACCGCTCGCCCGGATCAGTAGCGCCGCCGAAGCCATCGCCGCCGGTAACGTCAATGTCGCGATTCCCGATTGGGGCCGTGTCGACGAAATCGGCCCGGTCGTTCGCGCCGTCGGCTTGTTGCAGGACGCGCTGCACCGGAACGACGAACTGGGCCGCGCCGCCAGCAGCGACGTGGCAGCACGCGCGCGCCGGCAACAGCAGAGGTCGGCCGATTTCGCGCATTTCAGGGCCGAGGCCGAACTGACGCTATCCGAACTCGGCCGTATCGCCGACGCGATGCTGGTCGCCTCCACGACCCTGGCGAACGCCGCCGACAACGCCTCGAGCCGGACCGCGGGTGCCGTCACCGCCTCGTCCGATGCCTCGGCGAATGTGCGCGATATCGCCTCCGCCGCCGATGAACTCGCAGCGTCGGTGACGGAGATCGACCGCCAGGTCGCGCAGTCGAATGCGATCGCTGCCAAGGCGGTCAGCGAAGCCGAGTGGACCAACGCCACGGTGAAGGAGCTCAACGAGGCGGCCGGCCGCATCGGCGACGTGGTCAAGCTCATTACCGACATCGCGGAGCAAACCAATCTCCTCGCGCTCAACGCGACCATCGAGGCGGCGCGGGCCGGCGAATACGGGCGCGGCTTTGCCGTAGTGGCGAGCGAAGTGAAAGCGCTTGCCGGCCAGACCGCCAAGGCGACCGAGGATATCGGCGCGCAGATCGCGGGCATGCAACAGGCGACCATGCGGTCGATCGGCGCGATCGGCGCGATCGAGCGGACCATCCGCGAGATTGGCGCCATCAGCGGCGCGATCGCGGCGGCCGTCACTCAGCAGGGCGCCGCCACGCAGGAAATCGCGCGCAGCGTCGAGACCGCGGCGAAGCGCACGCTCGAAACCGCGAGCGAAGTCGAGCGGGTTGGCGACGCCACGGCCGCCACCCGGCGCAGCGCGACCAGCGTGAAGGCCGTGTCCGACGACCTTGGGAAGGTCGCGGCGCGGATCCGCGGCCAGATTGATCAGTTCTTCCAGAAGCTGCGCGCCGCTTGAGCGCCGGCTTTGGTATCACCGGCTGGCGTCGAATGCGGCCGCGATATGTTTCGGGATGCGGCCGGGCGCGACCAGCATCGCGTCGAAGCGGATGTCCTGAATATTCGGGTCCGGGTGCGCGGCAAGCCAAGCCTCCGCCGCGCCGATGATCCGCGCCCGCTGTCGGCCGGTGACCGACCAGGCGGCATCGTCCAGATTTTCGCGCGCCTTCACCTCCACAAAGACGAGGAGCCGGCGCCGGCGCGCGACGATATCGATCTCGCCGAGCGGGCTCTTCCAGCGCCGCGCCAGGACCCGGAACCCCTTCGCGATCAGCAGCGCAGCGGCGCGGCTTTCCGCGGAAATTCCGACGCGGAACGCGACCTGGCGTTCAATCCGCGCACCGGCCTTGGGCGGCGATGATGGCCGTTCACCGTTCGTGGCCATCGCCGCCGTCCTTCGCGAGCGCCAGCGCCCGCTGATAAACCTCGCGCCGCGGCAGCCCGGTCACGGCGGCGATCTCCGCGACGGCCTCCTTGACCGACAGCCGTTCGAGCGCCCGCCGCAACAGGGCGTCGAGATCGCCCGGGTCCGTCGTTGCAGCCGGCGGCGGCGCGATCACGACCACGATCTCGCCGCGCGGCTCGGAAGCCGCCGCATAGTCGTCCGCCAGGGTCGCAAGATCGCCGCGGCGCACCTCTTCGTAGAGCTTGGTGAGTTCCCGGCAGACGGCGGCTTCGCGCGCGCCGAGTCCGGCGGCCAGGTCCGCAAGCGCGGCGGCAAGGCGAGGCCCGGTTTCGAACAGGACCAGAGTCGCCGGAAGGCGCGCCAATTCTGCGATCCGTGCCTGTCGCGCCCCCTCCTTGGGCGGCAGGAATCCTTCGAAGAAGAAGCGGTCGGTCGGCAGGCCGGCGACGGCGAGCGCGGCCAGCACGGCGGAGGCTCCGGGCAGGGCCGTGACCGCGTAGCCGGCCTCGCGGACCGCGCGCACCAGCTTGAAGCCGGGGTCGGAGACCAGCGGCGTGCCGGCGTCCGAAACGAGCGCCACCGCCGCCCCCGCGGCCAGGCGGGCGAGCAGTTTCGGCCGCGCCTCGGCCGCGTTGTGATCGTGATAGGGGGTCAGCGGGGTGGCGATCCCGTAATGGTCCAGGAGTTTCCGAGTGACCCGCGTATCCTCGCAGGCGATCACATCCGCCGCTGCCAGGACTTCGAGCGCGCGCAGCGTGATGTCGCGTAAATTCCCGATCGGTGTCGCCACCAGATGCAGCCCGGGCGCCAGCGCCGGAGCGTCGACCGGCTGTCCGGCCAGCAGGTAGCGCCGGTGGGACGGTGCGCCGGGCAAATCGGGGCGAGAACTGATGGCCGGGCTGCGGGTCATGCCGCCAAGTCTAGCGGCCGGCAAACCCTGCGTCATGAGTCTCCTGGCCGGGGCCGCTGGGAATTGCCATCCTTTTCACTCAGTTAACCATTTATCGACAACATGTCCGATTGCTATCATGGTCAGGTGCGGCCCCTGTCCTTGGAGGAAACCGGTCCATGTTTCGAGTAGCTCAGGCACGGACGCCTGCTCCGGCCGCCGGTTCCTCGCGCTGGCTCATTGCGCTGGCGGCCGGCGCAAACCTCCTGTTGGCGGCATGTTCCGGGAACTTGCAGCCCGGTGACCTGTTCGGCGGCCTGCCGCAACCCGCACCGGCGCCCGGGTCGGCCAACCAGATCGGGGCTGGCCGGGTCAAGGTCGGACTGATCCTGCCGCTTTCCGCCGGCGGCAACGCCGGCGTCGCGGCGCAGTCGATGCGCAACGCCGCCGAGATGGCGCTAGCCGAGTTCAACAGTCCCGACCTGCAACTCCTGGTGAAGGACGACGGCGGTACCCCGTCGGGCGCCCAATCCGCGGCGCAGCAGGTGCTCGACGAAGGCGCGGAAATCATCCTCGGGCCGTTGTTTGCGGCATCGGTTGCGCCCGTCGGTCAGCTCGCGCGTTCGCGCAACATTCCGGTGATTGCGTTCTCGACCGACTCCAACGTCGCCGCGCACGGGGTCTACCTCCTGAGCTTCCTGCCGGAGTCGGACGTCGACCGTATCGTCGGCTACGCGGCGAGTTCGGGTAAGCGTGCGTTTGCGGCGCTGCTGCCGGACAACGCCTACGGCACGGTGGCGGAGGCCGCGTTCAAGCAATCGGTTGCGCGTCACGGCGGACGCATCGTCGCGCTCGAACACTACCCGCTCGACAAAGGCGCCATCGCCGGTCCGGTCCGTAATGTGGCGCAGGCCGGGGCGCGCGCCGACGCGATCTTCATCCCGGACGGGGCTGACGCCGCGGCGACGGTGGTCCAGGGGCTTAGTTCGAACGGCGTCGATACCAAACGGGTGCAGATCCTCGGGAGTGGATTGTGGGAAGATCCGCAGATCTTCTCGAATCCGGCGCTGGATGGGGCCTGGTACGCCGGGCCGGACACCACGGGCTTCCGGAATTTCTCGGCGCGGTACCGGAGCCGCTACAGCCAGGACCCCGCGCGTACCGCGACGCTCGCCTATGACGCGGTTGCCCTGATCGCGGCGCTCACCAAGACGCAGGGCAATAAGCGCTTCGCCGAGGCGACGCTGACCAATGCCTCGGGCTTCACCGGCATCGATGGACTGTTCCGCTTCCGTCCGGACGGCACCAACCAGCGCGGCTTGGCCGTGCTGCGCGTGTCTCCGACCGGCGGCCAGATCGTCAGCCCGCCGCCGAAATCGTTCGGGGGCTCGGGGACGTAAGCGCTCCGCGAACTGACGGCGACGGTCAGGCCGCCAAATCTGCCACCACCGCATCGAGTACCGGGAAACCGGCGGCCGTGACGCGCAGCATCCCGTCGGCGGTCATTTCCACCGCGCCTTCCTCGCGCAGGATGGCGAGGCGGCGCGGATCGAGCTTGCGGCCGGCGAGGCGCGCGTAGCGGGCGGGGTTGATCCCTTCGGCGAGGCGCAGGCCCATCAGCAGGAATTCATCCGCTCGTTCCTCGTGGGTCAGGACATCATCGGTGGTGACGCCGTGGCCCATTGTTTCGACCCGCATGAGCCAGGCCTCGGGACGCTTTTCGGTTGCGGTGGCGCGTCGCTCGCCGGCGATGTCGAGCCGGCCGTGCGCGCCCGGTCCGATGCCGGCATATTCGTGCGCATGCCAGTACACGAGGTTGTGCCGGCATTCGGCGCCGGGCCGCGCGTGGTTGGAAACTTCGTAGGCGGGAAGGCCGGCGCCAGCGCAGATGTCCTGCGTGGTGTCGTACAGCGTGCGGGCGCTGTCCTCGTCGGGGATGACAAGCTTGCCGGCGGCGCGCAACGCCGCGAACGGCGTGTCATGCTCGATGGTGAGCTGATAGAGCGAGAGATGCTCGGCCGCTTCGGCGATCGCGCGCTTGAGTTCGGCGGCCCAGGCCTCCGGCGTCTGCCGCGGCCGCGCGTAGATCAGATCGAATGAGTAGCGCTCGAAGATCGAACGGGCGACGCCGACCGCGTCGAGCGCCTCCTGCGCGGTGTGCAGCCGGCCAAGCTCCTTGAGTGCGGCATCATCGAGCGCCTGAACGCCGAGCGACACGCGGTTGACCCCGGCGGCGCGATAGCCGCGGAAGCGGGTCGCCTCGACGCTGGTTGGATTGGCTTCGAGCGTGACCTCGGCGTCAGGTGCGACGCTCCAGTGCCGGCCGACGGCGTCTAGGATCGCCCCCACTGTTTCCGGCTGCATCAGCGAGGGTGTGCCGCCGCCGAAGAAAATGCTCGACACGTTTCGGCCGGGCACGCGCGCGGCCGTCGCTGCGATCTCCGCCCCGAAGGCGCGCACGAAACGCGCCTCATCGATCGCGGCATGGCGGACGTGACTATTGAAGTCGCAGTAGGGGCATTTGGAGAGGCAGAACGGCCAATGGATGTAAATCCCGAAATTTGAGGGCTGCGAAGTGTCGTTCATGCAGAGAACATAAAACGTTTCGGCCGCTTTTGTCGCGGAATGTGGCGGCCGCGGCAACGCAAAGGGCGCGGTTCAACAACAAAAAGAGATCCTGACCATTGGGACGATAGTGAAACGAATCATAATAAGGCCAAGACGACCTGAGGACCACATCGAGAAATTGCTGAAAAAGGGGCAGCGTAAGCCAGAATCTCAAATAAAAGCGCGAGCCCTGCTTGTTTATTATTTTTCAGCACCCAGATATATTACGTACCAAAGCTTTCTTAAATGATCTTTTGAAAAGGATATACTATGAGCGATTCTCCGGTTTCCAACTCCAGTTCCGACCAGAAGCCCACCAATCCTGCGAATCCGCAGCAGCAGAGCCAGACTCCTCCGAAGCCCGCCGAGAAGCCGAGCGAGCAGCAGAAGTAAGCGCCCGCGCCGGCTCGTTACTGCAAATCAGGGCTCGGCCAAGTGCCGGGCCCTTTCAATGTTGCGGGCGCCCGGATTTCTCAAGGCAGGCCTCCGCGAGCTTGAGGAAGGCGCGGGCACGGTGCGAGAGGCCGAGCCCTTTCGGCGGCAAGCCGTGCTTTTCCTCGCCCGTCATTTCCCCGAAGGTGCGCGAGAATCCGTCGGGGAGGAACATCGGATCGTAGCCGAACCCCGCGGCCCCCCGCGGCGGCCATACCAGCGTGCCGTCGACGCGGGCCTCGAATTCCTCGACATGTCCATCCGGCCAGGCGACGCACAGCGCGGATACGAAATGCGCCCTGCGTTGTGCAGGTATCGTGGCTTCGCGTGCCCGCAGTTGGTCTTCGACCCGCTGCATCGCGTGCTGAAAGTCCTTGGCCGGTCCGGCCCAGCGGGCCGAATGAATCCCCGGCGCGCCTTCGAGCGCATCGACCGCAAGTCCGGAATCATCTGCAAACGCCGTGCGGCCGGCCGCTGCCGCCGCTGCTACTGCCTTGATGCGCGCATTCTCGGCGAAGGTCCGGCCGGTCTCCTCCGGTTCGTCGAGGGCAAGTTCGCCAGCGGATGCCGCCTCGATTCCATAGGGCGCCAGCAGCTCGCGCATTTCACGCAGCTTGCCCGGGTTATGTGTCGCGATCACCAACGGACCGGTAATCGGACGACGGATACCAGCGGACGGCGGGCGGAGTAGGGAAGGCGAAGCGACGGTGGGCGTTCCGTTGTCGCTCATTTGTCGTCCGCGGTCCGTCCGCTGTCGTCCACTTTCACATCACCGCGAGCTTCTGCAAATCGACGAGCTTGGCGACGCCCTTCTTGGCGAGCGCCAGGAGGCCAAGGAACTGCTCCTCCGTGAACGGGATTTTTTCGGCCGTGCCCTGCACCTCGACGATCCGGCCGGCGCCGGTCATCACGAAATTGGCGTCGGTCTCGGCTTCGGAATCCTCGGCATAGTCGATGTCGAGCACCGATGCGCCGGCGCAAATGCCGCAGGAGATCGCGGCGACGTTGTCACGCAGGACGTTGTCGCGGACCATCTCGCGCGCCTTCATCCAGGCAATGCAATCGTACAGCGCCACCCAGCCGCCGGTGATCGAGGCGGTGCGGGTGCCGCCGTCGGCCTGGATCACATCGCAGTCGACGGTGATCTGCCGCTCACCGAGCATTTCGAGATCGACGACCGCGCGCAGGCTGCGCCCGATCAGGCGCTGGATCTCGACGGTGCGGCCGGTCTGCTTTCCGGCCGACGCCTCGCGCCGCGTGCGCTCGCTGGTGGCGCGCGGGAGCATTCCGTATTCAGCGGTGATCCAGCCGCGCCCCTGGCCCTTGAGCCAGGGCGGCAGCCGGTCTTCGAGTGTCGCCGTCACCAGTACCTGGGTGTCGCCGAATTTCACGAAGCAGGAACCCTCGGCATATTTCACCACGCCGCGTTCGAGCGACACGGCGCGCAGCTCGTCGGGCTGTCGGCGGCTCGGCCGCATGCAAATCTCCCCGGATGAATTGACGGATGCAGGTTTAGGCGGCGCGGCGGTGTCCGACAAGGGGTGGTCTGCGGGCAGCGCTGGGCTGGTAGGTCGGCGTGGTACATTCAAGTTCGTGCAGGCGTGATAGAGTTGCGGGGAGCGCCGGGAGACAAGTCATGACCAGGAAGCTGATCGTTGGAATCGTTGCGGCGGCTTGGTGCTGGAGTGCGGCGGCACAGGCACAGAACAATTGGCCGGCGAAGCCGTTGACGATGATCGTGCCATTCGCGGCCGGCGGGCCGGTCGATGTGCTGGGGCGGATGGTGGGGCAATATCTCGGCGAGGCGCTCGGCAAGCAGGTGACGGTCGAGAATATCACCGGCGCCGGCGGCATGACGGGTTCGCAGCGGGTCATGCAGGCAGCACCGGATGGCTACACCTTCGTGCTCGGCTCGATCGGTACCCACGCGCTCAACCAGACGCTCTATAAGCATCCGCTCTACAACGCCGCCACCGATTTCACGCCGGTGGCGCTGATCGCCGACGTACCTTTGGTGCTTATCGCGCGCAAGAACCTGCCGGCGAACGACCTGCCGCAGTTCATTACTTATGTGAAGGCGAACCAGTCCCAGATGCAGTTCGCCTCCGCCGGCCCCGGCACCTCTTCGCATATCGGCTGCGTCCTGCTCAATCAGGTGATGGGCGTAGACGTCACGCATGTGCCGTATCGCGGCGGCGGGCCGGCGCTGATCGATCTCATCGGCGGGCGGATCGACTACATGTGCAACGTGCTTTCGACCGCCGTGCAGCCGATCCATGAGGGGCAGGTGAAAGCGATCGCGATGCTCTCGACCGAGCGTTCGCCGGTGCTGCCTGAGCTCAAGACCGCGCATGAGCAGGGCTTGGCCAACTTCGAGGCCTATACCTGGAACGCAGTCTTCCTGCCCAAGGGCACGCCGCCTGCGATCGTTGGCAAGCTCCACGATGCGATCGTCACGGTGATGAACAATCCGGCCTTCAGCCAGAGGCTCGACGCCCTCGGACTTGCGGTGGTCGCGCCGAACCGGCGAAGCGCGGACTATCTGGGCAAGTTCGTCGCCAGCGAGATCGACAAATGGGCCGGCCCGATCCGCGCGAGCGGCGCGAGCGGCGAGTGACAATCTCAATATCCCGCCGCCAGCGCGCCGCGGGTGCGGCTGTCGGCGGCGCCGACGAAGCCTTCCGGCGTGACCAGGATCGAATTGGCCGAGGTTCGCGGCACGCCCTCGCGCACCTTGTGGCCGCGCTCGGCAAGTCCGCGCAGCACCTCGGCCGGCAGGCCGCGCTCGGCATTGATCAAATCGGGCGACCACTGATGATGGATGCGCGGCGCCGCCACGGCCTCCGCGATCGGCAGCTTGCGGTCGATCACGTTGCTGACGATCTGCAGCACCGCGGTGATGATGCGGCTGCCGCCGGGTGAGCCGGTGACAAGGAACGGCTGTCCGTCCTTGAGCACGATGGTCGGGGTCATCGACGACAGCGGCCGCTTGCCGGGCCCGGGCGCATTGGCATCGCCGCCGAGCAGGCCATAGGCGTTGGGCGCGCGCGGCTTGGCGGCGAAGTCGTCGAGCTCGTTGTTGAGCAGGACGCCGGTGCCTTCGGCGACCAGCCCGACGCCGTAGCTGAAATTCAAGGTGTAGGTGTTCGCCACCGCGTTGCCGAAACCATCGGCCACCGAGTAGTGGGTCGTGTTCTCGCCCTCGTGCGGCGGCTCGCCGCTGGCGGTGACCGGCGTCGCGCGCGCGGGATCGATCTGGCGCCGCAGTTCGGCGGCATAGTCCTTCGACATCAGGTGGTCGAGCGGCGCCTGCACCACCGCGGGGTCGCCGAGGAAGACGGCGCGGTCGGCGTAGGCGCGCTTCATCGCCTCGGCCATGAGATGGAGCCGCAGCGTCGGCGCGTCGGCGCCGAGAGCGTAGCCTTCGAGGATGTTGAGCATCTCGATCAGAATTACGCCGCCAGAGGAGGACGGCGGCATCGAGATGATGTCATAGCCGCGATAGGTACCCTGCACCGGCGGGCGCACGATCGGCTGATAGTTCTTGAGATCGTCGGTGGTCATGATGCCGCCGGCTGCGCGCACGCCGGCGGCGAGCTTCTCGGCAATGCCGCCTTCGTAGAACGCCCGTGGTCCGCGCTGAGCGATCGCTTCGAGCGTATCCGCAAGGTCGGTCTGCCGCAGCGTCTCGCCGGGCATCAGCGCCTTGCCGTCGCGCAGGAAGATCTTCGCCGAGGACGGCCAGACCGCAACCCGACGCACGACCCCTGGCAGCGAATCCGCGACGTCATCCCCGACTGAGAACCCCTCGCGCGCCAGCTTGATCGCGGGCGCGATCAAATCGGCGAGCGTGAATTTGCCGGAACCGTAGCGCTCCTCCGCCAGCGCCAGCCCCGCAACCGTGCCCGGTACGCCGATCGAGAGCGCGGAATCGCGCGATTTGCGCGGGTCGGCCTCGCCCTTGTCGTCGAGGAAGATGTCGCGGGTGGTCGCCGCCGGCGCAGTCTCGCGGTAGTCGATCGCGACATTGGTGTTCTCGCGCGCGAGGTGGATCACCATGTAGCCGCCGCCACCGATATTGCCGGCGCGCGGATAGGTCACCGCCATCGCGAAGCCGACTGCGACCGCCGCATCGACCGCGTTGCCGCCTTTCTCCAGGACTTCGACGCCGATCCGCGCCGCCCGGCCCTCCTGCGCGACCACCATGCCGTTGCGCGCGCTGACCGCCGGTCCCAAAGCCGGCGCTTGCGCGACGGCCTGGCCGGCAACGAGAAAGAACGCGAGGACGGTGAGGTGAATGAATCGAAGCATCGGCACCAAGTCCGGGTTGTTGCGGGCGTAAGGTCATACGCAATCCCGCGCCGTGTGTCTCGACACGACCGATTGATCGTCGGGCCGAAATGACGGCCCAAAAATCAAGCGCCGCCCGGAGGCGGCGCCGAGATCGCGGAAGTTGCGGCCAGTGTCACTGCACGAGCTGCACGACCTTGCCGTTCTTATCCATGCCCTGCGCGCGGTACTGGCCGATGTTCTTGAGCAGCGCGGAGTCGGACACGGTGTAGATGATGGCGTCGGAGCTGCCGGTGTTGATATGGCGGCGCCAGAGGAAGTTCGGCACCACCATGATATCGTTCTCTTCCCAATCGAAGGTCTGGCCGCCGATTTCCGATTTGCCCTTGCCGGCGATCACCACCATGAAGGTGCCGCAGGTCTCGCGCTTGGGCAGAAGCTCTTCGCCCGGCCGCAGCAACTGCGCCTGATAGTTCAGCGTCGAGAACACCGGCTTGCCAGTCACCGGATTGACGAACTGCATCTGGATGCCTTCGTGCGGGTCACCGGCTTCCTTGCTGAGCCCTTGCAGCGCCTCGCGGATCTGGACGCCGCGGAAGTGGATCAGCGGAGCGGGATCGCGGCCGAAGCCGATCTGGTGCGAGACGAAGGTCGGCACCATGCCGCCTGAGCCGTAGAGCCGGTTGGAATAGCCGGTCTTGTGCGCGGTCGCCTGGCTCTTGGCGTTGCTGCCTTCGCCCGGCTTGAAGTCCTGGTCGACCCAGGCGCAATCCAGAAACTCCATCAGCGGCCAGTCCAGCATGTCGATCCAGATCACCGGAGCCTCGGCTTCGTTGCCGTGATCGTGCCAGGTGCCGTTCGGGGTAAGGATGATGTCGCCGCGATGGGCCTCGCAGCGCTCGCCTTCGACGTTGGTGTAGCCGCCCTTGTCGGACAGGATGGTGCGGCTGGCGTTGGGGCTGTGCACGTGGGCGGGCGCGATGTCGCCGGGATTGTAGATCGAGATCGCGCAGCGGATCGTGTTGGTGACCTGCAGGCGGCCGTTGAGGCCGGGGTTGGTCAGGAGGATGCTCTGCCGGTCGGCGAACTCGATCGGCGACACGTCGGCCTTGGCGGCGATGCCGGCGATGCGCTCGAGGAATTTGCGGTATTCGTTCCAGCGCCAGCGATAGGGGGCGCTCTTCATCTGGTTGGCGGCGACGCGCCCGGAAGCCATCTCGCCGATGCCGGTCTTGCCGCCCGTATCGGTGAACCAGGGGCGCTGGGCCGGGGCGTTCATCTGGGTGCGGACCCAGATATTGGACTTGGACGCGTCGGCGTTGAGCTCTTCCATCAGCTCGCGGGCCTTGCTGGACAGCGCCGGGCGCACCAATTCGGGAGCCTTCTGGTGTGCCGTTTCCTGCGCCTGTGTCGCGACCGCCATGACCTTCCTCCTGTCGTCAACTCGCTAACATTCCCAATGAGGTATATCGCGGGCGGGCAGTTTGCAATGCGGCCCGGACGCAGGTGCGATGCGCTCGCCGCAGGTAGCGCGAAGCGAAACCCATCAGCGGCTTTGACCGATCAGGAGTGGCGCCCCGATGCCTGGCACCCATCCCGCGGCGGCCGCATCATGTGGCCTGCAAAAAATCGCGGATGGCCTGACTGAAATTCTTCGGCTGCTCCAGGTTCGACAAATGCCCCGCGCCTTCGAGCTCGACCAGCTTTGAGCCCGGAACCGCGTCCCTGACCTGCCGGATGCCGCCAAGCGTGGCGTCCTTGGTGCCGACGATGAGCAGGGTCGGATTCCTGACCGCGCCAAGCCCGGGCCGCATGTCGTAATCGGACAGTGCCGCCGCGCAGCCGGCAAAGCCCTTGAACGGGGTGGTCCGGATCATTTCGCGCGTCTTGTCGATCACGGGGGCTTTGGCGGCGATGAATTCGGGCGGAAACCAGCGGGCGACGGTCGCCTCGGCCAGGCCTTCCATCCCCTTCGCGGTGGCGAGGTCGATGCGCTCCTGCCATTGCTGCGCCGAGACCGGCGTCGACGCCGGTCCGAAATCGCAGGCGATGACGCCGTCGAACCGCTCCGGATGCCGCTCCGCCAGGAACATCGCGGTCATGCCGCCCATGGAAATCCCGGCGAAGTGCGCGCGCGTGATCGACAGCGCGTCGAGCAGCCCGATCGCGTCCGCGGTGAGCATATCGAAGCTGTATTTTCCGTCGGTCACCTGCGTGCCGCCGTGCCCGCGCTGGTCATAGCGCAGGATGCGGAACGAGGATTTCAGGTCCGCAACCTGGTCGTCCCACATCGACAGATTGGTGACCAGCGAATTGCTGAACACCAGCCAGGGCGCGCCCTCGGGCCCGTCGATCTGATAATTGATGCTGATGCCGTTGGCGTTGATGCGCATGAGCGTGCCTCTCCGTGTGATGGGTGGAGCAAAGCGAAACCCATCAGCTTTTTCACCGTGCTAATCTCTCGTGAAGCGTGGGCGTACCGCCGCGGATGGTTTCGCTTCGTTCTATCCATCCTACACGGCCATCCTACGCCTGCAGAAAATCCTTCAGCAGCTTGACCAGCGTCTTCGGCCCGGTCGTGGGCAGGAAGTGTCCCGCCTCTTCGATCACCTCGAAGCGCGCCCCGGGGATTTTCTTCGCCAACTCCTCGGTTCCCGCCGGCGGCCGCACGGTGTCGTGCCGGCCGGCCACCACCATGGTGGGGACGGTCACCTGCGGCAGCATGTGCAACATGTTGGTGCGAGCCAGCATGCGATGCGCGAGCCCAAAGCCCACGGGATCGTTGGCGAGATAGCGGCCGCGATAGGCGTCATAGGCCGCGCGGCTCGCCCAGCGTCCGGCGGATAGGACTTGTCGAGCGTGATCCCCATCACGCCGCGCATGCCGTCGCTTCTCCGCCTGCTCGGCGCGCTCGACCAGCGCGCCGGCGCGGCTCGGGATCGACGCCGGGCGCGGGATTGCAGAGCACGATCGAGGCCACCTGCTCGGGATGGCGCTCCAGGAAGCGCAGCACCTGGGTGCTGGCGGCCGCCACGCAAACGAAGTTGATAGGGCGGCGCGAGCTTGAGGTTCTTGAGCACGCCTTCGAGATCGTCGACCGCGTCGTCGTTGGTATAGACTTGCCGCACCTTCTCGGTCAGGCCGGCGCCGCGCTGGTCGTAGCGCAGCACGCGGTAGTTCTCGGCCAGGCCGGGCGCGACCGCGTCCCAGCTATCGAGCGTACCGCCCATTTCATGCAGCAGCACCACGACCGGCCCGCTCTGGCCGGCGAGCTGGTAGTTGATGCTGATGCCGTTCGCTGTGGTCCAAGGCACGATGAATCCTCCCTGTCATCGATCGCTTAGCGAATCTGTCGCCCCCGCGCCAGCACCATGGTAGAGATTCGTGCCGCTTTCCGGAGTTACGCATGACCTGGTCCGACACCTTCCTTGCGACATTGAAGGACAACGATGTCCGGCTCGTCACCTATGTGCCCGATAACGTGCTTACGCCGCTCATTTCGGGGGCGACGGGCGACAATTACTTCATGTCGGTATGCGCCACGCGCGAGGACGAGGCGATCGGCCTTGCGGTCGGCGCTCACATGGGCGGCATCCGCGGCGTCGTGATGATGCAGACCTCGGGCTTCGGGGTCGCTCCGAACGCGATCGCGTCGCTGATCGTGCCGTACCAGATTCCGACCATCCTGGTGGTGTCGGAGCGCGGCACCATGGGCGAGTTCAACATCGGCCAGGTGATGGTGAGCCGGCTGATGCGCCCGGCGCTCGACGCAATTTCGGTGCCGCATCACACCCTCGACAATGAGGAGACCATGCGCTTCATCGTCGACAAGTCGATCAAGCAGGCGATCCTCACGCAAAGCCCGGTCGTCTTCATCCTGTCGCCGCTGCTGACCGGGGGCAACCCGGCGGCCGCCAAGAACAAGACCTGAGGAGGGTGCCGTGGCTCAAGCTGCATTTTCACGCGATACTCTCAAGGTCATGAACCGCGCCGACCTCACCAAGCGGCTGGTGCAAGAACTCAGGCGCGACGAGGCGGTCATCGCCGGCATCGGCAACGCCAATTTCGATCTGTACGCCGCCGGCCATCGTCCGCAGAATTTCTACATGCTGGGCAGCATGGGGCTCGCCTGCCCGATCGCGCTCGGCGTCGCGCTGGCGCAGCCGGAGCGCGGCGTGATCGCGCTCGAAGGCGACGGCTCGATCCTGATGGGGCTCGGCTGCCTCACCACGATCGGCAATCAGAAGCCGCGCAATCTGACGATCATCATCTGGGACAACGGCCTCTATCAGATCACCGGCAAGCAGCCGGCTGCGACCGCGGGCGCGACCGACATCGTCGCGGTGGCGCAAGGCGCCGGGATCGTGGCGAGTCAATGGGTGCAAGACGAGGCGCATTTCGAAGAGCTGGCAAGCGGACGCTTCGAGGATGGCGGGCCGCGGCTGCTGGCGTGCAAGATCGACGATCAGCCCGGCGTCGCACCCACGCCACGCGATCCGCCGCTGATCCGCAACCGCTTCATGCGCGGGCTCGGCACGGGACGGAAATCAGCACTGGACGAGTAGCCGCTTTACTTGAACAACTGCGCCACCACCGCGTCCCAGTGGTCGCTGTTCTTTTGCGTTATCGCCGGGGTGAGCACCGTCGCGGCGAAGCCGCCACGATCCGGAATCAGATTGGGGATCAGCGGAGGCACGTCGGGGCGCGCCGGCAGGTAATTCGCCTTCTGGAAGATCTGCTGGCCTTCCTTCGAAGCCATGAATTCGACCCACAGAAGTCCGGCATTCGGATGCGGGCTGCCCGCCGTGAGGCCGACAAGACCGGGCGTGACCGTCGCCGGGCTGAGCCGTACCCAGTCCACCGGCGCGCCCTTCGCGGCGCTGATCGCGGCGTGGTGATTGAAGATCTGCAGCGCCATGGAATATTCGCCCGCGATCACCTGATCGAGCACCGCCCGCGCGCTGGCGTTGACCATCTTGATGTTTTGTTTCGACAGCTTGCGCAGGTAGTTCATGCCGCGCTCCTCGCCCATGAAGGTGAGGATGTTGCCGACGAAGCCGGTCGCGCCGGACAGATCGTTCGGCTTGAACACCATCTTGTCCTTCCAGTAGGGCGCGAGCAGATCGTCGTAGGTTCTGGGACGCTGCGCCGCCGGGACCAGGCTGGTATTGAGGCCGGGTTCGAGCACGAACAGGTGCGATGAAATCCAGTAATGATCGGGATCGCGATACTGCGGCGGCAGCTCCTCGCCGTTGACGGAGGTGAATTGCCGCACCGCGCCGGCCTGGATCAGCACGTCGAGACCCGATGACGTGAGGCCGAACACGTCGGCCATGACCCGGCCGGCCTTCTGCTCGTTCAGGATCTTGAGGCTGTTGACTTGGCTGTCGCCGCGCACGTAGGCGGTCTTGATGCCGTACTTTTTCTCGAAGGCCGCCGTGAGCGGCCGGATGATCTGATCGATGATCAGGTCGGTGTAGTAGACCACTTGGCCTTCCTGCTTGGCCTTGGCGATGAGTTCGGGGCTGACCTCGGCGGCACGAGCGCCCGCGGCGTTCGCAAGCAGAGCGCACACGGCAAGAGCGGTCATTCGCGTGTGCCAGGCGATCGAGTGAGTCATGGGCGCATCTCCCCGCGTGCAGGCGTCATCATAAGACGAGTGACGGCTCGTGTCGTCCCCGAAGGCGGGGACCCCCCGCCGTGTCCTATCAGTTGTGGCACCGACGAGGATCGCAACGCACGACGCAGGGTGTGGGTCCCCGCCTTCGGGTACGGCAGAGGCAATCAGTCCCGCAATACAACCAGCGCATCGAGCGCGACGGCGCCCTGGCCGGCGGGCAGCGCCACGAACGGATTGATGTCGATGCTTTCGATCTGGTCGCCGAGATCGTGCGCGAGGCGGCCAAGCGCGAGCAGCGCCGCGAGCACGCTCGCCTCGTCGCAGGGAGGCGAGCCGCGATAGCCCTTGAGCAGGCGGCCGGCGGCGGTGCGCTCGATCATTTCCTTCGCCTGCCAGACCGGCAGCGGCACCGCGCCGAAACGCACATCCTTGTAAAGTTCGAGCAGCACGCCGCCGGTGCCGAACATCAGCACCGGCCCGACTTCCGGATCGCGCTGGACGCCCAGCACCAGCTCGACGCCGCCGGACACCTGTTGCGCGACCAGCACTTGCTCGAGCGCGGCGCCGGGACGGGCGGCGGCGAGGTTCTGCGCCAGCCGCGCGTGGGCAGCGCGCAGCTCCGCCTCGCTCCCGATGCCGAGGATCACGCCGCCGATGTCGGACTTGTGGGTCATGTCCGCGGAGACCAGCTTGAGCACGACGGGATAGCCGGTGGTTTTCGCCGCGCGCACCGCATCCTCGACGCCCGCAGCGACAATCTCGCGCGGCGAGAGGATGCCGTAGGCACGGAGCAACTCCTTCGAATCCGCTTCGTTGAGCGAGGCAAGGCCGTTCCCGGCGGGCTTGCTTCGCCCGAGGGTCGCGGCCACGTTCGGCCGCGCGCCACGCGGCGCCGTCGCGGAATCTCCGGCAAGCCCGCACAATTGCCCATAGCGGCCGGCGCGGCCGACCGCCCGCAGCGCCTTGTCGACCTCCTGCAGCACCGGCAGATGCGGCAGCGCCGTGCGGAATTCGCGCGTGTGCTCGGTGAACATGTAGGAGATCATCGAGACGACCGCGATCGGCTTCGGCGCGCCGTTCGCCACCATCTGATCGATGGTCTTGAGGTTCTCGACCTTGTTGTTGAGGCGCGGCGCCGGCGGCAGTTCCTCCTGCAGCAGGAGCACATCGAAGTTCGGGTCCTGCAGCAGCACCTCGATGCAGCGGAAATAGGCCTCCGAACTCGAGAGCGCGGCAAAGCCCGCATCGAGCGGATTGCCGAGCGAGGTGCCGACGCCGAGCACTTCGCTCACCTTCGCGTTGGTCTCGGGCAGCAGCGGCGGGAACGACAGCCCGTTGCGCTGCGCCGCCTCGAGCATCAGTCCCTTGAGCCCGCCCGAGAACGAGAGCGCGCCGAGCCGCGGCCCCTTCGGCGGCGACGCATGGGTGAAATACTCGACGGTCTCCACCACCTCGTCGAGCGTATCGACGCGCACCACCCCGACCGTCTCGGCGACCGCATCGAAGCAATCGAGCGAGCCGGCGAGCGAGCCGGTATGGGCAAGTGCGGCTTTGCGGCTCTCCTCGGAGCCGCCGATCTTTACCGCGACCACAGGTTTGCCGGCATCGCGCGCGCGTTCGCAGGCGCTGCGGAATTCGCCCGCATGCTTGATCGATTCGATGAAGCAGGCGATCACACGGATGTCGGGATCTTCCGCGAGGTAGCGGATGTAATCAGACATGTAGAGCCCGATCTCGTTGCCGCTCGTCACCGCGTAGCCGGTGTTGACGCCGCGCGCGAGCAGGGCGCGATGGAGCGCCATGACGATGCCGCCGCTCTGGCCGATGACCGCGACCGGCCCGCGTTCGAGCTCGGTGATGCGGTCATCGGGGATGGTCATCAGCCGGTGCAGCGCGGAGAGGTTGCCCATGCAGTTCGGGCCGGATACGGCAATGCCGGATTGCTCGATCGCACGCTGCAATTCCGCGCCGAGCGCGCGGCCCTTCGGATCGCCGCCCTCGCCGAAGCCGCCGGAAAACACCGTGGCGCTGCGTGCCTTCGCTTCGCCCGCCTCGGTGATTGCGCCGATCGCGGCTGCGCCCGGGACGATCACCACGACATGGTCCGGCGTCTCCGGCAGGTCACGCAGGCTCGGATAGCAGGTCTCCCCGCCCCAGACCGTCGGATTGCGCGGGTTCACCGGATAGACCTTGCCCGGAAAGTTGAACCGCTTGAGCGAGCGAAATACCCGTCCCGACCAGTTGCCCGGTCGATCGCTGGCGCCGACGATCACGATGTTGCGCGGCGCGAACAGCGCGCGCACGCCTTCAAGCCGTTGTTCCGGAGTGAGTGAGGGCATATCGGGGATACTCACGTTTCTCGTTCTATGTCTCGATTCAAGCCAGCGTTCAAGGCGTAGGGTGGGCAAAGGCGCGCAGCGCCGTGCCCACGAACTTGCGACGGAGGAAGTAGGCAGGTTTCGCTTTGCCAACCCTGCGCCTGTCCAGGGCAACGATTAACTCTTAATCCATGTTTCGAGCGCAGCAGTTTTGTCGCGTTCCATGGACGGCGGCGTTGAAACGGGAGTTCGTGACGTGAGTAGCCGGGTGATGGATCACGTTTGTAAAAAGTGCGGCAGAGCCTTTCAATCCCCACGAAGCGAGCAACTTTTTTGTTCGGAGCACTGCCGCGGCCAGGATAATAGAAGCACGGAAGATCAGTATTCCAAAATCGACAATAATCTTCCTCTGTTCCTGAATAGGCTGTTGTACAAAGACAATCACCGCAAAGGTAAGTCGCGAAAAAACATTACACGGGATCAATTGTTGGAGCTGTGGAATAAACAAGGCGGTCGATGCGCCATAAGCGGCATTCCCATGACATTTCGAGCGAAAAAGGATGAATGGTTTCCTTATAACGTAAGCATCGATTGCATACGTCCGCGCAGCAAGGGCGGGGAGTATACGGTCGAGAATATTCAGCTCGTCATCTCATTTATAAATCCGCTTCTGAAAGACCATCCAAAAGATGTATTTATGCGCGTGTGTTTTGCTGTTGCAAAGAGATTCAGAGATAGCCCCTCTGACCTCGACCCCGCAGCGTGTAGCCCGCATGAGCGATGCGACATGCGGGGCTTGATACGAGGCGAGGATAGTTCAGCGGGTAGGGCGGATTAGCGGAGCGTAATCCGCCACTTTCCCTTGGCGGGCAAAGCGGTGGGTTACGCCTGCGGGTAATCCACCCTGCGGCAGTTGCCGGAGAGCCGCTTAGCGCGACTCGAAGCCGTTTCCTTGCATGATCCGGGAGGCGGCGGGCGATGCGAGGAAGTCGATCAGTTCGCGGCCTGCGCTTTGTTGGGCGCTGGCAGCCACCACGGCGGCGGCATAGTTGGTATATCGCTGCAACGGCGCAGGGAGCGGGCCGACCAGTTCGAGCCGCGAGTCCGCCCGGATTTCAGTGATCTGGTTCAGCGCGAAATCAACGCCGCCGGCGGCGACGAAATTGGCGATCGAACGGTATTGCGCCGCCAGCTTGATCTTCGGCTTGATCGATCCGGTGACATCGAGCGACTCGATGAGCTTGCTCACGTAGTTGGAGGCCGAGCCGCCGAGCGCCGGATCGGAATAGGTGATGACTTTGGCCGACATCAGGGCGCTTTTGAACGCGTCGACGGTGCTCACGTCGGGTTTCGGATCGCCGCGGCGGACAAACACGCCGACGCCCACCCGCGCGATCACGATTTTGCTGCCGGGCGCGACCTTGCCGAGCTTTTCAAGCGCGTCCGCGGAAGGCTCTCCCAGGATCACGACGTCGGCAGGTGCTTCATCCTTCTTGACCCGATCAGGGATGGCGAGCGCTGGCGCAAGGGTCACCGTGACTTTGTGCCCCGAAGCGTTTTCGAACTGGGGAATAAGTTGTTTGAGCGAGCTCATCATCGCGCCCGGCGTCATCAGCTTGATGTCCGCCGCCAGCACCTGAGCCGAACCGGTCAAAGACCAGAGCAGAACCGCCGCGGCTGTCGCACCTGCTCGACGCATGATCTTTCCTTCCGATCTCAGGCGGTGCAAATGCTCTCGCCTTGGTGTGTCCCGCTCATTCGTGACAAAAAGTTGCGATCCGTTCAACGCATCACACACGTGACCAGTGTCGGCAACGTTGACTTTATTCCTATCATTGGCTATGATGATCTGGCCTGGCTCGCTGAGGGGCGTCTTCCGGAGACGTTCGGCGGATGGAGCGAGGTGCGGTCCCTGCGGGCGAGGCTCGTAACCTCGCTCCCGGGCGGCCTCGGGGCCCCGCCCGCCGGGTACTACGGCCCGGCTGCGAGGAGCTCGCTGATGACCGCCGTGAAACACCGGCGCGATGAAGCGCGGCCCGAGGATCGAAAAATGCCGCGGTGGAGCGCCGAGAGGCGGGCGTCCCGATCGCAAGGGACGCGCCACGCCTCGAAGCAGCAAGCGTGCGCAGACCGCGCAAGCTTGTCTGCGTGGCGTGGAATGCGTTGCGCCTCCCGGCGCTCCGCTCCCCTCGTTGCGGCGAGGGAAAGATCGGGCTACGGCGTACCCGGCGCCGCTCAAAGAATACGGGGGCGGAGCGTTGGCTACCGGATTGGTCGGGCCGGCAAGCTGTGATTAGGTCCTCCCACCCCCAACCCCGAGCGAGCACCGATGGCTGGCAACATCAATCCCAATCCCTTCACCACGCGGCCCGAGATCGATGGGACGTTCGGCGTCGTCGCCGCGACCCACTGGATCGCCACCGCGGTCGGCATGAGCATCCTCGAAAAAGGCGGCAATGCCTTCGATGCCGCGGCCGCGACCGCGTTCACGCTGCAGGTGGTCGAGCCGCATCTCAACGGGCCCGGTGGCGACGTGCCGGTGCTGGTGCATGATGTGCGCAAGGGCAAGGTGGAGGTGATCTGCGGCCAGGGACCCGCGCCGGCCGGCGCCACGATCGCGCATTACCGCCGCGAAGGACTCGACATGGTGCCGGGGACGGGCCTGCTCGCGGCCTGCGTGCCCGGCACGTTCGAGACCTGGATGCTGGTGCTGCGCGACTATGGGACGATGAAGCTCGCGGACGTGCTCACGCCGGCGATCGCTTATGCCAGCGAAGGCTACCCGCTGGTCGAGCGCGCAAGCGCCACTATCGCCACGGTGGAGCAGCTCTTCCGCGAACATTGGCCGACGTCGGCCGCGATCTATTTGCCGAGCGGAGCGGTGCCGAAGCCGGGGACGCTGTTCACCAACACCGCGATGGCCGGCACCTATGCGCGCATTCTGGAAGAGGCCCGCAGCGCCGGCGCCGACCGCGAAGCGCAGATTGAGCGCGCGCGAAAAACCTGGTCGGAAGGTTTCGTCGCCGAGGCGATCGACCGGTTCTGCCGCACGCAAGAGGTGATGGACACCAGCGGCAGCCGCCATCGCGGCGTGCTCACGGGCGAGGACATGGCGCGCTGGCAGCCGCGCATCGAAGCACCGGTCACCTACGACTACGGCCGCTATACCGCGTGCAAGGCCGGGTTCTGGAGCCAGGGTCCGGTGATGCTGCAGCAGCTTGCCTTGCTCAAGGGCTTCAATCTCGACGGCGCCGACCCCACCAGTGCGGATTTCATTCACGCCCTGGTCGAATGCTCGAAGCTCGCCTTCGCCGACCGCGACACGTTCTACGGCGATCCCGATTTCGTCATGGTGCCGGGAGAGACGCTGCTCTCCGACGCCTACAACGCCGAGCGGCGCAAGCTCATCACCGATCAGGCCTCGCTCGAATTGCGGCCGGGCACCATCAGCGGCGCCGGCAAGAAGCTCGACCTGCGGGTCGCGAGTGGCCTGCGCGCCGCCGTCGGCAGCACGGGCGCGGGCGAGCCGACGGTCGGCCGTACGCCGACGTGGACCCATGACGACAAGGACGATCCAAGTCTCGTCGCGATCGATGGCGCGCGGCTTGACCGCACCGGCGCGGTGCGCGGGGACACCGTGCATTTCGACATTGTCGATCGCGCCGGCAACATGGTGTCGGCGACGCCGTCGGGCGGCTGGCTGCAGTCCTCGCCGGTGATCCCGGAGCTCGGCTTCTGCCTCGGCACCCGCGCGCAGATGTTCTGGCTCGACGAAGGCCATCCCGCGGCGCTCGCGCCGGGCAAGCGGCCGCGCACGACGCTCACCCCGACGATGGCGCTGCGCGACGGCGAGCCGTACCTCGCCTGGGGCACGCCGGGCGGCGATCAGCAGGATCAATGGACCGCGCAGTTCTTCCTGCGCCACGTCCATTGCGGGATGAACCTGCAGGAGGCGATCGATGCGCCGGCATGGCACTCCGAGCATTTCCCGTCGTCGTTCTGGCCGCGCGAAGCGCGCCCGGGCGTGGTCGTGGTCGAGGGCCGCGTGCCGCCGGCGACAGTGAAGGAGCTGCGCCGCCGCGGCCACATCGTCGAAGTCGACGCGGACTGGTCGGAAGGCCGTCTCACTGCCGCCGCGCGCGACGGCCGCCGCCGCAAGGCCGCCGCCAATCCACGCGGAATGCAGGGTTACGCCGCGGGGCGGTGAGGCTGTCTTCTTCCCTCTCTCTCTCTCTCTCTCTCTCTCTCTCTCCCCCTCCCCACAAGGCGGAGGGGAGAAGAAAGAAAGCGGCCGCGTCAAAACTTCACCTGATCCGCGCCCTTGAGACCGAGCATGGCGCGCGCTTCGGCGGGCGTCGCGGCCTGATAGCCAAGCTCCTCGATGATGCGGCGGATTTTCGCGACCTGCTCGGCGTTGCTCACGGCGAGCTTGCCCGGCCCGATGTAGAGCGAGTCCTCGAGGCCGACGCGCACGTTGCCGCCCATCATGGCCGCGGTGGTGCAGAAATTGATCTGATGCCGGCCGCCCGCGAGCACCGACCAGAGATAGTCGTTGCCGAACAGCTTGTCGGCGGTCCGTTTCATGAACAGCAGATTGTCGAGGTCGGGGCCGATGCCGCCGAGAATGCCATAGATGAGCTGCAGGAACACCGGTGGCTTGAACAACCCGCGGTCGATGCAGTGCGCGAGGTTGTAGAGGTGCCCGGTGTCGTAGCATTCGTGCTCGAATTTTACGCCGTGACCCTCGCCGAGCAGCTTGTAGATGCGCTCGATGTCGCGGAACGTGTTGCGGAAGATGTTGGCGTCCGACGAGAGCAGATAGTTCTCCTCCCAGTCGTATTTCCAGGTCTTGTAGCGTTTCGCCATCGGGTAGAGCGCGAAGTTCATCGAGCCCATGTTGAGCGAACACATCTCCGGCGAGAACTCGGTCGCCGCCGCGATGCGTTCCTCGACCGTCATGATGACGCTGCCGCCGGTGGTGATGTTGATGATGGCGTCGCAACTCTGTTTGATGCGCGGCAGGAACTGCTTGAATACCGCCGGATCAGGCGAAGGTCGCCCGTCCTTCGGATCGCGCGCATGCAGGTGCAGGATCGCGGCCCCGGCCTTGGCGGCGTCGATCGCCTGCGTTGCGATCTGGTCGGGCGTGACCGGCAGCGCGTCCGACATGGTCGGCGTATGGATCGAGCCGGTCACCGCGCAGGTGATGACGACCTTGTTGGCGAGTTGCGGCATGCGGTTCTCCTCGGACGCAGTTATCGGGGCGGTGGCCCCGCTCGGTGCGCGCCACGATCTTCGAGGACGACGCGCCGTTCAAGGGGGAAGAGCTGCCAGCCGAAGCGCTCGACCACGAGGCCCCAGAGGCCCTTGGGCGCGAACAGCATCACCACGATGGCCACCGCGCCGAGCATCAGCAGGTAGAGGGTGCCGAGATCGGCGAGCGTCTGCCGCAGCAGGAAGAACAGGATGGTGCCGACGATCGGGCCTTCGATGCGGCCGATGCCGCCGATCACCGTGATGAAGATCACGAACGCGGTCCAGTCGTTGACGCTGAAGGCGGCGTCGGGGGAGATGCGCAGTTTCTGCAGGAAGATCAGCGCGCCAACCATGGCGGTCGCAAACGCCGTGATGACGTAGACCAGGAATTTCGTGCGGGTGACGTCGACGCCGTTGCTCAGCGCGGCGAGCTCATTGTCGCGGATCGCCTTGAGCGCGAGGCCATGGCGCGAGCGCAGGAGGAGCACGATCAGCGCGAGGATCGCGGCTGCAAGGCCGAGCGCGATCCAGTAGATCAGGAACTCGCGCATCTGTCGTGACGGCGCGATCGCGAGCACGATGCCGGAGGGCAGGCTGGTGCCGGAGCCGCCGCCGAGCGCCGATACCTGCGAGGCGAGCAGGCGGAACACCTCCGCGACGATCCAGGTGCCGATCGCGAAGTAATGTCCGCGCAGGCGGAAGATCAGGACCGCAACCGGAATCGCGATCATGGCCGCGATCAAACCCACGACCGGCAGCGCCCATAATGGCGGAATGCCGGCAAGCATCGTCAGCGCAAACAGGAGATAAGCGCCGAGGCCCACATAGGCTTGCTGGCCCACTGAAACGAGGCCCGCGAAGCCGGCGAGCAGGTTCCAGAGCAGGGCGAGCGAAACATAGGCGTAGATTTCCGCAAGCAATCGCAAATCGTCGCGCCCGCCCCAATAAGGCGCCACGGCGAGGACAATCAGCACGCCCGCGAACACCGGAATGCCGATGCGGCTCGATCGGGTCGCAAACTCGACTCGAACGCTCATCCCTGCACCTTCGGAAACAAGCCCTCTGGCCGGATCGCAAGCAGGAAGAGGAACGCGAGATGGCCGGCGAGGATCTGCCAGCCCGGATCGAGATGGGCGCCCATCGCCTGAGCGACGCCGAGGACGATACCGCCGGCCAAAGTGCCCCAGAGGCTGCCGAGGCCGCCGATGATCACAGCTTCGAATCCGAAGATCAGGCGCGCCGGCCCGGTCGAGGGATCAAAGTTCGTACGCACGGCGAGAAACACGCCGGCGATCGCGACGACCGCGAGCGAGAGCGCCATCGCCAGCCCGAAAACGCGGGCGTTGTCGAGACCCATCAACTGGGCCACCTGCGGGTTGTCGGAGGTGGCGCGGAAGGCTCGGCCGAGCGCGGTCCGGTAGAAGACGAACTGCAGCCCGGCGATGATCGCGACCGCGACGACGAACTGCAGGAGCGGCAGCACGCCGACAAACACCCCGCCCGTGAGCAGGATCGAAGCCGTCTCGATACTGCCGGCCTGAAGCTTCTGCGGGTCGGCGGTGAATGCTTCCAAAAGCGCATTCTGGATGATGATCGACAACCCGAACGTCACCAGAAGCGGCGGCAAGAGGTCGTCGCCGAGCGTGCGGTTGAGCACGAGCCGCTGCAGCGCATAGCCGATCGCCGCCATCAGCGGCACTACCACGAGCAGCGACGTGAACGGCCCGATCCCGAGCGCCTGCGTCGTGACCAGCGCGAGATAGGCGGCGAGCACGATCAGGTCGCCGTACGCGATGTTGACGAGCCGCATCACCCCGAAGATCAGCGAGAGCCCGGCCGCGAACATCGCATAGAGCCCGCCAACGAGCACGCCCTGGATGATGACGTTGAGCCAATCGAGCACGCTCACACTCCGAAGTAAGCGGCGGAGATCGCTTCGCGCGTCAGCGCCGTCGCCGGGCCGGCGAGCGCGACGCGGCCTTCCTGCAGGCAATAGACCTGCGCGGCGGCCTTGAGCGCCTGCACGATGTCCTGCTCGACGATCACTAGCGAAATCCCCTCGGCGAGGATCGATGGCAAGCGCGCGTAGATCTCGCGTACCACGATCGGCGCCAGCCCGAGGCTGATCTCGTCGCACAGCAGCAGCTTCGGGTTCGCCATCAGCGCGCGGCCGATCGCGACCATCTGCTGCTGGCCGCCCGAGAGCGATGTGCTCGGCGCCGCGCGCCGCTCGGCCAGCGCAGGGAAGAGATCGAACACGCGTGCCAGCGTCCACGGCCCCGGCCGCTCGAGCTGGCCGCCGATGCGCAGGTTCTCCTCGACGGTGAGCGAGGGAAACAAGCCGCGCCCCTCGGGCACCAGCGCGATGCCGCGCGCCGCCACCGCGTGCGCGGGCAGAGCGCCGAGCGGGGCGCCGTCGAACACGATCGCCTCCGGTCGCGCCCGCAACAGGCCGGCGATGCTCCGCAGCAGCGTGCTTTTCCCCGCGCCGTTGGCGCCGATCACCGCGACCGCCTCGCCCGGCGCGACCTGCATCGACACGCCGAACAGCGCCTGGAAGTCGCCGTAGAAGGCGTCGAGCGCGCGCACTTCGAGCAGCGGCGTCTCAGGCATTGGCGTCGATCCCCATGTAGATTTCTTGCACCTCCGGGCTGCGGATCACCGTGTGCGGATCGCCCCGCGCGATGAATCCGCCGTTGTGCAGCACGACCAGCCGATCGACCGCAACAAGCAGCGCATGCACCACATGCTCGATCCAGATGATCGACACGCCGCTCGCGCGCACTTGCTTGATGAGTGTGACCAGCGCCGCGCATTCGTGCTCGGTCAGTCCGCCCGCGACTTCATCGAGGAGGAGGAGCCGCGGGCCAGTCGCAAGCGCGCGCGCCAGTTCGAGCCGCTTGCGGTCAAGCAGGCCGAGCCCGCCGGCGTGCCGGTTGGCTTTGTCGGCAAGGCCGCATTGGGCCAGGATGTCCATGCAGCGCGGGTAGCTGTCGCGCTCGCGCTGGCGGCCGCCGAAAGCCGCGGCCACGACGAGGTTCTCGAACACGGTCATGCCACCGAACGGCTGCGGGATCTGGAACGAGCGGGCAATGCCTATCGTGCAGCGGTGCGCCGGCGGCAGCCGCGTGATGTCCTCGCCGGCGTAGACCACGCGGCCTGCATCGGGCGCGACCGTGCCGGTCATGATTCCGAACAGCGTGGTCTTGCCGGCGCCGTTCGGTCCAAGGATGCCGAGCGCCTCGCCCTCGTCGAGCGCGAGATCGAGCTGGTCGGCGATGACGATCGCGCCGAATTGCTTGGAGATTTTTTCGAGCGCGAGGAGGGGCATGACGCTATTGTCGCAACGGCAATGACGGCGGAGTCAATAGCTGAGGCCGCTACGGCTTACTCTCCGGTCCCCGCAAACAGCAGCAGGTTGCCGTCCGGGTCGCGAACAATGAAGTCGCGCGCGTGATCGACGCCGACAATTGATGCTCGCGCTCGCGCAGCGCATTGTCGATCATCTGCCCGTAGGACGGCGGATCGCCGTATTTGAAAACGACGCTGAAACCGAGTTTTGGACGAAGAAATCGCACGCCGTATCGATGTCGGCGACGAACAATTGCGGCTCGGCCGAGGTAAGGCGGGGTTTGGTGGCGGTGCGCTCGGCAGCCTGGGTCAAGGTGTCAAGTCCTGTTTGCGGGCTCGCAACCGGGGTCCCGGGTCCGCAGCGCGCACCACGCCGCTTTGTTTTCGTGCTGCGCTGCGCTCGGGACACAGATGGAAGAGCGTGGGCTAACCCAGCAGCTCCAGCTTGCCGCCGACCGGAATCTCGGGCGCGGGGCGGTTGGCCGTAATCACCAGTTCGAAGTCGTTGCCTTTGCGCTGCCACTGGCCGGCGACCAGCGGGGTCTTGGTCACGTTCTTCACCGGCATGCCGGTCCAGTGCACGGGGCCCACGATCGAGCTGTAGTTGGTGGCGATGATCGAATCGAGGATGGCCTTCGGGTCGAGGCTCTTGGCGCGCTTGAGCACGTCGATTGCGACCTCGAACAGCGCGTGCTGGAAGCCGATCGGCTGCGTCCACGGCCGCCTGGTGGCGGCGGTGTAGGCGTCGGCGAGCTGACGCGAGCTCTGGTTGGTGAGGCCGGACTTGAACGGATGGTTCGGCGTCCACCAGATCTCCGAGGTGAGGCCGTTGCCGCGCGCGCCGAGCGACGTGACCACCGATGGGAACAGCAGCGCCTTGCCGATGGTCACGATCTTCGGCTTGAAACCCTGCTGCGCCGCCTGCGACCAGAAGGTGGCGAAGTCGGGCGGGATCATGTTGCCGGTGACGATCTCGCAGTTTGCGCTCTTGAACGCGGAGATCTGCGAAGTGAAATCGTTGTTCATCACTTGGTAGCGGCCGGGATCGATGAGCTTATAGCCGGCCTTCGCGAGCGCCGGCGGCAGACCGACATTGGCGTCGCCCCAGGCATTGCCGTCGGCGTCGTTGGGAAAGAGGCCGCCGACGGACTTGTTGGTCGGGGCACCGTCCCAGAGCGCGAGAAAGGCGGCGATCACGTCCTCGAGGCCCCAGAAGAAGTGATAGGTCCAGGTGAAGCCCTTCTTGGGATCGCCGTTGCGGCCGAAGAAATAGGGCTGCCAGGGGCAATTGGTGGTGACGCAGGGGACCTCGTTCACTTCGGCCTGGTCGGCCACTGGATTAGTGGTGTCGGGCGTCGCGGAAGCGATGAGGAGGTCGACCTTGTCGCGCAGGATCAATTCGGAGGCGACCTCGGCGGCGCGGTTGCCGCTTGACTGGCTGTCCTTGCTGATGATCTCGACCGGATAGGTGCGGCCGCCGCTCTGCAGGCCGCGGCCGATCGTGTTCTTCACCTGATCGATAATGAATGCGTCGGCCTCGCCGAAGCCGGCGAGCGGGCCGGTGCGCGGGCTGACCAGGCCGATCTTGATCGTGCGCGACTGCGCATTGACTGGGATGACGTTGAGCATCGCCGGCGCCGCGAGCGCACCGAGGCCGGTTTTCACCAGCGTGCGGCGGTTGATGGTGTTGGGCTTGTCCTGCGATGTCATGCGAACCTCCCGGTTGGTTGGGCTGAGATTATTCCTTCTGCGGACGGAGCGGGAGTGTATGCCACGGGTTGTCATCCCGGCCGAGCCAAGCGAGAGCCGAGACCCAAAGGTGCAGCACCTCAGAGCGTCGGCTCAAACGTGACAGGCTCTAGTCGCGTTCTCGGGCCTTCTTCAAATGCTGCACCACCTTGGCGCGCAGTGCGGCCTGCTGCTCCGGGCTCCATTGGCGGAAACCTTCGCCGGACTTGAAGCCGAGCTTGCCGTCGGCCACGAGCTTTTCGAGATAGGGCGACGGGCCCGGGCGCGCGTCGATATCGGGCAGCACGGTCTTGTGGATCGCCAGGGTGAGGTCGGTGCCGACCATGTCGGCGTTTTCGAGCGGGCCAAGGACCGCGAGGCGGCGGCCGAACGCGGCCTTGATCACGGTGTCGACGGTCTCGGCGTCGCAGATGCCGCGCTCGACCAGCGACACCGCCTCGCGCCAGAGCGCATGTTGGAGGCGGTTGCCGATGAAGCCGGGCACGTCCTTCTTCACATGTGCGGGCTTCTTCCCGGCGGCAGCGTGCAGCGCCATCGTCCATGCGACCGCCTGCGGCGAAGTCCATTGCGTCTCGATCACTTCGACCAGCGGCACCAGGAACGGTGGATTCCACCAGTGCGTGCCGAGCGCACGCTCGCGCCGTGCGAGGTTTTGCATGATCGCGGTGATCGGGATCACCGAGGTATTGCTGGCAAGGATGGTGTCCGAGCGGACGCAGGCTTCGATCTGCGCAAACAGCTTCTGCTTGAGCGGCAGATCTTCCGACACCGCCTCGACCACGTAGTCGGCATCGCGCACGGCTTCCGCGAGGTCGGCGCGCACCGTCACGCGCTTGACGGCGGCGGGATCATCGCCGAGATCGCGCAGATTGTTGGTGATGCGCGACTTCACCGTGTCGAGGCTCGCCGCGATCGCATCGGTGATGGTCACGTCGTGGCCGGCGAGCGCGAACACCTGCGCGATGCCATGGCCCATCAGTCCGGCGCCGACGACGGCGATGCGCGCATTCGCGACTTCCGCCATGTCAGCCTGCCGTGTAGCCGCCGTCGGCGTAGAGGATGTGGCCGGTGTAGAAATCCGATGCGGCTGAGGCGAGGAACAACAGCGGTCCCGCGAGGTCCGAGGGCTCGCCGAGGCGGCCCTTCGGCACGCGCGCGATGAAGCCCTTGCGCACGGCGGTCGCGCGCTCGTTGTCCTCGTACATCCAGGCGGTGAGCGGCGAGCGGAAGACCGTCGGCGCGATGGCGTTCACGGTGATGCCGGTGTCGCCCCACTCGCAGCCGAGCGCTTTGGTGACGCCGTCGATCGCGGACTTCGACGCGCAATAAGCGGTGTAACCGGCGGGATGGCCGAGCAGCCCACGCGCCGATGACATGAACACGACCTTGCCGCCGCGGCCTTGCGCCAGCATCTGCTTGCCCGCCGCGCGCGCCATCAGCCAGGATTGGGTGACGTTGACATCCATCACTTCGGCGAACGCTTCCGGCGCCTGGTCGACGATCTTGGATACCTTGTTGATGCCGGATGCGAGCACCAGAATGTCGACGCCGCCGAAGCGCTTGACCGCGGCTTGCACGACCTGCTCGCAGTTCGCCGCCGAGTTCGGCCGGATGTTCACTTGTTCGACCTTGGCGCCGAGTTGCTCGCATTCGCCGGCGACGGTTTTCAGCGCCTCGACATTTCCGGCAGCGAGCACGACATTGGCGCCGGCGCCCGCAAGTACCTTGGACGCGAGCGCCCCGAACGCTCCGGACGCTCCGGTGACAATCGCAGTCTTGCCGCGGATGTCGAACAGGGAGAGCGGGTTTTTCAGGAAGTCGTCGGACATGATCTGACTCACAGGTTCGGCCTTGCGATCGTCATTGCCGGGCTTGACGCGGCGATCCATCTTACTTCGTCAAAAGCCCTTTTTTGCGAAGCGGATGGATGCCCCGGCCAAACCCGGGCATGACGCAGAAAATTACGGCATCACTTCACCGGCGCGACGGCGACGAAGATCGTGCAGACGTCGTTGCCGCGGTTGATGATCTCGCGCGACTCGTTTGGCCCGATCACACAGGAATCGTGCTTCTTCAGCACCGTCTCCTTGCCGCCGACGATGACGGTGAGCTCGCCCTCCAGCACGAAGTACACCTTCTCCGGCGGCGAGGCGTCCGGCCCGGCGCCGCCGCCCGGCAGGAAATGCGATACGCCCGCGATCAGCGTCTGGGTGCCGCCGGCCTCGGCGCCGAACAGGCGGAGCGAGCAATAGTTGCGGTGGTTCGGCGCCTCGTAGGGCTTCGCTTCGTTCAGGCGTTTAGACAGCATCAGAACTTCTCCCCGCTCTCGATCCGGTACTTGCCTTTGGGGTCGACAATCGCGACCAGACGAATGATGCAGCCGTCGCCGCGTTCCCAGTTCCAGGGAAACAGCGCGAAGGTGCAGCGCCGCCCGGTCACCTTGTCGAGATCGCCGCCGACGTTCTCGATCCCCAGGATGCCGTTCTTGAACAGGATCCGGTGTACCGGCTCCCATTCCGGGAAATCGTCCTTCCAGTCGCGCCCGCCCGACCACTTCTTGTATTCCTCGGCGAGATGCGGGTGCAGCGGCCCATTGCGCTGCGGACCGATCGCGGTCGCGAGCGGATGGTCGTTGGCCTGGGTGTCGTGGCCGATGACCTTGACCTTCTTCTCCACGAACCACTCGCCGGCCGAGGGCACGAAACCGGGCGCGCGGCAGAAGTAATCTTCGTCGTCGTCGTATTTCTTGTGCCAGCCGGTGTTGACGATCACCACGTCGCGCGGGCGCACGACCTTGCCGGCGGCTTTCTCGAGATCGTCGTAGGTGATCTGCTCCCACTTCTTCTTCGGGATCGAGACCACGATGCCGGAACCGAAGAAATGCGGCAGCGGCACCTCGTCGATGAACGCCGTGCCCTGCACCACATGCGCGGGTGCGTCGATATGCGTGGTGTTGTGCATCGAGGTGGTGATGCGCTGCGACAGCACGCCCGACTTCGCATGATAGTGGATGCGCTCGATCTTGACGTCCTCGAAATACGGCCAGTTCGGGGATTGGAAACCGAAGCGATGGGAGAGATTGTAGAACTCCAGCCCCATGCTGTTGCTGAGGTTTTCCTCGAACATCACGCCGCGGATTTTCTTCGCCACAGAGATCCTCCCAGACACGCAAATCCGCGCGCCTTATATCATCGCGCGCTAGGCGTTTGCACCGGATATCGGTTATAGCCGTTGCCGTCATTGCCGGGCTTGGCCCGGCAATCCATCCGGCCGCGCCCCAACTTGAAACGCCGCCTGGATGTCCGGGTCAAGCCCGGACATGACGAGGGAGCGAATGATAGGCTGGAAGCGAGGAAATGCATGGTCAAGAAAATTGCCCTCGAAGAGCACTTCATGTGCCCGGGCCTGGAGGATTACTGGAAAGCCACCGTCGCCGACGTCGACCCCGCGATCCTCGGTAAGCTGGTCGGGCGGCTGTCGGATTTCGGCGAGCAGCGGCTCGAAGCCATGGACAACGCCGGGATCGTCCGCGCGGTGCTGTCGGTGTCAGGTCCCGGCGTGCAAGTGGAGCGCGACACCGCGACGGCCGTCCGCAAGGCCCGCGAGGCCAACGATTTCCTGGCGCGCGAAGTGCAGAAGCGGCCCGACCGCTATTCCGGCTTTGCGCATCTCGCGATGCAGGACGCTCGCGCTGCGGCCGACGAGCTGGAGCGATGCGTGCGCGATCTCAAGTTCTGTGGCGCTATGATCAATGGCCACACCAACGGGCAATACCTCGACGATCCCGCGCTGCATCCGTTCTGGGAGCGCGCGCAGGCGCTGGGGGCGGTGATCTATCTGCATCCGGCCGATCCGGTGGCGGCGCTGCCGGTGCTGGAGGGGCACCGCGGGCTGCGCCGCGCCACCTGGGAATGGACGATCGAGACCGGCTCGCACGCGCTGCGCATGGTGTTCGGTGGCTTGTTCGACCGCTTTCCGCACGCGAAGCTCGCGCTCGGCCACATGGGCGAGACGCTCCCGTTCCAGCTCTGGCGTTTCGACAGCCGCGCCAAGCTCTACGGCGTGAAGCTCGCAAAGGCGCCGTCGGACTACATCCGCGACAATATGGTGGTGACGACGTCCGGCATGTGCTCGAACGAGCCGCTCAACTGCACCATTGCCGCGCTCGGCCGCCGCAACGTAATGTTCGCCGCCGACTATCCATTCGAGTCGGCCGAGGAGGCCGCGCATTTCATCGACGCCGCACCGCTCTCCGCAGAGGTGCGCGCCGACATTTGCCGCAACAACGCAGCGACTTTATTCCGGCTGGCGAAGGAATGAGCGCGTGACCAAGGTCCTCGTGCTCGAAGCCCACGCCGATGATTATGCGCAAGCCCTGCAGGCGGAATTCCCCGGACTCAAGGTGATCAAAGCCCGTGACCTGGTCGAGTTGCCGGGCGACCGGTCCGGGATCGAGGTGCTGATCGCGTTCGGCATCGGCATTACCGACGAGTTCATCCGCAGCCTGTGCGACCTCAAATGGATCCAGTCGCTTGCGACCGGCGTGGACCATTTCCTGCGCTGTCCCTCGCTGCCGCCGCACGTGCTGATCACCAGCGCGCGTGGCATCCACGGCGCGCCGATGCGCGAATCCGTCGTCTATCTGATGATGGCGGCGAGCCGCAACGTGATGCGCCAGGTCGAAAAGAACAAGATGCACGTCTGGGATCGCCGCTCCTGGAACATGCTCTCCGGCAGGACCGCTGCCGTGGTCGGGATCGGTGTCGTTGGCGAGGCGATCGGGCAAATCCTCAAGGCCTTCGGAATGACGGTGATCGGCGTCACCCGTACGCCGCGCGCGGTCGCGGGCTTCGACGCGATGATCCCGACGGCCCGGCTGACCGAGGCCGCGGCCAAGGCGGACTTCCTGATCAACGTCCTCCCCGGGAGCGCGGAGAACCACGAACTGTTCAATCGCGACGTTTTCGCCGCGATGAAGCCGGGCGCCTTTTTCATCAATGTCGGCCGCGGCCAGACCGTCCACGAGGTTGATCTGATCGAGGCCTTGCGCATGGGCCGGATCGCCGGCGCAGGCCTCGATGTGTTCCAGGCCACGCCGCTGCCGCCGCATAATCCGCTCTGGGACGCGCCCAACGTCTTTCTCACGCCGCATCTCGGGGGCTACATCAACGGCTACGAAGCGCTGGCGATGCCGATCGTGGTCGAGAACATGCGGCTTTTCCTTGCCGGCCGGCCGCGGGACATGCGTAATATCGTTGAACATTGAAGGAGTGGTACTGCGATCTTGCTCCTCCTCACGGTGAGGAGGGCGCGTAGCGCCCGTCACAAAGGGTCCCGAAGGCTCGCTCGGAGCGGCATCCTTCGAGACGCCGTCTTCACTTCGCTACGACGGCTCCTCAGGATGAGGACGGTGGGAGTGGCGGCGCGAAGAAAAAGCATCGCGGAAGGCAAAGGAAGGGATCATGAGCACGTCGGAACGGGTCACCACTCCCATCTCGGATCAGGAGCTCGAACGCCGCTGGCGCGCGGTGCGCCGGGAGATGAACGAGCGCAAGATCGACGCGCTGGTTGCGGTCAGCTCCAACGACTGGATGAGCGGCTATGTGAAGTGGTTCACCGACATCCCGGCGACCAACGGCTATCCCAAGACCGTGATCGTGCACGCCTCCGATCCGATGACGCTGATCGACATGGGGCCGGCCGGCAGCGTGCGCAAGCTCGACGGCAAGGACCCGCTGCAACGCGGCATCGCCGAAGTGATGTCGACGCCGTCGTTCCTCACCTGCAATTATACCGACAATTACCAGGCCGATTGCGCGGTCGCGGCGCTGAAAGCCCACGGCTATCGCACCATCGGCCTCGTCGGGCCCGGCTCGATGCCGCATGCCTTCGTGACCCGGCTGAAGGAAGTGCTGTCGGGCGTGACCTTCGTCGACGCCACCGAGTTCGTCGACCGCATCAAGGCGATCAAGAGCGCGGAGGAGATCGGGCTCATTCGGCGTTGCGCGGAAATGCAGGACGCGATCTTCGCTGCCGTTGCGAGCAAGATCAAACCGGGGATGCGCGACATCGACGTGACTGCGCTGGCGCAGCATGAAGGGCAGGTGCGCGGCAGCGAGCAGGGCATCTTCCTCGGCGCGTCGGCGCCGGTCGGGCAGCGCTCCGGCTTCATGCCACGACATTTCCAGGGACGCACGCTCAAGGCCGGCGACCACCTCGTGCTGCTGATCGAGAACAACGGGCCGGGCGGTTTCTTCGCCGAGATCGCGCGCACGTTGGTGCTCGGCAAGGCCTCGAACGAATTGATCGACGGCTTCGAGGCGATGAAGGAGGCGCAGGACTATACGCTTTCGCTGATGAAGCCGGGCGCGCTCGCCCGTGACATCGCCAACGCCCACGACGCCTACATGAAGCAGCGCGGCCTGCCGCCGGAGCTGCGGCTCTATGCGCACAGCCAGGGCTACGACATGGTCGAGCGCCCGCTGATCCGCGCCGACGAGACCATGGCGCTCGAGAAGGACATGAACTTCGCCGTGCATCCGGGCTACGAGACGCCATCGATGTTCGCGGTGATCTGCGACAACTATCTCGTCGAGGCCAATGGCGTGAGCGAATGCCTGCACAAGACCGAGAAGCAGATTTTCGAGGTGGGGTGAGGTACCCACTCCGTCAGGCTCGGGCTTGTCCCCGGCATCTCGCTAAGCGAGGCAATGCCGTGCCAAACTAATCGTCATGGCCGGGACAAGCCGGTCCTGACGGAGAGGAAGCCGCCGTCAACAAAGACACAAAAAGCCCATGCCCCGCCTCCTGATCCTGCTCACCCTGCCCCAGGAAGTCCGCGATACCTACGCCTCGCGGCTGGCGCAGAAATTTCCCGGTCTCGCGATCGATGTCGTCGACCATTATTCGAAGGCCGTGCCCTTCATGCCGGCGGCGGATGTGCTGCTCACGTTCGGACCGATGATGAAGGACGAGGTGCTGCGCGACGCCAAGAAGCTCAGGTGGGTGCAGGCGCTAGGCACCGGCGTCGACGGCGTGATCGACCAGCCTTCACTCGGCGCCGACGTGGTGATCACCAACATCCGCGGCATTCATGGCGCGCCGGTGTCGGAAGCCGCGATCATGATGATGCTTGCGCTCTCGCGCGGCTTCGACCGAAGCGTGCGCCACCAGGACGGGCAGAGCTGGACGCGCTGGCCGCCGCGGCTGCTCGACGGCAAGACCGTCGGTATCTACGGCGTCGGGCTGATCGCGGAGGCGCTGGCGCCGCGCTGCGAGGCGCTCGGCATGGACGTGATCGGCTTCACCTCGACCAGGCGCGCGCTGCCCGGCTTCGACCGCATGCATCTGCGCAGCGAACTTTTGGAGGTCGCGGGCAGGCTCGATTACCTGGTGCTGCTGGTGCCCTACGCCGAGGACACGCGCCACATCATCGACGCCCGCGTGTTCCAGGCGATGAAGCGCACCGGCTATCTCGTCAACCTCGCGCGCGGCGGCATCGTCGACGAGGGCGCGCTGATCCGCGCGCTCGAAGCGGGCGAGATCGCGGGCGCGGCGCTCGACGTGTTTCAGGAGGAGCCGCTGCCGGCCAGCCATCCGCTGTGGACGACCAGAAACGTTATCATCACCCCGCACATGGGCGGCTTCTGCGACGTCTACGCCGAGCGCGCCTTGCCGACGATCGAGCACAACATGGCGTGCTTCCTGCGCGGCAATGTCGACGGGATGATCAACGTGGTGCGGAAATGAGTCAGCGCGCCGCGCCGACTGCGATCACGAGATTTCCGTACTCGTCCACTTCCAGTGCATCACCCGGCATCAGCACTGTCGTCGAGGCGTGCTCCTCGACCAGCGCCGGGCCCTTGATGCGGTTGCCGGCGAGCAGTGCCGCGCGGGCGTAGGTCGGCGTCGGTGCGAACCCGCCCATGCCGCCATCGCGGCTGAAGAACACCGGTCGCCTGCCGGTGAACGCGGCCTTGGGCGGCGCTGCCGTGCCGCGCGCGGTCTTGCCCTGCGGCGGCTTCCGCATCAGGCCGGTCACGGTCGAACGCAGGCTGACGATCTCGGCGCGCTCCCCCGGCGCCGAGGTGCCGTAGCGTTGCGCGTGCATTTCGTCGAACAGGCGCTTGATCGCGGCGCGGTCGCGCTTCTTGAACACGGTGCGCGGCAGGTCGACCGTCACCGCGTGCTCCTGGCCGACATAGCGCATGTCGGCGGCCCGCTTGAACGCGATCTCCTGCGGCGCGACCGAAGTGTTTTCGATCGCCTTCTGTCCCTGCGCTTCAAGCTCCTTGTAGACGCGCTCGATGCGGTCGAACGGCGCGTCGTCGAGCCGCGTCACCCAGGTACGCACGTAGTCGTAGCGCAAATCGGAGAACAGCATGCCGTAGGCCGAGAACACGCCCGGCGCATGCGGGACGATCACCTTGCGGATGCCGATCTCGCGCGCGATCTGCATGGCGTGCAGCGGCCCCGCGCCGCCATAGGCGAACAGCACGAAGTCCCCGGCATCGAAGCCGCGCTCGGTGGTCACGCCCTTGACCGCGTAGGACATCGCGGTCGCGGCGATCCGCAAAATGCCGTCGGCGGCTTCGGTGACGCCAAGGCCGAGCGGCTCGGCGATCTTGGTCTTGAGCGCGCGTTCGGCGGCGTCGGCGTCGAGCATCATCTCGCCGCCGAGAAAGCGGTCGGCGCCGAGGCGCCCGAGCATGAGATTGGCGTCGGTCACGGTGGGCTCTTCGCCGCCGAGGCCATAGCAGGCCGGGCCGGGCGAAGCTCCGGCGCTCTGCGGGCCGACGCGCAGGCCGCCCTCGACCAGCCGCGCGATCGAGCCGCCGCCGGTGCCGACCTCGAAAATGTCCATCATCGCGATCTGCACCGGCAGCGCCTGGTCGTAGCCGCCGAGCAGCGCCGCGCCGGTCGTGAGGGCCTCGCCGTTGTGGATCACACCGGCCTTGGCGGTGGTGCCTCCCATGTCGAAGGCGATTGCGTTCTTGATGCCAAGCCGATGGCAGAGCGCCTGCGTGCCGATCACGCCGGCGGCGGGGCCGGATTCGAGCATGCGCACGCACTGGCTCTGCGCCTGCTCCGCCTCGTAGAGGCCGCCGGTCGACTGCACGATCAGGAACGAGCCGCCAAACCCTTCGGCGCGGATATGGTCGTCGATCTCACCGATGTAGCGCCGCACTTTTGGGCCGATATAGGCGTTGGCGACCACAGTCGAGCAGCGCTCGAACTCGCGGTATTCCTGCGAAAGTTCGTGCGAGGCCGAGACGAACATCTGGTGGTGGTTCTCCTCCAGGATCGCCTTCGCGCGCTGTTCGTGTTCGGTGTGCGCGTAGCAGTTGAGAAAGAGAATCGCGCAGGCCTCGATGCCGAGTTCGTCCAGACGCTTTCCGAGCGCGGCGATTTCTTCTTCATCGAGCGGCGTCTCGATCTCACCGTCGGCCAGCACGCGCTCGTTGACCTCGAAGCGCAGCGCCCGCTCGACCAGCGGCACGTGCTTCTTGAAGAACAGGTTATAGGCGTCCGGCCGGTTGATGCGGCCGATCTCGTAGATGTCGCGGAATCCCCGGGTGATGATCAGCGCGGTCCTGGCGCCGGTGCGCTCGAGCACCGTGTTGATCGCGACCGTCGAGCCATGCAGGAACAGCCCGGCCGAGCGATAGTCGCTACCGGCCTTCACCACCCCGGCATTGATGCCGTCGACCAGCCGCTGCGGCGTCGACAACGCCTTGCCGAAACTGAGGTCGCCGGAACGTTCGTCGAACACCGCAATGTCGGTGAAAGTGCCGCCGATATCGGCCGCAAGCCGGATATTCGCGCGCGGTTTGGTGATGCGTGGCGCTGTCGATCGCCGAGGTTGCTGCCGGGATTTTGAAGTCATGCGGGCGGATCTTGATATCAGCTCGCCTCGTCGTCATGGCCGGGCTTGTCCCGGCCATGACGATCCGCAGGCACGGTCGCATCAAATTACTCGGGATCACCGGGACAAACCCGGTGATCCCGGAGGTGGGTCGGCTTTCCCATAGCAGGGATTGACGTGGCCGGAAACTTATAGCCAAAAGAGCCGCGAAATCCGAAACTCTGATGCGTGCTGGCGCGGGTTACCCGAGCTGTCGCCATGGCCCGAGGAGTTCCCGCGTGCTGGTTGTTGCCATCGACATCGGCGGAACATTCACCGACCTCATCGGCTTCGACGAGGCCGAAGGCCGCTTCGTGCAGGCCAAGAGCCTGACCACGCCGGCGCAGCTCGTGCAGGGGATCATCGACTGCCTGCACAAGAGCGGCCTGCAAGCCGACGCGATCGACGAGTTGATCCACGGCTCGACCATCGCGATCAACACGCTGATCGAGCGCAAGGGCGCCAAGACCGGGCTCGTCGTCACGCGCGGGACGCGCGACGTCTACATCATCGGCCGCGGCAATCGGCCGGAGGCTTACAACCTCCTGTTCCACAAGCACCGCCCGCTGGTGTCGCGCCGGCTGACGCTGGAAGCGGATGAACGGGTGATGGCCTCCGGTGAAGTGCATGCGCCGCTCAACCGCGCCAGCATCGAGGACGCTTGCCGGGTGCTGGCCGCAGAAGGCGTCGAGTCCGTCGCGGTATGCTTCCTGCACTCCTACGTCAATCCCGACCACGAGCGCATCGCCGGCGAGATGATCCGCAAGGCGCTACCGAACGCCTATCTCTCGCTCTCGCACGACATCCTGCGCGAATATCGCGAGTTCGAGCGGATGTCGACGACCGCGGTCAACGCCTATATCGGCCCGAAAGTCGGCGGTTATGTCAGCAGCCTGAAATCGAGCCTGGGCGAGATCGGCTTCCGCGGTGACCTCTCGATCATGCGCTCGAACGGCGGCGTGATGACGCCCGAGATCGCCACCGAGCGCCCGGTCGCGATGATGGAATCGGGGCCGGTCGGCGGCATCATCGCGTCGGCGCAGGTCGGCCTGGCGCTGGGCTATCAGAATGTCATCTCCTTCGACATGGGCGGCACCACCGCGAAGGCCAGCCTGGTGCGCGACGGCGAGCCGACGCTCGCGCCCGGCTACTACGTCGGCGGCTACGCCGGCGGGCATCCGGTCATGCTGCCGATGATCGACGTGGTCGAGGTCGGCGCTGGCGGCGGTTCGATCGCCTGGCTCGACGACATCGGCGCGCTCAAAGTCGGCCCGCAGAGCGCGGGCGCCGATCCCGGCCCGATCTGCTACCGCGGCGGCGGCACCGAGCCGACCATCACCGACGCCAACGTCGTGCTCGGCCGGCTCGACCCCGACAATTTCCTCGGCGGGCAGATGAAGCTCGACGCCGAGGGCGCGGCGCGCGGCATCGCGGAGAAGATCGCGCACCCGCTCAAGCTCGACACCGTGAGCGCGGCGCAGGCGATCGTCGAGATCGCGAACGCGAAAATGTCGCTCGCGGTCCGCGAAGTCTCGGTTGCCAAGGGTTACGACCCGCGCGATTTCGCGCTCATCGCCTCCGGCGGCGCCGGACCGCTGCACGTGATCGCGATCGCGCGCGAGCTGCACATTCCGACCGTGATCGTGCCACTGTTTCCGTCGCATTTCTCAGCGCTCGGCATGCTGCTCGCGGACGAGCGTCACGACTTCATCCGCACCTATTACTCCGACCTCGCCAATGTCGATTTCGCCGCACTGGTGAAAGTCTACGACGAGATGAACGAGCAGGCGCAAGGCAGCCTCCGCCACGACCGCGACGCCGAGCATCAGATCCAGCTCGACATTCGCTACGTCGGGCAGGAATTCACGCTCTCGGTGCCGGTGACGCTCGATCAACTGAGGAAGGGTGACCGGGCGGAGATCCGCAAGGCGTTCGACGCGCTCTACGAACACCGCTATGCACACCACTCGCCGGAAGAGCCGGTCGAGGTGGTCAATATGCGGCTCGGCGTGATCGGCAAGCGCACGAAGCTGCGCTTTCCTTCGGTCGCGGCCAAAGGTGCGCCGACGCCGGCGCTGCACCGCGACGTTTATTTCGCCGATTCGAAGAAGCCGGTGCGCTGTCCGCTCTATCAGCGTGAGACCCTGAGCGCCGGCGCGCGCATCGTCGGGCCGGCGCTGGTCCAGGAGCACGGCACCACGACGGTATTATTCGATCAGGACGAGTGCGCCGTGACGCCTTCGGGCGAGTTGGTGATCAAAGTGAAGGGCGCGTGATGCAAGCGCATCGACACTCTTTTTCCTGCTCCTGTAAGGGGGAGGACGGCTCGCGCAGCGAGCCGGGTGGGGTTCCGTCGCATCTCACGCCGAGGCGCTTTGTCGATTCCGTTTGTCGCTCATTCACAGGACCCCTCCCCGAATCGCCTTCGGCGATCCGTTCCTCCCCTTTCAGGGCTGGGTAAAGTGCTGGACCCAATCATGACAACCACCACCCTCGATCCCGTCACACTCGAAGTCATCCGCAATGCGCTCCCCGCGGTCGCCAACGAAATGGCCGCGGACCTGCAGCGCACCTCATACAACATGATGATCTATGAGGTGCGCGACTACTGCACCGCGCTGCTCAACACCAAGGGCGAGTTGATTTCGCAGAACGTCGGCGGCGTGTCGCATTTCGTCGCCGATCTCGGCGTCATCGTCGTCGACGGCATGAAGCGCTACGGCAAGGACGGCTTCAAGCCGGGCGACGTGATCATCACCAACCACCAGGCGGTCGCTGGCCAGCATCTCAACAACGTCGTCATCTACATGCCCTATTTCTACAAGGGCGAGCTCTTGATGTTCGCGATGGTGCGGGCGCACTGGATCGACGTTGGCGGCAGCTCCACCGGCTTCGGGGCGGGCCCAACGGTGGCCGATCCCTGGTTCGAAGGGCTGCAGCTCGATCAGCTCAAGATCTATGAGGAAGGCAAGCTCAACGAGACGCTCTATCGCGTGCTCAAGGACAACATCCGTTTCCCGGAGTCCTCGCTCGGCGACATGAAATCGCAGATGGCCGCCTGCCGGCTGGCGGCGCGGCGGATGGACGAGCTGTTCGACAAGTATGGCCGCGACACCATCCTCGCCGCGATCGACCGCATCTTCGACGAGACCGAGCGCAAGTGCCGCAACGTGGTCTCGCAGCTCGCCGACGGCGTCTATGAGGCGCACGCCGCGCTGGACGACGACGGTATGCTCAAGGGCGAGCCGGTGCCGATCAAGGTGAAGGTGACGATCGCCAGCGGGCAGATGACGATCGACCTCTCCGGCTGCTCGAAGGAGCGCAAGGCCGCGATCAATTCGCGCACGCTTGCGGGCGCGCGCGTCGCCTACAAGGCGCTGACCGGGCCGCTCGATCCGGTGAACGAGGGCTCGTTCCGCGCGCTGGATGTGATCATTCCGGAAGGCTCGATCATGATGGCGCGGTTCCCGGCGCCGATGTCGGGCTGGAGCCTGATCGTTCCGATGGTGGTCGACACCATCGTCAAAGCGCTGTCGCAGGCGATGCGCGACCGCGCGCCGGCCGGGCACCACGGGCTGCTCGGCGGCGCGGTGGTGTTCTTCGGCATCCATCCCAAGACCAAGCGGCGATTCGTGGTGCAGAGCATCGAGGGTGGCGGCTGGGGCGGGCGACCGACCGAGGACGGCGAGTCCGCGACCGTGTCGGTGTGCCAGGGCGACGTGCGCAACGGCTCGATCGAAGGCATCGAGCTCAAGTGCCCGGTGCTGGTCCAGAGCCGTGGGCTGCGGCAGGATTCCTGCGGCCCGGGCAAACATCGCGGCGGGCTCGGCATCGACATGCGGGTGCGCAACCTGGTCGAAGGCCGCTGGAATTTCGAGCACGCGCGCCGCCTGCAATGCCCGCCCTGGGGCCTGTGGGAGGGCAAGCCGGGCGAGCCAGGCGGCTACCTGCTGCGGCTGCCTGGCGAGAACGATTTCAAGCCGATGGTGGGCGCGCACATCCCGGTGCCGCTCGACGCCGAGGCGATCGTGCGCACCGGTGGTGGCGGCGGCTGGGGCAATCCGCTCGATCGGGACCCGCAACTAGTGCGGGAAGATGTGCTCGAGCAGTTCATTTCAAGAGCGGCCGCGCGCGAGCATTACGGGGTCGTGCTCAGCGACGACCTGTCGCTTGACGCGAAGGGCACACAAGAGCGCAGAGACCGGCTAAGATCGGCGGCGAAGAGTCAATCGGATGACCAGCGCGCGAGGACCTGAACGCGCCATCCGCAAGATCTCGCTGGAGAATGCGTCAATGATGCGGGAGGAACTCCTGTCGTCCCCCCGAAAGCGGGGACCCATAGCCATCCTGCTCCTCGTTTGCGCGCTGGCGATGTCGACCACCCCTGGCTCTGCTGCCGAAAAACTGCGCGTGGGCAAGGCGGTCGCGGAAGCGTTCTCGTTCGTGCCGATCGATATCGGCATGCGTAAAGGGATCTTCGCGCGCGAGGGGGTCGAGCTCCAATCGATCGCGTTTGCCGGCGACGCCAAGATGCAGCAGGCGATGGCGGCGGACTCGATCGACATCGCGCTCGGCTCCGGGCCGGCGATGGCGTTCATCGCCAAGGGCTCGCCGATCAAGGGCATCGCCGCGATGGCGGGACCGCCGCTCCTGCTCGCGCTGGTGGTGCGGCCGGACGGACCGAAAACGGTGGCCGACCTCAAGGGCAAGCGGATCAGCGTCTCCACGGTCGGCTCGTTGACCTATTGGCTGGTGCGCGAAACTTCGCGCCAGCAGGGCTGGGGCCCCGACGGCATCCAGATCGCGACGCTTGGCGCGCCGACCGCGCAATATGCCGCGCTTGAGCGCAAGGACGTCGACGGCATCGTGATCGATCTATCGACCGCGCTCGAGTTCGAGAAGCTCGGCAAGGGCCGCATGCTCATGCGTTTCGGCGATCTGGTGCACGACTTCCACATCCATGTGATCTTTGCGACCGACAAGATCATCGCGGCGCGGCCGCAGGCGCTGCGCGCCTTCCTCAAGGGATGGTTCGAGACCATCGCCTTCATGCGCAAGAACAAGGCGGAGACGGTCGCCATCTCCAGCGACGTGCTCGGCAAGGACGCGGCGATCATGAGCCGCACCTATGATGAGCTGATGTCGATGTTCTCCGATAACGGCCGGTTCGACCCGAAGGCGCTGGCGACGCTGGCCCGCTCCTATGTGGAACTGAAGGTTCTGCCGCACGAGCCGGATTCCAAGACGCTCTACACCGAGGCGTTCCTGCCCGGCCATTGAGACCGCGCGGCGTACATCCGTGCGGGCAGGATCACAGGGGACAGACGATGTCACGATCATGGATCACGGCGATGCTCGCCGCCGCCACTCTCGCCCTTACCATGCACAACGCCGCGCAGGCGCAGACCAAGCTCCGGATCGGCAAGGCGCAGGCGCAGACCTTCGCTTTCGTGCCGGCCGATGTCGGGATCGAGGCCGGCATCTTCAAGAAGCACGGGCTCGACCTCGAGATCAGCGCCTTCGGCGGCGATGCGCGCATGCTGCAGGCGCTGACCGCTGATGGCATCGACATCGCGCTCGGTGGCGGTCCGACGCTTGCCAACATCGTAAAGGGCACGCCGATGCTCGGCGTCGCCGCGCTCGCCAATGAGCCCGGCACCATCATGCTGGTCGTGCTCAAGGACGGCCCGGTGAAGACCGAGGACGACCTCAAAGGCCGCACCGTGAGCGTTTCCACCGCCGGCTCGCTCACCTATTGGCTGGCGCAGGAGCTCTCGAGGTCCAAGGGCTGGGGCAAGGACGGCATCAAGATCGCGCCGCTCGGCACCACGACGGCGCAGGCCGCCGCGCTCAAGACCAGGCAGATCGACGGCGTGGTCACCGAGACCAGCACCGTGTTCTCGCTCGAGGAGCAGGGCGTCGGCCGCATCCTGGTGCGGTTCGGCGACCGCATTAAGGATTTCCACGTGCATGCGATCTTCGCGAGCAAGAGCTTGATCGCGAAGAACCCCGAGGCGATCCGCGGCTTCCTCGCCGGCTGGCTCGAAAGCGTGCAATACATGCGCGATCACAAGGACCGCACGGTCGAGATCGCGGCGCGCGTCGCCGAAGTTTCGAAATCGGTCGCCACCCGCAACTATGACGAGCTGATGCCGATCTTCAATAAGACTGGCCGCTTCAATCCGAAGGCGCTCGACGTGCTGGCCCGCTCCTTCGTCGAACTCGGCGCCCTGCCGACTGCGCCGGACATGTCGAAGCTTTACACGGAAGAATTCTTGCCGAAGAATTGAGCGAACAGACCGCACTCCGCTCGTCCCCGCGCAAGCGGGGACCCAGGGCAACAAGCTCCAACATTCGAGCAAGCCCCCCTGGATTCCCGCCCGCGCGGGAATGAGCGGAGAACCGAAATGAACGAACCTGCTCTAAGATAGAGGGCCGGCGAGGGGAGATGACCATCGAGGTCGCGGTGCGAGTGCGGAACGTCTCCCATCAGTTTGGCGAGGCGGGCGACGAGCGTCACGTGCGCGCGTTGCTGGACACGTCGCTCGACATCGAGCGCGGCGAGTTGCTCTGCATGATCGGGCCGAGCGGCTGCGGCAAGAGCACGCTGCTCAACGTCATCGGCGGGCTGCTGACGCCGACCACCGGCACCGCCGAGGTCGCCGGCCAGCCTGTGCGCGGGCCGTTGCCGCACGAGATCGCGTTCGTGTTCCAGGAGAACGCGCTGTTTCCCTGGAGCACGGTGATCGAGAACATCAAGCTCGGCATGATGTTTCAGGGCGTGCCGAAGGCCGAGCGCGAGGCGCGCGCGCCTAAATCGCTGGCCGCGGTCGGGCTTGCGGAGTTCGCGAATTATTATCCGGGCCAGCTCTCGGGCGGCATGCGTCAGCGCGCCGCGCTCGCGCGCGCGCTGAGCCTCGAGACCGGCATCCTGCTGATGGACGAGCCGTTCGGCGCCCTCGACGAGCAGACTCGCATGGTGCTCGGCGAAGACCTTTCCGTGCTGCTCGCGCGCACGGAGAAGACCATCGTGTTCGTCACCCATAGCCTCGGCGAGGCGGTGTTCCTCGCCGATCGCGTCGCCGTCTTCTCGGCGCGGCCCGGCACGATCAAGGAGATCATCGAGATCGACGAGCCGCATCCGCGCAAGCCCGCTTTCATGACCTCCGAGAAATTCACCCGCCTGCGCAACCAGCTTTATGAGTTGCTGCACGACGAGATCCGCAAGGCAGTGACGGAGTCGGCGAAACGTCCCGGCGCCGAGACCGCGGCAGGAGCGCCTCGGCCGTGAACGAGCGGGAAAAACGCCATCGCGAGAAACTGGCGAGCCGCGCCGTCCAGGCTGGGTTTCTGATCGTGCTGATCGTACTCTGGTATCTCGCGACCACGCGCTGGGGCGTGAGCCACATCCTGCTGCCGAATCCGCTCAACGTACTGTACGAGCTCGGCGATGTGCTGCGCACCGGTGAATTCATCGAGGACCTTCGCGTCACGCTCGGCGAGCTTGTCGTCGCCTTCGCGATCGCGGCGACCGCCGGGGTCACGCTCGGCTATCTCATCAGCCGTTCGACTTATCTCATAAAGGTGTTCGACCCGTTGCTCGCCGGCATCTATTCAATCCCGATCATCCTGTTCCTGCCGCTGTACATCCTGTTCTTCGGCCTCGGCGAGGCCTCGAAGATCGCGATCGGCACGACCATCAGCTTCTTCCCGATCGTGCTCAACACGATCGCTGGGTTCGGCTTCGTCGATAAGACCTACATCACCTCGGCGCGCTCGATGGGCGCTTCGGACTATCAGCTCTTCCGCTGGGTGCTCCTGCCGGCGGCATTCCCGGTGATTCTCACCGGGCTGCGCATGGGCTTCACCGTCGCGCTGCTGTCGATTCTCGGCAGCGAGACCATCGCCTCGCTCGCGGGACTCGGCCACCGTATCGTCCACCTCGCCGAAGGCATGGAGATGGCGCGCATGTTCGCCTACATCGCCTTCGTGGTGGCGATCGCTGCCTTCCTCAACACCGTCATGTCATGGCTCGAAGCGCGGGGCCGGCACTGATGTACGTTCCGCACAAATCCTTTCGCCCGTCCCCGCGAAAGCGCATGGCTGTCTGGCTGAGTCGAGTGACGAGCGGCGCGCACCTCGCTTCCCCTCCGGGGAGAGGGCGCGCGCATCAGCAAGACCGCTCGCATCGCATTCAATGCGGGCTCTTGCATCGCGGGGCGGCCTGAATGTCGCGTGCTCTCGACATGGACCGTTCCGCGGCACCGTCCACGCCGCGCCGCCGCGGTCTCAAGGCGGAGCTGCTGGCGCGCCCCGGCCTGGCGCGGCTCGGCGTGGTGATCGTCCTGTTCGCGATCTGGGAAATCGGCGCGCGCTTCTACGTCGACAAGATGTTCCTGGCGCCGCCGTCCGCGGTGTTCACGCAACTCCCGGCGATCTTCACGCCGCCGGTGCTGGCGGCCCTGCGGCTGACGTTCGGGGAGCTGGCGATTGCCTTTGCACTCGCGGTCGTGATCGGGCTGACGGTCGGGCTCGCGGTGGGGCTGCACCGCTTCACTAACCGCAGCTTCATGCCGATCATCCTCCTGCTGTACGGTACGCCGCAGGTGACGATCCTGCCGCTGTTCATCCTCACGTTCGGCATCGGCCCCGCTTCGAAGATCGCCTTCGGCGTGACGCACGGCATGTTCCCGATCATGGTGACGGTGGCCGCCGGCGTGCAGAACATCAAGCCGATCCTCCTCACCAGCGCGAAATCCATGGGCGCCAGCCGCTGGCAGATCATGCGCTGGGTGATCTTCCCGCACATGATCCCGAGCTTCTTCGCCGGCATGCGGCTGGCGATGACCGGCGTGCTGATCGGTGTGTTGCTGGCTGAGCTTTACGTCTCGACCGCTGGCATCGGCTATTTCACCACGCTGTTCACGCAGAGCTTCAATCCGACCAAGCTGCTCGGCCTGATCTCCGTGCTCGCGGCCATGGCGATTGCGCTCAACGAGATCGTGCGCCGCCTCGAAGTGAGGTTCAGCCGATGGCGGGAATGATTTTCCGTCATTGCCGGGCTTGACCCGGCAATCCAATCAGCGTTTCAACGCGCGGCGAGCCAGCACGGATGCGCGGGTCAAGTCCGTGCATCCCGAGACGGAGTGAAAGGACGAGCGATGGCAAACCTGCAACTGACCGTGGCCTGCGGCGACTACGACACGATCCGCCCGCTCAAGGAAGGAGCGGTCAAGGCCGGCGGGCTCGACCTCATTTTCCTTACCGACATGGGCCCGCGCGAGCGGCACTGGCGGCTCGCGCGCAAGACCGAATTCGACGTCTGCGAAGAGAATGTCGGTGCCTATTTCATCGCCATCGACCAGGGCCACGAGATCAGCGGCATCCCGGTGTTTTTGCATCGCCGCTTCCGCCACGGTTTCGTGTTCATCAACGCCAATTCCGGCATCAAGACGCCGAAAGACCTCATCGGCAAGCGCATCGGCGGGACGAACTTCATGCCGGCCGGCAATATCTGGATGCGCGGCATCCTCGAGGAGCACTACGGCGTGCCGCATCGGCAGGTGACCTGGATTGTCGACCGCAGCGAGGACATCGCCTTCGATGCGCCCCCCGATCTGAAGATCGAAATGAAGACGAGCCCGAAGTCGCTCTCCGACATGCTCTCCGACGGCGACATTCCGGCGATGATCTCGCCGACGATTCCGCGCCCGTTCACGCAAGGGGATAAGCGCATCGCGCGGCTGTTTCCCGACTACAAGCAGATCGAGATCGATTACTTCAAGCAGACCGGAATTTTTCCGATCATGCACGTCACCACGATCAAGCGCGAGATCACCGAGAAATATCCCTGGGTCGCGACCAACCTGGTGAAGGCGTTCGAGGAATCGAAGCAGATGGCGTATCGGCGGGTGCAGAACCCGCGCATGGTGCCGCTCGCCTGGGTGCGCACCGCCGTGGAGGAGCAGGAGCAGCTCCTCGGCCGTGATCCCTGGCAGTTCGGCCTCACGCCGGCCAACCGCAAGAACCTCGAAACCATCCAGCGCTATGTGCACCAGCAAGGCATGATCAGCAAGGAGCGGCCGCTGGAGGAGCTGTTTGAGGACACCGACCTCGGCGACGCGGTGGGCTCGGAGGAGTTTTAGGCCCACGCCATGAACTTCGCCGACCGCCTCGCCGCCATTCGCGTCCGCATGCAGGAGGAAAAGCTCGACTTCCTCATCGGCCTGCATGACGGCGCGCATTTCATCGAGAAGCCGAACCCGGTGATGGTGCTTGGCGGCTTCAAGGCGCTCGGGCCGGCCGCGGTGATGCTCGATCGCGAAGGCGCGGCGGACGTGATCGTCACGCCGCATTGGGATGCCGAGCGGGCGCGCGAAGCGTGCCCCGACGCGCGCGTGACCGGCGCCGACAATGTCGTAGACGGCGTCCTCGCCCGGCTCGGCCCATGCACTGGCGCGGCGATCGGCCTCGCCGGCCTGCGCTTCCTCCCCTCGCAGATTGCCGGCCGCATCACGGCGGCGCTGCCGCAGGCGCGCCCGGCGGATGCGGCAGTATTCGACGCCGCGCGCACCAAGACCGAGGACGAGATCGCCAACGCACGCGCCGCAACGCGCATCGCCGAGCGTGGCTACGAGCACCTGCTCGCGGTCGCGCGCCCGGGCCTGAGCGAGGATGCGCTGGCGGTCGAGCTCAAATGGCACATGAAGACGCTCGGCGCCGAGGATAATTTCCTGATGCTCTGCGCCGGGCCGCATAATCGCGCGGTCGCGCCCTCGAACGGCCGCAAGCTCGCGGCGGGCGACATCATCCTCGCCGAAATCACGCCCAGCGTCGGCGGTCAGCTCGCCCAGATCTGCCGCACCGTGGTGATCGGTGCGCCGTCCGCGCAGCTCGCGGAAAAATATGCCCTGGTGGTGGAGGCGATGGACCGCGGCATCGCCGCGGCGGCGCCGGGCGTACCGATGGCGGCAGTCTGCCGCGCCATCAACACCGTGCTGGAGGCGGAAGGCTACGGCGAGTTCTGCCACCCGCCGCACATCCGCCGCCGCGGACATGGGCTCGGCTTCGCCTCGGTGCGGCCCGGCGACGTGGCGCTCGACAATGCGACCCCGCTCGAGCCCGGCATGGTGTTCATGATCCATCCGAACCAGTATCTGCCTGAGACCGGATATCTCCTCTGCGGCGAGCCGGTGCTGCTGACCGCGCGCGGCGCCGAGCCGCTCACGGCGCAGAAGGCCGCACTGGCGGCGGTCGAGGCGTAAAGCGCGCGATGTTTACTTCGCACCCCACGTTGCTGATCGGTCCGGCGGACTGGGAGCCCGCGCGCATGCCGCAGGCCGAGTTCGAACGGCGGATCGGCGCGCTCTGGCAGGCTGCGCCGGAGGCCGGACGCGCGATCGTCTATGGTGACGCCGCGCACCACGCCGAGCTCGCCTATCTCACCAACCTCACACCCAAGCTCGAAGCTTCGGTCGCGGTTCTTGCGCGTGGGAAAGCTCCGCGGCTGTTCGTCGGCGGCGGACCGAACATGCTCGGCGCGGCGCGGCCGCTCACTTGGATCGCCGATGTCGTGCCGCTGAAAGACCTGGGCGAGGCGCTCAAGACCGATACCGGAGCCTCGCTCCTGATCAATGCCGGCAACATGCCGACCGCGCTTCGACGTACGGTCGGTGAGGCGCCGGACGCGGCGCCGCGCTTGTGGGAGCTGATGCGACATAAATCGCCGGCGGAGCTGGCGGCGATCCGCGCAGCCTGCGATGCGCTGGAGTCGGCGATGAACGCGATTGCAGCCGCACACCGCAGCGGAAAGGGCGTCACCGCAGCGGTGCTCGCGGGCGAACGTGCGGCCAATGCCGCCGGCGCGCAGGATGTGCGGACGCTGTTCAGCCTCGATCGCGGGCGCACGCTGATGCCGTTTGCGGGTCTGGTCGAGCACCACATCGAGCCGCTGCAGGTCTACGTCGCCATCCGCCGCTTCAACTATTGGGCCGAGGGCTTTGCCGCGTTCTCGGCGCAGCTTACGCCGGCCGCCGCGAAAGCCTCGGAGTTGTTGCAGGCCGCGCTTGCCGCCATCAGGCCGGGTGTGGGTACCCGCGTGATCGCACAGACGCTTGAAGCGGCGCGCGGCGATTACCAGACTCATCCAGTGACGGAGCGTGCTTTCGCCGGCCCCGTCGGGCTCACGCTGGAGGAGCGGCCGCACACCGACATGCCCGGGACTTTCGAGGCGGGCGAAGTTTACTCGGTCAAGATCGGCCTTACCGATGGCGGCGAGCAGCACGCCATCGTCTCAGCGATGATTTCGCCCTGCGACGACGGCAACAAGATGCTGTGGTCCTCAGGCCCGCCCACAAACTGATACCCGGTTCGCTTTGCGACCGAACGCGATGGCGGAGGGGATCGCTATCGCCGCCCGCGCCCGGACCGTGCCCGCGCTTCCGCGGCCCACATTTCCCAGGTGCGATCGTGGCCGTGGCCGGGACGTACCCTGGCCTGGTCGGGCTCCATGATCGCGGCCTCCTCGCGGGCGAGATAGTTGATCGGGCCGCCGATCAGCTTCGCCTGCAGCAGCAGCTTGGCGTTCGCCTCGGTGTAGATCGCGCGGTAGATGGCGATGCGCACGCTTGGGCCGACCACGGCGTCGCCGTGCCCGCGCAGCAGCACCACGGAGTTCTGGCCAAGCTTCTCCGCCAGCGCCTTGCCGAGCTTGCGGTCGGAGATCAGCAGATTGGTCCAGCCCGCGACATCGCGCGTGTCGAACACCGGTACTTCCGGGTAAAAAAACGCGGCGCGGATCGGCCGCAGCGGTTCTTTCGTGACGGTGAACGGCACCACCGTCGGCGAGTGGCTGTGCACCACCGCGTTGACATCGGGGCGCGCCTTGAAAATTTCGGAGTGAATGAACCGCTCTGAATAGACCGGCCGCTGGTCACGCTTGTCGATCGGCTCGCCATCAATGCCGAACTCCATGATGTCGGCGGCGGTGACTAGGCCGGGCGCGCGCGCCCGCGACATCAGGAAGCGCTCGGGGTTGCGCGGATCGCGTGCGCTGACGTGGCCGTAGCCGTCGACGATATCCTGATCGTAGAGGATGTGATTGCCGGTGACGAGATCGTCGATCACCGCCTTCAACTCGGCATTGGCTCGCGATTTCGCCGTGCCCGCGCGTTTCACCTTCTTCGCCATCGTTAAGCCCTCCCGATTTCCCGTTCGTTCAGTTCGCGCACGCCGCCCAGAGCGTATCGGCCAGACGTCGGCACGCTGTGCGGTCCTGCAGCCCCGCCAGCCCGACCGCAACGATTTCCGCCGCCGATGGAGCGCCCCCGAGACGGCTCAACACCTGTTCGGCCTTGTAGGCTATCTCGGTATCGTCAAGCGGTCGCGAAGGATCACCAAGGGCCTCCACCACGCGCTTACGCGCAATTGTTCCACCTGCCTCGACCTCGACCTCGGCCGGCCACGCGCGCGGAAAGGGACCGAGCAAGCCTTCGTCCGCGATGATCTCCACCTTTTCGGAGAAATGACGTGCCGCTTCCTCGCGCAGAATGTCATTGCGCTCGATGTCGTAGAGCCGTTCGCGGCGGCAGGCGGCAAGCCCTAGCTGGAACGCCGCGCTCACCAGCGTGGATGAGCGCACGCCCGGCTCGGCCTTCATGCTGATCATGCGGAGATAGGGCGGCGGCACGCGGACGCGCACTTTGGTGATCGCATTCGCGTCGATGCCGTCGCCGAGCAGCGCAATGAATGCCTCGATCGCGGCGATCGACTGCTTGGCCGAGCAGAATGGCTTGAGACTGAGCTGCTGATAGACATTGTCCGTGCCGAGGCGGCCGGTGAGCACGTTGACGTCGGCCGCGAGCCCGTGCGCATCTTTTAGCCAGGGGCCATCGAGGAGATCGGGGTCGCCGCCGACGCCGCGCTGGGCCGCTGCCGCCGCGCGCAGGCCGCCGGTGACGGCGATGGCGAGGATCACCGAGCGACCGGGAATCTTGCCGTGGAAGCGCCCGGCGCGGCCGGACATCAGCATCAACGCGAGCGACAGCGCGTGCGCGGTCTGCTCCTCGCTCAGCCGCCAGAGCCGCGCGGCGATGGCGGCGGCGCCGAGCGGCGCGGCAAGATAGGTCGGCCAGATGCCGCGGTAGAGGATTTTCGGCCCTTCGATTGCGGCGCCGAGCCGGGTCATCAGTTCGGTGCCGATCCAGATTGCGCTCGCCACCTGCTCGGGGTCGCAGTCGCCGTCGCGCGCGAGCGACAGCGCAGCCGGCACCGTCACCGAGCTTGGCGTGGTGCAGGAGAGAAGGTGGATATCGTCGATCTCGGTGTGGCGGATGATCGCCGCCTGCATGCCGATGGCATCCATCGGTGTGGGTTGCGGGTAAAGCGAACGTAGCGCGCGGCCTTCGGTCGTCAGGTTGCCCGCGACCGCCGCGACCAGCGTGTCGGTGAGGTGACGCTGTTGCGTGGCGCGGTCCGCCTCAGCAAACGATTTGACCGATGCGCCGCAGACGAACGCCGCCAGATCGCGAAGCACGCTCATGATCGCGCCGGCTCCGGCGTGCGCAGCAGAACGTCGGCCCCATTGGCCGTAATCGCGATCATGGCCGAGGCGATCGCGCCGCCGGCGTCATCACGCGCGCCGGCGTGGAGGGCATAGATCTCGCCCGGTTTAAAAATGTCGCGCGCATCGGCACGCAGCTCACCGCCCTCGTTGAGCGAATAACCGGTGCGCCGGCCGACGCTGCCGCTCAGCGCGGGATGCAGATCGTGCGGCGCGAGCGCGGCCATCGCCCGCGCGTGAAGTTCGCCGGCGGCAACGCCGGGAGCGGCGGCTTGCACCATCGCGTCGAGCGCCGCCTGCGTGTGCGGCGCCAGGCCGTCGGCGCGCTCGCCCCCGGATACGAACACCTCGGCCCAGTAGCCCATGTGCTTCACGGCGACGTAGCCCAGGAGCGGATCGGACTTGACGTCGAACGATCCGCGGAACGGCGACAGCGTTCGCCCGCGATCGAAGCTCACCAGCGTGCGCACATCCTGCGCCGCCATCCGGCGTGCGGCGAGCTCGGCTGCGAGCGCCGCCGCTTCGACGTCCATGCCCGCGCGCCAGCCGCGCACGAATGTCTCCGCCGCGGCACGCGCCAAGGTGCAGGCTTCGCGCACCTGCGAACGCTCACGCGGCCGCAGCACGCGCGGTGCGGCCAGCACGTTATCGGCCGCGTGCAGGCGGAAGCGGTTGCCAAGGCTTTTCTCCAGCGAGCCGTGAAGCGCCGGCCGCATCTGGTCCAAGTGCACGCCGCCGATATCGACCGGGTCATCGCCGGCGAAACGCGCGAGCCACGGGTCGAACGCAGTCTCCCAGGTCCAACCGGACATCACGTCCGGGATCCAGGTCATCAGCTTCATCGCCGGCACGTCGCGCGAACTCATGGAGGCAAGGAGCCGCGGCTCGCCTTCGCGCGGAAACAGCGCCATCGCCCAGCGCAGCCGCGGCGTGAAGTTGCTGAAATAAGCGAGTGTCGAGTGCTCGCGCGCATCGCCGTAGATCAGCGCCGCCTTCCAGCCGTTGGCGTCCATGGCGCGATGCAGCTCGGCCATGCGAATCTGAAATTCGTCGCGCGGGAAGCGATCCTGGTCCCAGGTATAGGCGCCGATGACGATTGAGGGATGGATGGTCTGCATCGTTACACTGGGATGATGTCGAGTTCGGCCGGGCGCGCGGACAGCGCCTTGGCGCCCGCCGGCGTGATCACCACCGGCTCGCCGCACATGAGATAACCGGTTTCGGGGATGTATTGGTTGGGGTGCATCACGAAGATCATGCCTTCTTCGAGCCGCGCAGCGCTGTCGGAGGTGATGTCGCCGGGAAGGTCCGACGTGATGCCGAGCCCGTGGCCGCGCACGCGCATGTAGGGCGGCCGGCAATAATCGCCGTAGCCGTGCGCGCGGAAGCAACCGTCCATCGCCGCGGTGACATCGCGCACCGCCGCGCCGGGCAGCGCTGCCGCCTGGCCGGCCCGCATCGCCTCCTGCAGGATCGCGAATTTTTCGCGCACGATGGGCGGCGGCTCGCCGATCACGGTGGTGCGGCAGAGCTGCGCGAACTGGCCCTGCCAGCAGGGCGTGATCTCGGACAGGATGATGTCGCCGACGTCGAGCACGCGGCGATCGGCGGCGCGCACGGCGAGATTGTGCTGCGAAGCGGAGAGCAGGAGGAAGTTATCCTCGGCGCCGAGCTGCTTCATGCGGCAGTAGAGCTCGGCGGCGAGTTCGAATTCGCGCATCCCGGGCCGCGCCACCTCAAGGAAATGCTCGTAGCCTCGCTCGGCGATCCAGGTCGCCTTCTGCGCGGCGGCGAGCTCTTCCGGACTGCGGATGCGCGCGAGCTCGCGCAGGAAGCTTTCGTTGGTGCGCGGCTGTCCACCCAGCACCGCTTCAATGCGGCGCGCGAGGGCGAGCCCGAGCGTGGCAAGGCCGACCGCTACCGTCTTGCGCGGGTCGATGCGGTGTTCGGTGAGCGCTTGCGTCAACGCTTCGGGCAGATCATCCGCGCCCACGGTCTTTGTGGTGTGCGACAGCGTGCCGGCGCGTTCCACGTCCCAGGCCGGTGTCACGATCAGCGTGGAGCGCCCGTCGCGATCGACCACGACGGCGCTCTCGCCGATCGGCCGCACGCCGCTCAAGACAAACACCGCGTGCGATTCGAGAAACGAGTTCTGCCCGAAATTGACCGCCACCAGACCGTCGAGCGCTTCCCGTGCGAGGTAGTGCGAGGTCTCGGCCAGCCTGTCCTCTTGCACGTCCATCACGGGGTTCCGGGGAGTAGATGAGGGCGGCTCGGGGCCGCGGTGGGAAAGGCGCGCGACCATGTTGCCGCTATGCCGCGTACGATTTGAACAGGGGTTTGGCGAAAGATCAACCCGCGCGGCAGAGCATGTCCTTTGTCATCCCGGCCGAGCGAAACGACGGCCGGGGCCCAACGTGCTGCCCGCAGGGTGCTCCTATCGAAACGCTGGGAGTGCGGCGAGTTGGAGTCCCGGATCGGCCCTTCGGGATGACCGCTCCATCCGCCTGGTGCCAAGAAGGTCTAACCTACCCGCTAATGCGCTCGATTGCCGCGCCGCACGCTGAAAGCTTGTCCTCCAGCCGCTCGAAGCCGCGGTCGAGGTGATAGACGCGGTTGACCATGGTCTCGCCCTCGGCGGCGAGCGCGGCGATGACGAGCGAGACGGAAGCGCGCAGGTCGGTCGCCATGACCGGTGCGCCCTTGAGCTTGTCGACGCCCTCGATGGTCGCGGTCTCGCCGTCGAGATTGATGTGGGCGCCGAAGCGCGCCAGTTCCTGCACGTGCATGAAGCGGTTCTCGAAGATCGTCTCGGTGATGTGCGAGGTGCCGTTGGCGCGCGTCATCAGCGCCATGAATTGCGCCTGCAGGTCGGTCGGGAAGCCGGGGAAGGGCTCGGTCGTCACGTCGACCGGTCTGAGCCCGCCGCCGTTGCGCGCGACGCGGAGGCCGCGGTTGGTCTCGTTGTATTCGAGGCCGGCCTGCTCCAGCACATCGAGCCCGGTCTGCAGCAGTTCCGCGCGCGCATTCTCGAGCATGACATCGCCGCCGGTCATCGCGACCGCCATGGCATAGGTGCCGGTCTCGATGCGGTCGGGCAGGACGCGGTGGCGCGCGCCGCTGAGCTTGGGCACGCCCTCGATCACGATCCGCGCGGTGCCGGCGCCGCTGATCTTGGCGCCCATCTTGTTGAGGCAGGCCGCAACGTCGGCGATCTCCGGCTCGCGTGCGGCATTCTCGATCACGGTGGTGCCGTTCGCCAGCGAGGCCGCCATCAGCGCAGTGTGGGTGCCACCAACGGTGACCTTGGGAAACGTGATCTCGCCGCCTTTGAGCCCGTTCTTGGCGCGCGCGATCACGTAGCCGCCGTCGATCTCGATCTCGGCGCCGAGCCGTTCCAGCGCCATGATCAGAAGGTCGACCGGCCGGGTGCCGATGGCGCAGCCGCCGGGCAGCGATACTTTCGCTTCGCCAAGCCGCGCCACCAGCGGCGCGATCACCCAGAAGCTGGCGCGCATGCGCGAGACCAGCTCGTAGGGCGCGGTGGTGTCGATGATGCGGGCGGCCGAGATGTGCAGCGTCTGCCCGTCATAGGCGGTTTCGCCCAGGCGCTTGCCGCCGGTCATGACGTCGACGCCGTGGTTGCCCAGGATGCGCTGGAGCAGACCGACATCGGCGAGCCGCGGGACGTTGTCGAGGACGAGAGTCTGGTCGGTCAGCAGACTCGCAATCATCAACGGCAGGGTCGCGTTCTTCGCGCCCGAGATCGGGATCGTGCCGTGCAGCTTACGGCCGCCGTTGATGCGAATGCGATCCATGCCCCCTCCTGTTGCCGTACTGGGGTGCCGCGGTCTAGGAACGCCCGGCCCGAATCGGCAAGCCCAAACAAGCTGCAAGGTTTACTACGCCGTCGTCCCCACGCGGCGTCAGCCCTCTTTCTTGTCTGCTTTGTTGTCCGCGCCAATTCGGGCGGAACGATGAGGGGCCGGCTCGGCGCCATCGGCCTCCGCGCGGCTGCGGGCTTGCGCCTTGCGGCGCTTGAGGTTTTCTCGCAACGCCGCCGAAAGCCGCTGCTGTTCGGTCGCTTTTTTTGTGCTCTTGCCGTCGGTCATTGCCGCAGATTACGCCGCGTCCGGCCCCCGAGAAAGCGTTGCTAGGCCGGCCGGTGTGCGGGCTGCTGGAGGCGTTCTTGCGCGCTGCGTCCCCATATGGCAAGGATCGCCGCCCGCGGTATCGCCTTTGTGCGCCCGGCGAGCGTGCTGCCGTAGCTCAGTGGTAGAGCACCCCCTTGGTAAGGGGGAGGTCGTGAGTTCAATCCTCCCCGGCAGCACCACTTGCACTTCACTTGCCGCCGGAGAGGCGCTTGAATTCGGCGGCGACTTCGGGCGTCGTCGACGCGGCGAGCTGTTTGATCATCGCCGCCAGCGCCACACCGCCGATCGGGTTGCCTACCGGCAGTTCCACTTTCAGCGCGTCGGCCTGGTAGTCCTTGTCCTGCGCCATTGCGATAAAGGCCTTGCGCAGGATATCGGTCACATCGCCCGGCATGCCGGCGGGGCCGATGAGCGGCACGCCGATGCCATCGGGGGCGGTCACGAGATCGAGCACCGGGCGGTAGTCGGGGCGGATTACGTCGCGCACGTTGGGGATATTGCCGCGATCGGTGCCGGTCTGCACGACCGGCACGACCTTGCCGGCAAGGTCCGGGCGCGTCATCAGCGCATTGCCGACGGTGAAGGTGCCATCGGCCTCGCCCTGTTCGAGGGCGAGCAGCACGCGCGCGGTCGAGACGTAGCCGAGTACGACCCTGATCGGCGCGCCGCTGGCGGCGAGCAGGTTCGGGACCATGCCGGTGGGCGTGCCGGCGCCGAGCGCGCCAAAGATCACCGGCTTCGGCGATCGCATCAGGTCGGCGTAGGTCTTGATGCCGGTGGCGGTGCGGACATAGGCGGCCGAACTGACGGCGCCGGGGCTGCCGATGTAGGTGAGCTTCACCGGATCGAACATGACGCCGGGCCGTCGCACGATGCCTTCGATGTACCAGGAGCGGCCGGGGATCGCGATCGTCAGGCCATCCGGCGCCACGCGGCGGTCGAGATAGTTGGTGGAAGCGAGCCCGGCCGCCCCCTCCATGTTCTGCACGACGATGCCGGGCTGGCCAGGAATGAAGCGCACGAGATGATGCGCGATCACGCGCGCCGTCGCGTCGACGCCGCCGCCCGGCGCGTAGCCGACGATCAGCGTCAAAGTCTTGCCTTGGTAGAAGTCCGCGGCGCGCGCGGCGTCGTGGCCTCCGAGGATCGCCGCCAGGTGCAAGAGGCAAAGCGATAGGAAAAATGACCGGCAACGCCATAGCGCGCGTCGGCGGAGCAGCATCATCGCCATCCGGTTTCGTCTTTCCTGTGCGCGCTATTCTGCAGCCGCCAGCCCTTTCTGCGCATTGCGCTTGAGGCAGGTGACCAGCAGGTCGGTCGTCATCACGTCGCCGAAGGTCAGGTAGAACGCGATCAGCGAGGCGTTGTGCTCCTCGTCGGTCATGGCGGCATTACCGTCGGCGACCATGACGGTCTTGTAGTTGAGCATCATGGCGTCGCGCGCCGTCGATTCGCAGCACACGCCGGTCACGGTGCCGGTGATGAGGACGGTGTCGATGCCGCGCGCCTGCAGCACCTCCGCGATGTTCGACGAACCCTGGATGAAAGCGCTGAAGCGCTTCTTCTCGACAAAAATGTCGTCCTTGCGCACGTCGAGGGCCGACCATAGCGCGTGGCCCTTGCTGCCGGCGGCCAACGCGGCGGCGCGCTTGGCGTTCTGCTCGGGCCGGCTGATGGCGTAGAAGGTCGACCAGCTCTTGAGCGTCTCTTCGGTGAAGGTGGTCTGGATCCAGACCACGGCGCCGCCGGTGTCGCGCAGCGCCTGCGCGAGGCGGTTGATCGCCGGCACGATCTTCTCCGCCATCGGGCAGAGCGTGTGCGCGACGCCGGGGAGCATGAAGGCATTCTGCATGTCGACCACGACCAGCGCGGTTTTCGCCGGATCGAGATTGTCATGAATGTGTTCCCGGCCGCGGCGGGCGATCACGCGGTCGATCACCGATTGTGGGATGTTGATCTCGTGCATGGCCGCCTCGCTGCTCTGGGTCAGTTTCTGGAGTTGATGATCTGAGTGTAGAGCCTCTGCCACTTGTCGCCTTCCGCCAAGACCTTGGCCGAATCCATCATGTGCAGCCGGCGAATGTCGATTGGCGAGGGGACCTTGGTGCTGGTGGCGACGTAATCGCGGGCGACCAGGAGCGGCTGCGCATCGGACAAGATGAAATCGTAGAGCAGCAGCGCGGCGTGAGGGCGCGGGGCATTGGCCGCGATCGCGATCGCGTTCGGCATCGCGATCAGCGGATCGATGATGAACCAGTCGAGCGGCGCCCCCTTCTTCTTCACTTGCTCCGCGGTGTAGTTGAAGACGGTCAGCGCCAGCGGCACCTCGCCGGCTGAGACCAGATTGGTCAGCAGCGTGTGGCCCTTGCGCACGGAGAAGCCGTTGGTCGCGGCGATGTCGCGGAAGAGCTTTACCGCCGTTTCCTCTCCGAGCGCAGCGGCCAGCGCCGCGAACCAGTCGGAGTCATCGGCTTCGAGCGCGATCTTGCCCTTCCATTTCGGGTCGAGCAGGTCGGCAAAGCTCTTGGGCAGGTCCGCCTTCTTCACCAGATTGGTGTTGTAGGCCTGGACGAGGACGTTGAGGCAGAAGCCCACCCATTCGTGGCTGGGCGGGCCTGCCGACGGGATCAGGTCGTTGAGCAGCGGCGACTTCACCGGTTGCAAGGTTTTCTCCTGCGTCAGGGCTTCCATCGCGGGCGAATTGTTGAGAATGAAATCGACGTCGTAGCGCTTCGCTTTGTATTCATTGAGCACGCGCTGGCGGATTTCCTCCGAACTCGCGCGGTAGAGATTGATCTTGACGCCGTATTTCTTCTCGAACGCCCCGACCAGCGCCGTGTTGTCCTCGGTCGGCGCATTGGAATACATCGTCAGCGAACCTTCGCGCTTGGCGCCGTCGATGAGGCGCTGCGTGCGGTCCGGGCCTTGGTAGTTGGCGATCTCGCTGACGCGTTCGCTTTGCGCGAAGGCGACCGGTGCGAAGACCGAAAGAAGTACCAATGTCAGAACGAGCCGCATCGTTCGCTCCGTTCGAAGTCAGCTCGCAAACTCGAGCATCCGCGCCGGATTATCGCACAGCATCGTCTCGATTTGAACGTCGGTAATGCCGCGGGCCTTGAGCATCGGGATGAAATCCACGAACACGGTTTGGTAGCCGCGGCCGCCGTGCCGCGACAAGAGCGTCCGCCGTGCGATGTCCGAGGAGAGGATGAGCTGCCGCTCCAGCCCCTTGTCGCAGGCATCGCGCACGAGGTCGGCGAGCTGATCGTTGGTCGGCCCCTTCGGGAAACTGACCTTGTCGATCCCCATGAACACGCCGGCACGGGCAAGCTCGACCAGCTCCCTCACGCCGCTCGCCGCGCCCATGTGGCTGATGACCACGTGCGAGAGGTCCATGCCGGCACGCTCGAGCACCGCGACATGCCATGCCGCCTGGTCCGGGCTCGACGTGTGGGTGATGACCGGCGCGCCGGTCGCGCGTGCCGCCGCGGCGGCAGCCGTGAACAAGCGCTCGGCGACATCGGTCGGCTCGCGGGCGGTGCCCACCTTGATGACGCCGCAGCGCACGTCGGTGCCGTCGGCGCCGGTCTCGATCTCGGCGATGATCGCGTCGCGCATTGCCCCGACCGAGCCGTTGATGGCGACGTCAGGAAATGGATCCCAGTAGAATCCGGCAGCGCCCACGACCGCGATGCCGGACTGCTCGCTGATCCGGCGCAGCGCGGCCGGGTCGCGCCCCCACAGCGGCGCGCTGAGGTCGGTGATTCCGGCAAGCCCGTGCGCCTTGGCCTTGCGCAGGTCGTCGATGACGTCCGGCGCCTCGGCCGCGCCGATCTTGTTGGCAAGACCCTTCTGCGCGGAGAGATCGATCTGCAGGTGTTCGTGCGCGAGAATGCGCCCGCGGATCGTCTCGACGTCGCCGGTGACGGTCCTGATCACGGCGCGCCTGTCAGCGGCAGCCTTCGAGCTTGCTGTCCTTGTTTTCGAGGACGAACGGGCCGAGCTTCGCAGCCGCTTCCTCGGCGTAGGAGGTGTTCACCAGACGCGAAGCGGGAAATTTGGCGGTCGACATTTTATTCTTCGCGTACCAGTCCTGCATGTCGAGCATGCTGGCGATGTTGATCTTCCCGTTCGGGTCGCGCGCCGGCCAGGGATATTGGTTGAGCAGCGGCTCGCGGGTCTCGGTGCCGCTCTTGATCAGGAGGTCGATCATCGCCTTGCGGACCGAGCCGCCGTGGTAAGCCTGACAGTAGTCGCGCACGCCGCGCATGTAAGCCCGGTAGTAATTGCGCACGACCTGCTCGTTGGATTTCGCCCAATCGGTGTTGATCATGCTCACCGCGATGCTGAGCGGATGAGGCTTCACGAGGTCGTCGGGACTCGCGAACGGCACGCCAAAGCCCTTGTCGATGAACTGCGCGGTGAACGGTGGAATGACGATCGCGGCATCGATCGCCTTGTTGGTGAATCCGATCGCCATTTGCTGGAACGGAAACACCTTCACGTCGGTATCGGCGATCGTGATCCCGTCGGTCTCCAGCATCTTGCCGACCTCGTAGGTCGAGACCGAACCCGTGCCGTTGCTCGCGATGACCTTGCCCTTGAGCTGGTTGAGCCGTGTGATCTTGCCCTTGAGATCGGGCCGCAGCATCAGGCTGTGGCCGAGCGGGCTGGTGACACGGTCCATCACCATGGTGATCGGAAGGTTCTTCTCGATCGCGTTGAAGTAACCGGCGGAGATGCCGCCTTCGATAACCTGCAGTTGGCCTTGAGCCAGGAGGGCCAGCACGTTCGCCGAGGTGTCGAGATCCTCCGGCACCAGCTTGATGCCGACTTCGCGGAAGTAGCCCTGCTGCATCGCCCACAAATTGGCGACCGAGGAGATCGACTTGACAAGCCCGATCTTGATCGTGGCTTCCTGCGCCTGCGCGGCCCAGGCGCTGGTGGCAAGCGCCAGCGAGGCGAGCAGGGTGCGCTTGAGAACGGCCATGGTTTTCCTCCGGATCCAATTAGATGTTCTGTTCGACCACTCGTTCGCAAATTCACCCCCGCTCATTCCTGCGCGAGCGGGGAATCCAAGGACGACATGCTCAGACCGTGCACCGTGCGCCCCCGGGGTCCCCGCTTTCGCGGCGACGCGCGGAGCATCCGTTTGATACCTTCCAATCAAAAAGGCGCCTTAGCTTATTTCAATTTGAGGGAATAGCGCCCTTCGGTGTCGCGATCGAACGCGGCGTTTGCGCGCAGGCCGTCGAGGGTGCGCACGATCTCGCGCCCGTCGCGGCTGCCTACCGCGGCCATCAGCTCCTCGAAGAATTTTGGGCCATCGGCGAGCGCGGCCTCGATCGAGGCGAAACGCTTTCCCTCATAGCGCGGTGGCTCCGGCACCCGCATTTCGAGCTTCGCGGCGGCGCCCACCGGCCAGGTCAGGTCGAATCCGGCCTTGGCGCCGACCTTGCGCCCCATCAGCGATGGGTCGATCGGGACCGTGCGCATGTTGTCCATCACCACGAGATCGCGATCGGCCTGGAAGCGGGTCGCGAACGCCCAGTCCATCTGCTCGTCGGAGAAGATGTCGACGTCGGGGTCGACGACGAACACGTGCTTCACATTGGTGAGCGCGCCGAAGCAGGCGGCGATCGCATTGCGCGCCTCGCCCGGCACGCGCTGGCGCAGTGCGACGCGCAGCGTATACATACCGCCGCTCGACGGCGTCGCGTGCACCGCCACCGGTTCGCGCACCGCGGTTTCCAGCGCGCGCCACACCATCACTTCGGTGCGCACGGCGTTGAGCAGTGACGTGTCGGTGCGCGAGAGCCAGCGGCCGCCGATGGTGGAGGTCTGGAACAACGCATCGCGGCGCCGCGTGATCGCGGTCAGGTGAAACACCGGATTGCGTTTGACCGCGCCGTAATAGCCGAGGAATTCGCCGTAGGGGCCCTCCGCCTCGACATGGCCGCGCGCGTCCACGTAGCCCTCGATGACCCACTCGGCGTCGGCCGGCACGCGCACGTCGTTGCTGACGCATTTCACCACCGGCAGCGGCGCCTCGCGCAGCGACGAGATCAGCGCGAGGTCGTCGATCGGCAGCCGCATCACCGCCGCGAGGTGGTCGACCGGGTGCGAGCCGACCACGAAGCTCACCGGCACCGGTTTGCCGGCAGCGGCGCTGGCTTCGTAGATGGCACGGAAATCGCTCGGCGAATTGAGATCGACGCCGGCTTCGGTTCGCCCGCGCAGCATCAGCCGGCGGATTCCGACATTGGTCCAGCCGGTCTGGGGATCGACGACGAAGTCGGTCGAGGAGGAGATATAGGGCGCGCCGTCGGCGGCGTGCTGCAGGTGCACCGGCAACGTCGTGAGGTCGGCGTCGACGCCGGTCAGCACGATTTCCTGCGCCGGCGCCTCGGCGTGGCTCACTTCGAAGACCTCGGGCGGATTGCGCAGCCGGCGCTGGACCTCCTTCAGCAGCGCCTCCGGAGCGACGCCAAAAGCGCGCGCGATGCGCGAACGGCTGCCGGTGACGTTGCCGATCAGCTCATGGCCTTCCGGACCGACAGAGCGGAACAGCACCGCCCTGGGATTGCCTTCGAGCGCCTGCGCAATGTCGGCCAGATCGATCGGCGCGTCGCGTATTTCAAGTTCGTCGCTCGCGGCAAGGCGTTCGACGAACTGGCGCAGCCGGTAGCGGTCGAAATCGGCCGCATTCGATATGGCTTTGGCTTCGTTCTTCTCGATGATGCCCACGGTGTCCTCCACTCCTGATTATAGCCATAAGCCCGCCGCGGTCGCCACCGGCGCGAGCGGACGCTCCCGCGTGCCCTGGCAAGCCGCGCAGGACTTCGCCTGAGCTCCCACGCGTTCGAATTAACGTAAACGCTGATAGAGCCCGTGGTTGCGCCGCCACACAGGTTGCGCAGGTTGGATTTTGATTAGCTTCCGACTAATGTCGCGCCTGATGCGGCTGTTCGAGTTGTGGAGACGCTTATGTCGTCGAGGTTAATCACTGGCGCCGTGCTGGCGCTGATGTTGGCGGGAAGCCCCGCGCTGGCGTGCAAAGGCCCCAACCTGATTTTCTCCGACGACTTCCGTGACGTGGATCCCGCCTGGGCGCCGGGTTACGGGACTTTTGCAATCGCCTCCGGCCGCGCCACCTTGAAGACGGATCCCGGCTATATCGGCAACGTCTTCTACCAGGGAGCATTCTTCGACAGCGGCGATGCGTGTCTCGACGTGATCACCCCGGAGGCCAAGAATACGTCCAACATGATCGCCGGCTTCCTGTTCGGAGGGATCGGCAACAACGACTTCTATGCCTTCATCATCAATCCGGATGGGAATGCGGGCGTGATCCGCATGCAGAATGGCGGCTGGTTGCACCCCGTCCCTACCCGCAAGGCCGACGGCATCAAGCCCGGCGCGAACGCCGTCAACACGCTGCGGGTGACGTGGAGCGGGACGACGGGCGCGGCCTACATCAACGACAAGCTGTTCAGCAACTTCAAGACCCAGGGTTTCAAGAACACCACTATCGGCGTCTATGGCGAGACCGACGGCGCCACCTGGGCGTACGACAACCTCAAGATCACCGACACCCACTGACGGCTAGCGGCCAAGCGGGGCGGCGAGGAGGAGTCATGCGTAAGCTTGTGTTGCTGGCGATCGCCGGCGCCGTTGGGTTGACTGTTGAGGCGGGCGCGCAGCAACCGCCCACGGGATCCGCCGCAGCCAAAGTCGCGCCGCACCCCGCCGCGAGGCAATCGGCAGCCCCGTCGACCCAGGGGGCTGCCGCCGCGCCTGGCAGCGCTGCCGTCAGCAGCGCAACCGCCGGCGCTGCACCTTCCGGTTCGCAGGCTTCGACGAGTGCGGCGGTGCCGGCACCGGCCGCCGCACGGAACACGGTTGCTGGGGAAGGACGCCGTTTGCCCGCAGGTGCGGGCGGCGATGCTGCGCCGGATCGAGCCGCCGCGCGGCCCGCGGCCGCGGCCGTTCCATCCCCGAGTGTCCGCGATTCCGCGCCAGCGGCGGCGGCGGCCACAAACCTCGGCCCGGGGAGCACAATCGGTGCGGTGGCTCCGCCGTCCTCGGATTTGCAGAACAGTCAAATCGATATCGCCTACGTCGCGCCGAGCGATCCGAAATTCCGTCCGATCTACGATCGGCTCAAACAGCGGCAGCCGCTGGAAGAGCTGCGCCAGTTCCTGGCGCCGCTCCGCCTTCCGCGCAAGCTGCTGGTGCGGACCGCGCAATGCGGATCGGTCACGGCGGACTATCAGCCAAATGGGCCGGCCACCATCTGCTACGAATACCTCGACCAACTCGGGCAGCTCGCGCCGAAGGACAGGACGCCGGATGGCGTCGCCCGGGCCGACGTGATCACCGGCGCGTTCGTGCAGGCGATGCTCTATCAAACCGCACGCGCCGTGTTCGATATCCTGCAGGTGCCGGTCTGGGGCCGCGAAGCGGACGCCGCCGACGAGCTCGCGGGCTACTTGATGTTGCAGTTCGGCAAGGACGTTGCTCTGCGTACCCTCAACGGCACCGCCTGGTTCTTCGCGGCGTCGGACCATACCTGGACCGGCAGCGATTTCTCCGATGAGCGGGGCACCGAGGCGCAGCGTTTCTACAACTATCTGTGCATCGCCTACGGCGGCGACCCGATCACGTTCGCCTCCTTCGTGCAGAAGAAAACCCTGCCCGATGAGCGCGCCCTGCGCTGCGCCCACGAGTTCAGCGAATTGCGGTTCGCGTTCGGCAAGACCATTGCGCCGTATGTCGATCAAGATCTGCTCAAGATCGTGCTCGCCACGCAATGGCTGCGGCCCGACGACGGCAAGTGAATGGCGGCACGCGAATGATAGCACCCAGATGAGGATAGCCTCGATGCACCGTATGCTCGTCGCGGCGATCATCACCGCGGTCGTGCCGGTTGCGGCGGTGATGCCGTCCGCCGCGCAGGAACCGCTGAACACCCAGATCGAAGTGTCCTACGTCCCGCCGAAAAACCCCGCGATGCAAGGCGTCTACGAGCGCCTGAAAAATCGCAAGGTGCTCGAAGAGGTCGCGCAGTTCCTCGCGCCGTTGCGGTTGCCGATCAAGCTCCCCATCAAGACCGTGCAATGCGATACGCCGAATTCCTGGTACGAGTCGAAGGCGGCCGGCGTTTCGATCTGCTACGAGTTCGTCGACTGGATGGAGCGGCTGGCGCCGGTCGACCAACTGGCGAACGGCGTGACCCGCCAGGATGCGATTGTCGGCCCGTTCGTCCAGGTGACCTTCCACGAACTCGGCCACGCCGTGTTCGACATTCTCAATGTGCCGGTGTTCGGTCGCGAGGAAGATGCCGCCGATCAGATCGCGGGTTTCATCATGCTGCAGTTCGGCAAGGAGGTGGCGCGCCGGACACTTCCCGGCACTGCCTATTTCTGGGCGGCGTCGTCCGAAGACTGGGATCACTCCACCTACGCCAACGAACACGGCCATCCGCTGCAACGCTCCTACAACTATCTCTGCATGGCGTACGGTGGCGATCCGGTCGCGTTCAAGGATCTGGTTGACAGCAACCTGCTGCCGAAGTCGCGCGCCGAGCAGTGCGGTCACGAGTACCAGCAGATCGCGCGCGCCTTCACACAGACCATCGGTCCCTATATCGACCCGGTGCTGCTGAAAAAGGTCCAGTCCATGCAATGGCTGCGGCCCGACGACGGGAAGTAACGCTGGGCGCAAGCGTCATATCAGGCGCTGACTTCGTCGTTGCGAGGCTGGTCCCGGCAAATCTCGATGGCGGATGCGCAGCAGTGCCTTTCAATCGAGACGGCGAGACTAGCCCGGCCATGACATAAGTCATGGCCCAAATTTGGGCGCACCATCATTCCAGCTTGATGCCGGATTCGCGCACGATGCGCTCCCATTTGACCGCATCGGCTTTCACCAAGGCGGCGAATTCTGCCTGCGTCTGGATCAGCGGATCGACGAACTGCGAGTCGAGGCGCTTCTTGGTCTCGGGATCACTCTGCACGTCGCGAGTATAGCCGTTGAGTTGCTCGACGATTGCCGGCGGTGTGCCGTGCGGCGCGAACAGCGAGAACCAGGTCGACATCTCGAAGTTCGGGAAGCCCTCTTCCGCAAAGGTCGGAATGTTCGGCGCATAGGGCCTGCGCTTCGGCGTCGCGGCGGCGAGCACGCGCAGCGCGCCGCTCTCGACGTTCTGCAGGTGCGGCCCGAGCGAGACGAACGTGATCTGCCCAACGCCCTGCAGTACCGCGGTCGCCGCCGGTGCGGTCCCGCGGAACGGCACGAACACGAGCTTGTCGAGTCCGGCGCGGCGCGCGAATTCGCCGCCGGTCAGGTCCGGCGTCGTGCCGGCGCCGGCGGCCGCGTAGCTGACCTTGTCCGGATTGGCCTTGGCGTAGGCGATGAACTCCTTCAGATTTTTCGCCGGCACTTTCGGGTTCATCACCAGGAACAGCGGCACGGTGCCGACCGGGCCGATCGGAATGAGATCGGTGAGCGGATCGAACGTCATCGATTTGAACAGATACGGATTGACGGTGACGTTGCCGGTGTTTGCGAAGCCGAGCGTGTAGCCGTCGGGCGGCGCCTTCGCGACCGCGTCGAGCGCGAGGTTGCCGCTCGCGCCGGCGCGATTGTCGATCACGTTCGGCTGGCCGGTCTTGGCAGTGATGTACTGCCCGAGGAAGCGGGCCAGGATGTCGGTGATGCCGCCCGGCGAGGTGGAGACGATGATCTTGATCGGCTTCGTCGGATAGCCCTGCGCGGAGGCCGGAACAGCGACGGCGAGCGCCAGCGCCGCAATCGAGAGCAGGCGAAGGACTTTCATAGGTTCTCCTCCGGATCGACTTTCAAGCTTGTCTGCGGGCCGCCTCGAGCTCGGCCAGGTAGTCGGCGAAAGCTTGCGCGATCGTGAAGCGTGGTTCCCAGCCGAGCTGACGCTTGGCGCGCGAAATGTCGAGCGGCGCGGGCGCGGGACCTGGCGGTTCTCCCGGCTCGACGTCGAACCGCACACCGGGGCAGAGCGCCTTCACCGCGGCGAGCAGATCCTCGAACGTCGAGACATAGCCGTTACCGATATTGAACACGTTGTCCGGCGGCATCGGGACGGTGGCGGCGAGGTCGACCGCGCGGCCCACATCCTTGGCGTAGACATACTCACCCGTAGCGGTGTCGGCGCGCGCGATGCGTACCGTCTTCCCGGCGTGCCCGGCTTCGATCAGGCTATGCATCTTCTGTCCGCCGCTCGATCCGGACCAGTAATGTCCGAGCCCGAATACGTTGGCCGGCCGCAGCATGACGAGCTCGAAGTCATAGACCCCCGCGTAGGCGTCGAGGATCAGCTCCTTCGCCGCCTTGTAGTTGCCGTAGCCGCGGCCCTGTCCAATCGGCGCATCTTCCGGCACCGAGCCTTTCGGCTCGCGCCGGCGGTCATAGACCCCGAGCGTGCTGATATGCACGAGCCGGCGCACGCCGGTGAGCCGCACAGCCTCCGCGACGTTACGGGTGCCGCCGAGATTGATGTCGAAGGCGAGGCTGAGCGCCTGCTGCACGCGCGGACCGATAAGGCCGGCGGTATGCACCACGGTGCGGACGCGATTCTCTTGGATGGTCTCGACCAGCGCGGCCAGGTCGCGTACGTCCTTGCGGGCCAGGATGTAGCCGCCGTCGCCGAGTTTCATCTTGAGGAAGTCCGCGCGCGGCTCCGGGTCGAGGAATACGACATTCTCGCCGCGCGCGATCGCGCAGGCAGCGAATGCCGAGCCGATCAATCCGGCGCCCGTCACCAAGGTGGTCATTCGAAATCCATTGATCAGTGCTCCGGTCGGCCTGCGGAAGGTGAAAGCAGGGACCCATATCCTCCGCGGTTCATCACAGGCCGTCCGCGACGAGCCGCCGCATGATCGTGAATGATCTACGAAAATACCAGGACTGTCGCGGAATTTTGCGTGCGAGAGTGTCACAGCATCGCTGCGGATCTCATCCTCGCGGCGGCGGTGCTGGCGAGCGTTGCCGCCCTCGGCTACGATCCCCGCACACTAACCCGGGATCTGACCGATGATCCGAATTTGTCTGCAAATTCTTCGCAGCGCCGCCGTCGCAACGCTTCTGCTTGGTGCCGCGCTGGGTGCACCGGCGGTCGCGGAGACGCTGCGGGTCGGCAAGTCGGTGCCGGAAGCGTTCTCGTTCGTGCCGCTCGACGTCGGCATGCGTACCGGCATTTTCAGGAAATACGGCATCGAGATCGAAAGCTCCGCCTTCAGTGGCGGCGCACGCCTGCAGCAGGCGATGGCCGCCGACGCGATCGACATCGGGCTCGGCTCCGGGCCGGAAATGTCCGCGATCGAGAGGGGTTCGCCGGTGAGGGCCGTTGCCGCCATGGCCGGGCCGCCGCTCCTGCTCGCGCTGATGGTGCGCAGCGACGGCTCAGTGAAATCGGTCGACGATCTCAAGGGCCGCAAAATCGGCGTCTCCACGGTCAACTCGCTCACCGCCTGGCTGGTGAGCGAACTGGCGCGGCAGAAGGGATGGGGTCCGAACGGCATCGCGGTGACCCCGCTCGGCGCGACGCCCGGCCTGATGGCCGCAATGAAGACCAAGCAGATCGATGGCTTTGTCGCCGACATCGCGACACTGCTGCGTGCGGAAGAGGGCGGCGACGGCAAGATTCTTCTTTATTTCGGGGACCTTGTGAAGGATTTCCACATCCACGTGATCTTCGCGTCCAACAAGCTGATCGCCGCCAAGCCGGGCGCGGTGCGCGCCTTCCTCAAGGGCTGGTTCGAGTTCGATCGCGTTCATGCGCGCCAACAAGGCCAAGACGGTCGAGATCGCCATGGAGGTTGGCAGCATCAACCGCGGCATCGCCGAGCATACCTATGACACGCTGATGCCGATGTTCTCTGACGACGGCAAGTTCAACCCGAAGGCGCTCGCCGTGCTGGCGCGCTCCTACGTGGACCTGAAGATTTTGCCCACGGAGCCGGACATGTCGAAGTACTACACGGAGGAATTTCTGCCGAAGTAATTGGCAGCGATGTACGGCGGCGCCATTTCGATCGAGATGGCCGGGACAAGCCCGTCCATCTCGGAGGGTGGAGCATGCGAGGTGGCCGCTACTCGATCACGAGGTGCTGCTCCTTGATCACCTTCGCCCAGGTCGCGATTTCGGACTTGATGGTCTTGCCGAACCCCTCCGGCGTGTCCGCCATCGACTCGAACATCTGCGGCGCCATGAAGCGCTTCTGGAAGTCCGGGTCGCTCATGATCTTCTTCACCTCGGCGTTGATCTTCATCACGATGTCGCGCGGTGTTCCGCCGGTGGTCGCGAGACCGAACCAGGTGTTGGCCTCGTAGCCCGGCACGCCGCTCTCCGCGACCGTCGGCGAATCCGGAAGCTGCGGCACGCGATGGGCGGAGCCGACGCCGAGCACCTTGAGTTGCTTGGCCTGCGAGGGCTGCACCACGAGGCTCAGGCTGACCGACATCAGGTTGATATGGCCGGCGATGATATCGTTGAGCGCCGGCGCCGCGCCGCGATAGTGCACGGCCTGCAGCTTCACCTTGGCCATGTTCTCGAACTTGATCATGTTCATGTGCGGCGCCGAGCCGACGCCGGCAGTGCCGTAGGTGATCTCGCCCGGCTTCTTGTTGGCGAGGTCGATCAGGTCGCGCACGTTGTTGGCCGCCAAGCCGTTATTGGCGATCAGCGCCTGGTTGATCCGCACCAGGCCGGTGATCGGCGCAATATCCTTCTCGGTGTCGTAGGCGAGCTTTTCCTTCGCATAGAGCGTCGGATTGAGCACGAAGGTCCCGGCCTCGGCCACCAGCAGCGTGTAGCCGTCGGGCGTCGCCTTGGCGACCTGTTGCGCGCCGATGATATGGGCGCCGCCGCCCTTGTTCTCGATGACGACCTGCACGCCCCAGTCCTCGGCGAGCTTCTGGCCGATGCCGCGCGCGACCACGTCGCTGACGCCGCCGGCGGCGGCCGTCACTACGATGGTGATGGTCTTGGCGGGATAGGTCTGCGCCGGCGCCGCGGTTGTGCAAGCGAGGCTTCCAAGCATCAAAGCGCCGAACCATTTCGTCATCGTGCGTCTCCTGCGCGGCTGATCCGGGAGCTTATCACAGGCCAATTCACAGTCGCTATGGACCCTTCGCCGCGGCCTTGAGCTTGAGCGCATAGAGCGCGTCGAGCGCCTCGCGTGGCGTCATTTCATCCGGGTACAACGCGGCGAGCGCGGCAACGAGAGCTTCGAGCGCGCTTTCGCGCGGCGGCGCCGGCTCGAATGTCGCCGCGAACAGGGGCAGATCCTCGAAGCCGCGCGGCGCGGCGCGGTCCTCGGCTTCGAGCTTGGCGAGCACGATTTTGGCGCGCTCGATGACGCTCGCCGGCAGCCCCGCAAGCTTTGCGACCTGGATGCCGTAGCTGCGATCGGCCGCGCCCGGCACGACCTCGTGCAGGAACACCACCTCACCCTGCCATTCCTTCACGCGCACGGTGGCGTTGAACAGGCGCGGCAGCTTGGCAGCGAGCACCGTCAGCTCGTGGAAATGGGTGGCGAACAGCGCGCGGCAGCGGTTCTGCGCGTGCAGATGCTCGATCGTCGCCCAGGCGATCGAAAGGCCGTCGAAGGTGGCAGTGCCGCGGCCGATCTCGTCGAGGATCACCAGCGAGCGCTCGCCGGCCTGGTTGAGGATCGCCGCGGTCTCGACCATCTCCACCATGAAGGTCGAGCGCCCGCGCGCGAGATCGTCGGCCGCGCCGACGCGGGAAAACAGGCGGTCGACGACGCCGAGACGCGCGTGCCGCGCCGGCACAAAGCTCCCCATCTGCGCGAGAATCGCGATCAGCGCATTCTGCCGCAGATACGTCGACTTGCCCGCCATGTTCGGGCCGGTGAGGAGCGAGATGCGTCCCGCGCCGGCGCCCGCAGGCGGCGAGAGATCGCAATCGTTGGCGACGAACGGGCCGCCGTCGTGCGCCAGCGCCTGCTCGACGACGGGATGGCGGCCGCCGTCGACGACGAAATCGAGCGTGCCGTCAACCTCCGGCCGCACGTAGTCGCGCTCGACCGCGAGTTGCGCGAGCGCGGCGGCGACATCCAGCACCGCCAGCGCTTCGGCGGTTTCCTTGAGCGCGGCGGACGCCGCGGTGATGGTCGCGGCCAACCGGTCGAATATTTCCAACTCGATGCCGAGTGCGCGGTCGGCGGCGCTGGCGATCTTGGCTTCGAGTTCGCCGAGTTCGGTGGTGGTGAAGCGCACCTGCCCCGCCAGCGTCTGGCGGTGGATAAAGGTCGCGTTGAGCGGAGGGCCAAACAGCTTGTCGCCGTTCTGCGCGGTGACTTCGACGAAATAACCGAGCACGTTGTTGTGGCGCACCTTCAGCGCGCGCACGCCGGCCATCTCGGCATAGCGCGCCTGCAGCGCCGCGATCACGCGCCGCGATTCGTCGCGCAAGGCGCGCGCCTCATCGAGCGCGGCGTCGTAACCCGCGCGCACGAAGCCGCCGTCGCGCTTGAGCAGCGGGAGTTCGTCCGCCAGCGCTGCCGCAAGCCCGGTCGCGATCGTGGCGTCGGGCCGGCGCAGCGCCGTGCGCGCATCGGCGATCTCCCCCGGCAAAGCGCCGCGCGCTTCGATCTCGGCGGCAAGCCTTGACGCTGCCGCGATGGCGTCGCGGATCGCGGCGAGATCGCGCGGTCCGCCGCGTGCGACCACGAGCCGGGCGAGCGAGCGCGCCAGATCGGGCGTCGCCTTGAGCTGCTCGCGCACCGATGCACGTGAGGCGATATCGGCCATAAAGAACGCCACCGCCTCGTGCCGCTGCCCGATCGCCTCCGGCGCGGTCAGCGGCGCGGCGAGCCGCTGCGCGAGGAGCCGCGAGCCTGCGGCGGTCACCGTGCGGTCGATGGCGGCGAGCAGCGAGCCGCGCCGCTCGCCCGTGAGTGTGCGCATGAGTTCGAGGTTCACCCGGGTCGCGGCATCGATCGCCAGCGTCGCGCCTTGCGCCTCGCGCACCGGCGGCGACAGCGGCGGGCGCTTGCCGAGCTGCGTGCGCTCCACGTAGGTGACGCAGGCCGCCGCGGCGGTGAGTTCGAGCCGCGTCAGGGTGCCGAAAGCCGCGGTGCTCGCGACCCCGAAGTAGCCGGCGAGCCGCCGCTCTGCGGTCGCGCCGTCGAACACATCGCGGGTGAGCGGCGTGACCGGCAGAGTGCGCAGGAGCGGCGCCACCTCGGCGTCGGCATAGAGCGCGTCCGAGACGATCACCTCGCCCGGTTCGAGCCGCGCCACGTCGGCCGCAAGGCCGGCGCGATCGGTCTCGGCAATGCGGAATTCCCCGGTCGAGATATCGATCCATCCGAGTGCAAAGCGGCTCTCGTCGGCGGAGCCGCGCGCGCGTGCGATCGCGAGTAGATAATTGTTGCGCTGGGCGTCGAGCAGCGTGTCCTCGGTCAGCGTGCCGGGCGTGACCAGCCGGACCACGTCGCGCCGCACGACGCTCTTGGCTCCACGCTTCCTGGCCTCCGCCGGATCTTCGAGCTGTTCGCAGACGGCGACGCGGTGGCCGAGCGCGATCAGCCGGTGCAGATATTCATCGGAGCGGTGGATCGGCACCCCGCACATCGGGATGTCGCGGCCGAGATGCTTGCCCCGCTTGGTAAGCACGATGCCGAGCGCGCGGCTCGCTACCTCTGCGTCGCCGAAGAACAGCTCGTAGAAGTCGCCCATGCGGTAGAACAGCAGGCAATCCGGATTGGCGGCCTTGATCTCGTTGTATTGCTCCATCACCGGCGTGGCGCGCGCGGGTTCGGCAGGCACCGGCGGGTCCGATGCAAAGCCTGCTGGGACGAGCGGGGGAGGGGCATCCATGGGGCGACAAAGTAGCAGATGCGGCGCGGGGATGGAGACAGCCAAAGAGAAAGGTTGCGACCTGATCGTCAGGGGGTCGCACGGGCGCCGCGGCATCGACCGAGCCCTCATCGGCAGCCGCGCCTAGGAAGTCCTGACCTACAGCAAAGTGCCGGTACTGGTCGTGAAGTGAGCTCGTGCGTCATGGTGGTGGGGCGGGGAACCTCCAGCGCGGTCGCTCTTGGGCCGCACGGAGTGAAGTGAAGCAGGGACGCCTCACTTCGGGGCGGTCTTGAAATATCGCAGGTCCGGCGGAGCCTGGCCTTTCTTCGCCGGCATCAGGTAGCCGTCGGCGCTGAGGTAGTAGGGCTGGTTGCCGATTTCGACGTGTGAGTTGTTCTCGGCGCAGACATATTCGTAGCGGGCGGGACGCGGATTGGGATCGCGGCGATAGGTTTTGTGCACAGTCCACGGCCGCGTCAGGGCGTGATCGAACGTGGTGATGTCGTTGTGCAGCAGATTGCGGTTGGCCTTGTCGAGATAGATGCGCTCTTTGAAAATGCTGGCGTTGTCCCGGTGTAGCGGCAGGCCGCTGGCGTCGTAGGAACGCGGGCCCTTGAGCTGGCGAGTCTCGACCTCGAGCACGTCGAAGCGGCCGTCGCCATCCTCGTCGATCCATTTGCCGATGGAATAGCCGGAGAATGACGGCACGATCTCCGTTGGCCAATCGCGTCCGTCCGTGAAGACGCGGCGGTCATCGTGGATGTATTCGATAAGCAGGTAGGTGGTGCCGGGCGTGATCACGATCTCCATCGGACCGTACGGCATCATCATGCGCGGCATTCCGGGCGGCAGACAGGAATGGGTGGTCTCGGTGCCGTGCCCGCCTTCGGCCTGGTCCTTGAGGTTGGCCTCGAAAATGGCCTGGTACTCAGGCGTGAGCGGCGCTTCCTGCCCGCGGGCCGCGGGCTTGGCTGGATCGTAGGTCGGGTTGCCGCGCAGGCCGGTAGGGGCGCGTGTCCACTGGCCCTTCCAGTCAGGATATATGGAGTCATCAAAAGCCGCGGCGGCGGAGGCCATCAGCAGCAGCGCGACGATCGATGCGGTCCTCTCGACGAGTTTTCGATGGCGCATGGCAGGACCTCCCTCGACGCGGCCGCAGCCCTGTGACCGCAGCATGACTGCTGCAATTATCGGCACGTCCAACGGCGAGATCAATGCGCCTTGCCGGGGCACCGGCATTCCGGCGAATGTTTATCAATTGCCGAGTCTGCCGTTTTCCCGTCACCGTTTCGGCGGCGGTCGTCCCTCATAACGTCGCTTTGGTCGTGGAACTTCCCGGATGGTTGGCGCCACTGGGAGGAAAACGAGTGTCCCGGATTTCATTGCCTAAGCGACCAGGGATGCAGTTCTGGTCGGACGCCCGCCATTATCAGATCGCTGCGCTGTCGACCTTGCTCACCTTCAATATCGGGTGGCTCGATTTCGGTGCGCGTCCGCTCAACAGCGCGCTCGCGATCGGCGCGGCGCTGGGGACGCAGGTGCTGTGCTCATGGTGGTTCGAGCTGGCGAGGATCGATCTGCGTTCGCCGCTGATCACCGGCCTGTCGCTCTCGTTGCTGCTGCGAGCCGACGATCCGTGGCTGTACGCCGCCGCCGGCGTCATCGGCATCGCCTCGAAATTCCTGCTCCGCATCGACGGCAAGCACATCTGGAATCCCGCGGGCTTCGCCATCGTGGTGCTGCTCGTAATCTCCAACGAGGTATGGATCTCGCCTGGCCAATGGGGCACCAGCGTATACATCGTCGCGCTGCTCTCGTTCCTGGCCATTCTGGTGCTGCACCGCGCGCGCCGCGCCGATGTGGCGCTGTTCTTCCTCGGCAGCCATGCGGCGCTGCTGCTCGCGCGCGCGTTCTGGCTCGGCGATCCGCTCGCGATTCCGCTGCATCAGCTGCAGAGCGGCGCGCTGCTGATCTTCTCGTTCTTCATGATTTCCGACCCGCGCACGACGCCCGATTCGCGGGTCGGCCGCCTCCTGTTCGCGTTCGCGGTGGCGCTACTCGGGCACTATCTCGCATTCTTCATGCAGATGCGGCCGGCGCTCTATTTCGCGCTGATCGCGCTATCTCCGCTCACTCTCCTGATCGACAAAATCCTCCCGGGCGAACGGTTTGCCTGGGCCGCACCGGCCACCCAAGGAGCTTTACGATGATCAAATCGCCCGTCTCCCGCCTGAAATCCGGCATTGCCGTCGCCGCGCTGATGACGGCGTTAGCCGGCCCTGCGGCGGCGTTCTGCGGCTTCTATGTCGCACAGGCGGATTCGAAGCTGTTCAACAAATCCTCGAAGGTGGTGCTCGCTCGCGACGGCAACACCACCGCGATCACCATGGCCAGCGACTACGAAGGCTCCCCGAAGGAATTCGCGCTGGTGATCCCGGTGCCGACCTTCATCGAGCGGAAGCAGATCGGCGTGGTGGACATGAAGACGATTGATCACATCGACGCCTTCACGGCACCGCGGCTGGTCGAATACCACGATGACGACCCCTGCGCGCCGCGCCCGGTCGCGGTGCCGATGGCGGCCGCCGCCGGCAATATGCTTCGCCGCGACGCCGCCCATTCGGTCGTCTACAAGGGCGTCACCGTCGAAGCGATCTACGACGTCGGCGAATACGACGTCTCGATCCTCAACGCGACCGAAAGCGACGGGCTCGTCAACTGGCTCACCGACAACGGCTACAAGATTCCCGCCGGCGCCGAGGCCGTGCTCGGCAGCTACATCAAACAGAAGATGCGGTTCTTCGTCGCCAAGGTGAACCTCGACCGCATGTCGCTGATCGGCAAGGGCTATCTGCGGCCGCTGCAGGTACGCTACGAGACGCCGAAATTCATGCTGCCGCTGCGCCTCGGCACGGTGAACGCGAGCGGGCCGCAGGATCTGATCGTCTTTGCGCTCACCAAGAACGGCCGCGTCGAGACCTCGAACTACCGCACCATGAAGGTGCCGACCGGCATGGACGTGCCGCTCTACGTCAAGGACGACTTCGGCAACTTCTACAAGGCGATGTTCGATCGGCTGGTCGATCGTGAGAACATGCATGCGGTATTCACCGAGTATGCCTGGGACATGGGCTGGTGCGATCCCTGCGCGGCGGAGCCGCTCACCAACAAGGAATTGGTCGAGCTCGGCGTGCGCTGGATCGCCAGCGACGACAACGCGCCGTTCCGCGGCCAGGGCCCGAGCGCCTACGTCACGCGGCTGCACGTGCGTTACGACGCGAAATCTTTCCCCGAGGACCTCGCCCTGATGGAGACGCGCGATCGCGAGAATTTCCAGGGCCGCTACGTGCTGCGGCACCCCTGGCAGGGCGCAGCAAGTTGCCTTGCGGCCAGCAAATACCGCGCCTCGCTGCCGAACCGCTTCCGCCAGGAAGCCAGCAATCTCGCCGGCCTCACCGGCTGGAAGGTATCGGACATCGAGGCGCGGATGACGCAGACCGGGCAGGCGCTGCGGGGGAAATGAAACAGTTGCCCGCGCGGTCGCGGGCAACCCTCAGAGCGGACCGCGAAAAATGAAGAAAGCGCCCGAGGCCACCAATGCGAAGCCGATCGCGTAGTTCCAGGTCATCGGCTCCTTGAGATAGAGCACGGAGAAGCCGGCAAACACGAGCAGCGTGATCACTTCCTGGATCGTCTTGAGTTGCGCCGTGGAATAGACCGCGCTGCCCCAGCGATTGGCCGGTACTGCGAGACAGTATTCGAAGAAAGCGATGCTCCAGCTCGCGACGATCACGCCGATCAGCGGTACTTCCTTGTAGCGGAGGTGCCCATACCAGGCCATCGTCATGAACGTGTTGGATCCCACCAGCAGCAAGATCGGAAGGAGGTAGGGAGAGACAGGCAAGGCGGGCATGAAAACTCCAATAATCAGAAGGCGCGGCGGAGGTTGCAGCGGAACCAATCGCCCAACAATCGTCGCGTCGCAATGTTTCCGCATGGCCAGCGTGGACTCTTTGTGCTGGGTTTGGTGCCCGCTCCCGGCACCAGTTTATGCGATATTGATATTGGAATTGATCCAATGGATCAGGCTTGGCCCACGGCAAATTGGTTACGGGCGGTCCGGCGCACGGATGTTTGAATGTTAAAAGGCCGGGCGGGGATGCGGCGGGCGTGATGGGGACATGTTAAAGTCACCGCCTGCCTCTGCTACCCTGTCGCAGAGCCGTCCCAATTTCAGGCTACCCCCCGTTGAACCGCACGAAATGGAGACACCGCGATGCGCCACCATCTATTGCCGATCACTGCTCTTGCCGCCACGGTGCTCCTAGCCGGGGCCCTGACGCCGACTTCGGCGCAGCAACAGCTTCCGCGGCCCGGGCAGCTTCCGCCGGCCGGCGGCCAGCCGAAGTCGAATGCCCAGCCCCAGGCGCAGCCGAAGGCGGCTCCGCCGCAGGCGCAGCCCGCCCCGCAGCAGGCGCAGGCGCCGTCACCGCCGAAGCCGTACAAGCCCGTCACCATCCAGCTTCCGCAGCCGGTCAAGGATCCGAGCTTCGAGGCGTTCCGCAAGCAGCTCGCCGGCCTCGCTCAGAAGAAGGACCGGGCTGGGCTCGCGCGGGTGGTCTCCAATGGCTTCTATTGGATCCAGGAGGACAAGGACGCGGCCGACAAGAAGAAGCCCGGGATCGACAACCTCGCCGCAGCGATCGCCCTCGACGGGGCTGATGGGGGCGGCTGGGAAGCGCTCGCCCAATTTGCGGCCGATCCCACCGGTGAGCCCGATCCGCAGCGCAAGGGCGTGATCTGCTCGCCCGCCGATCCGGCCTTCGACGAAAAGGCGGCCGAGGAGCTTGCGACTGCGACGCAGACCGATTCCAGCGAGTGGGGTTACCCCGTGAGCAACGGCGTCGAGGTGCGCTCGGCCGCGCAGGCGAACGCGCCGGTGATCGAGAAACTCGGCTTGCATCTTGTTCGCGTCTATCCCGATGATTCCGCCAGCAATGCTGTGCAACAGCCGGATTTCCTCCGCATCGTCGCGCCGTCCGGCAAGCTCGGTTTCGTCCCGACCAACTCGATCGCCCCGCTGGGCGGCGATCAGATCTGCTACATCAAGGAAGGTAACGCCTGGAAGATCACCGGCGTGCTCAGCGGCGGCTGATTTCCGCCGATCCGAAAGCCATTGCAATTGTCGGCAAGGCGGGAGACTCTGGTCTCCCGCCTTTAACTTCGGCGCTGATGTGCCGGCGGTGGGCAGCGTTGCAACGCCCTTATTTCGGGAGGACTGGAGAATGTCGCGAATTCGTCTCGCCGGCTTGGCCGGCGTCTGCCTCACGGCGCTGGCCGGCGCGTTTCCGGCGCAAGCGCAGCAGCAGCAACCCCAAACCGCCACGACCAAGGTCGAAGGCACCGATAACGTCTACATCTTCCGCTACGTCGGCCATCAGGCCATGTTCGTCGTCACGCCCGCGGGCGTGATCGCCACTGATCCGATCAGCGAGCGGCGGCCGGCGAAGCCCTATATCGACGCGATCCAGGCCGTGACCAAGGCGCCGATCAAATACGTGATCTACAGCCACAGCCACCTGGACCACATCGCCGGCGGCAAGCCGTTCAAGGATTTGGGCGCGACCTTCATTGCGCAGCGCAATGCCAGGACGCGGCTGCAGCAGATCAAGCGCGACGACGTCGTGATGCCGGATCAAGTGGTCGATACCAAGAAGGAGATCAAGCTCGGCGGCACCACGCTCGAATTGAACTGGGTAGGCAAGAACCATTCCGACAACATGCTGGTGATGCGACTGCCCAAGGAGAAGATCATCTTCACGGTCGACTGGATCCCGATCAATGGCGTACAGTTCCGGGGTATGGCCGACACCTACGTTCCCGACATCGAGGAGTCGCTCAAGAAGGTGATCGCGATGGATTGGGAACGGAATATCCCCGGCCATCCTGCGCCAGGCGGCAAGCTTGGCACCAAGGACGACGCGAGGGCTCACCTGCAATATCTGCAGGACCTCTCTGCGATGGTGAAACAGGCCGTCGCCGATGGTAAGAATTACAACGACGCCATGGCCATGAAGCTGCCCAAGTACGAAAGCTGGGGCGGCTACGGGCCGTTCCTGCCGATGAACATCGAACGCTACTACGACTTCTGGAATCGCGGAATTTGATGCGAATCCGGTTGGATTGAATCGATGGCGTGGTCGACCCGCTTGTCCCCGCGAACGCGGGGACCTGGTTGCACCAAGCAAAGTTTCTGTGCCGGCGGCCCCTGGATTGCCGCTTGCGCGGGAATGAGCGGAGTACGCGGGGCGGCACCTCGCCATGATTGATATTCGCCCACAGCCAACCCCCGCGGCGCGGCGTCTCAAGTGCGCGCGCTGCGGCACCGCTTTCGACTGCGGCCTCAGCGAGGATTGCTGGTGTGCGTCCGAGGCCGTGGAACTGCCGATGCCGCCCGCAGGGTCGGCGGAGGATTGCATCTGTCCGGCATGCCTGCGAGCGACAACGCGCAGCCGGCCCGAACCCGGGCGGTAGCCCGGCCACGCGTCGCCGCGTCGCGCGGGGAATTTTTTCTGCTGCGTATCGGTGCGATGATCGAATAAAATCGGATCATGCCGCGCGGTGAGCGCCGCACATGGGCCGCGAGGAATGGGCCACGAGGAATGCCGCGATGATCATCAACACAGAACAGGATGTGACCAAGGCGGTGCTGGCCGAGCTCGATCGGGCGCCGGAGGGCCGCTTCAAGGTGGTCATGGCCGCCTTCATTCGCCATCTGCACGATTTCGCGCGCGAAGTAAAACTCACCGAGGAGGAATGGCGCAAGGCGCTCGATTACATCATCGGGCTCGGCAAGCAGACCAACGAGACCCATAACGAGGCGATGCTGATGTCGGGCACGCTCGGTTTCTCGCAGCTCATCTGCCTGCTCAACAACGGCGAGGCCGGCGCTTACGAGACCGACGCGAACCTGCTCGGCCCGTTCTGGCGGGCACAGTCGCCGGTCACGGCGAACGGGGCTTCGATCGTACGCTCACCGACGCCCGGCCCCGCGCTGTTTGTCCGAGCGTGGTTCAAGGACCGCAGCGGCCGTCCGATCGCGGGCGCCGAAGTCGACATCTGGCATTCCTCGCCCGAGGGCTTTTACGAGAACCAGGACCCGGTGCAGGCCGACATGAATCTGCGCGGCAAGTTCACCACCGATGCCGACGGCCTCATCAATTTCCGCAGCGTGAAGCCCGCCGGCTATCCGATCCCGGTCGACGGCCCGGTCGGCGATCTCCTGCGCGCGCAACACCGCCATAACATGCGCCCCGCGCATCTGCATTTCCTCGCCGTCAGGGAGGGCTTCAAGACGCTGATCTCGCAGATCTACACGCAGGACGATCCATTCCTCGAAACCGACGCGCAGTTCGGTGTGACGCGCCACCTCATTGGCAATTACGTGCCGCATCAGAACGAGCGGGCTCCCGTGCCTGATGTCGACGGACTCTGGTGGTCGCTGGAACACTCGTTCGTGATGGAGAAGGGCGCCGCCAAGCTGCCGAAGCCGCCGATCACCGGCAAGGCGACCGGCGACCGGCCGAACATCCCGCATCTGGTGTGATCCAGTCTATTATTTGATCGCCTGCGGATTGATCGGTGAGCCGGTGCCGCCGGTAATGACCAACGGCGGACCGCAGAAGAAGAACTCGTAGATGCCGTCGGCGTCGCAGTCGTCCGCAAGCTCCTTCAGGTAGAACATTTCGCCCATCGTGAGCCCCATCGCCGGGATTACGACCCAATGCCAGGGCTGGTTCGCTTCGGTGGTCTCGTTCGGCCGCACCTCGACGCCCCAGGTATCGGAGCAGATGGCGGCGATCTGCTTGTCCTGGCACCAGTAGCAGTTCTCGAACTTCACGCCCGGCGCGTCGCCGCCGGCATAGCCGCCCCATTTCTTCTCGGCGAGGCAGCGCTCCATCTGGCCGGTGCGCACGATGACGAAATCGCCGCGGCGGATCTCGACGTTCTGGTCCTTCGCGCATTTGTCGAGGTCGTTATTGGAAATGCCGACACCATCGGCGAGGTGGGGCACGCCCTTGAAGCGGGCGACGTCGAGCAGCACGCCGCGGCCCACCATCCGGCTCTTGGAATGCTCGATGCCGAGCTTGCCGAGTCCATTGCAGTCGACCTCGCGAGCGTCATGCCCGTTGTACATCTTCTCCTCGTAGAAGATGTGCCCAAGCGAATCCCAATGGGTCGCGCATTGCACCGGCATGTTGATGGCATCGTCGGCGTAACGGATGTTCGGCACCACGTCCTGGCGGCCGGCGACCGCGTCTGTGCCGGTGGCGAGCATGGTGTGAATCGGATTCCAGCGCCCGCCGAACAGGCCGGTCTGCGGCCCGTTGCGATCGAGCGGGATGCCGAGCGCGAACGCCTTGCCCGTGCGGATCAGGCTCGCCGCATGCACGATGTCCTGGGGCGTCACGTGGTTGAGCGTGCCGATCTGGTCGTCCTGGCCCCAACGGCCCCAGTTCCTGAGCTTGTCGGTCGCTTCTCGGATCGCCTGTTTGCCGACCTTGATGTCCATTCGTTTCTGCTCCCCCGCTTTGTGCCCGGCTGCGCCGATTGTGGCCCCACGCAGAAGCGGCGTCCACCGGAGCCAGAGGCGACGCGGCTGTAACGGCGCTTGAGGCGAGAGACCGGTATGCTATTGCAGCACCTCTAGTGAGCTCAAGGTGCCGGTCGCCGACCCGTGGCAGCAATGACTGAAGAAAAGCCGCCAGAGCAACACCGCGCCGCCTGCGTGATCGGCTGGCCCGTGGCGCATTCGCGTTCGCCGCTGATCCATAATTACTGGATCAAGAAACTCGGCCTCGCCGCGGACTACCGGCGCGAGGCGGTACCACCGGAAAAGTTCGCCGAGTTCATAGGCCGGCTCGCAGAGCGCGGCTATGTCGGGGCCAATGTCACGGTTCCCCATAAGGAAGCGGCGCTGGCTGCATCTGAGCCGGACGAGCGCGCAACGGCCGTAGGTGCGGCCAACACGCTATGGCTCGAAAACGGCACGCTGCGCGCGACCAATACCGATGTCGAAGGCTTCGTTGCCAATCTCGATGCCACTGTTCCTACTTGGGATCGCGGACTTGGCACCGCCATCGTGCTCGGCGCCGGCGGGGCGGCCCGCGCCGTCGTCTTCGCGCTGATCGAGCGCGGGATCGAGCGCATCGTGGTCGCTAATCGAAGCTTCGAGCGGGCGGCTGCCTTGCGGGATCAGTTCGGGGAGCAGGTCGAACCGATCCCCTGGGGCGACGTGAATGGTAGGCTCTCCAATTCCGAGCTGCTGGTGAACGCGACGTCGCTCGGCATGACCGGGCAGCCTCCGCTCCGCCTCGCGGTGAACCAACTCATTCCGAGCGCCGTGGTCGCCGATATCGTCTATGCGCCGCTCGAAACGGAGCTGCTCATAGCTGCGAAGGGGCGCGGCTTGCGTACGGTCGACGGGCTCGGGATGCTGCTCCATCAGGCGGTTGGCGGATTTGCGCGCTGGTTCGGTGTGCGTCCCCAGGTCACGGGGGAGTTGCGCGCCCTCGTCGAGGCTGATCTCATGCGCCACTAATCCGCCGCGCCGCCGCAGCCGGTTTCAAGCGCGGACGGAATATCGAACGCAGCGGGGCGTTCCACCGTTGCATGACAGACCGGTGAAGTAACCCGACGATGAAAGTGCCGGAAGGTGCTTCGCATCCCCAACGCGCCGTTGTATCCTGGCGGCTCGTCATAATGTGTGGAGGAAACGTATGAAGATCACATCAGCAATTCTGGCCGCCGCCTTTATCGGGGCTTTCGCTGTTGCGTCCGCGTCGGCGCAACAGGCGAAACCGGTTCGGGTGCGCGGCACGATCGAGAAGGTCGATGGTAACACCGTGATGGTCAAGTCGCGCGACGGGACCGAGCTCAAGCTCGTGCTTAAGGACAACGCCCGGATCGGCGGTGTGGTCAAGGCCACGCTCACCGACGTCAAGGCCAATACCAATGTCGCGATCACCTCGCGGCCGCGTGCCGACGGAACCCTGCAGGCGGTCGAGCTGCGCATCTTCCCACCAGGCCCCTTCAACTCCTTTCACGGCGACTGGGACCTGATGCCGAACAGCTTCATGACCAATGGCTCGATGGAGACCTCGGTCGCCGCCGTCGACGGCCAGTTGCTCACGGTCAAGTACAAGGTCGCCGGGAAACCCGACGAGGAGAAGAAGATTCTAGTGACGCCGCAGACCATCGTCGCCACCACCGTCCCCGGCACCAAGGCTGACCTCAAGCCCGGCCTGAAGGTGTTCGTGGCCAACGCGCCGAAGCTGGCCGATGGTTCGCTCGACGTCGCGGCGATCCAGGTCGAGAAGGAAATCCCCCCGCCGCAGTGAGGCGGAGTGCCGTCGTCACGGTATCCGTTCGTCGTCGCCGGGCTTGTCCCGGCGATCCCGATCGGAAGCGGATAAAGCGCTGCCACGTCGATCGAGATGGCCGGGACCAGCCCGGCCGTGACGGAGACTTGGCCCGGAGACCCGTAGCAGTTGGTCTAAATCACAAACTATCCGGAGGAACCACATGAGCCGATTTCGGATTCTCACCGCCCTCGCATTGTTGACGGCGCTTGCGGCGCCGTCCGCCCTGGCGCAGCAGCCGAAGACCCAGCGCCTGCGCGGCACCATCGAGCGAGTCGATGGCAATGTCCTTTTCATCAAGGGCCGCGACGGCACCCCGATTACGCTGCGGATTCCCGACAATGTCGACGTCACCGCCGCCTACAAGGCGACCCTCGCCGACATCAAGGAAGGCGCCTACATCGGCAGCGGTGCGATGCCGCAACCCGATGGCAGCCAGAAGGCGCTGGAGGTGCACATCTTCGCCGAATCGATGCGCGGCCGCGGCGACGGCCATCGCCCCTGGGATGGCGCGCCCAACAGCACGATGACCAATGGCGCCGTCGGCCAGGCCGTCACCGGCGTCGAGGGGCCGATGCTCACCGTCAAGTACAAGGACGGCGAGAAGAAGATCATGGTGCCGCCCACCACGCCGATCGTGCGCTACGACGTCGGCAACAAGAGCGACATCAAGGTCGGCGCGGCCATCGGCGTCGTTGCCGCGGCCAAGCAACCGGACGGCACCTTCGCCGCCGCGCGCATCACCGTCGGCCGCGACGGCGGCGTGCCGAACTGAGCACGTTGCGCAAGGCAATCCGTTCGAATTCGTTACGTCGCCGCGCCTCCGTGCCGCGGCGGCGCAGTTCTCTTTGCCCGCCGGCCGTTGTAACCTGCGGGGTCGTACTGTTTTCAGGAGGAATGCCATGAACATGATCAAGACTTTGACCGCGGCGGCTTTCGCGACCGCGGTTGCCGTATCGGCTTCGGCGCAGGCGCCGCAGACCGTTCCGGTGGTCGGCACGATCGAGGGCGTCGATGGCGCGACGCTGGTTGTCAAGCAGGCGAAGGGCGGCGAAGCGAAAGTCACCCTCGCTAATAACGTCAAAGTGTTCGGGGTTGCGAAGGCGACGCTCGCGGACGTTAAGAAGGGCTCGTTCATCGGCGTCGGCGCCACGCCGCAGGCTGACGGCAGCCAGAAGGCGATCCGGGTGATGATCTTCGCGGAATCCCAGCGTGGGACCGGCGAGGGCTTTCGGCCATGGAACCGGCCGAACACCACGATGACCAATGCGACCGTCGACACCACGGTGTCCGGCGTCGACGGCCAGGTCGTGACGGTCAAGTACAAAGACGGCGAGAAGAAAATCGTCATCGGACAAGACGCGACGATCATGGAGTACGTCGAAGGCAGCAAGGCCGAACTCAAGCCGGGCGCCCATATCGCCATCAACGCCGCGACCAAGAAGCCCGACGGCACGTTCGAGGCCGCGCGCGTCAATGTCGGCCGCGGTGACGTCGTGCCCAACTGAGTGGCGGTCCGCTGCTCTCCATGGCTACCCGCAGGGGCTTTGTCAGCAAGGCTATGCATGCGGCGATCGTTCTGATCGCCGCATGCATATGGCTTACCGCCGCCGCGCGCGCCGAGGACTTCTACAAGGGTAAGACAATCACCCTGATCGCCGGCCAGCCGCCCGGCGGCGGGATCGACAACGAGATGCGCCTGGTCGCGCATTACTTCGGCCGCTTCATCCCGGGCGAGCCGACAATCGTGCCGCGCAATATGCAGGGCGCCGGCGGGATGATCCTCGGCAACAATCTTTTCAGCGTCGCCAAGCCGGACGGGCTCACGCTCGGCATGCCCGGCCGCTCCGGCTTCGTGCTTGCCCCGATCATCAGCGCGGCGGACACCAAATACGATCTGCGCCATTTCACCTGGATCGGCAGTTCGGCGAGTAGCAACTTCGTGCTGTGGCTGCGACGCGCGGCGAACATCAAGACCTTCGACGATCTGCGCAACGCCAAGCGCCCAATCATCATGGCGAGCAGCGGCTCGACCACCGCGAACTCGATCATGCCGGAGGTGCTGGCGAAATATGAGAAGCTGCCGTTCAAGGTCGTACGCGGCTATCCCGGCACCAGCGACGCGGTGCTGGCGGTCGAGCGCGGCGAGGCCGATGGAATCCTGTGCCAGCGCGCCAGCCTGCGGCAGGACATGATCTCCTCGGGCGCGGTGGTGCCGGTCTTTCAGATTTTTCCGTTCGAGCCCAACCTGCCGGTGCTCGATGAAGTTGTCACCAATCCGCGCGAGAAGGCGCTGCTTGAGCTCTTGAGCGCGCCGCAGCGGCTCGGCCTGCCGATGATCGCGCCGCCCGGACTGCCCGACGAACTCACCCGCATCCTGCGCCAGTCGTACTCGAAGATGGTCGCCAGCAGGGATTATCTCGACGAGGCGGCGAAGCGCGGGTTCGATATCGGTTCGCCGGTCACTGGCGAGGAACTGGCGGACTACGTCAGCAACAGGCTCACCGCCTTCCCGCCGGAAACCATCGCCGAATATCGCGGCTATGTGGAAAAGAAATAATCACACCGTCTTCCCGCGGCGTAGCTATCGGTCAAGCGCACGCCTGGACGACAACGTCGCGAAGCCCATCCCGCAATCGAATGACAGGTCTGAATATGCTCGAACTTTACCACGCGGGTCTTTCGCAGGCTTCGGTGAAGGTGCGGCTCACCCTCAAGGAGAAGGGGCTCACCTACAAAAGTCATTTTATGAGTTTTCCAGACGGCCAGCATCTCACGCCGGAATATCTCGCGATCAATCCCGACGGCCAGGTGCCGGCGCTCGTCCACGACGGCCAGGTCATCACCGAGACGACCGTCATCAACGAATATATCGACGACGCCTTTCCGGACCCGCCGCTCAAGCCGACGAGCGCCATCGAGCGTGCGCGGATGCGTCGGTGGGGCCAGATCGTCGACGAGCATCTGTTCCATGCAATCGCGACCATCGGCTGGTCACAGGGCATCGGCCCCATCCTGCGCGAGAAGGGCGAGGAGGAATTCAAGAAATCGCTGGCGCGGCTCAAGGTGCCGTCGAAGCGGCAGAAATGGCTCAAGGCCTACTACGGCTTCCCCCAGGAGGATCTCGATGAAGCGCGCCGGATGATCAGTTACAGCGTCGAGCGCATGGAGCGCGCGCTGGCGGAGCATCCCTATCTCTCCGGCCGGACCTACTCGCTCGCCGACATCAACATGCTGTCCTCGGTCGAGCGGATGCCGCGCTGGGCGCCGGACCTGATGACCGCGCAGGTTTCACCGCGCTCGTGGGACTGGTTCCAGCGCATGATGGCGCGGCCGACGGTGAAGGCCACCTATACGCCTTCCGACGAGGCGCCGATGCGACATACCGAGGCGCGCGCATTGCGGGAAAAGCAGGGACACTGAAAGCGTGCCTCCTGCTCGCGCAGCGGCGCTTCCGCCTAGCGAAGACCAGCGCTTTGGCCGCAGAGGCGCTTCCGCAACTCATGGTATAAGTTCGGCGTGTCGGGCGACTTATGACAGCGTCGCGTTGACTGGATCATCAAGGCGAAACATGCAGCGCTGGCTCACCCAGCATTCATGCGTGCCCCTGCTGGCAGCAGCCGCACTGATGGCGGCTCAACCGTCCTGGGCTCAAGGCGGTGTCGCCGCAGGTGAACAAACGAAGGTCGGGCAATACCTCCAGGCGCGCAACGCGTTCACCGAGGAACTCGCCACCTATTGGAAATCGATCGCCGACAAGCGCCGCGTGCGGAACGCCAAGCGCCGCAGCCACGAGGCCATCGCGCTCGACGACTACGTGCTCACGCAGCCGCCGGTGTATCAAGGTCCGGCACGCCCGGCGGACTACGTGCCGCCAAAGCGCGCCCCGAATGAAGCACCCAAGCGCGAGATTCCGGTGGTCGCGGATTTTCTCAAGGCGGCGGCCGAGGAGTTCGGTTTCGTCCCAGATCGGCCGGCCAACGAAATTGCCTTCAAGCAAGCCTATGCAAAAGCCGCATCCGCCGCCGGGCTGACGAAAGATCAGATCGTCCGAATCTACGCCTTCGAGACCGGCGGCAATGGCACATACGACGTGCAGGCGGGGTTGGAATATCCCAAGCCCGGATCGCGCGCGATCTCACCAGCCATCGGCTACAATCAGTTGCTCAGCACCAACAGCGTCGAGTTGATGGCCGAACATGGCGACCGTTACATTCAGGCGCTGAAACGCAAAGCCGACGAACTGACCGGCGCACCGAAGAAACTGATGGAGCAGAAGCTCGAGGCGGTCCGCCGCATGGTGGCGCTGAGCCGCACCGTGCCCGATGTCTGGAACGAGCACGATAACCTCGCCAAGAACACGCGGGGCGGCCAGGGCATCCACGCGGCGATCCTCGATCGCGACATCGGACCCCTGCTGCAAGCGCAAAAGCTCCTCGATTCGATCCGGTTCGCGCGCAGCAAGGGCTACAAGACGCCGTTGACCGCGGCCGAACTCGAACTGATGAATTTCACCGGCGACGGCAACGGTCTGGACATGGTCATGATGCCGGTGGAGTTCCGTTCGCAGGTGCCGACTGCGAATTTCTTCCAGCAGACCGGTTACGAGCGCAATCCGATCGCGCGGCGCACCGGCGTCGTCGCAGCGCTGATCGCCTCGATCGAGTCGAAGATGGATCAGGGTTCGCGCCTGCCTGGAGCAAAGGACATGGCGGCGGCGTTTTGAGCCGCGCTGTTGCAGACGGATGATGGCGTCTCATGCTGACGTCCCCGCTTTCACGAGGACGACCCGGAGCGATCACGCAAATTCCGTGTCATACCGGCCGTATCAGGGGCTGACATACGAGATTGCCGGGCTTGACCCGGCCATCTCGATGGAAGAGGCACTGCGGTGCACCTCTGTCTGGCCGGGTCAAACAAGGCAATGACGGATGAACGTTCAACGCCGTTGGCATCACGTCATCTTCATCGGGATCGCGCCCAGGAAATCGCGCTTGCCGATGTCGACGCCGCAATGGCGCAGGACCGAGTAGGCCGCCGTCAGGTGGAAATAGACGTTCGGCAGTACAAAATGGTTGAGGTAATCGTCGCCTTTCATATGGCCCTTGTTGGTCGGGCCGAGCGGGAAGGTGATCTCGCGATCGGCAGCCCCATCGATTGCTTTTGCGTCGAGGCCCTTCAGGAAATCGACAGCCTTGGCCAGGCGCGCCTTGAGCTGCGGGATGGTCGTCTCGGTGTCTTCGAATTTGGGTGGCTCGACGCCGGCGAGGCGCGCCATGCCGTTCTTGGCGAGATCGGTGGCTACCTGCACCTGGCGGGTCAATGCGAACATGTCGGGTGCCAGTCGTGAATTCAAAAGCACGGCGGCGTCGATCTTCTTGGCGGCAGCAAAGGCTTCTGCCTTGTCGAGAACGGTCGAGAGCGCGTTGAGGCCGATTTCAAGGGCCGGCAGGGAGGCTTGCGACATCGAGAACGACATGAGACGGTTCCTTAGCTGACGAGTTGAAAGCCGATCGTGAATCGGAGGCGCAGCCATATATCACGGCTTTAGCCGACGCGATGGACAATCGAGTGAAAGCTGTCTGCCGCCGGATCACTCCGGGAAGGTGGCGACGGCAGAGACCCGCGAGCCAGGAGATCTGCCATCGCAGGGGTGCCTGAAGGCGTCGGGCGGGGGTGCTTGGCGCGAGCGTGGCTCGCTCTTGTCCACGCTCATCCGACAAGGCGCGCGCGCCCTATACAGGGCCAGCGGAGATTTGTCGTGACCGACGTGCCTGCGCCGCTACGATCCGTCGCGCTGATGCCACGCGCACCGGTGATCGTGCGCGTTTGGTGATGGAGATGATGCTAATAAGGCATCCCTTCCGCAGTGGCGCGAAGGCGCAGCGCGGGAACGAATTCTGATGGTCGCACGCACGCCGGCGGTGATGATCCAGGGCACCGGTTCCAACGTCGGCAAGTCGACGCTGGTCGCAGGCCTCGCGCGCGCGTTCGTGCGGCGCGGTCTTCGGGTCGCGCCGTTCAAGCCGCAGAACATGTCGAACAACGCTGCGGTCACGGCGGACGGCGGCGAGATCGGCCGCGCGCAGGCGGTGCAGGCGCGCGCCGCCCGCATGCCGCCGAGCGTGCACATGAATCCGGTGCTGCTCAAACCGGAGAGCGACACCGGCGCGCAGGTGATCGTGCAGGGTCGCCGGGTGGGAACGCTGCGGGCACGAGAGTTCGGGACGCGCAAGCCGGAGCTGATGCCGGCAGTGCTCGAAAGTTTCGATCACCTCGCTCGCGAGGCCGATCTCGTGTTGGTCGAAGGCGCTGGCAGTCCGGCGGAGATCAATCTGCGTTCAGGCGATATCGCGAACATGGGATTTGCAGAGGCCGCCGACGTGCCGGTGATCCTTGCAGGCGACATCGATCGTGGTGGGGTGATCGCGAGCCTGGTGGGGACTCACGCGGTGCTGCCGCCGTTCGAACGCGCACGCATTCGCGGCTTTCTGATCAACAAATTCCGTGGTGATCCGGCACTGTTCGCCGACGGTGTGGGTGCGATCGAGCGGATGACGGCGTGGCCCTGCCTCGGTGTTGTGCCCTGGCTGCCGCAAGCCGCCTGGCTGCCCGCGGAGGATGCGCTCGATCTTGAACGAGCGGGCGCCGGAAACGGAAAGCTCACGGTCGCCGTCCCGATGTTTGCGCGGATCGCCAATTTCGACGACCTTGATCCGCTCGCGCAGGAGCCGGGCGTGCAGCTCGTCTTTGTCCGCCCGGGCGAGCCGCTGCCGGCGGAAGCCACGGTCGTGATCCTCCCCGGCTCGAAGTCGACGATCGCCGACCTCGCATTTCTAAGGGCGCAGGGCTGGGACGTCGATCTCAAGGCGCACGCGCGCCGTGGCGGACGCGTGCTCGGGCTGTGCGGCGGCTATCAGATGCTCGGCCGCACGATCTCCGATGCCGAGGGGATTGAAGGAAGCACGTGCAGCGTCGATGGATTGTGCTTACTCGACGTGACGACGACCATGACGGCGGCCAAGGTGACCACACCGGTGCATGCTCGGCATTGCGCGACCGGCACCGAGGTGAGCGGTTACGAGATTCATCTCGGGCGCACCACAGGCGCTGATTGCCGCCGGCCAATGCTGACCATCGGAGCGCGGCCGGACGGCGCGACCTCCGCGGATGGACGCGTGCAAGGGACCTACGTGCACGGCTTGTTTGCTTCGGATCCGTTCCGGCGCGCTTGGCTCAAGGATTTCGGCGTTGCCTCTACGCTCGCTTATGATGAACAGGTCGAATGCGCGCTCGATGCCCTCGCCGATCACCTGGAACAGCACCTCGATCTCGCTCGCATCCTGGAGATCGCGCGGCGAGCTGCTGTGTCAGCAGCCGCACGTCCGTGGTCTGCATGGCGCGGGTGACGGCCTCTCATCAGGGGTAGAGCGGCGCGATAGGTCGGTGGCGAAGAGCCACCGCTCAATCGAGCGTAGTGTCGCGCAATTGAAGCGCAACCGACGCTGTCCGCGCGGTTGCGTCCCGCAACGAGAAGGGTGGCGCAGCCTACTTGCTCGCAGGCTTGAAATATCGCGTGTCGGGCGGCTGCTGACCTTTCATCATTGGCATCAGCAGTCCGTCCGCGCTCAGGAAATAGGCCTCTTTCCCAATGCGGACGATCGAATTGTGCTCGGGACAGATTTCGGCAAACCAGACCGGCCGAGCGGTTTGTTCGCGCACCGCCTTCTTGTGCAGCGTCCACGGTTTCGTCAGGGCGTGGTCGTGCACCGTGATGTCGTCGAACAAGACATTCGGTTCGGTCTTGTCGAGGTAAATGCGCTCGTTGATGATCGATTGGTTGTCGTGGTGCAGCGGCAGCCCGGTCGATTCGAACGCGCGCGGCCCCTTGAAATGACGGGTCTCGATTTCCAACACGTCGTATTTGCCGTCGCCGTCTTCATCGATCCACTTGCCAATCGAGTAGCCCGCGTAAGTGTCCTCGTAGTCGCCTTCCTTGGGCCAGTCGCGGCCATCGGTGTAGATGCGCCGGTAGGAGTCGTTGACGTGGCTGATCAGGATATAGGTTATGGCGGGCGTCACGACGATTTCCATCGGATCATACAGATTCATCATCGCCGGCATGCCCTGCGGGATGCAGTACGACGACGGCCAGTCGCCCGGCCCGCCGCCCTTCATCGCTTCGAGGTTGGTATCGTAAATCTTCTGATATTCCGGCGTCAGCGGCGCCTTCTCGCCTCGCGCCACCCAGCGCGGCGCTCCGACGCGGCTCCATTGGCCCTTGAAGTTGGGATACTTCGACTCGTCGAACGCTTGCGCACCGACGGGAGCCATCAGCATCGCGGCAAGGGCGATCGCGCCGATCAGCGTTCGGTCGAGCATCACGGTCCTCCCTATCGTTCAGGCACCGACGGTTGTCAGCCGATACCCGCTCATTTGTCGAACGCCGTGCCAGGCGCTTCTCAGCGGAAGATACACCGACTGCGCGTGCCGGCGGAAGGGCGGGAGCACCGAGACCGGCATCCCGTCGACCCCGCCTTCAAAGGAAGCATGAGATGGTGTAGCAAGGTCGCGGCTGGGATAGGCACTCCAGGAGGATGAGATGCTGCGACGTTCGCTGTTGAGTCTTGCTGCTTTGGTGCTCGGCGTCGCGTCGGCTTCGGCGCAGGGAATGCCCACCCCCTCGGTGTGGGGCGGACCGGGAGGTTCGGTGCTCAAGATCTTGTCGACGGATGCCGGCGGGGTCTATCGCGGCGTGTATATCAATTATGTCATCGGCTCGCCGTGCTTTGCCGTTGCCTTCGACGTGACCGGTCACAATACCCGGCGTGGCGTCGCGCTGCAGGCCGGTTCGTCCTGGTGCTCGTCGACGATCCAGTGGTGGGGCCATTTCCCGGCCGGCACCTACGTGGCGCGCACGACCTGGCTCAGCCCGGGTGCACCGCCCGTGCGCGGCACCAGCGTTTTCACGCGCTACTAAGGCGTTTCCCGATTGTATGAAGTTGCGCCGCACTCCGCTCGTCCGCTCGCAAGCGGGGACCCAGGGCAACCAATCCGCGCGAGCCTGCGGTCCTGGATTCCCGCTTGCGGCGGAATGAGCGGAATGACGCGGCGGATAGCATGAGCGATCTTTCCCTCACCATCCTGCCGGAAACCGTGGCCGACGCAGTGCCGATCGAGCGTCTGCTTGAGCGCACGTTCGGACCCGGCCGCTACGCCAAGACCGCGTACCGGCTACGCGAGCAGCACGGGCACCGGCCCGAACTCTCCTTCACGGCGCGCATCGGCACGCTGCTGGTCGGTTCGGTGCGGCTCACCGCGATTCGGATCGGCGCGACCAAGGCGCTGCTGCTCGGGCCGCTTACCGTCGAGCCGCCGTTCCGCGAACGCGGCATCGGGCAAGTGCTCATCGAGCGTGCGCTCGCCGAAGCGACGGGTCGCGGGCACCGGCTCGTAATCCTCGTGGGCGACGAGCCCTATTACGGCAAGTGCGGCTTCAAGCGAATCCCGCGCGGCCAGACGCCGATGCCGGGGCCGGTCGATCCGGCCCGGCTGCTGGTGTGCGAATTGACAGATGGCGCTTTCGCCGGCGTTTCCGGCCCGATCCGGCCCGATTGGGACGACGCTGCTTGATGCCCCTCACATCGGACGGCGGACGGTCCCGCCCATCCACGTCTTTTCACGACATTGGATTAGGAAGACGTGGGGTTTCGCTTCGCGTCAGCGGCCCTCGCGCGCCCAGGTCGCTGCCAAGCTGCCGACCAGCAGCAGGAGTCCGATCAGCCCCGCGAACACCGGCAGCACTCCGATGCCGCGCACCACCGTCGCTTCGCGCATCTTGAGACCGATCCAATCCTCGCCGCGGTAGGTGTCGCTCGACCGCATGCCGATGATGCGGGGGACGCGCACGCCAGCGCCGGTGGTGCCGTCCTCGACCCGCACGGTTTCGCCGCCGGTCGCGGCCACCAGCGGGCCGACCATCTCGCTGGTCGAGGTCACCTCCGAGAATTCGCGCGGATTGGCCGGCCCGACATTCGCGAGCGCGGTCAGCTTGCCGTCGGTCGCGCGCCACAGTCCCAGCTCGGTCGCGTCGATGGTCGAACGCCATATGCCGGGCTCGGCTTCCGTCAGCGTGAGCGAGCGGGTCTTCCCGGTCGGCGAGGTGAGCGTGACCTCATCCACGGTGTCGCCCATGGTCTGGCGCTGCACCGTGAGATCGTGCCCGCGCACCAGGAGCCGCAGCGCCTCCTCTTCGAGGTCGGGCTCTTTCATCAGCCAGTGCGAAAGCCGGCGCAGGAGATCGAGATGCGGACCGCCGCCTTCGTAGCCGCGCGCCCACAGCCATATCTGGTCGGACAGCAGCAGCGCAACGCGGCCTTCACCCTCGCGCGAGAGCTGCAACAGGGGCTTGCCGTCGCCGCCTTCCAGCACCGTGGTGCCGCGCGATGCGCGCGCGTCGACCAGGCGGAACCAGCGGCTCCAATGCGGCGGATCGCTGTCCGAGCCTTCAAGCCCGCGCGTCACCGGATGGCGCTTGCCGAGCTCGGAGAGCCGCGCGCGGAATGCGGAATCGATCGTGCGCCCGCTCGGCTCGGCCGGCAGCACGCTCTCGAGCGGCGTGCGCCAGATGCTGGTCGGCGAGGCGTAGTCCGGGCCCGCCGCCACCAGTACCGCGCCGCCGCCACGCACATAGCGCGCGATGTTGTCGAAGTACTGGATCGGCAGTACCCCCTGCCGCGCATAGCGGTCGAAGATGATGAGCTGGAATTCGTTGATCTTCTGCTGGAACAGCTCGCGGGTCGGAAACGCGATGAGCGACAGCTCATTGATCGGCGTGCCGTCCTGCTTCTCCGGCGGCCGCAGGATGGTGAAGTGCACGAGGTCGACCGACGCATCCGACTTAAGCAGGTTGCGCCAAGTGCGCTCGCCGGCATGGGGCTCGCCCGAGACCAGCAGCACGCGCAGCTTGTCGCGCACGCCGTCGATCGAAACCACCGCGCGGTTGTTCACGGTCGTTAGTTCGTTGTCGAGCGGCGAGGCTTCGATCTCGACGATGTTGGCGCCGGCATGCGGGATCGGTACATTCACAGACACCTGCTGGCCGACGCGTACCGCACGGTTCTCCAAGGTCTCGCCATCGCGGCGGATCGCGACCTGCGCGGTGCCGGGCGAGGGACCCTGATCCTCGACCCGGAAGCTGATCGACTGCGACTGCCCGACGATGCCGAAACGCGGGGTGGTAATCAGCACCACGCGGCGGTCGCGTTCATTGCTGTGGCCGGTGATGAGCGCATGCACCGGCGCTGCAAAACCGAGCGCGCCGGTGTCGGTCGGCACATCATGCACGCGGCCGTCGGTGATCATGATCGCGCCGGCGACGCGGTCGGGCGGCACGTCGGAGAGCGCGGTCGAAAGCGCGGAGAACAGGCGGGTGCCGTCGGTCTCCCCATCAGCCTGCCCGGCCTCGACGAAGCGCGCCTCGATGCCCGGGATCTTGCCGAGCTGCTCCGCGACCCGCGCGCGCACCGCCTCGGTCTGCGCCGTGCGATCGGAGAACTCCTGGCTCGGGCTCTTGTCGACGACGACAACCGCGACCGATGTCAGCGGATCACGGTCCTCGCGCGTGATGGAAGGATTGGCGAGCGCGAGCAGGAACAGCGCGATCGCGAATATGCGCATGAATGCGCCGCGACTGCGTGACACGATCAGCAGGACCGCGAGCACGACCCCGATCACGACGGCCGCCCAAACGATCGGGAGCGACACGAGCGGGGCAAAGGCGATGCCAAAATTCACAGTCCTGGACCTCTACCTTTCTGTCATCCCCACGAAGGTGGGGATCCAAAATCACCGACAGTGCACCGAGCACTGTGCCGGCGTGCATGGGTCCCCGCTTTCGCGGGGACGACGCCCAGCGCGCATCTCCGATGCGCGCCACTGATAACTCACTGCCCGAGCCGCTCCAGCAGCGCGGGGATGTGGACCTGGTCGGCCTTGTAATTGCCGGTCAGCGTGTACATCACGATGTTGACGCCGGCGCGGAACGCGAACTCGCGCTGCCGCGGCTCGCCGGCCTCGATCGGCAGCATCGCCTGGCCATCGGGACGCAGCGCCCAGGCGCCGGCGAGATCGTTTGACGTGATCATGATCGAGGAGACGCCGTCGCCGGCACGCGCCGGGCGGCTCGGCTCCTCGTCGTCTTCGCTGGCGCTCGCGCTTGCTTCCACCCAAAGCTGACCGGTGGAGAAGCGGCCGGGGAAGTCGCGCAACAGGTAGAACGTCTTGGTCAGCACATGATCGCGCGGCACCGGTTCAAGCTCGGGAATATCGAGCGAGGAAAGGATGTTGCGCAGCGCCAGCATGCCGGGCCCGTTGTTCTGCCCAGCCGGAGCGAGCGGCACGTCATTGGCGTCGCGGGTGTCGAACAGCACGGTGCCGCCCTGCTTCATATAGGCGTCAATGTGCTCCAAGGCCTCCTTCGAAGGCTTGGCGGCGTTCGGCACCACCGGCCAATAGATCAGCGGATAGAAGGCCAACTCGTCGTGCGCAGGATCGAGCCCGACCGGCTCGCCGGCTTCGAGCGCCGTGCGCTGGGCGAGGAAGAGGGTAAGCCCCTGCAGCCCCGCCTTGGTGACGCGGTCGACTTCGGCATCGCCAGTCACGACGAAGGCGAGATGCGTTTCCTTGGTCGCAGCGATCGCAGGATCGTCGCTCGCGCTGGCGGCCGGACGCTGCTGTGCGAACGCCTGCGGCGCCCACAGTATGCCAACGCCGAGGATCGCGAGCGCAATGGTGGCGGCGGTTGCAACGTGGCGCTTGCGGCGGAAGAGCTGTGCGATGCCGCCGGCGAGCCAGAACACCACCAGAGCGTCGAGCGCGAGCAAAGTGAGCGCCGCCAGCATGACCATGCCGCGCAGGTCACGCGGCTCGCTCACGCGATAGGCTTCGAGGCGCGCATTGAGACCCGACACGTCCAGCGAAGCGAGCTTGTCGCCCGGCGCCAGCGCATTGACGGCGATCAGGCCCTCAGGCGGACCGTAGAAGCCGGGCGGATGATCGAACGTCGCTCGGCCATTGAAGCCGGCTGGCACCGGCCGCGCGGTCGAGGGCGGCGGCACGAAGTTGCCGAAGCCGTCGAGGACGCGGGTGGGCGGCACCAGATCGCGCGCGGCTTTGCTGCCTTCCCCTTCGGCGGCGACGCTCGATCCCGCGAGCGCGACGATGCGCTTGAGCATCTCGACGAAGGCGCCCGACAGCGGCAGGTCGGACCAGCGGGTATCGGCAGTAATGTGAAACAACACGATCAACCCCTTTCCGCGGCGCTGCGCCGTGACGAGCGGAGTGCCGTCGGCGAGTGTCGCCCAGGTGCGGTCGTTGAGAGTGGCATCGGGCTCGGCGAGAACCTGGCGGCTCACGGTGACGTCTTCCGGCACCGCCATGCCGAAGAACGGGCTTTCGCGCGTAAACGCGGTGAGGTGCTGCGGTTGCTCCCAGCTCAGGGCGCCGCCGAGAACGCGGCCGCCGCGCCGCAGCTTCACCGGCACGAGATCGTCGTCGCCGGCGGCGAGCCGCGGTCCGGCGAAGCGCACGAGCACGCCGCCTTCGTCCACCCACTTCGTGAGTTGGTCGCGTGCGTCGGAGACGTTGCCGACATCGGCGAGGACGATCATCGGCACGTGCTGGTCGAGGAACGTGGTCACCGCCTGCGCCGGCGAGGTCCGGTCAGCAAGGCGCACGTCCGCGAACGGTCCGAGCGCGCGGGAGAGATAATAGGTGGAGGCGAGCAGCGGCTGCGCGGTCTCCGCGGTCGCGCCGGTAACCACGCCGACGGCGCGGCGGCGCCAGCGCTTGTCGAGCAGTTGCACGGCACCTGCCGAGCGCTCGTTGGCGATCTCGAGGCGCGCGATGTCGTTGCGGATTTCGACCGGCAGATCGAGCTGGGCGTCGGTCTCGCGGTCACCCGGGTTGAACGCGAACACCGTCTCGCCGAGCGGCAGGCCCTTGAGATCGAGCCCACGGACGACCCCGGCTTCGGAATTATCCGCGCCCGAACGCAAGACCTTGACCGAAAGCCCGCCGGCGGCGTTGTCGGCAGCCGTGAGCGCGTGCGCCGGCGGGATGCCCGCGGCCACCACGGTGATCGGTCGTTTCTCGATCAGGCGGCCCAGCGCTGCGACGAATTCAGCGCCGCCGCCGAGATCGACGCCATCGGACAACCAGACGATCTCGACATCGGGCGCCGACTGCAGGAAGCGTCCGATCGCCGGCAACGCGTCGGCGCGCTCGACCGCATGCGGCTTGGGCTTGAACTGCTTGAGCCGCACCCGTGCTGCGCTCGGGTTTTCGAAGGAAATGTCCCGCGTCGGCTCAGACAGTGGAATGAGCGCGACGCCGCGGCCATCGGCCTCTGCGCGGGAGAGCAGGTCATCGGCGGTGCGCAACCGCGCGTCCCAGGTATTGGCGGCAGGGAAGCCATCGTCGATGAGCAGCGCGATCGGCGCCTTGGTGCTCGCGGTTTCGAGCGGTGGATTCCACAACGGTCCAGCCGCGGCGAGGATCACCAGCGCCGCCAGCGTTAGCCGCAGCAACGTGAGCCACCACGGCGTACGCCGCGGCGTCTCTTCCTTCGGATGAATGTCGAACAACAGCCGCGCCGGCGGAAAATCGATGCGCCGCGGCTGCGGCGGGATGATCCGCAGCAGCCACCAGAGGATCGGCAAGCTCAGCAGCCCGAGCAGCACTAGCGGCTGCGCAAACGCGAGCGGAAAGCCCGGGATCATGCGACCCTCCCGCGCTGGCTGGAGGCGCCGAGGCGGCCGGCGACCATGGCGCCGGGTGGCGGCGCGCCCATGCGCGCATGCAGCGCCAGCAGCATTTCAGTGGCGGGGTGATCCGTGCGATGGACGGCAAAACTCCAGCCGAGCTTGTCGGTCTCGGCCCGCAGTTCGGCGCGATGGCGCGCCACCCGCGCGACGTAGTCGGCCTTCCACGCTTCGGCGCGGCCGGCGGTGACGGAGCCCGCGCCCTCCGGCTCGATGAACTCGACGCGCCCGGAATACGGGAACGTCTCTTCCGCGGGATCGACGACCTGAACGACATGGCCATGCGCGCCGGTCGCGGAGAGCTGAGTGAGCGTCTTGCGCACGTCCGCCATTGGCGTCCAGAAGTCCGCGATCACGAGAATCTCGGCGAGCGAAGACGGCGCGAACGACGGCGGCAGGCTCGGCCGCTCGGTGGTGTCGTGGATGATCGCGTTCGCCATCTTCTCCAAGACGTTGCGGCTGCCGGTCGGCCGCATCAGCTCGGGCATGCCCACCCGCTCGCCCGCCTGCACCAGCACCTCGGCGAGCGCGAAGACGATGACGAGGGCGCGATCGAGCTTGGATTCCTGGGCAAGGTGCGAGGTGAACGCCATCGAGGGCGATCGATCCGCCCAGATCCACACGGTGTGCGCGGCCTCCCATTCCTGCTCGCGCACGTAGAGGTTGCTGTCGCGCGCGGAGCGACGCCAGTCGACGCGGCGCGCCGGCTCGCCGGACATGAAGCGGCGGTACTGCCAGAAATTCTCGCCGGGACCGGCGCGCTTGCGGCCATGCAGGCCGTGGATGACGGTCGCGGCGATGCGGCGCGCCTCCAGGATCAGGCGCGGCATGGTCTCGGCGAGCGAACGGCCTTGGCCGCTCGCCTTCTGAGTCGCTCTGACTTCGTTCTTGTCCGCCCGGTGCTTGGCCGCCATCGGGCTATCCGACGCGCGACTTGAGCTTGCCGATCACGCCCTCAAGCGTTTCGCCGTCGGCGCGCGCGGCGAAGGTCAGCGCCATGCGGTGCTTGAGGATCGGCTCGGCCATGTCGAGGACGTCGTCGATCGAAGGCGAGAGCCGGCCGTCGATCATCGCGCGGGCGCGCGCCGCCAGCATCAGCGATTGGCTGGCGCGGGGACTGGGTCCCCAGGAGATCAGGTTGCCGATCTCGCCGGCGTCCGGCCCCGGGCGCGCCGAGCGCACCAGCGTGAGGATCGCCTCTACTACCGATTCGCCGACCGGGAGCCGCCGAACCAGGCGCTGCGCCGCGATCAATTCATCCGACGTCATGGTCGGCTTCGGCTTGCTCTCTTCCGTGCCGGTGGTGTCGAACACGATCCGGCGTTCGTTGTCGCGGTCGGGATAGGGCACGTCGATCTGCATCAGGAAGCGGTCGAGCTGGGCTTCCGGCAGCGGATAGGTGCCTTCCTGCTCGATCGGATTCTGAGTTGCCAGCACGTGGAAAGGGCGCGGCACGTCGTGGCGGTTGCCGGCAACCGTCACGTGCAGTTCCTGCATCGCCTGCAGCAGCGCCGACTGGGTGCGCGGGCTGGCGCGGTTGATCTCGTCGGCCATCAGGAGCTGGGCGAAGATCGGCCCTGGCAGGAAGCGGAAGCTGCGCTTGCCGCCCGGGCTCTCCTCCAGCACTTCGCTGCCGACGATGTCCGACGGCATCAGGTCGGGGGTGAACTGGATGCGGCGCGCGTCGAGCCCGAGCACGATACCCATGGTCTCGACCAGCTTGGTCTTGGCGAGACCGGGCAGGCCCACGAGCAGCGCATGGCCACCCGAGAGCACCGTGATCAGGGACTGCTCGACCACCCGCTCCTGGCCAAAGATCACGTTTCCGATCGCCGTCTTCGCTGCCGCGACCTGCGCCGCCGTGGCCTCGGCCTGGCGCACAATCATGTCGTCGAGCTTTTCGATCACCTCTGTACCGGCTGCTGCCGCCATTTCATTCTCCTACGCCGTGTCTCTTTGCCTGTTCTTGTTGCCTGTTCTCTTCCGGCCTGCCGATCGCGTGAGCAACGCAGCCTGCCTGAAAATCGTGCAATATTCGGGCCAATGGACTGGGCCAATGCACCCTTGCATCCATCCGGGACTGGCCGACGAGCCCCCATCGGATCGGCACAATACGCTATTTTTCGACTCGCGTGACCCTATCCTGGGTCGGACCTGCCCCGCTCGCCGCTTCCGGCAGGACAAGGTCGGGCTGACCGCTTGAACCCTTGCAGGTTTTTTGACTCCGTCCCACCTCCGCAGGGGAGTGGACAAGTCCTTTGCAATCACGTTCACGCGAGGCAAACCGGCGGTCACCAGGGCAGGTTCCAAGGAAACCATGGCGAAGGAAGGGCGGAGCCAAGGGATTAATTCGCCAGCGATCGATTTCGATCGCTGGCGCCGCCGGTGCTGCCGCAAGAACCGGTCCGCCGCCGGTGCACCTATGGAACCCGCCGTTCTGCGGTGACCTCGACTTGCGGATCGCCGCCGATGGTACCTGGTTCTACCTTAAGACCCCGATCGGCCGCCCGGCACTGGTAAAGCTGTTCGCCTCGGTGCTCAAACGCGAGGCGGACAGGTATTTTCTGGTCACCCCGGTCGAGAAATGCGGCATTATCGTCGATGATGTCCCGTTCCTCGCGGTCGAGCTCAATGTTGAACCCGGCCCGGCCGCCCCGGTCCTGCATTTCCGTACCAACGTCGACGACTGGGTCGCCTGCGGGCCTGACCATGCGCTCCGCTTCGAGCCCGAGCCCGTGACCGGCGGCCTCAAGCCCTACCTCCACGTGCGTCGCGATCTCTGGGCCAAGGTGACGCGCGCGCTGTTCTACGACCTGGTCGAGCGCGGCGAGGAACGCGAGGTCGACGGCCGCCGCATGTTCGGGGTCGCGTCAGGCAGCGCCTTCTTTGCGATGGCGCCAGCGGATGAACTGCGCGAGTTCGCGTGATCCGGCGCTTCAGCTCGGGTGGCGCGCATTCGCCGCGCGATGGTGTATGCAAGCGGCAATGACCGACGCCCCACCGCCCGCCACCACCCTCACCACCGACGAGTTCTTCGCCCGCGCCGAGCGCGCGTTCACGCTCGCCGTGCCAGCGGGGCTCAACGATCCTGGCATCACGCCCGACCGCGGCGATCACCAACCCGATCCGGTCATGGCGGAGATCGCGCGGGTGCGCCCGATCCGTCCCGCCGCCGTGCTGATCCCGATCGTCGAGCATGCCGAACCGACCGTGCTGCTTACCCAGCGCACCACGCAGCTCAAGGATCACGCCGGCCAGATCTCCTTCCCCGGCGGCAAGATCGATCCGACTGACGAAACCCCGGCCGCCGCCGCGCTCCGCGAAGCCGACGAGGAGATCGGCCTCAAGCCTAACTTCATCAGGCCGGTCGGCTATCTCGATCTCTATCTCACGACCTTTGGCTACCGCATCGTGCCCTTACTCGCGCGCGTAAAGCCCGGCTTCACCCTCACGCTCAACCGCGACGAAGTCGACGACGCCTTCGAGGTCCCGCTGTCGTTCCTGATGACGCCCGGCAACCACCAGCTCCACAGCCGGCCTTGGCAGGGCCTCACCCGCACCTACTACGCCATGCCATTCGGCGATCGCTACATCTGGGGTGCGACCGCGGGTATGCTGAGAAACTTGTGGGAGCGGGTTTACAAGTCATAGGGCCACACTTTCCGTTATTGCCGGGCTTGACCCCTCAACCCATGCTGCGCTTGAGCAAGGACATTCGCCGCATGGATGCCTGGGACAAGAGATGACGGAGCGAACGGCAAAGTCCGCGAGGCCTGGTAGTCACCGATGATCCGCCCGATTTTCACCGAGCTTGCGCTCTTCCTCACGCCGTTCGTGGTCTATGCGGCGTTCCTGGTGGCGACGCGGGCGGGGATCCTGCATCCGCCGGCGTGGTCGATCGAGCGGCTCGCGTGGCTCATGATCGCCGCGCTGGTGCTGATGATCGGCAGTTTCCTTGGGTTCGCGGAGTTCAGCGGCGCGCCGCCGAACTCGGCTTATACGCCAGCGCATATCGAGAGAGACGGGCACCTGGTGCCGGGGCAGACGAAGTGAAGGCGACCGCGCGTCTCGATGAGCCGTGGCTGCGCGAGGACGCGCTGGCGCGGGTACTGGCCGTGCTCGACCGCGACGGCGAGGAGGCACGCGTGGTCGGTGGCGCGGTGCGCAATGCGCTGCTCGGCGAACCGCCCGGCGACCTCGACATCGCGACCACGGCGCTCCCGGCGGAGGTCGGGCGCCGGGCCGAGGCCGCGGGCTTCAAGGCGGTGCCGACCGGGATCGATCACGGCACCGTCACCGTGGTCGTAAACAAGCGGCCGTTCGAGGTGACGACGCTGCGCGAAGACGTCGAAACCGACGGGCGGCATGCAAAAGTCGTCTTCGGCCGCGACTGGACGCGCGATGCCGAACGCCGCGATTTCACGATGAACGCGCTTTCGATGACGCGTGACGGCGTCATCCACGATCACGTCGGCGGTCTTGCTGATATTGCGGCGCGGCGCGTGCGCTTCATCGGCGATCCGGCGCAGCGGATCGCGGAGGATTTTTTGCGCATCTTGCGCTTCTTCCGCTTCCACGCCGCGTACGGTGAGGGCGCGCCCGATCCGGTGGGGCTCGCCGCCTGCATCGCCGCGCGTGCCGGGCTCGATACGCTCTCGCGCGAGCGCGTACGCATGGAGATGCGCAAGCTCCTGGTTGCGCCGCGCGCGGTGGAGACGCTCACTGTGATGGCCGACACGGGACTCCTTGGAAGCGTACTCGGCGGCGTGCCGCTATTGACGAATCTGGCGAACATGGTGGCGCGCGAGGCTGCGCTTGGGCTGACCGCCGATCCCGTGCGCCGGCTCGGCGCGCTGGCGGTGCTGGTGATCGAGGACGCCGATCGTTTGCGCGAGCGGATGCGGCTGACCAATGCTGAGCACGCGCGGCTCACCGCCATGGGCGAGTCGTGGTGGTGCATGTCGCCGCGGAACGGCGCGCTGGCGGCGCGCGCGTTGCTCTACCGGCTCGGCGCGCAGGCGTTTTCCGATCGCGCGCTGCTGGCATGGAGCCGGTCTGATGCCGGCGCGACGGACGCGGCGTGGCGCGAGTTCGCGACGCTGCCCGCGCGCTGGAGCGCGCCGAGCTTTCCGCTGCGCGCCGCCGATTTCATCGCGCGCGGCGTGCCCAAAGGTCCGGCGCTGGGCGCGATCTTGCGCGCCGCGGAAGCCGCATGGATCGCCGCGGATTTTCCCAGTGATCCGGCAGCGCTCGCGCGCATCACCGAAGCGGCGATGCAAGCCGCCGCCGTGCAATAGCTTCGCCGCGATGCGGATCGCATTGTACCAGCCCGACATTCCACAGAACGCGGGAACGATCCTGCGCCTCGCCGCCTGTCTCGGCATCGAAGCGCACCTGATCGAGCCTGCCGGATTTCCCACTACCGATCGCGCCTTCCGCCGCGCCGGAATGGATTACCTCGATCGGGTGAAACTGGTCCGCCACGCGAGCTGGGCCGACTTCGAAGACTGGCGTCAGCCCGCCGGCGCGCGCCTCCTCCTGTTCACCACCCGTGGCAGCCTGTGCTATCTCGACCACGCGTTTGCTGACGGCGACGTGCTTCTGTTCGGCCGCGAGTCGGCGGGCGTGCCGGAGCCGGTCCACGCGGCGGCCGATGCGCGTCTGGTCATCCCGATGCGGCCTAAACTGCGCTCGATCAATGTGGCCATGGCCTGCGCCATGGCAGTGGGTGAGGCGCTGCGGCAGACGAACGGATTCCACGCGGAGTAGCAATGGACGCGGTCTCTACACCCCAGCCGGAGCTCGTCGAAATCCGCAAGGCGCGCGCGCGCTCTTGGTTCGAATCGCTGCGCGACAATATCTGCGCAGCCTTCGAATTGGTCGAGGACGACCTGCCCACAGCCGTGCCTGCGGTCGAGCGCCCCCCCGGCCGTTTCGTGCGCACGCCGTGGACCCGCACCGATCACAGCGGCGCGCCCGGCGGCGGCGGCGTGATGTCGATGATGAAGGGGCGCGTGTTCGAAAAAGTCGGCGTGCACGTCTCTACGGTGTTTGGCGAGTTTGCACCGGAATTCCGCAAGGACATTCCTGGCGCCGCCGAGGACCCGCGGTTCTTCGCCTCTGGCATTTCGCTGATCGCGCACCTGCACAATCCGCACGTGCCGGCGGTGCACATGAACACGCGCCTCGTCGTCACCACCAAATCCTGGTTCGGAGGCGGCGCCGATCTCACTCCGGTGCTCGATTGCCGCCGCACGCAGGATGATCCCGATACGCAGGCGTTTCATGCGGCGATGAAGAGCGCATGCGACGCCCACGCCCCCATTGCGCCCTATGCGAAATACAAGACCTGGTGCGACGAGTATTTCTTTCTCAAGCACCGCAAGGAGATGCGCGGAATCGGCGGCATCTTCTACGATTATCTCGACAGCGGCGATTGGGACGCTGACCTGGCGTTCACGCAAGACGTCGGCCGCGCCTTCCTGGGCATCTATCCCGCGCTCGTGCGCCGCAATTTCGCGACACCCTGGAACGAGGCCGAGCGCGAGGAGCAACTGGTGCGCCGCGGCCGCTACGTCGAGTTCAACCTGCTCTACGACCGCGGCACCATCTTCGGCCTGCGCACCGGCGGCAATGTCGACTCGATCCTCTCGTCGCTGCCGCCGGTGGTGAAGTGGCCGTGATGATTTACGGGCGATGGAAAAAGCGCGCCATTCGCCATTCCGCCTGCGCAAGGCAAGCGATCATGCCTCGATGGTTTGTAGGGAAGCTAAACTAAGCGAACACACTCCCGATCATCACCACGCCGCCGGCCAGGATCACCACATCGAGGATCGCGCTGTGGAAGCGCACCGGCAGCCGCTCGACCAGCGCGCGGGCGAGGAACGCGCCGGGAAACGCCAGCGAACCGATGAGCAGCGCCACCGCCACCACCTTTGCCGTCACCACGCCGGCCAGCGTGAACACCGAGAACTTGGTCACGCCGACCACCAGCGAGATCGCCGCATCCGTGGCAATCACGGCGGCGCCTTCGAGGCCGACAGCCATCAGCATCGACAGCAGGATCACGCCGCCGCTGCTGGTGCCGCCGACCACCACGCCCCAGCCGGCGGCAGCGGCGGCGAGGCCGCGGTTGGAGAGGCTGAGCCCCCGCCGCTTGAACAGCCGGCGTAGCGGCACGCTCGCGACCATCATGCCGCCGATCACCAGCGCCGCGCCGCGTCCGCTCAGGAACGTATAGCCGTAGGCGCCGAGCGCGCAGCCCGGCAGCGAGGTCGAAAGCACGATCAGCACCCGCCTGGGATCGATGCTGCGGCGAAACGCGGTGGCCCGGCTTGAATTGTTGAACAGCGCCGCGAGCGAGAGCGTCGGCACCACCGGCTCGGGTCCGATCAGCGGCACCAGCACGAGCGGCATCAGCGCGCCGGTCCCGTAGCCCGCCACGCCGCCGACCACCGAGGCGAACATCGCCACCGCAGCGATCAGCAGGAGCTGCGCCAGCGAGATGTCGGAGAGGGTGGACGTGAGCGCGTCGAGCATTCGGCGGGCCGGCGCTTATCGCAGCGCCGGAATGAGCTCGGCCGGAGACATGAGCTTGTCCAACTGCTCGGACCAGATCACGACGCTCAGATAGTCTTCCACGTCGACGCCGGCCGGGATCGGATAGCCCTGCCGGCCCTTGAAGGCGCGCAACTCGCCGAGATCGAGATACATGACGTTGTCGAGATCCTCCGGCTCGCGGATGTCCTCCTTCGGGACGAGATAGACGTGGAGACCTGGTCCGGGCGCGACCTCGAAATCAGGTTCAAGCAGCACTTCGTTGCCGTAGACGCTGACCTCGCCCTTGCCCCAGCGGCGCGGGTCGTCCGGATCGGCCTGCATGAACGTCCCCGTCGAGGCCGCCAGGTAGCCATCATCCGTCGCGGGGGGAGACGGCATCGCGAAGAACATCATGCGGCCGCCGAAGCCCAGGACGGCGCCGACCATGCCCCCGATCAGGAAAATCGCGAATCCTCGCCAAAACCTCTGCATCGCGGGCCCTGTCCCGTTCTATTTCTTGGCCGCGACTGGCGTGAGGTCGGCCGGCGAGATCAAAACACCGAAGCGTTCGCACCAGATGATCACGCTCGGATATTTATCGAGATCGACGCCGTCGGGGATCGCGTAGCGCTGACTGCCCCGGAAGGCGCGCAAGCCGCCGAGATCGATGTACATCTGGTTGGTTACGTCGGAGGCGCCGCGGACCTGCGCTTTCGGCACTAGGTAGACATGGAAAGCCGGTCCTGGCCCGACTTCGAAATCAGATTCGAGAAAGACCGCGCGCTGGTAGACGCTCGCCCGGCCGGCGCCGCGGTGGATGGGATCGGACGGGTTGGCATGGATGAACGTGCCGGTCGCCACCAGCATGGCCTTGTCGATCTCGGGGAGCTGTTCGGCCGCGCGGGGCGGCGGAAACACGAACGGGAAAAAGAAGAACCCAAGCGCGACGCCGAAGGCGGTGCCGAGCATGCCCCCGACCAGGAAGATCACGAAGCCGCGCCAGAACTGCCGCATTTGCCCTTTCCCCCGGCCGTCCGATCAATCTGCGGTCGGCAGGCGACGCATCGTGAACTCGATGCAGTCATCGGGGAGCACGCGCCAGCTCTCGATCTCGGTCTGATAGGCCGCCTTCGGAAATCGGCGGAAAAATTCCTTCGCCTTCTCGCGCGCGGCCTCACGGGGCAAGGCAAAGGTCTCGCGGCGGAAGGAATCCGCCCGCACGCCCTTGCGGTTTGCGATAAGCTTTGCTGTCCTGCGGGCCAGATCGGCGGGACGTCGGTCCATGGCTCACCTCGGGATTGAATTTAATCCCTCTCGCCCCTCGAAGCGAGTCCATGCCCCGGCCCGCGTTGCAGCGATACGAGGGAGGATCTGCATGAGTGCTCGCGGTGATCGTCGCTTGAGCCGGATCTGGCGCAGCACACGCACTTGGCGAAGGGTCGCAGGGGGCGCGGCGGCGTTATTGGCACTGGCGCTCGGGTCGCCCGCGCGCGCGCAGACCAATGTCGACCTTCAACTCGTCCTCGCGGTCGATGCCTCCGGCAGCGTCGACCGCTATCGCTTCGAGCTGCAGAGACGCGGCTATGTCGAGGCCTTCCGCAATCCGCGCGTCATGCAGGCGGTGCGTGGCGGCGCCAACCAGTCGATCGCGGTCTCCATGATGCAATGGACCGGGCCGATGCTGCACCGGATGATCGTGCCGTGGACACAGCTCAAGGACGAAGCCTCGGTCAATTCGGTAGCGACGCTGATCGAGAATACGCCGCGCCAGCTATTCGGCGGCGGCACGTCGATTTCCGGCGCCATCGATTACAGCATGCTGCTGTTCCCGCAGAGCCCGTTCAAAGCCGAGCGCAAGGTGATCGATATTTCCGGCGACGGCTCGAACAACAGCGGCCGCTCCGTGACCCGCGCCCGCGACGAAGCGGTGGGCCAGGAGATCGGGATCAACGGCCTGCCGATCCTCGCAGTCGAGCCTTATCTCGACACCTATTACAAGGACTACGTGATAGGCGGCCCGGGCGCGTTCCTCGTAGTCGCGGAAAAGTTCGAGCAGTTTGCGGATGCGATTTTGAAGAAGCTCATCATCGAGATAGCGGCGAACGACCGCGTCAGGCGAGAGGCTGGCTTCGACGACAGCGGGGTCATCCGCAAGACCTCGATGCTTTTGCGCTGAGGCACGAGTGGCCGTAGCCTGGACTGAGCGAAGCGAAATCCGCTGCGCTGTGTCCGAATTGCGCGCCGTGATCTTGGCGCGGCCGGTGCCGGACTTCGCTTCGCTCGATCCGGGCGACAAGTCGTTACAAGTGCGCGATCTTCGGCATCACTTCGGTGCGGAACAGCGCGAGCGAGCGCAGCGCCTGAGCAAGCGTCATCGTGCCGAAGAACATATAAGTGAGCAGATAGTTCACGCCGAGCTCGGCGGCTTGGCGTTCGATCTCGGCGGCCACGGCCTTCGGGCTGCCGGCGATCGCCATGCCGTCCTTTTCCCATTCTTCGAAGGTCACGCCGCGTGGAACGAGGCCGCGTACCTGCGCTTCGTTCTTGGCGTGCATCTTACGCAGCCAGTTGAGGCTGTTGACGTGATAGTCGACATTCACCTTGGCGATCCGCCGCGCCTCTTCGTCGGTCTCGCCGACCACGATGTGGCGCAGGATGCCGATCGCCGCGCCGCCGCGGAATTCGGACTTCGGCTGCGCCGCCCCACCACGCTTCGCCAGCGCTTCACGATAGGCGTCGATGTTGACCTTGGAATAGGCGGTCGGCCCGTTGGCGACGAAATGCATGCCATGCTCGCCGGACCAGGTCGCGCCAGTGGTGTTCGAGGAGCCGTACCAGAACGGCGGCATCGGCTGCTGCAGCGGGCGCAGCGCCATCGGCACGTTGCTGTATGTGTAGTGCTTGCCGGAATAGCTGAAGGTATCGTTCGACAGCGCCGTGCTCATGCAGTTGAACGCGTCGATGAAGATGTCGCGGGAATCCTCAGCCGCCACCTTGTGATAGCCGAGCTCGAACGGCGACACGCCGCGCCCGACGCCGACCTCCAGCCGGCCATGGCTCAAGTGATCGAGGATGCAGATTTCCTCGGCAAGCCGCAGCGGCGAATAGAGCGGCAGCAGATAGACCAGCGGTCCCAACCGGATGCGCTTGGTCGCACGCGCGACTGCCGCGAGATAGAGCCCCGGCACCGGCACCAGGTTGAGCGGTGTCGCATGATGTTCGGCGACGTGGAAACCGTAGAAGCCCGCGTCCTCGACGGCGGCGGCGAAGGTCAGGCGCTCATCGAGCGTGGTCGCGATCGGCCGGTCCGAACGCTCGACGTGGTCGAAAAGTCCGACTTGCATGGGTCCTCAATGGAGATGCTGGTGGGAAGCCGTGACACTGGCAGAGGCGGACACCACGCGCCAGTCCTAAAATCGAAGTGCCCGGGAGCGATCCCGGGCACGACGACGCAGTCACGCGCGCTGCGATCAGAGCGGCGCCGGATTGATGTTGATCTTGTCGGGTCCGGGCTTGATCGCCGGCTTCGCCCAACTGACCTCGCCACGCACGTTATCGGCCGCAGTGCCGGTCTTCGAAAGCGTGATGGTGAAATCCTGATGCTCCTTCGGTGCCAGCTTCGACACCCGCCACACCGCCACGTTGGCTTTCGCCTTCTCGTCCACCTGCGTACCCTGGAAGCTGGCTCCGGTGGTGCTGACGATCTCTGCGCCGGCCGGGATGATCAGCCGCACAGTCGCGTCCTCGACGTCTTGCGCCCGGCCGGGCAGTCCACCGTTCTCCACCTTGAGCGTGTAGGTCACGCCCTTGTCGCCAGATACGCCCTTGCTGAGCCGTGCCACCACATGCGCACGGAAGCCGACTTCGTTCTTGGCCCAATTGTAGATCGCTCGCAGTTCGCCTTCCGTGACGCGATCCGGATTGAAATTACCCATGCGGACCCGTGGTGGCATACGCTCATCAAGCCAAGCCCTGAGCTGCGGCAAAGCGGTAGTGTGCTGGTAGACGAGCGCCTTGAACCAATCGAAATCCATGTTGATCGAGCCCATGCCGTCGCGCGGTCCATTGAGCTCCGGGCCGTGGCACTGGCCGCAGCCGACGCTGAGCAGCACACGCTGGCCGCGCGCCGCGTTGGCCGGTACCTCGAAGCGCCATTTGCCGGGCGCGCCATTGGCCGGCAAGCTGGCGAAATAAGCGTGAATGTTGGCGATGTCGGAATCGCTCACTTGCGAATCGATGAAAGCGGGCATGATGCCCCATGGCTTGCGGATCGCCTGCTTGAACTGCGCAAGCGTCAGCTTGCGGCCGGCGAGATCGGGCCCGAACGCGCCTTCGCCCTTGGTGCCGTGGCAATTCCGGCACTGCGTGTTCCCGCTCTCCCACAGCGCCTTCCCAGCCTGGGCATCTCCCTCGCTCTGTGCCAGGGCCACGCCTTGCGCGAATGGCAGCAGCAGCAACACCGCAAAAAGTCGTTTCATCAACAGATCCCTCCAAGGAGGCGGCCGCATGGCCGCGGATGATCACCTGGGCAGTTTACACCCGCCTCGGGGGTGCGCAACGAGCTCGGCGAGCCCTCGCTTGATGCGGCGACAGCGGCTCGGGCGCCTGCACACATCCCGCGGCATTTCGAGTCGGCATCGTACGCGTCCGCGGCACAATGTCCGCAAGCCTGATTGGCACATTCCGCGGTCGCTGCGGAGCATTGACCGCCTTGCCAGCGGCCGTGGCGCCCTTTAGCAATTCGCGCGGTTCTTAACGGCGAGGCATCCGCGATGGCGACCCACAATCTGCTCCTCCTGCCCGGCGACGGAATCGGCCCCGAGGTGATGGCCGAGGTGAAGAAACTCATCGCCTGGATGAACGGACACGGGATGGGGACGTTCGAGACTGAGGAAGGCCTCGTTGGCGGCTGCGCCTATGACGCGCACGGCGCCGCGGTCACCGAGGAGACCATGGCGCAGGCACATGTGGCCGACGCCGTGATCTTCGGCGCGGTCGGCGGGCCGAAGTGGGACAAGGTGCCCTACGATGTGCGTCCGGAAGCCGGGCTCCTGCGCCTGCGCAAGGACCTCGGCCTGTTCGCGAACATCCGCCCGGCGATCTGCTATCCGGCGCTGGCCGAGAGTTCGAGCCTCAAGCGCGAGGTGGTGGACGGGCTCGACATCATCATCGTGCGCGAACTGACCGGCGGCGTGTATTTCGGCGAGCCGAAGACCATCACCGATCTCGGCAACGGGCAGAAGCGCGCGATCGACACCCAGGTCTACGACACCTACGAGATCGAGCGCATCTCGCGCGTCGCCTTCGAATTGGCGAAGAAACGGCGCAACAAGGTGACCTCGATGGAAAAGCGCAACGTGATGAAGACCGGCGTGCTCTGGAACGAGGTGGTCCAGCAGGTGCACGACCGCGAGTTCAAGGACGTGCAGCTTGAGCATCAGCTCGCCGACGCCGGCGCCATGCAGATCGTGCGCTGGCCGAAACAGTTCGACGTGATCGTCACCGACAATCTGTTCGGCGACGTGCTCTCCGACATCGCCGCGATGCTCACCGGCTCGCTCGGCATGCTGCCGTCGGCTTCCCTTGGCGAAGTCGATCCGAAGACGAAGAAGCGCAAGGCGCTCTACGAGCCGGTGCACGGCTCCGCGCCCGACATCGCCGGCAAGGGCGCGGCCAACCCGATCGCCATGATTGCAAGCTTCGCGATGGCGCTGCGCTATTCGTTCGGCCTTGGCAAAGAGGCCGACCTGATCGAAGCCGCCATCGCTGCCGCGCTCGGGCAAGGACTGCGCACGGCCGATATCAAGTCGGAAGCGACGAAGGTGGTGAGCACCGCGGAAATGGGCGACGCGATCATCGGCGAGGTGGAGAAGCTCGTGGCGTAATTGCGCTCGTAGGATGGGTAGAGCGGAACGAAACCCATCCTTTGTTCTCCGCGGCAACTTAGCCGAAGGGTTTCGCTCCGCTCTGCCCATCCTACAAACGAAAGTATCCCATGCCCGCACCGAATTTCATCCTCTTCATCACCGATCAGCATCGCGCCGACTTCCTCGGCTGTTATGGCCATCCCATCGTCCGCACACCCAATATCGATTCCATCGCCGCGCGCGGCACGATGTTCGACCGGTTCTATGTGGCGAGCCCGGTCTGCATGCCGAATCGCTCGAGCCTGATGACGGGACGGATGCCGTCGGTCCATGGCGTGCGTTGCAATGGCATCCCGCTGTCGCGCGATGCGGTGACTTTCGTCGATCTTCTGCGCGAGGCGGGCTACGCGACGGCGCTCGTCGGCAAGAGCCATTTGCAGCCGTTCACCGGGATGCCGCCGACGCAGAAGCGGCGTGACCCACTCGCGGGTTACCACGCGCCGTCCGCTGCGCTGCAGGATGCGATCCGCACCGACCTCGCAAGCGCGGCCTACCGGCAGGAGGAGCCGCAGTACTGGGGCAGCGATCCCGCCGCGCGCGTCGCGACGCCGTTCTACGGCTTCGATCATGTGGAGTTGGTCGCCGGCCACGGCGATCTCGTCGGCGGCGACTATAGGCGCTGGCTGCTGGCGCGCGATCCAAACGCGTTGAGCCTGCTTGGACCGGAGCACGGGCTGTCGCACGACTACGCGTGCCCGCAGGCCGTGCGCACGGCGATCCCGGCGGAGCTTTATCACACCGCCTATATCGGCGAACGCGCCCGCGATTTTCTGCGCACGATGGACCAGCAAGGCGGCGACACGCCATTTTTCCTGATGGTCTCGTTTCCCGACCCGCATCACCCGTTCAATCCGCCGGGAAAATACTGGGACATGTATTCACCCGACGACTTCGCCGTCCCCGAAGCCTATCGCCGCAACGATTGGATGCCGCCGCCGCCGGTGCAGGCTGCGATCGACCAGCGCCAGAGTGGCGCGGCCAACCTCACCGGGACCAACACGATCAACGTGTCGGCGCGCGAAGCCCAGGAGGCGCGGGCCCTGACCGCCGGAATGATCACCTGCGTCGACGACGCCGTCGGGCAGGTGCTGCAGGCGCTGTCCGGCTCGCGCCGCCGCGACGACACCGTGGTGATGTTCACCAGCGATCACGGCGACCACCTCGGCGACCACCGGCTGCTGCTCAAGGGCGCCGAGCCCTATGAGAGCATCACTCACGTGCCGTTCATCTGGTCGGACCCGCACGCTGCGCGCCCGTCGCGCACGAGCGCGCTCGGCGCGACCCTGGATATTCCCGCGACCATTCTCGATCGCGCCCGCGTCGCACCGTTTACCGGGATGCAGGGACGCAGCCTGCTGCCGGTGATCGACCAGAGCGCTCCCCAGATCCGCGATGCGGTGTTTATCCAATACGACCATCAGCACCCCGACAAGGTTTCGGGATTGCCGCCGCGCATCCACACGCTGGTCGATGCGCGCTGGCGCCTGAGCATTTTCCAGCACGCCGATGCCGGCGAGCTCTACGACCTCCAGGGAGACCTCGGCGAATTCGACAATCTGTGGGATTCGCCAGAGCACCGCGCCATTCGCGCGCAATTGACGGAGCGGCTGCTGCGCGCGGAAATCGAGCACGTCGATCGCGTGCCGATGCCGACGCGGCGCGCTTAGACGAGTGCGATCGCAGGATGGGTTGAGCGGAGCGAAGCTCATCATCGGTTCGCCGCGGCAAGGCCGCCGATGGGTTTCGCTCCGCTCAACCCATCCCGCGTGCTGCGACATTCGGCCGACGCCGCGACCTTTCCCTCTTCCCGGCCAGCGCTTACGGTAGGCCAACGCCGAAACGACGGAGAGATGACCCATGTGGACGCCGGCCTCTGCACGAATGCTTCACTGGCGTCTTATGGCGATTTCCGCGCTGCTGATCGTCGGCGTCGGCGCGGCTGCTGCCCAAACCTATCCCACCCACACCATCCGCCTGATCGTGCCGTTCCCGGCGGGCGGTTCGAATGACGTGATGGCGCGCATCATCGCGCCGCATCTCGAGCAGGCGCTTGGGCAGACCGTGATCGTCGACAATCGCCCGGCGGCGGGCGGCGTGGTCGGCAGCGATGCGGTCGCCAAGTCCGCGCCCGACGGCCACACGCTGCTGCTGGTCGCCTCCTCGCACACGGTGACCCCGGCGATCAATCCGAAACTGCCCTACAACACCGAGACCGATTTCGCGCCGATCTCGCTCATCAACACCAACTCGATGGTGTTCTTCGACAATCCGAAAGTGCCTGCGAAAACATTGCCCGAGTTCATCGCGCTGGCGAAGCAGAACCCGGGCAAATTCAACTATTCCTCGCCCGGCACCGGCAGCCAGACCCACCTCACCATCGAGTTGCTCAGCCGCCGCGCTGGCATCAAGATGCAGCATATCCCCTACAAGGGCGGCGCGCCGGCAATGACGGCTGTGATCAGCGGCGAGACCGAATTCACGATGCTCGCGCCCAACGTGATCTTCCCGCACATCCAGGCCGGCACCATCCGCCCCATCGCCAACGGCGACATCAAGCGCCATCCGCGCCTTCCGGATGTTCTGGATATGCCGGAGTCGGGGTTCCCCGACATCCGCGCGATCCAGTGGGTCGGGATGTTCGCGCCAGCGGGCACGCCGAAGCCGATCGTCGATCGCCTCAATGCCGAGATCAACAAGATCGTGCATCTGCCGGATGTCGTCGACAAGCTCAGCCAGCAGGGCGTCACGCCGACCGGCAGCACGACGGAGGAATTTGCGAAGCTCATCCACACCGAGCTCAAGCAGTGGGCCGAGGTGGTGCGCGAGGCGAACATCAAGCCGGAGTAGACTTCCATGCTGGCGTTGCGTGCATTGCGCGTTGCGTTGAGCTGCGCGGCGCTGCTCGCGCTTACGGCTGCGGCCGACGCGCAGACCTATCCCAGCCACACTGTTCGCATCATCGTGCCGTTCGCGCCAGGCGGGCTCGTCGACACCGGCGCGCGGCTGATCCAGCCCTACCTCGAGAAGGCGCTCGGCCAGACCGTTATCGTCGACAACCGCCCGACCGGCAGCGGGATCGTCGGCACCGACGCGGTGGCGAAGGCGCCGCCCGACGGGTACATGCTGCTGATGGTCGCGTCCTCGCATACAGTCGCGCCGGCCACCAACTCGAAATTGCCCTATGATACCGAGCACGATCTCGCGCCGATCGCGATCGTCGGCAAGAACCCGCTGCTGTTCGTCGTCAACTCCAAAGTGCCGGCGAAGACGCTCGGCGAGTTCGTCGTGCTCGCGAAGGCAAGCCCGGGTAAGTTCAACTACGCGACGCCGGGCGCCGCCAGCCAGGCGCATCTCGTCACCGAACTGTTCGATCAGCGTGCCGGCATCAAGATGCAGCACATTCCCTATCGCGGCGGCGCGCCGGCGATCCAGTCGACGGTCGCAGGCGAGACTCAGTTCGCGGTGATCTCGCCGCTCGCCTCGCTGCCGCACATCGAAGCCGGTACGCTGCGTCCGATCGCGGCTGGGAGCCTCGCGCGCGATCCGCAGTTTCCCGATCTGCCGACGGTCGCGGAGCAGGGCTTTCCGGATTTCGAGGCGATCCAATGGGTCGGCCTGCTGACAACGACGGGCACCCCGAAGGAAATCGTCAATCGCCTGAATGTCGAAGTGAACCGCGCACTGCGCGATCCCGCCCTGATCAAGAAACTCGCCGCACAGGGCGTTTCCGCCAGCGGCGGTACGCCCGCGGAATTCCAGCGTCTGATCTCGACCGAGATCCACAACTGGACCGCGATCGCCAAGGACGCGAATATCAAAGTAGAATGATCCACGCGCCGAACGATGCGCTCTCCGAGGCTTCCAGAAAGAAGGAAGCCACGACAAACCCTCGATCGCTCAGATCAGCAGCCCGGACAGGAATTCCATATCCAAGGATTGGCGCGCGACGGCAACTCGAAGGGACCCGGCAACGGCGATCGATGATAGAATGCCGTGTTTTCGATCACGCTCATTGGCGACCAGCCGGGCGGATTGACGTAGTCGGTCGAATGATCCGTGCCCGGTAGCACCATCGTGCCTGGATCGAGGAAGGAGCGCCGCTGCACCGTGATGCGCGTGCGCGCCCGGTTCGTCGCGACGACTGTGGTCGAGCGCGTCACCACCCGCTTCTTCGACGCGGCATCCGCGGGCGTCGGCACCGCCGCCATCGCGGCGATCAGGGCGGCGAAAGACAATGTGCAAAGCGTCGTCAGGCGCATGATGGTCCTCACTCCGTTAACCGGCATTGTAACCGAATTCGGCGCGCACTCCACCCGCAGGATCAAAACCCTGCGCAATCTTCCCGTTCCGCGTCTCGGCGAACACAGTCCGCCGGCCAGCGGCATATAGCGGCATATAAACGCTTCATAAACACGAAGCATTCTGATAAATTATTCTTCATAGAGGCGACAAAACAGAACAACTGTTCCCCAAGGAGGTAAATCCATGATGACAATCACGCGTCGCCGTCTGATCGAGGCCGCTGGCGCCGGCGCGGCGCTCGCCGGCTCTGGCTGGCCGGGATGGTCCACGGCACAAGCCGCCATCGCCGATCTGCCGGCGACGCTGCCCGCGGGCGTTCGCGAATACGCGACTCTCGAGGCACTGCCGGGCAAGAAACCGCTGATCAGGCTCAGCTACCGCCCGCCGAATTACGAAACGCCGATCGAGCATTTCCGCACCGCCGTCACGCCGAACGACGCGTTCTTCGTGCGCTACCACCTCGCCAACATTCCCGAGGTCGATGCGAAGACCTGGAAACTTGCCGTCGGCGGCGACGGCGCCAACGGACAGGCTTCCCTTACGCTGGATGATCTCCGCGGTATGCCCGCGACCGAAGTCACAGCGGTCTGCCAATGCTCCGGCAACCGGCGCGGCCTGTTCCAGCCGCACGTGCCGGGCGTCGAATGGGGCTACGGCGCGATGGGCTGCGCGCGCTGGAAGGGCGTCCGCCTCAAGGACATCCTCGACAAAGCCGGGCTGAAGCAGGAGGCGATCGAGATCGCGTTCAACGGCGCCGACGGGCCGGTGAGCGACCGGACGGCCGATTTCATCAAAAGCATTCCGACCTGGAAGGCGATCGAGGATACCACCATCGTCGCCTATGAGATGAATGGTCAGCCGCTGCCGCATTTCAACGGCTTCCCCGCGCGCGTTATCGTGCCCGGCTGGACCGCGACCTATTGGATGAAGCACGTCACGTCGATCTCAGCGCTGACGAAGCCACAAGGTGGATTCTGGATGGCGGCCGCCTATCGCATTCCGGTCCGGAAGTTTCCGATCGTCGCCCACTTCGCCACGCAGGAGAACGCGGCGAACACGCCGATCACCGAAATGGTGATCAACTCGCTGATTACGAGCCATGCGGACGGTGCGAGCGTACACACCGGGCAGCCGGTCATGGTCGGCGGCCTCGCCTGGGACGCCGGCTACGGGATCAGCATGGTCGAGATTTCACGCGACGGCGGCAAGACCTGGGTGGACGCGACCCTGGGCGCGGACCTCGGCCGTTTCGCCTTCCGTGCCTGGAGTTTTGGCTTCACGCCGAATGCCGGCAAGCAGACGATTCTCGCCCGCGCCGCCAACAAGATCGGGCAGACGCAGACCGCCGAGCTGATCCAGAATCCTGCCGGCTACCATCACAATGTAATGCACAGCATCACGCTCAACGCGAGCTGAGGAAGAGACCATGCGCACGATCATCATCGGGCTTGCCGCCGCAGCACTCGCGCTGCCGGCCGCCGCACAGGAGAAACCCGTCACGCTCAAGCCGGGGCCGGGGCTCGACAAGGTTGAGGCCAACTGCTCCGGCTGCCACAGCCTTGATTACATCCAGATGAACTCGCCCTATCCGAACGCCGCCTTATGGAGCGCGGAGGTCACCAAGATGATCAACGCCTACGGCGCTCCGATCGATGCAGCCACGGCCAAGGAGATCGCGGAGTATCTGGCGAAGAATTACGGCAGCTGAGAACTATCGACCGGCGACGCGGCCGCCCGCAGCTTGGGACCCTTGGGCGCGCTGATCCAATCGGCGCGCTTGAGGCTGGTGCCGCGGGCCGCCGGCTTCGGGCCCACAAAATTTGCGTTTTGAGCTCGGCGCGCTGCTGAACGTCTTTGCGACGCTGATGCCGATCAGCGTGATCATGCCTACATACGTGGACAGGCGCAGGATCGTCGCCAACAGTTCGTCGCGAAACGCTCGCAACCCCATCGCGACCCCCGAAACCGTTGTATTCGCCGACGTTCTCGCCTAGAAGCGCTTCCCTCCGGTTTTCGTGCCAAGGCGCGACGGGCAAAAATTCTGCGGAGAGTTAATGATGGGTTACAAGGTCGCGGTAGTCGGCGCCACCGGCAATGTCGGGCGGGAAATGCTGGGGATTCTCGCCGAACGGTCGTTTCCCGCCGACGAGGTGGTAGCGCTTGCTTCGCCCCGCAGCCAGGGCACCGAAGTGTCGTTCGGTGACAAGATCCTGAAGATCAAGGCGCTCGACCACTACGATTTCTCCGACGCCGACATCTGCCTGATGTCGGCGGGCTCCGCGGTGTCGAAGGAATGGTCGCCGAAGATCGCCGCCGCCGGCGCAGTCGTGATCGATAACTCCGCCGCCTGGCGCTACGACTCCGACGTGCCGCTGATCGTGCCGGAGGTGAACGCCGACGCCGTCGTCGGCTTTCGCAAGCGGGGCATCATCGCCAATCCGAACTGCTCGACCGCCCAGCTCGTGGTCGCGCTCAAGCCGCTGCACGACCAGGCGACGATCAAGCGCGTCGTGATCGCGACCTATCAGTCCGTCTCCGGCGCCGGCAAGGAGGCGATGGACGAACTGTTCTCGCAGACCAAGTCGGTGTTCACGGTCGGTGAGCTGGAGGTCAAGAAGTTCCCGAAGCGGATCGCATTCAATATCATTCCGCACATCGACGTGTTCATGGAGGACGGCTTCACCAAGGAAGAATGGAAGATGGTGGTCGAGACCAAGAAGATCCTCGACCCCAAGATCAAGGTCGTCGCCACCTGCGTGCGGGTGCCGGTGTTCATCGGCCATTCCGAAGCCGTCAACATCGAGTTCGAGCAGCCAATCAGCGCCGACGAGGCGCGCGACATCCTGCGACGCGCGCCGGGCGTGCTCGTCATCGACAAGCGCGAACCCGGCGGCTACGTCACGCCCTATGAATGCGTCGGCGAGGATGCGACCTATATCAGCCGCATCCGCGAAGATCCGACCGTCGACAACGGCCTCGTGCTCTGGTGCGTCTCCGACAACCTGCGCAAGGGTGCGGCGCTCAACGCGATCCAGATCGCGGAGTGCCTGATCAATCGCAAGCTGATCCAGGCGAAGCGGAAGGCGGCGTAAGCGCGCCGGCTGTCCGCCTGCGTCACGCGGGCGTGACGGCTGAAAATTGTCCGGTCGCCGGATCAAGCGCGAACAGTTCGCCCGCGGCGACGCCGAAGTAAGCACCGTGCAACGCAAGCCCATGGCGCTCGCATGCGCTCCGCACGAACGGAAACGTCATCAAGTTGTCGAGCGACTTGACGATCGACGACTGCTCGAGCCGGGTGAGATAGTCGCCCGGCGCTTCCTCGCGCGGCCGGATGGCGGTTGCGGCAGGGGCAGCCATCGACATCCACTGGCCGATGAAATCTCCCGGCGGCGCATCGCTCACGAATGCCTTGATGCCACCGCAGCCGGCGTGACCGAGCACAACGATATGCCGCACGCGCAGCACCTGCACCGCGTATTCGAGGGCGGCTGAGACGCCGTGATGGGCGCCGTCGGGTGCATAGGGCGGCACCAGGTTGGCAACGTTGCGCACGACGAACAACTCGCCCGGCCCGGCGTCGAAGATCACTTCCGGCGCCACCCGCGAGTCGCAGCAGCCGATGACCATCACTTCCGGCGACTGCCCACGTTCCGCGAGATCGCGATAGCGGCTCTGTTCGGCCGGAAGCCGCGCCGCGCGGAACGATCGATAGCCATCATGGAGGTGTTGCGGGAGGCTCATTCGTGCGTTTCCAACTCAATCCGGGCGTGATCCCCTAGCACGGGTCCGGTGCGGACAGTAGATTGCCCGCTGCAAAAAGGGGCGTCGCCATGATCATCCGTCCGCGCCGCAGCGTACTGTTCATGCCGGGCTCGAATGCCCGGGCGATCGAGAAGGCGCGCGGACTTCCGGTCGACGTGGTGGTGCTCGACCTGGAAGATTCGGTGGCGCCCGAAGGCAAGCAGGCGGCGCGCCAACAAGTCGTGGATGCGCTGGCCACTGGCGGCTTCGGGTCGCGCGAAGTGGTTGTGCGCATGAACGCCCTCGACACCGAATGGTGGCTCGACGATCTCAACGCTATCGCCAAGGTGAAGCCTGACGCCGTGCTGGTGCCGAAGGTCGCGCATGCGCGACACCTGGAGGACGTCGCCGAGCGGCTCGTCGACCTCAGCGCCGACCACAAGATCCGGGTCTGGGCGATGATGGAGACGCCGCTCGCCGTGCTCAATGCGGGCGAGATCGCCGTGGCGGCGCGGGACGTGGAGACCCGCCTCGCCGTCTTCGTGATGGGCACCAACGACCTCGCCAAGGAGACTCGCGCGCGGATGGTGCCGGGGCGGGGGCCGATGCGGCCGTGGCTAATGACCTGCCTGGCGGCGGCGCGCGCGTTCGGCCTCGATATCATCGACGGCGTCTTTAACGATCTCACCGACGCCGAGGGTTTCGCGCGCGAATGTGCCGACGCGCGCGAAATGGGATTCGACGGCAAGAGCATCATCCATCCGAGCCAGGCCGCCACCTGCAACGAGGCGTTTTCGCCGACCCAAGACGAAGTTGCCGAGGCGAAAAGAGTCATCGGCGCCTTCCACCTTCCTGATAACGAAGGCAAAGGCGTGATCGCGCTCGACGGCCGCATGGTCGAGCGCATGCATGCCGACATGGCGCGCCGCACCGTGGCGGTCGCGGAAGCGATCGCGAAGGCGCGCGCCGGCTGATGCTGCAACCGATCCTCGTGCCGGGCGTTGTCGAGCTGAATGTCAGCCCGGAGGATAGTTCCATGCCCGAAATCTGCGAAGACAAAGGCATCGTTACCCAGATCACGACCGTCAAGCTGCCGCCCGACAATCAGGAAGAAGTGCTCGACCTGATGATCGAGCGCGCGCAGTTCATGGCGAAGCAGCCCGGCTTCGTATCGGTGAACCTGCACCGCAGCGAGGACGGCAGCCACGTGGTCAACTATATCCAGTGGAGCGATCGCGACAAACTGATGGCGGCGCATCACTCGCCCGAGTTCCGCAAGAAGTGGCCGCGCTTCGGTGAACTGGCCAAGGAGATCAACCCCTGCCTCTACGACGTGGTCCACATCGAGGCAGCGTAGGGTCAGCGATCATGGCCCGGATGGAGCGAAGCGACATCCGGGCTACCGCCTCACATCCACGGCCGCGCGGCCCCGGCCTTCGCCTCGAAATCCTTGATCTTGTCGGCCTTCACCATCGTGAGGCCGATGTCGTCGAGGCCATTGAGCAGGCAATGCTTGCGGTGAGCGTCAATCTCGAACTTGACCACGCCGCCGTCGGGACCGCGGATTTCCTGTTTCTCGAGGTCGACGGTCAGCGTCGCATTGGCGCCGCGCTCGGCGTCGTCGAACAGCTTCTCCAGATCCTCGGGCGAGACCTTCACCGGCAGGATGCCGTTCTTGAAGCAGTTGTTGTAGAAAATATCGCCGAACGACGTCGAGATCACGCAGCGGATGCCGAAATCGAGCAGTGCCCAGGGCGCATGCTCGCGCGAGGAGCCGCAGCCGAAATTGTCGCCGGCGACGAGTACCTTGGCGTTGCGATAGGCCGGCTTGTTGAGCACGAAGTCCGGGTTCTCGCTGCCGTCGTCGCGGTACCGCTTCTCCGAGAACAGGCCCTTGCCGAGCCCGGTGCGCTTGATGGTCTTCAGGTACTGCTTGGGGATGATCATGTCGGTGTCGACGTTGATCATCTGCAGCGGCGCCGCGACACCTTCGAGCGTGGTGAACTTATCCATTGGAACTCCTCGGGTACTTGAGTTCGGAGCGTGATTGGCCGCTCTCATGACCGCTTGCCGCGCACCGGTCAAGTCTGGCGACGTCGATGATCTCAGCGGTCCTGTCGGAGATATGGCAGGTGCTTGATCTTCAGCAGCACGACCGGACAGGCCATCAGGATCGCGCCGATCACCAGCGAGATCACGACCGTTGCCACAGTCAACCGGCCCTCAAGCGCGGCGGCCCAATAGCAGGCGACTCCGATCGGCCAGAACAGCATCACGGCCGTCACCAGCCCGGGAGAGAACCGCCCACTGGTGGTGATGAACGGCAGGATGTGAAAGAACGTCCCGTTGATCAGCATCAGCGCAGGAAACACCAGCGCCAGCACCGGCGCCGTGGCGGCAAGCTGCGCGCAGACGATGCCGAAGACGATCACCAGCGCATTGACGACGTAGAAATCCGGCCACTCGACCGGCAGCTTGATCACCGCGCGCGCCCAGTTGCGCCAATCGAGCTGATATTCCTCCAGGATATGCAGCGCATAAGCGGCAACCGCGACCCACAGCCAATCCGACAGCGACATGCTTCCTCCCTGGCACGCTATTCCACGTCGGCCTCGATCGCCTCCATGTCGTCGTCAGAGAGGCCGAAATGGTGGCCGATCTCGTGCACCAGGACGTGAGTGATGATGGCGCCGAGCGTCTCGTCGTGCTCGCTCCAGTAGTCGAGGATCGGGCGGCGATAGAGCCAGATCATGTTCGGCATCTGCGTCGGCGCGCTTTCGGAGCGGAAGGGCAGGCCGACGCCCTGGAACAGGCCGAGCAAGTCGAACTCGCTCTCGGCACTGAGGTCGTCCAGCACCTCGTCGGTCGGGAAATCCTCGACCCGGATGATCACGCCCTCGCAGAGCGAACGGAATTTCGGCGGCAGGCGGCCGAACGCCTCGGTCGCAAGCACTTCGAGTTCCTCGAGCGAAGGCGCCTTGGCGCTGCGCCACATGAGCGGGTCGGCAACGGGCAGATCGGCCATGCCACGGTTTTAGGGGACGGCGGCGTGGCGGCCAAGTGCGGCCGTTGACGGCTGCGCGCCAATCAGCAAGCTAGCGGCGGGATGTTGGCATGAGGCTCGACATGATCAAGATCGCGACGGTGGCACTCATCCTGGTGGCGGGCATTGGCACGGCAAGCTTCGCCGGCACGCGGCCGCCGCCGGCCAGCCCCGCGGCCAAAGCCGCCCGCGCCGCAACGGCCTACGCGCAAGCGCGCCCGCGGCCCACCCGCGCCCGCACCAGGATCACGGTGACGCCGCGCTCCCGTTATCCCTACCGCACCAATTCGACGCTCTACCCGCCATCCTACGACATCGAATATCCCGGCCCCGGGGCGGTGCGCCAATGCGAGGCGAAGCTCGTGCAGGAATACCGGCCGAGCGGAACGGTGATCGTGCCGACCACGCGCTGCTGGTGGGAGCGGGGATGAACCGACTGCCTGACGCCCTGCGGGGGCTTCCGGGATGACGGCCTCCACGTCTGCGCTCGCCAGATTATTTCAGCGCCACTCCCGCACATCCACGAAATGCCCGGCAATCGCCGCGGCCGCGGCCATTGCCGGCGAAACGAGGTGGGTGCGGCCCTTGTAGCCCTGGCGGCCCTCGAAATTGCGGTTCGAGGTGGACGCACAGCGTTCACCCGGCATCAGTTTGTCGGGATTCATCGCGAGGCACATCGAGCAGCCAGGCTCGCGCCACTCGAAGCCAGCGGCGACGAAGATCTTGTCGAGCCCCTCGGCCTCGGCCTGCTCCTTCACCAGCCCTGAGCCCGGAACGATCATCGCCGACACATTCGCGCTGACCTTCTTGCCGCTGGCGACGCGTGCGACCTCGCGCAGGTCTTCGATCCGCCCATTGGTGCAGGAGCCGATGAACACGCGGTCGAGCTTGATGTCGGTGATCTTCTCGCCGCCCTTGAGGCCCATGTATTCAAACGAGGTCGCCGCGGCACGGCGCTTGTTGTCGTCGGCGATGTCGTCGAGCACCGGCACATGACCGGTGACGGAGATCACCTGCTCCGGGCTGGTGCCCCAGGTGACGAGCGGCGGAAGTTTCGCCGCATCGAGCCTGATCTCGCGGTCGAAATGCGCGCCGTCGTCGGAGGCGAGCGTCTCCCAGTAGCGCATCGCGTCGTCCCAGGCCTTGCCGGCGGGCGCCTTGGGACGGCCCTTGAGGAACGCGTAGGCCTTTTCGTCCGGTGCGATGAAGCCGGCCTTGGCGCCGCCCTCGACCGACATGTTGCATACCGTCATGCGCCCTTCCATCGAGAGCGAGCGGATCGCTTCGCCGGCATATTCGAGCGCATAGCCGGTGCCGCCGGCGGTGCCGATCTCGCCGATGATGGCGAGGATGATATCCTTGGCGGTGATGCCGGGCGGCAGTTGGCCATCGACGATCGCGCGCATGTTCTTCGACTTGGACTGGATCAGGGTCTGCGTCGCCAGCACGTGCTCGACCTCGGAGGTGCCAATGCCGTAGGCGAGCGCGCCGAACGCGCCGTGGGTAGCGGTGTGGCTGTCGCCGCAGACGATCGTGGCGCCGGGCAGCGTGAAGCCCTGTTCCGGGCCGATGATGTGGCAGATGCCCTGGCGCTTATCGAACTCGTCGAAATATTCGAGGCCGAAATGCTTGGCGTTCTGAGCGAGCGTCGCGATCTGCTCGGCGCTCTCGGGGTCGGGATTAGGCTTCGAGCGATCGGTGGTCGGCACGTTGTGATCGACGACCAGCAGCGTCTTCTCCGGCGCGCGGACCTTGCGGCCCGACATGCGCAGGCCCTCGAACGCCTGCGGGCTCGTCACCTCATGCACGAGATGGCGATCAATATAGAGCAGGCAGGTTCCGTCGGGCTGTTCGTCGACCAGGTGGTCGTCCCAGATCTTGTCGTAGAGGGTGCGGGGCTTGGACATCGTTGTTTCCCGGTCTCAGTTTCTGTCGTGATGATATTTAATGACTTGGGCGCCAAGGGAAAAGTGGAGGACTATTCCGTTGCAAGCTCAATCTCCAGCCGCGCCTGGCCGCTCGCAAGGCGCGCCGCGATGTCGCGGGCCTGTTCGGGGGTCATCGAGCCGGAAATCTGGCTGGACGCTGCGAGCAGCGGTTCGCGGATGACGGGGGCCATCACGACGCGGCCATCGACCCGAATTTCAGTCTTGCCGCCGACATTTTGGGTCGTGAAATCCGCCAGCAAATGGCGTGACGCCTCCGCGAAAGCGATCCTGACGATCGGCTCGCCGGTTCGCGGGTCGACTGTGGCCTCGGCCCGCGTCACTTCCAGCACCAGCGGCTCAGCCCGAGCGGGTGCCGGTCGACCCGTGCCGGCCAGCAGCAGCGCGCCGAACAGAAAAAGGCCGGACGTACCGGCCTTTCGCAGCCGGCGATGCCAGGGCGCGGTCATCCCTGCTTCGTTTCGGCCCCGGCCGCCTGCTCGCCGTGCGGCCGGTCCTGCCGCTCGGTGATGCGGGCGCGCTTGCCACGCAGGCCGCGCAGGTAATAGAGCTTGGCGCGGCGGACCTTGCCGCGGCGCACGACCTTGATCGAGTTCGACCATCGGCGCATAGAGCGGGAACACGCGCTCGACGCCCTCGCCGTAGGAAATCTTGCGCACCGTGAAATTCTGGTTCAGCCCGGCACCGGCGCGGCCGATGCAGACACCTTCGTAGGCCTGGATACGGCTGCGTTCACCTTCGACCACCTTGACGTTCACGATGACCGTGTCGCCGGGCCCGAAATCCGGGATTTCCTTATTGGTGGAAAGCTTGGCGACCTGCTCTTTTTCGAGCTGTTGCAGCAAATTCATGGGAATTCTCCGTCGGCAGCGCCAATCCGGCAGGCGCGCGGTCTGTTCAATCTGTGCGGGTCGGGCGAGCTTCTACGACAAAGAATCGGCGTTGTCACCCGTCCGGCTCGGCCTTCTTGGCCGCGCCGACGCCGGCTTGATGCGCCGCCCAGAGGTCGGGGCGGCGGGCCTGCGTGAGCTGCTCGGCCTGCGCGCGCCGCCAAGCCGCGACCTTGGCGTGGTCGCCAGAGGTGAGCACTTCGGGAATGGCGCGGCCCTCGAACGTTTGCGGTCGCGTGTAGTGCGGGTATTCCAGCAGGCCTTGCGCAAAGCTTTCCTCGGCGCTGGACGACTCCTTGCCCATGACGCCGGGCAGAAGGCGCACGCAGGCATCGAGCAGAGCCAGCGCTGCGATCTCGCCGCCCGACAGCACGTAATCGCCGACCGAAATCTCCTCGAAATTTCGCGCCGCGATCACGCGCTCGTCGACGCCTTCGAACCGCCCGCACAGGATGAGTGTGCCCGCTCCCCGCGCCAACGCTTCGACGCGAGCTTGCGTCAGCGGCGCTCCGCGCGGGCTCATCAGCAGCCTCGGCCGCACGTCGTCCGTGTCTGAGACAGCATCGACAGCGCGCGCGAGCACGTCGGCCTTCATCACCATGCCCGGGCCGCCGCCCGCGGGCGTGTCATCGACCGAGCGGTGCCTGTCGGTCGCGTGAGCGCGGATGTCGATCGGTTCGAGCGTCCACAAACCCGCCGCTAGCGCCTTGCCGGCAAGGCTGATGCCCAGCGGCCCCGGAAACATCTCCGGAAAGATCGTGAGGACGGTGGCGCGCCACATCTCAGCGTCCGGATTGCTGGCCCGCGCGCAGCTCGGCGCGGATGCGTTCGAGGATGCGGCCAAGCTTGTTCTGTCCGGTGCCCTCGCGGCCGACACCCCAATAGTAATCGTTCGGCGCCGCTTCGACGATCGCCTCGTCGCCGGTGGCGAGCAGGAGATCGCGCAGCTCGGCATGCAGCTCGAACTTGCGCCGCACGGCGCGATCCATCACGTCGTCCTTCACCGCGTCCCAGTCGGCGCGGATATTGGCTTTGTGGCCGTCGGCGAGCGACTTCGCGATGATCGGCTTCGGCGCGGCGCGGATCGACTGCTGCAGCTTCGCGTCGGTGAATTTTTGCGCCTGGTAATAATGCTCGACGGTTGGCCAGCGCTTGCCGTCGAGATCGATTCCGAAGGGCGCGAAGTTGGAAAACTCGCGGTGCGTATCGGATTTCGAATGAAACGGGATGACCATGACGTTCCGTCGCCGTAGTTCTGCAGCCCGGATTCGCTTCGCTCGTTCTGGGCTACGGGAGAACTCACCCCTTGAACAAACCATGCGGCGGATCGATGACGATGCGGCCGCCCGAGACATCGACCAGCGGGACGGTCGCAGCATCAAACGGCACCATCACCGTCTGCGCCGCTTCGGGAGGCTGAACTTCCAGCAGATCGCCGGCACCGAAATTCTGCACCGCGATCACTTTGCCCAGCGCTGTATCGTTCACGTCGACTACCGTCAGTCCGATCAGGTCCGCGTGGTAGAATTCGTCCGTCTCCGGCGGCGGCAGCCGATCGCGCGAGACGTATAGCTCTACATTGGTCAGCCGCTCAGCGGCATTGCGATCATCGACACCACGCAGGTGCGCGACCAGATGATCCTTCGCCGGCCGCAGCGCCTCGATCTCGAAGCGCCGCGCGCCGTCCTCGCTTTCGAGTGGCCCGTAGTCGGCAATCGCCAGCGGATCGGCGGTGAACGACCACAGTTTCACTTCGCCGCGCGTGCCGTGCGCGGCGCCAATGCGGGCGACGCAGATGCGCTCTGCCACGGCCCTGACCCGGCGCTCGGTTAGCTCGCCTGCGCCGCGGCGGCAGCAGCGGCGGCCTTGGCGGCGGCGGCTTCCTCGGCGGCCTTGGCGGCGGCTTCCTTCATCGCCTTGCGCTCCTTGCGCGGGATCGCACGCGTCGGATTATTGCGTTTCGCGCGCGTCATCACGCCGGCCTCATCGAGGAAACGGCTCACGCGATCGGTCGGCAGCGCCCCCTTGGCCATCCACGCCTTGCACTTCTCGAGATCGAGCTTGAGCCGCTCGGTCTTCTCCTTCGGCAGCAGCGGATTGAAGTAACCGAGCCGCTCGATGAAGCGGCCGTCACGCGGCGAGCGGCTGTCGGCCACCACGATGTGATAGACCGGCCGCTTCTTGGTGCCGGCGCGGGCGAGACGGATTTTCAGGGACATTTCGGAGTTCCTTTCACTTCAGTTGAATTCGGTTGAATTCGATATGCCTTGGAGTTGTCATCCCGGCCGAGCGAAGCGAGAGCTGGGACCCAACGCCGCGCGGGTACGAAACTGGAAATTCTTCCGCTGTGTCCGCTGCCAGTTGGGTCTCGGATCGGCGCCGCGCGCCATCCGAAATGACAAATCGAAGGTTGTGCTCATTTCTTTTTCCCAAACCCGGGGAAGCCACCGAGCCCCGGCGGCTTGCCGAGTCCGGGGAGCGACGGGCCGCCGCCCGGAAATTTCGGCGGCAGGCCAGGCATGGTCGGCGGCAACCCACCTGCGCCGGGAAAACCGGGAGGCAGTCCGCCCCCGGGTAACCCACCGCCCGGCATCTTCTCCGCGAGCTTCGCCATCTCCTCGGCGCTCGGCATGCCGCCACCGCCGAAGCCGAATAGGTTGGCGAGGCCGGCCATCGGGCCGCGCTTGGCGCCGCCGCCCATCGCCTTCATCACGTCGGCCATGGTGCGATGCATCTTGAGCATGCGGTTGATGTCTTCGACCTTGGTGCCGGAGCCGGCCGCGATGCGTTTCTTGCGGCTCGCCTTGAGAATGTCCGGCACGCGACGCTCCTTCGGAGTCATCGAGTTCGATGATCGCGACCTGGCGCTTGAGCACGCGCTCGTCGAGGTTGGCGGAGGCGAGCTGATTCTTCATCTTGGCGACGCCGGGCAGCATGCCCATCAAGCCGGCCATGCCCCCCATCTGCGTCATCTGCTGGAGCTGCTCGCGGAGGTCGTTGAGATCGAACGCGCCCTTGCGCATGCGCTCGGCGACGCGCGCGGCTTTCTCGGCATCGATCGTCGCCGCCGCCTTTTCGACCAGCGAGACGATGTCGCCCATGCCGAGGATGCGGTCGGCGATGCGCGAGGGATGGAAATCCTCCAGCGCATCCATCTTCTCGCCGGTGCCCATCAGCTTGATCGGCTTGCCGGTGACCGCGCGCATCGACAACGCCGCGCCGCCGCGGCCGTCGCCGTCGACCCGGGTCAGCACGATGCCGGTGAGCCCGACGCGCTGGTCGAACGCGCGCGCGAGGTTGACCGCGTCCTGGCCGGTGAGCGCGTCGGCGACGAGCAGCACCTCGTGCGGCTGCGCCGCCTGCTTCACTTCGGCGGCCTCCGCCATCATCGCTTCGTCGAGGGTGGTGCGGCCGGCGGTGTCCAGCATCACCACGTCGTAGCCGCCGAGCCGGCCGGCCTGCAGCGCGCGCTGCGCGATCTGCGCCGGCTGCTGGCCTGCGACGATCGGCAGGGTGTCGACATTGACCTGCTGGCCGAGCACCGCGAGCTGCTCCATCGCGGCCGGGCGGCGTACGTCGAGCGAGGCCATCAGCACCTTGCGGCGGCCCTGCTCGGTGAGGCGCTTGGCAATCTTGGCGGTGGTCGTGGTTTTGCCGGAGCCCTGCAGGCCGACCATCATGATCGGCACCGGCGCCGGCGCGTTGAGGTCGATCGGGTCGCCGTGGGCGCCGAGCGTGTTGATGAGCTGGTCATGAACGATCTTGACGACGAGCTGGCCGGGCGTGACCGACTTGATCACCTCGACGCCGACCGCATGGCTCTTCACCTGCTCGGTGAACGAGCGCACGACTTCGAGAGCGACGTCGGCGTCGAGCAGCGCGCGGCGGACCTCGCGCAGCGCTGCGTCGACATCGGCCTCGGTCAGCGCGCCGCGCCGCGTGAGCTTGTCGAGGATGGTGCCAAGCTTTTCCGAGAGTGAATTGAACAAGTTTTTCGTCCTTAGAACGACCGCCCTGCGGGCGGCCTATGCCAAACAACGATAGCGCCCGAGGGCGCATCGCGCTGTCGGGCGGTGACCTCCGGTCTCCAGGACCGGTCGGCGAGCAAAGAGTTGCTCGTTTCGAAAGTGCGCGGAAACTAGGGATGGGGACGGATCAAGTCAAGGACGCGTGTCCCGGGCGCTCCCGTGATAGAGAGAAAAAACCGGGGTCCCGCATCGGCGGTGCATCGCTGCGCGCTGCACCTTGTGCGGGACACGTGCTAAACTGCGCGAATGAGCGGCTATTTCGTTTACATCCTTGCCAGTCGATACAAGGGCACGCTCTACGTTGGCGTTACCAGCAACCTTGCCAACCGCATGCACACGCATAAAACCGGGGCAGTTCCGGGGTTTTCCAAGACATACAAGGTGCACAGGCTGGTATATTTTGAAGGATACGCCTCGATCCTCGAAGCACGACAGCGAGAGCATGTCCTCAAGCGTTGGCGGCGGGAATGGAAGTTCGCATTGATCGAGAAGGTGAATCCGAACTGGCGCGACCTCACTGCGGAATTGATCAATATGTGACGCCCGTGTCCCGGGCGCAGTGCGGCACGAAGTGCTGCACTGCAGACCCGGGACCCCGGTTGCTGTTATTCTTCGAAGCGCAGACAAAAGAAACCAGGTCCCGCATCGGCGGTGCATCGTTGCGCGCTGCACCTTGTGCGGGACACGCGCCTTGCGACCCTAAGGCGCTTACTGGCTCGACAGTCTTTAGCTAGGCTATGCGGAATATCGCAGAAACGTGACGCCGGGAGGCCGCATGCAAATCGCCCGCACAGTCGCGCCCCTTCTCGCCGCGTCCCTGCTGGCCGCCGCCCCCACCCACGCGCAGGACTACCCCAGCCGCCCGATCACCATGGTCGTACCCTACGCCGCTGGCGGCGGGCTCGACGTGCTGGCGCGCACGCTGGCGCCGCGGCTTACGGAGCGGCTCGGCAAGCCGATCGTGATCGAGAACCGTACCGGCGCCGGCACCGCGATCGGCGCCGCCTATGTCGCGAAGGCGCCGCCCGACGGCTACACCATCATGCTCGGCACCTCGACGCCGTTCGCGATCAACGTCACGCTGCACAAGTCGCTCTCCTACGACCCGGCCAAGGATTACGAGCCGATCGCGCTGATCGCGAACGCGCCGTTCATGCTGCTGGTCAATCCTGAGGTGCCGGCGAAATCGCTCAAGGACCTGATTGCGCTGGCGAAGGCGCAGCCCGGCAAGCTCTCCTACGGCTCGGCCGGCCCCGGCTCGCCGCAGCACCTGAGCATGGAGCTGCTTAAATCCATGACCGGCATGGATGTCGTGCACATCCCCTACAAGGGCGATGCGCCGGCGCTCACCGACCTCATCGCCGGGCACATTCCGATGATGTTCGGTGAGCCGACGCCGATCCTGCCCCTGATGCAGCAGGGCAAGGTGCGCGCGCTCGCGGTGTCGTCGGCGACGCGGCTGCCGACGCTGCCGGACATCCCGACCGTTTCGGAAGCCGGCGCCGAAGGCTTCAACCTGGTCTCCTGGCAGATGATCGTTGCGCCCGCCGGCACACCGAAGCCGATCGTCGATCGGCTGCACACCGAGATCAAGAAGGTGCTCGACCTGCCCGAGATCAAGGCCGAGTTCGCCAAGACCGCGCGCATCCCGGTCGACTATCCGCCGGTGCCGGAGCTGGAGAAATTCGTGAAGTCGGAGATCGACCGGCTGGGCAAGGTCGTTGAGCGCGCCGGCATCGCGCACTCGGAATAACATCTCGGCGATTTTCAATGAAGATTGCCGCCTATCAGACTCCCCTTTTGCCCAACGGCTCCATGGAAGCTGTTCAACTCATCCGCGATCGTGTCAAATGGTGTGAGACCGAAGGCGTGGACATCCTTTGTTGTCCGGAGGCCGTGCTCGGAAGGCTTGCGGACGATGCGGAATGCCCCGAGAATATCGCAATCGACGTTGAAAACGGCCAATTGGAGATGCTGCTTGCCTCTCTCGCAAGCACGGTGCGAGCCGCTCACTATCATCTCACTATCATTTATCTCTCTTGAGGGTGAATCGACCCTCCCCCTGCAAAGTCACCGGCGCAGCGCTTGGCATTTTCGGCTGTAGCCCGGATGAGCGAAGCGACATCCGGGAACGGTCTCTCGGTTTGCGCCACCGTCCCGGATTTCGCTTCGCTCATCCGGGCTACAGCCTACAGCCGCTCACTACCGCGGCGACAGCACCATGACCACCTGGCGGCCTTCGAAGCGGGGCTCCTGCTCGACCTTGGCGATCTTGACGGTGTCGTCCTTGACGCGGTTGAGGAGCTGATAACCCAGATCCTGATGCGCCATCTCGCGGCCGCGGAAGCGCAGCGTCACCTTGACCTTGTCTCCCTCTTCGAAGAAGCGCTGCATCGAGCGCATCTTCACGTCGTAGTCGTGGTCGTCGATCATCGGCCGGAGCTTGATCTCCTTGACCTCGACCACCTTCTGTTTCTTGCGGGCTTCGGCCGCCTTCTTCTGCGCCTGGAATTTGTACTTCCCGTAATCGAGAAGCTTGGCGACGGGCGGAACTGAATTCGGGGCGATCTCGACGAGATCAAGCCCGGCCTCCTGGGCCTTTTCCAGCGCGATCCGAATTTCCACCGGTCCATGGTTGTGGCCGGTCTGGTCGATCAGTTGGACTTCGCGGGATCGGATCTCCTCGTTGATGCGCGGGCCGTCCTTCTGGACGGGCTGCACGGATCTCATCGGTCGGCGGGGAATGGGTAGCTCTCCTGTGTTGTTGCAACGGGCCCGAGATGCCGGGCGACGGAAGGATCGGGACAAACCGGCCGCAAGTCAACGAGAATACGCGCGGGTGGTTGCCGATATTACACCATTGATGTCGGAGGGTGACGGAGAGGCAGGTCGCCTGGATCAAGCCTCACGCGCCAGCAGCGACGTATAGACGGCGCGGGTCGCTACCGCGACGCTGTGGGCGGAGAACATGTAGTCCGCGAATTGGCGGGCGCGCGCGGCCATGGCCTGGTAGTCGGTGTCGTCGAGGGAGAACGCAAGGCCGAGCGCGCGGGCGAAATCGGCCGGGTCGCCCACCCGGGTGACCCAGCCGGTACGCAGGTCCGCCGGCATCCGAGGCGGGGCGACCACGTATTCCGGCAGCATCCCGACGTTGGTGGTCACCACCGGCCGCGCCATCGCTTGCGCCTGTGCAACCACCCGCCCGAACACCGGGGCTCTGAGCGCCGGCACCGCCACCACGTCCGCCGCAGCATAGGCGGCTGGCAGGTCGTGGCAGTGCCCCGTCAGGCGGAACAAATCCGCCACCCCGCGCTCCCGCGCGCGCTTGAAGACCGCGCGGGCATAACGGCGGCGGCTGTAGTTGTCGCCGGCCAGGACCACGACGAAGTCACGCCAGCCCGCATCGACCAGCGCGCGCGCGGCGTCGGGGAGCACGATCTGCCCGTTCCAGGGTGCGACCCGGCCTGGCGCCAGCACGATCCGCGCGCCGGGTGGGATTTTCCAGGCCGCGCGCAGGTCTGCGGCCCGCCCCGGCGCGACCGCCAACGGGTCGAAGGCCGCCGTGTCGATTGGGCGCGGGATGACGGTAACCTGGTCTGGTGAAATCTCGTACCGCGCCATCAGCGCCTCGGCGGCGTAGATCGAGGGCGTGACGACCCGGTCGCCGTGGGCCAGCGAACTCACCAGGATCGAGCCCAGACCGGAATTGACAGGAACATCCGGCAGCGTGGTCACCAGCCAGACCGCGATTTCCCGCTTCGCCATGCGCGCACTCCACGCCCCGCCCGAGCTTTGCGCATGCACGATATCGATCCGCTCCTGGGCAATCAGCTGCTCCAGCAGGCGCGCGTTGCGGGTGAGCCGGAATGGGCTGAGGCCGGCATTGGGCAGCGGAATCCATTCCGCGCCATGGGCGCGCAGTTCCTGCAGGAGCGGGCCTTCCGCGGCCGCCACCAGCGCCCGGGCGCCCGATTGCAGCAGCGCGCGCGCGACGTCGACCGCGTTGCGGGCGTTCGGCTCCTCGCGCAGCGCCGGGATGATCTGCAGGATGGTCGCGCCCGCCAGCGTGCGAGGCGGAACGCGCCGCGGACGGACATCGCTCACGGGTGCGATCCGGGGCGAAAGCCGCGGCGCCACGCCGGCTTGAGCGGCGCCCTTGCTTTCCGTGACGGCATGCGGCGAAACACTGTGGTGCGGCTCGGACTAAAGCATTTTCCGGAAAACGTGGACTTAGGTTTTCCGCCAGAAAATGCGTTTACTCAAGAAGCAGTAGAGCGCTTTCCGATTCCTTGAACCGGAAAGCGCTTGGCCAGACAGCCCATCGAGTGAATGCGCAATGCACAACCCCTGCCTGAAATCCCTGCCCGTTGGAACCGCGGCCAGCACGCGTCCGATCGCTGTCCGCCACCGCGCCGGAGCGACGCCCGGACTGTTCTGGCTCGGTGGATTCAAAGCCGACATGCAGGGCACCAAGGCCGTGGCGCTTGACCAATGGGCGAAAACCCACGGCCGCGCCTTGACCCGGTTCGATTATTCCGGCCATGGCGAATCCGGCGGCGCGTTCGCGGACGGCACGATCGGCCGCTGGCTCGAGGAAAGCTGTGCCGTGTTCGAGGAATGCTGCCGCGGGCCGCAGGTCGTCATCGGCTCCTCCATGGGCGGCTGGCTCGCGCTGCTGCTGGTTCGCGCGCTCGCGCACCGCCATCCGGCGGCCAGCGTCGCCGGTCTCGTCCTGATCGCACCCGCGGTGGACTTCACCGAGGAACTGATGTGGAAGCGCTTCCCGCCGGAGGTCAAGCGCGAGTTCGAGCAGAACGGCGCCTGGACGCGGCCGTCGCAATATTCGGCCGAGCCCTATCTGATCACGCGCGGCCTGATCGAGGAGGGGCGGAATCATCTCCTCCTCGGCGGCATGATCGAAACCGGCTGCCCGGTGCGCATCCTGCAGGGGGTGCAGGATCCGGATGTGCCGTGGCAGCATGCGGTCGAACTCAGCGCGCGCTTTGCCCGCGACGACGTGGTGCTCACTTTGGTCAAGGACGGCGATCATCGCCTGTCGCGGCCTGAGGACATCGAGCGGATGATCGCCGCCGTAGCGGAGTTTTGCTAAAACACGTACGGCCGAATGCATGCGCGCGGTCTTGGCGATGCGCGCCTCTTCTCCCCCAGCGGGGAGAAGAGAAGAAAGCGGAGGGGAGATTTCCGATGATGCTCTCGCGCCGGCGGTTCACGCGCGGCGGCGCCGCGCTCGCGGCCGCCGCGATCCTGCGTGGACGCTCCGCGCACGCACAGGGAACGCTGCAGGTGCGCCGCTCGATCGGCGATCTCATCCGCGAAAACAGCCCGATGATCGATTCGCTGCGGCGCGGCGTCGACGTGATGATGCAGCGGCCGATGACCGACAAGACGAGCTGGCTCTTCCAGGCGGCGATCCACGACATCGCCGACGAGGAGATCACCGACCCGCTCAAGCCGCTCGCCCACTATTGGCAGCAATGCCCGCACCGGAACTATTTCTTCCTCAACTGGCACCGGATGTATCTCTATTACTTCGAACGCATCCTGCGCAAAGCCTCGGGCGATCCCGATCTCGCGCTACCCTACTGGCGCTACGAGGACCCGCAGCAGGCATCGCTGCCGGCCGCTTTCGCTCCCGATGGCGATGAACTGACGGCGAACCCGCCGGTGCCGCCGGCGAGGCGGCGCAACCCGTTGGCCCGCGCGATTCGACTCGCCTATATCGACAGCCGCCTGCTCGGTCTCGGCGATGTCTCGCGTGACGTGGCCGACACGATGAAGCTGGATCGCTTCTCGACCGACGACGTGCTCGACGCCCAGAACACTTTCGGCGGCATTGCCACGACCAATCCGCTCGATGAAATCGCCGCCGGGGGCATCGAGGCCGCGCCGCACAACCTCGTCCACAAATCGATCGGACTCGCGGGTGACATGGGCTCGCCGCAGACAGCCGCCCGCGATCCGATCTTCTGGCTGCACCACGCCAACATCGATCGCCTGTGGGCGAAATGGACCGATCCAGCGCGCGGTCGCATCTCTCCGCTCGATGACGAAGTCTGGATGACGAAGAAATTCAAGTTCGTCGACGAGAATGGCGAGGATCAGGAGAAATCGGGTGCCGAGGTGCTCGATACTCAATTCCAACTTGGCTACCGCTATGACGATGATCCGCCACGCGAAAAGGAGCTTGATCTGCGACCGCCCCTGGTCGCGCTCGCGCCCGGTGCGGGGCCGGCAGGGGGATTGAGGTCAAAGGGGTTCATGCGCGCCCGTCCGACCGAGCCGACGGTGCTCGCGCGCGCCAATGGCCAGCGGCTGACGGATCGGGAAAGCCGGCTTGCGTTCGCCGCGGTCGGGCGCGCCGGAACACTGCGCGCGGATTCCGCCGCACGCTTGCGCGTCGTGCTGCGCGATGTTGTGGCCCGTGACGGCGCGCCGCCGTACGACGTCTTCCTGGTCGCCGATCGGCAAAGCACCGCCCCGCGCGCGCGGCTAGGCTCCCTCGCCGAGTTTGGCGGTGCGGGCGCTGTCGCGCACGCCCATCGCGGCGGGGGACATGGCGGCGCTGATCATGCCGTCAGCGGGGGGGCGACGATCGCGTTCGAGGCGACACGGGCAATCCGCGACCTCGCGCGCTCTGGCATCAACCTGCGCCGCCTCGCAGTCGCGATCGTGCGGCGCGGTTTCCCGCAGGCCTCGGGCGGCGAGTTCGTTCCCCCCGATCCCGATCCGCCGCGGATCGGCGCGGTCGAGCTACTGCAATCCTGACACGACCCGGAGTATGCTTTGGTCCAACCAAAGCATAAACGGGAGGGAAAGATGAAAGCCGCAGGACAGTTCGCGCTCGCAGTCGTGACCGCGCTCGCCGCCGCCGCATCGCCTGTCGCCGCGCAAACTGACTATCCCAACAAGCCGATTCGGCTGATGGTTCCGGAAGTACCGGATTCGGCGACTGGCATCCTCGCCAGCATCCTCGCGCCGAAACTGAGCGAAGCGCTGGGACAGCGGGTGGAGATCATCAATCTGTTCGGGGCGCCCGGCCTAGAAATGGGCGCGAAGGCGGCGAACGACGGCTACACCCTGACCTACGGATCGGCCGGAACGCTGGCGCTGCTGCCGCATATCGACAAGACCCTCAAGTTCGACTTGTTCAAGGATTTCGAGCCGGTCTCGCTCTACGCGATCAATCCGACGCTGCTGGCGGTGCATCCCTCGCTGCCGGTGTCGAACGTGAGGGAGTTGGTCGCGCTGATGAAGGCGAAACCGCATCAGCTCAAGATGTCGACCGCCGGCGCCGGCACCGCGGGCCATTTCGCCGGGGTGCTGTTCAATGCGATGACGGGCGTCGATGCCGAGGTCGTCCACTACAAGGGCGGCGGCCCTGCCATCACGGCGGTGATCGACAACGAGGCGCAATGGACTTTTGCGCCGATCGCCGGCCGGCTGCCGCATGTGCGCACCGGCAAGCTCAAGGCGATCGCGACCGGCGGGTTGACCAGACTCGCCGTGCTGCCGGATGTGCCGACCGTGGCGGAAACAGTGCCGGGCTATAACTCCGTCGGCTGGGCCGGCATTTTCGTGCCGGCGGGAACGCCGGCGACGGTGGTCGCCAAGCTCAACGCCGCGGTCGTCAAGGCAGTCGCCTCACCGGACCTCAAGGCGAAAGTGGTGGAGCAGGGCTCCGAGCCGATGAGCAGTACCTCCGCGGAACTCGCGAAGCGTCTGCGCGAGGAATACGACACGCTCGGGCAAGTGGCGAAGACTGCGGGGATGGCGAAGTGATATTCGGTGCCGGCCTCAGCCCGCCAGTGCTTTCTTGATCGCCAGGAAATCGCGCCAGGCGAGCCGCTTCGCCGCCGGTGAGCGCAACAGATAAGCCGGATGCAGCGTCGGCATGGCGCGGATTTCGCGCGTGCCGGTATGAAACTTGAACCAGCGGCCGCGCGTCTTGGTGATCCCCTCCCGCACCGCGAGCAGGGTTTGCGTGGAGGGATTGCCCATGCACACCAGGATGTCGGGGTCGACCAGCTCGATCTGACGCTGGATGAACGGCAGGCAGGTTGCGGTTTCCTGCGGCGTCGGCGTGCGGTTGCCAGGCGGCCGCCAGGGAATGATGTTGGCGATGTAGGCCGAGGTGCGATCAAGCCCGATTGCGCCCATCATGAGATCGAGCAGCTTTCCGGAACGGCCGACGAACGGCAGTCCCTCAAGGTCTTCGTCCCGGCCCGGCGCCTCGCCGATGAACACTACCCGCGCCTTCGGGTTGCCGTCGGCGAACACGAGTTGGGTCGCAGTCTTGCGCAGCGCACAGCCCTCGAACCGATCGAGGATCGCGCGCAGGTCGTCGAGCGTCGCCGCGCTGCGCGCCGCCTCGCGCGCCGCCATCGCCGCGGCGTCGGGCGAGATCGGCGCCTGCATCGGCATCCCTTCCCCCGCGGGAGCCCCGGATCGTCGCAGGCGATCGGGGGCAGGGCCCGGTTCAAACCTGCGCGCAGCGGCGGGTGAAGTCGGGGCTTGCGCCGCTGACGGCGGCGCGGCCACATCGGCAAAGCGATCGACGGGCGCTTCGTTCAACAGTGCGTCCACGCCCGCCTCCAGGTAGAAGGCGAGGAGTTCGCGCACGGCCTTGTTGCGGTCGGGGGTCATGAATGGCTGTAGGTTAGTGCGGGGAGCCTATACATCAAGTCCCGGGTTCAGGCAGGTGACGCCGATGTCTCCTTACACGGTCATGGTCGATGAAAACTCTCATTTCATGGACGAAGACGAACGCTGGCAACTCGGCATTTTTGCCACCGCGGAGGATGCAATCGCCGCTTGCCGGAAACTCGTGGACGCCAGTTTGTTGGAAAGCTATCGGCCCAGCATGACGACAAAGGAACTGTACGACTACTATACATCGTTCGGCGACGACCCGTCCGTCATCGCGCCCGCGGGCGCAGCCAAGGTCGAATTCTCCGCGTGGGCGTACGCGCGAGCACGCGCAGAGGAATTGTGCGAAGGTTCAGCGCATACCCTTTCAGGAGGAACCGATGGCCACGCCTGAACTGCCCGCCCGCGAGGCGATGGAGTTCGATGTGGTGATCGTCGGTGCCGGGCCAGCCGGCCTCGCCGCCGCCATTCGGCTCAAGCAGGTTGCGCCTGATGCGACCGTGGTCGTGGTCGAGAAGGGCTCCGAAGTCGGCGCGCATATCCTCTCCGGTGCGGTGATCGATCCGATCGGGCTTGATCGATTACTTCCCGATTGGCGCAACCAAGAAGCGCCGCTCAAGACGCAAGTGAGCGAGGATCGGTTCTATTGGCTGTCCGCCAGCAACGCGCTGCGGGTGCCGAATTTCCTGATGCCTCCCCTGATGAACAACCACGGCAACTACATCGCCTCCCTCGGCAATGTGTGCCGCTGGCTCGCGGTCAAGGCGGAAGCGCTGGGCGTCGAGATCTATCCGGGCTTCGCCGCCGCCGAGGTATTGTTCGACGACCACGGCGCGGTGCGCGGTGTCGCCACCGGCGATATGGGACTAGGCAAGGATGGCGCGCCGACCGCGAACTTCACCCGCGGCATGGAGCTGCACGCGAAGTATACACTGCTGGCCGAAGGCGCGCGCGGCAGTCTCGCCAAGACGCTGATCAAGCGCTTCGGCCTCGACGCTGAGCGCGAGCCGCAGAAATTCGGCATCGGCCTCAAGGAGCTGTGGCAAATCGCGCCGGAGCAACATAAGGCCGGGCTGGTGCAGCATTCCTTCGGCTGGCCGCTCGACAACCGCACCGGCGGCGGTTCGTTCCTTTATCACTTCGACGACAACCTGGTGTCGGTCGGCTTCGTGGTGCATCTCAACTATGAGAATCCGTACCTCTCGCCGTTCGAGGAATTCCAGCGCTTCAAGACCCATCCGCGGGTGCGCGGTACTTTCGCGGGTGGCAAGCGGCTCGCCTACGGCGCGCGCGCGATCACCGAGGGCGGCTACCAATCGGTTCCGAAGCTCGTGTTTCCCGGCGGCGCGCTGATCGGCTGCGCGGCGGGCTTCGTCAACGTGCCGCGCATCAAGGGCAGCCACAACGCGATGCTCTCCGGCATGCTCGCCGCCGATGTCGTCGCCGAAGCACTCAAGGCCGGCCGCGCCAACGACGAACTTGGACGCTACGAGGACGCGTGGCGCGGCTCGGATATCGGCCGCGACCTGTTCCGGGTGCGCAACGCCAAGCCGCTGTGGTCGCGCCTCGGCACCCTGGGAGGGATCGCCGCCGGCGGCTTCGACATGTGGACCAGTACGGCGGGGTTTTCGCTGCTGGGGACGCTGCGCCACGGCAAGCCGGACTGGGCGACGCTCAAGCCGGCCACGCAATCGACGCCGATCGTCTATCCCAAGCCGGACGGCAATCTCACCTTCGACCGGCTGTCGTCGGTGTTCCTGTCCAACACCAATCACGAGGAGAACCAGCCGCCGCACCTCAAGGTCGCGGACCCGGCCCTGCAGAAAAGTTCCGAGCACGACGTCTTCGCCGGCCCATCGGCCCGCTACTGCCCGGCGGCGGTGTACGAATGGGTGGAGGAAGGCGGCACGCGCTACGTGATCAACGCGCAGAACTGCGTCCACTGCAAGACTTGCGACATCAAGGACCCGAACCAGAACATCACCTGGGTTCCGCCCGAGGGCGGCGGTGGCCCGAACTATCCGAATATGTGAGGGTCAGCGCTCGCGCGCTGATTTGCCTGCTGCGTGTTCCCTCCCTCCGAATTTGTGATCGCGGAGGGGCGAAAAGGCTGCCAAAACCCCAATGTTCCGGCCACGATACCGCCATATCAGAGCTTTCAATGGAGGCCGGCTTGGCTTAAAGGAGCGCGTCCTTGCGGGGCGGACGCAAACAAGCCATTCTCGCGCCCCTGCGGCCCGCCCGACGAGGCTTGTCCGCCAGATGGAGTTGACAGACCCGTGATCCAATCCTTTTCATTCCGGCGGGCGGCGGTAGCCGCCACCGCCGCGTTCGCCCTCACCGGTTCGGCGCTGACGACTGCCGCCTCCGCCCAGGCGCCGAATCTGTTCTCCCGATCCTCGGTCGCCGGCAACTATCTGGCTGCGCGTCACGCCGGGATCGAGCGCGATGCCGGGGCCGCCGCCTCCTATTACCGGGCGGCGCTGCGGGCCGATCCGCGCAACAATGAGCTTTTGACCCGCGCGTTCCTGGCCGTGCTCGCCAGCGGCGAGATCGACGAATTGGTCCGGCTTGCCGACCGCATCCTGCAGAACGACAAGACCGACCGCATCGCACGGCTGGTTCTGGGCGTGCGCGCCATCAAGCAGAAGCAATACTCCGTCGCGCGCCAGCAGCTTGGCCAATCCGTGCGTGGGCCGATCACCGATCTGGCGGCGACCCTGCTCGCGGCCTGGACGCAGGCCACCCCGACCGAGGCCAAGTCCGCGGTCGAGTTCGATCGACAAGCTGACCGGTCCCGACTGGTACGGCATCTTCAAGGATCTCCACGCCGGCATGATCCTCGAACTCGCTAACCACAAGCGCGATGCCGCCAAGCGGCTGGAGCACGCCTATAGCGTGGACAAGACGGCGCTGCGCGTGGTGCAGGCCTACGGCGGCTTCCTGGCGCGCCAGGGCAACAAGGACGAAGCGCTGCAGGTCTACAAGGCTTTCGACGAGGTGCTCCCGCGCCATCCGCTGATCACCGAATCGATCGCCGATCTCAACGCCGGCAAGCGGCTGGCTCCGTTGGCCGACAATCCGCAGGCCGGCGCAGCCGAAGTGCTGTACGGCCTCGGCGCGGCACTGGGCCGGCGCGGCGGTGAGGATCTTGGGCTCATCTACCTCCAGCTCGCGCTTTATCTTGTGCCGCAGCATCCGATGGCGCTTCTCTCGCTCGCCGATCTCTATGAGGGCGTGAAGAAGCCTGAGTTCGCGATCAAGGCCTATGACCGGGTGCCGTCGACATCGCCGATGTACCGCAATGCGCAGGTCCAGCGCGCGCTCGATCTCGACACGCTCGACCGCAGCGACGAGGCGAAGGCCGATCTGGAGAAGCTGATCACCGAGAACCCCGCCGACCAGGAGGCGAGCCGGGCACTCGGCGACATCCTTCGCGGCCGCAAGCAGTTTGCGGCATGCGCGGACGTGTATTCCAAGGGCATCGCTGCCCTCGGCAAGCCGGACAAATCTAATTGGGTCAATTTCTATTTCCGCGGCATCTGCTACGAGCGCTCGAAGCAGTGGCCGAAGGCGGAAGCCGATCTCAAGGAGGCGCTCGAGCTGTTTCCCGATCAGCCTCACGTCCTCAATTATCTCGGCTATTCCTGGGTCGACCAGGGGCTGCATCTTGACGAAGGCATGAACATGATCAAGCGCGCGGTCGAGCAGCGCGCCGACGACGGGTACATCGTCGATTTGCTCGGCTGGGCCTATTACCGGATCGGGAATTACGACGACGCGGTGAAAGAACTCGACAAGGCGGTTGAGCTCAAGCCCGAGGATCCCACCATCAACGACCACCTGGGCGATGCCTATTGGAAGGTCGGGCGCGTGCTTGAGGCGAAATTCCAATGGGCGCATGCGCGCGACCTCAAGCCCGAGGATCCGCAGGACCTCGCGAAGATCGAGGACAAGATCAAGAACGGGCTGCCGGACGATCCGTCCTCCGCTGCACAAGCGGACAAGGCCAAGAAGCCCGGCGGCGGCTGATCCCGGGTTGCGAGGGCTGATCGCGGACGTGCCGGACGCGCGCGTCGGGCGGGCGCTTGCCAAGGTCAATCTCACGCTGCGCGTCCTCGGCCGCCGAGTTGACGGCTACCATGACCTTGAAAGCCTGGTGGTGTTCGCCGACCTCGCGGACACGCTGACGTTCACGCCTGGGGGCGAACTGGCGCTCGCGGTGCGCGGTCCCACCGCCGAGGCCGCGGGCGAACTCACCGACAATCTCGTGCTCAAGGCCGCCCGCGCTCTCTCCGAGCAAACCGAGGGCCTCAAGCTTGGCCGCTTCGTGCTGTCGAAGCGCCTGCCGGTGGCTGCCGGCATCGGCGGCGGCTCGGCTGATGCCGCTGCGGCGCTGCGCCTGCTCGCGCAGGTGAATTGGTTGGCGCCCGATGATCCGCGGTTGCGGGCGGCGGCGCGTGCGTGCGGCGCCGACGTGCCGGTCTGCCTCGATCCGCGCCCACGCGTCATGCGCGGCATCGGCGAAGTGCTCTCACCACCGCTGGAGCTCTCGCGCTTACCGGCGGTGCTGGTCAATCCGCGCGTGAGTGTGCCGACCAAGGATGTCTTTGCCGCGCTCGGACTGAAGCCGGGAAGCACCATAGATGCTGCGGCCATGGACGAGGCCGCGCTTCCGCGCGAGCGCGACGCCCTGATCGAAGTCCTCCGTCGCTACTCGAACGACCTCGAAGCACCGGCCATCGCGCTGCATCCAAAGGTCGGCGCAGCGCTCGCCGCCTTGCGCGGACTCGCCGGCTGCCGGCTCACCCGTATGTCAGGCTCGGGCGCAACTTGCTTCGGCTTGTTCCCGTCCGAGCGCGCCGCAACAGCCGCCGCGCGAATATTGCGCGAGCGCCATGCGGACTGGTGGGTGCGTGCGACCGTACTCGGATAGCGATCAATTGCTGCGCGCGATGCAGAATTCCACGGTTTCCTCCAGCGCTGCTTTCATCGGCGAGGCCGGGAACAGTGCGAGCGCATCCTTGGCGATGGCGCCATAGTGGCGGGCGCGCTGAATCGTGTCTTCGAGCGCGCGGTGCTTCGCCATCAGCGCCACTGCCTGTTCGAGATCGCTGTCGGCGGCGTCGCCGTTCTCGAGCGTGCGCCGCCAGAACGCGCGTTCGCTCTCGGAGCCGCGGCGGAACGAAAGCACGACCGGCAGCGTAATCTTGCCTTCGCGGAAATCGTCGCCGACGTTCTTGCCGAGCTTGGCGGACTTGCCGCCATAGTCGAGGGCGTCGTCGACGAGCTGGAACGCGATGCCGAGATTCATTCCGAACGAGCGGCAGGCGGACTGCTCATCTTTCGGCCGCCCGCAGAGCGCCGGCCCGACCTCGCTGGCGGCGGCGAACAGCTCGGCGGTCTTGGAGCGGATCACGGACAGATAGTCGTCCTCGGTGGTCGCCGTATTCTTGGCGGCGGCGAGCTGCATCACCTCGCCTTCGGCGATGATGGCAGCCGCGTTGGAGAGGATTTCAAGGGCGCGCAGCGAACCGACCTCGACCATCATCTTGAACGCCTGGCCGAGCAGAAAATCGCCTACCAGCACGCTCGCCTCGTTACCCCAGAGCAGGCGTGCGGCAGCCTTGCCCCGCCGCATCTCGCTCTCGTCGACGACGTCGTCATGGAGCAGCGTCGCCGTGTGCATGAATTCGACCGCGGCGGCGAGCTTGATATGGCCGTCGCCGCCGTAGCCGGAGAGCCGCGCCATCGCCAGCGTGAGCATCGGACGTAGCCGCTTGCCGCCGGAGGCGATCAGGTGGTTCGCGACCTCCGGGATCATCGTCACTTCCGAACCGGTCCGCGCCAGGATCGCGCCGTTCACGCGTTCCATGTCGGGTGCGACGAGTTCGATGAGGCGGGCGGCGGAGGGGGCGGACGGGCTTTCGAAGGGGACGACGACGGCCAAAGCAAAACTCCGGGCAAGGACGCGCGAGCATAGAAACGCTATGGTAAACGGGCAAGTGCGCTAAACGTCCATAGCCGTCTCTCGCATGAGGTAGGGATCGATGTCGGAGCCGGAAAGGGGCTCGCCGCGCCTTCGGGAACCGCGCGGTGGCGGCGGACAGGTGGCGGTGCTCATTCCCTGCTTCAACGAAGAAGCCGCCGTCGCCAAGGTGGTCGGCGATTTCCGGTGCGCGCTGCCGGAGGCCAAGATCTTCGTCTACGACAACAATTCGAACGATCGCACCATCGAGGTCGCCCGCGCCGCCGGCGCGCTGGTGCGGCGCGAGCGCCATCAGGGCAAGGGTAACGTGGTGCGGCGAATGTTCTCCGACATCGAGGCCGACATCTACGTCCTGGTCGACGGCGACGCCACCTACGACGCCCCGAGCGCCCGCAAGATGATCGCCCATCTGCTCGACGAGCGGCTCGATATGGTGGTCGCCGCCCGCATCCATCACGACGATACCGCCTATCGCCGCGGTCACCGCACCGGCAACCGCCTGCTCTCGGGGTTCGTCGCCTCGGTGTTCGCGGCAACCTTCTCCGACATCCTCTCGGGGTATCGCGTGTTCTCGCGGCGATTCGTAAAATCGTTTCCAGTGCTGTCGCGCGGCTTCGAGATCGAGACCGAGCTGACCGTCCACGCGCTGGAACTCGAACTCGCGGTCGCCGAGGTCCCGACGCCTTATTACGCCAGGCCGGACGGATCGGCCTCGAAGCTCAGCACCTGGCGTGACGGTTTCCGCATCCTGTTCACGATCTTCAAGCTGTACCGCTCGGAGCGGCCGCTGGCGTTTTTCGGGGCGATCGGGATCGCGCTGGCGGCGATCTCGGTCGGGCTCGCCATCCCGGTGCTGGTGACCTATCTGGAGGAAGGGCTGGTGCCGCGGCTTCCAACGGCGGTGTTGTCGACCGGACTGATGATGATCGCGTTCCTGTCGATCGCGTCCGGACTTATTCTCGATACGGTTACGCGCGGACGCCGGGAGATCAAGCTGCTGGCCTATCTCGGGCAGCGCGCACCAGGCGACGACTCGGACCGCCGGCAGATGTGAGGGAGGCTACTTTTGCGCGAACTCGTCCGCACCAACGATCCCGTGCTGGTTTCGGCAATCGAGGCGCTGCTCAACGGCGCCCGCATCCCGCATTTCGTCGCCGACGGCAACATGAGCGTGCTGGAAGGATCGATCGGCGTCCTGCCGCGGCGAATCTTGGTCGGCGAGGATCATGCCCTGGCGGCACGCCGCCTGCTCGAAGACGCCGGCCTTGGCCACGAGCTGCGCCCCGATGCGAGGTGAGCGCAACGCTTCTCTTTCCCCACCCCTGCAGCGGGAGGGGCGGACCACCGAAGGTGGTCCAGGGCGGGGGCTTGCTAAGTCGGCACGCGCAAAGCGCCAACATTTTTCTTCGGACGCATTCGCGGAATCCCCACCCGGCCCGCTGCGCGAGTTGGCCTCCTCCGTACAGGGGGAGGTGAAGAGTACGACCACCGAAGACGCCGTGCTCGGCGGCCGCCTGCGGCTGCGGCAGCCCCGGCGCGGGCATCGGATCGGTCATGATGCGATCCTGCTCGCCGCCGCCTGCCCGGCGCGCGCCGGCGATCGCGTCGCAGATCTTGGGGCTGGCGTTGGCGCTGCGGGTCTGGCGCTGGCCTGCCGGATCGAGGGTCTTTCGGTCAGCTTGGTTGAGATCGATACCAGGCTCGCGACGCTGGCAGCAGAGAATGCCACGCTCAACGGCCTCGCGGCGCGCGTGCGAACCGCCGCGCTCGATGTCGCTGCGTCAGCCCGCGCGTTTGCGGACGCCGGGCTCGAGCCGGAAGCGTTCGCGTGCGTGCTGATGAATCCGCCGTTCAACGATCCCGATCGGCAACAGGTTTCACCCGATGCGCGCCGTCGGCTCGCCCATGCCGCAGCGCACGGCGGGCTTTCGCCCTGGATCAAAACTGCGGCACGGCTGCTGCGCCCCCGCGGCACGATCACGCTGATCTGGCGCGCGGATGGATTGACGGGGGTCCTCGGCGCGCTTGCTTCCGCGTTCGGCGGCTTACGCATTCTGCCGGTGCATCCCAAGCCCGGCGAAGCAGCGATCCGAATCCTGGTCCAAGCAGTGAAGGGAAGCCGCGCGCCGCTGCAATTGCTGCCAGGTCTCGTTCTCGCCGACGCGTCCGGCCACCCTACGCGCGAAGCGGAAGCAGTGCTGCGCGAAGGCGCCTCGCTCTCGCTCGGTCGGAGATGAGATCAGCGCATCCCCCGAAGCCTGCGCGCCAAGAGTTTGCCCGGGCCTTGGGCACCCGTGGCCAACGAATGCGTCAACTTCGCGCACGGCGACCGAGGCGATCAGGCCGTCTTGCTCGGAGCTTGGTCCGGCGCCTTGCGCTGGGAAGCTGCGGCAATCGCGCCGATCAGAGCCATCAGCAGATAAATCTTCATGGGGGACCTGCACTGTCTGCCACTTTGGGACGTCCGGCTTGCGGACTAACAATGCAAGAAGCATTCCAATGGTTGACGAATGGTAACTTGAGGCCGCGACATGAACTCCCTAGCTAGCAGCATGGCCGAACCAGCCGTATCCGGACCGATGAGCCGGCTGTTCCTGGGCGTTCGCAGGGTGCTGCGACCGCTCATTCCGCGCCGGCTACGCCGCGACATTCCGGTCGTGCCGGTGGTGCGGCTGCAAGGCGTCATCGGGCTCTCGGCGCCGCTGCGCACCAACCTCGCGCTGGCGAGCGTCGCACGCCCACTCGAGCGCGCCTTCGCGATGCCGAACGCGCGGGCAGTCGCCCTTATCATCAATTCGCCTGGGGGCTCACCGGTGCAATCGCACCTGATCTATCGGCGCATCCGCGATCTCGCCGCCGAGAAGAAGCTTCCCGTCATCGCGTTCGCGGAAGATGTCGCCGCCTCCGGCGGCTACATGATCGCCTGCGCTGCCGATGAGATCATCTGCGACGCCGCCTCGATTGTCGGCTCGATCGGCGTGGTCGGTGGCTCGTTTGGATTCGTCGGGCTGATCGAGAAAATCGGGATCGAGCGGCGGCTTTACACGTCGGGCGCGCACAAGGCGATGCTCGATCCATTCCTGCCGGAAAAGCCCGACGACGTGGAACGGCTCAAGGGGGTGCAGAGCGACATTCACGAGGGATTTATCGAACTTGTAAAGCAGAGCCGCGGTACCAAGCTGCGAGGCCCCGAATCTGCCTTGTTCTCTGGGGAATATTGGACCGGCCGCAAAGCGGTCGAATTCGGGCTTGCCGACGAAATCGGCGATCTGCGCGGGACATTGCGCGCCCGCTATGGCGACAAGGTCGAGACGCCGCTGGTGTCGGCCGAGCGCAGTCTGTTCGGCCGCACCCGGCCGGGCATCGGGGGCTTCGCCTTCAACCGCCCGGAACTTGCCGAGGAATTGATCTCGGCGCTTGAGGCGCGGGCCCAGTGGGCGCGTTATGGACTTTGAAGTCTTGCGAAGAAAGTCGTGAAGGAGAGCGTCATGTCACCCCTTGTCATTCCGCCGCTCATCAAGTTCGGCCTCGGCGCGGTTGGCGCCGCCGCGATCGTGCATTGGGTGGCGAAGGAAGTACGCCGCATCAACGAAAGCCTGGCACGCGCGCAGACGCCGGCGATGGATCCGGTACGACGGGCGTCGCTGCCTACGCTCCGGCGCGATCCCGGAACTGGCGAATGGCGGGTGATGTAGAATTGCGGGACGAAAGGAACGCTTGCGCCAGCAGCACATGGCCGAACAGCGCGACGGCGATGAAGACGACGAAGAAGAAGGTGATGAGCAGTTCGATGAACATGGCACCCTCCAATAGCGGTCCTATTCATTGGGACACCGCGGCGGGGACAAGGGTTCAGGCTCAGTGAAAAGATTTTTCGACCTCGCCCGAGGCCGAGAATGCAACTATCTGATTTTCAATTTCTTCCGGCTAAAAGTCTGATTTTAAATTACATTTACGAGATGAACCTACTGCGCCGCGATTCCTTTTTCGCGGATCAGCTTGGTGTAGCGGGCGATTTCCTCCGCCAGATACCGTCCGAACTGCGCTGGCGATCCCGGCGAGGGCGTGACGCCGTTATCCTTGAGGTGGGCACGCACCTCCGGGTCGTTCAGCACTTTCACCAGCGCCGTATTGAGCTTGGCGATCACCGCCGGCGGCGTGCGCGCGGGTGCTAGCACGCCGGCCCATTGATCCGCGACGGTGCCGGCAAAGCCCTGCTCGACGAAGGTCGGCACGTCCGGGAAAATATCGGAACGCTGCGAGGAGGTCGCGGCCAGCGGCTTGAGCTTGCCGGCGCGAATCTGCGTCAACACCGTCGGCACGTCGCCCATCAGTCCGTCTAGGCTGCCACCGAGAATGTCGGTGACCGCCTGCGACGCGCCGCGATAGGGCACAACGGTGAGCTTCACGTCGGCCGCGGACTGGAACAGTAACAGCCCGAGATGGGAGACCGCGCCGATGCCGGTGATGCCGATGCTCACCGGGCGCTGCTTCGCGAGCGCGGCCAATTCCTTGGCGGAGCTAATTTGCATCGACGCATTCACCACCAGCATGGTCGTGTTGAACGCGGCCATGCCGACCGGGGTGAAATCTTTGAGCGGATCGTAGGGCAGGTCCTTGCGCAGGCCCGGATTGATCGCGACCGCACCGACCGTCGTGAAGAACAGGGTGTAGCCGTCGGGCTCGGACTTGGCGACGTATTCAGCGCCGATCGCGCCGTTGGCGCCGGGCTTGTTCTCGACGATCACAGTCTGGCCGAGCGGGCCCTTGAGCCGGTCGGCGATCAGCCGCGCCATGAAGTCGGTGGTGCCGCCGGCGGTGAAGGCGACCACGAGCTTGATCGGGCGCGTCGGATAATCTTGTGCTAAGGCGGGCGCCGCGAGTGCAACAACAGCCACCGCTGCCGCCGCGAGACGTCGGAATGCACCGCGTCGTCCCCGCGAAGGCGGGGACCCGTGCTCTCCGAGCCTGAAGTGATCCGCCGGCCGTGCCATCACTTCGAGGACACGGCTTATCGGTCCCCGCCTGCGCGGGGACGACCGGCGCCGGAATCCCGAACAAACTCATTCCGGCTTGATCCCCTTCTCGCGGATCACCGTCTCCCACCGCACCATTTCCTTCTTGATGATCTCGGTGAATTCCTCCGGCGAGGTCGGCGCGGCCGACAAACCGTTTTCCTCGATCTTGCTGCGCGTCTGCGGATCGCGCAAGACGCCGGTAAAGGCCGCATTGAGCTTGTCGACGATCGGGCGCGGCGTCTTCGCCGGTGCGAACAGCCCGGTCCAGTTATCGGCAACGACCTGCGGATAGCCCTGCTCGGCCAGCGTCGGAATGTCGGGCAGGAACGGCGAGCGCTCCGCCGCGGTCATGCCCATTACTTTCACTTTGCCAGCCTTGATCTGCTCGACCATGATCGCAACGTCGACGATGACGCCATTCACATGTCCTCCGAGCAGATCGGAGAGCGCCGGCCCCGAGCCGCGATAGGGCACGTGGGCGAATTTCACGCCCGCCGCCGATTCAAACAGTTCGAGGCTCATGTGGGAGATCGCGCCGATGCCGGTGATGCCGATCGTAATGCTGCCGGGCTTCGCCTTGGCGCGCGCGACCAGTTCCTTAAGCGAATTGATTCCGAGGCCGGGATCGAGCACCAGCACCGGCGAGGCGATGCCGAGCCGGGCGATCGGCACAAAATCCCGCAGCGGCGCGTAGGGCAAATCCTTGCGGAAGGACGGATTGATCGCGATCGCGCCCACGGTGCTCATGAACAGCGAATAGCCGTCGGGGTCCGATTTCGCGATCGTCTCGGCCGCGATCGCGCCGTTGGCCGCAGCCTTGTTCTCGATGATCACCTGCTGACCAAGCGGCACCCGCACCGCCTCGGCGAGGAGACGAGCGACGAAGTCGGTGTTTCCGCCGGCAGCGAAGCCGACCACCATCCGGATCGGGCGATTGGGATAGTCCTGCGCCTGCGCCGGCACGGCGGCAGCAAGCACCGCGGCGGCGGCGAGCATTGGCAAGGGGCGAATGCGGATCACGTTGGTCCTCCCTGTATTTGCGGCGAGACTAACCCGCCCAATTGCCTTCGGCCACAGTCCCCGGCGCTTTCGCCGCGGGCGGGCGTGATTCTTGACCCCTCCGGGTGCCACCGATAGGGTCCGCGCCTTCCGCAACCTCGGATTTTTGCGCGCGATGGCCGACGCCGATCTGCCTTCCCCCACGCGTCCAGATCATATGGACCCGCGACGCTCGTTCCAGGGCCTGATCCTGGCGCTGCAGCGTTATTGGGCGGACTACGGCTGCGTGATCCTGCAGCCTTACGACATGGAGGTCGGCGCCGGCACCTTCCATCCCGCGACGACGCTGCGCGCGCTCGGTCCGCGTGGGTGGAATGCCGCGTTCGTGCAGCCCTCGCGCCGGCCCAAGGACGGCCGCTACGGCGAGAACCCGAACCGGCTGCAGCACTATTATCAGTTCCAGGTGATCCTCAAGCCGTCGCCCGACGACATCCAGGATCTCTATCTCAGTTCGCTCGCCGCGATCGGCATCGATCCGAAGCTGCACGACCTGCGCTTCGTCGAGGACGACTGGGAGAGCCCGACGCTCGGCGCCTGGGGGCTCGGCTGGGAATGCTGGTGCGACGGCATGGAGGTCTCGCAGTTCACCTACTTCCAGCAGGTCGCGGGCTTCGAATGCGCGCCGGTCGCGGGCGAACTGACTTACGGCCTCGAACGGCTCGCAATGTACGTGCAGGGCGTCGACCGCGTTTTCGATCTCAACTTCAATGGCCGCGACGGCGCGCAGAAGGTCACCTACGGCGACGTGTTCCTGCAGGCCGAGAAGGAATATTCGCGGCACAATTTCGAATTCGCCGACACCGACATGCTGTTCGCGCAGTTCAAGATGGCCGAGGCCGCCTGCCAGAAATATCTCGCGGCCGGCTGGGTCACCGAGGGCAACACGCGCCGCCACCAGATGGCGCTGCCGGCCTACGATCAATGCATCAAGGCGAGCCACGTGTTCAACCTGCTCGACGCGCGCGGCGTCATTTCCGTGACCGAGCGCCAGAGCTACATTCTGCGCGTACGCGATCTCGCCCGCGCCTGCGGCGAGGCCTGGCTGGCGACCGAAGCGGGAGGGGCATCTTTATGAGCAGCGAACCTGTGATTGGCGGGCGCGAGCCGGTGCTGGTCGAGCTTGTTGCGGGCGAAACCTATTGGTGGTGCCGCTGCGGGCGTTCGCAGAGCCAGCCGTTCTGTGACGGCTCGCATCAGGGCACCGGCATCGAGCCGCTGGAGTGGAAGGTCGAGCGCAATCGCAAGGCGCTCCTGTGCACGTGCAAGCGCAGCAAGACGCCGCCGCTCTGCGACGACAGCCACCTCAAGCTGTGAGCGTCGGGCCTTGGACGCCGACATCGTGCCTTATCGCGAGGCAGCCGCGCCGCCGGACGAACGTCTGCTTCAAGATTCCGCTCAAGCCGATCGGCTGGAAGGCCCGGATGTGGCGCACAGTCGACAACAGCGTCACCACCATGCTGCGGCTCGATACGCCGCTCGACCTGGGCGATCTCGACGGCCAGCCGGCACACGATCTACTGCTGCCGTTCCAGCCGGCGCTGCGCAACCTGGTGGTCTATTGCGAGCGCGGCGCGAGCGTCGCTCTGCCGGTGACCTGGTCGATGGGCCGCGGCACGATCGAGCACGACCGCTGCACGATCTTCCTGCATCGCGTGCTCGACGACCCGTTCGGCACCGCGATCGCCGGCATGTTCCGTGCCGCCGAGAACGCAGCCGACATCACGCTGTTCGTTGCGCTCTACGATGCCGCGCCCAACAGGCTCACGCTCGCGATCCGCGACTACGACATCGGCGTCGGCGCCGAGTTCGTACGCTAGACTAGCCATCCAAAATCAGCCGAAGGCTCGGCTCATTCCCGCGGAAGGCGCAATCCTGTATCTCGGGGAATATTCGCTCTGGAGGGGCTCCCTTTCGCATGCCATTTCATTGCAGCGGCTGGATCGGACGCTGGCGGTAGATCGCGACCCACTCCGAGGTTTCCTTCATCGCTTCGATACCGAGCTCGGCATAAAGCGCCTGCGCCAGCGGCGCGGTCTTGGCATCGATCTGCTTTGGCAGCAGATCGTTGGCCCGCTCGAACAACATGCGCATGCGATCGTATTGCCGCGCCTGCGGCTTGAGCGCGAGCCGTTCGGCGTAACCGGTCAGAACCGCGGCGACGCCCGGCAGCAGACCGATGCAGATGGTCGCGATGTCGCGCAGATGGAGCTCGTGCCACTTCGCCGGCAGCACGCCTGCGAGCCACTGCGGCACCGTCCAGCTCTCCGGAATGACGTTGAACAGCAGCAATGGCACGATCAGGAACGGCGATATCGCGACCAGCAAAGCAGAACGCGTTTCCAGCACATTGGATGTGTGGTTGTGCTTGAACCCTTGCCGCTGGTAATACGCAAACTGCCCCCGCACCCAGAATTTCTGCGTGATGGTGTAGCCCTGTGGATCAAGGCCGGGCGGAGGGATCGGGTTTTCAGCATGGTCGAGGAGTTCGAGCGTGCGCAGACAGATTTTCACCCAAGCAAGCTCGCTGGGCTGCTTGATCGGATAGGCGCTGGCCATGACCCGTCGGGTCGCCATCTCGAGCACGGGACTTTCCGATCGCGCGTCCGCTCTGGTTTCGACATGGCGCGAGTCGATTCCGACGAGCCGCCAGTAGACCGCCACCCGCAACGCCTCCGCGAGCGCTCGATAATCGAGGAACCGCTCCTGATGCTGCCCGAGCCGGGCGCGCATGATCAGGAAAAAGATCAGAATGAAGCACAGCGTGTAGAGCCCAAGAAGAATTTGGGAGCTGAGCGACAGGTGCGTGGACAAGGCGAAACAGCAAAACGCAATGAAGAAGAGCAGGAATAGACGTTTCCAATCGCCACGAAAGCGCTTTTGGCAGATCTGCGCCAGGGTGTCTGCGATCCCGTACAGCCGGCACCACCGCGGTGCAACGTCGGTCGCGTGTTTTTCGGCGTCGTGGTCGATGTTGTTGTTGTCTGGATCAGCGAACAGATAATCGATGCCGGTCGCGACTCGCTTCGGACCGTCGGGCGCGGCGGCAAGGTCGACGGCATCGCGATTGAACTTCCGCGTCAAGCCGGTAAGCATCGCGAAGGTTTCCCACGCCTCCAGGTCGCGCCGCGCCGCAGCAGGCAGGCGCGCCCGGATATGGTGGAGATCGCCGCCGAGCACATGCGCGATCGGCCGCACCAGCACGCGCAGCGACCGGAACAGCAGGTTGCCGCGATAGCGCCTGACGACGTCGCGCCCCCATGGCTCGACGGCGATTTCCTTGGCAGGGCTCGTCTCCTTGAGCCGCGGCGTAACGATATGAATGACTGGGCCGACCTCCGACCCGTCGAGGCTTGCACGCGCCGATCCCGTGGCCTCGATCGGAAATCCCTGCAGCTTGGCGGTCACGACATCGGCCGTCCCGCCGGGTGAGATGTTTGAGTTGTCGCCGTCCCACAGCGCGATCAGCACGTCGCAGTGCTGGGCGATGAAAAATCCGGCGGCGCGGTACTGCAGATTGCGCAGGTCCTCTGGGGCTAGATTGAGCGACTTGTCCGGCGTGAACGGCACCACGGGTGCGGCGATCGCCTGCGCAAACAACGCGTCGAACTCGGCCTCGTTGCCGGGTTGCAGGCCCGGCTGGAAATCGCGGCGATATTCCTCAAGCGGCATCGGCAGCGGCGCGACGAGCTGGGCGCCGTGCGCCAGCGCGGCGCGCGCGACCAGCCGATCAGCGCCTTCGGCGAGCGCCGACAGCACGATCATCGGCGTCTCGCCGTCGCGGCCCAGGTAATCGTGCCGCAGGCGCGCAATGATTGCGGTGACTTCCTGCTCCAGGCGAGGCACGGCATCGGGGCGCAAGTCGCGATGCCCAGTGACGCCGATGACCAGCGGCAGGCGGTCGGATAGCGGTTCCATGACAAGTTTCCCCGCGGTGCGTGCTGCAACGCACTATGTCGCGGGCCTGGCGATTCCGCCACCGTCCGCCGGCTCATGCCCACAGCCCCGCGGGAGTTACGGCGTGACCCGTACCGTCGGCGTGATCGCGAGATCGATCGTCTGCGTCTGTAGCGCCAGCAGTTGAGCCAGAAGCTGGAGGATTTGCTTGGTATTCCTGGCACCGTCCGGAACGCAGTACGCCCCGTCCGTGTACCCGACGACCTCGAAGCAGTCCGGGGCGGAATCCCGCGTGACTGTCAGAAGCTTGACGTCCCGCTGGTCGGCCGACAGGAATGCCGTATCGACCTGGTTGTCCAGGAGCTTCCCCAGGAACTGATAAATGCCGAACGTGGAACGGGTCACGATCCGGTAGTGCACTGGTCCCACCGGCGTGTTGGGCTGGTTGAACTCGAGCGTATCGTACTCGGCCGAGCCCTTCTTCTTCGCGTCGGCGACCGGGTCCCAGGCTGACTTGCAGAGCGGCAAATGGCCTTGCGACCAGATCAGCCGGCTGAGCCGGCTGACTTCTTCGGGCGGCAGGGTCCTGCGCGCGCGCCGGGACTCGATCGGGTCGAAGCAGAACCGGCTGTAGATCTGCGGTGCCGCAGCCTTCTTGTCGGCGCCGGCTCCACCGGTCTTCTCGATCGCCTTGCTCTCGACCGTAAGGCCGGTCATGAAGGCGATATCGATGAGATCCCTGAAGCATTTGTGCTGGCGGCCGAGCACGTCGGCGCAACCTTCGTCCGCCCCGGGATCATAGCGGTAGCCGAACGTGCGTTTGCCGATCGTCTCCTCGATCGAATCCGTAAACAGCCAGTACAGCAATTGCCGGGAATAGCCCTGGCGGATGAAAAAGTTGAGGACCGCAAGGTCGACCGGCCGCAGCAGCGACAGATAGAAGTCGCGGGATTCCAGCAGTGAAATGTCGAAGGAATTGTTCGCGCTGGTCGAGCCGCTGAGGGAAGTGCTGCCGAATACGATTTCGTGCTGGAAGTTGGAGATCAGCGGCTTCGGCCCCTCCGCGAAGCTCGGGAGCCCGGCGTTTACGGCAGCCTGGGTTGTGCCGCTGATTTTGGAGAAGGCGATGAAGTTCAGTGGTGCCGAATGCGCGGCGCGAACGATATTGAGGAGGATCGCCTCGTTGCGCGCCTTGGCGGTGGACCGATTGACCGAGTCAAAACGCGGGTCGACTGTATCGACGAATGCGCAACCCCCGATCAAGCCAGCCAACAACGCGCCGGCAAGCGCACGCCACGCCCGGTACGCCATAAAACGCCCCGCACAACTCGATGCAATTGATTTTCTTTTGATTTTGCACATGGCCACGACGGCGCGTCAAGTAATTGCCGGCCGCCCTCCTGCGGTCACAAGGCAGGGGCGGCGACCACGACGCACTGCTATAAGTGCAAGCAACATCAGACCGTGCGGCGGTCCGACAGGAGACTCTGGATGCCAACCCACCGATTGGTCGTTGCGCTTTCGATCGGGCTCGCCGGCATGCTGGGGAGCGGCACGGCGCGCGCCGCCGATGCCGCAATGATAGAAGCAGCGAAGAAGGAGCGGCAGGTCGTCTGGTACACGACGCTGATCGTCAATCAGGCGGTCCGGCCGCTCAAGGAAGCATTCGAGAAGAAATATCCCGGCATGGATCTGCAATACGTGCGGGCGGACGAAAGCCCGACCGCGGCAAAACTCCTCGGCGAAGCCAATGCCGGGCGCGTGCAAGCGGACGTGTTCGACGGGATCTCCAACATGATCCCGCTCAAGCGTGCCGGCATCGTTTCGCCTTACGTGCCGTCGTCGGCATCGCTCTACCCGCCCGAGACCAGGGACAAGGACGGTTACTGGTTCGCCATCCTGCTCTACGTGTGGAGCCCGGGCATCAACACCGCGCTGGTGCCGAAGGAGATCGCGCCGAAGACCTACCAGGACCTGCTCGCGCCGCGCTGGAAGGGCAAGATGGCGTGGAATCCCTCCTCGATTGCCGGCGCGCAAGGTTTCGTCGGCAACATCCTCCTGAGCATGGGCGAGGAGCGCGGGATGGCGTATCTGCGTGCGCTGTCGAAGCAGCAGATCGTCAACATCGAAGCGTCCTCACGCGCGATCCTCGATCAGGTCATCGCCGGCGAATATCCGATGGGGCTGATGATGTTCAATCATCACACCATCATCAGCGCGCAGAAAGGCGCGCCCTCGGATTGGATCAAGATGGAGCCGGTGCCGGTCGCCTTCGACGCGGTCGGCATCCTCAAGGACGCGCCGCATCCGAACGCGGCGCGGCTGCTGGTCGATTTTCTCACCTCGGAAGACGGGCAGCGCGTGCTGCAGAAGGCCGACTATCTGCCTTCAATGCCAAGTGTCCCGGCGATGAAGCCGGGGCTGCGGCCCGAGGACGGGGGTTTCAAGGCGACGTTCTTCCGGCCAGATGATGTGTATGACCGGATTCCGGGCTGGATCAAAGTCGTGGGCGAGTTGTTCAAGTGAACATCGCGAGCGCGGCGTAAACCATGCAGCGAATGATATGTAACGCCCCCTAATCGGACTGACAAATGAATCTCCAAACCATCAGCGTCGAAATCTCACCCCGCCGGGTTGCGACGATCGCGCTCAACCGGCCGGACCGGGGCAATGCGTTCGACCAGACCACGCTTGATGAGCTCGCCGCGCAACTCGGCGCGCTCGGGGGCGACGCCAACGTGCGCGTGGTCGTGCTGCGCGGGAACGGGCGCCATTTCTGCACCGGCGCCGATCTCGCCCCGCGCAGCCCCGACGCGCACGCCTCGGGCGAGCCTGCAAAGCCGCCCGCGGCACTGCGCGACGTGCTCGCCGCCCTCGACACCTGTCCCAAACCGACGATCGCGGTCGTGCATGGCGCCGCGGTTGGCGGCGGCGCGGCGTTTGCGGCCTGTTGCGATGTCGCACTCGCGGGCGACCGCGCCTTCTTCTCGATCCCGGAGGTCCGTGTGGGCATGCCGCCGCTTGGCGTGATGCCGTTCCTCGTGCGCGCCATCGGGCATCGCAATTTCCGCCGTTACGGGCTCACCGGAGAACGCATTTCCGCCAACGACGCGCTGCGGATCGGGCTGGTGCACCAGGTCTGTGAGACGGTGGAACTCGATGATGCGCTGACCCGCGTCACCGACGAACTGCTGCATGGCGCGCCCGGCGCAATCAGCATGCTCAAGAGCGCTGCGGCAGAGTATTCCGCGCCCACGCTCTCCGCCATCCTGGCCAACAAGGCCACGCACGACCCCAAGTCGGCGGAAGCGCTCGAAGGCGTGGCGAGCTTCCGCGAGAAGCGCAAGCCGAGCTGGTATCCGAAATAAGCGAGTGCCACGGGAGGCGCCCATGAGTTCGAAATTATTTCCTCGTCGTCCCCGCAACGTCCCGTGTCCCGGACAAGCGAACGCCCGGCGCGAGCGCCGATCCGGGACTTGGGAGAAAAGCGACGGCCGTAGGCCAGGCCGCAGGCCGTCTCCTTATTGCGCTTTACGCACGTTGCGCGGGACCCCGGGTCTCGTTCCGCTTCGCTCCACGAGCCCGGGGAACGACTGGTGGCGGCTTCATTCCGCTCGCTCTTGCTCTCGCACTCGCACTTCCGACGCCCAGCCGCGCCGCCGACACCGCGCTCTACGAAGCCGCGAAGAAGGAGGGTGAACTGGTCTGGTACACGACGCTGATCGTCAACCAGGCGGTGCGCCCGCTGATCGAGGCGTTCAACAAGAGATATCCCGGGATCGAAGTGAAATATTCGCGCGCCGATAGCGGGCCGACGGCGATCAAGATCATGAACGAGGCGCGCGCCGGCAAGGTGCAGGCCGACGTATTCGACGGCATCGATACCACGCCGCCGCTGCTCAAGGCCGGCCTCGCGGCGCCGTTCGTGCCGTCGGCGGCGGACAAATATCCAGCCGGGCTTAAGGACCCGCAGGGGCGCTGGAACGGGCTCTTGCTCTACTATCTCACGCCCGCAATCAACACCAAGCTCACGCCCAAGGAGCAGTGGCCGACGACCGCACAGGACCTGCTCGATCCGCGCTGGAAAGGTAAGATGGCTTGGAGCACCGTGCCGGCCGCCGGCGCCGCTACCTTCGTCGGCTCCACGCTGCAGACGATGGGCGAGGAGAAGGGCATGGCTTTTCTCCGTGAACTGGCGAAGCAGAACGTCATCAACGTCGACGCCACCAATCGTGCGATTGTCGACCAGGTGATCCTCGGCCAATATCCGCTCGCGCTCGGCATCTTCAATCACCACGCGCTGCTCAGCGCGCGGAAGGGCGCTCCGGTGCAATGGCTCAAGCTTGAGCCGATCTCGGCACCGACCCATTCGATCGGGCTGATCAAGGACGCGCCGCATCCTAACGCCGGCAAGCTGCTGATCGATTTCCTCACCTCGGAGGAGGGGCAAAAGGAGATCGCCAAGGCGGAGTATTTTCCCGCCATGCCGTCGGTGCCGGCGAAATCGCCCGAGCTCACGCCGACGGGCGGCGGCTTCAAAGCCAACTTCCTCTCGCCGGAGAACGTGACGCAAAACCTCGAGACCTGGGTGCGAGTGAAGAAGGAATTGTTCAATTGAATTTGCTTCATTCAGCGGCGGTGCCTCTTCCCCTCCCGCGGTTGCGGGGGAGGGAGGCCCACGTCAGTGCCCCACTGACGAAGTAACGAATAGTTCATGCAACTCGTCCGGCGTCGTGCCCTCGGCTTCGCCGCCCTATGGAGGGCCTCCGAGCGGACCGGCGCGCTGGTCGCGGCGCTTGCGCTCGTGCTTGCGCTCCTCACGCTCCCTCCCCTCTGGGTGCTGATCCAAGGCAGTCTGCACACCACAACCGACACCGGCGCGCTCGGCGATTTCACCTTCGCGCATTACCAGCGGCTGATGGCGGACCGGCAGTTCTTTCGCAGCCTCACGAACTCGATCACGTTCGCACTCGGCAGCGCCGCGATCGCACTGACGTTCGGTGGACTGGTGGCGTGGCTGGTCGAGCGCACCAATGCGCCATTCAAAGCCTTCGCCTATCTCACGGCGATCATCTCGCTCGGCACCCCCTACGTACTCTACGTGATCGCGTGGCTGTTCCTGTTCGGACGCAACGGCCCCGTGAATGAACTGCTGGCGCCGATCGGCCTCGAGTTCAACGTGTTCTCGATGAGCGGCATGGTGCTGGTCGAAGGCTTCCTCTGGTCGCCGCTCGCTTTCCTGCTGCTCTCCTCGGTGTTCCAGTCTGCCAACGCGGACTTCGAGGAGGCCGCGCGGATGTGCGGCGCGAGCATCATGCGCACGGTCAGCCGCATTTCGCTGCGGCTCGCTTTGCCGGCGTTCCTGGCGGTGGCGCTGCTGATCGTCGTGCGCTCGATCGAGGCATTCGAGGTGCCGGCGCTGGTCGGGCTGCCCGGCAATGTCAAGGTGCTCACCACCGACATCTATCTCGACATGAAAGAGACCGTGCCGCCGGATTTCGGCTATTCGAGTGCGTTTTCGATCGTGCTGCTGCTGCTCGCCGCGGTCCTGATCGCATTTTATACGCGCATCTCGCGCAACGCCGCGCGCTATCACACCGTGACCGGTCGCGGCTTCCGCCCACGCCAGTTCGATCTTGGCCGCGGTCGCTGGCTTGGCGGCGCGGCGATCCTGTTCAACTTCGTGCTGATCCTGGCGGCGCCGACGGCGAGCCTGCTCTGGCTCTCGCTGATGCCGTTCAGTCGGAATTTCAGCATCGAAGCACTCGCGGTCATGACGTTCGACAACTATCGCCTGGTGCTCCACTCAACCTATTACCTCGAGCTGGTCTGGAAAACGCTGCTGATCTGCGCCGCCAGCGCGACCGCCGTGATGGCGCTTACGGTCGTCGCCTCCTGGCTGGCGGTGCGGCGCAAGGCCGGCGCCTGGCTGCTCGACCAGCTCGCGACCATTCCGCTGATCTTTCCCGGCATTGTGATGGGCGTCGCGATGATCCAGATCTTCCTCGCCGCGCCGATCCCGATCTACGGCACCCTAGCGGCCTTCGTGTTCGCCTTCACGGTACGCTATCTGCCCTACGGCATGCGCTACGCATCCTCGGGCGTGCTGCAGATCCACCCCGAGCTGGAAGAAGCAGCGGGCGTCGCCGGCGGCACGCTGGCGATGGTGCTACGCCGCGTGATCCTGCCGCTCACCGCGCCAGCCGTGGTCGCGGGCTGGCTGTTCATCTTCCTGGTCGCGGCGCGCGACCTCTCCCTCGCGGTGATCCTCGCCTCGCCCTCGGCCCAGCCGGTTGCGGTCGCGATGTTCGACCTTTGGGCCAACGGCCAGGGCACCGAGCTCGCCGCCTTCGGCTTGGTCTGGACCGGCATGATGACGGTCATCGCCGCCGGCTTTTATCTCATCGGCCGCCGCTTCACCTCGACCGCGATCCGCGCGTGAGGGATACTGCCTCGCCCGCGGCGCGGGCGACGGCGCGTGGAGGGAAAGGCGTTGGATCTCGAAGCATCGAAGCAAAAGGTCGCCGCGCTCACGGCGCCGCGCAACGTCGTGCTGGTCGGCGCAAGCGACCGCGCCGGAAGCTGGGCGGCGCGGGTGTGGCGCAACCTCAACCGTTACGCCTTTCCCGGGCCGATCCATCTGATCAATCCGCGCCGCACTGAGCTTTGGGGCAGGCCGTGCTATCCGGATTTCGCGGCGATGCCGGAGCCGCCCGATCACATGGTCGTGCTGGTGCCGGCGCCCGGCGTCGCTGAGATGCTGCGCCGCGGCGCCGCGGCGGGCGCGCGCAGCGCCACCGTCTTTTCCGCCGGTTTCGGTGAAGGCTTTGACACCGGGGCGGCCGCGCTCGGGCGCGAACTCGCGCAGGTGATCGAGCAGACCGGCCTCGGCGTCTCCGGTCCGAACTGCATGGGCAATGTCTGCGCCAAGAGCCGCTTCGTGACGCTGGTCGAAGACCGCCCGCTGGCGGTGAAGCCCGGGCCGGTGGCGCTGGTCGGCCAGAGCGGCGGGATGATGATCTTCACCAATTCGGCGCTCGAGGAGCGCGGCATTTGGCCGGAATATCTCATCACCAGCGGCAACGAGACCGGCCTGTCTGTAGCCGACTACATCGCCTTCTTCGCCTCCGAACCCGAATTGAAGGTGATCCTCGTCTACATTGAAGCGATCTCGCAGCTCGAGAAGTTCAAGGCCGCCTGCCGGCTCGCCCGCGCCGCCGGCAAGGAGATCGTGGCACTCAAGCTCGGCCAGTCGGAAGGCGGCCGGCAGGCGGCAATGGCGCATACCGGATCGCTCGCCGGCTCGGTCGAAGCGTTCGACGCGCTGGCGGGCGAGCTGGGTGTCATTCGCGCCGACACGCTCGACGATGCGATCGAGATCACGGAACTGCTGGCTCAGACCGGCGCGCCGGCCGGCCGGCGGCTGGGCGCGATCACGTTGTCGGGCGCGTTCCGTGGGCTGCTGCTCGATGCCGCCGAGCGCAATGGACTGCGCTTCGACGCGCTCGCGCCAGAAACCACGCGAAAACTCAATTCCATTCTCACCGTCGGTTCGCTGGTCAGCAATCCGATCGACGGCGGGTTCGGCGTGCTGACCAGCGCCGACAACTATCGCGCCTCGATCGCCGCACTGGAAGCCGATCCCAACGTCGACATGGTGCTGCTGCAGGAGGCGCTGCCGCGCGAGGCCGGCTCCGACCGTGCCGAGCGCTACATCCAGATGGTGGAGCAGCACGTCGCCGCCGGCGCGAAAAAGCCGATCGCCTTCATCAATCCAATCTCGCACGGCCAGAGCGACTATAGCCGCGCGCTCAAGGCGAAAGCGCCGCACCTCTCGTTCCTGCAGGAGGCTAACAAGGCGCTGCGCGCAATCGCCAGCGTGGCGCGACGTGCAGAACTCGAACGCATCGCCAGCGCGATGCCGGCGGTTGGAGCCGCGCTGACGGCGGATCAGCGCGAAACAATCGACGAACTGCGCAAGCTCGCGCGATCCGAGGCGATGGCGCTCGACGAGGTGCAGTCGAAGGACGTGCTGCGTGTCTACGGTATCGCGACTCCGGCCGAAGCGCTGGTCGCGTCACCGGCGGAAGCTGTGAAAGCCGCTGAACGCATCGGCTATCCGGTCGTGCTCAAGGCGGTGTCAGCGACGCTGACGCATAAATCCGACGTCGGTGCAGTCGCGCTCAACCTCGCAACGCCCGAGGCTCTGAGCGCTGCCTACGAACGCATGACAAGCAAGCTCAGCGGCCACGTCCTTGCCGGCATGCTGGTGTGCCAGCAGGTGCGCGGTGGCACCGAACTGGTGCTCGGACTCCATCGCGATCCGGAAATCGGCCTCGTGGTGATGGCCGGCAGCGGCGGCGTGATGCTTGAGCTGGTCAAGGATGTTGCGTTCTGCGTGCCGCCGGTGACCCGCGAGAAGGCCCGAGATATGCTCGCACGCACCCGCGCCGCGAAGCTGCTGCAGGGCTACCGGGGCGCGGCCGCGCTCGACGTCGATGCGGTCGCCGATGCGCTGGTCGCGCTCGGACGACTTGCGGTCGATCTGGAGGAAGTCATCGAGTCCGTGGATATCAATCCGTTCGTCGCGTTGCCGAATGGCGGACTTGCACTCGATGCCTTGATCGTGCTGCGGCAGCGCGAATGAAGCCAAGCCCCAGCAAGGGCCACACAAGCAAGGGAGGAATTGCCATGCGTCGAAAGCTCATCGTTGCCGGCGCGCTGTTGGCGCTCGGCGCGCTCGTGGGAGCCGCGGCGGTTTCGATCGCCGCGCCCGAACTCAACCTGCGCGGCGGTCGCTTCCGGCCGCTTACTTATGCGGAGCTGAACCCAGCGCAGAAGGCGCTCGCGGACCGCGATCTCGCAGCGCCGAGCCGATCAGGCGGCGGCCCGCTGAACATCTATCTCCGCGACCCCGAATATGCCGAGCTGTCGCGGCCGCTCAGCACCTATCTGCGCTTCCAGTCGCCGTTTCCGGAGAAGCTCAAGGAGCTGGCGATCATGCTCACCGCCCGGTTCTGGGGCGGCACTTACGTCTGGTACTCGCATCGCCCATTCGCGATCAAAGCCGGCTTGAGCGAAGCGCTGTTGCAATCGCTGGTGCGCGGCGAGCGGCCCGCCGCCATGAAGCCGGACGAAGCCGAAGTCTACGATTTCTGCACGGAGTTGCTACAGACGCGGCAGGTGAGCGAAGCGAATTACAAGACTTTCGTCGAGCGGTTCGGCGAGCGCGGCGTGGTCGATCTGGTCGCGCTGATGGGAGCCTATCATACGACTTCGGCGCTGTTCGCGGTCGAGCGCTACCCGCTGCCGCCGGGCGCGAAGGAAGAGATCGCCGCACCGAAGTGAGACTGATTTTCCCGGTCGTCCCGGCGAAAGCGGGACGACCGGGCATGTTTCAAGGAGACACGTATTTTGGTGGAATGCAGCAGCGCTCAGCTCTTTGCCGGCGCCAGCCAGTGTTCCGGCTTCACCTGCTGCTCCGCGGCCTTGGTCGCGATCGCATAGATATCATCGACGATCTGCGGCTCGTCCATGCAGCGATAGCGCTCCACGTCCTTCTTGCTCACGTTGATGTCGAGCTTTTCCTTCAGCCAGTCCTGTTCAAGCTTCACATCGTAGCGCAGGAAGTGGAACATCTTGCCGCCCGGTGGGCCGTCGCCGGCCAGCGTACCGATCTCGCTGTTGATCGGCCAGGGATCCGGACACTCGCCGAGCCATTGCATCTGGGCGAGGATCATCATCTCGGCATCGCTCATCATCGACATCAGCGAGTGCAAGGCGAGCTTGGGAACCCACGCAAATCCGAGTGAATCGAAGGCGAGGCGCGGGCGATAGGTACCGGTGCCGATCGACGTGACCGACAGATTGTCCGGTCCGGTCTTCCAGTCGAGATGGAACGGCTTGAGGATCGCCATCTGCAGCAGTGCGAACGACGGGTTGTTGTGCGGCGTCACGCCGCCATCGACGAACAGCCCTTGGGTCTTGGCATCCATGAACGGCGTGCGGACAAAACCGAGGCGCGCCATGAGCGCCAGCAGCCAACGGCCGAGCGGTGTTTGTCCCGCCGTCGGAAGATCGAACTTCGAGGCCGGCGGCGGCTCTCCGGCGGCGACGATCGGCAGGACTTCCGGATCGAAGAAATGCGGGGCCGCGGTGCTTGCCCGCACCAGGGTCGATAGCTTGTAGTCCTTATTGCCGCTCCACTCGTGCTGGGGGCCGTCATTCCAATACATGGCCTTCGGATTGTTGGCGACAATCCAGGGACTGCCGGTATCGATGCGCTTGGCGACGACGCAGAGGCCGGTGATGAGATCTTCGCTCGAGAGCGTGCGGTCCTCGACGATGTTCTGAATTTCCTTGCGCAGTCCGCCGGCGTCGAATTTCGCCTGCAGGACCGGCAGCATTGCGAAGCGGCGGCGAAACGCGAGCGGCGCGAGCTTGGTGTAAAAGTCCTTGATCTGTGCGGCCTGGAATCCGAGCGCCAGCGCTCCTGAGATGATGGCCCCGGTCGAAGTGCCGCCGATGAGGTCGAAGTGATCGCCAAGGCGGACGTCGTCGCCATAGCGCTTTTTCAGAAGCCTCTCGATACGTTCCAGGAACGCGACCGTGATGGCGCCGCGTACTCCGCCGCCATCGAGGGACAGGATATGCTTGGGTCCGGGCCCGAAGAGATGCCGATCGCGTTTACTGGCGTAAGTCTGAGCGGTGTCGTTCACGGAACTGCCCCCTGCATTGCCGGCAACCGTGGCCTGCACAATTTTACGACCAGAAAGATGCCACGGCCGGTTCCCTCAGACCATAGAACCTTTGGCCACGCATGATTCCGAAAGTCGCAGATGTTTCGGACTGTCACGACGCAGCGGAACCAAGCTAGCTCTAGCCGCCGCGTACCCGTGCAAAGCCAATTGATTTCACTCCGAAAATGATTTGTTAACCGTGCGAATGCGACCCAAAGATTCGGGAACGATCCCGGGGATCGGGCGTTTGCAGAATTGCTCACCTAGACAAAGCGGAATCAAGAAAACGGGTCTCATATGTGGATCTTGCTTTTTACGTTCGCTTCCGGGGCAGCCATTTGTCTGAGCGTGGCGGCAATCGTGATGCAGCCGGCGGCAGGGCGGACCTACCGCGGTTAGCGGCGACACCCGCTACCAGGCGGCGTAGAGAGTGGCGGGCGGCCTTCGGGCCGTCCGCTTTGTTTGCAGTTCTCAGAACTTAGCCCCGCTGCACGCGGATACAGCGGATGTGTTACAAGCCCCGGGGGGTGTGCCCCATCCGGGGAGGGCAGCATGGCAGATGTCACCGCAGACGTAGAGTCCGTCACGCGACCAAGGACTGCTGCGCCGGCAGACGCCAGCGCCGAGCGGCTGCGCCGGCAGTTCCCGACCATCGATGATCTGCGCCGGCGGGCGCGCTGGCGGGTTCCGCGCTTTGCCTTCGATTTTGTGGATGGCGGGGCCAATGACGAGGTCTGCATCCAGCGCAACACCGCGGCCTTCGCGGCGGTCGAGATTCTGCCGCGCTATTGCGTGGACACCAAAGGGCTCTCCATCGAAGTGGAGCTTTTCGGCCGCAGCTATGCCGCACCGATCGGAATCGCCCCCATGGGATCGCCCGGACTGATGTGGCCGGGCGCTGAGGTCTATCTCGCGCAGGCGGCGCAGCAGGCCCGCATCCCTTATGTGCTGGCGACGCCGGCGAACGCATCAATCGAGCAGATCGCCAAGCTCGCGCCGGATGTGTTCTGGTTCCAGCTTTACCGGTTCCCCTACAACGACCACGCGATTACGTTCGATCTCGTGCGCCGTGCCGACGAAGCGGGGGCCCATGTGCTCGTTCCGACCGTCGACAGTGCCGGCAAATCCAAGCGCCCGCGCGACATCCGCAACCGCGTGGCGGTCCCGTTTCCGATCACGCCGTGGTCCGCGCTCCAGGTTGCGACCTCGCCGGCCTGGGCGCTGTCGCTTTACAAGCACGGCATGCCGCGTACGGAAAATTTGGTGCCCTACGCGGGACCCAAACCCGACCAGGTGTCGACCGCGCGCACTATGCAGCTTCGCAGCGGCGGCAGCCACACTTGGGATGAGCTTGCGCGCCTGCGCGAGCGCTGGAAGCGGGCTTTCGTGATCAAGGGCATCCTGCATCCCAAGGATGCGGAGCGCGCCGTGGCGCTCGGCGCCGACGGCATCATCGTTTCCAATCACGGTGGCCGTCATTTCGACGGCGCGCCGGCTTCGATCGACGTGCTGCCCGCGATCGTGGCCACGGTCGGTTCGCGTGCGACTGTCATGATCGACAGCGGCATTCGCGGCGGCCTCGACGTGGTGCGTGCGCTCGCGCTCGGCGCCAAGTCCGGATTCACCGGACGGCCGTTCGTTTATGGACTTGGTGCCCTGGGTTCTATCGGCGGCAAGCATGTCGTCGACATGTTCTTCGATGAAATTCGCACGGAATTCGTCCACGCTGGCGTACGTTCCGTTGCTGAGGCCGCGGCGATTACAGTTCGTCATCCCGGCGCATGGCGATTTGCGGAAGGTTGATGTCACCGGGTCGTCAGCCCGCGGCCGATCGTGGCCACGATGAAGGTCAATTGCTCCTGCAGTGCGGGTAGCGGAATGAGCTGCAGCTTTTCCTCGAGTCCGAGTACGACCAGTCCATGCACGGCCGAGAACAGGGAGCGCGCCAGCAATGCGCGGCGCTCCGGTGGGCATGCCGGCTGCAGCGCGCGCAACGGTTCGTCGACGTAGTCGAACAGGCGCTGCTGGTCGCGGCGGTACCAATCGGGGACGCTTCGCCCCGGCGGTAGCCGATGATCGAACAAGGCGCGCCAGCGCAATTTGTGCGCGGCGGCGAAGCCGAGATAGGCGAGCGCTAGCAACACGAGCCGGTCGACCGCGGCCGCGATCGGCTCGGCGTTGCCATCGCTGGCCTGCTCTGCGCCCTTGAGCTTGGCTTCGAGGGCCGTGAGCGTGCGGGAGTTCACTGCGAGGACGAGATCGTCGAGGTCGCTGACGATGTTGTAGATGGCGCCGACCGCACAGCCGACCTCTTCGGCGAGAGCGCGCGCTTTGAGGCCTCGTAGCCCGTCGCGCTCGATCATCCGTTCGGCGGCGGCGAGCAGGGCGTCACGCACCGAAGCCCGGCGTTGGCTCGTCTTTTTGGTCGTAACCATTGAGATTTTAATAGTTTCCGAATGTTAACCGTCGATACGAACGATATTCAAGATCGAACTTGAACATCGTTCAAAATTCCGCTACACCGACGCTTGTGAACGTCGTTCATAGCAACGGAGGTAGTCGTGTTCAAGACAATGTTCACGTTGATCCGAGGGGCCGCCGCCCGCGCCGAGGAGGAGGTCGCAGATCGCAGCGCGCTCATGATCCTCGACCAGCAGATCCGCGATGCGGCCGCGGCCATCGAGCGGTCGAAACGGGCGCTGGCGCTCGCGATCGCGCAGGACGAAGCCGAAGGCAAGCGCCTCGATACCACGCTCGAGCGCATCGCCGATCTCGAAGAACGGGGCGTCGCAGCGTTGGCCGGCGGCCGCGAGGACCTGGCCGCCGAGGCGGCGGAGGCGATCGCCCTGATGGAGGCGGACCGCGACGCCATCGGCGAGGCGCGCCGGGTGTTTTCCGCCGAGATCGGGCAGCTCAAGGCGACCGTCGCGAGCGCCGGGCGACGCCTGTCCGAACTCGAACGCGGTCGCCGCATCGCGCTGGCGGCGGAATTGGTGCGGCGGCTCAAGGCCGGGCCCGCAGCGGCCGGGCCCTCCGGCCTCGCGTCCCTCGCCGAGGCGGAGGCCACCCTCAAGCGCCTGCGGGAGAAGCAGGCGGAGGACGCGGCGGCGGTTGCCGCCTACGAGAGGCTTGATCCCGGGCTCAATCCGGCCGGCACCGCCAGCAGGCTCGAAGCCGCCGGTTTCGGCCGGCGGACACGCCCCACCGCGGCCGATGTGCTGGCGCGCCTGCGCGCGACCGTGGCGACCTCGAACGGCGCAGCTTCAGCGCCCGCCGCATGAGGCGATCCCGTTCAAACGGCCAATACCCCAACAGCCAAATCCAAGGAGAAAATGCAATGTCCGCACAGAACACCCGGAATGATCTTCACTCCCAATCATGGGTGACGTTCACCTACGCGACCTTTGTCGGCGCGCTCGGCATGGTCGCGGCAGGGATCTTGTTCGCGCCCGTGGAGCTCTGGGTCAAAGCTTATTTCGCGATGGGCGCTGCGCTGCTGGTGCAATCGACCATCACCATGACCAAAACGGTACGCGACGTTCATGAGGGCTCGAAGTTCATGAACCGCATCGAAGACGCCAAGGCCGAGCGCCTGCTCATGGAAATCGAGCGCGGCAAGGACTGAAACATGTTGCGCCTGCCGTTCCTACACAGTCGACCGCATTGTCATCCCGGACGACCCACCGATCTCGGGTTTACCCGAGGCCAGCGCTTAACAGGCTCAAGTCGCCTACAGCCGATTTGATTGGGTCGTTCCGGCACCAACTCTCCGCGCGCCCAGTGCATGATCGATGCTCCGGACAAGCGGCACTGTGGGTCCCGGCTCTCGCTTCGCTCGGCCTGGGATGACAAGACCGCTGCATCGGATGCAGGACGGCAATCGACGGTGGTTACACACCGGAAATTCATCAATGGCGATTTATGCCGCGTGATATAAGGCTTCACGAAGCCATCGGGGTCAGACACCATGTCGTCGTCGTCGTCCGCATCCTTGCTGTCGCTGCTCACAACCCGGCGCTTCCTGCCGCTGTTCCTGTGCCAGTTCTTCTCGGCGTTCAGCGACAATTTCCTCAAGAACGCCCTCGTCTTTTTGATCTTGTTCAAGATCGGCGGGGCGGACGCGGAAGCGTTGATCACGCTCGCGGCCGCGGTGTTCATCGCGCCCTACTTCTTCCTCTCCGCGCTCGGCGGCGAGCTCGCCGACCGGCTCGACAAGGCCTACGTGGCGCAGCGCCTGAAACTTTGCGAGATCGCAGTGTCGCTGATCGCGGTACTGGGATTCTGGGTCCACTCGGTCCCGATCCTCTTCCTGGCGCTGTTCCTGTTCGGGGTCATCGCCTCGCTGTTCGGGCCGATTAAATACGGCATTCTTCCCGACCATCTCGCCCGCTCCGAGCTGCCCGCCGGCAACGCGCTGGTGGAAGGCGCGACCTTCATCGCAATCCTCCTGGGCACGATCGTCGGCGGGCTTGCTGCCCGCGACGGCGGCGACCCCGCAAACTTCGCCCTGCTGATGATCGTGTTCTCGATCCTGTGCTGGGCCGCAAGCCTGTTCATCCCCGCCACCGGCCAGGCGGCCCCGGACCTGGAGGTGCGGCGGAACGTCTTCATCTCCACCCGCGATCTGCTGCATCATCTTCGCGACGACCGCCGCGTATGGTGGGGCGCGCTCGTGACGAGCTGGTTCTGGCTGGTCGGCGCAGTCGCGCTCTCACTGATGCCGCCGCTGGTCAAGAACGTGCTGGGCGGCGACGAGGAAGTCGTCACCACCTGCCTGGCGGTCTTCTCGATTTCGATCGCGATCGGGTCGGGGCTCGCGGCCTGGCTCGCAGCCGGACGCATCGTGCTGCTGCCGACGTTGATCGGTGCGGTGCTTTTGGGGGTCTTCGCGCTCGATATGGGTGGTTCGACCTTCGTCGCAATGCCCATCGCCGGCCTGTCCGGCTACTTCGCGATCTTCACTTCCGCGCGCGGCATTCATTTCGTGCTCGATCTCGCCGGGCTCGCAATTGCGGGCGGCCTCTTCATCGTGCCGACCTTTGCCGCCGTGCAGGCCTGGGCCGGCGCCGACCGGCGCGCGCGTGTGGTCGCCGGCGTGAACGTGCTCAACGCCGCGTTCATGGCCAGCAGTGCGCTAATCGTCGCCGGGCTGCAGGCCGCCGGCTTCACCACGCCGGCGTTGTTCATGCTGCTCGGGTTTGGCAGCTTCCTGGTCGCGATCGCGATCGGGCGCACCATGCCGGCAAGCGCGATGAGCGATGCGCTCTCCATCATCTACCGCGCCTTGTTCCGGATCGAGGTGAAGGGGCTCGACAACCTCAACAACGCCGGACCCAACGTGATCATCGCGCTCAATCACGTGAGCTTCCTCGATGCCGGGCTCGCTATGTCGCTGCGCAATCGCAAACCGGTGTTCGCGATCGACGTCGGTATTGCCAAGCTGTGGTGGGTGAAGCCGTTCCTTAAGCTGACCCACGCCTTGCCGCTCGATCCGATGAAGCCGATGGCGACCCGCACGCTCATCAATGCCGTAAAGGGCGGCGAGGCATTGATCATTTTTCCTGAGGGCCGCATCACCGTCACCGGAAGCCTGATGAAGGTCTATGACGGCGCGGCGCTGATCGCCGACAAGTCCGACGCCGTCGTGGTGCCGGTGCGCATCGAGGGCCTGGAGCAGACGCCGTTCAGCCGCCTCTCCAAGAGCCAGGTACGCCGCAAGTGGTTCCCTAAGGTGAAGGTCACGGTGCTCGAACCGGTCAAGCTATCGGTCGATCCCGCGCTCAAGGGCCGGTCTCGGCGCCAGGCTGCGGGAGCCGCGCTCTATGGCATCATGTCCGATCTCGTGTTCCGTACCACCTCGACCGACCGCACCGTCGTTCAGGCGGTGATCGAGGCGGCGCAGGTGCACGGCCGCAAGCATGTCGCGGTGGAAGACCCCGTGAGCGGCCCGCTGACCTACAAGCGTCTGCTCGCGGGCGTGTCCATCCTCGGGACCAAGCTGATGCCGCTGGCGCCGGAAGGGCGCGCGGTCGGCGTCATGCTGCCGAACTCGAACGGCGCGGTGGTGACGCTGCTCGGACTGATGTCCGCCGGACGCGTGCCCGCGATGATCAACTTCACGGCCGGGTCGGCGAATATCCTGGCCGCGTGCAAGGCATCGGAGATCACCACCGTGGTCACTTCACGCATGTTCGTGGAGAAGGGTCGGCTGGGGAATCTCGTCAGCGCGCTCGCGAGCAAGGTCACGATTGTCTACCTCGAAGATATCCGCGCGACCGTCACGCTTCTCGACAAGATCCACGGCATGCTCAATGCCGAGAAGCCACTGGTCGCGCGCAAGGCCGACGACTGGGCCGCGATCCTGTTCACTTCGGGCTCCGAGGGCGTTCCGAAGGGAGTCGTGCTCTCCCACCGCAACATGCTCGCGAACACGGCCCAAGCCGCGGCGCGCATCGACTTCGGGCGGCAGGACAAGGTGTTCAATGTGCTGCCGGTGTTCCATTCGTTCGGACTGACCGTCGGCGTAGTGCTGCCGCTGGTGTCGGGCGTGCGCACCTATCTCTACCCGTCGCCGCTGCATTACCGGACGGTGGCCGAACTGATCTACGGCGTGAATGCGACGATCATGTTCGGGACCGACACTTTCCTCAGCGGCTACGCACGGGTTGCGCATCCTTACGATTTCCGCTCGCTACGCTACATCCTGGCCGGCGCCGAACCGGTGAAGGAAGCGACCCGCAAGGTCTACATGGAGAAATTCGGGCTGCGCATTCTGGAGGGCTACGGCGTCACCGAGACCGCGCCAGCGCTCGCGCTCAACACGCCGATGTTCAACAGGTTCGGCACCGTCGGCCGCATCCTGCCGGGCATGGAGGCGCGGCTGGAAAAGGTCGAGGGGGTCGAGCACGGCGGCCGCCTCTTCGTGCGCGGGCCGAACGTGATGCTGGGCTACCTCAAGGTCGAACGGCCCGGCGCGCTCGAACCGCCGCCGGAAGGCTGGCACGACACCGGCGACATTGTAACGCTCGACGACCAGGGCTTCCTCACCATCAAGGGTCGCGCCAAGCGTTTTGCCAAGATCGGCGGCGAGATGATCTCGCTCGCGGCCGTCGAGATGCTGGCCGCCGAACTATGGCCGAACTCGCCGACGGCCGTCATCGCGGTGCCCGATCCACGTAAGGGAGAGAAGCTTGTGCTCGTGACGCAGCAGAAGGATGTCACGCGCTCGCAGTTCATGACTTACGCGCGCGAGAAGGGGGCCTCCGAGCTGATGGTGCCCTCGGAGGTGATGGTGATGGACAAGGTGCCCGTACTGGGCTCCGGCAAGGTCGACCTCGTGAATGTCGCGGCGCTGGTGAAGGAGCAATACGCCGCGAAGGAGGCTCCGCCGCTGGCGCAGGCGCACGGGTGACAAACGACACAAGACCGTCCCGCACGGACACCGAGGGACGGAAGGGCGGCGGCCCGGTGCCCGACTCGCACGAGAACTCATCGCGGCGACCGCAGACCTCGCCAGGCCACGCGGTCAGTTCGACGTTCCTCGCCTTGATCGCGGCGTTCCTTCTGTTAGCGGTGCTGATGGTGATGCAGCCCGACTACGCGCGCTGGCTGGTGTTTCCGTTTGTCCTCACCGGATTTGTGATCGCGCTGTGCCTGCACGAGTTCGGCCATGCCCTGGTCGCCTATCACTGCGGTGACGTGAGCGTGCAGGAAAAGGGTTATCTGACGCTTGACCCCCTGCATTATGCGAATGTGCAATACAGCATCGTATTCCCACTCCTGATCATGGCGATCGGCGGGATCGGGCTGCCGGGAGGGGCGGTCTACATCCGGCGAGAGCTGCTGCACCGGCCGGGTTATGGCACGCTGGTCTCGGCCGGCGGACCGGTTGCGACGGCGGTCGTGCTGTTCTTGTTGATGCTCGCGCTCAGGCTCGGCGCGGACGTGCTTGCCGCAGCTCCGTCCTTGCGGGCGTCGCTGGCGTTTCTGGCGCTGCTGGAGGTGACGACGCTGGTCTTCAACCTGCTCCCGTGTCCCGGTCTCGATGGTTGGGGCATCATCGAACCGTGGATCCCGGAGCCCGTGCGCGACTTTGGCCGCCGCCTGGCGCCAATCGGGCCGGCGATTCTCGTGTTCCTGCTCTTTCTGCCGGTGCTCTACGATCTGTTCTGGCATTCCGTCATTTGGGCAAGCACGCTGGTCGGGCTCGACGTGTCGCTCGCGTTCCGGGGTTTTCGGCTGTTCCAGTTCTGGCGCTAGCTTGCCCGCAATTCGTCCGCCATCCAATCGGCGCACTGGGTGCGCCAGCGATAGGGGCGGTTGTTGGCGATGTGATTGCCGCCCTCAACGATATTGAGCGTGACATGGCCGCTGACTTCGCGCGCCAGCCGCTCGGCATCGGCGGCCGGCACGATGGTGTCCTCGCGGCCGGTCATGATGTAGATCGGACAATCGATGCGGGAGGCGACGTCCACCAGCGAGAGCGTTGCGGCGTGGCGCACGGCGTCGTCCATCGTGGCGCTTTTGCTGCGGACCCGGAACGCTTCGCGCGTCAGCCCCGGCAAGCCGTCCCAGCATTCGACCCAGTCGAACGGGCCGCCGAGCGCCAGACACGCCTTGATGCGCTTGTCGAACGCCGCCGCGCGCGGCGCGTAGTAGCCGCCGAGGCTGATGCCGCCGATGCCGATCCGGCGGCTATCGAGATCGCGGCGCGTCTCGATGAAGTCGAGCACTGCCGTCGCCGCGACCTCGTAATCGCCGCGGATGGCGAAGTCGTACTCGGCTTCGCCCTGGCCCGGCCCGTCGAAGGTGAGCGTGGCGATGCCGCGCGCGAGAAACGGCTGCTCGTAGGCGTCGGTTTCTTCCTTGCAGGAGTCGAGGCCGCACACGAACACCAGCACCGGCGGGCGCTCGATCCCCGGCGGTTTTCGCAGGATGCCGGCGAGTTGCTTGCCCTGGTACGGCATCTGCACGCGCTCGCCCGGCGGCTTGAGATACGGCAGCGCGAGATTGCGGCACTCGACCGCCTTCATGTGCGCGGTCTTCATCTGCGAGATATCGTGCACGAATAGAAATTTCGCGAAGTGATAGTAAACGCCGGCGCGCTGCAGATGCTCGCCAGCGCTGAGGAAGCGGTCGCGGCTGAGCGCGTCCCGGCCGATCTCCTCGTGCTGCGCGGCGCGCGCCGACCAGGCCCGGCACCAGTCATCCCACGATCTGATTGCGGCGGTGACCTCCTCGAAGTCGGTGAGCGACACGCCGTTGGTGACGAAGCGCGGCGCCCAGTGCGAGATGGCCGCAGCGACGCGTGGATCGGTGGCGGCGACCGGGTTCATCACTCCGCGGCCTCGGCCGGTTTGACATTGGTCTTCGCCCAATAGTCGGCGGCGTCCTTCGAGCGCTTGAGCGCGTCTTCGTCCTCGAAGCCCGGCGCCATCGAGGCATCGGTGCCCGAGAGGATCTGGTGATGCTCGATGTCGAGAGTGCGCAGCCAACGCTGCTGGCCCATCGTCAGCGCAATGAAGTATCCGATCTCGACCAGCTCGGGCTCGCTGAAATTGCGGTGCAGCCGGTCCCAGAACTGGTCGTCGGTCGGCAGGTCCCAGGTGATGGCCTCGGCATAGGAGAGCGCAGCCTTCTGCCGCTCGTCGTAGCGCGTCGAGGCCTCGAAGTTGATCAGGTCGCGGTAATCGTCCTCGACGGTGCCCTGGCTTGCGGCCTTCATCGAGCGCTGGTTGCCGCAGTACTCGCATTTGACCGAGCGCGAAACGTAGACCCGGCACAACTCCTTGATGGCGTGATCGGCCACACCGTTCTTGAACACGTCGCGCCAGCTGTTGGCGAAAGACCAGAACACCGGTGGCACATGCGCGCGCACCGCCTGGCTCTCGGGCCGCGGCGTGCCCTCGCGCCGACAGCGGTCGAACTCGGCCAGCATAGCCGAGTCGGTCACGGCGGCGGGGTCGACGTAACTGATCCGGGGCTTGCGCATGGGGTGTCTCCTGACGGGGGTCATTATTCACGGCAGCCGAAAGTCGATTACGGGGCATGTTGCCGTAGCCGTGCACTTCGATCAACCGCCACGTGAATTCTGTTTACCACGTCGGCCCGGCGCATCGCCGCAGGCGCGGCGGTACTGATGACCTGGTAACCAAACCATTGGCCACGGGATCGGCATTACCTCGTATAGACGGAGCGTGCGTTCCGTGCTTGCTCCCGCGCGCCGCGCCCACAAGGCGGATTGGTTAGCGAGCCGTTGTGAATCCAACCAAGCTTATTTCAGAATCCGAGCAATACAGTCACCAAGCGTCAACGCTACCGATTCAAGCAATCTTCAGCATAGACCGAGAAGCCCGCGCCGCTTCACCAATTCAATACCTCCGCACCGTCTATATGAACGCGCGGGACGGCGCGAAAGGCGCCCGTCAGTCAAAGGAAGTTCACCGTGCGCGTCAGCACCCTCGTCATGATCGGCTTTGCCGTTCTGTTCGGCCTGCTGGCGGTGTTTGTCGCGCAGTCCTGGCTCAACAGCCAGGCCGAGCAGCGCATGAAGAGCCTGGAGGCGCAGCAGAAGCCGACCGCGACCGCGACCATCGTGGTGGCGGGCAAACCGCTGCGCTATGGCAACGAGCTGTCTTCGATGTCGCTCAAGGAAATGCCTTGGCCCAACGAGGCGCTGCCGGCTGGAGCATTCAACAAGATCAGCGAACTCACCGCGACCCGTCGCGTGGTTCTGACCGCGATCGAGACCAACGAACCCGTGCTGTCGTGGAAGATCACCGGCCCGGGACAGCGCGCGACCCTCTCCGCGACCCTGCAGAACGGCATGAAAGCGGTGACCGTCCGGGTCAACGATGTTGATGGTGTCGGTGGCTTCGTGCTGCCGGGCGACCATGTCGACGTCGCGCTCACGCGTCAGATGGAAAAAGGCGTCGGGACGACCGACGTCGTGTTGCAGAACGTGCGCGTGCTCGCCATCGACCAGAGTGCCGACGATCGCACCGACAAGCCGCTGATCGCAAAATCCGTCACGCTCGAAGTGGATTCGATCGCCGCGCAGAAGCTGGCGCTCGCGGGAACGGTTGGAACATTGTCGCTGATGCTGCGCAAGGCCGGCGAGGCCGCAGCGGATACCTCGCGGCGCGTCACGCTCTCGGATCTCGTGAGCGGCGCAGCACCACAAGATACCCGCTTCGCCACCATCGCGGTGCGACGGGCGACGAAGCGAGACGACTACAGCGTACCGACGGAAGACGGGGCGAGCACCGTCGGCGCTGCGGAACGGAGGCGGGTGGAAGCCCGCTGAGGCGTAGAGAGCTTGGGGAAGCTTCAAATTCGGGTGGGGAGGTTGTTGTGAGAAACGGGAACGAGCGTCAGGCCGCGGCCATGCACCGGCGGCCAACAGAACGGACGGGAGAGACGGGGCGGGGAGCCGATGGGGATCGGTTTCCGAGGGGTCGGCTCCTCGCCGCGTTGATCACGGCCGCCGTCGCGATGCCGTTTTGGCTCCTGGCCCCGGTCGGTGACGCACAGGCGCAGCGGCTGCTTCAGGTCAGCGGCGCACGCCGCACGGTCTCGCTCACCGTCGCCGTGGGCAAGACCGAGGACGTGCGCATCGACTCGTCCTATACCGACGTCACCGTGGGCGATCCCGAAATCGCCGACGTCACTCCGCTCACCGACCACGCCCTTTCGATCCTCGGCAAGAAGATCGGCACCACGCGGGTGACGATCTACGCCGAAGGCAAGCGACAGGTCGGCATCTTCGACGTCGAAGTGTCTTATGACGTGTCGCGGCTGTCGGTGGAGATCAGCCGGGCCACCAGCTCGCAGATCGTGGTGTCCTCGGTCAACGGCCGTATCATGCTGTCAGGCTCCGTCGCTGACGCGGTGACGCTCGACAAGGCCATGGTCATCGCCCGCCAATTCGTGCCGGACGGCAACGTCATCAACACGGTGCACGTGCTGCAGCCGCAGCAAGTCATGCTGGAGGTGCGTTTCATCGAAGCGTCGCGCGAAATCGGACGCGATCTCGGCGTGCAGTGGAACGTCTTCGGCAGCCATGTCGCTGGCAGCATCGGCGCACGCCAGCCGGCGAACAAGCTTCCGATCACCACGCCGACCAGCTCGACGAATATCCCGGTCGGGGAGGTCGCCGCGGGCGTGCTGTCGGGCGGCTCGCCGTTTGGCTTTCTGCTCGGCCGCATCATCGCCGGCGGCACGACCATCGACGCCGCCCTCAACGCATTGGAGCAGCGCGGCCTCGTGCGCAGCTTGGCCGAGCCCAACCTGGTGGCCCTGTCGGGCGACACCGCAAGCTTTCTCGCCGGCGGCGAGTTTCCGATCCCGGTCTCGACCAATCTCGGCCAGGTCACGATCGACTACAAGCGCTATGGCGTCGGGCTGGCCTTTACGCCGACCGTGCTCAAGGACGGCGTCATCAACCTCAAGATCGAGCCCGAGGTCAGCCAGCTCGATCCGAACAATTCCGTGCCTGTCGGCAACGGCATTTCGGTTCCGGCTTTGATCGTTCGCCGCGCCAACACAACGATCGAACTGCGCGACGGGCAAAGCTTCATGATGGGCGGGCTGCTGCTCAACGTCAGCACCGCCAACCAGGAGCAGCTTCCCTGGGTCGGCGACGTGCCGGTGCTCGGCACCCTGTTCCGCAGCGCGTCGTACCAGAAGAAAGAGACCGATCTCGCGATCATCGTGACGCCGCGCGTGGTGCGCCCGTCGCCTCCGAGCAGCCCGCTGAAGACGCCGCTCGATAATACCATCCCGGCCAACGACCCCGACTTCTTCCTGATGGGCAAGTCGGAGCTCACCCCGACGGATATGCGCCTGGCGCTCGGACAGCGGAAGCGCTTCGTCGGCCACGTTCTCGATCTGCCGAAAGGAGCAGCCAATGTCGTCGTCAGCAAGGATTGAGGGCCCGCGCCGCGCGCTCGGCGCGGTGCTCGCCCTGAGCGCAGTGCTCGGCGGCTGTTCGGACATCTATTACGACCGCCGCGAAACGATTCTGCTCGGCGCCAACGACGCGGTCGATAGCAACAAGGTGACGCAGATGGTCGATCCCTGGCCGCGCTACAGCGAGAATCGCAACATTCCGTTCAATGGCGAGCGCATGCAGGGCGCCGTCGAGCGCTATCGCCGTCACGAAGTGATCAAGCCCGTTTCTCCTGGGACGAGCTCCGTCACGCAGCAGCAGCTCCCGACCCTGACCGAGGCCATCAGCGTCTCCAACACGCAAGGCAACAGCAACGCGCCGGCGGCCCCCGTCAAAGGGCCCTGACCGTCTCGCAGTGTGAGATCGAATATGGCAATCGGCCGAAACAAGAACTCCGCAAACAAGACGCAGGTAGTCGTGCTCACGGCCGACCCCGCGTTCGAGGAGCAGGTGCGCTCGACCTTCGGCGCGAGCCAGCAGATTGCGTTGCAGCTCGCGTCCGGAACACTGGCGACGGTAGGGGACGGATTCAATGTCGATGGTGCGACCGTGGTCGTCATCGACCTCGACGCCAGCCAGGCCGCGGAGATGCAGGCGCTCGAGCGGCTGATGGCCCAAATCGGCAGCCGCGCGCCGGTTGTCGTCGTGACTCAGAGTTTCGATGAGTTGGTCGCGCGCACGCTGATGCAGATGCGGATCTCGGATTTCCTGGTGAAGCCGGTGCCACCGGTGGAACTGGTGCGTACCTGCGCGCGGGTCGCCACCGGGCCGGCCGGGGCGGAGACGACCGAAGCCAAGATTTCTCACTTTCCTTCCGGCGGTCGGCGGCGCCGGCGTCACCACGCTCGCGGTGCAGAGCGCGATGATGCTGCTCAACAGCGGCCAGCGCGGAAAATCCCTGACCTGCCTGGTCGACCTCGATTTCCAGCACGGTGCCTGCGCGGATTATCTCGACCTGGAGCCGCGGCTCAACCTCGGCGAGATCGAACCGCGCCCGGAACGCCTCGACCGGCAGTTGCTCGAGGTCATGCTCTCGCATCATCCCTCGGGATTGGCGGTGGTGGCCGCGCCGAACCGGCCCGCAGAAATGCGCTCGTTCGATCCGGACGTGGTGACGCGGCTCCTCGATCTCGTTTCGACCAACTTCGACTACGTCGTATTCGACATGCCGCGCACCTGGTTCTCATGGACCGACAGCGTGCTGCTCGGTTCGAATCAGTTGTACATCGTCAGCGAAATGACGGTGCCCGGCCTGCGTCATGCCAAGCAGTTGGTCGAAGCCATCCGCGAACGGCTTGGCGACAGTCCACGACCGCAGGTCGTCATCAATCGCTTCGAACAGAAGGTGTTCTCCTCCGGCCTCAAGCGCGCCGACATCGAACAGGTGCTGGGTGATTCCTTCGCCGGCTGCATCCCCAATAACTATGCAATGGTGCGCGAGGCGATCGACCGCGGCGTGCCCCTCGATGAGGTCAAGCCCGGTAACAAGATCTCGGCTCAGCTTCGCAAGCTCGTGCTTCCGCAGCAAGCCGAAGACGCGTCGGCAAGCGGCTTTATGGCGAAGAAGCTCAAACTGTCCTGGGCGCGCTGAGGCGCACCGGGACCGGGAATGTGACGGATCGAGATAATGGTTGGCCGCTTTTCAGTTCGCCGTGTTGCCGTGCCGGATTCGGCGCCCGCTGCAGAAGAGCCTGTAGTCGGGCTTGAAGGCGTGTCGTGGACCGTCTTCCCGGAGCCGGCCGCAGAGCCGGCGGTGCAGCAGTCTTCGAACCCGCTGCTCACCGACAAGCTGCTCGACGCCAAGGTCCGCCTGCATCGGCGCCTGATCGAGGAGATCAATCTCTCCGCGCTGGAAAAGCTGCCCGAAGACGAGATGCGGCAGCACATCCAGCAGCTCGTCTCCCAATATGTCCTGGTCGAGCGGCTGGCGCTCAACACGCAGGAACTGAACGACTTCGTCGCCGAAATTCTCGATGAAATGACCGGGCTCGGGCCGCTCGAGCCCCTGCTCAAGGACGGCAGCATCAGCGATATCCTGATCAACGGCCACGAGAGCGTCTATGTGGAGCGCGGCGGCCTGCTCGAACCGTGCGGCGTGCGCTTCAAGGACGAGCAGCATCTGTTGCGGATCATCAACAAGATCGTGTCCGCGGTTGGCCGTCGCGTCGATGAATCGCATCCGTTGTGCGACGCGCGCTTGCTGGATGGCTCGCGCGTCAACGTCGCGGTGCGGCCGATCGGCGTCGACGGGCCGCTGGTCTCGATCCGCAAGTTCTCCAAGAAGCCGTTCCACCTCAATAAGCTCGTCGAGTTCAACGCGATCCGCCCGCAGATGGCCGAGCTGTTGGCCGCCGCCGTGAAGGCGCGCATCACCACGATCATCTCGGGCGGCACCGGCTCCGGCAAGACTACCATGCTCAACGCGCTCTCGGCGTTCATCTCGGAGAAGGAGCGCCTGATCACCATCGAAGACGCCGCCGAGCTGCAACTGCAGCAGCCGCACGTGGCACGCATGGAGACGCGTCCGCCGAACCTCGAAGGCAAGGGCGAAATCCGTCAGCGCGAGCTGGTCAAAAACGCGCTTCGCATGCGGCCGGAGCGCATCATCCTCGGCGAGTGCCGCGGCGAAGAAGCCTTCGACATGCTCCAAGCCATGAACACCGGCCACGAAGGTTCGATGGCGACCATCCATGCCAACAATCCGCGCGAGGCGATCTCGCGCCTCGAACAGCTCATCGGCATGGCCGGCATGCCGATGACGATCGCCTCGATTCGCGGCCAGATCGCCTCCGCTGTCCGGCTGATCGTGCAGCTCTCGCGTCTCTCCGACGGCAAGCGCAAGGTCACCTCGATCGCGGAGATCACCGGCATCGAAGGCGACATCATCCAGATGCAGGAGATCTTCAAGTTCGTGCGCACCGGCACCGCACCCGACAACGCCGTGGTCGGCCACTTCCAGGCGACCGGCGTGCGCCCGCGCTTCCTTAACGATCTCGCCGCCATGGGCATCAAGATTCCCGGCACCTATTTCGACCCGTCGCAGCCGCTCTGACACCATGTCGTTCGATCTCGACCAGATCTATGTGATCTACCTGTTCGTCGCGGTCTCGGCGGGACTGTTCGTCGAGGGCATCTACCTGCTGTGCTTTTCCGGCGTGTCCTATCGCGCCAATGTCAATCGCCGCCTCAAGCTGCTCAAGAACCAGTCCGATCGCGAGACCATTCTCGTGCAGTTGCGGCGCGAGCGCGGCCTGACCAGCGCGGGCAACTACCGGCTCAGCATCGCCAGCATCAATCAGCTCGTGCTGCAGTCGGGTGTGACGCTGGGCCTCGGCAAGATCCTGATGTTCTCCGGTATCGGCGCGGTGGTCGCCTTCGGCGTTGGACTGCTCTGGCGCCACGACATGCTGCAAGCGTTCCTGCTCTCACTGTTCTGCGGAACGGTGGTGCCTTATGCGGTGCTGCGGTTCCTGCGCGGCCGCCGGCAGAAGGCCTTCGGCGCGCAGTTTCCCGACGCGCTCGACATCATCGTGCGCAGCCTGCGCGCCGGCCACCCGACGCCGGTCGCCATCAACATGGTGGCGCGCGAAATGGCCGACCCGATAGGCAGCGAATTCGGCATCGTGACCGACGAAATCACCTATGGCGCGGACCTCGAAACCGCGCTGCGCAATCTGTTTTTCCGTATCGGACAGGATGACCTGCCGCTGTTCGTCACGGCGGTTGCGATCCAGGGCTCGACCGGCGGCAATCTAGGCGAGATCCTGCAGAACCTCTCGGCGGTCATCCGCCAACGCTTCAAGATGCGGCGCAAGATCCGGGCGCTGGCGGCGGAAGGCCGCGCTTCCGCGCTTATCCTCTCGTCGTTGCCGATCGCGATCTTCCTGATGATCCAGTTCGTGGCGCCGGACTTCTATGCGAGCGTCTGGTCCGAGGACATCACCAAGAAGGCGCTTGCCGGCGCGGGCGCCTGGATGGGCCTCGGCAACCTCATCATGTACCGCCTGGTGAACTTCAAGATCTGAACGAATGGATGGCATCTACGATACCCTGCTCGGCGTGTTCGGCGACTCATCCGCCTTGATGCTGGCAGTGCTCGTCTTCCTCGCGACCGCCATCCTGGCGTTCGGGGCCATGGCGGCCATCCGCGTGCGCGGCGCGGTCAAGCGGCGGGCCGCGGGCATCGCGGAGCTCACCGGCGAGCGCCCCGCCGCCGACCAGAATTCGCTGCGCAGCTCAAGCCTCAAGGCTGCGCAGCGGATCGTCGACTATGCCACCAAGCACTATTCGGCGGGCGACAAGGGCGACATGAAAGTATTGCGCCGCCGCTTGATCCACGCCGGGATCTACGACCTCCATGCGACGGGCTATTTCTTCCTGGCCCGCGTAATGCTGGCGATCGTCCTCGCGGTGTCGATGTTCTTCGTCGCCCCGATGATGTTCACCCAGAGCGGGGCGATCTTCTGGCTGGCGGTGATGCTGGGCGGGATCGTCGGCTACCTGGCGCCGAGCTTCTACATCGACCGGCGCATCGCCAAACGCCGCGACGAACACCGCTCCGGCTTTCCGGATTTCATGGACCTTCTGGTCGTGTGCGCCGATTCCGGGCTGAGCATGGAGGCGTCGCTCGAGCGCGTCGGGCGCGAACTCGGCGACTCCTATCCTTCCCTCTGCGCCAACATCCACATGACCAATCTCGAGATCCGCGCCGGCCGCACCATGACCGAAGCGCTCGAACATTTCGGCGACCGGCTGGGGCTCGAAGAGGCGCGCTCTTTCGCCACCCTGATCCAGCAGTCGGCCGAACTCGGGTCCAGCATCACCGATGCGCTGCGCGTCTATTCCGACGACATGCGCCACAAGCGGCTCTCCCGCGCCGAAGAAAAGGCCTACAGCCTGCCCGCGAAGCTCTCGGTGCCGATGATGGTGTGCATCTTCCCGGTGCTGTTCGTGGTCATTCTGCTGCCGGTGATCGTCCGCCTTTATACCGGCCATTACTGAGCGGGAAGCCGCGTGGATCGCAGGCTCGTATCTTATTGAAGCTTAAACCTTTTTCGGCAGCCGAACAGCGAGGAAATCTTAACCAACGTGCCCTAGCTTGGCGTATCCGGTTGCTTCCGGACCGTCGTCCCTGCGCAGCCAGCGGGACAGGCCTGAAACGATCGTGTGCGTCCGGAGCGTGTTGATGCGTTCGAGTGCAGGTCGTTTCCTCGTCGCGGCGGCGTGCCTCCTGTGCCTCGCCGGCTGCTCGACATCGACCAAGCTCAGCGACCTCATTCAATCGAAATCCAGCGATCCGGCAACGACCGCGTCGGCGACCGACCTTCCGCCGGCCGAGACGTCGGCGGCGGATCCGCTCGAACCGACCACGACCGGCTCGATCCAGCCGATCCCGGAAGGCGCGCCGCCCGCCTCCAATCCGAAGCTCCTCGGCAGCGATCCCTATGACGATCTGAGCCTGGGCAAGAAATATTATCGCACTGCGAATTTCGGCCTCGCCGAACGCCACTTCCGGCGCGCCGTCGAGACGCACCCGCGCGACGCCGAGGCCTGGGTCGGCCTGGCCGCCTCCTACGACCGGCTGCGCCGGTTCGACCTCGCCGACCGCGCCTACAAGCAGGCCATCGCGATCCTCGGCCCGACGCCGGAAATCCTCAACAACCGTGGCTATTCCTACATGCTGCGGGGCGATTACGTGCACGCCCGCGAAACGCTGCTGGCGGCACAGGCGGCCGATCCGCAGAGCCCCTACATCAAGAACAATCTTGAGCTGCTGGAAGAGAGCTATCGCAGCGGCAAGGCGGTCAATTAACAACCGCGGTCTTGGTCGCTGACGGAAATGGTCGGCGCCGGTCCGTTCTTGCTCCTGGCCTGGACACGCGGTCCACGCGGCCCGCCCTGGACATCGCCGCGCAGGCGCACCACCTGAGGTTTTTGGGGCGGGGTGGGATCCATGTTCGAAGCCTTCCGAAAATTCGTTTCCGAGCTGACCGATGGCGACAAGCATCCGAGCCGGTTCGGCGAAGATGACTACCGGCTGGCGGCCGCCGCGCTGCTGGTCCACACCGCGGCCATCGACGGGGTGATTTCGGACGTCGAGCGCGAGAATCTACACGCTCTCATCAAGCGCGCGTTCGGGCTCGACGAAGCGACGACGGATGAACTGGTCGCGGAAGCGAGCGTCGTAGAGCAGGAATTGATCGATCTCTATCATTTTACCAGCCGGATCAACCGTTCGCTCGACGAAGCGGGCCGCCTGCGTATCGTCGAAATGATGTGGGAGATCGTCTACTCCGACGGCCGGGTCAGCGAGTTCGAGGACAATCTCTTGTGGCGCGCTGCCGATCTGCTCGGTGTTTCATCGCGCGAACGGATCGAGCTCCGGCAGCGGGTGGCGGAAAACCGCACCAAAGTCGGCGATTAGTGAGACCGAGATGGCCGCGCTGCGTCCATTGACGCTGATCACGGGCGCGTCCGCCGGCATCGGGACGGCGCTGGCCCATGTCTTCGCTGCGCACGGCCATCAACTCGTACTGGTCGCGCGCCGCGCGGATGCGCTCGATCGTGTCGCCTCCGACATTGCCGCAACGGGTCGCGAGCGGCCGCTGGTTCTGGCGCTGGACGTCACGGCGCCCGCTACGGTTGATCGCATCGGCGCGGCTGTTCTCGCGGGCGGGTTCGAGCTGGAATACGTCGTCAACAATGCCGGCTTCGGCCTCGTCGGCGCGGCAACCCAGCGCGACCGGCATGAACAGCTCGCGATGATCGATCTCAATGTCCGTACCTTGACCGATCTCTCGCTTGCGTTCGTGGACTCGCTTGAACGTCGCCGCGGCGGCATCCTCAATGTCGCGTCCGTGGCGGCGTTTCTGCCCGGACCCGGCATGGCCGTCTATTACGCGACCAAGGCCTATGTGCTTTCGTTCAGCGAGGCGCTGCATCGCGAGCTCGCACCGCGCGGCGTGCGCGTCACGACGCTCTGTCCCGGCCCGGTGCCGACCGAATTTCAGGCTCGCGCCGGCATCAGCAATGAGAGCTATACGCCGATCCTCACCCAGCCCGCAGGGAAAGTCGCGCAACAAGGCTATCAGGGGCTGATGGCCGGGCGGCGCGTGGTCGTGCCGGGCTTTGCCAACAAGCTGGTGACCGTGCTTACCCGCGTGTTGCCCCGTGGTCTGGTGCTCGCGGCAACCGATCGGCACAATCGCAGCCGCTGAGAATCACGCGCGCCGAAGTCATGTTCCAACCCTTGCTGATCGTTCTGCATCAGGAGAATTCGACGCCTGGGAATGTCGGTCATGCGCTGCGCCAGCGCGGATACACGCTCGACATTCGCCGGCCGCGCTATGGCGATCCGCTGCCGGAGTTGTTGGCTGAACATTCCGGCGCCGTGATCTTCGGTGGACCCATGAGCGCGAACGACGCGGATGAATACGTCCGCCGCGAGATCGACTGGATCGCGGTGCCGTTGAAGGAGCAGAAGCCCTTTCTCGGTATATGTCTCGGTGCGCAGATGTTGGCGCGTCAGCTCGGAACCCGCGTCTATCCCCATCCGGAAGGTCATGCCGAGATCGGCTACTACCCGATCCGCCCCACCGAGCTCGGGCGCACCATCTGCGATCCCTGGCCGGAGCAGGTCTACCAATGGCATCGAGAAGGATTCGATCGGCCGGCCGGCGCGGAACTGCTGGCGGAAGGCGACACGTTTCCAGTGCAGGCGTTCCGCATCGGCAGCGCCTATGCGCTCCAGTTTCATCCCGACGTCACGCACGCCCTTATCTGCCGTTGGACCACCCGCGGACACGAGCGCATGCTGCTGCCCGGCGCCAAGCCGCGCGCCGCGCATTTTGCCGATCGCGCGGTGCATGATCCGGCCGGCCGCGCCTGGCTTGCGGCCTTTCTCAATCATTGGATCGGTGCGCCGGATTGAATACCGCCGTCTCGGCCGTCAGCGGCCGGCGTTATGAAATCCTTCGGTCCGGTAGAGCTTGGAAAACACCCGCGTGCCGACGAGCACGACCACGAGTGTGCCAAGCCCCCCGAACAGCACCGCGTGCACCGCGCCGATCCAGGCCGCGACCATGCCCGCGCGGAAATCGCCAAGCTGGTTCGACATGCCGACGAACAGCGAATTCACGGCGCTCACCCGGCCGCGCATGTCATCCGGCGTTTCCAACTGCACCAGCGTCTGGCGGATCACGACGCTCGCGGCGTCCGACGCGCCCAGAACGATCAGTGCGATCATCGACAGCGCAAACGAGGTCGAGAGCGCGAACACCACGGTCGCCACTCCGAACGAAGCGACGGCCGAAAACATGATCCGCCCGACGCCGCGCGTGAACGACCAGCGCGTGAGCGCAACCATGATCGTGAGTGCCCCGGCCGCGGGCGCGGCGCGCAGCAGGCCGAGCCCGACGGGACCGACGTCGAAAACATCCTTGGCGAAGATCGGGAGCAGTGCGGTCGCGCCGCCTAAGAGGACCGCGAACAGATCGAGCGTGATGACGCCCAGCACGATGGGATTGTGCCAGATGTAGGAGAGGCCGCCGAAGAAGGCGTTCAGTGTCAGCGGCGGCCGCGTCGACGCCACGCGATGCACCTTGAGGAACGCCAACTGAATGGCGGCGCAAATGAATAGCGTGCAGCAAACGGAGTACACCACTGTCGGCGTGAGGAGATAAAGGAAGCCGCCGATCGCGGGCCCGGTGATCGTTGCGGCTTGCTGCGCCGTGGAGGACCCGGCGATCGCGCGCGGGAACAACGAAGCCGGGACAATCGCCGGCAGCAGCGTTTGCAGCGTCGGCGCTTCGAACGAGCGTCCGAACTCCGAGCAGGAAGACCGCCGCCAGGATGAAATCCTTGCTCAGCCACCCGGAAAACGAGCCGACGGCGAGCGCGGCGGCGGCGGCGCCTTCCGCGAGCTGGCAGATTTGCACAATCCGCCGCCGGTCGTAGCGGTCGGCGAGTTGGCCCGCGATCATCATCAGCAGCAGGGCGGGCAGGAACTGCGCGAGGCCGACGAGGCCGAGGTCGAAGGGATCGCCAGTCAGCGCATACATCTGCCAGCCGACCGCGACGCCCATCATCTGGAAGGCTATCGCGGAGAAGATGCGCGCATTCCAATAAAGCACGAACGGCCGGTGACGGATGAGCGACTCCGGCGTGCTCGCGCTGAACCCGGTCGCAGCCTGGGGTGCCGAGTCCATCAGCACACCGGCGGACGGAGCCGCCGGTGTCGTATCGGCGGTCTCACCAGGCCTTGCGGTCATGGATGTCTTGCGTTCGCTGCCGCGGGAGTCTCGCCAACCCCCGGAAACTCATTGGAATTTCGAGTGGTGGAGCCGAGGGGGATCGAACCCCTGACCTCCTCATTGCGAACGAGGCGCTCTCCCAGCTGAGCTACGGCCCCGCCAGAGCGCACGGATGCGTGCGCCACGGCTTGAAGCGAGCGGCCATTTAGGACCCGCGGGACTCCCTGTCAAGGACAGGCCGCTTGTTCGCACTCGCCCGACCCGCTACATGTTCGGCGTTTCAACGGGACCCAACATGCGCGCGCTTCTCGACGTCATCCTGCTGGCCCTGCAGCTCTATGTCTGGCTGCTGATCGCGGCCGCCCTCCTGTCGTGGTTGGTCGCCTTCAACGTCGTGAACACGCGTAATCAGGTGGTCTCGACGATCGGCGAGTTCCTCTACCGCATCACTGAACCGGCACTGCGCCCGATCCGAAATATCCTTCCCAATCTCGGCGGGATCGATATCTCGCCGGTGATTCTCATCCTGATCATCTTCTTCATTCAGAGCGTCATCGAGCGCTACATCTATCCCAATGTGTTCTGAGGAGATGCCGTGTGCGCGGCGCTCAGGCCTGGGTGGCGGTGGCCGACGGGATCAAGGTCGCCGTGCGCTTGACGCCAAAGGGCGGGCGCGACGCGATCGAGGGCATCGAGCAACTTGCTGACGGTCGATCCGTGCTCAAGGCGCGCGTGCGCGCGGCCGCCAGCGAGGGCGAGGCCAATGCGGCGCTGGTTCAGCTTCTGGCGCGCGTTGTCGGAATCGCACCACGGAATGTGAGCATCATTGCCGGCGCTACCGCCCGACTTAAACAGGTCAAGATTGCAGGCGACTTTGCCGCTCTGGCGGCCGCGCTGGCCAGAATTGCCGAACGGGGGTGACATGGCGGCGCGGATCATCGATGGCAAGGCGCTTGCGGCCAACTTGCGCGGCAAGGTTTCGGATGCCGTGCATCGGCTCGCGCGCGACCGCGGCATCGTGCCGGGTCTTGCGGTCGTCGTCGTGGGCAGCAACCCGGCGAGTGAAATCTATGTCGCCAGCAAGACCAAGACCGCCGTCAGCGGCGGCATGAAGTCGTTCGATCACCGCTTGCCAGATACCGCCAGCGAGGCCGATCTCCTGGCCCTGATCGCACGCTTGAATGCCGATCCGGTCGTTCATGGCATCCTGGTGCAGCTTCCGCTTCCGCCGCAGATCGATGAGCACAAAGTCATCGCCGCAATCGATCCGGCCAAGGACGTCGACGGCTTCCATCCGCTCAATGCCGGACGGCTTTCCGCCGGCCTGCCGGCACTGGTCCCCTGCACGCCGATGGGATGTGTGCTGCTGGCGAAATCGGCGCAGCCGGTGCTGACCGGGCTCGAAGCGGTGATCATCGGACGCTCCAACATCGTAGGCAAACCGCTCGCGCAACTCCTGCTCGCGGAAAACGCCACTGTGACGATCGCGCATTCCAAGACGCGGGACCTTCCAATGGTGACCCGGCGCGCGGATGTCGTGTTCGCGGCGATCGGACAGCCGGAAAAGGTTCAGGCGGACTGGATCAAACCGGGCGCGATCGTAATCGATGTCGGGATCAACCGGGTTGCGGAGGCAGGCGGCAAGTCGCGGGTCGTAGGCGATGTGGCCTTCACCGAAGTCTGCGAGATCGCGGGCGCGATCACACCGGTGCCAGGCGGCGTCGGGCCGATGACGATCGCCTGTCTGCTGGCGAATACGGCGCGCGCCGCCTATTCGTTGGGGCGGTTGCCCTTGCCGGATCTGTCGGTCTGACGAGGCGGTATGGACTTGGCCCCGCCCTTCGAGACCGGCGCTAGGCGCCATCCTCAGGCAATGGCGCCCCGAGATTGTGAATCCGTTCACCAGCAGACGACGCTTCGAGGAAAGCCGGCTCAGGCCTGCCAGGAGAAGGCGACCTTGTCGAGAGTCTTGGCTCCGAACCGCTCGGACGAGCGGGCGACCGCCTTGCCGCCGAGCGCACGGTAGAACTCGACCGCGGTTTCGTTGTCCGACAGCGCCCACACCACGAGGCTTTGCAAGCCGCTTTGCGCGAGGTCCTTGCGCGCCGCGGTGAAGAGCTTGCGGCCGAAGCCGAGCCCCTGGAATTCCGGGCGCAGGTAGATTTCGTAGATTTCGCCATCGTAGTAGAGGCTGCGTGCGCGATTGCGGCCATAGTTGGCGTACCCGGCCACGCTGTCGCCGAAGGCGATGATCGAGATCCGACTGCCTTTGCGGATCGCGCTGTCCCACCAGTCGGCGCCGCGCCGGTTGATGAGCTTGTCCAGCTCGGGGCCTGGGATGATGCCTTGATAGGCACTCCGCCACGCCTCGTCGTGGGTCGAAGCGATGGCCCTCGAGTCACATGGCTTGGCCCGGCGGACCTCTATGAGGGTGGTGCTCATAGGCAAATAGAAGCAAGCACCCAGCCCACCTTCAAGTCCTATATTTAACGAGCGGTTAATGATGGGGGCGTTGGACCGGGTAAAGCGCTGCGAATTTGGATTTTAAGACATGAAAAACCAAGAAATGATCGGCTGATGTGCTGGCTGTGGCTGCCGCGACACGATGGCCGCTAAACTTTTCTGTGGTTCGCTCCGGCTGCACTTGCCGAGAGTCAAAACGGTGCTTTGCAACCGTATGTGGTCGTTCTGGCACCCGAAAATCGCGAATCACCTGCCCCGCTTCAGCGCCGTTCCGGCGGCTGGGGTGCCGCGGATTATACCTGCTCGGTCTCCTTGCGCCGCTCTTCTCGCTTTCGATCGTTGGGGTCGAGGAGCTTTTTGCGCAGGCGGATCGACTTCGGGGTGATCTCGACGAGTTCGTCATCCTCGACATAGGCAAGCGCCTTTTCGAGGGACATGCGGATCGGTGGGGTCAGACGCACCGCCTCGTCCTTGGAATGGGTGCGGATGTTCGTGAGCTTCTTGCCCTTGAGCACGTTCACGATGAGATCGTTGCCGCGGGTGTGCTCGCCCACGATCATGCCGGGATAGACCTTCCAGCCCGGCTCGATCATCATCGGTCCGCGGTCCTCCAGGTTCCAAAGAGCGAACGCGACCGCCTCACCGGAATCGTTGGAAATGAGCACGCCGTTGCGGCGGCCAATGATCTCGCCCCGATGTGGGCCGTACTCGTGGAACAGCCGGTTCATGACCGCGGTACCGCGGGTATCGGTCAAGAGTTCGCCCTGGTAGCCGATGAGTCCGCGGGTCGGCGCGTAGAACACGAGCCGCACGCGCCCACCGCCGGAGGGCCTCATTTCGACCAGGTCGCCTTTCCGCTCCGCGACCTTCTGCACGACGATGCCGGAGTGCTCCTGGTCGACGTCGATCACGACTTCCTCGATCGGCTCGAGGATGTTGCCGTCGGGGTCGCGCTCGAACAGGACCTTCGGGCGGGAGACCGACAGTTCAAACCCCTCCCGGCGCATGGTCTCGATCAGGATGCCGAGCTGCAGCTCGCCGCGGCCGGCGACCTCCATGGAATCCTTCTCGCGCGATTCGCTGATCCGCAGCGCAACGTTGCCCTCGGCCTCACGCAATAGCCGCTCGCGGATGACCCGGCTCTGGACCTTGTCGCCCTCGGTTCCAGCGAGCGGGGAATCGTTGATGCGGAAGGTCATCGCCAGCGTCGGCGGATCAATCGGCTGCGCCGGCAGCGGCACCGCCACCTCCGGCGCGGCGAGCGTGTGCGAAACGGTGGCCTCCGGCAGGCCGGCGAGCGCGACGATGTCGCCGGCGAACCCCTCCTCGATCGGGGCGCGCTCAAGCCCCCGGAAGGCGAGCACCTTGGTGACGCGGCCTTCTTCGATCAGCTTCCCCTTGCGGTCGAGCACTTTGACAGCCTGGTTCGGCCGGATCGAGCCCGAACTGATGCGGCCGGTTACGATGCGGCCGAGATAGGGATTGGCTTCGAGGATCGTGCCGAGCATCCGGAACGGCCCTTCCTCGATGGTGGGCGGCGCGACATGCTGCACCACCAGATCGAACAGCGGCACCATGCCCTTGTCCTTCGGCCCTTCCGGCGAGGTGGCCATCCAGCCTTCCTTGGCGGAACCGTAAAGGATCGGGAAGTCGAGCTGTTCCTCGCTGGCGTCGAGGGCGGCGAACAGGTCGAATACCTCGTTGACGACCTCGACGGGCCGGGCATCGCCACGATCGACCTTGTTGATCACGACGATCGGCCTGAGCCCCATCTTGAGCGCCTTCGACACCACGAACTTGGTCTGCGGCAGGGGGCCCTCGGCCGCATCGACCAGCACCAGCGCGCCGTCAACCATGTTGAGGATGCGCTCGACCTCACCGCCGAAATCGGCGTGGCCGGGCGTGTCAACGATGTTGATGCGGGTGTCCTTCCAGAGGATCGAGGTCGCCTTGGCGAGGATGGTGATGCCGCGCTCGCGTTCCAGGTCGTTCGAAGTCCATCGCCCGCTCGGCCACCCGCTGGTTCTCGCGGAATGCACCGGACTGCTGCAGCATCCGGTCCAAAAGCGTGGTCTTGCCATGGTCGACATGGGCGATGATCGCCACGTTGCGCAACTGCATAAAAGGAAATCCGGTTGGGCCCGGCCGAGCCAAGGCTTGGTTGCGGCGCAATATAGGCAGCAAACGCGCAACTGCAACGCTAAAGTCAGCGGAACACCGCCAAACTCAGCGAAAGGCCTTGACGATCAGCCATACTCCCCCGGCTGAGATCAGAAGGCAGACGGCCCAGAGGCTGATGAGCGTCGGATCTCCGCTGCCGCCGCCAACTCCGCCCGCTCCGATGAAAACGATGGCGCATATCCCCGGGAGCAGCAGGATGAGGCCGACGAGGACCATCAGGGCTATGACAACGGGATGACGGGTCATGGAAGGCCCCCTGCGGCGATTATCGCCGGATATAAAAAACGTACACCACGTAAATGAGAAGCAGGAGCATCAGGCCGCCGAGGACCAGTGCAAACGCGCCCATGGTGAACAGCGATACATCGCTGATGACCAGCCCGGTGCTGATCAGCGATACGACGGTTGGCAACAGGATGGATACGGCCAACAGGAAGGCCAACACCATCGGCGATGGCATGCGCCGGGGCGTGGGCTGATCGCTCATGTCATCGCCGCCGCCTCAGCACGCTGTGCGGCGCGGATCCGGTCGATCATGCCGTTGCGATAGAACAGATTGTAGGTATCGAACGGGATGATCTGGCCGTGCGGCGTCACGAAATGGATGCACGAGCGCTTGACGCCGCCGACGCAGAAATTGAACCGGTCCATGAACTGGACGATCACCACGCGGAAGACGTTCTCGTAGCTGATTCCTTCCGGTACCGGCACCTGCGGCAGGCAGCACAGTAATTCGGCCATCCGCTCGCCGGTGTTGTTCGGGCCCGATGACAGCGAGAACAGCTCCATGAATTTCTGCCGCAGCATCGGCTGCTTCTCGAACGTGATGGCGTTCGGCAGGCTGGCGATGAGTTCTTCGCGCGGCACCAGCGACATCACCGGAACGACGTTGCGGCCGTTGCGCAGCCCGTAGGCGATCGAGATCGTCTCGGGGTTGCACGGCAGCGGGATCATGTCGTTCTCGCCGAATACGCCGGAGTCCTGCACGACCCGCCGCCGGATCTCGGAGAGCACGACCCGATCTCGGGTCTTGTCGAAATTCTCGTTGCGGCCGGCATCCTGCACCGGCTGGAAGGTGACCCCGCGCACGCAGCGCCAGTCGAGCGCGTTGCGCACGATCTCGCCGATCTCATCGTCGTTGACGCCGCGTTTGACGGTCACCACCAGCGTGGTGGAAATGCCATGCTTTTCCAGCGCTTCGAGCGCGTCTTGGCGGACGCGTCGCAGGTCGGCGCCGCGCAGATTCAACAGCGCCTCACGTCGGGTCGAGTCGAATTGCAGATAGACTTCGAGCCCGCGCTTCTGCTCGGCGAGGCGGGCGACAAAATCCGGCTCGCGCGCGATCCGCAGCCCGTTGGTATTGATCATCACATGCCGGATCGGGCGCGCCCGCACTGCATCGAGGATAGCGAAGAAATCGGGGTGCAGCGTTGGCTCGCCGCCGGAAAGCTGGACCAGGTCGGGCTCACCTTCGCTGGTGATCAGCGTGTCGAGCATGCGCTCGACGGTCGTGAGCGGAAGCTGCTTCTCCCGCGCCGGCGATGATTCCGCAAAACATACGGGACAGGTCAGATTGCAGTGTTCGTTGATCTCGATGAGTGCGAGGCAGGAATGCTGCTCGTGGTCGGGACACAGCCCGCAATCATAGGGGCAGCCGTATTCGGTCTTGCTCTGCAGCGAGAGCGGCCGGTCGCCGGGCTTGATGTAATCCTTGCACAGCTTCCAATAGGCGGCGTCGGTCGAAACCAGCGTGGTGTGCGTGCCGTGCTGCGGACAGCGCTTCTGGTACCAGACCTCGCTGTCGCGAATCTCGATCTTCGCCGGCACCAGCCGCAGGCAGGTCTCGCACAGCGACGTGGTCTGGCCCCAGAACACATAGGGACGCGATCTACGCAAAGGCGCGGTCATCGGCGGCTCGCGGGGTTGGCGCGCGCGCGATCATCACGAGCGCATAAAGAAAGATGGCGGCGGAGAGGATGTGGAACAGCGTGAACGGGCCGATCAGCGACGCGTAGGGCTTGAAGAACTCCCAGATGAACCGCTGCGCGCCGTAATAGGCGACGGCGAGGTAGAAACCGTTGTCAATCACGAAGCGATCATCACGAAGTACGCGCCACACATAGAAGACCGCAAACGCTGCCATCGCGGCGCTCTCATAAAGCTGTACCGGATGGCGCAAAATGCCGTCGCCGAAATCATGTCCCCAGGACAACTCGGTCGGCGTGCCGTAGGTGAAGTCATCGAGACCGGCGAAGTAGCACCCGATCCGCCCGACGGCCACTCCCACCGCGAGCGGGAGCGCGAAGCGCGCCCCCGTGCGCGCATTGATCCCCGCCGAGCGCTTGTAAAATTCGATCGCGAAAATGCCGCCGGCGATTGCGCCTTCGATCGAGCGGGCGACGCCGGCCTGGTGCGAGAGCCACAGATTGGCGGTACCGAACAGCACGGCGCCCAGACCGCTTCCGAGCACCAGCGCCGCCGCATAGGGCAGGGTGCCCGCTGGCGAGGCCGGAAAGCGGACATGAACGCCCTGCGTCAGCCAGTAGAGCGCGAGCCCTGCCGCCACCCACGCGAGAGCATCGAACGCGGTGTGAAGGAGAATGCCGTTCATGTGCCGCCCGTGACCGTGACAAACCTAGGGCTGCCCCGCGCGCTCCGCAACCGGCATGAAGGCGGCCAATAAATTGACAAGGATTGGGGAATTTATGTGATCTTCGATTGGGATGACGCTTTTGGACGCGGAAGTGAAACACAGACGGCATTAAAAACGTTAACGGCTCAACAATTGCGTGGATTTTCACTATAGCTCATCGTCACGCCAGCGAGGCTTTGAATGCGCAGCCGCGTCACCGTCGGCAACCAGCGTCGAATTCTCTGCGTCTTTCCGGCCTATACGCCCTCGTTCGGCACCTTCGTCCATGCCTTCCGCCTGCTGAAGGGCGTGCGTGCCTTCATGCCGCCGCAAGGGCTGCTGCTGATCGCCGCCTATCTGCCCGCGCAATGGCAGGTGCGCTTCGTCGATGAGAATATCGCGCGTGCGACCGACGCCGACTTCGCGTGGGCCGATGTGGTGCTCGCCAGCGGCATGCATATCCAGGAGCCGCAGCTTCACGAGATCTGCGAGCGCGCGCAATCAGCCGGCAAGGTCACGGCGCTGGGCGGCCCTTCGGTGTCATCGGCGCCGGAAATGTACGGCGATTTCGATTATCTCCATCTCGGCGAGATCGGCGACGCCACCGATGCGCTCATCGAGCGGCTCGATGCGACCGTTGCGCCGCCGCCGGGCCAGGTGCGGTATGAAACCAAGGACCGCTTGTCGCTGCCGGATTTTCCAATCCCGGCCTACGATCTCATTCCGCTCGGACGCTATCTCATCGGCAGCCTGCAGTTCTCGAGCGGGTGTCCCTATCGCTGCGAGTTCTGCGACATCCCGGGCCTCTACGGCCGCCAGCCGCGCTTCAAGACGCCGGCGCAGCTCATCGCCGAGCTCGACGCCATGCGCCGGCAGAAGGAGCATCCGCTGGTCGTTTACTTCGTCGATGATAATTTCATCGGCAACCGCAAGGTCGCCCGCGATATGCTTCCGCACCTCATCGCCTGGCAGAAGCAGCACGCCTACCCGATGCAGTTCGCCTGCGAGGCGACGCTCAACATCGCCAAGCAGACCGAGATCCTCGAACTGATGCGCGAGGCGCAGTTCCTCACGGTGTTCGCCGGCATCGAAACGCCGGAAGCCGATGCGCTCAAGGCCATGCGCAAGGACCACAACAACGCCATCCCGATGATGGAGGCGATAGGGACTTTGAACAAGTATGGCCTGGAGGTCACCTCCGGCATCATCCTGGGGCTCGATACCGACACGCCGGATACCGAGGACCGGCTCAAGGAATTCGTCGGTCTGTCGCAGATTCCGATTCTCACCATGAACCTGCTGCAGGCGCTGCCCAAAACCCCGCTGTGGGACCGGCTCAAGGGCGCGGACCGGCTGGTCGAGGATGACAAGACGCTTGAAAGCAATGTCCGCTTCCTGCGCCCCTACGATGAGGTCGTGGCGATGTGGCGCCGCTGCATCGCACACGCCTACGAGCCGGAGCGACTGTTCGAACGTTTCATCCATCAGATGGATAACACCTACAAGAACCGGATGCTCGGCCCGGTGAAGGGCAAGCTGACCAAAGTCAACCTGGCGCGCGCGGGGGTGCTCGCGTTCAACGTCATGTTCCATGTCGGGCTGCGATCGGACTATCGCCGCCCGTTCTGGCGGGCGTTCCGGCATGCGCTGCGCCTCGGTCAGATCGATGCGGCGCTCGGCATGGGTTTCGTCGCCCATCACTTGATCAAGTTCTCGCGCGAAGCGCTACGCGGCGAGCAGAATGCCTCGTTCTACTCACAGACGCGCAAGGCCCGCTCCAAGCCTGACGCGCCGGTGGAACATGCGATGCGGCGATCGGCCTGATGGAGAGGAGGAGTTATCTCATGGCGCAGAAACTCACATCCGAGGCGCGCAAAATCGCCCTCGCCAAGCTCCACGGTTGGAGCGAGGTGGCAGGCCGTGACGCCATCACGAAGAAATTCGTGTTCAAGGACTTCAACGAAGCCTTTGGCTTCATGACCCGGGCGGCCTTGGTTGCCGAAAAGCTTGATCACCACCCCGAATGGTTCAACGTCTACAAGAATGTCGAGGTGACGCTTTCGACGCACGACGCGGGCGGCGTGACCGAACTTGACGTCAAACTGGCCGAGACGATGGACCGGCTGGCGGGCAAGTAGTTCCCCACTCCCGCGAATTGGCTTGCGGCTGCGCGCCGTGATGACCATGTTGGTGCGATGGCGCGAGGCTGGAATCAAGGCATGTCACCCGACCGCGGCATGGCATGGAACGAAGCTGCGCATGACGCGGGCGACGAAGCGCGCGTGCGCGCCGGGTTCTGGGACAAGGCCCGTCGCGTTGCCGGCCGGCTGCCGTTCGCGGAGGATTTGCTGGCCGCTTATTACTGCGCCTTCGACCGCGGAACGCCGACGCATGTGAAGGCGGCGCTCTTTGGTGCGCTTGCTTATTTCGTGCTGCCGAGCGACGCGATCCCGGATGTCCTGCCCATTCTCGGCTACACCGACGACGCGGCCGTGCTCGCTGCCGCCATCAAGCTGGTCGCAGGTCATATCCGCCCCGAACACCGCGATGCAGCGCGCCACGCGCTTGCCCGCGGCGCCGCCAGCGGGCGGTGACGCAACGACGCCATGCCGCCCCCTCGTCAAGCATCCTTCAACTACGCGCAGGCGATCCAGGAAGCCGCCGCGCTTTATCAGCAGGGGCGGCTCGACGAAGCGGAAAAGGCCTGCAGCCGCATCCTCAAGGCATGGCCCGACTGTTTCGACGCGCTGCACCTGCTCGGCATCGTTCGGCTGCAGAGCGGCAAGCCCGGCGCGGCACTGGGACTGCTGGAACAGGCGCTCAAGCTCAATCCCGGCTCGGCGGATGTGCTGGCGAATCTCGGCATCGTTCTCGCGGCGCTCAATCGCGATGCGGAAGCGCTCGCCACGCTCGATCGCGCAGTGGCGTTGGCGCCAAACAATGTGGAGGGGTGGAACAGCCGCGGCAACGTTCTGCTGAAACTTAATCAGCCGGCGGAGGCCCTCGCCGCGTTCGAGAAAGCCGCTGCGATCGAACCGCGCCACCTCGGCGCGCGGCTCAACCGGGGGAATGCACTGGCAGAGCTGGGCCGCCTCGACGATGCGGTCGCGCAATACGACGCAGTGCTCGCCGCGCTTCCCGGACAGGCCGAGGTCCATTACAATCGAGGCAATGCGCTGGGCGGTCTCGGCCGCGAACTGGAGGCCGTCGCCGCCTATGACCGCGCTCTGGCGATCCGGCCGAACTACGCGAAGGCCCTCACCAACCGCGGGATCGCGTTGCAGACGCTCGGACGCCATGTGGAAGCGCTTGCCAGCTTCCGCGCCGTGCTCGCGATCGACAAAGACAATGCCGATGCGCGCCACAACGAAGCGCTCGCCCTTCTTACGGTCGGGGACTTTCGCCGCGGCTTCGAAGGCTATGAGCAGCGCTGGCAGCGCACCGGCATGCCGCCCCGCCGGCGTCTCGGCAAGCCGCTCTGGCTCGGCGAGTTCGCGCCGGCGCGCAAGATCATCCTGTTGCACGCCGAACAAGGCCTCGGCGATACCATCCAGTTCGTGCGCTATGCGCCGATGCTCGCGCGCGCGGGTGCGAAGGTCCTGCTGGAGGTCCAGCCGGTACTGAAAGACATCCTCGCTCGGGTCGAGGGCGTCGCCAGCGTGATCGCTTCCGGCGAAGCGCTGCCGGCCTTCGATGTGCAGTGTCCGGTCGGAAGCCTGCCGCTTGCGCTGCGCACCGAGCCGGCGACCATTCCGGCCAACGTGCCCTATCTCGCGGCGTGCGAAGAGCGATTGGCCAAATGGCGCAGCCGGATCGAGGGGCTGACGCGTCCCCGTATCGCCATCGCCTGGTCGGGCAACCCTTCGCATGCCAACGACCGCAACCGCTCGATCGCGTTGTCGCGCCTTGCGGCGCTGCTGGGACGTGAGCAAGGGTCGTTCATCGGCATCCAGCGCGAGCTGCGCAGTGAGGACGCGGCCGCACTCGCACTCGCGCCCCGGCTGCTGCAGGTGGGCCAGGATTTGCACGATTTCGACGACACCGCCGCGGTCGTCTCGCTCGCGGACCTCGTCATTACCGTCGACACTTCGGTCGCCCATCTGGCCGGCGCTCTGGGCCGTCCGACGTGGATCCTCCTGCCGTTCTGGCCGGATTGGCGCTGGATGCTCGATCGCGACGACAGCCCCTGGTATCCGACTGTGCGTCTGTTCCGCCAGCCGGCACCGGGCGATTGGGACTCGGCGATCGCGCAGGTGGCCGGCCGTTTGGACCAACTCCCCCAGCCGTGACGCCTATGGCCGCACGATCACTTTGCCCATCACCCGGCGATCCGTGAGGGCCTTGAGCGCCTCCCCGGTTTTCGCCAGAGGGTAGATCGCGTGTACGTGGGCCGACAGTTTGCCCTCGGCACACCAGCGGGTGATCCGGTCGAGCGCGCTGCGCAGGCCCTCCGGCTGCCGGCGGGTCCATTGGCTGAAGAACACGCCCATTACGGCGCAGCCCTTGAGCAGCACGAGATTGAGCGGCAGCTTGGGGATCGCGCCGGCGGCAAATCCTACCACCAGATGCCGACCTTCCCAGGCGATCGCGCGCAGCGCCGCTTCGCTGTGCGGACCGCCAACGGGATCGAAGACCACGTCGATGCCCCGCTCGCCCCCAAGCCGCTTGAGGGCGTCGCGCAGGTCCTCCTTGGCGTAATTGACGGTCTCGTCGGCGCCGTGCGCCCGGACGAACGCGAGCTTGTCGTCGCTGCTGGCGCAGGCGATCACCCGCGCGCCCATGAGCTTTCCGATCTCGACGGTCGCCAGCCCGACGCCGCCCGAGGCGCCCAGCACCGCCAGCGTCTCGCCGGGCTGGAGGTGGGCGCGATCGCCAAGCGCGTGATAGGCGGTTCCGTAGGTCACCGTCAGCCCGGCGGCGCGCTCGAAATCGAGCGCAGGCGGAAGCTTGAAGAGCTTCTGCGTGGGTACCGCCGCCCGCTCGCGCGCAGCTCCATGCGTGATGTAACCCAATACCCGGTCGCCCGGGGCGAAGTCGCCGACATCCGCGCCCACGCTCTCGACCACGCCGGAAAACTCCCCGCCCGGCGAAAACGGCAACGGCGGCCTGGTCTGGTACTTCCCCGCGATGATCAGCGTGTCGAAGAAATTCATGCCGGCGGCAGCGATGCGGACGACGACCTCGCCCGGCGCAGCAGCCGGGTCCGGGAGGTCCGCCAACGCAAGTTCATCGGGTGTTCCGAGACGGGTGCAGAGGATGGCTTTCACGACAACATCGCTGACTAATGGAGAAGTTGGTTCCTACCATGGGCCGCCGGCGCCGCAGAGCGGCTTGCGCCGCAAGAGCGCGTTTCACAGACAACGGACGTGTAACTCGGGCGGGACATTTCAGCGCGGGCGACTGGTGATGTCGCCTTTACATTGCCGAATTCGTAAGCATTCCATGGGATTGGAGTGGACTTCGTGGTTCCACGGGGGAGGGCCTATGAGCTTGATGAGATTTGCCCGCCTGGCCGGGCCGATGGCGTTGGCAATCACGCTGGGTGTCGTTTCGGCAGCTTCGGCGCAGCAGGAGAAACCTGCCGCCGCCAAACCGGCCGCAGCCAAGCAGGCGCAAGTGAAACCGGCGCACACAGCCGCGGTGACGGCGGGGGACGCCCAGCCCTCCCTGCTGGGGCAATACGGCGACTGGGGCGCCTACACCGCCAATCCCGGCGGCAAAAAGGTGTGCTTCACCCTTGCCAAGCCGAAATCGTCGAGCACGAACCCCCCGGGCCGCGCCCGCGATCAGGCGTATATCTTCATCTCCACGCGCCCCTCGGAGAAGGTGAAGAACGAGGTGTCGGTCATCATCGGCTATCCGTTCAAGGCCAACACCGACGCAACCGCGGAGATCGGGCCCACCAAGTTCGCGATGTACACGCAGAACGACGGCGCCTGGATCAAGAACGTCACCGAAGAGTCCCGCATGATCGACGCGATGCGCAAGGGCAGCGACCTGACGGTCAAAGGCACCTCGGGCCGCGGCACCCAATCCACCGACCAGTTTTCCCTGAAGGGGCTCGGCGAGGCGCTCACGCGCGTGGAGCAGGAGTGCAAGTAGCCGCTTGCACAGCGGCGGCGTCCTGGTGTCGTCGCCGGCTATGATCACCATCGGCATTGGTGAGGTCCGCGCATGATCCGCGTCGGTATCGGCGGCTGGGTCTTCGCGCCCTGGCGCGGCGAGTTCTATCCTAAGGGCCTGCCGCAAGCGCGCGAGCTCGAGCACGCGAGTCGCAGTCTCACCTCGATCGAGATCAACAGCACCTTCTACCGCACGCAGAAGCCGGAGAGTTTCCGCCGCTGGGCTGACGAGACTCCCGACGATTTCGTGTTCGCGGTCAAAGGACCACAATTCGCCACCAACCGCCGGATCCTGGCGGAGGCGGGCGAATCGATCGAGCGCTTCTTTGCGAGCGGGTTGTCCGAACTGAAATCGAAGCTCGGCCCGATCAACTGGCAGCTCAATCCGTTCAAGAAATTCGACGCCGAGGATGTCGCGGCATTTCTTGCGCTCCTTCCGCACGAGGTCGACGGCCGGAAAGTCCGTCATGCGATCGAGGTGCGGGACGCGAGCTTCGCGACGCCGGCATTCGTAGAGCTTCTGCGCCGGCATGCGGTCGCGCCGGTGCTCGTCGACTCCGCCAAGCATGCGATGATCGCGGACGCCACCAGCGACTTTGTGTACTTGCGCCTTCAGCGCACCGAATCGAAGCAGGCCACGGGCTATGCGCCGGACGCGCTCGACGCCTGGGCCAGACGCGCGCGGGCCTGGGCCGACGGCGGATTGCCGGCTGATCTGCCGACTATCGCCGGCCCGGCGCCGTCGAAATCGAAGCGCGATGTCTTCGTCTACATGATCGCAGGCGCCAAGGTACGGGCGCCCGCGGCCGCGATGGCGCTGATCGAGCGCCTGGGTTGACGCCCGGGCGCCGCGGCGCTGGCTGGACCGGCCAGCCTCGCATTCCCACTTATGCTAGGAAAGACGCCTGACCCAGACCGATGCGATGAACCAGCAGATCCAAACTCCCACGGCTGCGCCGACCATTCCCGGCTTCGTCGAGAAGGCGCCGCTCGAACGCTACGTGCCGCCGGCGAAACCGTCGCTGGTCGGGCTTTCGCGCGCGGCGCTGGCGGAGGCGCTCGGCGGCGTCGGGGTGCCGGCGACGCAGCGCAAGATGCGCGCGCAGCAACTCTGGCACTGGCTCTATGTGCGCGGCGCGACCCGCTTCGACGAAATGACCAATGTGTCGCGCGATCTGCACGCGCTGCTGGAGCGACATTTCACGCTGGACCGTCCGGAGGTCGTGGCCGAACAAGTCTCGGTCGACGGCACGCGCAAATGGCTGCTGCGGCTTCCGGGTGAAGCCGAGAGCGGGCGTGCGCACGAGGTCGAGTGCGTCTACATTCCGGAGTCCGATCGCGGGACGCTCTGCGTGTCGAGCCAGGTCGGCTGCACGCTCACCTGCTCGTTCTGCCACACCGGCACGCAGCGCCTGGTGCGTAACCTCACACCCGGTGAAATCGTGGGCCAGGTCATGGTGGCGCGCGATCGGCTCGGCGACTGGACCGGTCGCGCGCCGCAGAACGGCATCGTTCCGAAGGAAGGCATCCGCCTCGTCTCCAACGTCGTGATGATGGGGATGGGCGAGCCGCTCTACAATTTTGAGGCGGTGCGCGACGCGCTGCTCATGGTCGCCGACGGCGAGGGCCTGTCGATCTCGAAGCGCCGCATCACCTTGTCGACCTCGGGCGTGGTGCCGAATATCGCCCGCGCCGGCGCGGAGATCGGAACGATGCTGGCGGTGTCGCTGCACGCCGTGAATGACGAACTGCGCGATGAGCTGGTTCCGCTCAACCGCAAATATCCGATCAAGGAACTGCTCGATGCCTGTCGGCGCTATCCCGGCGTGTCGAACGCGAGGCGCATCACGTTCGAATACGTGATGCTCAAGGGCATCAACGATTTGCTCGCCGACGCCCGCGCGCTGGTGGCGCTGCTCAAGGGCATCCCGGCCAAGATCAATCTCATTCCTTTCAATCCTTGGCCGGGCTCGAACTACGAGTGCTCGGACTGGGACCGGATCGAGGCCTTCTCCGAGGTCGTGTTCAATGCCGGCTATGCCTCGCCGGTGCGCACGCCGCGCGGCCGCGATATCCTGGCGGCCTGTGGGCAGCTCAAGAGCGCGACCGAAAAGCTCTCGGCCCGTGAGCGGCTCGCACTGCGGGCGATGGCGATGACTGATTGATCCTGGAACCGTACGGGAAAGGCCGCGGTAACCAATTTTTTGCTATGCTGCTGCCTGAGGGATGGGTGTGATGTTGCGTAAGTCGATCGTGATGAAACTGGTGCGGGCGAGGACCACACGCATACTGTGCGTGCTCGGCCTTGGCCTCGCGCTCACTGCCTGCGATCGCTGCGGCGATTTCGTGTCGCCGATCAAGCTGCATATGCAGGCGTGCCGGGATGAGGCCCCGGTACCGCATTAGAGCACGATCCGAAAGGTCGCATACTTTTCGGACAAGACTTACCAGGTTTCTTAATGACTGATCGTCATGCCCGGACATGACGATGCGGAATTTCCGAGATTCTACGACTCAAGCTCCCTCAGCTTGAACCGCTGAATCTTTCCCGTCGCCGTGCGCGGCAGGTCCGGCCGGATATCGATCCAGCGTGGATATTTCCACGGGCCCGCACGCTCCTTCACGTGCGCCTTGAGCGTCTCGAACAGACCTTCGTCGGCGGCGTAACCGGTCTTGAGCACGATGAACGCCTTCGGCTTCACCAGCCCGTCGGCGTCCTTCTTGCCGATCACGGCGGCCTCCAGCACCGCTTCGTGCGAGGCGAGTGCGGACTCGACCTCGAACGGCGAGACCCACATGCCGCTGACCTTGAACATGTCGTCGGTGCGGCCGCAGTAGTGATAATAGCCGGCGGCGTCGCGCCGGTATTTGTCGCCGGTGCAGGTCCATTCGCCCACGAATGTGCGTCGGCTTTTGGCGCGCTGATTCCAGTAGCCGTCACCCGCCGTCGGACCGCGCACCATCAACTCGCCGATCTCGCCGTCGGGAAGCTCCCTCCCGCTCTCGTCGACGATTTTCACTTCGTAGCCCGGCACCGGCCTGCCGGTGGTGCCGTAGCAGCAATCGTCCGGACGATTGCTGAGGAAGGTCTGGAACATCTCCGTCGATCCGATGCCATCGAGCACGTCGCAGCCCGCGACCGTGCGCCAGCGCTCGCCGACCTGCGCCGGCAGCGCTTCACCGGCGGAGACGCACAGCCGCAGCCGGTCGGAGCCGGCGCCGCGCGTCATGTCCTTGTGCGCCAGCAGCGTAGCGTAGAGCGTCGGCACGCCGTAGAAGATCGTCGGCCGATGCCGGCGCATCAGCTCGAAGATGATGCCGGGTGTCGGCCGCTGCGGGAGCAGCACGGTCGAGGCGCCCACCGACATCGGAAACGCCATCGCGTTGCCCATGCCGTAGGAGAAGAACAGCTTCGCTGCCGAAAACACGACGTCGTCTTCGCGGATGCCGATGATGTGCGCGCCCATCAGCCGCGCCGCTGCCATCGGCGTCGTGTGCAGGTGCTTCACCCCCTTGGGATCGCCGGTCGAGCCCGACGTGTACATCCAGAACGCGACTTCGTCGGAGGTGGTTGGGGCGGTGAATGGCTGCGGCGCCTCGCGCGTGAGCACCTCGGTGAAATCATGCACGTCGCGGCCCGCGAACGCGGCCGTGTCCGCAGCATTCGCGCCGATCAGCACCACGGTGCGCAGGCGCGGCAGCCGGTCGAGGATCGGCGCGATCACCCGCGCGAGCGGCGCGGCGGCAACGAGCGTGCACGCGCGACTGTCACCGAGGATGTAGGCGTATTGCTCGGCGGTGAGCAGCGTGTTGAGCGGAAGCATGATGACGCCCGCGCGCACGCCGCCCCAGAACGCCACCGGGAAATCGATCGTGTCCGGCGAGAGTAGCGCCACGCGCTCCTCCGGCCGCAGGCCGAGCGTGCGCAGCATCGCGGCGAACTGAAAAGTACGCGCCTGCAGCTCTGCGTAGGTGAGGGAGCGCTCGCCGTCGGTGAACGCGATCTTGCCGCCGAGCCCGCGCGCGACATTGGCGTCGATCAGATCGCTGACGGCGTTGTAGGGCCGGCGTTGCAGCAGATCGTCGAGCATCGGCGCGCCGGTCGCGTGCATGGGCGTGCGGTCCTGGCTTCGTCGGCCCGCGGGCGGGACAGGCCGCGAAAACCCTAATGGACAAGTTTCAACCGCGCAACGATCGGACGCATGTGTGCTTGGCCCAAACCTCTCCTCCTGCTGGGAACCCGTCGCGAAGCGAGCCTCGAAGGATGCCTTCCGTCTGGCTTGCGGGACAGCCGGAAAAGCTTGAATATTCCGATGAGCTTGGAAGAGCCAACCGGGGTATCCCGGCGTAAGAGCTCGGAAGCCAAGCGCCCAATAGGAAGCGGACAAGGCCATGGCACGACCGCGGTTCACGTTTCTGAGTTCTTTCATTTTCGTTCTGGTCGCCGCCCTGGCGTGGACGCTGCCGGCGCGAAGCCAGGAGACGAAAGCGCCGGCGAAGGCGGAGCTGTCGGTGACCGCGAAGCCGGGCGAGTGGCGATATTTGAACAGTGACCCGCTCAGCACGCGCTACTCGCCGCTCGATCAGATCAACAAAGACAACTTCAAGGATTTGAAGATCGCCTGGCGCTGGAAACCTGCGGTCGGGCCCGCGCTGCCGACGCTCGGAGGCACCGCGCAGGGCAACGGCGATCCGAAGCTCGCCATTTATCGGAGTGAAGCCACGCCCATCATGGCCCATGGGGTCTTGTTCGAGTCCGTCGGCGGTCAACGCGACGTGGCTGCGATCGACGCGACGACCGGTCGACAGTTGTGGCTATGGACCGGGATGGACGAACATGACCGAGACCGCTATGCGCCGAGGCGGAATGCCGGGCGCGGCGTCGCCTATTGGACGGACGGCAAAGACGAGCGGATCTTCTTCGTCACGACCGGCTTCTATCTCGTGGCGCTGGACGCCAAGACCGGCACGCTGGTGAGCTCATTCGGAGAGAACGGCGCGGTCGATCTGATGCAAGCGCTGAACGTTGATTTCGACCATCTCACGCGCATCGGCAACAGCTCGCCACCGATGGTGTACAAAGACACGGTCATCGTCCCGCCCGCGCTCGAAGAGGGATTCACCCCGCCCTCGATGCGCAACACACCCGGTTATGTGATGGCGTTCGATGCGCACACCGGCAAGCAGAAGTGGGTGTTTCATACGGTCCCGAAGGACGGCGAGTTTGGCGCGGAGACCTGGGAGAGCAAGTCCAACGAGTATACCGGCAACACCGGCGTGTGGGCGCCCATCTCAGTCGATCCCGAACTCGGTTACGCCTATCTCCCCGTGGAGACGCCCACCGACGATTACTACGGGGGCTCCCGGCTGGGCAGCAATCTGTTCGCCAATTCCGTCGTCTGCGTCGATCTCGAAACCGGCAAGCGGATCTGGCACTATCAGATCACGCATCACGACATCTGGAACTACGATCTGCCGTCGGCTCCGGCGCTCGTCAACATGACGGTCGACGGCAAGCCGGTCAAAGCGCTCGTACAGCTGACGAAGCAGGGCTATGCCTATGTGCTCGATCGCGTGACCGGACAGCCGGTATGGCCGTTCGAGGAGCGCCCGGCGCCGGCCAGCGATGTGCCCGGCGAGCGCGCCTGGCCGACGCAGCCGCATCCAACCAAGCCGCCCGCATACGATTACCAGGGGTATGTCGAGAACGATCTCATCGACTTCACGCCGGAGCTGCGGGCTGAGGCCGTGAAGATTGCCAAGCAGTATCGTCTGGGCCCGGTATTCACGCCGCCCTCCGAGGTCAAACCGGACGGTACCAAGGGCACCTGGTACAACCCCGGCGGCACCGGCGGTTCGCTCTGGCAGGGCGGTGGCTTCGATCCCGAAACGAGCATGTTTTACATTCCCTCGAAAACCGGGCCCGGAATCATCTCCGTTGTCCATGATCCGAAGTCGGACCTGAGGTTTTCGCGCGGACGGGGCGGCGCGCCAACGGTCAAGGGACTGCCGATCTTGAAGCCGCCGTACAGCCGCATCACAGCGCTCGATCTCAACAAGGGTGAGTTTGCCTGGGTGGTGCCGCTTGGAACGACGCCGGCGCGCGTGTCGCAGAATCCGGCGCTCAAGGATGTGACATTGGCGAACACAGGGGGCATCAACCTGCACGCGACGCTGCTCGTCACCAAGACCTTGCTCGTCGCCGGTGAAGGATGGGGCGGCGCTCACGTCGTGCGCGCCTATGACAAGAAGACCGGCGCCGTTGTGGCCGAAGTGAGCATTCCCGGCATGATGGGGAGCATGCCGATGACCTATATGGCGAACGGCAAGCAGTACATCGCCTTCACCGTCGGCACGCCGACCGAACCAGCGGAGGTTGTCGCGCTGGCGCTCGAGAGGTAGGCGCGATGCCCTGGCGATATGCAGGAAAGCTTGTCGCCATGGGATCTGAATGGGGCTCGCACGCCTGACCGTTCGTGGCCGCGTACGATGCAGCGAATGTGCTTGCAGCACATCGATCCATAATCTTGCCGACAAGTCGTTCCCAGAGGGCCTGCCATAAAGCAACGCGGAAAGCAGAGGCTCCGCGTTGCTCGTTATGACTCATCACAGATTCATTTGCCCTGCTCTCCCATTCGCGTCGCAAGCTTGAGTGCGCAGCGCAGCGCGATGTATCGTTATTTGTTTGGATGATTGTTGCGGCGTTCGCGAAGCAAGCTGTCCAGTATGCAGGGAGGACCATCATGTTGGACCGAAGCTCGACCGGCGTTGTTGCGGTTGCACTAGCGTCCACGCTGATGATCGGCGGCGCCCAGGCCGCTGATGATGCGAAGTATCCCAATTGGAAAGGTCAGTGGAACACCATCAACTTTCGTTTGGGAGGCCAGGTGATCAAGTACGATCCGAACAAGCCCTGGGGACTGGCGCAGCAAGCTCCGCTGACGCCCGAGTATCAGAAGGTCCTGGCGGACAGCATGGCCGACCAAGCCACGGGCGGGCTCGGCAATTATCCCACCGCTCGGTGTCTCCCGGGCGGCATGCCGCGCATCATGGCGGCGCCGGTGCAGGAATACATCGTCACGCCGGAAACCACCTATATCGTGGCCGGCGTCGAGCTTCGTCGGATCTTCACCGACGGACGCGACTGGCCCCCCGCGCAGATCGAGCCGACCTATCAGGGTTACGCGATCGGCCGCTGGATCGACGAGGACGGCGACGGCCGCTACGACATGCTCGAAGTCGAGACCCGCAAGTTCAAGGGTCCGCGCGCTTACGACGCCAGCGGGCTGCCTCTGCACTTCGACAACCAGTCGGTCTTCAGGGAATGGTTCCATCTCGACAAGGACGATCCGAACCTCCTGCACGACGAAATCACCGTGATCGACCATGCCTTGACGCGGCCCTGGAGCGTCGACAAGACGTTTCGGCGCAACCCGAATCCGCACCCGCACTGGGGCCAGACTTTCTGCGCCGAGGGCAACAACCAGATCGTCGTCGGGACGGAAAACTATTTCCTGAGCGCGCAAGGGCTCTTGATGCCGGCCAAGAAGGATCAGGCGCCCCCGGACCTGCGATTTTTCAAACAAACCCAAAAGTGACGACCGCGTCCGCAGAATGCGCGTTGAGCCCAGGCCAAGGTGACTTTCCGACCGTTCCTCAGGACGGTTGGTCGCTCCTCGCCTCGGGGCTGGCGCGAGCGCGAAGCGCGTGCTTGTGACGGGCCGGCGATCCGACTAGTGTCGCGGCACGTCCGGGGCTGCTCTTCCGGCGGAATCTGTGTAAATTCAATCGCTTAGGTCCAGGCCGCCGGCTGACGGGCCGCCTGCAGGATGAGTCGACCGTGCGTTATGTCTCCACCCGGGGTGAAGCCCCGCCGCTTGGCTTCGTCGAAGCGACGCTCACGGGGCTGGCGCGCGACGGCGGCCTGTTCGTGCCGGAGAGCTGGCCGGAACTCGATCCGCGCACGATCGCGGACTTTGCCGGCCGGCCCTATGCCGAGGTCGCGGTCGAGGTGATGCGGCCGTTCATCGGCGATGCGATCCCGGAATACGACCTCGCGCGGCTTGCGCGCGAAGCCTACGGTAATTTCCGCCATCCCGCGGTCGCGCCGCTGATGCAATACGGCGTGAGCGATTTCGTGCTGGAGCTGTTCCACGGGCCGACGCTCGCCTTCAAGGATCTGGCGATGCAGTTCCTGAGCCGGCTTATGGATCATGTGCTGGCTGCGCGGGGCGAGCGCACCACGGTGGTGGTGGCGACCTCGGGCGACACCGGCGGGGCCGCGGTCGAGGCGTTCCGCGGCCGCGCGCGCGCCGATGTCTACGTGCTGTTTCCGCATGGCCGCATCTCCGACGTGCAGCGGCGGATGATGACGACGGCGGAGGACGAGAACGTCCACGCGCTGGCGATCCAGGGCACCTTCGACGATTGCCAGGCGATCGTGAAGAGCCTGTTCAACCATCACGCCTTCCGTGATCAGGTCCGTCTCTCCGGGGTCAATTCGATCAACTGGGCCCGCATCGTGGCGCAGGTGGTTTATTACTTCACCGCCGCGGTCGCACTTGGGTCGCCGCATCGCAAGATCGCCTTCACCGTGCCGACCGGCAACTTCGGCGACGTCTATGCTGGCTATGTGGCGCTGCGCATGGGGTTGCCGATCGATCGCCTGGTGATCGCCACCAACGTCAACGACATCCTCGCACGCACGCTTGCGACCGGCAGCTACGAGCTGCGCGAAGTGCTCGCGACCTCTTCGCCGTCCATGGACATCCAGGTTTCGTCGAATTTCGAGCGCCTGCTGTTCGACACCTACGGCCGCGACGCGCGCGCGGTGCGTTCGCTGATGGAGTCGCTCGCGCAGTCGCGCCGGTTCGCGCTTTCGGTGCGCGCGCTCTCCGACATGCGCGGCGTGTTCTCCGCCGACCGGGCCGATGAGGAGGAGACCGCGGCCACCATCCGCACGGTGCTGCGCGAGACTGGGCAGTTCATCGACCCCCACACTGCCGTCGGCGTGGCGGTGGCCGAGAAGGAGACCCGTGATCCGGCGGTGCCGATGGTGGTGCTGGGCACCGCCCACGCCGCCAAATTTCCCGATGCCGTCGAGGCGGCCTGCGGCCATCGCCCGGCGCTGCCGGAATGGCTCGCCGACCTCGACACACGGCCGGAACGCATCACCGCGCTGCCGGTCGACCAAATGGCGGTCGAACACTATATCCTGTCCTCAAGTCGCGCTGCGCGTGAAGGAGCTGCTGCATGAGCGTTGAAGTAACCCGCCTTCCCTCCGGTCTCGCCGTCGTCACCGACACGATGGCACATCTCGAGACCGCCTCGCTGGGGGTCTGGGTCGGCGCGGGCAGCCGCGACGAGCGGCCGGACGAGCACGGTATCTCGCATCTGCTCGAACATATGGCGTTCAAGGGCACGACGCGGCGCACCGCCCGCCAGATCGCCGAGGAGATCGAGGCCGTCGGCGGAGACCTCAACGCCGGGACCAGCCACGAGAGTACCGCCTTTTACGCGCGCGTGCTGCGGGCCGACGTTCCGCTCGCGCTCGATGTGCTCTCCGACATCCTGTCCGAGCCGGCCTTCGATCCGGAGGAATTGCAGCGCGAGCAGAACGTCATCGTGCAGGAGATCGGGGCGGCGGAAGACACGCCCGACGACATCATCTTCGACAAGCTGCAGGAGACGGCCTATCCCGGCCAGCCGGTCGGGCGTTCGATTCTGGGAACGCGGGAAACCGTCCGCTCGTTCGACCGCCGGCGTCTGGCGCACTATCTGACGCGCAACTATCGCGCGCCCGATCTGGTGGTCTCGGCCGCCGGCGCCGTCGATCACAAGCAGGTCGTGGCCGAGGTCGAGCGCCGGTTCGGGAAATTCACCGGCCCGGCGGCGCCGACGCCGGAACCGGCGCGTTTCGTCGGCGGATCGAGCATCGAGGCGCGCGATCTCGAACAGGTGCATATCACGCTGGCGATGCACGGACTGCCGCATCGCGATCCGAACCTGCTCAGCCTGCAAGTCTTCACCAACATCCTGGGCGGCGGGATGGCGTCGCGCCTGTTCCAGGAGGTCCGCGAAATCCGCGGACTCTGCTACTCAATCTATGCCTTCCACGCGCCCTATGCGGACACCGGCATGTTTGGTCTTTACGCCGGCACCGATTCCGCTGACGTGCCGGAATTGATGCGGGTCGTGGTCGCTGAAATCGCCAACGCGGCCGAGACCGTCAACGAAGCGGAAGTCGCGCGCGCCAAGGTGCAGATGAAAGCCGGGCTGCTGATGGCGCTCGAAAGCTCGGGCGCGCGCGCCGAGCAGTTGGCGCGGCAGATGTTCGCCTGGGGGCGGCCGATCCCGCTCGCCGAGATCGTCGCCCGCATCGAATCCGTCACCGTGGAGAGCGCGCGGGCGGCCGGGCGCGCCCTGATCGGACGCGGGCGGCCCGCCGTCGCGGCGATCGGCCCCGGGCCGGGACTTGAAAGCGCGGCGACAATCGCTGAAAGTCTGATGCCCCGGGCGGTCTGATATCAGAGGACAGACGACCGATGACAGACGACGGAAAATGGCACGGCTGGGCCGTCCTCCGTCGTCCGTGCTCCATCGTCTGAGATCATGGCGTTCTTCCGCACGGTTAGCCTTTCTGAACAAATGCCCGCCGTCGTGGGCGACGGCGTGATGCTGCGCGCCCCGCAAATGGGGGATTTCGCCGAATGGGCGGCGCTGCGCGAAGCCAGTCGCGATTTCCTTACGCCCTGGGAGCCGACCTGGCCGGCCGACGACCTCACCCGCACGTCATTCCGCCGCCGCATCAAACGCTATGTCGAGGACCAGCGAAGCGACCTGGCCTATCCGTTCTTCGTCTTCCGCAAGAGCGACAATGCGCTGGTCGGCGGACTGACACTCGCCAACATCCGGCGCGGATGCGCACAGGCCGGCAGCCTCGGCTACTGGATGGGCGCCGCGTTCGCCCGGCAGGGCTTCATGACCGCGGCGGTCGGTGCGGTGGTTCCGTTCGCCTTCACGAGCCTGCGCTTGCACCGGATCGAGGCCGCCTGCATTCCGGCCAACGTCGCCTCGGTGCGGCTGCTTGAAAAGACCGGGTTCAAGCGCGAAGGTTTTGCGCGCGAATATCTCTGCATCGACGGAGTTTGGCAGGACCATCTGCTGTTTGGCCGTCTGCGGGATGATCCTTAGTCCTGGCATGGCCTTGGGACCGCCACGGTTGCGCTGCTATAAGAAGCGCCAGTGGGGTCATCCATTGGGAAGAAGCGGGTTGTCATGGGGTCGGTGGGAAATGGCAACGGAGGGAAGCGCTCGCGTGCAGCCGCCACGCTGATTTTGCTCGGCGCGCTGCTGGCGGGTTGTTCGGGGGCATCATCGGTGCTGGATTCGTCTCCCGGCCCGACCATTTCAGGCCGGTTCTCGAACCTCTTCTCCAGCGCTTCCGACAGCCACGCCGAGGCGACCGCGCCGAAGCCCACAGGTCCCGCCTTCAACGATGAAGATTGCCCGACGGTCGAAGTCCGCAGCGGCGCCGGAACGCTCGCGGTCGCGACCACGACGACCGCGGCAACGGCCAACGACTTGCGCTACCAGCTCACCTTCATTCAGCTCGCGCGCCAATGTTTCCTGGTCGGATCGAACTTGAACATGAAAGTCGGCGTGCAGGGACGGATCGTCGTCGGACCGGCCGGAGCGCCGAACGAGATTGACGTGCCGTTGCGCTTTGCGGTGGTCCGCGAAGGAGTCGAGCCCAAGACGATCGTGACCAAGTTCAAGCGCTTGACGTTGGCGCTGCCCACCGGGACGCTCAATCAGGATTTTACCGATATCGAGGACGACCTGACCTTTCCGCTACCGTCGCGGTCCGAGCTTGATTCTTACGTCCTGTATATCGGCTACGACGCGGCGACCGGCAACGACAAGCGGCCGGCGCCCAAGGCCGCCAAGAAGCCACCGGCCAAGCGCGTCAACTAGCGGGACTAAGTTTCACCCGGCATCGAAGCGCGCTTTCTTCACCCCTGCAGGGGACTCAAGAAGGGGGACGCGAGGACAGTCGCTGGCATGCGTTCTGCATAGCGCCTGTGCGCGGGGGCCTCTTTGCGTTCGTCGCACCAGCCGCTAAGCAAACGCGACGCATTCGATTCCGAAGGCCGGGGGGAAAATTCCCGAATGCTGCAGAAGACCGATGCACGCCTGATCGGCGGCGAGCTTGATTGGCGGCTGCTCGGCCCGCTGCTCGCGCATTCGATCAGCACCCACGTGGCGATCGGCATCGTGCGCGTAACAACCTCCTATCGTGCGCTCGAACTCGGCCTGCCGGTGTGGTGGCTCGGCTTGATCTCGGCCGCCTTCGCCATCGTCCCGGTGTTCCTGGCGGTGCACATCGGACGCCACATCGATCGCGGTCACGACGCACAGGCCGCCTGGATGGGCGCCGGCCTGATCGTGGTCGGCGCGACCGGCCTGTGGCTCTATCCGGTGTCCGGGATGGCGCTGCTCGGCTTCACGATCTTCCTCGGCACCGGCCATATGTTCTGCATGGCGGCGCACCAGATGCTGTGCGTGCGCTCGGCCGACACCGGCGGACGCGAGAGCGCGTTCGGTCATTACATGGTCGCCGCCTCGATCGGCCAGGGGCTCGGCCCGTATATCGTAGGCTGGTACGGCGGCGCGGCGACGATCCCGCCCACCGGACAGCTTTTCGGCCTCGGCGTGATCGCCTCGCTGGTGTGCCTTACCGTCTCGCTGACGATCCGGCCGGCGCCGCGCCGAGTCGGGCCGGTCGAGACGGGCAATCTCGTGCCGGTGAGCCAATTGGTGCGGATGCCGGGCATGCCCGCGCTCATCGTCGGCAGCGTGGTCACGGTGACCGCGCTCGATCTGCTGGTGATCTACCTGCCGGCGCTCGGAGCGGAGCGGAACATCGATTCGAGCGCGATCGGCCTTCTGCTCGCGGTGCGCTCAGGTGCGGCCCTGGTCGGCCGCATGTTCTATGCGCGGCTGATCTTCATGCTGGGGCGCCGTACGCTCACGTTGGTGACGCTGTTCTCCGGCGCCGCCGCGTTCGCGCTGCTGCCGGTGCCTTGGCTGCCGGCGATGTATCTGGCGGTGATCGCGATCGGCTGCAGCCTCGGCATCGCCTCGACCACGACGCTGACCGGCATCGTGCATCTCGCGCCGATCGAATCGCGCGCCACCGCCTTGTCGCTGCGGATCACCGGCAACCGGCTCGGCCAGGTGATGATCCCGGCGCTTGCCGGTCTGATGGCGGCGGCAACCGGCGTCGGCGGCATCCTGGTCGGCATCGCGGTGACCCTCGCTGCCTCGGGCGCCGCCATTCAGATGAGCCGTCGTGAATTGTAAGAGCAGGCGCGGCGGCCGACTCAGCGCAGCAGGACACCCGGACCAGCGTCGCGCCGATTGTGGGGCTCGTCCGGTGCGGCCAGGATCAGCGCCCAAAACACCTTGTATTTTGACTGTGGTGCGTAGGCGCTGGCGATGCCCATCTGGGTCACGCCGCTGCGCAGCATATTGGCGCGGTGCGGCGGCGAATCGCGCCAGCCCGAGAACGCCTCCGCCAGCGTATGGTAGCCGGCGCCGATGTTTTCGACCGCGACCTTGGCGTCGTAACCCGAGCTTCTGATCCGTTCGTCGAACGGACGCCATGCATCGTGCTCGAACTTGTTGCGCGCCGCCATCGCCTGCGCCTGCTCTCGCGCCATTTTCATCAGCTTCGAGTCGACGCCGACTGCATTCAGCCCGTTGTTCTTGCGATATCCGGAGATCATCGAGGCCGCAGTGCCGGCATCGACCTCGGCGTTGGCGAGCGCCATGCTGCGGTAGAAGCTCGGCTCGGCCGCGGGTGGCGGCTCATGGTCGGCGGCGCAGGCGGACAGGAGCGCCAGCGCCCCGAGGCCGAGCAGCCACGCAGGCGGCCGCATTCTGAAACCCGTTGTCACTCGGAACCCCCGCACACGGCAAAACCGGTCGTCCCAGCGTAGGAGCAATCCCGTAACCGGGGATTAACGTCAAGGCAATCGGGATCCGCGTTTCAGCCGAACAGTCCGCTCAGCGCATAGAACACCGCGCCGATGAACGCGGTCGCCGGAATGGTCACAATCCAGGCGAACACGATGTTGTTGGCGACGCTCCATCGTACCGCCGAGAGCCGCCGCGCCGCGCCAACGCCGATGATGCAGCCGGTAATGGTGTGGGTGGTCGAGACCGGGATGCCGAGCCAGGTCGCGGTGAACAGCGTGATCGAGCCGCCGGTCTCGGCGCAAAAGCCCTGGAATGGGCGCAGCCGCGTGATCCGCGAGCCCATGGTGTGGACGATCCGCCAGCCGCCGACCAGGGTTCCAAGGCCCATCGCGACATAGCAGGCGATCACCACCCAGAACGGGACGTAGAACTCGCTGCCGAGATGACCTTGCGAATAGAGCAGCACCGCGATGATGCCCATGGTCTTCTGCGCGTCATTGCCGCCGTGGCCTAGCGAATACAGCGACGCCGAGACGAATTGCAGCCGGCGGAAATGCCGGTCGACGGCGAACGGCGTGAAGCGGGCGAACAGCCACGACACGATCAGCACCAGGAGCAGCGCCAGCACGAAGCCCGAGGCCGGCGAGAGCACGATCGCCGCCGTGGTCTTGGCGAGCCCGCCCCACACGATCACGCCGACACCGGCCTTGGCGGTGCCGGCGCCCACGAGCCCGCCGATCAGCGCGTGCGAGCTCGACGACGGGATGCCGTACTTCCAAGTGATGAGATTCCAGACGATCGCACCCATCAGTGCAGCGAACACGACACGCGCGTCGATGATGTCGGCCGAGACGATGCCGGTGCCAATCGTGGTCGCGACATGCACGCCGAAGAACAGGAAGGCAATGAAATTGAAGAACGCCGCCCAGACCACCGCGTGCTGTGGGCGCAGCACCCGCGTCGACACCACCGTTGCGATCGAGTTGGCGGCATCGTGCAGGCCATTGAGGAAATCGAACGCGAGCGCGATGGCGATCAGCGCGATCAGGACCGGCCATCCGATGCTGGCGCCCATGTCAGCCCGCCTTCGCCGCGCCGATGAATGGCGCCATCCCGACGGCCCGGGACGACAAAGGCAGCGTCGAGCCCCCTGCGCTGTGCATCACACGTTCTCGAGCATGATGCCGTGGATTTCGTTGGCGACGTCGTCGAAGCGGTCGACCACCTTCTCCAGGTGGTCGTAGATTTCGATGCCGACGAAGAAGGCCAGCGAATTCGACGGCTGGCTGGCGCGGTAGAGCTCCTGGAGGCCGAGATCGTGCAGTTCGTCGGCGCGGCCTTCGATCTTGGAAATCTGCTCGCTGATGCTGCTGATGCGGGCGGCATTGTTGCTGATCGCGCTCAACAGCGGGATCGCCTCTTTCGCCAGATGCGCCGCCTCGACCACCGCATCGCCCATCTCCTTCTGCTGCCGCGTGAACGAGCGCTGATCAAACAGCATGATGGTCTTGGCGGTCTTCTGCATCTGGTCGATCGAGTTGTCCATCGCGGTGATCAGGTCCTTGATGTCGCCGCGGTCGAACGGCGTGATGAAGGTGCGCCGCACCGCGATCAAGACCTCGCGCGTGACGTTGTCGGCGTCCTGCTCGCGGTCCATGACCGTCTTGTAGTTGCTGGACACGGCGTCGCCGCCTTCGAGCATGGCGCGCAGCGCGATGGCGCCGGCGACGACCGCTTCGGCGTGGCGGGCGAACAGGTCGAAGAACCGATCCTCCCGCGGCAACAGGGCATGAAACCAATCCATGGCGACCTCCCTGGTTGGATACGAGATCCGTCGAGCAACGCTTTGTAGCAGGAGCGGGTTCATGCACGCCCGACGGTCCTGCCACTGCCCACAGGAATAAATGATTGACTACGGCGGGTTAAGTGGGTGCCGCACACCCCTCGCCCGACGGAGCGAGTTGAAACTCCCCCGTTGCCCTTTCCCCCTGCGGGGGAGGGTTTCTCCGCGGTCGCAATGCGCTCGAACGGGCCGGGGTCGTCCGCCCTCGAGGTACTACTGGAATATCTCGTTGAAGTGGCGCTTGATGCGCTGGCCTTCCTTCTCGATGTAATCGTCGTCGACCGTGATGATCTTGAGGCTTTTGAGGTCGGGCGAGCCCGCCGGTGGCGCGATGTCGGTGCGCACGGAATAGCCACCGTCGGCGGGGAATATCTTCTGCGCGTCATCGCCGATCATGAATTCCGCGAACAGCTTGGCGGCGTTCGGATCGGGCGAGCCCTTCACCACCGAAGTCGGCGACGGGATGATGAACAACCCGTCCGAGGGATAGAGCGTCTTGATCGGGTGGCCTTCCTTCCTGAGGTCGGCGGCGTAGGAATCGAGCGCGCCGACCGCGATCATACGCTCGCCGCGCTTAAGCATGTCGGCGACCTGCTGGTTGCCGGGCACGATAATCACGTCGTTCTGCCGGAGCTTCTCGTAATAGGGCCAGCCCTTGATCTTCGAGATCATGCCGACCACCGACACCTGCAGCGAAGTGAAGGACGGATCAGTCATCACCAGCTTGCCTTTGTATTTCGAAGCAAGAAGATCGTCCCAGGTCTTCGGTTCGTCGGCGGCTGCGACCTTGTCGCTGCGCAGGTAGTGCGTCATCAGGTTGAGGCGCTGGCCGACGAAGCTGCCGTCCGCGGCCTTGGCCGCTTCCGGGATCTTGTCGAAATTCTTCGGCTTGAATGCGACAAACAGGCCGCGTTTGGCGAGCGCGCGTGCCGCCGCCGGATCGGAGTGGGTGAGCACGTCGACGCCGACCCGCCCGGCGGTCGTCTCCTGCTGGAAGCGGCTCAGGATCTGCGAGCCGCCGGAGCGGAACATCTCGACCTTGATGCCGGTCTGCTTCTGGAACGCTTCGGCGATCTTCTGCGCCTGCTCGATCGGCGTGGAGGTGTACCAGACCACCTTGCCTTCGGCCTTGGCCTTGGCGGCGTCGACGGCGTCCTGCGCGTGGGCCGGCCCGATGAGGAACAGCGCCGCGGCGCACAGTGTGAGTTTCAGCTTGAGCATGTTGGTGCTCCTTGGTTGTCCCAACCCCGTGGCCTGAGATTCTTGGTTCAATCCCCGCGATAGACCGGGTCCGGCTGCGTGAAGAAGCTCATGAGGATGTGATAGACGATCGCGTAGTTCTTCTGCTGGATCGAGGCGTGCGCGATCCCGGGCATCACCGCGAACTGCTTGTCCGGGTTCGGCAGCTTCTCGAAGAACTTCACGAGGTCGCCGAAGCCGGCGATGCCGTCGTATTGTCCGCGCATGATGATCGTCGGCACCGTGATCTTGTCGGGATCGACCACCGGCAGCCGCGCGCACATGTCGACGTAGGTGCCGGTCGGCACCGAATCGTCGAGCGCCAGGATGGCGTCGGCGAACGCCTCGATCACATTGTCGTCGGCGGTGCCGGGATGGTCGCGCGTGAAGATCGAACGCACGAAGGCGCGATCGATCGGACGCCGGTTCTTGGTCTGGTATTCCGGCAGCCGCTTGCGGCGGTCGGCGAGCGTCGGCGAGCCCTCGCCGGTCCACACCATCGCGTCCAGCGCGAGCCGCGCGACCAACTCGGGATGGCGCTGCGCGAACAGCGCTGCCCGCAACGCGCCGGACGAAATTCCGTAGACCAGAAACGGCTTCTTGCCGCGCAGATTCTGGATATAAGTCGCGGCCGCGAAGCAGTCGTCGGCGCCCTGCGCGATCGGAGCGTTGTTGTCACGGTCTTTGGTGGAGCGGCCATAGCCTTCCATGTCGACGCACCAGGTGTCGAAGCCATGCGCGGCAAAGTAGTCCATGGCGGAGGAATCCGTCCGCCCCGGCACCTGCAGGTCGAAGGTCGGCTGCGAGGCCATCGAGGAACCGTGCACGAACAGGATCGTCCCGGCCGGCCCGGTCGGCTCGCCGGCATATTTTTCCCACATGAACAGGCGCACATCGCCCTTGTTGGTCCAATGCTCCTCGCCGCGGATGGCGGCGGGCGGCGTGACGGGCTTGTTCATGCGATTCCCTCGTTGATCAGACATGTCGATCAGTTCGTCCGGCCCGATTCACGCCGTCCCGCCGCGGCGGAAGACGCTGCATTGCGTGGCATCGATCTTGATCGCGACGTCCTCGCCGATCTTGAAGTGCTGCAGCGGGTGCGTCTGCACGCGTAGCACCGGGCCCGCCGTCAGGGCGGCGTAGTACTCGCTGATATTGCCGAGGAAGACGTGGTTGGTGATCTTGCCGTGCATGCCCTCGGCATCGGCGGCGGGCGCCAGCACGATGTTCTCCGGGCGAATCGCCACGTCAACCTCTTCGCCGGGTTCGAGGCCGTCGATGTTGGCGATGTCAACGGTCAGCTCGCGTGCAAGCTCGACCGCGCCGCCGCCGTTGGCGGCCGTGCGCACGCGGCCCGGCACCAGGTTCACGAGGCCCATGAAGTCGGCGACCATGCGGTTCTTCGGGTGGGCATAGACCTCGAACGGCGTGCCGTATTGCTGCACGCGGCCCGCACTCATCACCGCGATCTGATCGGAGAGCGCGAGCGCCTCGGCCTGGTCGTGCGTCACGTAGACGAAGGTGATGCCGGTGCGGCGCTGCAATTCCTTCAGCTCGGTGCGCATGCGCTCGCGCAGCTTGGCGTCGAGATTGGAAAGCGGCTCGTCGAGCAGCAGAATACTCGGCTCGACCACGAGCGAGCGCGCAAGCGCGACGCGCTGCTGCTGACCGCCGGACAACTCATTCGGATAGCGCGCTTCGAGCCCGGCGAGATTCACCAGCGCAAGCGTCTCCTCGACCTGCTTGCGCGCTGCGGCAGCCGGCACCTTGCGCAGCTTGAGGCCGAAGACGACGTTCTCAAAGACAGTCTTGTGCGGCCAGACGGCATAGTTCTGGAACACCATGCCCATGCCGCGCCCTTCCGGCGGGACCACCGAGCCGGGCGCGGACATCAGCCGCCCGTCGACGTCGATCGTGCCGTGCTCGGGCACGAGGTAGCCGGCGATCAGCCGCAGCGTGGTGGTCTTGCCGCAACCGGAGGGGCCGAGCAGGGTGACGAAGGAATTGTCCTTGATGTCGAGGTCGACGTCGGCGACCGCCGCCACCTCGCCCTCGCGGGCGTCGAAGCTCTTCGACAGACCTCGGATTGTAATTCCGGCCATCGTTCAATCCTTCAGCCGCTCACCGGGGCGGGTTCGGCGCGCGCACCGGCGCGGCCGCCGCCGAGCTTGTTGGCGAGGAAGATCGCGGTGCTGATGATCACCATGTTGATGATCGATAGCGCCGCAACCGGCTCGGTATAGCCGGTCTCATAGAGGTTGTAGACCGCGACCGCCAAGGTGATCGAGCTCGACGAGAACAAGAGGATCGATGCCGAAAGCTCCTGCACCACCGGCACGAATACCAGCACCCAGCCCGCGAACAGGCCCGGCCGGATCAGCGGCAGCGTGACCTCGCGCATGGTTGTGATCCACGACGCGCCGAGGATCTGAGCGCTCTCCTCCAGTGCGGGATCGATCTGGCGCAGCGAGGAATTGGCGGCACGTACGCCGAGCGGGATGTAGCGGCCGACATAGGCGAGCAGCAGGATCGTGAGGGTGCCGTAAAGCGCGACCGGCATCGCCAGCCAGAACTGGATCAGCGCCACCGCGACCACGATGCCGGGAAGGCCGAGCGGGATGAGCGCGAAGTAATCGAGCAGCTTGCGGCCCGGAATGCGCGTGCGCAGGTCGATCCAGCCGATCACGGCGCCGAGTATCACCGCGATGGTGGCGGCAATCGTAGCGAGGAAGAGGCTGTTCAGGATCGCGCGCTGGGTGACGTTGTAGTCGAACAGGATGAACTTGTAGTTGGCGAGCGTGAGGTTCTTCCAGAAGTCGAGACCCCAGGATTTCGAGAACGACACCGCGAGCAGCGTCGCGTAGGGCGCCAGGATCGCGACGATGAAGATGATGATGCCGAAACCGAGCACCACCCAGCGGAACGGCCCGAGCGCCATCAACTGCGGGCGCGAACCCTTGCCGGCGAGCGTGACGTAGGAGCGGCGCGCCAGGAACGCGCGCTGGAGGTAAAGCGCCGTCACTGTGATCACCACGAACACCAGCGAGAGCGCGGAGGCGAGCCCGTATTCCGGCGGATAGTCGAACAGCGCGTAGATGCGGGTCGGCAGCGTCACGATTCGCGCCGGAAGCCCGATGATCGCCTGCGAGCCGAACAGCGCAATCGCATTCACGAAGGCGAGCAGCGTGCCGGACAGGATGGCGGGCGCGACCAGCGGCGCGGTGATCGAGAACGCGGTGCGCAGCTTGCTGGCGCCGAGGATTTGCGCGGCCTCCTCATAGGAGGCATCGACCGAGAGCAGCGCGCTCGACGCGAGCAGATACACAAACGGGAAGGTGTGTCCGATGGTCACCAGCACGAGGCCCGGCATCGAGAAGATGTTGAAGGTGAGGGACGGCAGCCCGGCGACATCGCGCATCAACACGTTCAGCAGCCCGGCGTTGGGGCTGAACAGGTAGGTGAAGGCGATCGCAGTGAGGAACGGCGGCGAGAGGTAGGAAAGCGTGGCGGTGATCTGCAGGAACCATTTGGCTGGTACGTCGGTACGCGCGACCGCCCAGGCCAGCGTGAGCCCGATGATCAGGCTGAACAGGCCGGTCCAGGCGCCGAGAATGAGGGAATTCACCAGCGAGTTGATATAGAGGCGGCCGGAGAAGACGTCGGCGAAATTCTCGAAGCTCAGCCCCTGCTCGCCCCTCAGGCTGCCGAACAGCAGCGACAGCAGCGGCAGCACCACCAGCACGACCAGCGCCACGATCGCGCCGCCCATGATGATCTCTTCGAGCGGCAGGCCTTTTCGTCGGCGCGGCCGTACGACCGCCGGGCGCAACACCGTACTCGCTACTTCTGACGCCATTCCGGATCCCGGGTTCCTGCCGCATCGCGCCGGACCAATTCAGGTCGCCCCGGCGGCGGGACCATCCCACATCGGGCTGCATTTAGGAATGCGGCTTGAAGTCGGCTTGCGGCGGTAGGAAGACTTGAAGTCGGCTTGCGGCGGTAGGAAGAATGGAGCAGCCGCGCGGCGAGCGGACCAAGGCGTCATCCTTGCTTCGAATCGCCAAGCGCTCGGCGAACGCGACCGAGGGACGATACGATGCCGAGCCCCATGCTTCCGCGCGAGCGCGCGGACTATTCCGCGATCGTCGATCGGCCGCCGCTCAAGCTGCCCGGCGGCGCGCGCCTCGTGTTCTGGACCATCGTCAATTACGAGGTCTGGGACATCGCACGGCCGATGGCGCGGCAGGTGCTGCCGGCGCCGACCGGACAGGTGCTCCTTCCCGACGTGCCGAACTGGAGTTGGCACGAATACGGGATGCGGGTCGGCGCCTGGCGGTTCTTCGAGCTTTACGCCCGGCTCGGCATCCGGCCGACGCTCGCGCTGAACGCGCGGGTCTGTGAGGACTATCCGCGCGTCGCCGAGCAAGCCAGGCATGACGGCTGGGAGTTCATGGGTCACGGCTACGACCAGGGGCCGATCCACAGGGAGCAGGACCAGGCCGGCATGATTGGCCGTTCGCTGGCGATCCTCGAAAACTTCAGCGGCAAGCGCCCGGTCGGCTGGCTCGGTCCGGGACTGACGCAGACCCTGGAGACGCCCGACCTGCTCGCCGCTGCCGGGGTCAAATATATCGGCGACTTCGTCTACGACGACGAGCCGACCACGATCCGCACCACCCACGGCCCGCTGGTCACCCTGCCCTATTCGGTCGAACTCAATGACATCCCGATGATGATCGTGCAGCACCACGAGAGCGAATATCTGGCCCGGCGGGTCATCGACCAGTTCGATCGCCTATACGTCGAAGGCGCGCAGCGCGCCAAGATCATGGCGCTCGCGATCCACCCCTACATCAGCGGCCAGCCCCATCGCATCAAATACCTTGAGGCGATCTACGACCACATCCGCCGCTTCGACGGCGTGCTCTACTGGACCGGCGAGGAGATCGTGGAGTGGTACCTGTCCGTACGCCCGGCCAATCCCTCGGGGGCCTCCTAGCCCGTCATGCCGTCAACACCGCACAAGCATCGGCAGTCGCATCGCTCCCATCAACCCCCAGTATTTGCTCATAAATTCTCGTTCGAATGACTGTTGCCGCCAGGCCTCACACAACCTGACATTTAATTAAGTGGGGGACCCCGGCCCCTCCTATTAAGATATGGTTAACGCCTGCGTGGGCTGGGGCCGGGGGTGCGCTGCGTTTACGCTCGTCTGCGGTTTCTGCGCACAGCGTCTGTTGCGTGAGAAAGTTAAGCTTATGTTCGAGCGTTCGTGTACGTGGGCCGCGAAGACGACGGCATACCACCGTGTCTTCGCCATTCTTTTGGGTTTGACTGTGGCGCAAATGCTCACCGGATGCATGACAGTCGACCGGCCGGAGGTCGGTGTCGACATTCCACGGGGTTATCGCGCCGGCCAAGGTGCCGCTGCGCCGCCCGCGCTCGATTGGTGGCGCGGCTTCCGCTCGTCCGAGCTCACGCAATTCATCGAGCAGGCGCAGTCGGATAACTTCGACATCGCCGCCGCCATCGCCCGTATCGAACAGGCCGACGCCGAGAGCAAGATCGCGGGTGCGGCGCTGTTGCCGGACGTCAATTTCAACGGCTCAGCGACCCGCAGCCGATCTTCGCAGGCGGGCGGATCGACCGGCGGTTCCGAGCATTCGAATTTCCAGGCGGCGCTGAACGCCAGCTACGAGATCGATTTCTGGGGCAAGAACCGTGCGATTTCGCTCGCCTCCCAGGAAAATGCGATCGCCACGCGCTTCGGCGCCGACGTGGTGACTTTGGCCACGATCGTCAGCGTCGCGACGGACTACTTCCAGGTTGTCCTCGCGCAGGAGCGTCTACGCGTGGCCCACGACAACATCGCCGCCGCCAGCCGCGTGCTCGACTTGATTAAGCAGCGGTTTGAAGTCGGCACAGCGTCCCAACTCGATGTCGCCCAGCAGGAAAGCCTGCTTGCAACCCAACTGGCTTCGGTGCCGCCGCTCGACCAGTCCTTGCGCCAGAGCATCGCCGCTTTGGCGGTACTGCTCGGCCGCGCGCCGGTGAATGTCAAAGTGCGCGGCGGCAAGCTCTATGCGCTCGGCCTGCCGCAGGTCACGCCGGGAATGCCGTCCGAACTTCTGCTGCAGCGTCCCGACATCCGCGCCGCCGAGGCTTTACTCGCCTCGTCCGACGCGAGCGTCGAAGCGGCGCGCGCTGCGTTCCTGCCCAGCATCACACTCACCGGCCAATACGGCATCGTGAGTTCGGCACTCAAGAATCTGTTCACGCCGCAGGCGATCTTCTATTCGGTCGCGGCTGGACTGGCGCAACCGGTGTTCGATGGCTTCCGGCTCGAAGGGCTGCTCGAACAGGCGCAGGGTCGCCAGATGGAGCTGCTGCAGGGCTACCGTCAGACCATCGTGCAGTCGTTCTCCGACGTCGAGCAGGCATTGATCGCGATTGCGGACAACGCCAATCGCGAGCGGCTGCAGCGCGATGTGGTCACGAGCTCGCGGCGCGCCTTCGAGATCGCGGAGACGCGGCTGCGCGAGGGTACGGTCGATCTGGTGACGGTGCTGCAGACCCAGCAGACGCTGTTCCAGGCCCAAGACACGCTGGCGCTGGTGCGATTTGCGCGCCTGCAGGCCTTGCTGAGTCTGTATCAGGCGCTGGGCGGAGCCTGGATGCCGTCCGGACAACCGGTCGGCTCCCCGAGGGACATCACGATCCAACCGCAATGAAACGCACTGGTCGAAAGGTTGTTGCCGTCCTCTGCCTGCTTCTGATGGGTGGAGCGGTGGGCTATTGGTATTGGTCGCCAAAGACGCCGACGGCGCAGCAGCAGGCCCAGAAGGCCAAAGGCGGCTTTCGCAAGAAGGGCGGCAACTTAAATCCGGACGATATCGTTCCCGTGCTCGCGACCGCGGCCAAGCGTGAGGACGTGCCGGTCTATATCGACGGAGTTGGCACGGCGCGCGCTCTCAACACCGTCACAGTGCGCCCGCAGGTCGATGGCAAGCTCTTGAACCTCTCCTTCACCGAGGGGCAGGACGTGACGAAAGGCTTCGTGCTCGCCAAGATTGATCCGACCACCTATCAGGCCGCCTACGACCAGACGGTGGCGAAGAAGGCACTCGACGAGGCCCAGCTCGCCAACGCGAAACTCGATCTCGAGCGTTACACCAAGCTCGCTTCGACCAATGCGGTCAACAAGCAACAGGTAGACACCCAGCGCGCGATGGTCGCCCAGCTCGAGGCGCAGGTGAATTCCGACAAGGCGGCGATGGATAACGCACGCGCAATCCTGTCCTACACTGACGTGGTCGCGCCAATTGCGGGGCGGACCGGCATTCGCATGGTCGACGAAGGCAATATCGTGCACCAGGCCGACACCACCGGGATCGTCGTCATCACGCAGTTGCGGCCGATCTCGGTGTTCTTCAGCCTGCCGCAGCAGGAGTTGCCGAGGCTCAATCGCGGCATGGCGGAAGCGCAGCTGCCGGCGCAGGCCTTCAACGGCGACGGCGCCGCGTTGCTCGACAGCGGCAAGGTGACGGTGATCGACAACCAGGTCGACCAGACCACCGGCACCGTCAAGGTCAAGGCCGAGTTTCCCAACGCTGATCTGCAGCTCTGGCCCGGTCAGTTCGTCAACATCAAGGTCCTGATCGACACCATGCGTCAGGTGGTCGTGGTGCCGACCGCGGCAGTCCAGCGCGGGCCGAACGGGACCTTTGTCTACATCGTGAAGCCGGACAACACCGTCACGGTGCGTCAAATCGCGGTGCGGCAGCAGGACGATCTCGACGCGGTGATCGCGCGCGGCGTGGATGCGCCGGAGAACGTCGTGACGACCGGCTTTGCCCGGCTCACCGAGGGCACGAAGGTCGAAGTGTCAAGCGCTGTGGATGCGGGACAGATTCAAGGCGGCGATCGTTCACGCCGCGAGGGGGGCCGCGGCAAGGGCAGCGGCAAAGGCAATGGCGTGCCGACTTCCCCGGCCGCGCCGGCGACTCCGGTGGCGCCGACTTCGCGGGCCACGCCGACGCCGGGCCGTGCGACGCCCCTCGGCGCGCCGGAAACCACCGGGCAGACCCCGGCACCCGGAACCGAAACATCCGGATCGCAAACAGCCGGGACGGAAGCAACCGGACCGCAGACCACCAGGGGCGCGCCGAGCACAACTCCATGAGCGTCTCCTCCCCCTTCATCCACCGGCCGATTGCGACCTCGCTGCTCGGCATCGCGGTCATGCTGGGGGGACTTCTGGGCTACCTTTGGCTGCCGGTCGCCTCGCTGCCGCAGGTCGATTTCCCGACCATCCAGGTCACCACCCAGCTTCCGGGCGCCGCCCCCGACACGATCGCGTCGCTGGTAACAGCGCCACTGGAACGCAATTTCGGGCAGATCCCCTCGCTCACGACCATGACGTCGTCGAGTTCGTTCGGGGTCAGCCAGATCACGCTGCAGTTCGAGCTCTCGCGCGATATCGATTCTGCCGCGCAGGACGTGCAGGCGGCGATCAACGGCGCCGGCTCGACGCTGCCGCGCACGCTGCCCTACCCGCCGACCTATTCGAAGGTGAACCCCGCCGACTCGCCGATCATCACGCTCGCGCTCACCTCGGATACGATCTCCCAGCGCGAGCTCAGTGACCTCGCGGACAGTCTCCTCGGGCAACGCCTGAGCGAAGTGGCCGGCGTCGGCCGCGTGACGATCCAGGGCAATATCCGGCCGGCGATCCGCATCCAGGCCGACCTCGCACGTCTCGCCAACTATGGCGTCTCGCTCGAAGACCTGCGCAACGTGATCGTGGGCGCGAACGTCGCCGGCCCCAAGGGCGTGCTCGACGGCGCGCACCAGTCCTACACCATCGCTGCCAATGACCAGATCGCGGCTGCATCCGCCTATCGCAATGTCGTGGTGTCCTACCGCAACGGCGCGCCGGTCCTGCTCAAGGACGTGGCCGACGTCATCGACGGGATCGAGAACAGCAAGGTCGCCGGCTGGTACCACGGGTCGCCCGCGATCGTCGTCGACATTCAGCGCCAGCCCGGCGCCAATGTCATCGATACGGTCAAGCGCATCCAGGCGCAGTTGCCGCGGCTGCGGCGCACGGTTCCGACCGGCGCGCAGCTAACGGTCGTGCACGACGCCACGACGACCATCCGCGCCTCGATCCATGACGTGCAGTTCACGCTGATCCTGAGCGTCGCGCTGGTCACGATGGTGGTGCTGATCTTCCTGCGCACCCTGCGCGCCACCATCATCGCCGGCGTCGCGCTGCCGCTGTCGCTGATCGCGACCTTCGGCGTGATGTGGTTCTGCGGCTTTTCGCTCGACAACCTTTCGCTGATGGCGCTCACGATCGGCACCGGCTTCGTGGTCGACGACGCGATCGTGATGATCGAGAACATCGTGCGCCACATGGAGGAAGGCGAGGATGGCTTCGAGGCCGCGCTCGAAGGCGCGCGCGAGATCGGCTTCACCGTGATTTCGCTGACCTTGTCGCTGATCGCGGTTTTCATCCCGCTGCTGTTCATGACCGGCATCGTCGGCCGCATGTTCCGCGAATTTGCGCTCACCCTCACAATCGCGGTGGTCACCTCGGCGATTGTGTCGCTGACGCTGACCCCGATGATGTGCAGCCTGCTGCTGCGGCCGCAGTTCGAATCGTCCGGTAACTTCATCACCCGGCGCTTTCATCGCGGCGTCGATACGGCCGTGAACGGCTACCGGCGCAGCCTCGAATGGGTGTTGCGGCATCAGTTGCTCACCTTGATAGTGACCATCGGCACGCTGGTCGCGACGATCTGGCTCTACATCGTGATCCCGAAGGGGTTCCTGCCGCTGCAGGACACCGGCCTCATCTACGCGGTGATCGAGGGTGGCCAGGACGTCTCGTTTGCCGAGATGCAGCGGCTGCGCGCTCAGATCGAGGACTCGATCCGCAAGGATAGCGACGTGACCGGCGTCGTTTCCGTGATCGGCGTCACCCCGATCAACGCAACGCCGAATGCCGGCCGCCTCGCGATCACGCTGCGCGATCGCGACCAGCGCCAATCGAGCGTTACCGACGTCATCAGCCGACTGCGGCGGCAGGTCGTCAAGATCCCCGGGCTCGTGGTGTTTTTCCAGCCGGTGCAGGACATCCAGATTTCGACCAGGATCAGCCGCGCCCAGTTCCAGTACACGCTCACCGGCGCGAACGGCGACGAAGTCTCCACCTGGTCCGCCAAGCTCGCCGACCAGCTCAAAACCTCGCCGGTGCTGCGCGATGTCGCCTCGGAAGCGCAGGACAATGGCTTGCGCCTTCAGATCGACATCGATCGCGAGACCGCCGGGCGGCTCGGGGTATCGATGCAGACCGTGGTCGACACCCTCAACGACGCGTTCGGCCAGCGCCAGATTTCGACCATCTACGGACAGTCGAACCAGTATCGCGTGATCCTGGAAGCGATGCCGCAATACCAGGCCGATCCGAATTCGCTATCGAAGATCTACGTGCCCGCACAGGGCATCCAGCCGGCGGCGGCAAGCACGTCCCTGACCGGCGGCGCGCAACCGCCGCCGCCGATCTCGGTGTCCGGCAGTTCGCAGATCCCGCTCTCCGCGTTCGCGCGCTTCCGCTATACCACCGCGCCGCTGGTGATCGCACACCAGGAGCAGTTCCCGGCGGTGACGATCAGCTTCAACCTCGCCCCCACCGCGGCGCTCGGCGACGCGGTCGCGGCGATCACGGCGGCCGAGCACGAGATCGGCGTGCCGTCCTCGGTGATCGGCAGCTACTCCGGCGACGCCGCCGAGTTTTCAAAGTCGCTCGCCGGCGAGCCGTGGCTGATCCTCGCCGCGGCGGTGACGATCTACATCGTGCTCGGCGTGCTGTACGAGAGCTTCATCCATCCGTTGACGATCCTATCCACGCTGCCGTCGGCCGGCGTCGGGGCGCTGCTGGCGTTGATGCTGTGCGGCTACGATCTGTCGGTGGTGGCGCTGATCGGCATCGTGCTGCTGATGGGCATCGTGAAGAAGAACGCGATCATGATGATCGACTTCGCGCTCGAGGCAGAGCGCCAGCAGGGGCTGTCGCCGCGCGATTCGATCGTGCAGGCCTGCCTGCTGCGCTTCCGGCCGATCATGATGACGACGCTCGCGGCGCTGTTCGGGGCGCTGCCGCTGGCGCTCGAAGGCGGCACCGGGTCGGAGCTGCGCAATCCGCTCGGCATCACCATCGTCGGCGGCCTGATCCTCTCGCAGATGCTCACGCTCTACACCACGCCGGTGATCTATCTGCAGATGGAATGGCTGCGCTCGCGCCTTTCGCGAGCGCCGGCGCCGATGTCGCAGGCCGAACTCGGGCTCCCGATCGCGCCCGAGCCTTCGCAAAGGGCGGCGGAGTAGGAGCGCGCCATGAACGTCTCCGAGCCCTTCATCCGCCGGCCGATCGGCACCACGCTGCTCGCCATCGGGCTATTCCTGACCGGCGGTGTCGCCTATCACTTCCTGCCGGTCGCGAGCATGCCGACGGTCGATTTTCCGACCATTAGCGTGACCGCCAGCCGGCCCGGCGCCGATCCGGAAACCATGGCCGCGACCGTCGCCGCACCGCTCGAACGCCGGCTCGGCGCGATCCCGGGCGTGAACGAACTGACCTCGCGCAGCTCGCTCGGTTCGAGCCGCATTTCCATCCAGTTCGATCTCAACCGCAACATCGACGGCGCCGCGCGCGACGTGCAGGCCGCGCTGAATTCCGCGCTGGCCGATCTGCCCGGCGACCTGCAATCGCGGCCGTCGTTCCGCAAGTCGAACCCGGCGGCGATCCCGATCATGATCCTGGCGCTCACGTCGCGGACGGTGTCGCCGAGCGCGATCTACGACGCCGCCGACACCGTGATCGCGCAGCGTCTGTCGCAGGTCCAAGGCGTGTCGGAAGTGAGCGTCAACGGCGCCGAGCAGCCGGCGATCCGCGTGCGCGTCAATCCGGTCGCGCTCGCCTCCATGGGACTTTCGATGGAGGACGTGCGTACCTCGATCGTCAACGCCAACGCGGCCGGGCCGCTCGGGGTGTTCGACGGCGACGGCCGCGCCGTCACGATCGGGATCAGCGATCAGCTTCGCGCGGCGTCGCAATATGACCCGCTGGTGGTGCGCACCGCCAACGGCACCGTGGTGCGGCTGTCCGCCGTCGCCTCGATCGAGCCCGGCGTACGCAACAGCCGTTCGGCCGGCTGGTACAACCGGCAGCCTTCGGTGCTGCTGGTGATCAGCAAGGACGCCAATTCGAATGTGATCGAAACGGTCGACCATATCTATTCGCTGATCCCGGAGATCAAGCAGTACATCCCGGCCGATATCGATATCTCCGTGCTCTCGGACCGCACTGGCACCATCCGCGCCAGCGTCCATGACATGCAGCTCACGCTGCTCGCGACCATATTCCTGGTCATGCTGGTCGTGTTCGTGTTCCTGCGGCGCGCGGCAGCGACGCTGGCAGCCGGCGTCACCGTGCCGCTGGCGCTGGCGGGAACTTGCGCGGCGATGTGGGCGGCGGGATTCTCGATCGACAATCTCTCCCTGATGGCGCTGGCGTGCTCGGTCGGGTTCGTCGTCGACGACGCCATCGTCATGATCGAGAACTGCTTCCGCAACCTGGAAAAGGGCATGTCGCCGGTGCAGTCGGCGCTCCAGGGCGCCCGTCAGATCGGCTTCACCGTGATCTCGATCAGCATTTCGCTGGTCGCCGCCTTCATCCCGCTGCTGTTCATGACCGGCGTGGTCGGGCGCGTCTTCCGTGAATTCTCGGTCACGCTCGCGTTCGCCATCATCGTGTCGACGGTCGTCTCGCTCACCCTGACGCCGATGATCTGCGCGCACTTCGTGCGCAAGCCGCCGAGCCCGGACGAAACCTTCCTCGATCGCCTGGTCGAGCGGATTCTGAGCCGCGTCGTCGAGTTCTATGGCCGCACCCTCGCGGTGGCGCTGGAGCGCCGCCGGTTGATGCTGCTGGTCATGGTCGGAACGATCGCGCTGACCAGCTTCCTCTTCTACATCACCCCCAAGGGCTATTTCCCCACCGACGATACCGGCCTGGTCTGGGGCGGCACTGCGGCCTCGACCGAAATCTCCTTCCAGGCGATGTACGACCTGCAGCAGAAAGCCGAGGCGATCGTGCTCTCCGATCCGGCCGTCGCCGGCGTCGGCTCCTCGATCGGCACCTCCGCCTATTCCGCATCGGCCAACCGCGGGTCGCTCTTCATCAGCCTCAAGCCGCTGTCGGAGCGGCCCGGCGTCACCGCCTGGGACGTCGTCAACCGCCTACGGCCGAAGCTCACCAATATTCCGGGCCTGCGCGTGTTCCTGTTCGTGATGCAGGACGTGCGCGCGGGGGCTCGCTCGTCCGACTCGACTTATCAATTCACCCTGTGGGACCCGGACTATCAGGAACTGATCCAGTGGGCGCCGCGCGTCTACGAGAAGGCGAAGACGGTGCCCCAGCTCGTCGACGTGTCCACCGACCGCGAACAGAACGGACTGCAGGTCAACGTGGGCATCGACCGCACCGCCGCCGCGCGGCTCGGCGTGCGCATGCAGGACATCGACAACGCGCTCAACAATGCCTATTCGCAGCGGCAGATCTCGACACTCTACACTCAGCGCAACCAGTATCGCGTGATCATGGAGATCGATCCGCAATACCAGCGTGATCCGGTCGATCTCACCCGCATCTATGTCAGCGGCGCCAACAATACACAGGTGCCGCTCTCCGCCGTGACCAAGATCCAGCGCGGGCTGCAGCCGCTGGTGATCAATCACCAGGGGCAGTTTCCCGCAGTGACGATCAGTTTCGGCCTTGCGCCTGATGTCACCATTTCGGATGCGACGCGCGCCTTCGAGCGCGCGGTGGCGGAACTGCATCTGCCCGGTACGCTGCATGCGGAATGGGCGGGCGATGCCAAGTCCTACCAGAATTCCACCGGCAGCCAGTCGCTGCTGATCGTCGCGGCGCTGCTGGCGGTCTATATCGTGCTCGGCGTGCTCTACGAGAGCCTGGCTCATCCGATCACGATCATCTCGACGCTGCCGTCGGCCGGCCTCGGCGCGCTGCTCGCGCTGCAGCTCTTCGGCACCGACCTTTCGCTGATCGCGTTCATCGGGATCATCCTGCTCATCGGCATCGTCAAGAAGAACGGAATCATGATGGTCGACTTCGCGCTGGAGGGCGAAAGGAACCGCGGCCTTTCCCCGGAGCGGGCGATCTACGAAGCGTCGCTCGCGCGCTTCCGGCCGATCATGATGACGACGCTCGCGGCGCTCCTTGGCGCCTTGCCGCTGGTGATCGCGAGCGGCCCCGGCTCGGAGCTGCGCCGTCCGCTCGGCATCACGATCGTCGGCGGCCTTCTAGTCTCGCAGGCGCTCACCCTTTACACGACGCCGGTGATCTATCTCTGGCTCGACCGCCTGCACCGCCGCCTCTGGGGCAAGCAGCGCAAACACCGCGAACCGGGGCAGATGCTGATCAACGCCGTGCGGGCGTTTCGAAGCTGAGTGACGACCCCGGCCTTGCGTCTATCTTCCGGCCTTCTGCACGATCTCGGCGTAGAGCTTCTGCCATTTCGCGCCCTCGTCTATTACCAGGGCCGGGTCGATGAGCTTGTACGGCACGTCAAGGGGCTTCACTTTCACGTTGCTGGGCGTGAAGTCGTGGTCGACCAGCAGCGCCTGCGCGTCGCGCATCATGAAATCGAAGAACAGCAGCGCCGCGTGCGGATGCGGCGCGCGCTTGAGCACGCCGGTGCCGAGGAAGCGCGCGATCCCGGGCGGCAGCACCAGCCAGTCGATCGGCGCGCCGCTGCGCTTCAACTGCTTCACCTTGTAATCGTAGACCGTGAGCGAGTACGGCACTTCGCCAGAGATGATGAGGTTGGCGATGAGCGTGTGCCCCTTGCGCAGCGACAGCCCGTTGGTGCGCACGAGGTCGCGGAAGAATTGCAGGCCCTTGGCTTCGCCCATTTCCGTGACCAGGGCGCCGAACCAGACCGAGTCGTCGGCCTCGATCGCGAGCTTGCCCTTCCATTTCGGGTCAAGCAGGTCGGCATAGCTCTTCGGTAGGTCAGCGGGCTTGACCAGGCTGGTGTTGTAGCCGGCGGCAATGATGTTGAGCCGGTCGCCGACCCAATCGTGGTGCGGGCGGATCGCGCTCGGCACGATCTCGGCCAGCAGCGGGCTCTGCACCGGCTGCAGAAGCTGCTCGCGGTGGAGCGATTCCATTTCGGCCGCGCTGGTCTCGATCGCGTCGACGTCGTAACGGCTACCGCGCGCTTCAACCACTGCGCGCGAGAGAATGTCCTCTGAACTCGAGCGCCAGGCTGTGATCTTGATGCCGTATTTCTTCTCGAAGCCGGCGCTCAGTACCTTCATGTCGTCGACCGTCATCGACGAGTAGATGTTGACGCCGCCCTCTTTCTTTGCGCCCGCGATCAGCATCTGCGTGCGATCGGGACCGCTGTAGGTGGCAAGCGCGGCGAGGGAGGATTGTGCGTGGACGGGATGCGAGGTGATCAGAGCGGTGAGCGCCGTCAGCACCGGCGCAAGACTGCGCACATAAATGTTCGGCATGACCTCTGTCCTCCCTGGGTCATGAAAGGATGAGGCAGCGAGTCCACGTTTGCAAGCAAGGGCGCCGCGACGCTCCGCCGCGTTTCATCCAAACGTTACGGCTGCGCGACGGCGGCGCTCACGAGCTTGACGCCGTCATCGCTTGCCCATTCGGCCGGGCCGGCGACGGTGCCGATCTCGCAGCCGGCGGGGTCGACCAGCAGCGTCGTCGGCATGCCGGTCGCCTTGCCCGCGACCTTGAGGTCCGTGAAGACCTTGGCGCTGGGGTCGGCGTAGTAGGACAGCCAACCGACGCCGACGTCCTTGAGGAAGGCCCGCGGCTTGTCGAGGTTGCGGGTGTCGATGTTGACCGCCACGACCTCGAATTTTTCATTGCCGAGCTTGTCCTGGAGTGCGTCGAGCGCTGGCATTTCCTGGCGGCAGGGGACGCACCAGGTGGCCCACAAGTTGAGCAGCACCGTGCGTCCGCGCCATTCCGAGAGATGGCGCACGGCGCCGGCCTGGTCGTTGAATTCGAGATCGGGCAGCTTCAGCGGGCGATCCGCGACAACCATCGCCGCCACCTCGCCACGGGCAAGGGGGGCGAGCCGCTGGCCGAGAGCGACCGCGGGTCTGCACTGCGCGTCGCCTGCATTGCGTTGGAACGGCCCGATCCCGTATATCGCCGCCAGCATCGCTGCGCCGGCCAGGAGCAGGATCGTGCCGCCGATCATCCCCAGGCGGCGAAGCGCCGAACGCGGCTGTGGGGGCTGGTCGGTCATTCCAGAAGAACCTCTTTCAAAGGGCTGCCATGAGCAACAAGATGTGGGGCGGGCGCTTTGCCGAGAGCCCCGACGCCGTCATGGAGGAGATCAACGCCTCCATCGACTTCGACCGGCACCTCTACCGGCAAGACATCGCCGCGAGCAAGGCCCACGCCGCGATGCTTGCCGCGCAGAGCATCATCACCAAGGACGATGCCGCTGAAATCACTCACGGTCTAGACACGATCCTGTCAGAAATCGAGGCCGGCAGGTTCAGCTTCAACCGGGCGCTCGAAGACATCCATATGAACGTGGAGAGCCGCCTCACCGACCTGATCGGGCCGGCCGCTGGGCGCCTGCATACGGCGCGTTCGCGCAACGACCAGGTGGCGACTGATTTCCGGCTTTGGATCCGCGATACCATCGACGCAATCGATGGCGCGCTCGGCGCCTACCAGCAGGCCCTGGCCGAGAAGGCTCTGTCGCATGCCGGCACCGTGATGCCCGGGTTCACCCATCTGCAGGCCGCGCAGCCCGTGACCTTCGGGCACCACCTGCTCGCCTACGTGGAGATGGCGGCGCGTGACCGCGGCCGTTTCAACGACGCGCGGGCGCGCCTCAACGAAAGTCCCCTCGGCGCGGCCGCGCTCGCCGGCACCTCGTTTCCGATCAATCGCGAGATGACCGCCAGGGCGCTCGGCTTCGATCGGCCGATGGCGAATTCGCTGGACGCGGTCTCCGACCGCGATTTCGTGCTGGAGACGCTGGCGGCAGCGTCGATCACCGCCGTGCACCTGTCCCGCTTTGCCGAGGAGATCGTGATCTGGTGCTCGCCGCTCGCCGGCCTGGTGCTGCTGTCGGACCGATTTACCACCGGCTCCTCGATCATGCCGCAGAAGCGCAATCCGGATGCGGCGGAGCTCGTGCGCGCCAAGACCGGGCGCATCACCGGCGCGCTGCTGGCCATGCTGATCGTGATGAAAGGGCTGCCACTCGCCTACCAGAAGGACATGCAGGAGGACAAGGAAGGCGCGATCGACGCGCTGTCCGCGCTCTCCCTGTCGATCGCGGCGATGACCGGCATGGTGCGCGACATGCTTCCCGATGCCAACCGCATGCGCAAGGCGGCCGACGAAGGCTATGCCACCGCCACCGACCTCGCGGATTGGCTGGTGCGCACGCTCAAGATGCCGTTCCGCGACGCCCACCACGTCACCGGCCGGATCGTGGCGCGCGCGGCCTCGGAGAATGTCGCGCTGCATCTCTTGCCGCTGCACGAGATGCAGTTGATCGAGCCGCGCATCACCAAGGAGGTGTTCGAGGTGCTTTCGGCGGAGGATTCGGCGAAGAGCCGGGTCAGCTATGGCGGCACCGCGCCGAAGAATGTACGCCGTGAGGCGAACAAATGGCTAAAGCTGCTGGTTCGGGAGCGTGGGTGAGGGAGCCCGGGCGTTTTACTGGTTGAATCGACAGAATAAGGTCACTTTCATCGTGCATTTTGTTATCTTGGGGTCGATTTCAGGGGTGGGGTTCTTCGATTTGACCGTCTCTCGTACATTCTTGCGCCTTGCCACTGCCGCAGCGCTGGTCGCTGCGCTGGGGCTGGCCGCGTGCGGGCGCAAAGCGGGGCTCGATCCGCCGCCGGCCGCCGCTGCCGCCGGTGATCAGGGGCAGCCGGGGGCGGCACCACCGCCCGACAGCGAAGACGCCGACGGCAAGCCGATCGCCCCGCCGGGGCAGAAGAAGAGCTTTATCCTGGACTGGCTCTTGAACTGAGGCGCCCACCTCCCGTTGCAATTGGCCGCCGGTCCGGTGATCCTATGCGCGGGCACCAACCAGGGCGCACACCCCATGATGAACGGAAGCACTCACCGCTTGCCCGGTCCGGCACGCGCGCTTCGGCAGGCATGGCTGGCGCCTTGCCTCGGCGTGGTCTTCGCGATCGCTTGCGTCGTGCCGGCCGCGTCGCAGACCTATCCCGACCGTCCGATCCGGCTCATCATCCCGTTCAGCGCTGGCGGGCCGAACGATCTGCTGGGTCGGCCACTGACCGACAAGATGTCGGAAGCCCTCGGGCAGCCTTTCGTAATCGAGAACAAAGCCGGAGCGAACGGCATCATCGGCACCGTCACCGTGGCGAAGGCGCCGCCCGACGGCTACACGATGCTGATGACAACCGGCTCGTTCACCGCCAACCCGATCGTGACCGCCAAGTCGCCGTATGACCCAATCAAGGATTTCGCCCCGGTCACCCAGCTTGCGCAGTCCTACGGCATTGCGATGATGGTGCGGCCGGATTTTCCGGCCAAGACGCTGCCCGAGTTCGTCGAACTCGCCCGCCGCAATCCCGGCAAGTACACCTATGGGCATGCCGGCATCGGCAACGTCACCTACGTCGCGGCGGAGCTTCTGCAAAAGCTCGCCGGCATTGAACTGCTGAAAGTCCCCTATCGCGGAACCTCCTCGTTCGCACCGGACATCATGTCGGGCCATGTCGACATCGGTTTCATGTCGACCACGCTGGCGACGCCGAATGTCAGTTCCGGCCTGCTGCGGGCGCTGGCTCTGACCGGCGGCCAGCGCGCACCATCGCTGCCGGACACGCCGACCTTCAAGGAGCTCGGCTATGCCGACATGGACATGTTCGGCTATTTCGGCTTCTGGTTTCCGGCCGGCACGCCGCGCGAGCGTATCGACGTGATCCATCGCCAGGCGGTGGCCGCCCTCGATACGCCCCCGGTGCAGCGGGTGATCACGGAAAGTGGACTGCAGAGAGTTCGGCTCGACGCCGGAGCAGTTCGCGCAGTTCCTGGCGAAGGATTTCGCTTACCAGTCGGCGGTGATGAAACGTATCGGCCTCGAGCCGCAATAGCCAACGCCGCGCCTATCGATCTTCCGCACGTCATCAAACTCCGTGAGCAGAGAATGTTCGAGTATTTCCCCAACAACTATCCCTGGAGCCTCGCCGTCATGTCTGCGCTCAATCGCGGCGGACAAGTTTCCGAGGTCGACGACGCCTGCCGACCGCTCAAGGAGATCGCGGCGAAGAAGAACGATCCCTCGGCGCAGGACGCCTGGTTCCAGAGCTGGATGAAGCTCGCCGAGCGTGTCGAGCGGCTCGGCGACATCGATGCGCAGGCCAACCATCCGCTGTCGGCCGGACGCAAATACATGCGCGCGGGGCTCTATTATCTGCTCGCCGAACGCATGCCGAGCCACAAGGACCCGCGCCGCCTGATCGCCTACAAGCGCGGTATCGATGCCTACGCAAGGGGCGTGAAGGCGCGAGGCGAGCCGATCGAATTCGTCGAGGTGCCCTACGGCGAGCATCGGCTGCCCGCCTTCTTCATGAAAGCGCCGGGTAACGAGCGCGCGCCCTGCATGGTGCATTTCGACGGCTTCGACGTGACCAAGGAGATCATCTACAGCGCGGTCGGCGAGGAATACCGCCGCCGCGGCATCTCGCTGCTGATCGTCGACCATCCCGGTGTCGGCGCGGCGCTGCGCTTGCAGCATCTCAATTCGCGCCCCGATACGGAAAAGCCGGCCGGCGCCTGCGTCGATTATCTCGAGACCCGCGCCGATGTGGATCGAAACCGTATCGGCATCGTCGCGCTCTCGCTCGGCGGCTATTACGCCCCGCGCGCGGCGGCCTACGAGAAGCGCTTCAAATGCTGCGTCGCCTGGGGCGCGATCTTTGATTTCGGGGTCGCCTTCGAAGCGCGCGTCGGCGGCACCAACGAGCCGTCGGTGCCGGGTTTCGTCGATCATGCGCAATGGGTGTTCGGCGTGAAGTCGCTCGATGAGGTGCGCGCGATCGTCAAGCAGATGACACTCGAAAAGGCCGCCGGGGAGATCACCTGCCCGCTCCTGATCGCGCACGGCGAGAACGATCGCCAAATTCCGCTCTGGCACGCGGAGAAGACCTATGCCGCCGCCGTCAAAAGCCCGGACCGCGAGCTGAAGATCTTCACCCTCGCCGACGGCGCCGCCGAGCATTGCGGCGCCGACAACAGCTCGCTCATCGTCGACTACATCACCGATTGGGTGGCGGACCGGCTTGGCGCATTCCCGCAGGGGGTCTAGGAAAGCGCGCGCAGTCCAGCGGCGGGAGCCCGATGCATCACTTCGACTATCGCGGCGGCGTGCTTCACGCCGAGTTGGTCGATCTCGTCGCGCTCGCCGACGCGGTCGGCACGCCACTCTATTGCTATTCCACCGCCACGCTGGAGCGGCACTACCGGGTGTTCGCCGGCGCCTTTGCCGATGTGCCGTCACTGGTCTGCTATGCGGTCAAGGCCAATTCCAACCAGGCGGTGATCGCAACGCTGGCGCGCCTTGGCGCCGGCGCGGACGTGGTCTCTGAAGGCGAACTGCGGCGGGCGCGAGCGGCTGGCATTCCGCCGGAAAAGATCATGTTCTCCGGCATCGGCAAGACTGCACGCGAACTCGCGGGCGCGGTCGATGAAGGCATCCTCTGCGTCAACGTCGAGTCGGAGCCGGAGCTCGAACTCCTTTCCGCGATCGCGGCGAGCAAGGGCCGCCGCGCGCCGATCTCAATCCGGGTCAATCCGGACATCGACGCCAAGACCCACGCCAAGATCGCGACGGGCAAGGCGGAGAACAAATTCGGCGTTCCGCTAAGCGTCGCGCGCGCGGTCTACGCCCGCGCCGCCAAGCTGCCGGGCGTGCAGGTCGCCGGCGTCGACATGCATATCGGCAGCCAGATCACCGAGCTCGAACCGTTCGACAGCGCTTTCGCGATGCTCTCCGATTTCGTGCGGACATTACGCGCCGACGGCCATGTGATTTCCCACGTCGATCTCGGCGGCGGCCTTGGTATTCCCTATCGCGAGGACAACGACCCGCCGCCCGATCCCGCGGCCTACGCCGCGGTGGTGAAGCGCGCGACCCGCGATCTCGGCTGCACGCTGATCTTCGAGCCGGGCCGGCTGCTGGTTGGCAGTGCCGGCATCCTGCTGACGCACGTGCTCTATCTCAAGCGCGGCGAGGCGAAAACCTTCGTGATCGTCGATGCAGCGATGAACGATCTCATCCGCCCGACCCTTTACGAGGCGCATCACGACATCCGGCCGGTGCGCGAGCCCGCCCCGGCCGCGCCGCGGATCGTCGCCGACGTGGTTGGCCCGGTTTGCGAATCCGGCGATTTCCTGGCACTTGACCGCGATCTGCCACTGCCCCAGCCTGGCGACCTGCTCGCGGTGATGACTGCCGGTGCCTATGGCGCAGTACAGGCGGGCACTTACAATACCAGGGCACTGGTGCCAGAGGTGCTCGTTCGCGGCGGCGAATGGGCGCTGGTACGGCCGCGGATCGAGGTGGATGCGCTTATTGGGATGGATCGGCTGCCACAATGGCTATGAGCCATGCGCGACGCAGGGCAACCGGCAGTTACTATTAGCGGTATCAGCGTAGCTGGCTAGGAATTATTTCAAACGAAATTTGGACTATTCAGATAATTTACGTGCGTTTTTTTACTGGCGAGCTTGCAACCAATTCCGTGCTCGGGTTTTGATCACGACGCCCTGTTTTTGCCCGCTGGCAGGGATTTAATTGCGTGATAGGATCATCATAGCCAGATTCCCCTTGTGGAGATCGACTTGACAGACCTCCTGGACCGTCCGTCGGCCCCTTCCCCTCGTCCGCCTGAGCGGACGGGTCATGCGATGCTCGCGCGCGCGCTCGATCGCGCACGGTGGTCGATTTTCGGGGAGCGGCTTTGGCCCGCGCTGGCGACCCCGGCCACTGTGGTCGGACTGTTCCTCGCTGTATCTTGGCTCGGGCTCTGGCTCTGGCTGCCGCCGATCGGGCGTGCCGTCGGGCTCGGCGTATTCTTCCTGCTCACCGCGGCGGCGATGGTGCCGCTCGTGTTGCTGCGGCTACCGAGCCGCGCCGATGGGCTGCGCCGCCTCGACCGCAACAGCGGCCGGCCGCACCGGCCGGCGACGGCCGCCTCCGACGAGATCGCCGCCACCACCAGCGACTCCGTGTCAGTCACGCTGTGGCAGGCGCATATCGAGCGCGCCTTGCTCGCCGCAAAGAATCTCAAGGCCGGAGCGCCGTCGCCGCGGCTCGCGCGACGCGATCCGCTCGCGCTGCGCGCCCTCGTGGGCGTCCTCCTGGTCGCGACTTTCTTCGCCGCCGGCAACGATCGCCTGCGCCGCATCGCGGCCGCCTTCGACTGGCAGGGCGCGATGCTGCCGGCGAATTTCCGCATCGACGCCTGGGTCAGCCCGCCGCCGTACACGGGCAAGCCGCCGATCATCCTGCCTGGCCTACGTCCGGGCGAGCCGGTGCAGACTGCAGCGACGCTGGCGGTGCCGGCCGGCAGCACGCTCGTCGTCCGCGCCACCGGCGCACACCTCGACATCGCCACCACCGGCGGCCTCGAGGAGCCGAAGTCCGGCGGGCAGAGCGTGACCAGCGCCGGCACCGAGGAGCGCCGCTTCACCATCAGCGATGCGGGCGCCGCCAGCGTTCGCGGCGTCAGTTCGAGCGATGTGACTTGGCGCTTCACCGCCATTCCCGATCAGCCGCCGAAGATCTCGCTCGCCAAGGATCCGGAAGCCCAGACCCGCGGTTCGCTCGCGCTCTCCTACAAGCTCGAAGACGATTATGGCGTCACCGGTGCACAGGCGACATTCGAGCTGAAGAAGGACAGCGGCACCAACGGCCAGCCGCCGCGCTCGCTGTATGACGCGCCGGAAATGCCGCTCTCGCTGCCGCAAGGCCGCACCAAGAATGGCGTCGGCCAGACCACCAAGGATCTCTCCAGCCATCCCTGGGCCGGCGCCAGCGTTGCGATGACGCTGGTCGCGCACGACGAAGCCAACAACGAGGGCAAGAGCGAGCCGTTCGAGCTGCAACTGCCCGAGCGCATCTTCACCAAGCCGGTCGCCCGAGCGCTCGTCGAACAGCGGCGCATCCTCGCGCTCGATGCCGACGCGCAGGCGCGCGTGCTCACTGCGCTCGATGCGCTGACGATCGCGCCGGACAAATTCAAGATCGAGAGCAATGTCTATCTTGGACTGCGCTCGATCTTCTTCCAGCTCGCACGTGCCAAGTCCGACGACTCGCTGCGCGACGTGGTCGATCGCATGTGGGACATGGCGGTGCAGCTCGAGGACGGCAACGTGTCCGACGCCGAGCAGGCGCTACGCAATGCCGAGGAACGGCTAAAGGAGGCGCTCGAACGGGGCGCTTCTGATGAGGAGATCAAGAAGCTCACCGACGAACTGCGCGCGGCCCTCGACAAGTTCATGCAGGCGCTTGCCGAGCAGGCGCGGCGCAATCCGCAGCAGCTCGCGCGGCCGCTCGATCCGAACGCGCGCCAGATGCGGCCGCAAGATCTCAAGAACATGATTGACCGCCTGGAGCAGATGGCCCGCTCCGGCGCCAAGGATGCCGCCCGTCAATTGCTGCAGGAATTGCAGTCGATGCTCGACAACCTGCAGATGGCGCAGCCCGGGCAGATGCAGCAGGGCGACGGCGACGACGACATGATGCAAGCGCTCGATGAGCTCGGCGACATGATCCGCCAGCAGCAGCAGTTGCGCGACCGCACCTTCCAGGAGGGCCAGGACCAGCGTCGTGACCGTCAGCAGGGCCAGCGTGGCCAACAGGGGCAACGCGGTCAGCAAGGTCAGCGCGGGCAACAAGGCCAGCGTGGTCAGCAAGGGCAGCAGGGCCAACAAGGCCAGCAGGACATGGGCAATCTGCAGGCCGACCAGAAGGCGCTGCGCGACAAGCTGAACAAGCTGATGGAAGAGCTGCGCAAGAAGGGCATGGGTCAGCAGCCTGGGCAGCAAGGTCAACAGGGTCAGCAAGGTCAACAGGGTCAGCAAGGCCAACAGGGCCAGGGCGGCATGGGCGAGCAACTCGGCGAGGCCGGCGAGGCAATGGGCCAGGCCGAGGGCCAGCTCGGCGACGGCAACGCCGACAGCGCCGTCGACTCGCAGGGCCGCGCGCTCGAAGCGATGCGGCGCGGTGCGCAGAACCTCGCCCAGCAAATGCAGCAGCAAGGCATGATGGGCCCGGGTCCCGGTCAGCCCGGGCGGTTCGGTCCGCCGCGCCGTGCCCAGCAGGAGACCGACCCGCTCGGCCGGCCGCTGCGCGGCCGTGACTACGGCGACGACGTCACCGTGAAAGTGCCCGGTGAGATCGACGTGCAGCGCGCACGCCGCATCCTCGAAGAGCTGCGCCGCCGCTTTGGCGAGAGCTTCCGCCCGCAGATGGAGCTCGATTACATCGAGCGCCTGCTGCACGATTATTGAGAACGCGCCGGGACGCCACGTCGCCGTCATTCTGAGGGGCTCGCGCAGCGAGCCTCGAAGGGTGGGTTCGTACTCGCGCGCAGCACGCACTTATTGCGGCGTGCGTGGTGCCAAGTCGCCCTTCGAGGCTCGGCCTTCGACCGAGCGCCTCAGGGTCACGCGCACGAGATAAGCGGCACGCGAGATAGACGGCGCACGAGACAACGGTCCGCCGCTTCCTCGATCACTCCACCTGAATGCCGGTCTTCGCGACGACCTCGCGCCACTTGGCGATCTCGCTGCTGATACGCACCTCGAGCCCCTCCGGCGTGCTCGCCTCGGCGTCGACGCCCTGCCGGGACAATGCGTCCTTGCCTTCGGGCGTGTCGAGCACCGCGGCGATCTCACGGCTGAGCCGCGCCGCGATCGCGGGCGATGTGGCGGCCGGGGCCACGATCGCAAACCAGAGCGAAGCTTCGAAGCCGGGCAGGCCCGCCTCGGCGAGCGTCGGCACCTCCGGCAGCAGAGCGGAACGCCGTGCGCTCGCGATCCCGAGCGCGTGCAGCTTGCCAGCGCGGATGAGCGCGAGCGTCGGCGGCACGGTCGCGAACTGCATGTCGAGCCGGCCGGCCATCAGGTCGGGCGTGGATTGTGCCGAGGCCTTGTATGGAACATGGACCATCTTCACGCCGGCCGCCGTTTCGAACAGGGCGGCGGCAAGATGCGCCAGGCTGCCGACACCCGCCGAACCGAAGCTCAGCCCGCCCGGCTTGGCCTTGGCGAGCGCAATGAATCCGGCGAGGTCCTTTGCCGGCAAGCTCGGCGGCACGACCATCACGAAGGGCGCACTCCCGAGCATCGACACCGGCGCAAAATCCTTCTGCGGGTCGAAGCTGAGATTTTTGAAGAACAGCGGGGCGAGCGCGTGCGTGGTCGTCGACGCCAGCCCGATCGTGTAGCCGTCAGGTGCGGCGCGCGCGACCGCCTCGGCGCCGAGATTGCCGCTCGCGCCGGTGCGGTTCTCGACCACGAATTGCTGGTTGAGGCGCGCGCCGAGCATCTGCCCGACCAGGCGCGCCACCGTGTCAGTGCTGCCGCCGGCGGGGAACGGCACGATGAAATGGATGGGTTTCGTAGGCCAAGCTGTGTCGGGCGATTGCGCCAGCGTAATGCCCGCGGCGAGCGCGGACGCGAGCAGCGCGAGAGCAACGCGGACCATGGAGGCCTCCGGATTGAGATGCTGGCTACGGTCGCCGCAACCTAGCGCAGGCGTGGGCGAACCGGTAGACAAGGGCGCTGAAACATCGCAGTCGCCCGCAATCGATGGTGGAATTCATGATCGAGCTTCATTACTGGACTACGCCCAACGGCCACAAGATCACGATTTTTCTCGAGGAGAGCGGGCTTCCCTACAAGATCGTCCCCGTGAACATTGGCAAGGGCGAACAGTTCAAACGCGAGTTCCTCGCGGTGTCGCCGAACAACCGCATCCCCGGGATCATCGATCACGATCCGGCCGGCGGCGGCGCGCCTATTCCGGTGTTCGAGTCCGGCGCGATCCTGCTCTACCTCGCCGACAAGACCGGAAAATTTATTCCGCACGACCTGCGCGGCCGCACCGATGCGATCCAATGGCTGTTCTGGCAGATGGGCAATCTCGGCCCGATGTCGGGACAGAACAATCACTTCAACAATTACGCCGTGGAGAAGCTTCCCTATGCCATGGACCGCTATCGGAACGAAGTGAACCGGCTCTATGGCGTGCTCGACCGGCGACTGGCCGATCGTCCGTTCATGGCCGGCGACTATTCAATCGCCGACATGGCGACCTATCCCTGGATCGTGCCGTACGAACGGCAGGGCCAGAAGCTCGAAGACTTTCCTAACGTCAAGCGCTGGTTTGAAGCGATTCGCGCGCGGCCGGCGGTAGTGCGCGCTTATGACAAGGTGGCTGCGATCAATCCCGGCCAGGGCGGCATCCGCACCGCCGAAGAGCGCGCGATCCTGTTCGGGCAGACCGCGGCTTCGGTGAAGGCGGCGGTGCGGTAATGTGGGGTCGCTTGATCGCCTTTGCCGGACAAGCCCGGCAATGACGACATAGATCATGCATACCTGCACCGCTGATATGGAGACCTCGCCAGCGACCAGACCTAACTCACTGCCAACGGCGCGAGCGCGTCGATGCCGGTCACCACGTCGATCACCGCCGGTCGGTTCGCCTTGAGCGCCTGCTCGAGCGCGCCCGCGAGTTCGCCGGGCTTCTCCACGCGGATGCCGAGCGCGCCCATGTCCTCGGCGAGGCGGGCGAAGTTCATCTTGTTGTAGGTCCACAATTCGAGGGCCTGCTCGGTCTGGGTGCCGCCGTAGACGCGATCGAAGCCGCGCTTGGACTGGTTGCCGCTGGCGTTGTTGTTGACCACCGTTACCGCGTTGATCTTCCAGCGCACGGCGGTCTCGATCTCCGCGATGTGATACCAGAAGCCGGCGTCACCGGTGAACGTCACCACCGGGCGCTGCGGCGCCGCACATTTGGCGCCGAGGCCGGCCGAGAATGCCCAGCCGAGATGGCCCGCGCTGCGCATGTAGCTCTGCTGGGGCGTGCGCAGATCGTACATGCCGCCCATCCACATGCCGGCGTGTCCGGTGTCGACCACCACGATGGCGTCGTCGGGCACATGAAGTGATAGTTCGCGGCAGATGCGCTCGGGTCGGATCGGCACCGCGTCTGATTCAAGCGCCGACTTGTACTTGTCCGCCCACTCCTTGCAGATTGCCTGCGCCTGCGCCACCCAGGGCTTGCGCCGTGAAGCGCTGGCGCGATCAGCCTCCGCCAACATGCGCGTCAGCGTCACCTTCGCGTCGCCGTTGACCGCCGCCTGCAGCGGGTAATTGCGGCCGAGCGCTTCCGCGTTGATGTCGATCTGGATCGCCGGCGTGCCGATCTTCGGCACCGCCCAGAAATGGGTGGTCATGCCGCCGGTCTCGGTGCCGACGAAGCAGACGAGGTCGGCGCCGTTGACCACGCGGTTTGCGCTCTCACGCGAATAGGAGCCGACCGCGCCGACCGCGAGCGGATGATGGCCGGGGATCGAATCCTTGCCATTGAGCGAAGTTGCGACCGGGATCTGCAACGCCTCCGCGAGCGCGACCAACTCCGCCCGCGCACCCGAGGCGCGCACGCCGCCGCCGGCGACGATCACCGGCCGTTCGGCGCTCTGCAAGAATTTGAGCGCCGCGTGTACGCTGGCTCGGTCGGGCTCCGGCCGGAACGGCGGTACGCGTGCGAACTGCTCCTCGACCAGCGGCTCTAGATCCGCCTCTTCTACGTCGATCTGTCCCTCGTTGCCGCGGAATTGCAAATGCACCGGACCGGGCGTCCCGGACACCGCCACCCGGAACGCCTGCCGCAGCATGTCCGGAAAGCGCGCGACGTCATCGATCGTGGCATTGAACTTGGTCACCGGCTCGAACGCTGGCACGTCGTCGATCTCCTGATAGACCTTCCTGAATTTCGTCTTCGGCTCGCGCCCACCGGTCATCGCGATCACCGGGGAATGCGCGAGCCAGGCGTCGCGCAGACCGGCCGCCAGATTGAGCGCGCCGATCACCTGCGCCATGCAGATGCCGGGCTTGCCCGACGCGCGCGCGTAGCCGTCCGCCATGTAGGCTGCCGACTTCTCGCCGTGGGTGTGGATGCGCGCGATCCCGGTGCCGCGCCGCTCCAGTTCGGCGAACGTCGTGCGTAGCACCGCCGGCACCATGAAAATATGCGTAACGCCGTAACCCTTGAGCATATCGGCGAGGCATGCCGCGCCGGTCATCTTGCGATTGTGTCCGAGCATGGTGATCTCAACTTGCTGGTTGGTCGTTCCGCATCGCGCAGATCACGCGCCAGAACGACGGAGGGAGGAGGCACGATGATGCGATTGTCGCTCAGGGTGGGTTGTGACGGGTCGAAGCGGGAGCGGTCTCGCCGCGGACCAGCCAGGTGACCGAGATGTAGGCGCCGATCCACGAGCCGATCGCTGCGAATACGACGTAGACCGGATTCTCGGTGTAACTGATCACCGAGAAGGCTGACAACAGATACCAGAGCGCGCTCCAATTCGCCGCCCGGATGCGATGCCGCGCGCCAACGGCGGCATTGAAGAACACGTAGGCCGCATCGGTGACGGCCGTGGCGGCCAATACAGCGGTCGCGATCAAGGGGCTGATGGCGAGATTGAGCGCGATGGTCATGCGGGGCTTCTCCCTGCCAGGTACGTTTCCTCAGGGGCGAGCGGAGGCCGGGGCGCTCCGGCGCAGCGACGACCGCTCCCACACGGCAACGACGATCAGCACCGCCATCGCGGCGGCTGCGAGCGTGAGCGGCGTCGCAATCATCCCGGCGGGAATGAGCAGCGCCAGCAGCGCGACTCCGACCAGGTGCGATAGCGGCGTATATGGTGCCGAGAGCCGCTTGAACAGCGCGTTGCCGATCAGATAGAGCGCCGGTCCGCCGATGATGATCGCCAGGGTTTTTGCGTCGGCAGGGCCGTCGGGATGGTGCAGGACCAGTTCGTCGCCCACCGCCGCCACAATGATCCCAGCCACGATCAAGATGTGGATATAGGTGTAGCCGCTGCGCGCCAGACGGCCCGGATCGTCGGATTTGGTGATCATCCGGCTTCCCCGTTCGGCGCCGATGTTGAAGTAGACCGCCCACATCGCCACGCTGCCGGTGAAGGCGATCACGAACGCGGCGGCGTTTTCGGAGCTCCAGGCGAGGTCGGCGAAGGCGGCGCCGGTGATCAGGATCGACTCGCCCAGCGCGATGATGACGAAGAGACCGCAACGCTCGGCCATGTGGCCGCCTTCGACGGTCCAGTCCGCCGTGGTCGAGCGGCCGAGCCGCGGCACCCAGAAGCCGAAAGTCGGCGCGACCGATTCAATACCGACCGCCACGATCCACAGGACCAGACGGGGCAAGCCATCGACCCAGCAGCCTGCGAGCCAAAACGGCGCGGCCGACAGGTGCCAGACCGTGATGCGGAGAAAGTTGCGGAAGTTGCCGGAATCATGGCGCGCAAGCGCCCACAGCATGAACAGATTTCGCCCGGCCTGCATCAGCACATAGGCTAGCGCGAGCGGCGGCGCACGGTCCTCGAACGCCCTGGGAATCGACGCGGAGAGCACGAGGCCGGCCAGCATCAGCGCAAACAGCAGCAGGCGCACCGCGGAGCGTTCGGGGTCAAGCCAGTTGGTGATCCACGCGGTGTCGATCCACGTCCACCAGACCGCGATCATGAGCAGCCCGGTCTGCACGGCACCGAGCGGCGTCAGGTGCGTCAGGAGGCCGTGCGAAAGTTGCGTGACGGCGAACACGAATACCAGGTCGAAGAACAGCTCGACGAAGGTGACGCGGCTATGTTCGTGGCCCTGGCGGACCCGCAAGTGGCTGGCGCGCGCCGTGAACAGGGTCATGTTCGAACCAGCCCCGTCGGACTTTTACTTGATCGCCAGCGGATTGGTCGGTGAGCCGACCGCGCCGGTGATCGGGATCGCCGGCGCGACGAACATGAACTCGTAGATCTTGTCGGTGGCGCAATCGTCGGCGAGGTCCTTCACGTAGAAGATCTCGCCCATGGTCATGCCCATCATCGGGATCGTGATCCAGTGCCAGGGTTGGTTGATACCGGGCTCGGTCTCGTTTGGCCGCACCTCGCAGCCCCAGGTGTCGCTCGCGAGCGCGGCCAGCTGCGTGCGCGACACCCAGTCGAGCGTCTCGAACGCGAAGCCGGGCGCGTCGCCGCCGGGATAGCCGTCCCAGCTCTTGGCGTTGAGGCAGCGCTCCATCTGCCCGGTGCGGACCACGATGTAATCGCCGCGCTTGAGTTTGACGCCCTGCATCTCGGCGGTGCCGTCGAGATCGGCGCAGGTGATGCCGTAGCCGTCGTCGAGCGATTCGACGCCCTTGAAGCGCGCCACGTCGAGGAACACGCCGCGGCCGACCATCTTGTTCTTGGTCTTCTCGATCCCGCATTTCTGCGCGCCACTCGAGGTGACCTCGCGGCAGTCGTAGCCATTCCACATGTTGTTCTCATAGAACACGTGGCCGAGCCCATCCCACTGCGTGCCGCATTGCAGCGGCATCGTCACCATGTCATCGGCCGCGCGAATGCCGCGCTTGTCGAGCACGCCGGAATAGGCGTCGGTGCCGGTGCGCAGCATGGTATGGATCGGATTGGTGCGGCCCATCGCCGGATAATTGCTCTTCGCGCCTTGCGGGCCGGTGTGATCGAAATTGAGCGCGAGCGAGATCACCTTGCCCTTCTTCACGAGTTGCGCCGCCGCGATGATGTCATCGGGCTGAGTGAAGTTAAGCGTGCCGATCTCATCGTCCGGGCCCCACTTGCCCCAGTTCTTGTATTTTGCCGCCGCGTCGCTGAGATCTTGACGGGTGAGCTTTCTGGTCGACATCTCGATCCTCTCCGGCCGTAACGCGGCGCGGTGCCGCGCTGGTTTTCCCATTTACTGCGCCCGGCGCGGGCGCGATGATGGGTTAACAAGACACCAAGGAGGACGCCATGACAACGCTGATCCGCGGTCTCGTCGTGCTCGCCGCGCTGGCCCTTGCCGATGCGGCGCTGGCGCAGGCCTATCCCAGCAAGACGGTGAGGATGATCGTGCCGTTCGCTGCTGGCGGCCCGACCGACGTGATCGCCCGGCTGGTGGCGCAGAAGCTTTCTGAGGCCTGGGGCCAGCAGGTGGTGACCGAGAACATCCCGAGCGGCGGCGGCAACACCGGCGTCGGCATGGCAGCGCATGCTGCGGCGGACGGCTATACGATCCTGGTGGTGAGCACCGGCTTCATGGTCAATCCGAGCATGTACGCGAAGGTGCCGTATGACCCGATCGCCGACTTCGCGCCGATCACGCTGGTCGCATCCTCGCCCAATGTGCTTTCGGTCAATCCGCAGGTGCCAGCGAAGAGCGTGAAGGAACTGATCGCCCTGGTGAAGGCCAATCCCGGCAAATACAGTTTCGCGCAGCCCGCCACCGGCTCGACGCCTCACCTCGCCGGTGAACTGTTCAAGCTCAAGTATCAGCTCGATCTCGTCACCGTGCCGTTCAACGGCGCCGCACTGGCCGTGAACTCGACCATCGGCGGCCACACGCCGATCGCGTTCACGGCGCTGCCGCCGGCGATGTCGAACATCAAGGACGGCAAGCTGCGCGGGCTCGCGGTGCTCAGCCCCAAGCGCTCGCCGGCGCTACCCGACGTGCCGACCATGGCCGAATCCGGCATCCCCGATCAGGAAAGCGACACGCTCACCGGCATCGTTGCGCCCACGGGGACGCCGCAGGAAATCATCGACCGCTGGCACGCCGAGGTGGTCAAGATGGTCGCCGAACCGGACATGAAGAATCGCCTCGGAGAACTCGGCTTTGAGGCCGTTGCCAATTCGCCGGCGGAATTCGGCGTGCGGATCAAGACCGAGATCGCGAAGTGGGGCAAAGTCGTCCACGACGCCGGCATCAGAGCCGATTGACTTGATTGCCGGCGGCGATTGCGCCAACAGAGCGCGCGGGGAATGCACACGAGAGGATCGTCATGAACGTCCACCAATCCAATCTCATGCGTGGCATGATGCTGATCGGCGGCGACCTTGTCGCCAGCGAGGGCGGCGAGTGGCTCGAGTCGGTGAATCCGGCCAATGAAGAGACGCTCGGCCACGTGCCACAGGCGACCGCTATCGACGTCAACCGCGCCGTCGAGGCCGCCGAAACGGCACATCCGGCTTGGGCTGCGCTCGAGCCGAAGGAGCGCGCCAAACTGGTGAGGAAACTTGCGCAGAAGCTGCGCGAGAAGGCCGACGAGATCCTGCGCGTCGAGGTGGTCGATACCGGCAACACCATCAGCAAGATGCGCGCCGATGTCGCCTCCGCCGGCGATACGCTGGAGTTTTATTCCGGCTTCGCGACCGAGATCAAAGGCGAGACCATCCCGGCGAGCGCGAAGAACCTTCACTTCACCATCCGCGAACCCTATGGCGTGGTCGGGCGCATCATCCCGTTCAACCACCCGATCAAGTTTGCGGCCAACGCGCTGGCCGCGCCGCTGATGGCCGGCAACTGCGTCGTGCTCAAGCCTCCGGAAACGAGCCCGCTGTCGGCGACCATGCTGGCGGAACTCTGTCGCGAGGTGCTGCCGGCCGGCGTGGTCAACATCGTGACCGGCACCGGCATGCCGGCCGGCGATACGCTGGCGCGCCATCCCAACGTCAAGCGTATCGCTTTCACCGGCTCGGTCCCGACCGGCCGCGCCATCCAGCGCGCCGCGGCGGAGGGCGGCATCAAGCACGTCACGCTTGAACTCGGCGGCAAGAACCCGCTGATCGCGTTTCCGGACATGGACCCCGACAAGGTCGCGGCCATCGCAGTTGCCGGAATGAACTTCGCCTGGCAGGGGCAGAGTTGCGGCTCGACCAGCCGCCTCCTCCTGCACGAGTCGCTCTACAAGCCAGTGCTCGAACGGGTGGTCGAGCGCGTCGCGGCGTTGCGGCTTGGCGACCCGCTCGACGACAAGTCGCAGATGGGGCCGATCAACTCCAAGCGCCACTACGAGCGCGTGGTGTCGATGGTGGAGTCGGGACGCGCCGAGGGCGCGAAGCTGATGACCGGCGGCAAGCGGCCGGGCGGCAGTGACTTTTCGCGCGGCTATTGGCTCGAACCGACCGTGTTCGCCGATGTTTCGCCGAGCATGCGCATCGCGCGCGAGGAGATCTTCGGGCCGGTGCTATCGGTGTTCCAGTGGAAAGATGAGGCCGAAGCGCTCAAGCTCGCCAACTCGACCGAATATGGGCTGACCGCCTCGATCTTCACCAACGATCTCAAGACCGCCTTCCGCGCCGCGCGCGCGGTGAAGTCCGGCTATGTCTGGATCAATGGCGCGTCCGGCCACTTCTACGGCACGCCGTTTGGCGGCTACAAGAACTCCGGCCTCGGCCGCGAGGAAGGGATCGACGAACTGCTGAGCTACACGGAGGTGAAGACCATCCACGTGCTGCTCGGCGAGTTGCAAGCGCGGGATTGATCGTTCGCGGACTACGGATCCAGGCAATCGGCGGCGCGGGCGAGCAGGAGATCGTGCTCGCGGGTGTTGCGCGTGAGTGAGGCTGCGCGCTCGAACTCTTGACGTGCTTCGTCACGGCGGCCGAGTTTTTTCAGCAGATCGCCGCGCACGCTCGGCAGCAGGTAATAGTTCTTGAGCGTCGGCTCCGCCGTCAGCTCATCGACCAGCGCAAGACCCGCGGCAGGACCGAACGCCATCGCCATCGCCACGGCGCGATTTAGTTCCACCACCGGCGATGGCGTGCGCTCTGCGAGCGTTCCGTAAAGACTTACGATGCGCGCCCAGTCGGTTTCTTCCGGCGACTGCGCGCGGGCATGGCACGCGGCGATTGCGGCTTGCAGCGCATAGGAGCCGCGCGTGCCGCCGAGCCGCTCGGCGCGATCGAGCGCCGCGAGGCCGCGCCGGATCAGAAGCTGATCCCATGACGCGCGGTTCTGCTCGAGCAGCAGGATCGGCTCGCCTGCCGGTCCCACGCGCGCCCGCGCGCGCGACGCCTGGATCTCCATCAGCGCGACCAAGCCGTGGACTTCGGGCTCCGCGGGCGCGAGCTCGGCGAGGATGCGTCCGAGCCGCAACGCCTCGTCGCAGAGCGCAGGCCGCATCCAGTCATCGCCGGCGGTCGCCGCATAGCCTTCGTTGAACACGAGATAGATCACTTCGAGCACCGACGCGAGGCGTTCGGCCAGCTCGGCTCCGTGCGGCACTTCGAACGGCACCTGCTCGTCGGCAAGCGTGCGCTTGGCGCGCACGATGCGCTGGGCCACCGTCGGTTCCGATACCAGGAACGCGCGCGCGATCTCCTCGGTCGTCAGGCCGCCGAGCAGGCGCAGCGTGAGTGCCGTCCGCGCCTCGGTAGAGAGGACCGGGTGACAGGCGACGAACATGAGACGCAGCAGGTCGTCACCCACATCGTCGTCGAGCGCGGCGTCGATGTCAGGCGGGTCGCGGCCGGTCTCGATATCGCGGCCGAGTTCTTCGTGCTTACGCGCGGCGAGCGCCCGCCGGCGCAGCACATCAATCGCGCGGTGCTTGGCGGTCGCCATGAGCCAGGCCCCGGGATTGTCGGGAACGCCCGATTGCGGCCAGCGCTCGAGCGCGGCGACCAGCGCGTCCTGGGCGAGTTCCTCGGCGAGGCCGACGTCGCGCACCATGCGCGCGAGGCCGGCGATTACCTTGGCCTGCTCGATGCGCCAGATCGCGTCGATGGCGCGGTGTATCTCGGTAGCCGTCATGGCTACCGATCAGGCCATGTTCAATCCGACGGTGCAAGGTCGGGGCTTCGCGGTCGGCGCCTACTTTTCAGCCACGGACTTTAGATTGGCGAGGCCCGCCGCGAAATCCTTGCCGATCATATTGTCCATGTTGATGAACATGCACAAGATCTTCCCGATGAACGGTCGCGGGCCGGACATCGACCATGTCACGTTGGTGGCCTCGCCCGCGGGCGCAAGCGTGAACTCGGCGGTGTTGTGACCTTCGAACGGCTTGATGAAGTCAAGCTTAATGGTCACCCTGGATGGCGGCGAGGCGTCGACGATCTCCATGCGTCCCCTGCCGACGTTGTTGTTGCCGTCCCACTCGTACACGGCGCCCTTGCCGTTCGGCGCGCCGCTGAAGGTCCGCTGCATCGCCGGGTCTTTCGTCTCATAGGCCGACCACGCGCCCCAGGCGTGAAGGTCGTTGATGAATGGATAGATCTTGTCAGGCGCCGCTCTGATGCTGGCGGAGCGCTGGATGCGGAAATCATTGGGCTGCATCGCCGCCCAGATCACAATGGCGGCGATCAAAACAACCAGGACGATGGCGATAACGACAATGATCTCGAGCATGTTGCCCTCCGGCGCTCAGCGCATGGGCTCCTCGGCGCCCTCGAAGCACGGTCCGAGTTCGCGCACCTCGACGGTCGCCCACTCGACGGCGGGGCACTCGTGCGCGAGCGCGAGCGCCTGGTCCTTGGTCGCGCAATCAAGCAGAAAGAAACCGCCGACGATCTCCTTCGCCTCCGCGAACGGACCATCGACGATGGTGTGCCGGCCGCCGCGCGACATGACGCGTACCGCGTCCGAATCCGATTTGAGCGCCTCGGCTGCCAGCAGAAGGCCGCGCGCCTTCAGGCCGCCGGCGAAGGCCACCATGCTTTCGTACGCAGCGCGCCCCTCGGCGGGCGGGCGGGCCTGACGGTCCCCGCGCTTTTCCAAAATCAACAACATGTACGGCATGAGACTCCCTCCGGGCCGGTCCTTGCGCCGGCCCCGTGTTATCGGCGCGATCGGGTGGTTCAGCACTCCCTGGTCCCGACAGCGCCTCGTCACTGCTCCGCGAGGATCATCCAGGACACCCCGAAGCGGTCCGCGACCATGCCGAAGCGTGGCGAGAAGAATGTCTTCATCAGCGGCATCTGCACCTGCCCGCCCTCGCCGAGCGCGGCGAACGCACGGTCGGCCTCGGTCTCGTTGGCGGCGTTGAACGTGAGCGAGAAGCCCTGGAAGCTCGGCTTGCCCTCGCAGCGGCCGTCGGAGGCCATGATCTTGGTGTCGCCAATGCGGAAGCACGCATGCATCACCTTATCCCCGGGCATGGACTCGCAGGTGCCGGGCTGCGGCTCCGGATTTTCCTTGAAGCGCATGAGCATCTCGACCTCGGCCCCGACCGCGCCACGGTAGAAGTTCAGCGCTTCCTCGCAACGGCCATCGAAGAACAGGTAGGATTGAACTTGCATCACGTTTTCCTTTCAGGATTTTGACACTTGAAGTTTGAACTCGGCGGTCCCCGCCAACGCCACGACGAGCGGCCTTGGCTCGGATCGACATGGGCCGTGAAAATTTTTGTGACCCCCGCGGTGATCAGGTCCGGGCGCCGGCGCCCATCTCGCGGAAGCGCTTCACGGCCTCGCTCGGCGTGAAATCTTCGAGTTCGAACATCTGCCGGATCTCGATTTCGCCCTCGTTCCCGTCGATGGCGGGATTGGGCATGCGCTTGGCCCATTCCATTGCCTCCTCCCGCGACTTCACCTGGATGATGGTGTAGCCCGCGATGAGTTCCTTCGTCTCGGTGAACGGCCCGTCGATCACGGTGCGCTTGCCCCCGGCAAACTTGATGCGCCAGGCCTTCACGCTCGGCTGCAGCCCGTTGGCATCGAGCAGCACGCCGGCCTTCACCAGTTCCTCGTGATAGGTGGCCATCGCAGCCATGAGCTTCTCCTCCGGCATTACCCCGGCTTCCGAATCCTTCGTGGCCTTGACCAGGATCATGAATTGCATTGTGGTATCTCCTTCTGACTGGAGCGTGGCCCCCTGGCCGACATTCCCGACCAGGTATAGTCCCCCGCTCTGTCGACACGACGAACGCCCGCAGCCGCGATCGACACGACGGCGCAAAAAAATTCTTCGGAACTTTTCGGGGGAGGGCCAGTAGGCGGTCCCTAAGAGCCCTTGGGCATCATGTACCGCGCAATATCGACCCAGCCGTTGATATTGCCGCGATCGAATTTCACGTTCTTATTCCATTTGATCTTGTCTACGCCCGACTTAGGCCCTCCTTGTCCGCCCTCGATCAAGGTCCAGGTCTGCGCCGTTTCGTCGAAATCGTAGACGATGCCTACATGACCAAATTTCTGGGCGCCGTAAGGCTTCGAATAAAAGTCGCCGGCCCGGGGGTGCAGATTGTATTCGTAAGCCTCGCCGGTGTTCGCGATGTACCAGCTGCCGAGCACTTCGTCGTCGGCCTTGCTGATGTCGAGATGGCCGAGGGCAAGCACGCTTGATGCCGGCACGCCGATCGTCCGCGCCACCCAGCCAAGAAAGGAATTGCAGCCCGTCGTTATTTTTCCGATCTTCCAATCGGCTTTTAGCCTTTCGGTCGTCAGGCCCGTCATCCTCTGGTACTCCGGGTCGTCCGAAGTCAGGTCCCGGGGAACATTCTTCTTGAGCATTGCTTGGATTTCTTGGCGTAGCGAAGCCCAGTCCGATGCGTTCAAAGCCATAGTTGCTCTCCTGTGGCCAGGCGCTGAGGCGATAGTGTCTCTGACGAGCATTCCTCGATGAATGATAAAAGACACCCGCGGCGTGCGCCAGCGACCGCTCGGACCCTGCCGACAAGCCAACGCTAACAACGGCCGCAGCGACCGCGAGGAAGCAAAAAGCCTAAGTTGCTTGCCCGCGCGCGTACTTGTGCTCGGCTATCGGCCGCAGCGCTGACCAACCCCGTTAATTCAACGCCGTTTATAAAGCCGTTAATATAGCTGGCGCGCCCGTCAGAATAAAACTGCGAACACGTATGTCATTGAAATTCGGCGCTGAATTTGGCGGTATCCCTGCTTGCCCTCTGGGACGCGCGTGCCTTGGACAGGACGCCGAGGGGCGGCCAATAAGCATTGGCCCCGACGGTTGGTGCGCGGCGGCGAGGCACGTGCGCGGGTCAGGCAGCCGGGAATAGGCGCTTCGTGCTAAAAGCTGACATGCAGCAGCCGGACAGCGAAACCGCATCGCCTGGTGTGACGAGCGCGCCGACGTCGACGCTGACACCCGATTCCGGTCCGGGCGTGGCCTACGGCAAAGCTTTCGTGACTCGTCTGAAGGAACACGCTGTGAGCGGAGCCGGTATCCTGCGCCCGCTTATCGACGACTTGAATGCGCGGGCCGCAATGTCACCTTTCGACAAGGCAACGGCGGCACGAGTGGCTTGCAACGAGCAGGACACTCCGAATTGGGGCGCAGGGCCGGTGGTTGCCATGCCGAACGGCGATCTCATCGTCACGTCGCGAATGGTCGCCAAAGAGGGGCCGGTGCTGATCGTCAAGCCGGACGGCGTCGTCCTGCGTGGCACCGCCGGCATCGATATGCTCGACGAGACGACGTACGTCATCTCGAACGTGATCGAAGGGAAATGGCCCGCCAGGGGAACGTGGATCGCGAGCCCATCGGCATGAAATGCGGGCGCAAACCGGGCGCTGTCAGCGAATTTTGTCGGAGTGCTGGCGCGCCCGACAGGATTCGAACCTGTGACCTCTGCCTTCGGAGGGCAGCGCTCTATCCAGCTGAGCTACGGGCGCCTGGCGACCTCAATAACCGAACGGGGCGAAACCGGCAACGACGGCGATCAGGCCGGGTCGAACCCCGCTGATGTCCAGGTTTCGCGGGCGTCCGGCCGCGTCAGCGCCGCAATGAACGCGCGCGCGGCCTCCGGGGCCTGGCTCACCGTCATCACCGCGGCACAATAGGTGGTGGCGTTGCCGAGCGGGGGCGGCAGCGGGCCGAGCACGCGCGCTCCCGCGATCGGCATGATCTCGGCGATCAGCGTCATGCCCAGGTCGGCCGCGCCGGCGGCGACGCGTTCGGAGACCTCGCCGCCGCTCTGCTGCGGCATGCCCTTCTGCTTGATCATTTCGCCGAGGCCCATCTCGACGAACATCTTGGCCAGATGGACGCCGGCAGAGCCGCCGACCGCGGCGTCGCTGAAGGCGATGGTGCGGGCGTCGATCAGCGCCTGCTTGAACGACTCCAGCGTCGAGATGTCGGGCGCGGGCGCGCCTGCGCGCACGGCGACGCCAATGCGGGTGGTTGCGACATTTTGCCGGGCGCCGGCGAGGAGGGCGCTCTTCTGCTCCAGCCCCTGGATTGCCGGGATCGAGCTGATCAGCACGTCGGCAGTCTCGCCGGCGTCGAGCCGCTTCTGCAGCGCCCCCACGGTGCCGAAGCTGAGCTCGACGTCATGCCCGGTCTGTTCGTTGAACCCGCGAGCCAGCGCGGTGACGACCTCATGCATCGACCGCGCGCACATGATCTTGAGCTTTGCCACCGCTTTCCCCATGCTCGTGCCGAAGGCCGCGGGCGCATCTCGCGGCCGCTGGCCATAGCAACAAGGAGCGTCGCTTGCAAAAGCTCAAGGACCTGATCCGGGGAAACGACCTCATCGTCGCGCCCGTGGTGTGCAATCCGATCATGGCGCGGATGGCGGAGGAGGCCGGATTCAAGGCGATCTATCTGTCCGGCGGCACGCTCGGCTGGGTGAAATGCATCACCGAGGCGAACATCTCGGTGTCGGAGATGGCGGAGATCGCAGTCGACATCCGCGCGGCCTGCAAGCTCCCGCTGGTGCTCGACGCCGGTGGCGGCTGGGGCGATCCGGTGCACATCCACCGCACGATCGCGCTCGCGGAAGCCGCGGGCTTCCAGGCGATCGAGATCGAGGACCAGTTGCTGCCGCGCCGGGTCGAGCACCATGTCGGCATCGATCACCTGGTGCCGACCGAGTTCTTCGTGCAAAAGCTCAAGGAGGCGCTTGCGGCCCGCACTGATCCCGATCTGGTCATCGTCGCCCGCACCAATGCACGCCGCGCCGGCGGCATCGAGGAGGCGATCCGCCGCGGCGTTGCGTTTGCGGAGGCTGGCGCCGACATGGTGTTCTGCTTCACGCGCAATCCGGAAGAGGTGCGCATGGTCGGCGAGCGGGTGCCGCATCCCCTGATGACCTTCGCGCCAGTCGACGGCTTCGCCAGCTCGAAGCTGTCGCAGCGCGATTTCGCGAGCCTCGGCTTCCGCCTTGCCGCCTCGTCCGGCACCGCATTCGCCGCCATGTATAAGGCCGTGAAGCAGTCCTACGAGTGCCTGGCGCAGGACAAGCCCGACCCTTTCCTCGGCGCCGGCGGCGGCGATGCGATGATGAAGGCCGCGCAGGCGACCTGCGGCCTCGATCGCCTGCTGGAGATCGAGCGTCGGACGATGAAGGCTTGATGAAGGAATGATAATGGCCTCTCACGATGTCCCCATCGGCGCTACGCAGGTAAGCCTCGTCCAGCTCAACGAGCGCTCGCGCGACATCTTCCGGCAGATCGTCGAGAGTTACCTGGCGACCGGCGAGCCGGTCGGCTCGCGCAACATCTCGCGCCTGATCACGACGCCGCTGTCGCCGGCCTCGGTCCGCAATGTGATGTCGGACCTCGAACAGCTCGGCCTCGTTTACGCCCCGCACACCTCAGCGGGGCGGCTGCCGACCGAGGCGGGGCTGCGCTTCTTCGTCGACGCACTGATGGAAATCGGCGATCTCGGCGAGGACAGCCGGCGCGACATGGAGGCCAAGGTCGCGGCGGCCGGAAAGTCGCTGGACGCCGTGCTGAACGAAGCTTCGGGCATGCTCTCGGGGCTCACCCACGCCGCCGGCGTGGTGGTGGCGGCGAAGTCGAACCTGCGGCTCAAGCATATCGAGTTCGTGCGGCTCGAACCCGAACGGGCGCTGGTCGTGCTCGTGTCCGATGACGGGCAGGTCGAGAACCGGGTCATCAATGTGCCGGCGGGACTGCCGACGTCGGCGCTCACGGAGGCTTCGAACTTCCTCAACGCGCATGCGCGCGGACGCACGATCACGGAGGCAAGCGCCGAGCTGCAGAAGGCCTACGAGACCGGCAAGGCAGAGCTTGACCAGCTCACGCAGAAGATCGTCGAGGCCGGACTCGCAAGCTGGTCCGGTGGCGAGCGCGCCGACCGCAAGCTGATCGTGCGTGGGCACGCGAACCTGCTCGATGACTTGAAGGCGCTCGAAGATCTCGAGCGGGTGCGCCTCTTGTTTGACGACCTCGAGACCAAGTACGAATTGATCGACCTGCTCGGACGGGCCGAACAGGCCGAGGGCGCGCGCATCTTCATCGGGTCGGAGAACAAGCTGTTCTCGCTCTCGGGCTCCTCGACCATCGTCGCGCCCTACCGCGACAGCGCCGGCCGCATCATCGGCGTTCTCGGCGTCATCGGCCCGACCCGCCTCAACTATGCGCGGGTAATTCCGATGGTGGATTACACGGCCAAAGTGGTGAGCAAGCTGATCGGCACGTGAAAGCGACACGGCGCAGGGAGGGACGCATGACCAAGCGAAAGGTGATGTCGGCGCTGGCGGCGATCGGCCTTCTTGCGGCTGCGCCGGCCGCAGCGCAGGCGCAGGCCGATTACCCGAACCAGGCAATCAAGATCGTCGTCCCGCTCGCCCCAGGCGGCACCGCCGATATCCTGCCGCGTATCATTGGCGAGAAGCTCGCGATGCGTTGGGGCAAGCCGGTCGTCATCGAAAACAAGGCCGGCGGCGGTCAGCACATCGGCACCGAGTTGGTCGCGCGGGCGGATCCGGACGGCTACACGCTCCTGTCGTCGGCCTCGGGGCCGCTGGTGGTCAACCCAAGTCTCTATCAGAATCTCAGTTATGATCCGGCTGCCTTCGTGCCGGTGACGGTGATGGCGTCGCTTCCTTATGTGCTGGTCGTCAATCCAAAGGTCCCGGCAGCGAACGTCAAAGAACTGGTCTCCTACGCCAAAGCCAATCCCGACAAGCTCAACTATGCGGCGCCGGGCGGCGGCTCGCAGACCCAGCTCGCAGTCGAGTGGCTCAAGGTGCTGTCCGGCGCGAAGATGACCTTCGTGCCCTACAAGGGCTCGGCGCCGGCCGTGACCGATCTCATCGCCGGCCATGTCGACCTGATGTTCGACAACCTCGCGAATTCGCTGCAGCACATCCGCGAGGGCAAGCTCCGGGCGCTCGCGGTAGCGAATGAGAAGCGCTTGCAGGAGTTTCCCGACCTTCCAACAATGGCGGAGACCTATCCGGGCTTCGTCGCGACGAGCTGGTTCGCCATCCTGGCGCCGCCGAAGACGCCGCCGGCCATCGCGAACAAGCTCCAGCAGGCGATCGCCGAGACACTTCACATGCCCGAGGTCGAGAAACGCCTGCACGATCTCGGCGCCACGCCGGTGGGCGGCACGCCAGCGGACACCGCGGCGTTCCTCAAGCAGGAGACCGAGCGCTGGCACACGGTCATCCAGGCTGCGAATATCAAGGCGGACTGAGCGTTCCCCTTGTCGGGCCGTTAACCTTCGATGCGCGGACCCATTGTCCCGCTCCGGCGTTGAGAAAGCGCATGCCGCTTGGCCCTAAACCCGGCGGTGGAGCGCCTCAAGGCCGTCCGCTGCGCTTGATTTTTAGCTTGCAAGCCCTGATATCCGAGCGGATCAAATGAAATGCGGAACTGGAACAAGATGATGAATGATACCAACCGACGGCCGGCGCAGGATGCCGCTGCAGCGGCCGAGGACGCGGCCACTGGCGCGTCGGCCGGGACGACCCCCGGCGCGGAAGGACGGCCCGTTTCCCAGCCAGAGGCCGATGCCATTCGCGAGGCCGCCGAGATGAAAGACCGGCTGCTGCGCACGCTGGCCGAGATGGAGAACCTGCGCCGGCGCACCGAGCGCGAAATCGCCGACACCCGGCTCTACAGCGTCACCGCGTTTGCGCGCGACATCCTCGCGGTCGCTGACAACATGGAGCGTGCGCTCCAGGCGCTCGATGCGGAGCTGCGAGAGAAGGCCGACGCCGGCCTGAAGGCGCTGCTCGACGGCGTTGAACTGACCGAGCGCGAATTGCTCAAGGCGTTGGAGAAGTACGGCGTCCGCAAGTTTGAACCGCTGGGCGAGAAATTCGATCCGAACTTGCACCAGGCGGTGTTTGAAGTGCCGGATCCTTCGCTGCCGGCAGGCAGCGTCGCGAAGGTCATGCAACCCGGTTACATGATCGGCGAGCGCGTCCTGCGCCCCGCCATGGTCGGCGTTGCCAAAGGCGGGCCGAGGGCCGCCGCCAACCCGATCGCGAACGACAACGCCGACGCGCAGTCTCAGGGTACCGTCTGACATTATCATTTGCAGACGGTTGGCGTTTACATTCTCTGTAAGGGACGGCGTAGGACGTCAGCGTACCGGCGTGGAATGACGCCGGCGCCGGTGACCCATCGCCAGCGCGATGAAGAGTCCGATCAGGGCGCCGGCAGGAATCGATAGTATCGTGACGGCGATGAGTCGCAGCGTGCAGGCCAGCGAGCCTTCGCCGCCGCCGTCGGTGCAATCGGTGTTGTGTTGATTCAAAACGAGCAAAATCAGAAAGACCGTCGCTGGTGCAAGAACTGCGCCCAGCAAAATTCCAAACGCCACAAGGCGTCCGATCCCGTTCGGCTTGGGCAAAGGCGCCGAGGAAGATCCGGCGTTTGTCACGGCACCCATTACAGTTCGAACTTCTCGCTGTCTGAGCACCGCGGTCAGTGCGGCGAAATCCCGTCGCGAACAGCGCGGAAGCGCGGATAGGCCTGCGGCCACGCGTCTAGCGGGGCCACCGCGACCACTTGCAGGAAGCCGCCGCCGCCGAAGCGGATCCACTGTACCACCGTCACCTCGGCGCCGCTCACCGCATCGATCGCACTGGCCATGATCTGGTGCCCTTGCAGACCGCCGAGCCGCAGCGACTCGGAATTGGTGATGCGGACGTCCTTGAGGTTCGGAATGGTCGTGAAAATGTCCCGCGCAAAGGCCTCGCGATCGCCGGCTTGCGCCGGACTGCCCGGCGACGCCGCTACCACGATATGCGGCTCCATTTGTGATTGCGCCTCGCTGCCGCTGTCGCTGAGCATCACGGCGCGGCCCGGCAGAACGCCCGCAACCTTGAAGCCCGAAAGGTCGCTCACGTCGAATGGCAGCAGGCTCAACTGTTCCTCGGTCGGAACCGAGACCCGCACCGCAACGCTCGCAAGCGCGGTACGAATAGCGGCGTCGGGATAGCTTTTGTTCGCCGACTCCGGCAGCTGAACCGTAACCAGCGCCGTCAGCTCCGGGGTCGAGGCGACGAAGAGATATTTTTCGAAGCGCAGATGCTGCTCCACGTCCTGATGTCCGATGATCAGGAACGCCGGTCCAATCGGAGTTTCGATCGCCTCACGCTTGTCGAACGTAACGCCCTGCCGCTGCAGGTTTTCCGCATTGGCGGTCTTGTCGATCTCGGCGAAGGCCGCGGCCGGCAGCGCGGTCATGACCACGGCGACATTGTTGTTACGGTCCTCGAAGCCGAAGAAACTCTTGCTCGTCGTGAGTCCGGGCGGTGGGATGAGCCCAATCCGCGAGCCCGGGGGATAGACGAAATCGGCCCCAAGTGCGGGGACCCCAAGTGCGGGGGTGGCCAGCAGCAGCGCAGCGAGGACAAGAAACCGACGTGGAAGGGGCATGGGACCTCCTGCTCGGTCAAGGGCGGCGCCAACAGAGCGGCGGCGAATGGGGCAAACCCAAGGCACGCCGTTCACCAACCTGCGAGCAGCGCATGGGTCCGAATTGGGCTAGACTTGTCCGCCAGCAACCGGAGGATGGTTATGTCACATGGTTCCTTCTATTGGAATGAGCTGATGACCCGTGACGCCGAACAGGCGAAGAAGTTTTATGCAGACGTTATCGGCTGGACATTTGAGGGGATGCCGATGCCGCATGGCACCTATTGGGTTGCCAAGATGGACGACAAGCCGGTCGGCGGACTTTTTCCGATGAGCGGCGGGGAGTTTGAAGGCGTCCCTGAAAATTGGATGTCCTATCTCGCGGTTGACGACGTCGACGCCCGGCTCAAAAAGGCGAAAGCCGCGGGCGCGACGGCGATGCGCGAGCCGTTCGACGTTCCGGGCGTTGGCCGCATCGCGATCGTGATGCAGCCGGGCGGTGCGGTGATCGGCTGGATGACGCCGACGGACACGTGAGTTTTACTTGGGTTGGGTTACCCGCCGCAGTGTCAGGTTGATCCGCCCGCCCTCCGATAGCAGCGTCGAGGTCCCCGGCATGATCCGGTCGACGCCATGAAAGGCGAGACGCGCAGCGCCGCCGAGCACGACCGCGTCGCCGGACGCGAGCCGGAATGAGCGGGTGGGATCGCTGCGCTTCGTGCCGCCGATTCGGAACAGGCACGAATCCCCGAGCGAGAGCGACAAGACCGGCGCGGCAAAGTCCTGCTCGTCGCGATCCTGATGCAGGCCCATGCGGGCACTCGGACCGTAGAGGTTGATGAGGCAGGCTTCCGGCGGATACGGATAACGCGCGATTTCGTTCCATACATTGAGCAGAGTGTCGGGAATCGGCGGCCACGGCTCGCCGGTCTCGGGGTGCGTCGGCTGATAGCGATAGCCGCGTTCGTCGGTCATCCAGCCGAGCGGCCCGCAATTCGACATCCGTACCGACATCGGCTGCCCGCTCCTGGGCATCCGCGGTGTATAGAGCGGCGCACGGGCGAGGACCTCGCGGATCACCGCGAGCAACGCGGCTTGGGTCGGCCGGTCGAAATAGCCTGGCAAGAGGCGAAATCCTTCCAGTTCCGCCGCGCGGTCCGCGGCCGACTCGGGGGCAAGAGGGGATGGGCTGAACAAGTCGGCCATGATCCCGGATAGATCGGGCGCGGCAGCCGCCCGTCAACACGCTTTCCACCTACTTCCCAAAAATCTGGCGTCGCGTAGAATAGCGAGTCACCGTGCCGTTCGGCTTTTTTTCGACCGGAGAGGGCGTGCGATGAAATCCGCGACATTTCTCTTTGCATTGTTGGTCGGCCTTTGCACCGCAGCGGCGGCGCAGGCACAGGCACAGCAGAAGCTGTTCCTGGAAGGCGACATGGTGCGCGGGAATACCGCCCTCGGCGCGACCGGCCCGATCTGCGTTCTGAACAGCCAGTTCAAGCGCAAGGAGAATGTCGTATTCCGGGTCCGCGTGCGCAACGCTGCAGGTCAGCCACTCGACGAGAAGGGCATCAAGAGCATCGTGGTCGAGTTGACCGACGGTCAGAAATTCAATGCGCGCTACGGGGGGCACCCGCCGAAGACGCCGGAGGCGTTCTTCTGGACCGCCGCATGGCTGATCCCGGAGAACTATCCGACCGGAACGCTCGGCTACAAGGTGACGGCGACGGATATGCAGGGCAATACTCAAACCTGGGAGCCGCTCGCCGAACACCGCTCCTGGGTCGTGATCCTGCCGGCGGTCGCCGAATACACCAAGCCCTCACCCTGAGTGCACACCCAGCCAGCAGATGTGAGTCAACCCCCTTCAAAAGGGGTTTGAGCGGTCGTATGATCGCGGGCATACAAAGGGGGTGCCGCGTCGGCACCCTGCAAGGGAGAAGGGCGCTATGAAAATCCTGACATTCTCTGCGTTGGCGTTGTCGGCATCGATCCTGGGTTTCACCGGCGGCGCGCAGGCGCAGCAGGCCAAGTTGTTCTTCGAAGGCGATATGGTGCGCGGTGCGCAAGCGGGTGCACCCGGTCCGTTCTGTGTGCTGAACAACCAGTTCAAGCATCTTGAGAAGGTCGTCTTCCGCTTCCGCATCGCGGATGCCAGCGGCAAAGATCTGGAAAAGGACGGCCTCAAGAGCCTCACGGTCGAATTGCCGGATGGCCAGAAGCTGAATGCGCAGTTTGGCCAGCATCCGCCGCGCGGCGACGCGCAGGATCATTTCTGGACCGCAATCTGGGTCATCCCGGCGAACTATCCGAACGGCGCCTTTGCCTATAAGGCCACCGCGACGGCGAATGATGGCTCAACGGCGACCTGGGCACCGTTCAAGACCAAGACCTCGCAGTTGCAGGTGGTCGAGGGCGCGATCGAGATCAAGGCGCCGCCCGCGGCACCGAAACAGTAACCCGAAGCTAAGGGGCGACCATGATGCCTGGCGGCAGATTTGGACGGACGATCGCGTTTGTCTGCGCGATCTTTGTTGTTTCACTGGCGCCCCGCGGCGCGGGCGCGGCTTCGCCCGCGTCCGCCTTCGGGCCGAAGGTGGACGTAGGAGAGCCGTCCGGAGGCTTCGTCGGGCAATTGAAAGTGACGCCCAACCACGGGCCGGTGGGCACCCCCATAACCGTGACCGGCGAAGGCTTTCCGGCTGAGCAGGAATTCCAGCTCGTCTGGACCACAGTGACCGGCAAGTGGAAAACCACCATCGCCGAATATTTGGGGCGCGAATACGATCCGATCGCCTATCGGATCGCGATCGTGAAGAGCGACAAGGCCGGGAAGGTCTCGGCGTCCTTTGCCGCGCCGGAGGATTACGGCTTCGGCCACGACGTTGTGCTGCAGCAAGGCAGCCGCCTCCTTACCAAGACCGCGTTCAGCATCGACATGACGGTCAAGCTTCTTGCCGACAGCGGCCCGCTCGGGATGCCGATCCCGGTGGAGGTGCAAGGTATTGGCTGGCGCTATCTCGAAGCGAGCTATGTCCTTGTCTACGACAACAAATACACCGGCTTCATGTCTACGGTGACGACCGGTGGGACCGCGCGCTTTACCATTCCCGCAACCGGCCACGTCGGAACGCATATCTTGGAGGTGATCCACACCGAGTTCGGATCGCCTTATCGAAACATGCAGCAGTCGCCGGCGCCGGACCGGCCCCAGTTCAAGCTCGCCTTCAACATTACGCCCGGTGATCCGGTGCTTCCGCCGCCGGTATCCGAGCAGGCTCAGAGGGCCGTGCGCATGCTGCCGCCGCAGGGAGAACTGGCCGCGACGCCGGTCTTCTCCGGCATCGAACAACCGGTCACCGTCAACGGCTCTGGCTTTGAGCCCGGCAAGATCGTGCCGCTGCACTGGAACACTGTTACCGGCAATCGCATCAATGGCGGCGGCTGGGAAGAGCAAGGCCGCGTGATCGCCGAAGCCAAGGCGGATGCGGCGGGGAATGTCGAATTCCACTTCAAGGCGCCGGACGATCTTGGCGGCTCGCATGGCCTGATGGCTGAAGCTGCGGGCGGCGTGAAGAAGACAGGCACGTTCTGGATCGCCCCGACCGCCTTCCCGCTCGATGTGACGCGCGGACCCGACGGCACGACCTTCAAGATCCACCTCAAGGGAACCGGCTGGAGCGAGACTGCCAACATCTACACGCTGACCTATGACAACGCCATCAGCGGCTACGCCTGCGGCTTCAACAGCCAGGGCGACATCGAGATCTTCATGCAGGCGACCGGTGAGCCGGGCTGGCATTTCATCGATCTCTATCCCGCGATCTACAAGGGCAAGGAGACTCACCCGTTCAATTACCGCCTGCCGCAGCTCACCTTCGAGAAGGACCATCCGGGCGAGGACCTCCCGGCCTTCCACTTCGCGTTCGAGGTGACGCCCGGCATGCGCGCCGCGAGTGCGCAATAGCGGCGCGCAGGTTGAAACAACCGCTTTTCGCCGGGGCCCGGCGAGGGTATGATCGAACATAGTTCAAAAAGGATGCCGCGAAGGCATCCTCCAAGGGAGAAGGGCGCCATGAAGATTTTGACGACATCCGCCGTCGCGTTGTCGCTCGCGGTTTTCGGCTTTGCCGGCAGTGCGCAGGCCCAGCAGGCGACCAAGCGGGTGTTTTTCGAAGGCGACATCGTTCGCCATGCGCTGGCAGGCCAGCAGGGCCCGTTCTGCGTGCTCAACAACCAGTACAAGCGCAAGGAAGCGGTTGCCTGGCGCATCCGGGTGCTTGATGGCGATACCGGCGCCAACGCCGACGACAAGATGGTCAAAAGCGTGGTCGTCGTGCTCGGCAACGGTCAGAAGCTCCCGGCAAAGTTCGGTGGACACGGCCGTCCGCCGACGGATCACTTCTGGTCGCTGCACTGGGACATTCCGGCTGACTTCCCGACTGGCTCGCTCGGCTACAAGGTGGTCGCCACCACGATGGACGGCGTCGAGCACACCTGGGAGCCGTTCAAGCGCGACAGCACAGAGCTCACCATCATCGCGGGCGAGCCGGCGATTGCGGCCGCGAAGCAGTAATACCAAGCTTCATAAAGACTGATCCGTCATGCCCGGGCTCGACCCGGGCATCCATCCCCTTCGTAAGGAAGCTTTTTTCCGAAGGCGATGGACTGCCGGGTCAAGCCCGGCAATGACGAATATCTACGAAGCAGAATATCTACGAAGCAGTAAGTCTGTAACGTCGCAAGGTGAGCGTCATGGTGATCCGCAGCGGCCGGCTGGCCGGTCTGGCTTGCGCGTTCTTTGCGTTGTCGCTGTTCTGCCAGGCACAGTCGATGGCGGCGCCCGCTGCAGCGTTAGGCCCTGAAATCCCGCTCGCCGAACCCAAGGACGGTTTCGTCGGAACGCTTGACGTGGTGCCGGATCACGGTCCGGCCGGCACGCCACTGCAGATCACGGCGTCGAAGCTGCCGCCGAACCAGGAATTCCAGCTCATCTGGCGCACCGTCAACGGGCACTGGAAGGTCACCGAGTCCGAATATCATGGCCGCGAATACAAGCCGGTTGCCTACCTGGTGGCCAAGGTCAAATCCGACGCCGCGGGCCGGCTGACCGCGAGCTTCGCCGCGCCGGAGGATTTCGGCTTCGTGCATGACATCGTACTGCAGCAGCCGGACCGGATGTTCACGCAGGTCGGCTTCTCCGTCGACATGACGGTCGATATCTCGCCGAAGAGCGGACCGGTCGGTACGCCCATCACCGTCACCGTCAAAGGCATCGGCTGGCGCTCGCTGTTCAACTCGTGGGAGTTGCTCTACGACAACCACTTCACCGGCTGGATGTCGTCGATCACCACGCACGGCCAGGCGACCTTCACGATCCCGGCCACCGGCACGCCCGGTACGCATATCCTCGAAGTGATCCACGGCGAACTGACGTTCCCCTACCGCAATATGCAACAGAATCCCGAGCCGGACCGTCCGCGCTGGGCGATCCCGTTCACGGTGACTGAAGGCGCGCCGGTGCTGCCGCCGCCGCCCGCGCAGCAGGCGCAGACCAACGTGCGCGTGCTGCCGCCGCAGGGGGAACTGGCGGCGTCGCCGCGCTTCGGCGGCGTCGGTGAACCGGCTTCGGTCCGCAGCGAAGGGTTGGAGCCGGGCAAAACCTACAAGCTCAACTGGACGCGCGTCATCGGCAACCGCATGACCGGGCAGGGCTGGGAGGAATCATCAAAAGAAGTCGCCGAGGCGAAGGCTGACGGCGCCGGCCGCGCCGAGTTCAAGTTCAACGTGCCCGACGATCTCGGCGGCGCGCATGGGCTCTGGGTCGCGACCGGCGAAGAGACCAAGAAGACCGGAACGTTCTGGATCAAGGCGACCGCCTTCCCGATGGATGTGACGCGCGGGCCGGCCGGCACGACCTTCACCATCCATCTCAAGGGCGTGGGCTGGACCGAAACCGCCAACATCGTCCATCTGGTCTACGACAACGCCTATAATGGTTATGCCTGCGCCTTCAACAGTCAGGGCGACGTCGAACTGTTCATCAAGGCGACCGGCTCACCGGGCTGGCATTTCATCGATCTCTATCCCGGCATCTACAAAGGCCTGGAGACCCGCCCGAACAATTTCCGCATCCCGCAGCTCACCTATTACGACGATCACCCGGGCGAGGACCTGCCGGCATTCCATTTCGCGTTCGAGGTGACGGCGGACGGCCGCGTTGGCGAGCTCAAGCCCAGCAGCACCGTCGGGCTGGTGCGGGGAAATTGACAACCCTCAACGGCTGACGCCGCCGATCCTGCTAGACCTCACTCAGCCTGACCCAGATGGCCGGCCTCGCGCCGGCCATCTGCTTGCGCAGGAAGGACTGGCCGACGCTGCGCGGCTCTGCCGGCAGTGACGGCAAATGTGCCACGAAGCGCTTGCCTTCGGCTTCATGGTCGATAACCAATATTGGGGCGTCTGGGCCCATTGGGGAGCCAGCCTTGGCTCGTGACCAAGCGAGCTTACGTAACCTGTTCTGGTGCGGTCACGTCCGATGCTGAATGTCTTCATTTCTGGCCGAGGACCGCGGGCGGGTGACGTCGTCCCGCGCCTCCTTGATCGCATTCGGCCGCGCTACGGGGACGAGATTAGGTGCCTCTGGGCCGGCGACCCCGTGCTGCCCTCTAGTGTGGGTCACCTGAGCGCTGATGAAATCAACGCGACCGATCTTGCGCTGATCATCATCAGCCCGGACTGGCTTGATCGAATTCGCACGCCGGACGATTTGACGACATCGGAACTAGCCCGGCTCATCGCGCGCGACGTTCCCGTCATGCCGGTCCTCATTGGTTCCGCGCACATGCCGCGTCCCGATGATCTTCCGCCGCCGGTACGCCACCTCGCTTTTCACCAAGCTGTTTTGCTCGATCCGGACGGAGACCTCGATCTCGGGATCGAACGCCTGCTGAGACGCCTGGGACCCTTCTTGGACCGGGGGCCACGCCCCGCGTCGGCCCCACCGGTGAGATCGCTGCCTACGGGCGCAGCGGCCTCGATGTCAGCCTCGCGATCAAGACCGCGCGTTGCGCCGCTGCCGATCGCGGCATTGATGCGCAAGCGGCTGCAGCCCGCGGAAGCGGTTTGGCGCAATGTCGCGGTCGCCGGCCGGCGGTCGGCGGGTATGTCTCCCTCGGAATTGCCGCCGCCTGCAATGTCGTGGCCCGCCGAACCTGGGTTTCCATCGGAGATGCATGAGCGCGCTAGCTCGGTCGGAGCGCCGTCCTATCCGATCCCGTCGCCGTCAGCTACGCGCGGCGGCAGAGGCTGGGCGCTTCTGCTTGGCGCAGCGGTGGTGCTGGGAGCGGCCGGCTATGTGTATCGCCATGAGCTCGTGCTCGCCGCATCCGGCCTGCTGAAATGGCTCGGACTTGCCGCAACGCCGGCGCTGCCGCCGAGCCCCGGGTCTCCTTCTGTGCGCGATCTCGTCGAGGCCAGCGCGTTTGCGCCGGCTGCGGGGTGCGCCGGCGACGATGTGCTGGTGCAGATTTTTCTGCATGCGCCAACGGATGCTCCCGCCGCGGCCGCACTCGCAGCCGAAGCCGACCCGGACGCGGCGCGTCGCGGCATCGCCACGCTGGCGGTGGAAGTCAACCGCGGCCAGCGCATCGATGTGATCCTGGACGCCGCGGAAGCCGTCGTCGACGAGCCCAGCCAATCGGTGATCTGGCGCGGCGACCCGCGCTCATGTCAGTTCATGGTGACGCTGCCCCGGGAACGGGCCGGCCGCTCCTGCATGGTCAAAGCGCGAATTCTTGTCGAATTCGGCGCCGGTGGGCGTGCTCCGCTTCAGCCTGAAAGTCACAGTCGAAGAACAAGCGGGCGAACCCGAACTGGTGGGTGAAGCGGCGCAGCGCTACCGCCATGCCTTCCTGTCGCATTCGCACGAAGACCGAGCGAAGGTGCTCACCTACGCGCAATTGCTGGACGCGCTCGGCATCAGATATTTCCAGGACATCGCGTCGCTGCGGGCGATGGAAAAATGGGAGCGCCGGCTGCACGAAGCGATCGACGATTGCGATCTGTTCCTGCTGTTCTGGACCACAAGCGCGGCCCAATCGCAGTGGGTCGAGCGGGAAACGCGATACGCGCTGGAACGGCAGGCGGCATCGGGGGACGATCGTCCCGACGTCATGCCGGTGTTTTTGGAGCCCGACGCGCCGACGCCGCCGCCATGGCTCAAGGCGCACCACTTCGACAGCCTGTTGCGGCTCGCGATGCGCGGTGCGCAGCGGCCGACCGGTATCGCGTGAGGCTGGATCGCCGCCTCGCTCACTTCGCTGAACTGACCATTCGGAATTGTATCGATGCGCAAAAGCCTGAGCGACGAACGGAAAAGCGACTTCTTCTCCTGGTTCAACCTTGAGCCCGATGGCGAGCCGACCTCATCGGCGCCAGGCATGACATGCCAAAGCTTTCGGCCGTCCGGCCCAGCCTTCCGCCCCCTCGTGCGGCTCGACGTTCTCCTCGATGGGCAGGAAAACGCTGTCGAGGCGCAGTTGTGGATCGACCGTAGCTTTGTCGATGGATCGAACGCGCTATTTGCGCGCGACATCGCCGCAAGCTTCCTGCGCTGGGCGTTGCAGGAATCGCCCGACGGCGCGACGGGCGTCTTGATCGCCAATATCGCCGACATGCAGGCCCCGGCTCAGAATGTGATCTTGCGGGCTGATGCCGTGCCGCCGCGCCCGGCGCCGGACCGCACCGGCGGCTATGCCGTTTATCTCGGACGGGCGGAGAGCGTCGCGATACCCGTGGGCGAGGCGACGCTTTCGCTGCAGAACGTGCAAGCGGGGGACCACACCCGCTGGCTGAAACTCAGCGTCCGGCAGGGGAGTTGAGCGACGCGCCGCGGCGGACCGCTGATTTCGCGACACGCCCTCGCCGCACCGGAGGTGCCGGACCCGCGGGTTAACCAAACCGGGCACCCCCGAGGGCGCGCGATGCTCGCATTTTCGGTGCTCCCTGAAGCACTTCCGCCTTGCGGCCCCTGTTGCCCCTCCTATATGAGCGAAGGCGCCGCATGGGGGCGGCGTTTAATGTGTATTGAGGGGTCGGACGAGGGCCTTCGCGGTAGCGCCGCAGTCCTTCATTCGGGTGCCATCTGGGCCCGGCCGGCCTGCTGCAAAGGAGAGAGGAAGAACCATGGGCAAGGTCATCGGCATCGATCTCGGCACCACCAATTCGTGCGTCGCCGTGATGGAAGGCAAGACCCCGAAAGTCATCGAAAACTCCGAGGGCATGCGCACGACGCCTTCGATCGTCGCCTTCACCGATGACGGCGAGCGGCTCGTCGGCCAGCCGGCCAAGCGTCAGGCCGTCACCAATCCGGAACGCACCATCTTCGCGGTCAAGCGGCTGATCGGTCGCCGCTACGACGACCCGATGGTCGACAAGGACAAGAAGCTCGTCCCGTACAAGATTTCGCGCGCCGGCAATGGCGACGCCTGGGTCGAGATCGAAGGCAAATCCTATTCGCCCTCGCAGATCTCCGCCTTCATTCTGCAGAAGATGAAGGAGACGGCGGAAAGCTATCTCGGACAGAAGGTCGAGCAGGCCGTCATCACGGTCCCCGCCTACTTCAACGACGCCCAGCGCCAGGCCACCAAGGATGCCGGCAAGATCGCCGGCCTCGAAGTGCTGCGCATCATCAACGAACCGACCGCGGGGGCGCTCGCTTACGGCCTCGACAAGCAGAAGGCCGGCACGATCGCGGTCTATGACCTCGGCGGCGGCACCTTCGATATTTCGATTTTGGAGATCGGCGACGGCGTGTTCGAGGTGAAGTCCACGAACGGCGATACGTTCCTGGGCGGCGAAGACTTCGACATGCGCCTCGTCAATTATCTCGCCGACGAATTCCAGAAGGAACAGGGCATCGACCTGCGCCGCGACAAGCTCGCGCTGCAGCGGCTCAAGGAGTCCGCCGAGAAGGCCAAGATCGAGCTCTCGACCACGACCCAGACCGAAATCAATCTGCCGTTCATCACCGCGGATGCCTCGGGGCCGAAGCATCTGACGATGAAGCTCACCCGTGCCAAGTTTGAGGCGCTGGTCGACGACCTCGTGCAGAAGACGGTCGAGCCGTGCCGCAAGGCGCTCAAGGACGCCGGCCTCAGCGCGGCCGAGATCAACGAGGTGGTCCTGGTCGGCGGCATGAACTCGTATGCCCAAGGTTCAGGAAGTGGTGAAGCAGTTGTTCGGCAAGGAGCCGCACAAGGGCGTCAATCCGGACGAAGTCGTGGCGATCGGCGCTGCGATCCAGGCCGGCGTGCTCCAGGGCGACGTCAAGGACGTTCTGCTGCTCGACGTGACCCCGCTCTCGCTCGGTATCGAAACGCTGGGCGGCGTGTTCACCCGCATCATCGATCGCAACACCACGATCCCGACCAAGAAGAGCCAAGTGTTCTCGACCGCCGAGGACAATCAGAACGCGGTCACGATCCGCGTCTTCCAGGGCGAGCGCGAGATGGCGGCCGACAACAAGATCCTCGGCCAGTTCGACTTGGTCGGCATTCCACCGGCGCCGCGCGGCGTGCCGCAGGTCGAGGTGACCTTCGACATCGACGCCAACGGCATCGTCAACGTGCACGCCAAGGACAAGGCGACCGGCAAGGAGCAGCAGATTCGCATCCAGGCGTCGGGCGGCCTGTCCGAGGCCGACATCCAGAAGATGGTCAAAGACGCCGAGGCCCACGCGGAAGAGGACAAGAAGCGCAAGGCCGAGGTCGAAGCCAAGAACCACGCCGAGGCGCTCCTGCACTCGACCGAGAAGGCGCTCACCGAGCACGGCTCGAAGGTCGGCGAAAGCGAGCGGACCGCGATCGAGAACGCCATGGCCGATCTCAAGGAGGCTTTGAAGGGCGACGACGCGGCTCTGATCGCCACCAAGACCAATGCGCTGGCACAGGCTTCGATGAAGCTCGGCGAGGCCATGTACAAACAACAGCAGCAGGAGGCCGGCGCCGGCCCTGATGCAGGCGCCGGACCCGATGCCGGCTCCAAGAAGGAGGACGTCGTCGACGCGGAGTTCACCGAGGTCGACGACGACAAGAAGAACAAGAAATCCGCTTAAGGCCGGGCAGGAGGCGCGCCATGCCTGCCAACCCCCATCATCGTCACCCCCGGGCTTGACCCGGGGGTCTGTTTATCGCGCATCTGTTTATCGCGCATTGAGGTCAGTTAGGATATGACGGCGACGGCAGAAGCGACGGGAGCGGGGATGGCCAAGCGCTGTTACTACGAAGTCCTGGAAGTCGACCGCACCGCGACCGACACGGACGTAAAGACTGCGTTCCGCAAGCTCGCGATGAAGTGGCATCCCGACCGTAATCCCAGCGACAAATCGTGCGAGACCAAATTCAAGGAAATCAACGAGGCCTACGAGGTCCTCAAGGACGGCGACAAGCGTGCGGCCTATGACCGTTTCGGCCACGCCGCCTTCGAGCAGGGCGCCGGAGCGGGTGCCGCGGGCGGCTTCGGCAACGACTTCGCCTCGACCTTTGCAGATATCTTCGACGACCTGTTCGGCGGCCGGGGCGGCGGGCGGCGCGGACGCGGCGGCGGACGCGAGCGCGGCGCGGACCTGCGCTACAACATGGAGATCAGCCTCGAAGAGGCGTTCGCCGGCAAGAGCGCGCAGGTGCGCATCCCGACCTCGGTGACCTGCGAGGCATGTTCCGGCTCCGGCGCCAAGAGCGGTACCAAACCGAAGGCCTGCCCAACCTGCGCCGGCGCCGGCCGTGTCCGCCATGCGCAGGGCTTCTTCACACTCGAGCGAACTTGCCCGATGTGCCAGGGTCGCGGCCAGGTGATCGACAACCCTTGCTCCTCCTGCACCGGCTCCGGGCGCCAGACGCGCGAGCGCACGCTCTCCGTCAACATTCCCTCGGGAGTCGAGGACGGCACGCGGATCCGGCTGGCCGGCGAGGGCGAGGCCGGCGTGCGCGGCGGTCCGGCCGGCGACCTCTACATTTTCCTCTCGCTTACTTCGCATCCATTCTTCCAGCGTGATGGCGCCGACCTGCATTGCCGGGTGCCGATCTCGATGGTGACGGCGGCGCTCGGCGGCGAGTTCGAGGTGCCGACCATCGATGGTGGCAAGACTCGGGTGAAAGTGCCGGAAGGCACGCAGTCCGGCCGTCGTTTCCGGCTGCAAACCAAGGGGATGCCGGTGCTGCGCTCGCGCCAGACCGGCGACATGTACGTCCAGGTCATGGTCGAGACGCCGCAGAACCTCACCCGCAAGCAGCGCGACCTCCTGGCCGAGTTCGAGAAATTATCATCCAAGGAAACACACCCTGAATCCGCCGGATTCTTTGGCAAAGTCAGGGAGTTCCTGGGTGGACGCGCGGGCTCCGCGTGAGCGATTGTTCTTGACCCCCGGGGCTGCCGGATTTACCGGTGGGCACGGAAAACGGTAGTCAGGTCACAGCGTTAACGCATACATGCCGCTCAACGCCCTCCAACTCCTCGAACAGAAGATCGGACGTCAGTTTCGTCTCTTTGAAATCAAGCGCGGCGCCCTCGAGCGCAAGATCGAAAAGAAGCTCGAGGGCCACAGGCGCAAGTTCGAGGAGACGTTCGAAACCAAGAAAAAGAAGATCGGGCAAAGCCTCGAGCACCATAAGAAGAAGCTCGGCGAGAGCATCGAGACCCAGAAACGCAAGATCGAGCTCCGCATCCGCCTGTTCGAGGAGAAGAAGGGCATCCGCCTCGACGACGAGGTGCGCTTCATCCGCTCCTGGATCGAAAAGCCATTGGCGATCGGGGCGGTGACGCCCTCGGGCAAGGCGCTGGCGCGGACCATGGCGGGCTATGTCGATCCGGAGGTCGAAGGCCCCATCATCGAGCTCGGGCCCGGCACCGGCCCGGTCACGGAAGCGCTTGTCGCGCAGGGGATCGATCCGGCGCGGCTCGTCCTCGTCGAATTTGATCCGACATTCTGCCGCCTGCTGCGCCAGCGCTATCCGACCGCGACTGTGGTGCAGGGCGACGCCTATTCGCTGCGCCGTCTGCTCGCGCACCTGGTGCGGCAGCCGGCGGCGGCGGTCGTGTCGGGCCTCCCACTCTTCACCAAGCCGCTGCAGATGCGGCTGCGCCTGCTTTACGAGGCCTTCGGCATGATGCTGCCGGGCGCGCCCTTCATCCAGTTCACCTACGCTGCCTATTCGCCGATTCCGAAGCGGCTCGATCGCGTGCATTCGCGGGCGTCCGAACGCATCTGGACCAACATCCCGCCTGCACGGGTGTGGGTGTATCGGAAGTATTGAAAGCGCACATCGGGGTTGTCCCCGCGGAGGCGGGGACCGATACCCTCCGAGCCTGAGTTTGTCCTCCGGTCGTGCCTCAAGCTAAGGACACGGCGTAGGGGTCCCTGCCTTCGCGGGGACGACGAAGGTGCAGCTGATCTCGGAAACCGTGATCCTCAATCGTCCACGGAACGGTAATGGCAATCCCGAAAATCCTGGTCATTCCGGGTTCGCTGCGTTCGGGCTCGCACAACGTGCGGCTCGCGGCGCTCGCGACCAAGGAACTGATGCTGACGGACGCCGAGGTGACGCGCATCTCGCTCGGCGACTATCCGCTACCGATCTACGATGCCGACCTCGCGGCCGAAAAGGGACCGCCGTTCAACGCCATCAAGCTCAAGCAGATCGTCGGGGCGCATCAGGGCGTGTTTATCGCGAGCCCGGAATACAATGCATCAATGACCCCGTTGCTCAAGAATGCGATCGATTGGATTTCGACCGTGCGCGAACGTGGCGAGGCTCAGCTCGCGGTCTATCAGAACCGCGTCTTCGCGCTCGGCGGCGCGTCGCCCGGCCGCTCTGGCGCGATGCTGTCGCTGCTGACGCTTCGCCAAGTGCTGGCGGTCGGCTGTCGCGCGTTGGTACTGGCCGAGCAGGTGACGATACCGAACGCGGGCGAGGCCTTCGACGAAACCGACCATCTCAGGGATGCGCGCGCGGCCGCCCAGCTCAAGCTCGTCGCCCGCAAGCTCGTCGACGCGGCGCGGGTGTTTGCATGAAAGGATTTTCAGCGTGACTCCCGACCCACGCGAACGGCTGATCCTGGCGCTTGACGTTTCCTCCGTGGCGGAGGCAGAGGCGATGGTGGCGCGGCTGGGCGACGCCGTTTGCTTCTACAAGATCGGCTATCAGCTCGCTTTCGCCGGCGGGCTCGATTTCGCGCGCGCGCTCGCGGGGGCGGGCAAGCAGATCTTTCTCGATCTCAAGCTGCACGACATCGGCAATACGGTCGCACGCGGCGTCGAAAGCGTGGCCAAGCTCGGCGCCCGCTTCCTCACCGTGCATGCCTATCCGCAGACCATGCACGCCGCGGTCGACGCGCGCGCGGGATCGAACCTGCGCATTCTGGCAGTGACGGTGCTCACCTCCTATGACGATGCCGATCTCGCGGCGGCGGGATACGATTTCACGGTGCCGGAACTGGTGGCCGAGCGCGCGGCGCAGGCGCGCGACATCGGCGTCGACGGCCTTGTCTGCTCGGCCGAAGAGGCCGCCGCGATCCGTCCCATCCTGCGCGCCGGCATGGTGCTGGTGACGCCCGGTATCCGCCCCGCTGGCGGCGCGGCCGGCGACCAGAAGCGCGTGATGACGCCGGCTGCCGCGATCGCTGCCGGCGCGGACTATCTGGTGGTCGGCCGGCCGATCGTCGCTGCGCCCGATCCCAAAGCCGCGGCCGAGGCGATCGTCGTGGAGATTGCGGCAGCCGCGAACCGGGGAGGCTGACATGGCCAAGGGCTACTGGATTGCGCACATCGATGTAAGGGAAGCGGAAGGCTACAACGCCTATTCGGCGGCGATCGCGGAGCCGTTCCGCAAGTTTGGCGGCCGCTACCTCGTGCGCGGCGGCGCGTTTGAGGCGATGGAAGGCGCGGGCCGCGCCCGCCACGTGATGGTCGAGTTCAAGGACTACGCTACCGCGCTCGCGTGTTACCACTCGCCGGAATACCAGAAGGTGCTCAAATTGCGCGAAGGCAAATCCGACATCGATCTTATTGTCGTCGAAGGCTGCGAGGGCCCGCAGCCATAACGCTGGCCAGCCCACCCATGGCGCGCAGCCGAGTCCGATCGCTGGTTCAATGGACCGTGGGCGCGTCACTGGTCGCTGCGATCGGTTTGGCCGGCGGCGTGATCGCAGGCGGCTTGTACCTCTCTGCGCCCGCCTACGCCGTGATCGGGCCGCCGCCCCGCGACCTGCCGGCAGAGCCCGTGACGCTGTCATCGGCCTCCGGGGCGACGCTGCGCGGCTGGTTCATTTCCGGCCGCAGCGGCGCCGGTGCCATGGTGCTCTTGCACGGCGTTGGTGCGAACCGGCTCAGCATGGTACCGCGGGCGCGGCTGCTCCATGCGGCGGGATTCTCCGTTCTGCTGTTCGATTTCCAGGCACACGGTGAAAGCACCGGCGACCGCATCAGCTTTGGGCGTCGCGAAGCGCTCGATGCCCGCTCCGCGGTCGCCTATCTGCGTCAGCGCCTGCCGAACGAACACATCGGCGCGATCGGTACTTCGCTCGGTGGCGCCGCCACTTTGCTGGGCCCCGGCCCGCTTGACGTCAACGCCCTCGTGCTTGAGTCCGTCTATGCCGAGATTGATCTGGCGATCGCAAATCGACTGCGTGTCGTTGGCGGCGCGTACCTGGGCGCAGCAGTGGCACAGCCGGTCGCGCGTTTGTTCGAAATTTTGCTGCCGCCACTGCTCGACGTGAGGGAGACAGACCTGCGCCCGATCGATCACATCGCAGAGGCGACCGCGCCGATCCTGCTGGCGTCCGGCACGGATGACACCCGCACCACGATCACGGAGGCAATGGCATTGTTCAGACGCGCGCGGGAGCCGAAGACGTTCTGGGCCGTCGAGGGCGCCGGACACGTCGATCTCGAACGGTTCGCGCCGGACGAATACCGCCGGCGCGTGCTGCCATTCCTGATGGAGCGGCTGCAAGCGCATTAGACTAGCGGCTGCTCTGGTCGCGGCTTTTCACCACCGTTGCAGCCCGATATATCCTCGGAGCGGGCAAGGAGGCCAACCGAATGTCCGACATGCGGCTGATCGTGGCGGGTGCCGGCGGGCGCATGGGGCGCATGCTGATCCAAGCGATTGCGGTAACCGACGGTGTTTCGCTCGCGGGCGCGGTCGACGCCGCGGGCTCGGCCGTGATCGGACGCGATGCCGGCGAGCTTGCCGGGCTGGGCATCAACGGGGTCAAGGTCACCGCTGAGGTCGAACCGCTGCTGGCGCAGGCGGAAGGCTTGATCGATTTCACCGTCCCCGCCGCGACCATTGCATTTGCGGAGCTCACCGCGCGCCAGGGTCTCGTGCACGTCATCGGCACCACTGGGCTGACCGGCGAGGACGAGGCGCTGATCGCCACCGCCGCGCGCCGCGCGATCGTCGTAAAATCCGGCAACATGAGCCTCGGCGTCAATTTGCTGGCCGCGCTGACCAAGCGCGTGGCGAAAACGCTCGATGCCGATTTCGACATCGAAATCCTCGAAATGCATCACAACCAGAAGGTCGACGCTCCCTCCGGCACCGCTTTGATGTTCGGCCGCGCCGCGGCCGAGGGGCGTGGCATTGATCTTGCCTCGCATTCAGAGCGCGGTCGCGATGGCGCGACGGGCGCGCGTTGCCGCGGCGATATTGGCTTCGCCTCGCTGCGTGGCGGTACTGTGGTCGGCGATCACCACGTCATTTTCGCCGGCCCGGCTGAGCGCATCGAGCTCGTGCACAAGGCCGTGGACCGCATGATCTTTGCCCGCGGCGCGCTCAAGGCGGCGCTGTGGGCGCGTAAAAAAGGCCCGGGACTTTATTCGATGGCGGATGTGCTCGGGCTCGGTGATTTCTGATGTTGTAACGCCGTGAGGGATCAAGAATGACAGACCGGCTTCTCGTGCTCGTGCGTCACGGCCAGAGCGAGTGGAATCTCACCAACCTGTTCACCGGCTGGAAGGACATCGACCTCACCCCGCTGGGCGTGGAAGAGGCGCGCATGGCGGGCCGCAAGCTCAAGGCGCAGGGCATCCGCTTCGATGTCGGCTTTACCTCCGTGCTCAAGCGCGCGCAGCGCTCGCTCGATCTCGTGCTGGAAGAGATGGGGCAGCAGAACATTCCGATCACCGAGAACATCGCGCTGAACGAGCGCGATTACGGCGACCTTTCCGGGCTCAACAAGGACGACGCGCGCAAGAAATGGGGCGACGAGCAGGTGCACATCTGGCGCCGTTCCTACGATGTGCCGCCGCCCGGCGGCGAAAGCCTCAAGGACACCGCCGCGCGCGTGCTGCCGTACTACATCCAGGAAATCCTGCCGCGCGTGCTCAGGGGCCAGCGCGTGCTGGTCGCCGCCCACGGAAATTCACTGCGCGCGCTGGTGATGGTGCTGGAGCGGCTCGATACCAAGCAGATCCTGGATCGCGAGCTCGCCACCGGAGTGCCGCTGATCTTCCGCCTGAATGCGGATTCGACCGTGGCAGAGCGGCAGGATTTGGCGGCGTAGTTTCCCTCAGCCTTTCGCTGCAAGGGGGAGGTCGGCTTGCGCCGCGAGCCAGGTGGGGGGGCCCCCGAGTGCCCCGTAGGGTCACGGGATTCCTCCCGAACCCTTCGGCGGTTCTTCCCTCCCTTTTTCAGGGGAGGGTTGAGAGCAGCACACAATCACGCCGCGCTCACCTGCCCGGCTTCCCAGCCGAGGATCGCACGTTTGCGGGTGAGGCCCCAGTGATAGCCGGTGATGTCGCCGCTCTTGCCGATCACGCGGTGGCACGGCACCACGAAAGACACCGGGTTCTTCCCGACCGCGGCGCCGACCGCGCGGGCGGCGGCGGGCGCCCGCACCTTGGCCGCGATATCGGAATAGGTGGAGACGTGCCCCATCGGGATTTTCAGCAGGCAATCCCAAACCCGGATTTCCCAATCGGTACCGATCAGCACCACGCGCAGCGGCCGATCGGCGCGCCACAGTTTAGGATCGAAGATCCGGCGCGCGAGCGGAGCGGTACGGGTGCCGTTCTCCACATACGTCGCTTTCGGCCAGCGCCGCCGCATGTCGGCGAGCGCCGCCTGCTCCTCGGCGGCGTCGGCGAAGGCGAGGCCCGCAAGACCGCGCTCGGTCGCCATCACCAGCGCGGTTCCGAACGGGGAGGGATGAAATCCATAGGCGATGGTGAGGCCCTCGCCGCCGGCTTTCCATTCGCCCGGCGACATCGCCTCGTGGGTGACGAAGAGATCGTGCAGCCGCCCCGGTCCGGACAGCCCGACCTCGAACGAGGTATCCAGCACGCTCGCGGATTCCCGCAGCAGCTTGCGCGCATGGTCGAGCGTGAGCGCCTGCACGAAGGCCTTCGGCGTCAGCCCCGCCCAGCGGCTGAACAGATGGTGCAGGTCGCTGGGCGTGACGCCCGCGGCCGTGGCGATGGCCTCGACCTCGGGCTGCGCCCGCCAGTGTTCGGACATGTAGGCGATGGCGCGGCGAACGGTTTCGTAGTCGCGGCGAGCGGTTTCGAGCGAAGCAAGCTCGGGAATGCGATCGGGCGAGAGCATGGTGGCCTCCATTCATTTGCTCCCTATCTAGGGCCCGACCGATGCCACGCCCACCCGATTTCTGCTGATGTTTCCTCGCGCTAAAGGCTGCGAATTATTCGAACACCGTGCGCGTCGGCCCGCGCTTGGCTTCGCCGAGCGCCTGCGAGAGTGCGAGCGCAAAGCTTTCCTTCTCGCGCGGGCTGAGGAAGCTGGCGATGCCGATCCGACGGCCTTGCCATACCAGGAACAGCCGCTCGATGCCGAACTCGGCGTGCACGTCGCGGTCGAGCCGGACCCAGCGCGGGTTCAACGTCCATTCGCGGACGCGGCCTTGCTGGCTCACCTTCCGCACTGTGAGCTCGGAGGGCGTGACCGTCACCTGCTCGCAGATTTTGCCGGCGCGATAATTGACCTTGAATGCGCAGTAGACCAGCAACACGTCGAGGCCGCAGAACCCGAACACCGGCCAGGCCCCGGCGAGCAGAAACACCATCCCGGTGACGAAGCTCGTTCCGCCCAGCAGCAGCATGAACAACAGGAAACCGGTCGGCCCGAGCGAGCGATGCGGGGTCAGGACGGCGGAAAAGATCGGGGGTTCTCGGTCGATGTCGTTGTCGGGGCTCATGACGCTCAGTATACGAAATGGATGGCGCGCAAGACAGGTCGAGACAAGACGGCTCGGACCAAGACCCCACGTAAGACGTCGCCCGGCATCCGGCAACGCCTCAAAAAGGCGCGAGCCAGCAAGGCCGCGGACGTCAAAGGCCCGAAAAAGCGGGTAACGGCCGACCGCAAGGCGGCGGCCGGCGCGCTGCCGCAATGGACCAATGCCGAGATCGAGGAGGCGTTCCGCCGCTTCCAGGCAGCCAACCCGGAACCGCAGGGCGAACTCAAGCACATCAACCCATTCACGCTTCTGGTCGCGGTGGTGCTCTCCGCGCAGGCGACCGACGCCGGCGTCAACAAGGCGACGCCCGCTCTGTTCGCGGCCGCCGATACGCCGGAGAAGATGGCGGCGCTGGGCGAGAGGCGGGTCGAGGACTTAATCAAGACCATTGGGCTATTTCGCACCAAGGCGAAGAACGTGGTCGCGCTGTCCAAGAAACTCGTCGAGGAGCACGACGGCAGAGTGCCACGCACGCGCGAAGCGCTGGAAGCCTTGCCTGGCGTCGGCCGCAAAACTGCAAACGTCGTTTTGAACATTGCATTTGGCGAGCCGACGATTGCGGTCGACACCCACATCTTTCGTGTCGGCAATCGCACCGGGCTCGCGACCGGCAAGACTCCGTTCGAAGTCGAGACCAAGCTCGAGCAGGAGGTTCCCGACCAATACAAGCGCCACGCCCACCACTGGCTGATCCTGCACGGACGCTACGTCTGCGTCGCGCGCCGCCCGCTGTGCGAGAAGTGCATCATCGCGGATCTGTGCAAGTGGCCGGGAAAGGCGACGCTCGATGCGCCGGCCTGAACAGGGCCTGAGGAAATGGAAAGGGGTTTTCCGTCCACACGCAATCTCCTCGACACGTCGAGTGTTGCGCAGTGCTTGGACGGGAACGGTCTAATCGGGAGCCTGCATTTCCCGTGCGCCAAACCTACGCCGCTTGTTGGACGCCCGGTGCAAGTGTGGTCAGGGCGGAGGGATTTTCGCCCTGCGGCCGCTGTTACTCCTTGTTCCCGGTCCATAGTTTGCGAGCCAGGGCGCTTGAATCCTCCCACTGCGATGCTAGCGTGATCGCAGATAGCGATGCGGGTAGATTGGAGGCCAGCAATGACTGAGATCAAATGGACCATCAAAGCGCGAGAATTCGTCAACTGTAATTGCGCCTATGGATGCCCCTGTCAATTCAACGCCTTGCCGACACACGGGCATTGCCAAGCGGTCGCTGGAATGGAAATCGAGAAGGGTTTCCATGGCACGACCAAGCTCGACGGCCTGAGATTCGTCGGCATTTTCCGCTGGCCAGGCCCTATCCACGAGGGCAAAGGAGAAGCCGCGGTCGTCATCGATGAACGGGCTACACCACAGCAGCGCGAGGCGCTGCTGCGCATTCTTACGGGGCAGGATACCGAGCCCGGTGCAACCATCTTTCAAGTGTTCTCCGCCACACTTGAAAAACTCCATGAACCGATTTTTGCCCCCATCGAATTCGAGGTCGATATCGATGCGCGCAAGGCGCGGCTTGTGGTGGCGGGCGTGACCGACGGGCGCGGTCAGCCGATCGTCAACTCGGTAACCGGCGCAGAGCATCGCGCGCGGATCGATATTCCCGACGGTTTCGAGTACACGATTGCAGAGGTCGGCCGCGGATGGACCAAGACGCAGCGCCCCATTGAGCTCGATCTCGCCGACTCCTATGCACAGTTTGCCAATATCCACCTCAGCCAAAGCGGCATCGTGCGCTGACGGCCCATGACAGATTCAGCGCTGGAATCAGTGCTGCGGCGTGACCGCACAATCGTAGCTGCGGCTCTTGTCGTGATCACTGTTCTGTCCTGGCTCTACATATTGCGCCTGGCCCAAACCATGGAGATGGGCGGCATGGACATGACCGGTTGGAGAATGGTCTCCACCGGCTTGGAAATGGGCATGGTGTCCGCGCTCGCACCCTGGAGCGTGTCGCAATTCGTGCTGATGTTCTTGATGTGGGCCGTCATGATGATTGGCATGATGACGCCCTCGGTGGCGCCGATGATCCTGATCTACTCCCGCGTCGGGCGACAGGCAGCCCGGCAGGGTCGCACGCTCGCCCCGACCGGATGGTTTGTGGCGGGCTACATGCTGGCCTGGGTCGGTTTTGCAGTTTTCGCCACGACTGCCCAATGCGCGCTCGAAAGCGTCGCGCTGCTCACGCCGAGTATGACAATCGCAAGCGATCTGCTCGGCGGCATCGTGCTGATCGCGATCGGACTTTATCAATGGACGCCGCTCAAGGACCTGTGCCTGCGGGAATGTCAGGCGCCCCTGGTCTTCATCCAGCGCCACGGTGGATTTCGCCAAGCTCCCCTGGGTTCGCTCTCGCTGGGGCTTCGTCATGGCATCTTCTGCGTCGGCTGCTGCTGGCCGCTGATGACGCTTCTGTTCATTGGCGGCGTCATGAACGTGTTGTGGATTGCAGGGCTCGCCATTTTCGTCCTCGCCGAGAAGGTAGTGCCGGCGGGACGCATTTTGTCGCGAATTGCTGGAATCGGTTTCGCAGCGATCGGGATAGGGCTTCTCATTGCAGCCTTGTCTTGACCGAATCCGCGTAAAACGAGGTCGCAGCTAGGCCAGTCGCGGTCGCGCGCTAGCCTAGGCCTTGCGAACCTCGACTTCCGGTCGCCGTCCGATCTTCCCGTAGAGATAGCGCGAGCCGGCGGCCAGTTGCTCCATGTAGATATAGAGCGTCGGGGTCATATACAGCGTCAGCGTTTGCGAGACGAGCAAGCCGCCAACCAAGGCGACACCCAGCGGCTGGCGTAACTCGGCGCCGGCCCCGACGCCGATCGCGATCGGCAACACGCCCAGCAGCGCCGCCAGTGTGGTCATCATGATCGGTCGAAAGCGCAGCAGAGCGGCTTCATAGATCGCGTCGGCCGGCGCCTTGCCTTCGCGCTGAGTCGTCAAGGCAACGTCGATCATCATGATCGCATTCTTCTTCACGATACCGATCAGCATCAGCAGGCCTACGACAGCGATCAGACTGAGGTCCATGCCGAACAATCGCAGCGCCACGAGTGCGCCGATGACCGCCGACGGCAGGCCCGTCAGAATCGTAAAGGGATGAACATAACTCTCGTACAGAATTCCAAGCACGATATAGATCGTCACCACGGCGGCAATCAGCAGGCCGCCCTGGTTTGCAATCGAATCCTGAAAAGTTTTGGCGTTGCCGGCGAACCCGGTAGTCAGCGTCGCCGGAAATTTCTGCGCGGCCTTCAATTCGTCGATGCGCGCCACGGCATCACCGAGCGCGACGCCGGCCGGCAGGTTGAACGATATCGTCACAGCCGGAAGTTGCCCGAGCTGATTGATGGTCAGCGAGCCTGCCGTTCGCTCGATCCGCGCAAAGGCGCCGATCGGCACTAGTTTCCCCGCGCCGTTCCGGATGCGCACGTCGGGAAGCTCAGCGGTGGTCCAGTTGGCCTTTTCGTTGAATTCCATCACCACTGCAAAGCTGTCGCCGGTCCCGAAGATGGTCGACACTGTTCGGCTGCCGAAACCGGAATACAGGGTCGAGCGCAACTGTGCCGCGGAAATTCCGAGCGAGCTGGCCTTGTCCTTGTCGACGACCAGCGTTGCCTGGGTGGCGTTTATCTGCAGGTCGCTGTTGACGTCGGCGAAAAGCGGGTCGCGGCTCATCACGTCGGTCATCTTCTGCGACCACTCGTAAAGCTGCGGTCGATCGAGGCCTTGTACGACGAACTGATATTCAGCGCGGCTCGACCGCCCGCCAATCTTCAGGTTCTGCACCGGCACGGCAACGGCTCGGATGCCGGCGATGCGAGCCGTATCGCGGCGCAGATCCGCCAGCACCTGCTGCAGCGCCGGTCGTTCGCGGCGCGGCTTGAGCTCCACGAACATCTTGCCATTGTTGAGCGCAGTGCCGCCCACGATGGATGCGACATTGGCGACGTGCGGCGACTTTCGGTACGCCGTCTCCACCTGTTGTTGCAGTTCGACCATGGCTTCGAACGAAACGTCCTGGCGCGCCTCGGTTGAAACCGAGAGTTGCCCGATGTCCTCCTGAGGGAACAGGCCCTTGGGCGTCACCGTGATCAACCAGACGGTGCCCGCGAGCGTGGCGAAAAAGACCACGAGCATCCATGGCTTATGACGCAAGCTGGCCTGCAGCGTGCGGTCGTAGCCTCGCAGCACGGCGGCAAAGGCGCGCTCGAAGTGTGCACTCCAGCCGGCCGGCCGTTCGCCGTGGGCTGGCTTCGGCTCGGGCTTTGGTAGGATCTTGGCCGCCAGCATTGGCGTCAATGTCAGCGATACGAAGGCCGACGCTACGATCGCCGTGGTGACCACCACGGCGAATTCGTTGAAGATGCGGCCGATGATGCCCCCCATCAGCAATACGGGAATAAACACCGCGACCAGGGATACCGTGATCGAAATGATGGTGAAGCCGATCTCGCGGCTGCCTTTGAGCGCGGCCTCCAATGGGTCGAGTCCATCTTCCTCCATATGCCGATGGATATTCTCAACCATCACGATCGCATCATCGACCACCAGACCGACGGAAAGGGTCAACCCGAGGAGCGAAATATTGTCGATGCTGAAGTTGAGAAGGTACATCACGCCAAGCGTCGCGATGAGTGAAATGGGAACGGCCAGGGCCGGAATGACGGTGACGCTGACGCGTCGCAGGAACAGAAAGATCACCAAAATCACGAGAGCGATGGTCAGCCCGAGTGTAAGCTGCACATCATGCACGGCATCGCGGATCGACGTTGAGCGATCGTTGAGCACATTCAAGGCGGCCGCACGCGGCAGCTGGCTCTCGAAACTTGGCAGCAGCGCCTTGATACGATCAACGACCGCAACGGTGTTGGCATCCGGCTGGCGAAAGACGCCGAGAATGATCGCGCGCGTTCCGTTGTACCAACTCGCGGTCTGATTGTCTTCGACCGAATCCGACACCACCGCGAGGTCGCCCAGCCGCACCGGTCGATCGTTGCGCGTGGCAACGATGATGTTGCGGAACTGGTCGGCGTTCGACAATTCGGTTTGCGCCTGAATAGTCAGAGACTGTTTGGTATTTTTCAGGGTGCCGATCGGCGTGTTGGCGTTCGCCGCGGCGATTGCCGCCTGGATCTCATCGACGCCGATCCCGCGGGCGGCGAGTGCGTCCGGGTTCAACTGCACGCGGACGGCGTATTTCTGGCTGCCGAACACCTGCACCTGGGCAACGCCGTCTATCGTTGACAGGGCGGGTGAGATCACCTGCTGGGCGAACGCGTCCATGTCCTGAAGCGGCGCGATGTCGCTGCTCAAAGTGAGAATGAGGATCGGCGCGTCAGCGGGATTGACCTTGCGATAGCTCGGCGGTTCGGTCATCTCAGGCGGCAAGCTCCGCTGCACCCGGGCGATCGCGGATTGGACGTCGGCGGCGGCGCTGTCGATGTCGCGATTAAGCTCGAACTGCAACGCAATCGACACCGAGCCCTGGGAGCTTGTCGCGCTGATGGTGTCGATGCCGGCGATCGCCGAGAACTGCTTGATGAGCGGGGTTGCGACCGCGTTGGCCATCGTGTCGGGAGAAGCTCCCGGGAGGGATGCCGAAACGTTGACAACGGGAAATTCGGTGCGCGGAAGCGCCGCCACCGGCAAGAACATATAGGCGAAGGCGCCGCTGACAACGAGCGCGGCCGACATCAGCGTCGTCGCGACGGGATGCCGGATGCAGAATTCCGAAATGTTCATCGCCATGCCTCGCCGTCAGCGGCGCCAGGCGTCCCCGCTCCGCTGCCAGCGCCTTGGCTGCCTTTCGGCTGGGGGACCTCGACCAGGCTCGCGCCGTCGACGAGGCGCATCTGGCCCTCGACGATGACGCGCTCGCCGTCGCTCACCCCCGACGCCAAAGCGACGCGGTTGCCTTCGACGCCGACGATCTCGACCTTGCGCATCTCGGCCTTGTTGTCCTGCTTGGCGACAAAAACAAACGGGCCGCTCTGGCCGCTCTGGATAGCCACCGCCGGAATCATTACCGTGTTCGGGCGGACCGCGAGATCGATCTCGACGTCGACGTACATGCCGGGCCAAAGCAGGAAGTTCTTATTGGGAAACGTCCCCTTGGCCGTGATGGTGCCAGACGTCGTATCAACGGCGCTGTCGACGAAGTCCAACTCACCCGACTCCAGTGCCTCGCTCGCTCCAGGCGAATAGACGCGCACCGCCGCCGGCGGTTTGGTGGTGAAAGCCTTGCGAAGCTCGGCGAGGTCGCGTTCGGCGAGCGTAAAATTCACACGGATGGGCCTAATCTGTGTGATCGTCACCAAGCCGGTCGGGTCGTTCACGCTGATGAGATTACCCGGTGTCACGCGGATGGTGCCAATGCGGCCGCTGATCGGCGCCTCGATCGTGACGTAGTCGAGCCTCAAATTGTCGGCGTTAAGCTGTGCCTTATCAATCTCGACGGTGGCCAAGGCAATCTTGTGGTCCGCCGTCGCCTGATCGAGTTGCTGGCGTGGTACCGCGTCCGTTGTGGACAAACGCTGATAGCGTTCCATGTCGACCTGGGTTCGATCCGCTGTCGCCTGATCCTTTTCGATCTGCGCTTGATCGCGGGCGATAGCGGCTTTGACCTCGCGGTCATCAAGAGTGAACAGCAGGTCGCCCTTCCGAACCAACTGGCCGTCCTTCACGTGCTGCTCTGTAACCTGGCTTTCGAGGCGGGATTTCACCACCACGGTCGCCGGCGACTCCAGGATGCCGATCGTCCGCCGCCGGATGGCAAAATTCTCGGCGTGCGCGAGCGTCAACGTGACCGGAACTGCGGCGTCGCCTCCCGCTGTGGCTTTGCCGCTTTGCGACGTTCTTGTCGCCGTGGTGCCAACGGGACCGTAGAAGCGATACCAGCCCGCAACCGCGACCAGCAAGAGAGCCAAGCCCACCATAACGGTAATGCGGTGTCTGTTCATGAGAAGGTCCCTAACGAAATGTCGTTATTGCGACCGCGCACCGGCACCGCATCGACCCGGTTTTGCAAGCTACAATATTGAAGGCAAGCTACAATATTGAAGGGATGAGTTGGTAGTGTCTCAGTTTGAAGTTTCGGCTATTTCCAGATGGCGGCCCATTTGCCTCAAATTCGGGGTTCATCTGGGGGAATTCCGGGCGTGAAGGAGATGCGACATGGCGTCGATCTCACTGGCGGCGGCATTCTGGCTCGGTCTTCATCTGATCGTTGCCGGACCCTTGCGCGCGCGTTTGGTTGGGATGCTTGGCGAAGGGCCCTTCTTCGGCATTTTCTCGCTGCTCTCCATCGTAGGCGTGGTATGGTTCGTTTTCGCCTATCGGGCCGCGCCTTGGACGCCGCTATGGCCGACAATTCCGGCTTTGGGGTATCTCGCCTTTGTGCTGGTTTTTCTCGCATTCCTCCTCACGATAGTCGGCAGCGGGCCGATGAATCCGACGACGACCAAGCCTTATCGGATGATCGATAATAAGCTGCCGGTCTATGGCATCACGCGGGTCACGCGTCATCCGCGCCTCTGCGGCGTATCGCTGTGGGGCATCGCGCACTTGCTCGTAAACGGCAATCTCGCCGCATTGATCATGTTTGGGGCGGTGCTCGTCACGGCCGTGAACGGCATGGTGTCGATTGATCGCAAACGGCGCCGCGCGCTCGGCGGGCTCTGGGACGAGTTTGCAGCACAGACCTCGCGCCTGCCATTCGCCGCCATCCTCGCTGGCCGCACACGCTTCGAAATTTCGGAGCTCCGCGCCTGGCAAATCGCGCTGGCCGTCGTGCTTTTCGCCGTCGTGTTCTGGTTGCATGGCATCGTTGGGCCATCGCCGCTCCGGGCGCTGCAGATCTAATCCGGCATAAGACAGCGTCGGCATTCGTCAACCACGGTGGCGCCAAACGCATGCTTATTGTTGAATTGCGGAACTAATGGGCGCCGAGCACGCGCTACAAACTCAGCCCGGTGAGAGGCGCACCATCCGCTTGTGCATGTGCACCATGAACGCCATGCCGAACAGCGGAGTCGCGAGATTGACGATCGGGATCGACACGAAGGCGGCAATTACCATGCCGGCGAGAAAGACCGTGCCCTGATGCGCCTTGCGCAGGCGCTTGGCGTCCTCGACCGGCCAATGACGCATCGCGGCGAGCTTGAAGTATTCGCGGCCGAGCAGGAACGCGGTGGCGAAGAAAAAGATCAACGCGCCGAATCCCGCAAACAACAGGAATGGCACCGCCAGCAAATAAACGAGAACGGCGAGCAGCGCGGTCTTGCCGCCTTCGAGCAAGGCGCGCGCGAGTGGCAGCGGCTGCCCGGGCGGGTCGGCGGGATAATAGCTGCGTTCGACTTCCAGCGCGATGTCGTCGACGAAAAAACTCGCCACCAATGCAGTAACGGCCGGCATCAGAAACACCGATCCCGCGATTACGCTCAATCCGGTCGCGAAGGAAATGATCCATGCAATTACCTCGAGCGGCAGGTGGAGTGTCGCGCCGAAAGCATTCTCGGCCCAGTGCTCCGCGCTCGCCGCGATCCATATGAACAGGCGCTGCAGGCCGATGCCGATTGCGACCATCAGCAGCAGGGTGAGCCCGATCGACTTCCACAACACCGCCCGAAATGGCGGCGAAACCATCTGCGACAAGGCATTGACGACGGCATCGAGCATGCATCCCACTCCAGCGGCCAGACGTAATTACGGTGCTGGTTCGGGACAAGCACGTGCGATAGCTTGCGGCTTCGCCTTGGTCACTTTTCACGCAGCACGATCTGTCGAAGGAGTTCTGCCATGCCTCTGTCATTCTGGAGTCTTGCGGCTGCGGTCCTTGGCCTCGCCGTATCGGGCGCCGCCCACGCGCAAGTCGTCACGCATCGCGACGTCGGCTCACATATGGCGATGGCGATCATCGCGGCAGCGGTCGCGAAGTGCGAGCAGAACCACAGCGGCCTCACCGTCGCGGTGGTCGATCGCCAGGGCCAATTGCGCGGAATGCTGGTGGCGGACAACGCGAGCCCGCATCACTCGGAACTTGCCCAGCGCAAGGCCTACACCGCCCTGACCTCGCGCCACACGTCGGCGGAATGGGCGAAACTCACCGAGCCTGGCGCCCGCATCGCCGGCCAGCGGACCATGGCGCGGGTCGTGCCCCTCAGCGGCGGCGTTCCGATCAAGGTCGGCAACGAAACGATCGGCGCGGTCGGCGTGAGTGGATCGGCAACCGAGCCCGACGAAGCCTGTTCCATGGCTGGCCTGGCGGGCGTTGCGGATCAATTGAAGTAGCGCAGCGCGGGATAAGCCCTGCGTATCAGCCGCAGATCGTGTGACATGCGTGGATGCCAGATGATGAAATGGATGAGTCGCCGCTCTTTCCTTGCTGCCTCCGCCATCGCGGCGGCCCGACCCGCGCTGGGAGCGCCTGCGCCCAAGCGTGCGCCGGTGCCGAAGCAGAAGGAGGCGCCGCGTGGCCTGGACGTCATCATTGTCGGCGCCGGCGCTGCCGGCATCGCAGCGGCGCGCAAGTTGGCCGCCGCCGGCAAGCGCTACGCGCTCGTCGAAGCTGCCGGGGAGGTGGGCGGGCGCTGCATTACCGACACCTCGACCTTCGGCGTGCCGTATGATCGCGGCGCGCACTGGATCCACACGCCGGAGTTCAACCCGCTCGCCAAGCTGACCCGCGAAACCGGGCTCGACATCTACCCCGCGCCGCCGGGCCAGCGGGTGCGCATCGGGCGCCGCTATGCGCGTGAAGGGGAGATGGAGGATTACCTCGCAGCGCTCGCGCGCGCGAGCGGAGCAATCGGTGACGCCGCGCGCAAGGGCGACCTTCCCTGTGCGCAGGCGCTGCCGAAGGATTTGGGCGACTGGCGCGCGACCATCGATTTCTTCCTGGGCCCGTTCAGTTGCGGCAAGGACCTCACGGAAATTTCGGCGGTCGATTTCTCCCGTTCGATCGAACGTGACGTCGACGCCTTCTGCCGCCAGGGCTTGGGCGCGCTGCTCGCAAAACTCGCGAGCGGCCTGACGGTGCAGCTCTCCACGCCGGTCACGCGTGTCGACTGGGGTGGCCGCACCGTCGAGGTCGACACCGCCAAGGGCCGCCTCCTCGCTCCGAACGTGATCGTCACGGCGTCGACCAACGTGCTCGCCGCCGGCAAGATCAAGTTCTTACCCGATCTGCCGCGGCGCCATGTCGACGCCGTCGGAAAACTCAAGCTTGGCAGCTATGATCGTGTGGCGATCGAGCTTCCCGGTAACCCGCTCGGCCTGCGCCCGGACGAACTGATGTTCGAAAAGGCGGCCGGTCCGCGCACCGCCGCGCTGCTCGCGAATGCGACGGGTTCGTCGCTCTGCATGGTCGATGTCGGCGGCAGCTTCGGACGCGAGCTTGCTGCCAAGGGCGAGGCGGCAATGGTCGCGTTCGCGCTGGACTGGCTCGGCGGGCTTTACGGAACCGACCTCAAGAAGGCGGTCAAGCGCACCCACGCAACGCGCTGGAACGAGCAGCCCTGGGTGCTCGGCGCGTTCTCCGCCGCCGCTCCCGGCGCACAGCCGTCGCGCCGCGTGCTGATGGAGCCGCTGAGCAACCGCGTTTGGTTCGCTGGCGAGGCCGTGCACGAGACGCTGTGGGGTACGGTTGGCGGTGCTTGGGAATCCGGCGAGCGCGCCGCGGACGCCGTCATCCGGCAGCAGCCGACCGCCCGCCGCGGCTGAGGCGCAATCTGCACCACTGAACCTTTCTTTCCACACATGACGCCTTTCGCTGACCGGGCATGCCGCCTGGGAATGCCACTTGGCGTCGCGCCTGTGCCATAAACGAGGCTTCGCGAAGCGCGCCCGCCCTTCGCCGCAGGAGAGAGAGCGCGTGACCGCCGCGACCACCCCGCAGACCTTGCCCCAACGAGCGGCACGGCGGGAGCAAATCCCGCGTGCGATCTTCTACATGATCGGGGCGACGGCCGTGTTCGCAGCGTCGAGCGCGGCGTCCAAGTGGCTGGTGGCGACTTATCCAGTGGGTGAAGTGCTGTTCACGCGCACCGTCGTTTCGCTGATCGCACTGTCCCTGTTCGTCCTGCCGCAGACCGGCCTCGCGGTGTTCCGCACACAGCGGCTCGGCCAGCACGTGATGCGGTCGTTCTCGCAAAGCTGCTCGCAGTCGTTCCTGCTGATCGCGTTCAGCATGATGCCGCTCGCTGGCGCGGTGGCAATCAATTTTTCGGCGCCGTTGTTCACCACGCTGGTGTCGATCCTGCTGCTCAAGGAAAAAGTCGGCGTACCACGCTGGACCGCGTTGCTGGTCGGCTTTTTCGGCGTGCTGATCGTGACCCGTCCGGGCGCCGAGACGTTCCAGCTCGGAGCGCTGTTCGCACTTGCGAATGCGATCCTCTACGGGACGGTCACCGCGGCCGTGCGCGGCATGACGGCAACCGAGTCGACGGAGACGTTGACGCTCTATCAGCTTGTGCTGCTCACCGGGTTCTTTTCGGTATTGCTGCCGTTTGGTTTCATCATCCCGACCTGGGCCGACGCGGGGCTGATCCTGTTCAACGGGCTTTCCAATGTGATCGGGCAATACTGGTGGACGCGCTCGCTCCATCTCGCGCCGGCATCGGCCGTGACGCCGTTCTTCTATCTTTCGCTGGTGTGGGCGCTGCTGATCGGCTTCCTCGTCTGGGGCGACGCGCCGACGCCGGCGCTGTTGCTTGGCTCGGTGGTCGTCGTCGGGTCCGGGCTGTTCCTGCTGTGGCGGGAATCAGGGCGCTAACGAGCGAGCGCTGGTCGGTTTCAGCCGCTGATGCCGTCGGCCGTTGTCAGCGCCCGGCGCGGCGCTGGAACATAGAAGCGGCCGATCTGCACCATCTCCCGCGGCTTGATCAGGATCGAGAGCAGGCGATCCCGCAAGGCCTTGGGCGAGGTCGGCTTGAGCAGGAACTCGTGCACGCCGAGCCGCATGGCCTCCTGCACGCGGCGGCGATCTGCGGGTGCGGTCAGCATGATGATCGGCAGGTTTGGCTTGGGGAATACCCCCGGCGAGCGCACGATGCGGATCACCTGCGGGCCGCTCAGGACGGGCATTTCCCAGTCGAGGATCGCCACGTCTGGATTGGCGGTCCGGATGATGTCGAGCGTAGAGACGCCGTCCTCGGCTTCGTAAATCTGCTTCGCACCGATGTTCATCAGCATCATGCGCGTCATCTTGCGCATATAGTGACTGTCGTCGGCGATCAGGATGCCGAGCTTGTCGATACGGATCTCACTCAGGGCGGGTGGCATATGACGGATAGTTCCGATGGCGGAGCTCCTTATCCGTGCGAACTCTGTTGATTCCGTGAATCTGTTTCCTGCAGTTGTCCTCAATGCCGCCGATCGCGGGCAATCGCTAAACTTGTGATGATTAAACTTAATGTCTAACAAATGGACGCGTTGTCTTGTCCACACCGCCGCCGCGGGCGAATTGAGAGCCGCGCCAAGGGCCCTCAATCGCGCCGCGCAAGGTAAGGACAGACGATGATGTTGCGCTGCCATTTTCGCCGATCGCTTTTCGCCGCGGCTGCGACGCTCGCCCTGCTGCTGGCTGGCGCGGCCGAGCCGGCGCGCGCACAGGGCAAGCTCGACGCGAGCTACGCGATCACGGCGGCGCGGCTTCCGGTCGGCAGCGCAACCGCGACCATCGAGCTCGGCAATGGCGAATACGCCATCTCGATGAACGGCCGCGCCGGCGGCGTCATGCGCATGCTGAGCAGCGGCGAAGGCACGCTCAGCGCCCGCGGCGTCATCATTGACGGCCATCCAGTGCCCACGACCTTCGCCGCCGCAACGAAATCCGATGATGACGCCATGGACGTTAAGATGACGCTCGCGGACGGCGTCGTGACGGAATTGACGGCCGCCGCCCCGCCGAAGAGCGATGATCGCGTGGCGGTGACCGACGCACACAAGGCCAACGTCATCGATCCCTTGAGCGCGCTGCTGATGCCGGTCACCGGGACCGGCGATGAGCTGTCGCAGTCGGCCTGCCAACGCACGCTGCCGATCTTCGATGGTCGCCGCCGTTTCGACCTCAAGCTTGCGTTCAAGCGCATGGACAAGGTCCGGGCCGGGAAGGGCTACGCTGGCCCGGTGGTGGTGTGTGCGATGACGTTTGTGCCGGTTGCGGGCCACCGTGCGTCGAGCAGCTTGATCAAATACCTCTCCAACGGCCGCGAAATGGAGATCGCACTGGCGCCGATCGCGGGCACGCGCCTGCTCGCGCCGTTCCGGGTCGCGATCAACAACATGCTCGGCAATCTGGTCGTGCAGGCGAACCGCTTCGAGGTCAGCCCGCCCGCCCGCGCCTCGATCGAGCCGAACGCGATCGCGCGTTGAAGTTCTCGGCGCCTGCAGGAACGGTCTTGCCTGCCCTGATCAACGGCGCGATGATGCGGGCATGCGTCGCATCGTTGCTTCCATCTGCATCTGCTGGACGGCCATGTGCCTGGCCGAGGAAAAGAACACCGCGCCGCTCCAGTTCGGCATGCGGCCGCACGCAGCGGCCCAGGCCCAGGGCGCGCCGCTGGCGTATCTTCGGGGCCGGCGCGGCTCGGAAGTTTACGTCAGCAGCCGCGGAATTCCGGTCGTCGGCTTTTATGGCGTTGAGGAGGGTACCGCCCTGCAGTTCCGCCGGGGTCGCCTGACCGGCTGGAAGCACGACTGGCGCATTCACGATTGGCCGTACTGAAACGGCCCCGCCCCATCCCATGTTACCGCTGTCAGTTCTGGATTTGTCGCCGGTGGTCTCCGGCTCGTCCGGTGCCATTTCACTGCGCAATTCGATAGACCTCGCTCAACTGGCGGACCGGCTCGGCTTTCGGCGCTATTGGGTGGCCGAGCATCACAACCTGCCTTCGGTCGCGAGTTCCGCGCCGGAGATCATGATCGGGCAGATAGCGGCCGCGACCGGGCGGATCAGGGTCGGCTCCGGCGGCGTGATGCTGTCGAACCACGCCCCGCTGATGGTGGCGGAACGTTTCAAGGTGCTGGAGGCGCTGTTTCCGGGACGCATCGATCTCGGCATCGGTCGTGCGCCGGGGACCGACCCAGTCACCTCCTATGCGCTGCGCCGGCGTCAGGAGACGGCCGGCGACGATGATTTCCTCGAACGCTTCCAGGAGCTCATCCTGTTCGAGCGCGAGGGTTTCCCCGAAGGCCATCCGTTCCGCAACGTCCACGCCATGCCGCGCGACATCGCGCTGCCGCCGATCTGGCTCCTCGGCTCAAGCGGCTATAGCGCCGAGCTCGCCGCCGCGATCGGCGCTGGCTTCGCCTTCGCGCATCATTTCGCCAGCCATGATGCGCTCTCTGCGATGCTGAGTTATCGCGAGCACTTCAAGCCGTCGGCGACGCTCGCACGGCCGCATGCGATCTTGGCCTGCGCGGTCGTCTGCGCCGACGGCGACGCCGAGGCGGAGCGGCTTGCCGCCACCATCGATCTCAACTGGGTACGGCGCGCCCGCGGCGAGTATCTGCCGCTGGCAAGCCCCGACGAGGCGCTGCAATACACGTATGCCCCGATCGACCGTGAACGCATCGCGCACCATCGCGCCCGATTGTTTGTCGGCACGCCCGCGACCGCGCTCGCGCGGCTCCAGCCGCTGATCGAAGCCACGCAGGCCGACGAAGTGATGGTGACGACCATGATCTACGATCATGCGGCGCGGCGGCACTCCTACGAGCTGCTGGCGCAGGCATTCGAGCTGGAGGCCGGTTCGTCGACGTAGCAGCACTTCGTTTGCCCCCGCACGAGCGAGCCCGTAGGGCGAAGGTTATGATGCCTGAGCAAGACCATTGGATTCCCGCTCGCGCGGGAACGAGGGGAGTTTGAATTTCACTGATCGAAATGATGGCCAACTGCGACTTTCTGCACGCGGCGATCCGTTCATTTCCACCATCGGTCGTGCTATGCACGAAGTGAAAAAATCACCAAGGCCGGGAGGACAACATGGAAGCCGAGGTCGACCGCCACAAACTGATCGTGCCGCAGGCGTCAACGCTCTACGAGATGCTCGCGCCGCTGAGCTACACGCTGATCCGCGTCGCGCTCGGCCTGATCCTGATCCCGCATGGCTTCGCCAAGCTGTTCCAGGACGATGCCGTCAGCGCGTCGCGTAATTTCGTGAACTTCGGCTGGTCCCATCCGCTCGCCTGGGCCTATTTCATCGGGGCGCTGGAATTCTTCGGCGGCATCATGCTGACGATCGGCCTGTTCACGCGCGTCATCGCGGCGGCGTTCTTCGTCGAGATGATGGTGATCACGTTCGCGGTGCTGTGGCCGGTGTGGTCATGGGGCCGGCATGGGATGGAATACGCGCTGCTGATGGGCATTATCTCGCTCGCGATCGCCTTCCGCGGCGGCGGCCGGTATTCGGCCGATCACTATCTCGGCCGCGAATTCTGAACGTAGCGATCCGCCCATAGACGAAGAACCCCGGCAGGGCCGGGGCTCTCGTTGGATTGAGTCAGTGATCAGCGAGATTACTGGGTTTGCGTCGGCGACGCGCCCTGGGCCTGCGCCTTGAGCTCATCGGGGGTCGCCATCGCCTGCTCCTTGGTGCAGAGGTCGGTGAACAGGACGCTGCCATCCGGCATGTACTTCTTGGTCAGGCAGTTGCAGTTGCCGGTCGCCTGGGTGTCCACCAGCCGCTGGGTGTAGCCGGTCGAGACGGTCTCGACGACCCCGAAGTGCGGACGGTGCCAGCCGATCAGGATCGGGTGGAAGCGGGGGTGACGCCAGCCAATCCAGATGGGTCGACGGATCGGACGGTTCCAGATGCGTCCAAAGCGGAAGTGGTTGCCACCGAATCGGAAGTGGTTGCCACCGAAGTTCACATGGCCGCCACCGAAGTGAGCACCACCACCGAAGTGAGCACCACCACCGAAGTGTGCGCCGAATGCCGACGCGCCGGTGGGAGCAAGAGCTGCGAGGCCAAGAGCGGCGGTGGCGGCGATCGCGAGGATGGTCTTACGGTTGAACATGGGTCTCTCCTGGGGGCGTTGTGTGAGCGTGATTGCTCTGATGCCCGTTGGTCGACTCCCCCTCGCAACTGGTTCACATCATTGAATTATTTGCTCCCGGCCGTTCATTCGGCGTTCATGAAGCAACGTCTTGCGTTCATAATAGTCTGCACATCAGGTGGTTTTTCGAGCCGATCGTTCTGAAAAATCAGTTCGAACGGATACGGATCTGATGATCAATTCGGACGTGCCGCCTCGGCAAAAGCAGAGACAACGAAACGAACGACCCATCTCGCTGATGGCATGAATGACGGCCCGTGCAAACCAGCCTCAGCAAAGTGGACGATCACGCGGACCAGCCCTTCACCGCGCCGATCATGGCCCACATCATCTGATCGAGCGCGCCGACGCTGTCAGGATGTGGACGGCGGGAATTGGCGAGCGCGGCCCAGCAAAATCCGCGCTGGGTGCGCACCATGATGGATGACGTGCCTGGCAGGCTGCCATTGTGCCACCACGTGTTGCGCGCGTTGACTGCCCAGCCCCTGGCGTAGCCGCGGTTGACCGGCGACGGCGCCGTCATCGCAGCGAGCGCGTCGGGGCGGAGGATCGGCGTCTCCGCGCGGCCGTCGACATGCATCAGGAAGCGGACGAGATCGCTCGCACTCGCGATCCAGCCGCCATGCGAATCCATGCGGGTGACGTTCATGCCGTAGGGATTGCGGTCCTGGCCGGCGTAGACGACTTCGCCGCGACCGCGTTGCGCGAGCGTGTTGCCGCCGATCCGCATCGTGGTGATGCCGCAGCGCCGCAGCACTGCATCGTGCACGAAGTCGGCGTATGGCCGGCCGCTCACCTTCTCGATGACGCGGCCGAGCACGCAGAAGCCGAAATTGGAATAGGCGTGAACGGTGCCCGGCGGATTCATCAGCGGCAAGTGCCGCAGCGTCCATTCGATGAGCTGGTGATGATTCATCTGCGGGTTGGAGAACATCGGATCGCGGCGGTCATTCGGCCAGCCGCCGCAGGTGTGCGTCAGCAGATGCTCGACGGTGATCTCTTCGATGTAGCGGCCGGACGCCGCGCCGCCGTAGTCGTCAACCAGGATGCCATCGCGACCGAAGACGCGATCGCTCAGGCGCAGCCGCCCCCGCTCGATCAGCGTGAAGATCGCCACCGAGGTGATCGGCTTGCTCACGCTGGCGATGCGGAACAGATGCGCGGGCGTCACCGGTTCGCCGGTGTTCGGATCAGCGACGCCGAATCCCTGCACGTAGGACAAGTGGCTCTGAGACATGGAGCCGTGCCGCGCGATCGCGACCGCGAGCCCCGGCACGCCGTAGTCATTCATGTACCGCTGTGCGATGCCGGCCATGGCCTCGCCTTCGGAAGGCGCGACCTCGCCGGCCGCCTGCGCCAGGACCGCGCCGATGCCGCCGCGGCTGAGCGCGACGGCGCCAACCGCTGCGGCAACCCCGTGGACAAAATCCCGGCGGCTGCCGCGGCTCATCGCGGCGTTGCCACTTTGCTGTCGCCCAGGACGCGGTCGAGGAAGGCGAACACATCCGGACTCCAGATCGGCACGCCGCCGCGCACGGCAAAGCCGGCATGGCCCTGCTGGTGCGTGGTGCCGAAGGCCGGATAGATCTTCGCCTCGTTGGGTGCACCGTTGGCACGCACGATCGGACCGAGCACTTCGCTGGGGCCGAGATTGTAGTCGTTCTGCGCCTGCGCCAGGAACATCGGCGCCTTGGCGTTCCGTGTCGCCTGTTCGAGCCGCCGCTGCAGCGCCTGATTGCGCCACGACATCGCGCCGGGTGCGAACGGAATAAAGGCGCGGAGGCCGAGGCCTTTCTCCGCGGTGAGTAGCGTCTGGATGCCGCCGTAGGAGACTCCGGTCATCACCATGCGATTGCGGTCGACCTCCGGCCGCTGCATCAGCCACTGCACTGCGCCGACCACATCGCGATTGTACAGATCATGCAAAGCGATGACTTGCTGCTGCTGCTGTGCCGGGTTCTGGACCTCGGCCCGGATCTTCCTGGTGAGGTCGCCGATATATTCACCCGGCGAGAGGCCATGGCCGTGGCGGTGGAAGGCGAACACCAAATAGCCGTGCTCGACATAGGCACGCTCGAGCGCCTTGGGACCGCAGCGCGCCGGCTCCTTGTCGCTGCCGTGATTGTAGATGACAGCCGGGAACGGCCCCGGCCCGTCCGGCCGGATGATGCAGCCGTGCAGCGTGTAGCCGTTGCTTTGGAACGTCACCTCTTCGGTGATGCCGACCGGCTGGCCGCCGCCATCGGGCCCAGGCGCGGCCGGCGATACCGCGGCCATTTCCGCGCCGGACTGATTCTCGGCCGCGCGTGATACCGGCGGCGCACCTGCCGCTCCGCCGCGCGCCTTGTCGCGGAAGAATGTCCACAGCGCCTCCGCAGCGAAGTTGCTTGCCGGAATGCGATGGACGCCGCCCTCGATCCGATAGAGCACGACCGGCGCGGCCACGCATTGGGTCCAGCGGATCACGGTAACGCCGGTCGCCTGCGGTTCCGGCGACGGCAACTGGGTCTGCGTGGAGGCCTCTCCGCACCCGTTGACCCTGCGGAAGAGCGAGACCGTGCGATCCGTCGACCAGACGGCCCCCTGGCGGCCCTGCCCGCCCTCATAGTGCACCCGCGGATCGGCCGTTCCGCTGAACGCCAGCAAGGGGAGCGGTGCATCCGGGCGGCACGAGCCGCCGTAGGCCTCCGGCATGTTCGCTTCGAAGGTCGCGACCGCCGCGAACAGATCGGCGGCGTCGCAGGCCATGCGGTAGGTCATGAAACCGCCAGCCGAGAAGCCGGCGAGATAGACGCGCTGCGGATCGGCGATGCCACGCCGCACGAGATCGGCCACCAGCGACCGCAGGAATGCGATGTCGTTTCCGAGTTCGCCGCGGGCGCCAAAGAGCTGCGCGTGCTCGGGCCGGCCATCATTCCATGTGCGCGCCATGCCTTCGGGAAACACCGCGACGAATCCGTTCTGCTGCGCGCGCGCCGCCAGTCCGCTGCCGCGTGCGACGCCCTGCGCGCTGCCCCCGGAGCCGTGGAGCATGATGATGGTCGGGCGCGGATTCGGGCTCGGTGCACCTTCGATCAAATAGCTGCGCTGCTGACCTCCGACCGTCAGGCTGCCGGTCGATCCCGTCGGTCCAGCGCCAGCCGCCGGCGAAGCAGCCGAGGGCTGGGCTCCCATGTTGCCCTGCTGGTCCGGGGCGCCTTGGCCGCCAAGGCGCTGCTGTCGTCGCTGCGCCATGAACGAATTGCATGCCGCCGAAAGATTGGGTTGCCGCGCGAGGCACTGGATCAATCGCCCGCCGCCGGGCTGTACGCCGGCGCAGGATTGCTGCAGGTCTTGCCCGCAGGCCGCGCGCACCGCGGTGCCGGCGCCGCCATTGCGTTGCTGAGCGACTGCAGCGCCGCCGCCGTTCTGCGGCGAACCGAATGCGCCTTGCCGGCCCATTCCTTGTTGGTTCCTTGCTTGCTGAAGGAACGCGCGGCACACGGGGGACGTGCTGGGCTGTTGAACGAGGCACCGGATCAAGCGGCCGCCGCCCGGTTGCACCCCGGTGCAGAACTGCTGCACGTCCTGTCCACACGCGGCTTGCACCCCGTTCTCGGCAGCCGTCGCCGGCGCAGCGAAGTATTGGTTTGCGAGCAGTGCCGCAAGCGCGATGCCGGCAATGCGGAAAGCTTGGCTTTTCATCGTCCTGTCCTCACTCGGAGAAATGTCGCCCCACGTCTCCGTTGGTGTCGCGCACGGGACGTCGGTCATCGCGACTTGTCGCGGAAGAATGCCCGCATCGTCGTCGGGCGGCGTGAGACCCTGCGCCCGCAGTGGTCGGAGTGCGCGGCATTCGCTGGACAGGAGGCCGCCGGCGGCGCAGATCGCGGCGAACGCCACCACGTGCAACCTCCGGATCATGTCAGGCTCCTTCGGGCGCGCTCACGCCCGCGGACGGCCGATGCATCAGCCGCCGCTCGTCGCGCTTCGCCTAATTGTCGCCTCCATCTCTGTGTTGGGCTTGCGGGCGATAAGGTTCACGCCAGGGCAGCACATGTGCAAGAAGCTCTAGCTCCGGGTTTGTTGAATTGGATTGATGCAAGACATGGCGGTGCTGTGATACCTGCCGCTGTGCTGATCTTGCTCTGCAAATGGCGGAGGCGCACCCGTTGGACCTCGGCCGCCCGCCAAAGTCCGCAATTTTTGCGGCGCGGTCGCGCCTCCCGCGCCGCCGGCAGAAGCGGGGGTGGCTTGATCCTTCGGAGCCATGAAGCTCATCGAGCACGTTCGGACCTTGACCGGCTAATCGGACGTGTCGCTGCGTTGGAAGATCGCGCCGGTCGAATTGCCCAACATGTGACCGTCCGGTGTCATGGTTGCCGTCAATTGGAATAGGTCTCAGGGCTGTTTCGCAGCGCCGACGCGATCCAGGCAAGTTGGCCATGGCATCCGCCGTAAAGGTTCGATCTCGACATCGATCGTTGGCTCGTCAGTAGGCAAGATGTTGGATGACGGCGCCGCTCGCGTCTCCGCGACTTGGTGTGATCGTGCGCAACGATGTGTACCGTCCGACAAACCATCGAGTAGTGGATGATGTTGACCATCCTGTTATCCGGTCGAACCAACATGTTGTTCACATCAGCTCGGCATTAGCGCTCGATGGTGGCGGCCTGAGCGAGATCCGGCGCGGCAAAGGCCGCCTCGTCGGCATGACCCAATGCCTGCGCCGCTATTGATTTTGTTTCCGCCAACGTGAAATGTCACTTTCGAAGCCGGCCGAATATGTCCGGTCCGCGAGGTTCACAGGAGGTCAAGTTGGGTCAGCAATTTACGCTCACCGCCGCCGATCAGTTCAAGCTGGGCGCCTATCGCGCCGATCCGACCGGCCCCGCCAAGGGCGGCGTCGTGGTCATCCAGGAAATCTTCGGGGTCAATCAACACATCCGCGCGGTATGCGACCGGCTCGCCGGCGAAGGCTACGCTGCGGTCGCGCCGGCGCTGTTCGATCGGGCTCAGCCGGGTTTCGAATGCGGCTACACGCCGGACGAGATCGCCGGCGCCCGCAAGTTCGTCGCCAATCCGAACTGGGACGCGATGCTGCGCGATACCCAGGCCGCGATCGACGAGCTCAAGAAGGAAGGACCGGTCGCGATCATCGGCTTCTGCATGGGCGGCAGCATCGCGTTCCTGGCGGCGACCCGGCTCAACGGGCTCTCGGCCGCGATCTGTTACTACGGCGGCCAGATCGCGAAGTTCGCGGACGAGAAGCCAAAGGTCCCGACACAGATGCATTTCGGTGAGAAAGACCAGGGCATCCCGATGAGCGACGTCGAGATGATCAAACAGAAGCGGCCGGATTGCGAGATCTACACTTACCCTGACGCACCGCACGGCTTCCATTGCGACGAGCGTGCGAGCTTCCACGAAGCCAGCGCCAAGCTCGCTTGGCCGCGCTCGATGGAGTTCTTGCGCAAACACGTGACGAAGTAAGAGGACACTGGGGCCGACGGCGGAGGCCGCATCCGTCGTCTGTCTTTCCACCCTCTGTCGTCTGGTCCTAGAACCAGCGTTCCTGGATCGTGATGGTGTCGCCCGGGCGGACCGGGAAGCCGAGCGGAACAGGGCCGCTGTAGATCTGGCCGCCCTCGTTGCGCCGCAGCCTGACGGTGCCGCGGAAGGCGCGCGGCGAGAAGCCGCCGGCGATCGCGACCGCCGTCTCCACCGACATGTTGGGGACGTAGGGGTATTGGCCGGGCGCGATGACCTCGCCGAGGATGAAGAATGGCCGATAGGCTTCGACCTCAATCGCCACGTGCGGTTCGCGGATGAAGCCGCGGCGCAGCTTGTCGCCGACCGCGCGCGACAGGTCCTGCGTCGTCAGTCCGCGCGCGCCGACCGGGCCGATCAACGGCATGGTGATGAAGCCACTGGCGTCGACGAAGTAGGAGTTGGAGAGTCCGTCCTGGCCGAACACGGTGATGCGCAGCCGGTCGCCCGAATCGAGTGTGTAGGGCGCTTGGCCTTCGGCGACCACCGGCACGAACGACGGCACTGGCGCGCCGACCGGTATCGGCGTCACGACCCCGTCAGGCCCCGGCGCGACGACAGGGGGGCCGACATCGGCTAGGCCCGGTCCGCGATCGCCGTACATCACACCGTCGATCCCGCCGACCGGCGCGACGACCGCCATCGGTGGCGGCGCGTGCGCGCAGCCCGCAATTGCGAAGCCGATCGACACCAATGCCAACAGATGAGGTAGCCGCATCACGCGATTCCGACGCCCGGGAAAAAACGGGCACGCCGGATTAAGAGCTTATTATGGTTAACAAACCCTGACCTGCGGGGCGGGCCGCCAATTCTCCGGAGTTCGTGAGAGACGCGGAACTCCCTCCCCGCAACAGGGAGGGGAAATGTGCGGCCGAGCCCAGACGCAGCTCAATGAGCGGCGACGCCGGTCCCGATCGGGCAGCTCACGCCGGTCCCGCCGAGGCCGCAATAGCCCATCGGGTTCTTCGCCAGGTACTGCTGGTGATAGTCCTCGGCGAAATAGAACGGCGGCGCGTCGAGAACCTCCGTGGTGATGGCATCGAATCGCTTGGCCTGGAGCGCTTTGTCGTACATCACCTTCGACGCCTCGGCGGCTTGGCGCTGCTCGGGCGTGAACGCGTAGATGCCGGAGCGATACTGCGTGCCGACGTCGTTGCCCTGGCGCATGCCTTGGGTCGGGTCATGATTCTCCCAGAAGGTCTGGAGCAGGCGCTCGTACGAGATTTTCTTGGGATCATAGACCACCAGCACCACCTCGTTATGGCCGGTGCGTCCGGTGCAGACCTCTTGATAGGTCGGGTTCGGCGTGTGGCCGGCGGCATAGCCGACGGCGGTGATGTAGATGCCGTCGCCAAGCTCCCAGAATTTCCGCTCGGCGCCCCAGAAACAGCCCAGCCCGAACATCGCCATCTCCAGACCTGCGGGGTACGGCCCCTGCAGCGGGCGATGAAATATGAAATGCTCATTCGCGGTCGAGATCGGCGTCGCGCGGCCCGGCAGCGCGTCGGCGGCGGCGGGCAATTTGGATGACTTCTTGAACATGAACATGATGCGATCTCCCGTGACGTGCGCCCAATATAAGCGCAGTAGCGGCGCGGCGCACCGGCCGGCGCGATCACGTCTTACGCGGTGAGCCGCGTGATCCGTTCACGGCGACGAGTTTTCCAGCGATGTGCGTCAATCGCGTGCGTAACCGATGAGGGGCTTCTTCTTGCGGCCGATCATGATGAAAATCGCCCCGACCACCGCGAGCACGACGAAGATCGGCGCCAGCAGGATCGGGACGATCACCGGGTCCCAGAGCCAGCCGGCTGACATGCTGTTGACCAGCGGCTGCAGCACTTCCTGCGGCGTGCGCGGGTAGAGCGCGTTCCAGATTTCCTCGAACTTGGTGAGGTGCAGGGTCTGGTCTGCAATCGAGCGATTGCCGTCATAGACCAGGAAAATGAACGCGAGGGCGACCCCGAACAGGCCGATCAAGCGCAACACAAAGCGGATCATTGCGGGTCCGTTACTGCGACGGGGCAGGCTCTTGCTTAACCCATCTCGGTACGATGGTTCAATCTTGCCGCGACCGGCGCAGCCCGCCGAAGCCGGCCGCGGCAAATCGGGAACCGTCCCTTGAGCATCGAGGCGGCAATCCGCTAGGGTTGCGCCGTCCCGCGGCCGTTCTCCGTGCCGGTGTGACAAGGAGTTGAAATGTCACCAAAATCCGGCTCGAAACGTCCGACCTTCACCGATCAGGAAGCACTTCTGTTCCACAGCCAAGGCCGCCCCGGCAAGCTTGAGGTCGTGGCGACCAAGCCGATGGCGACGCAACGCGATCTCTCGCTCGCCTACTCGCCCGGCGTCGCTGTGCCGGTGCTCGCGATCGCCGAAGATGAAAGCAAGGCCTACGATTACACCACGAAAGGTAATTTCGTCGCGGTCATCACCAATGGTACCGCCATCCTCGGGCTCGGCAACCGTGGTGCGTTGGCGGCGAAGCCGGTGATGGAAGGCAAGGCGGTACTGTTCAAGCGTTTCGCCGACATCGATTCGATTGATCTCGAAGTGTCGTCCGAGGACCCGGACGAGATCATCAATTGCGTCAGGCTGCTGGGCAAGAGTTGGGGCGGCATCAACCTCGAGGACATCAAGGCGCCCGAGTGCTTCATCATCGAGCAGCGGCTGCGGGAGTTGCTCGACATTCCGGTGTTCCATGACGACCAGCACGGCACCGCGATCATCGCCGCCGCCGGCCTCATGAATGCGCTCGATCTCACCGACCGTGATGTCAAGTCGACGCGGCTGGTGTGCAACGGCGCGGGCGCCGCCGGCATCGCCTGCCTCGAACTGCTCAAGGCGATCGGCTTCGCACCGGAAAACTTGATCCTCTGCGACACCAAGGGCGTGATCTACCAGGGCCGCACCGACGGCATGAACCAGTGGAAGTCGGCGCATGCGGTGAAGACATCGGCGCGCACGCTCGAGCAGGCGATGATCGATGCTGACGTGTTCTTCGGTCTCTCGGTCAAGGGCGCGGTCACTCAGGACATGGTCAAGATGATGGCGCCGAATCCGATCATCTTCGCGATGGCCAATCCCGATCCGGAGATCACCGTCGAGGAGGTCGCGGCGGTGCGCGGCGACGCCATCATGGCGACCGGCCGCTCCGACTATCCGAACCAGGTCAACAATGTGCTGGGCTTCCCCTACATTTTCCGCGGCGCGCTCGATGCGCGCGCGACCCAGATCAACATGGAGATGAAGATCGCGGCCGCGAAGGCGCTCGCAGAACTCGCACGCGAGGACGTGCCCGACGAGGTTGCCGCCGCTTACGGCACGCGGCCGAAATACGGACGTGACTACATCATTCCGGTGCCGTTCGATCCGCGGCTGATCTCGGCAATCCCGCCGGCGGTGGCGAAGGCGGCGATGGATACCGGCGTCGCCCGCAAGCCGATCGAGGATATGGATGCCTACCGGCAGCAATTGCGCTCGCGCCGCGATCCGGTGGCGAGCGTGCTCCAGCGCGTCTACGAGCGGCTGCGGCGGCGCCCGCAGCGCGTGGTGTTCGCCGAAGGCGAGGAAGAGCAGGTGATCCGCGCCGCCGCGGGCTTCGTCGGGCAGGGGCTCGGCACGGCGCTGCTGGTCGGGCGCGAAAATCCGGTGCGCGAGATGGCGCATGGGCTCGGCATCGAGCTCGGCCACGGCATCGAGATCATCAATGCCGCGCTGTCGCAGCGCAACGCCGCCTATGCGGCTTATCTCTACGAGCGGCTGCAGCGCAAAGGCTTCCTGCAACGCGACTGCCAGCGCCTGGTCAACACCGACCGCAATCACTTCGCCGCCTGCATGGTGGCGCTCGGCGATGCCGACGCGATGGTGACCGGCGTCACGCGCAATTTCTCGGTCGCGCTCGAGGACGTGCGCCGCTGCATTGATCCAAAGCCCGGGCATCGGGTGATGGGCGTGTCGCTCATCCTCGCGCGCGGGCGTACGCTTTTGGTGGCCGACACTGCGGTCGCCGAAATGCCGAGCGCGGAAGACCTCGCCGATATCGCGGTCGAAGCGGCCGGCGTCGCACGCCGGCTCGGCTACGAGCCGCGGCTCGCGCTGCTGGCGTTCTCGACCTTCGGGCATCCGCCGGGCGAGCGCGCGGCGCACGTGCAGGGCGCGGCACGCATCCTCAGCCAGCGCCACGTCGACTTCGAGTTTGATGGCGAGATGGCCGCCGACGTGGCGCTCAATGACAACCTGCGTGACATTTATCCGTTCTGCCGGCTCTCCGGTCCGGCGAACGTGCTGATCATGCCGGCGTTCCACTCCGCTTCGATTTCGACGAAGATGCTGCAGGAGCTCGGCGGTGCGACGGTGATCGGGCCGATTCTGGTCGGACTCGACCGTCCGGTGCAGATCGTGCCGCTCTCAGCCAACGACGCGCAGCTCGTCAACATGGCGGCGCTCGCAGCCTTCAATGTGAATGGATGAGAGTGGGCCTTCGATGAGCGACAGGACTCTTCGCGGCGTCATCGCAGCGATCGCGACGGCGGTTGACGAGGCCGGCGAGCCCGATGGCGCGCGCGCGGTGAAGCTCGCGCGCTATCTCCTCGATCACGGCTGCGACGGACTGAACGTGCTCGGCACTACCGGCGAGGCCACCTCGTTTTCGTTCGAACAGCGCCGGCGCGTGATGAGCGCATATCGCGAAGCCGGCCTGCCGATGGCGCGCCTGATGGTCGGCACCGGCGCGGCGGCGGTCGCTGATGCGGTCGCGCTGACGCGGCACGCCGCCGAGCTCGGCTTTGCTGGCGCGCTGGTGTTGCCGCCGTTCTATTACAAAGGCGTGTCCGACGACGGGCTCGTCGCCTATATCGGCACGATCGTACAAGCGACAGCGGCGCACCCGATCCCGATCTACCTCTATCACTTCCCGGCGCAATCTGGCCTGCCCTGGCACGTGGGCCTGATCAAGCGGCTGCTCGACGCGCATCCGGCCCGCATTGCCGGCCTGAAGGATTCATCCGGCGACATGGCCTATGCGCGCGAGGCCGCGCGCATAGCACAAGACTTCGACGTCTTCCCCTCGACCGAGGCGGCGCTCTCCGAGGCGCGCGCCGGCGCGTTCGCGGGCTGCATCTCGGCGACCGCGAACGTCAACGCCGATCTCTGTGCGCGCAGTTGGCATGGCGGCGACGCCGCGGCGCAGGCGGCGGCTGTGCGGATCCGGGGCCTGTTCGACGGCAAGGCGCTGGTGCCGGGCGTCAAGGCGCTGCTCGCGCACATCCACGGCGATCCGGCCTGGGCGCGCGTGCAGGCGCCCCTGGCGCCGTTCCCGGCGGCGGACCGCGCCACCGTGCTCGCGGGCTACGATGATATCCGCGCCAAAGGCATGGCCTGATCCGAGCCGATCGTCGCCGGACGGATTTTGACTCTGCCGGAGGCTCCGACTATAAGCGGCGCGAGTTGGCGGCGAGGCTTTCGCCGCCGCTGCTATTTACAGAACCGATTTAACGGAACGGGTATGGCCAACACCACTTCTGCCAAGAAAGAGACGCGCAAGATCGCGCGCCGCACCATCATTAACAAGGCGCGGCGCTCCCGCCTGCGCAGCTTCATCGGCAAGGTCGAGGACGCGATCGCCGCCGGCGACAAGGACAAGGCGCGCGCGGCATTGCAGGAAGCGGAACCGGTGATCAGGCGTTCGGCCCAGAAAGGGGTCGTGCACCTCAATGCCGCCAGCCGGAAGATTTCCCGCCTGACCCAGCGGGTAGCCAAACTCGGTCAATGACCCGGTTCGGCGGGTTGGACGTGCTGTAGCCCGGCCACGCGCCGGGCTTTACGTTATGGGTCCGGCATTGACCGGCGCTCTGCGCCGGAAGGTCGCACAACCGGATTGATATACCTCTGGCGGCCCCCGCATTATTGTTGCAAATCGGTCACGGTTGCGACGCAATGCGTTCCCGTAGTGCGGCAATCTGGCTTTCTCGACACATGGGGCGAGTTTTGGCGCTCTGCGAAGGCTTTCTGTGACCTTCCGATTGGATTTTTATCGGGGGTTACCTGCCTTTTTTGAGCATGAAATTGTCTGCCTTCAGAAATGTTTAACCGGCATGACCGGGCGAGGACTTTCGAATCCTGCAGTTCGATGACAACGCGCCATTGCTAATTAAGGCAACGGCAACGCGCTCAAGCCGCGCCGCGATGTTTTGCGACCCATCCAAAATCAGCCATCGCATCAACGGTTTGGGGGACGCGTGGGACGAGCTGCCGCAAACCGGGTGGCGAATTTACCAGAAAACAACCTTACACCCGCCTGTTAGAGAGATTGCGCAAGACCGGCTACCGTGTATCCTACTTAAACGGCCGGTGGCCGCTGGGGCTTTTCAGTTTAAGAAACGGGTCGAATCCGCGCTCATCCAAGATGAGGACGTATAAGTTATGTCCATTTCTCCAATGTGGATCAGTCTTGGTCAAAGACGAGGGGTAGCGGCGTAGGCTTAAACTTCGCTCTTCTAGGCGGATAGTCGCAAGCAGCGCGAAGTCAACTTATCGTTCCTTGAATTACCGATCAACTAAGTGCAGCGCCATTGCCTGCCTGGCAATGGGGTGGGGGAAGTTATGACCACAATTCATCGGAGCCGGGACCTCGTGAAAGGCGCGCATTTGCGCCAGCCACTCATTTGGAATCGAGATCGCCCCCCTCAGCCTGCTGCGCGGCACCTCCTTCGCTGCTGATTGCCTGCGCGTCCAGCGCCGGCTGCAGGGTCGCGCTGTCAGTCCCACTCCTTATCGGTCGCGTGGCGTCCACCCGCAACGGGTTGCCGACAGTAACCGGCGTTTGAGTGCCTCATCCATCACCCGTTTTGCTGAAGAGATCAAAATGACAAGCATGGACCAGGAGCATTGGGCGCGGGTCAAGGACCGCCTCAAAGCTGAAGTCGGCGAGGCCGTCTATTCCAGCTGGTTCGCCCGCATCGACCTCGAAGGAATCGATGGCGACTCCGTCAAAATGTCAGTGCCGACGCGCTTTCTCAAAAGCTGGATTCAGTCTCACTACGCTGAGAAAGTGCTGCTGGCTTGGCAGGCCGAACAGAGCGCAATCGCCCGCATCGAACTCTCGGTGCGCTCGGCGGTGATCAAGCCGCTGGTCGCCAAGCCCAAGCAGCCCGAGCTGCCGTCGTTGCAGCATGACCTGCGCGACGGCCGCCGCGTCGACCTGCGCAGTGCGATCGGGCCGATCGCCGCCGTCCACGATTCGCTCGGCGGCTCCCCGCTCGATCCGCGGCTGACCTTCGACACGTTTGTCGTCGGCCGCTCGAACACGCTCGCCCACGCTGCCGCCAAGCAGGTCGCACAGGCGCGCCGCGGCGACGGCGTGATGTTCAACCCGCTCTACATCCATGCCGGCGTCGGGCTCGGCAAGACGCATCTGCTGCAGGCGGTTGCCTGGGCGGGCAACGCCACGCCCGAGCGTAAGGTGCTCTACCTTACCGCCGAGAAATTTATGTACGGCTTCGTCGCAGCGATCCGCACGCAGACCGCGATCGCCTTCAAGGAGGCCTTGCGCGCGATCGATGTACTGGTGATCGACGACCTGCAGTTCCTGCAGGGCAAGTCGACCCAGGCCGAGTTCTGCCACACGCTCAACGCGCTCATTGACGCCGGCCGCCAGGTCGTGATCGTCGCCGACCGCCCGCCCTCCGACCTCGAAACGATGGACGAACGCGTGCGCTCGCGCCTGGCCGGCGGGCTCGTGGTCGAGATGGGATCGCTCGGCGAGGAGCTGCGATTCGAAATCCTCAAAGCCAAGGTCACCGCCGCGCGGCTGCATCATCCCGGCTTCGATGTGTCATTCCCGGTACTCGCCTTCATCGCCAAGACCGTCACGCACAACGGCCGCGACCTCGAAGGCGCGCTCAACCGCCTGCTCGCGCACAGCAAGCTCACCGGTCAGCCGGTGACGCTCGAAATGGCCGAGCGCGAGGTGCGCGACTTGATCCGCCCGCAGGAACCGAAGCGGGTCAAGATCGAGGACATCCAGCGCATCGTCGCGCGCCAATATAATGTCAGCCGGGCGGACTTGTTGTCGTCGCGCCGCACCGCCAATGTCGTGCGGCCGCGGCAGGTCGCCATGTATCTCGCCAAGACACTGACATTGCGATCGCTGCCGGAAATCGGCCGGCGGTTCGGCGGGCGCGACCACACCACGGTGCTGCACGCCGTGCGCAAGATCGAGAACCTCGTCAACAACGACACCGCGCTGGCCGAGGAAATCGAGATCCTGAAGCGGCAATTGCAGGAGTGAACCGCTACGATCCGCGCGGACGCCTATCGCCGCCGCTGCGGTCTTGCATTGTTGGCCTTCTCCCTAGCCGGAGAGGCCTTCTGAGTGTCGCACAAGCGCCGGCGGGTGAGGGGTTGGGGCGGTGACTGAAGCGGCGATTGCGGCCCGACCCCTCACCCGACAGCGCGTGTTGCAGGGCTTCGTTGCCCGCTCCCGCAGAGGGAGAGGGCAAACGGCCATGACCGGTGTCCTCGCCTTTTGAGGGGTGTTGAAAACCCCCGTAACAACGCCGCAACCCTTGCGTAAGTCGCGCGGTCGCGCCACTTTCGTTCCCCCCATGAAGGGCCGGGAATTTCCACCCGCTGAGCAGGGTTCGCCATGAAGGTCACCGTCGAGCGCGCTGAACTCTTGAAATCTCTCGGCCACGTCCATCGTGTGGTCGAGCGGCGCAATACGATTCCGATTCTGGCGAACGTGCTCATTCGCGCCGAGCACTCCAAGCTGGCGTTCAAGGCGACCGACCTCGACCTCGAGATCACAGAAACGATCCCGGCCGAAGTCGCGCCCGGCGGCTCCACCACCGTGCCCGCCCATATGTTCTACGAGATCGTGCGCAAGCTGCCCGAAGGCGCGCAGGTCATGCTCGAAGCCTCCGGCGACCGCGCCGTGCTCACGATCCGCGCCGGCCGGTCGCGCTTCACGTTACAGACCTTGCCGGAGAGCGATTTTCCCGATCTCGCCGCCGGCGAGATGACCCACAGTTTCAAAGTCTCCGCCGTGGACCTCAAGCGGCTGATCGACAAGACCCAGTTCGCGATCTCGACCGAGGAGACCCGCTATTACCTGAACGGAATCTATCTCCACAGCGCGGGCGCCGCGAACGCACCGATGCTGCGCGCGGTGGCGACCGATGGGCATCGTCTCGCCCAGTTCGAACTGCCGCTGCCGGAGGGCGCCAACGGCATGCCCGGCATTATCGTGCCGCGCAAGACCGTGGGTGAGATGCTGCGCCTGATCGAGGACAACGAGGCCGAGATCACGATCGAACTGTCGCCTGGAAAAATCCGCTTCTCGCTACGCGACGTGGTGCTGACGTCGAAGCTGATCGACGGCACATTTCCCGACTACGTGCGCGTCATTCCCGTCGGCAACGACAAGGAACTCATCGTCGACAAGAAGGAATTCGAGCAGGCGGTGGACCGCGTCTCCACCGTCTCGAGCGAACGCGGCCGTGCGGTGAAACTTTCGCTCTCCAACGGCCGCCTGATGCTGTCAGTCACCAATCCGGATTCGGGCAGCGCCACCGAGGAAGTCGAAGTCGACTATGCGTCCGATCCCCTCGATATCGGGTTCAACTCGCGCTACCTGCTTGATATTGCGGCACAGATCGAAGGCGAAGCGGCGGTGCTCAAGCTCGCGGATCCAGGGTCGCCCACGCTGATCCAGGACAAGGATTCCAAGAACGCGCTTTACGTGCTGATGCCGATGCGGGTGTAGGGCTGCGCCACCCACGCGTTAGGACGAGCTGTTGGGATCTTTTTTCAGGCTTGTCGCCTGTTCCGGGGGCAGCCAGACATTAACCTGGCCCGAATTGTAATCGGGAACCGGATGTGAAAAGGCGCTGACCGCATCAGCCCAGAATTCAACTTTCGCTACGTCCTCGCGGACCCGTTCGATGGCTTCGAACAGGTGGCGCGCAACGGTCGCCCTCGTATCCTCCCTGTCCTTGACCATGTTGACCTCGATTAACGGCGTTGTCTCCGCCGAGCGCTGTCTCCGCGCCTGTAACTAGAAGCCCGGTGCCCGACATTAGTTCCGGCATCGAAATTCCGTGGCAATCGAGACATTTACATCGTTCGTGCGGGATTTTGCCGGGCGGCGTTCCATTGTAAGTCTCCTGCCATGGCTGCCGCCCGTATCCGCCGTCTCACGCTCACGAATTTCCGCAGCTATCACGCCGCGCAAATCGAGATTGGCCATACGCTGGTGGTGCTCACCGGGGCCAACGGCGTCGGCAAGACCAACCTGCTCGAAGCGATTTCACTGCTCACGCCCGGTCGCGGACTGCGGCGCGCCACGCTCGATGAGATCGCGTTCGCGGAGGGTGACGGCGCCTGGGCGGCTTCTGCCGACGTCGAGGGCGCGCTCGGACTGGCAACACTTGGCACCGGCATCGAGGCGCCATCGGCCGAGATGGCGCCGACCGCGCGCAAATGCCGGATCGACCGCGAGCCGGTTTCATCCGCGACGGCGTTTGCCGACCATTTGCGCGTCGTCTGGCTGGTGCCGGCGATGGACGGCATGTTCAACGGGCCGGCGTCCGAGCGCCGCCGCTTCCTCGATCGCCTTGCGTTCGCCGTCGACGCGCAGCATTCGGGCCGGGTCGCTGCGCTCGAGCGCGCGTTGCGCTCACGCAACCGCCTGCTCGAGGAGCCGCGGCCCGATTCTCATTGGCTCGACGCGATCGAGCACGAGACCGCGGAACTCGCGGTCGCGGTCGCGGCGCTGCGGGCGGAAACCGTGGGACGGCTACAGGCCGCGCTCGCCGCTCGCCACGATCCGGCCTCGGCGTTTCCCGCGGGGAGGATCGCGCTCGACGGCTGGATGGAGGCGCTGGTGCCGCAGCATCCCGCGGTCGAGATCGAGGACCGCTATCGCGCCGTGCTGCGCGACAACCGCGCGCGTGACGCCGCCGCCGGGCGCACACTCGACGGACCGCATCTGACGGACCTGAATGTCATCTACGCGCCCAAGAACATTCCGGCGGCGGACGCCTCGACCGGCGAGCAGAAGGCCCTGCTGATCGGCTTGATCCTCGCGCATGCGGGACTGCTCGCGGAAATGTCAGGGTTTGCGCCGGTGCTCCTGCTCGACGAAGTCATCGCTCATCTCGATCCGGCGCGACGCAATGCGCTCTATGCCGAGCTGGAAAAACTCGGCGCGCAGGTGTGGATGACCGGAGCCGATCCGGCGGCGTTCGCGGAAATCAAAAATCGCGCGCAGGTTTTTCAGGTCACGCCGGGAAGGGTCGCGCCGCGGGACTGAGCGCGCTTATTCCGTTGCACAAACGCGGCGATCGGTTCTGACATCCTGGACGCCCCGGGGGGGGGGGCGGGCGATCCGGGACCCATTGCGGAAAACGCACGGAATTGAGGCCGGGCTCCCGCTGTATTCGGCCCGGACGACAATTCGAGCGAATGACTCTTATATTATTTGCTGCCCGCCTTGCTCTTGGCTTTGGACTTGCTCTTGGCCTTCGGTGCCGCCTTCGCCTTCGGCTTGTGCATCCCGAGATTGGGCATGTGGCGCTCGATCGCCTTCTTGACCTGCTCGGAATCGACTTCCGCCGGAGCGACACCGCGCTTGATGCTGTTGAGCATCCGCTGCACGAGGTCGTAATCGTGCTCGTCGCGGTAGGGCTTGAGATCGAGATCGTCGGGCACTTTCTGCAGCCGTTCGTCGCCGATCGTCTTCACGTTCGCCTGCATGAAGCGGTCGTAGTCGCGCCAGCGGATTCCGGCCGCGCGCACTGCCGCCTGCTCCGCGCGCGAGGCGATCTGATGCGCGTGCAGGTAGTGCAGGTTGAGCTGATCGATCATCGTCTTCTCGACCTCCTCATGCAGGATGAGGTAGCGATCGGTGTCGATCTCGCGGCCATCGTATTTCATCGTCTTCGGCATGTGGCGATCGATGTAGATGATCTTGCCGTCCTGGCTGTAGCCGGCGAGGTAGGGAATGTCGTGCTTGCGATCGATCTTCTTCGCGCGCCGCACGACCGCGTCGAGCGCGCGGTCCATCATCAGGCTCGACACGTACCACTCGGGCATCTTCAACTTCTTGTGCGGTGTGTTCGGATGGCAGAAGTGAAGCGGCATGGCGGGCTCCCCTGGTTGGATGCTGCATCATCGCCAGCCGTTCCCCGAAGTCCAGCCGCGTCGGGCGCTGCACACAGGGGTGTTTTTGCGGACTGACGCGAGGACCGAATCAGGGCTTTTCGAGGGCTGTTTCGCAGGCGGCTTTTTCCACCCTGGCGACCTTTAAATCTTCTTACGAATCAATATATTAAATACCGTTGAATGGGCCTGTACGGTACCTGTTTTTCGTGTCACACCCAACCTTCATCTTGGCGGCGCTCCGCCAGCGCCTGGAAAGTCCACAAATGGCCGAAACTGCCCGTCCCTTGCCCTCCGAATATGACGAAGGATCGATCAAGGTCCTCAAGGGCCTTGACGCCGTCCGCAAGCGGCCGGGGATGTATATCGGCGACACCGACGATGGGTCCGGCTTGCACCACATGGTCTACGAAGTGGTCGACAACGCCATCGACGAGGCACTCGCCGGCTATGCCAAGGAGGTCATCGTCACGCTCAACCCGGACGGCTCGGTGACGGTGCGCGACGACGGTCGCGGGATTCCGACCGGCATTCATGCGAGCGAGGGCGTCTCCGCAGCCGAAGTCATCATGACTCAGCTCCATGCCGGGGGCAAATTCGAGAACAGCGCCTACAAGGTCTCCGGCGGCCTGCACGGCGTCGGCGTCTCGGTCGTCAACGCGCTGTCGGCTTGGCTCAAGCTCACGATCTGGCGCGACGGCAAAGAGCATTTCATGGAGTTCCGCGACGGCGAGGCGGTGGTGCCGCTCGCGGTCGTCGGCGCCGCCCACGACAAGCGCGGCACCGAGGTGACGTTCTTCCCGTCGAAGCGGACCTTCACGATGACCGAATTCGACTTCGCGACGCTGGAGCATCGCCTGCGCGAACTCGCCTTCCTCAATTCCGGCGTGCGCATCGTCCTCTCGGACATGCGCCACGCGGTCGAGGCCCGCGAGGAAATGATCTACGAAGGCGGCATCGAGGCGTTCGTGAAATACCTCGATCGCAACAAGTCGCCGCTCATCCCCGCCCCGATCATGATCAAGGGCGAGCGTGACGGCATCAACGTCGAATGCGCGCTGTGGTGGAACGACGGCTTTCATGAGAACGTCCTCTGCTTCACCAATACGATTCCCCAGCGCGACGGCGGCACCCATCTTGCCGGCTTCCGCGGCGCGCTGACGCGCCGGGTAACGGGTTACGCGGAGACCGGCGGTTCGCCGAAAAAGGAAAAGGTGGCGCTGATCGGTGACGACTGCCGCGAGGGACTGACGGCGGTCCTCTCGGTGAAGGTGCCCGATCCGAAGTTCTCCTCGCAGACGAAAGACAAGCTGGTGTCCTCCGAGGTGCGGCCGGCGGTCGAGAACATCGTGAACGAAGGGCTGCACGCGTGGCTGGAGGAGCATCCGCCGCAAGCGAAGGCGATCGTTGCGAAAGTCATCCAGGCCGCCGCCGCGCGCCAGGCGGCCAACAAGGCCCGCGAGATCATCCGCAAGGACGCGCTGAGCGTTACCTCGCTGCCGGGGAAGCTCGCCGACTGCCAGGAACGCGATCCGGCGAAGTCGGAGCTGTTCATCGTCGAAGGAGACTCGGCCGGCGGCTCCGCCAAGCAGGGCCGGAACCGCGCCTTTCAGGCCGTGCTGCCGCTGCGCGGCAAGATCCTCAATGTCGAACGCGCGCGCGAGGACAAGATGCTGGGCTCCGAGCAGATCGGAACCCTGATCGTTGCGCTCGGCACCGGCATCGGCCGCGATGAAACCGGTCCGACCGGCTTCAACCCCGACAAGCTGCGCTACCACAAAATCATCGTGATGACCGATGCCGACGTCGACGGTTCGCACATCCGCACGCTGCTGCTCACGTTCTTCTACCGGCAGATGCGCGAGCTGATCGACCGCGGCCACATCTACATCGCGCAGCCGCCGCTCTACAAAGTCACGCGCGGGAAATCCGAGCAGTACCTCAAGCACGAGCGCGCGCTCGAGGACTTTCTCATCAACACCGGACTCGAGGATGCGGTGCTGCGGCTCGCGACCGGGGAGGAGCGCGCGGGCGAGGACTTGCGGGTTCTGGTCGAGGAAGCACGCACCGTCCGCAATGTGCTCGCCGGGCTGCACAGCCGCTATAATCGCCTGGTGGTCGAGCAGGCGGCGATCGCGGGCGTGCTACGGCCGGAGATCATGAATCATCCGCAGAATTCGGAAGAAGCTGCGCGCTACATCGCGCGGCGGCTCGACGCTCTTTCCGAAGAGACCGAACGCGGCTGGCAGGGCCATTTCAAGGACGGCTTTGTGTTCGAGCGCACGGTGCGCGGCGTCAAGGAGGTCGCGGTCCTCGACCAGGCCCTCCTCGGCTCGGCCGACGCGCGCAAGCTCGACGAGCACGCGCCGTCGCTGCAGGCGATCTATCCCAAGCACGGCCTGTTGCGCCGTAAAGACGAGCAGACCGCAATCCACGGCCCGGTCGCCCTGTTCGACGCGGTGACCGCGGCCGGCCGCAAGGGCATCTCGCTGCAGCGCTACAAAGGGCTGGGCGAGATGAACCCCGAGCAGCTCTGGGAAACCACGCTCGACGTCAACGCGCGCTCGCTGCTGCAGGTGAAGGTGAAGGAAGGCGAAGAGGCCGACAATATCTTCGCCGAGCTGATGGGCGACCTGGTCGAGCCGCGCCGCGATTTCATCCAGAAGAACGCGCTGACCGCGAGTGTGGATGTGTAAAACCGGGTGTCCCGGTCTCGCGAAGCGAAGCGGAACGAGAACCGGCACCCCAGTGTAAGAAGAAGTGAAGCACACCAGAATAGCGAGACCGCCTGCGGCCGTCGCTTTTCCCCTGGGTCCCGGCTCGGCGCTCGCTGGGCCGGGACACCGAGTGTCGCTCGGCTCACGATCCCTGCCGCAAACGGTCCAGCCTCAGCCGCTGGCGATCGTCGGTGAGGCGCCAGGCCGCGAGATACGAGGCGGCCAACGCCGAGAGGCCGCTGCCGCCGGAGAGCAGGAACATCAGCAGGATCTGGTATTTCACCGCCTCCAGCGGATCGAGGCCGGCGAGGATCTGCCCGGTCATGATGCCGGGCAGTGTGACCACGCCGGCCGCCGACATCTGGTTGATGATCGGCAGCAGCCCGCGCCGGATCGCCTCGCGCACCAGCGGAGCGATCGCTTCACGATAACTCGCGCCGAGCGCAAGCTGCGCCTCGATCGCGGGCCGCTCGCGCCGCACCGAGCCGAGGAAACTGTCGAGCGATAGGCTCGCCGCGTTCAGGACATTGCCAAGGATGATGCCCGACAGCGGGATTGCGTAGCGCGGATCGAACCAGGGCTGCGGCCGAATGGCGGTGGTGAGCGCCAACACCGCCGTGACGAAGGTGGCGAAGCCGACGCTGACCGTGCCGATGAGCAGGCTCGAATGATCCTTGAACCGGCGCTCCGGGCGCGCCGCCACCTCGCGCGCCGCCACCAGCACCATGACCACCACCAGGAGCAGCGTCGCGGCCGGATTGTTGAGCGCGAAGATGAAGCGCAGCACGTAGCCGATCGCGACGAGCTGCACGACCATGCGCGCCGCTGCCCAGATTACCTGGCGGTGCAGGTTGAGCCCCAGCATTAGCGACAGGATCGCGTCGAGGATGATCAGCGACGCGGCAATCGCGATGTCGGTCGGGCTGAGCAGGATCGGGGTCATGCCGCCTCCAACCTACCGGCATTCATCCGATAGTGCCGGTGCCCGAGCCGCTGCGCTTGGCCGGGATCGTGGGTCACCAGCACGATCGCATGGCCCGCCGACAGCCGTTCCTGCAGCAACGATTCGACCCGCGCGACGGAGTCCTGGTCGAGCGCGCCGGTGGGTTCGTCCAGCAACAGGATTTTCGGCGTGCGCAGCAGCGCCCGGATGAGCGCCAGGCGCTGCTTCTCGCCAGTGGACAGTTGCGACACCGGGGCGGCGAGCAATGGCGAGGCGAGACCAAGCCGATCGGCCAAGATCGCAAGCTCGGCACGATGTTCGACCGGGAAGTGTGCGCTGACCAGGTCCGCCCACCATCCGGACTCGGCAGCGACATAAAGTGCGCGCCGGCGCCAATCCGGGGCAGGCATCGCGGCACGCGCATTGCCCTCGCTCCAGGCTTCGCCTTCGTTGGGATCGAGGTCGGCCACCATGCGCAGGAACAGGCTTTTGCCCGAGCCGGAAGGCCCGATGATCGCCGCGCAAGCGCCGGCGGCAAGTTCAAGATCGAACGGCCCGGCAAAGGCGCTGCGAAGCTGCTTGATCAGCAAAAGCGGCGCCATCGGAGTCTTCGCCTACAGCGCCACCGCGACCGCCTTGACCTCGGTGTAGAGGTCGATCACCTCGCGGCCTTTCTCGCGGCCCCAGCCGGATTGCTTGTAGCCACCGAACGGCATCGCTGGATCGAGCGTGCCGTGCATGTTGATTCCGACCGAGCCGGCCTTGATCCGGCGCGCCATCTTGTGTGCGGTGCCGACGTTGCGGGTCCAGATGCTGGCGGCAAGGCCGTAGCTGGTGCGGTTGGCTTCGGCGCTGATGCGATCGAGATCATCGTCCTCGAACGTCATCGCGCAGAGCACCGGCCCGAAAATCTCCTCGCGCACCACCGACATCTCGGGCTGCGTCTCCGTGAGGATGGTCGGCGCCATGAAATAACCCTCGTCACCGACGCGGCTGCCGCCGGTCACGACTTTGGCGCCCGCTGAGCGCCCCTGTGAAACAAAGCCGGACACGCGCTCGAGCTGCTCCTTCGAAACCAATGGACCCATCTGCGTATCGGGGTTGAGGCCGTGGCCGAGCTTGAGCTTGCCGGCCTCCTGCGCGACGCCCTCCACGAGCTGGTCGAACACGCTGCGATGCGCGTAAAGGCGCGAGCCGGCGGCGCAGACCTGCCCCGAATTGTTGAAGATCGCGCGCGCCGCGCCCGGCACCGCGATTGCAAGGTCGGCATCGGGAAAGACAATCACCGGCGATTTGCCGCCGAGCTCGAGCGAGACTTTCTTGAGGTTGCCGGCCGTCGCCTGGATGATCAGCCGCCCGACCTCGCCCGAGCCGGTGAACGCGATCTTGTCGACGCCGGGATGCGCGGCTAACGCGGCGCCGGCCGTCTCGCCGAAACCGGTCACGATGTTGACCACGCCGTCGGGAAAGCCCGCCTGCTGGATCAGTTGCCCGAGCCGCAACGCGGTGAGCGGCGTCTGCTCCGCCGGCTTGAGCACGACCGTGCAGCCGCACGCAAGCGCCGGCGCGAGTTTCCACGCCGCCATCATCAGGGGCGCGTTCCACGGGATGATCTGCCCGACGACGCCGATCGGCTCCCGCAGTGTGTAGGCGTGGAAGTTGCCGGGCTGCGACAGGGCGATGGTCTCGCCGGTGATCTTCGTCGCCCAGCCCGCCATGTAGCGGAGCACCTCGGCGCTGTTGACGAGATCGGAATGGCGGATGTTGGCGATCGGCTTGCCGTTGTTGATCGATTCGAGCTCGGCCAATTCATCCTTGTGCTGCTCGATCAGCTCGGCGAGCTTCCACATCAGCTTGGCGCGCTCGCTGCCGGTCATTCTGCTCCAGGGGCCGGTCTCGAACGCCGCCCGCGCCGCCGCGACCGCAGCGTCGATGTCGGCGGCGGCGCCTTCGGCGACCTGCGCCACCACGCGCCCGCTGCCGGGATCGAAGGTGTCGAAGATCTTGCCCGATTGTGCGTCGACCCAATTGCCGCCGATAAAAAGCTGATGGCGGGCGGCGAGGAAATCCTGGGCCAGGCGGCCAAGCCGCGGATGGCTGAAAGGTGCGTTCATGGGGCTCTCCTCGGCACGGCATCGATGACTTTGCGGCCGATAGTGGCGCGTCCCCCGCAGCATCGCAACAATGCGGTGGGCTTGCCCCCCCGGGGGAAATCCTGTTTTGCTTGTTCAGACTGTCATCCGCGTTCGAGCGCTTGGGCGCTTGGATGCTTCGGTAAGGCCGCACTGACTCCCTCATCCTGAGGAGCCCTCGGAGCGAAGCGGAGAGGGCGTCTCGAAAGATGCTGCTCCGAGCGCGCCTTCGGGCCCCTTCGCGACGGGCGCTACGCGCTCTCCTCAGGGTGAAGAGTCACTATATGGGACGTATGTCGGCCATCGCAGGCCGCAACGGAGTGGACTGATGAAGCCAGGCGAAATGGCGGTCGCGGAGGCCGGTCGCGATTTCATTCGCGATATCGTTGCGGCCGATCTGGAATCGGGCAGGCACAAGACCGTCGTGACCCGGTTCCCGCCGGAGCCGAACGGTTATCTGCACATCGGTCACGCCAAATCGATCTGCCTCAACTTCGGCGTCGCGCAGGAGTTCGGCGGCCGTTGCCACCTGCGCTTCGACGACACCAACCCGGCGAAGGAGGAGCAGGAATACATCGACGCGATCAAGCGCGACGTGCGGTGGCTCGGCTTCGATTGGGGCGATCACCTCTACCACGCGTCGGATTATTTCGAGCAGCTCTATCAGTGGGCCGAGGATTCTGATCCGCGACGGCAAGGCTTACGTCGACGATCAGAGCCACGCCGACATGCGCGCAAACCGCGGCTCGCTGACCGAGCCCGGAAAGAACAGCCCATTCCGCGAGCGCACCGTCGCCGAAAACCTCGACCTGTTTCGCCGCATGCGGGCGGGCGAGTTCCCGAGCGGCGCGCGCGTGCTGCGCGCGAAGATCGACATGGCCGCCGGCAACATCAACCTGCGCGACCCCGTGCTCTATCGCATCCTGCATGCGAGCCATCCGCGCACTGGCGACAAGTGGGTGATCTATCCGAGCTACGATTTCGCGCACGGACAGTCGGACGCGATCGAGACCATCACGCACTCCCTGTGCACGCTCGAATTCGAGGATCACCGCCCGCTCTACGACTGGTTCCTCGACAACCTGCGCGTTCCCGTCACGGCCGCGGCAGTACGAATTTGCACGCCTCAATCTCACTTATGCCGTGCTCTCGAAACGAGTCCTGACTGGGCTAGTCCGGCAGAATCACGTCCACGGCTGGGACGATCCGCGCATGCCGACGCTTGCGGGTCTGCGCCGGCGCGGGGTGCCGGCGGCGGCAATCCGCGATTTCGTCAAGCGCGTGGGCGTTGCCAAGGCCAACAGCGTCGTCGACATGGCGATGTTCGATTTCTCCGTGCGCGAGGTGCTCAACAAGACCGCGCCGCGGCGCATGGCGGTGCTGCGGCCGCTCAAGCTGGTGATCGAGAATTATCCGGAAAGCCAGAGCGAGGAGATCGAGGCGATCAACAATCCGGAAGATCCCGCCGCCGGCTCCCGGCGCATCCGCTTCGGCCGTGAGCTTTATGTCGAACGCGACGACTTCATGGAGAACCCGCCGAAGAAATTCTTCCGGCTCTCGCCCGGCAAGGAAGTGCGGCTGCGCTATGCTTACTTCGTCACCTGCCGCGAGGCGGTGAAGAACGCCGCCGGCGAGGTAGTCGAGCTCCGTTGCACCTACGATCCGGCGAGCCGCGGCGGCAATTCGCCTGACGGCCGCAAGGTGCAGGCCACGCTGCACTGGGTATCGGCGGCAGATGCCCTGCCGGCGGAAGTTCGGCTCTATAACCCGCTGTTCACGCGGCCAGATCCCAACGCCGCCGATTTTTCCGCCGATCTCAATCCGGACTCGCTCGAAGTGATTTCGGACGCTCGCGTCGAGCCGGCGCTGGCAGGACGCAACAACGATGAGGCCGTGCAGTTCGAGCGCCAGGGTTATTTCTGCCTCGACCGCGATTCGCGGCCGGATCGCCTGGTGTTCAACCGTACTGTCGGCCTGCGCGACACCTGGGCCAAGGTGCAAGCGGCTTCGTAGGGTGGGTAGAGCATAGCGAAACCCATCGCTTTGCGGTCGCGCGGGAGGATGGGTTTCGCTACGCTCTATCCATCCTACGGACACCGAGTCCGACTTGGGAGACCGCGCGCATGGTTGCTCGACCGAAGGCGTCCCAGAAATTTTCGATTTGCATGGCGGTATTTGCAGCCACCTGGATCGCAACCTCTGCCTGCGCACAAACGGCGGAAGAATTCTACGCCGGGAAGCGCGAGCTCAACCTGCTCACCAGCTCGGCGCCCGGCGGCGGCTATGACTCCTACAGCCGCGTGGTGGCGCGCTACATGAGCAAATACCTGCCCGGCAATCCGAACATCGTCGTGCAGAACATGATCGGCGGCGGCGGCATCCGGGCGGCGAACTATCTCTACAACGTCGCGCCCAAGGATGGCACGGTGCTCGGCCTGATCGATCGAGGCATCCCGACCGCGCCGCTGCTCTACGGCGAGAAATCGCAGGCTCGCTTCGAGGCGATCAAGTTCTCCTGGATCGGCAGCGTGATGCGCGAGACTGGCATGGGCGTGCTGTCGGCGCGCTCCAAGGTGAAGAACATCGCGGACGCGAAGCTCTACGAAGTGTTCTTCGGCTCGACGGGGCCGGAGACCGATCCCGCGATGTACGCGCGGCTGGTCAATGACCTGCTCGGCACCAAGATCAAGGCGATCAACGGCTACAAGGGGCAGCCGGAAGAATTCCAGGCGGTCGAGAAGGGCGAACTCGACGGCTTGTTCATGAGCGGCTGGTCGGGCCCGGGCCGCGCGCTGGTGCGCGACCAGATCGTCCGCGGAGGGATGCGGCTGCTGATACAGATGGCGGCGACGCCCGATCCGGAGCACGCGGACACGCCGACGATTCTCGATCTCGTCACCGCGCCCGAGGATCGCAAGATCGTGGAATTGATCCTCGATCGCATCACGCTCGGCCGTCCGGTGATCGGCCCGCCCGGCATCCCCGGGGATCGCGTCGCGCTGCTGCGGGCGGCGTTTCGTCGCGCGATGGAGGACGCGGATTTCCGCGCCGACCTGCAGAAGCAGCGCCTCGCCCTCGATCCCACCTTCGGCGTGGAGGCGCAGGCGCTCATCACGCGGCTCTATCAGACGCCGCCGCGTGTGATCGAGCGCGCGCGCAAGATCGTGCAGTTCACGCAGGAGCCGTGATGTCCGGTGGGACCTCTCCCGTCATGGCCGGACTTGTTCAGGCTTGTTCCGGCAATCTCGATTGAGGACGCATGACCGCGCCGCTTGAACCGGGATAGCCGGACGGGCGCGGCAAACGCCATTAATATCATCCCGTCGCCCACAGCTCGTTGCGTACGAGAAAATCCTGCGCCAGAGCGTTGAAGCTTTCCGGGTCTTCCAGGAAGCAGCAATGCCCCGTATTCGGCAGGATGCGATGCTCGACCTGGGCGATCAAACCGGCCGTGCGCGTGCCGCCGAGGAGCGCGGCATCGTGCTCGCCGTTCATGATCAGCGTCGGGCTCTTGTAGCTGGCGAGCCGCGGGGTGAGGTCGGACACCGTGAGGGCCTGGAACACCTGTGCAATCGATTCCGGATCGAGCGCATGCCCGCGCTCCATGAAGCCCGCAAGCAGATAGCGGCCGATCGGGGTGTCGGCCCAGGTTTGCGTCACGCCGTAGCGCAGATGAGCCAGGTGATACTCCGCGAGCGTTCCCGCCGCGTGATGAGCGCGGTAGGCGGCGATGCGATGATCGAATTGGGGCTGCGGCCCGCTGTTGCCGCCGACCAGAATCGCGGCCTTGAAGATGTCGGGATGGTCGCAGGCCAGCATCAGCGCGATCTTCGAGCCGATGCTGCAGCCGAGCACGACCGCGCTGCCGGTGATCCCTTCGTCGGCGAGCACGCCGAGCACGTCGCGGCCCATATCCTCGAGCATGAACGGCGTGCGCGGCTTGGCGGACCGGCCCCAGCCGCGCAGATCCATCGCTACCGTGCGAAAGCGCGCGGAAAACCGCTCGACCTGATAGAGCCAGAGATTGTGATCGAACGGCAGCGCATGAACGAGCACGAGCGCGGGACCCGCGCCCGCCGTCTCGTAATGGATGTCGAGGCCGTTGGCCCGGCTGATCGGCATTGCTAAGGTTCTCCTCATCACCGCCGGAGACATTACTGCATACCGGTGGTTATGGCTCCATGCCGGACCGTCGATGACGAAGGAGGTGCGTCTTGCAAGATCATGCCGCTCCCCTGTCCTCCCCGCGAAGGCGGGGACGACTGCTGCACGTTAGTGCCACACTTCTTTGTACATTGTTTGCTATTGACGCTTCCGCGCAATCCGGCATCTCCTACGCCGGCAAGCAGATCCGCATGGTGATCGCGAGCGGCGCGGGAGGCGGTTACGACACCTATGCCCGCATCCTCGGGCGGCACCTCTACCGGCATATTCCCGGCAACCCGAGCATCGTCAACCAGAACATGCCGAGCGCCGCCGGCATGGCCGCGACGAACTGGGCCTATTCCGCGGCCGCGCCGCGCGACGGCACGGCAATCCTCGCGACCTACAATTCGCTGCTGGCCGAGCCGCTCTACGGCAATCCGGTGGCGCGCTTCGATCCGCTGAAATTTGAGACTATCGGCAGCATCTCCAAGCAGCAGAACATCTGTGCGACCTGGCACACCAGCCCGATCAAGTCGATCGACCAGGCCAAGACACGCGAACTGACCGTGGCTGCGACCGGAACCACCGGCGACTCGGCCTCGCTGCCGCGCATCCTCAACGCGACGATCGGGACCAAATTCAAGGTCATCGCCGGCTACGGTACGACCGAGCAACGCCTCGCCGTCGAGCGCGGCGAAGTCGACGGTGTGTGCGGGCTCTCCTACTCGACCTTGAAGGCCGCGAACCCGGAATGGATTCAGAAGAAACGCATCAACATCTTGATCCAGACCGGTGCGAAGCCTCAGAACGACTTGCCGGACGTGCCGCTGCTGATCAACCTGGTCACCCAGCCCGACGACAAAAAGGTCATCGAACTCCTCTCCTTCGCGCAGGAGATGGGGCGGCCGTTCCTGATGCCGCCGGACACGCCGAAGGACATGGTGACGGTCATCCGCCGCGCCTTCGACGCGACGCTGAAGGATCCCCAATTCCTCGCCGAGGCGGAGAAGACCTTCCTGGAAGTCGATCCGCTCACCGGCGAGGAGATGGAGCAGCAGCTTCGACGCGCGTACGCCGCCCCGATGCCGATCGTGCGGCGCGCGGCGAAATTCGTCGGAGGCCCGCAGTGAAAAGAGTTTTACCAGACCACGTCGCGTTCCGGTCGTCCCCGCTTTCGCGGGGACGACGGTTGCTTGGCATTGCGCTCCTTTCAGCAATGTTCGTCACCGACGCCGCCGCTCAATCCGGCGTCTCTTATGCCGGCAAGCAAATCCGCACGATCCGGATGACCGCAAGGTGATCGAGCTGTTGTTCTTCCCGCACGACATGGGCCGGCCGTTCGTGATGCCGCCGGACACGCCGAAAGAGATGGTGACGACGATCCGCCGCGCCTTCGACGAGACCATGAAGGACCCGGCGTTCCTCGCCGAGGCCGACCGCGCCATGCTCGAAGTCGATCCGATCATCGGCGAGGAAATGGAGGCGATCCTCAAGCGCGCCTATGCAACGCCGAAGGCGATCATCGAGCGAGCAGCGCAATTCAATGGCAGCGGCGCCCAATAGGCGCCGCACTCACTCCGCTCGTCCCCGCGCAAGCGGGGACCCAGGAGCAGCAAACTCCGCTGTTTGTGTCTGTTGCCCCTGGATTTCCGCTTGCGCGGAATGAGCGGAAAGGACCGCGGATCAACAATACAACACGCTTCACCGATCCAGCCCTGTCGTCGCCGCCCGTAGCGTCGCCACCACCCCCGGAGAAATCTCGGAGAGCGAGTGGAAGATCGCGCGGCCGCGATCAGGCTCGATGAAGCTGAAGGCGACGCCGTAGCGCGCGATCAGTTCCTTCTGCGCATCGGGATCGTTGGACGCGCCTTCGAAGCCGCGCCGCAGCGCCGCGATGATCGCAGGCGGCGTACCCTTCGGCGCAAGGCCCACGTAGGTCAGCTCGCCGATCTGCAGCGTGAGCCAGTTCAGCGCCTCCCAGGCCGGTCCCGACGGCATTTTGCCATGGATCTCCTTGTAGAGATCGGGGAACGCCGGCATGTCGGTGACGATGTCGCTGCGCCGGTAGTGGCCGCCGGCATCGACGGGGACCAGATAGGCAAGCCCGATGCCTTTGCCTTCCTTGATGAAGCTCGCGTTGCGGCTGCGGTAGGTGGAGATGCTGGTGCTGTGCACGTCGATCTCGCCGCGCTGCATCGCAAGGAACACATCGGCGCCGCCGCGATAGCCGATGATCATCTTGTCGCGCACGCCGAGGACTTTCAGCGCGAGATGCGGCGCAAGCCCGGAGAAGTCGGTGTAATTGAGCGCGCCGACCGTGAGATTGCCGGCCTTCATCACGTCCCGCGGCTGCTTCGCTCCGCCGGGCACGGCATTGGTTCGCATGTAGAGGATGCGGATGTCGCCGGTGCCGCCGAGGAACTCGAACTGCTCGTAGTGCGCGCGCAGGTTCTGATCGCCGAGCGCCTGCGCGAGCGGGTCCCACGGCCCATACAGGATGGTGAGCCCGTCCGGGGCAGCCTTCTCCGCGAGATAGTTGGTCGCGACCGCGCCGCCGGCGCCGGGCAAGTTCTGCACCAGGATGTTCGGATTGCCGGGCAGGTGTTTGCGCAGATACACCGCGAACTGGCGCGCGGCCGTATCCACCGTACCGCCGGCTTCGAGCCCGACCAGGACGCGCAGCGTCTTGCCGGCATAGAAGTCGGCGTTCTGCGCCGCCGCCGGATCCAAGCCAGCAAGCGCAGCAACCAACATTCCGACGCTGGCAGCAATTGGTGCGTAGAGTCGATTCATCTTCCCTCCCGCGCATACGCGTGCCGCGCCGCTCAATGACCGTTGGCCCAACTCGATGCTTGTCGGCGCGATTCGTCGGTCTTCTTCCAATAGGCCTGCCAGCCCTCGGTCGGGCCGATGCCGTCGATCGCCGCAGGTCCGGTGAGCCGCGCCGCAGCCGCGGCGTCGAGCGCCATCGGCAGCTTGCTGCCGCGCCCGGCATCCTCAATCGCCGTACGCAGCATGCGGCGATAGGCGCTGATCGCCTTGTCCGATTGGCCGAGGTGCTCGCGGGTGCGGTCCTGGATCGCTCCCATGGATTCACAGGCCCATTGATCATGGACATTGATGTCCGCGCCCATGCCGGTGAAGGTCTCGTGCGCCTGCTCGTGCGGATCAAAGCCGTAGTCGTTGCTCCGGTTCTTGCGCGGCACGTAGTCCGGCAATTGATAGAGTTCGAGCCGCTGGCGCCGCATCTCGTCTTTGTTTACGGGCGCGCCGAAGCTGGTGAAGATCGCGTACCAATAATGCCGCGTATCACCGATCGGCACGTGCCATTGCGTGATCGTCATTTCGCTCGACATCGGAATGACGAAGGTGTGCGGAAACACCAGATTGGTGACGCGTACATGGGTGCTGGCGTCGCTGATCCGGCGCAGCGTGATGACACGCATGCCGTAGTCGGTGGGCTCAACCTCGATCCGTGGCCGCGGGAACTCGCGCATGATGCGCGTCATCGGCATGTCGGAGTTGATCGACTTGTCGCGGAACAGCTTGCCGTAGCCCTGGTCCGGCGCTTCGTCGTGGAAGAAACGATGCAGGAACGAGGTGTGCGCGGGGTCGATCCCGACTTCGAGGGATTGCAGCCAGTTGCAATCGATCATGCCCTTGAACGCGAACGTGTGCGTCGAAGGTGCGACAAAGCAATCGAAGTGCGGGAATTCCGGCGGTTCGCCCGGACCAAGATAGGCAAACAGGATGCCGCTCTTCTCGACTACCGGATAGGCTTTCTGCCGGATGTTGGCACAGAGCCGGCTGCCTTCGGGCTCAGCCGGCGTCTCCAGACATTGGCCGGTCACATCGAACAGCCAGCCGTGGAAGGCGCAGCGCAGCCCGCCGTCCTCGAGTCGGCCGTAGGCGAGATCAGTGCCGCGATGCGGGCAGGCGCGCTCGATCAGCCCGTAGCGGCCTTTGTCGTCGCGGAACAGTACAAGACTTTCGCCGAGCAGCCGCACCGGCTTGACCGGCCGGTTGCCGGCAAGCTCATCGGCCAGCGCAGCCGGTTGCCAGTAATGACGCATGAGCAGCCCGCCCGGCGTGCCGGGGCCGGTCTGCGTGATCAGTCGGTTCTGTTCGGCGGTTAGCATGGCGGGCCTTCATGGAGCTCGGCGAGCGGGCGCAGGCCGGACTTCCCGCAAAACTCGCGCAATTCGCGCGATCCGACAAGCGTTTGAGCGCGAGGAACCGGCTCGGTTCCGCAGGCGTTGTCCTGCGACAATGCTCGGGAGTTGATCATGGAGAAGGTTCAAGGACACACCGTCGAGACCGGCGTGGAAGCCCGCGCGGGCTTTCGCGATCGCCCCGTGCTGGTTATTACCGCCGTGAGCACCGTCTTGGCGTTCATCGTGCTGGGAGGATTGTGGCTGGGTTTCTTCGCGCATTGACGCGCGCCTTAGCGCCCCGGCAACACCAGCACCTTGGGTGACTGGGGGAGCGACGTTTTCGTCACTACCACCGAGGGAATCTGGCTCATTTCCACGGGCCATTCCTTCTGCGCGCGGTCGAGAAACCGGTGCAGGGTGTAGGTGCTGAAGAAGTGCATCGGGATCATGAGTTGAGCCTTGAGGCCCTTCAGCACTTCCAGCATCCCTTCGAGATCGAGCGTGAGATTGCCGTCGACCGGGACCAGCACGACGTCAATGCGGCCGATCTCGTTCAACTGCTGCTGATTGAGCGTGTGGTGAAGGTGCCCGAGGTGGGCGATGCACATGTTGGCGATCTCGAAGATGAAGATCGAATTGCCGTTGCGCTCCGTACCGCCGCGCCAGTCGCGGATGTTGGTAGGTACATTGCGCACGCGCACATCCTTGAGCTGGATGTCATAGCGCGCGGGCTGGTCGGGGCTCGGCCCCCAACCGCGCAGCACGTGCCGGATGCGCGGATCGGGATGGTCGGTGTAATGCGTGTCGTGTGCGTGGTTCATCGTGGCGATGTCCGGAATGACCGGCGGGCGCACGTAGTCGTTGTAATCGGTCGCGATGCGCACGAGCTGCGGGCTCTCGATCAGGAAGGTCGAATGTCCGGAATAGGTGATCCGAACCTGATCCTCATTGAGCGCGGTCTTGAATGACGCGGCTAGGACGCGCGGCCGGTCCGAGGCGATGAGCCCCGGACAGTTCTCCGTCATTTCCGGCTTGGCTGTGGGCGTTTCCGGCGCCTGCGCGCCCGCACGCGGGCCCAATACAAACGCGGCGGCGGCCAACGTGACCGCCAGCACGATCCGAGGAAAAAGCGCGAGACCGGCCATGGGCAGCTCCCTGGTGGGCTCCGCCGGCAATGTGCCACGCTTTCGGCCGTCGGGCTACGACCGACGCGCAACGGGAAACCAACAGGCAGCGATCAGCGCGCTGTGCCGATGACGCCTCTCGCGGTGATCACCACCCAATGCCCGTCCTGGCGGCGGATCGAGTTGATCCGGCCGAGTCCCGGGACGATGTCGCCGGGTTCGACTTCGACCAGCCCGAGCCGGCCCTGCAGCAGCGCCACGCCGCGCGACACGTCGCGCACGATCCAGCCCTGCACCTGCACCTGCGGCTGCGGCTGCGGCTGCGGCGGGACCGATGCGATCTGCGTGGGCGGATTGATCGAGCCAGTGGTGTCCTTCGGCGGGGTATCGGTGCGCTTGTCGATATTGTCGGTGCGCTTGTCGATACGGTCCAACACCTCGACCGCCTTGTTGAGCTTCGTCGCCGGATCGGCCTGCGCGCGCTCGATGCGATCGAGCCGATCGGAGGTTTTGCTGAATTGCACCGTGGTGTTGCGGTTCGCGGACTCGACGCTGGAGCGCAGCGAGGTCACCTCGGCGCGCAACTGTGCGATGGTTTTCTGCAGTGGCTTGGTGTCCGGCACGGCGGCGGCGACGACCGGTGCCGGCGGCGGCGCCGGCGGCTCCGGGGTCAGGCTCCAGGCGCCGAGCGCACCAGCGCCAGCGCCGAACGCGGCAGCGAGGGCAACCGACGCGGCCAGCAGCGCGAACCGGCGGCGTCGCGCGGAAGCCGCGGCCGCAGAATCATCATCCGCTGTCATCTCGACTTCAGGCGCATCCTCGCGACGGCTGAACCTTAGGGTCGTGGTTGCGATGGTGGACCGCGGCTGTGCCGCACGCACCGGCTCGAACGAGCGATAAGAGCCCTGCAGCGGCGGTTCGATCCTGGCCGGCTCCGCCCTTTCCGGTTCGATGTCCGGCTGCGTATCGGGCGACGGAATGCTCGGAAGTTCGTTGGCTGACCCAGCCGCGGAAAACGCGCCGGCCGAAAGCGGCGACTTTGCGCCGGTGTCGCCCTCGGGCGACAGTGGCGATGATTTCTCGTCTTTACGCGCACTCATCTGAGGTTCCCCAATTCGTAGTTGACGAATAGGAAACCATCGGCATTACCAAGCCGTTACGATTTCGGCATCGGCGCCCCGTTAACTATCATTTCGCTCCAGTTCGCGAGATGGTAAATCACACCCCGAGGTACCGGTGCTGAACGTCCGGCGCGGCCGCGAGTTCGGCGGATGTTCCCGTCCACACCACCCGGCCGCGCTCGATCAGGGTGTGGCGATCGGCGATGCGGATCAGCGCCGCGATGTTCTTGTCGATCACCAGGATCGACTGGCCCGCCGCCTTGAGTTGCGTCAGGCACTGCCAGATTTCGGCGCGGATCAGCGGGGCCAGCCCTTCGGTCGCCTCATCAAGGATCAACAGGCGCGGATTGGTCATCAGCGCACGGCCGATCGCAAGCATCTGCTGCTCGCCACCGGAAAGCTGGCTCGCCATGTTGCCCATGCGCTCCGCCAGACGCGGAAACAGCGCGCACACGCGCGCGATGGTCCACGGTTCACGCACGCCGCGGCGGTTCGCGGCCGTCGCCACGAGGTTCTCCCGCACGGTGAGATTGGGGAACACCTGCCGCCCCTCGGGCACAAGGCCAAGGCCGCGCTGCGCCAAGCGATATGCGGGCAGGCCGTGGATGGCTTCGCCATTGAAGCGGATCGAGCCGGCGCGCGCGGCGGTGAGCCCCATGATCGAGCGCACGGTGGTGGTCTTGCCCATGCCGTTCCGGCCCATCAGCGTCATCATCTCGCCGGGCGCGATCGCGAGCGACAGGCCGAACAGCACTTGGCTCAAGCCGTAGCAGGTCTCGATGTTGTCGACGGCGAGCAGCGGTTCAGCCATGCGCTGCCTCCTGCTCGCCGAGATAGGCTTGGCGAACCTGCGCGTTGGCGCGGATCGCATCCGGCGTCCCGGTCGCGATCACGCGGCCGTAGACCAGCACGGTGATGCGGTCTGCGAGCGCGAACACGGCATCCATGTCGTGCTCAATCAGCAGGATGGTCAATTCCTTCTTCAACTCGCTCAGCGTCTCGACCATCCGGCGGGATTCCTCCGGCCCCATGCCGGCCGTCGGTTCGTCGAGCAGCAACAGGCGCGGCGAAGCCGCGAGCGCCATCGCGATTTCGAGCTGGCGCTGCTCGCCGTGGCTGAGCTGCGCGACGCGAATATCAGCACGGCCGCCGAGCCCGGCGCGCGCGAGCGCCGCCTGTGCCGGCACCCGCAGTGTCGGATCGCGCCGCGCATCCCGCCAGAACCGGAACGAGTGCCCGCGATGCGCCTGCACCGCGAGCGCGACATTGTCGAGTGCGGTGAAGTCGAGGAACAGCGAGGTGATCTGGAATGAGCGCGCGAGCCCCCATTGGCTGCGCCGCCACACCGGCAGCCGCGTCATATCGCGGCCGGCGAAGACGATGCGGCCGGCATCGGGCGCAAGCTCTCCCGCAAGCTCGCTGATCAACGTGGTCTTGCCGGCGCCGTTCGGGCCGATGACGGCGTGCAACTCGCCGTTGGCGAGATCGAGCGTGATCGCGTCCGAAGCAACGACGCCGCCGAAGCGCTTGGTCAATCCCTCGATCTGCAGCAGCGGCTCAGCCACGACGCGCCCCCGCCAGCAAGCTGTCGATGCCGCCCCGCGCGCGCAGCACCACCAGCAGATAGAGCGGGCCGAGGAGGATCTGCCAATATTCCGAAACCTGCACCGCGTCCGGTCCGAGTACTGGGAACGTGATGAACTGGATCAGTGTCGGCAGCCGCTCCTCCAGTGTGAGCAGCACGACCGCGCCGATCAGCGGCCCGAACGACGAGCCCATCCCGCCCAGCACGACCATCACGATGAGGTCGCCCGAGCGCGTCCAGTGCATCGTCGCGGGGCTGATGAAGCTTGTATGATTCGCAAGCAAGGCGCCGGCGAGCCCGCAAAGCGTGCCGGCGATGACGAAGCAGACAAGGCGATAGCGATAGGTGGGAAAGCCGATCGCCCGCATCCGGCGATCGTTCGAGCGCGCGCCCTGGATCACCAGGCCGAAGCGCGAATTGGTCAGCCGCCACACCAGGTAGATCGTGCCAAGCAGCAATACCAGGCACAGGTAATAGAACTGCGTGCGGTTGGTGAGATCGAGCACGCCGGCGAACTGGCTGCGCCGGCGCAGCGTGAGTCCATCGTCGCCGCCGTAGCGGTCGAGACCAACGCCGAAGTAATAAACGAGCTGCGCGAAGGCGAGCGTGATCATGATGAAATAGACGCCGCGCGTGCGCAGGCAGAGGGCCCCGACGATCAGTGCAAACAGCGCCGACACCGCGAGCGCGACCGGCCACTGCACCAAGCCGGACGCGATCCCCTCCTGCGCCAGGATGCCGACCGCATAGCCGCCGATGCCGAGATAGACGGCATGGCCGAAGCTCACCATGCCGCCGTAGCCGAGCATGAGATTGAGGCTGGTCGCCGCGATCGCCAGGATGACGATGCGGGTGAACAGCGTCATCACGAAATAATCACCGGTGACTGCGGCATAGACCGGTAAGAGCGCGAGGAACATCAGGAGGAGAGCAACGATCACATGGCGTGGCGTCAGTGCGGCGGTCATTTGCTCGATACCGGGAACAGGCCCTGCGGTCGCACCACCAGCACGGCCGCCATCAGCAGATAGATCAGCATCGACGACAGCGCCGGGCCGACGGCCGAGGCGCTGCGCGAACTGAGAATAAGGCGCATGAGATCGGGGAGGAACGCGCGGCCGATCGTGTCGATCAATCCCACCAGCAGCGCCGCGATGAAGGCACCGCGGATCGAGCCGATGCCGCCGATGATGATCACCACGAAGGCGAGGATCAAAATGTTCTCGCCCATGCCAATTTGCACGGTCTGGATCGGCGCCTGCATCAGGCCGGCAAGGCCCGCGAGCGCCGCGCCGAGACCGAACACCATGGTATAAAGCAGATTGATGTTGACGCCGAGTGCGCCCACCATCTCGCGGTTGCTGGCGCCAGCGCGGATCAGCATGCCGAGCCGCGTGCGCATGACCAGGACATAGAGGAACAGCGCCACCGCCAGCGCGGTGACGATGATGGCGATGCGATAGGTCGGGTACGGGAGGCCGGGAAGCACTTCCACCGACGTGTTGAGCCAATCCGGCAGCGGCAGACTTCGCCCGCCGGGGCCCCAGATCAGGCGCACCAGTTCGTTGAAGAAGAGAATGAGCCCGAACGTCGCGAGCACATGATCGAGATGATCGCGGCCGTAGAGCTTTCGCAGTGCGATCACTTCAAGCGCCATTCCGAGCACCAGCGTTGCGGCGAGCGCGAGCACGGCGGCGGCCATAAAGCTTCCGGTCCACGCCGCGAAGGTCGCCGCGAAATAGGCGCCCATCATGTAGAGCGAGCCGTGCGCGAGATTGACGAGATCCATGATCCCGAACACGAGCGTCAGCCCGGCCGCGAGCAGGAACAGCAGCAGCCCGAACGCGACACCGTTCAAGCACTGTTCGAAGATGAGAAGCATGGCGTGATTCTCGACACCCGCTCCTGCAAGGGGAGGGGGCCTGCGCACTCTCAGGTGCAAGGTCCGGCCGCTTCACTGCGGGAGAGTTAGCAGGCCCCCCTCCCGGCTCGCTGCGCGAACTGGCCTCCCCCTTGCTGGGAAGGCCTAGTGCGGTTCATCACTTCATCGGGCACTGGCCGTGGAACTTGTCCTGGCTGTCCGTCACGATCGTCGCGACGGTCTTGAGCCCGAGATTGCCCTGCGCGTCCTTGACCACTTCCTGCAGGTAGAAATTCTGGATCGGGAAGTGATTGTTGCCGTATTTGAACGGTCCGCGCACCGACGCAAAGTTCGCCTTGCGCATCGCATCGCGCATCGCGTCCTTCTTGCCGAGATCGCCTTTCACTGCCACCACCGCGCTGTTGACGAGGTTCACCGCATCATAGGACTGGGCGCCGTAGAACGACGGGCCGTGATTGTACTTGGCGCGGAAGTCGGTGACGAACCTCCGGTTGGCGGGGACCGGCAGATCGTTGACCCATTCCTGCGCGCCCGGCACGCCGATCGCGAGGTCCTTCTGCAGCGGCAGCGTGGTCTCGTCGACCGTGAACGCGGTGTAGAGCGGGATCTGGCCCTTGAGCCCGGCCTGCGCATACTGCGTGAGGAACTGCACGCCGGCCGCGCCGGGATAGAACACGAACACCGCGTCGGGCTTGGCCGCGCGCACCTTCGAGAGTTCCGCGGAGAAGTCGAGCTGGTCCGGCCACTTGGTCAGTTCCTCCGCCACCACGCGGCCCTTGAAGGTCGCGCGCACGCCGGTGAGCATGTCCTTGCCGGCGGCGTAGTTCGGGCCGATCAGGAACACCGACTTCACGCCCTTCTGATTCATGTATTCGCCCATCGCCTGCGGCGTTTGGTCGTTCTGCCAGGAGGTGGAGAAGAAATAGGGCGAGCACTGGTCGCCGGCGATCTGCGAAGGGCCGGCATTGGCGCTGATCAGGAAGGTCTGCGAATCGACCGCCGGCTTGAGCGAGGCGAGCAGCACGTTCGACCAGATATAGCCCACGATGAAATTGACCTTGTCGGACTCGACCAGTTTCTGCGTCTTCTGCACGCCGACTTCGGGCTTCTGCTGGTCGTCCTCGTAGATCACCTCGACCGGCAGGCCGCCCATCTTGCGGCCGAGATGGTCGAGCGCGAGCTCGAAGGAATTGCGCATGTCGTTGCCGATGACGGCGGTCGGCCCGCTGAACGTGCTGATGAAGCCGATTTTCACGGACTTTTGCTGAGCCGCCGCCGGCCCCGCCGCCAATACGGCCGCCGCAGCCGTCGCGAGAAGTGCGCTCCGCATTTAACAATCCTCCCGGGAGATCGATGACGCTGTGCGCGATCCTAGAGGATCGGTCAGGGGCTCAAAAGCCCCTCGACGCCGCGGTTCTTCGACTATTGGCTTAGGCGGCGGCTGGGCCTATAAAAACCGCAAGGCACCCCATCATCGCAGGCGCGACAGCAAGAAAGACCCTGTTATGCATGAAGTTGGCGAGAAGACCCATTGGCACGAACCTTCTGGCCAGAACCGGGCCGGCTTCGGCCAGTTCGGCCGTCCGAAGACTCCGTACGACCTGTTCATGGAATCCGAAGGGATCCCGATCTTCCGCGACATCGGACTGAAGAACGCGACCGACCTGCCGATGGCGCCGTGGAAGCGCCTGGGCGGCCGCGGCAGCTTCATCCAGCTCTATGGCACCGAGGGGAAATGGGGTTCCTACGTGGTCGAAGTGCCGGGCGCCGGCGCGCTCAATCCGGAGAAGCATCTCTATGAGGAGATCTACTGCGTCGCCGAGGGCCGCGGCACCACCGAGGTCTGGCTCGAAGGCGACAGCAGGAAGCACGTGTTCGAGTGGCAGCGCGGCTCGCTGTTCTCGATCCCGGTGAACGCGATGCACCGAATCGTGAACGCCAGCTCCTCGCCGGCGATCCTGATCGGCGGCACCACCGCGCCGAACCTGATGAACCTGGTCAACAACACCGACTTCATCTTCAACGCACCGTACCAGTTCAAGGACCGCTTCAACGGCGCCGACGACTTCTACAAATACCGCGACGACATCGAGCCCGATCCGGTGCGTGGGTTGGCAATGCGGCGCACCAATTTCGTGCCGGACGTCATCCACTGCGACCTGCCGCTCGACAACCGGCGCTCGCCCGGCTGGCGTCGGGTCGAGCCGTTCATGACCGGCAACACCTTCTATCTCTGGATCGGCCAGCACGAGAACGGCCGCTATTCCAAGGCGCACGCCCACACCTCGGCCGCGGTGCTGATCTGCCTCACCGGCAAGGGCTACACCTACACCTGGCCGGAGCGCTACGGCGTCAATCCGTGGAAGGACGGTCACGGCGACAAGGTCAAGCGCGTCGACTACGAGCCGTTCGGCATGGTTTCGGCGGCGCCCGGCGGCGCGCGCTGGTATCACCAGCATTTCGGCGCCTCGAAAGAGCCGTTCCGGCTGACCGCCTGGTTCGGCCCGCACAATCCCGGCCGCGAGCCCGGCCCGCCCGGCGAGAAGCACACCGACTACACCGCCATGGACATCCCCGAGGGCGGGACCGCGATCCCCTACTATATGGAGGATCCGTACCTGCGCGAGGAATACTCGGCCAAACTCAAGGCCGAAGGGGTCGAGAACCGCATGGAAGCCGAGTTCTACAAGAAGGGCGCGGTAGTCCCGAAGTTTGTCGGGGCCTGAGGGTATCAGTCCCACCGGGGCCGTCATTGTCGGGCTCGACCCGGCAATCCATTCAGGGATGCTACAGGAGAGGCCGCATGGATGCCCGGGCTAAACCCCGGGTATGATGCAGAGTGCGGCCAGGTTCGGGAGTACTGAAGGCATGACCGAAGAAGCCGTAGGCGGCCGCGTTTTCTTCTCCAGCACCGGGCGTTCGCTGGTTGAGGAGGACGAGATCGTCGTCCTCAGCGTCGGGGTCGATATCGGCTCTTCGACCTCGCACCTTGTGTTCTCGCGCATCGTGCTCGAGCGGCTCGACAGCCGCTACGTCGTCACCACCCGCGAGACTTTTCACCAGTCGGACATCCTGCTCACGCCCTATTCGGCGGCCGAGGAGGAGACGATCGACTCCGCGGTGCTCGGCGCCTTCATCGAGAAGCAGTACCAGGACGCCAAGATCGAGCCGGACGAGATCGACACCGGCGCCCTGATCCTCACCGGCGTCGCTGTGCGCCGCCGCAACGCCCGCAAGATCGGCGAACTGTTCGCGCGCCAGGCGGGCAAGATGGTAGCGGTTTCGGCGGGCGACAATCTCGAGACGGTCATGGCTGCCTACGGGTCCGGCGCGGTGGCGCGCTCGATCCGCGACAAGACCACGGTGATGAATGTCGATATCGGCGGCGGTACCTCCAAGATTGCGGTTTGCATCGACGGCAAAGTCGCGGACCTGACCGCGGTCGACATTGGCGCCCGGCTGATCTGCCTCGACGACACCGGCCGGATCGTGCGCCTGGAGGAGGCCGGACGGCGCTTCGCCACGGATGTCGGACTCAAGCTCGACGTCGGCATGCATCTCGAAGCCGAAGCGGCGCGCGCACTCGCCGCGCGCATGGCGGAACGGATGTTCGAAGCCTTGGGCGGCGGTTCGCCGGTCGCGGGCGGCGCGGGCCTCTGCCGACTTGATCCGCTCTCCTATCGCGGTGCGATCGACCAGGTCACGTTCTCCGGCGGCGTGTCGGAATACATCTACGGCCGCGAGGCCACGGCATTCGGCGATCTCGGCCTGTTGCTGGCGCAAGAAATCCGCGCCCGCGTGGACGGCTGGGGTCCGAAGCTCGAGCCGGCGAACGAAGGCATCCGCGCCACCGTGATCGGCGCCTCGCAATACACCACGCAGGTGAGCGGCAGCACGATCTATGTCTCGCCGATGGAAACGCTGCCGCTGCGCAACGTGCCGGTGATCGCGCCGGCCTTGCCGATGGACGGCGAGAGCATCGAACCCGCGCGCGTGGCGAGCGCGATCAAGGGCGTGCTGCGACGGCTTGATCTCGGCGAAGGCGACACGCCGGTCGCGGTGTTCGTGCCATGGCGCGGCTCGGCGACGTTCCAGCGGCTCGACGGGTTCTGCAAGGGCGCGGTCGAAGGGCTGGCGGACGTGCTCAAGGAGGGCCACCCGCTGGTGCTCGCGGGCGACGGCGATGTCGGCGGGCTGCTCGGCATCCATCTGCGGGAAGAGATGAAGATCGACAACGCGATCATTTCGGTGGACGGGCTCGAACTGAAGGATTTCGACTACATCGACATCGGCACGATGCTGCCGACTTCGGGCGCGGTGCCGGTGGTGATCAAGTCGCTGATCTTCCCGACCACCGCCGCCACCGGGAAAGACTGGCAAGCTGCGCCCCGCGTCGTCGGAGCGGCCGCCGGTTGAGATTGGTGAATAGCGAACAGATAGTAAGCAGGGCGAAGGCTTTCGTTCTCTGTACTATTCGCTATTCGCTATTCTTACTATTCGCCACTCATTCATACGAGGTTTGCAATGCCGGAAGCGGTCAAGCGTACGGGCGTCGTCGGGTTGGGCGCGATGGGGCTGCAGATCGCCCGCCACATGGCGCTCAAGGGGTTCGAAGTGTCGGGCTATGACATCAGCGCCGATGCGGCGAAGCGCGCGGAAAGCCATGGCGTAATCATCTGCGGCTCGCCATCCGAAGTCGGCAAGCGCGCCGAAGTCGTGATGGTGATGGTGGCGAACGACGACCAGATCCACGACGTGATCGAGCGCTCCGGTCTGCTCGACACTCTCGCGCGCGGTTCGGTGATCTGCATCGCCAGTTCCTGCTCGCCGGAGACCTGCCGCGAGATCGCGAAGGTTGCCGCGCCCAAGGGTATCGGCATCGTCGATGTGCCGCTGGTGCTCGGTCAGGAGGCGATGGATAACGGCCAGGTGGTCGCTTATGTCGGCGGCGACGACGCGTCGGTCGCCAAGGCGCGGCCGGCGATCCAGGCCTTCAGCAAACAAGTACTTCATGTCGGCGAGCTCGGCGCCGGGCAGATCACCAAGAGCATCAACAACATGCTGCTGTGGGCCTGCATGGTCGCCAATTTCGAATGCCTGACGTTCGCCAAGAAGCTCGGCGTCGACGTTCCGAAGCTGATCGAAGCGCTCGGTCATGGGTCGGGCGCCAATTGGTCGCTCTCCCGCTGGGGCAAGAGCACTGGCAAATGGGCGGAGAAGGACATGGACGTGGCGCTCGAGCTCGCCCAGGACGCCAAGGTGCCGATGCCACTCGCCGGGCTGGTCGATCAGCTCGTCAAGCACCTCAACCAGGAACGTATGAAGGCGTTGATGTCCTGAGGGTCGGCGGTCACGAAGCGACACGCAACGCGGCGCAGCGGCAAATTAACCGCTGGCCGATCCGCGCGGTTGACGGCAGAATGCGGGCGGCGGCGGGCGCAGACTTGCCGTGACGAGAGGAACCCCGTGACGTCATCTGCCGATCTGGCACATTTGCGCGAGATCGCACCGGCAGGTCGCGGGCCGTCGCCGGCCGTGCCTGGCTGGCCGGCTTCCGCCACCACAGGATCGCCGCGGTCCTGGTTCGCCGGACGGCAGACCACATGGATCGCGGGCATCCTGATTGTCGTGCTCTGCGTCCTGGTGCTGCCGCCGGCGATCTATCTCCTGCAGGGCAGCTTTGCGCTGAGCGGCCCGATCAACGCCCCGACCCAATGGGGGTTCGACAATTTCGCGGGCGTCCTGCGCGGCCGCCATTTCGTCGAGACCAGCGTAAATACGCTCATCTTCGCTGCCGGCAGCGCGGCGGTCGCGCTGTTCTTCGGCTGGATCAGCGCCTGGATCGTCGAGCGCACCAATACGCCGCTCAAGCCGCTCGCCTATCTCACGGCGATCATCTCGCTCGGCACGCCCTACATCCTCTACGTCTGCGCCTGGCTCTTGTTCTTCGGCAAGGCCGGACCGGTGAACCATCTCTACCGGAATCTGACTGGCTCGACCGACGTGCTCATCAACATCTACTCGATGCCGGGCATGGTCATGGTCGAGGGCTTCCTGTGGTCGCCGCTCGCGTTCCTCCTGGTCGGCGCGACGCTGCGTAACGCCAACCCTGAACTGGAAGAAGCCGCGCGCGTGAGCGGCGCCGGCGTGTGGTCGACGATCCAGCGGGTGACGCTACGGCTCTCGCTGCCCTCGATCATGGCGCTTTCGATGCTGGTGTTCATCCGCGCCATCGAGGCGTTCGAAGTGCCGGCGCTGGTCGGCTTGCCCGGGCGCACCTCGGTGCTCACCACCGACATCTACAGCAACATGGTGGCGAAGGCGCCCCCCGACCTCGGTGGCGCCAGCGCGCTCTCGGTGCTGATGCTGATGCTGGTCCTGGTGCTGCTGTACATCTACGGCCGGCTGTCGCGCCACGCCGAGCGGTTCGCGACCATCACCGGCAAGGGCTTTCGGCCCCGCCCGTTCGACCTCGGGCGATTGCGCTACGTCGCGGCGGCGGCATTGGTGGTGAACTTCTTCCTGCTGTTGCTCGTGCCGATGCTGATGCTGCTGTGGGTGTCGCTGCTGCCGTTCTTCGCGCCGGTCAGTGCTGCCGCGTTCAAGATGATCAGCCTCAACAATTACCGCACCGTGCTCGCCTCCGATCATCTCGATCTGATGATCAACACCTTCATCGTGGCGCTGGCGACCGCGACCTTCGCGGTGGGGCTCACCTTCATCGCGGCTTGGCTTGCGGTGCGGCGGGCGCCGGGAAGTTGGATCATCGACCGGCTGACGACGATCCCGCTGGTGTTTCCGGGCCTCATCCTCGGCATCGCCGTGATGCAGGTGTTCCTGCACGTCCCGATTCCGCTCTATGGCACGCTCGGCATTCTGATCTGGGCGTTCGTGATCAACTACCTGCCCTACGGCATGCGTTACAGCTCGACCGGGATGCTGCAGATCCATCGCGAGCTCGAGGAAGCTGCCGCGATCTGCGGCGCCCCGCCGCTGACGCGGCTGCGGCGGATCGTGGCGCCGCTGCTGGCGCCCGCGCTGATGGCTGGCTGGCTGTTCGTTTTTCTGATGGCGACGCGCGTGCTTTCGCTCGCGATCCTGCTGGCCGGACCGAGCTCGCAGATGATGGCGGTGGCGATGTTCGACCTCTGGGGCAATGGCCAGGGCACCGAGCTTGCAGCGCTTGGCCTGATGTGGTCGATGGTGATGGCGTGCGTCGCAATCGCATTTTACGCGCTGGCCCGGCGATCCGCCGCGGGCGCCATCGGCCGCGCGTGAGGATTCCATGCTGCGCGTCGAGCACCTGACCAAGATCTTCGAGAACACGACCGACAAGGTGGTCGGCGGCATTCGCGATGCGAGTTTTGGGCTCGAAGCCGGCACGTTCTTTACGTTGCTCGGCCCTTCCGGCTGCGGCAAGACCACGACGCTGCGCTGCATCGCCGGCCTGGAAATGCCCGACGAAGGCGTGATCGCGGTGGAAGACCGCAAACTGTTCGACGCCGCCGCGCGCATCAACGTACCGGTCGAGCAGCGCGCGGTCGGCATGGTGTTCCAGTCCTATGCGATCTGGCCGCACATGACGGTGGCCGAGAACGTCGCGTTTCCCTTCACCGTCGCCAGGCATCGGCGCTATTCGCGCGCGGAGATCGCCGAAGCGGTCAAGCGCGCGCTCGCGATCGTCGACCTCGACGGCTTCCAGCAGCGCTCGGCGACGCGGCTCTCCGGCGGCCAGCAGCAGCGCGTCGCGCTGGCGCGCGCGATCGTGCACGAGCCGCGGCTTTTGCTCCTCGACGAGCCGCTGTCGAATCTCGACGCCCAGCTCCGCGACGAGATGCGCTCCGAGCTCAAGCGGCTGCAGAGCAAGATCGGCATCACCACGGTCTACGTCACCCACGACCAGTCCGAGGCCCTCGCGCTCTCCGACCAGATCGCGGTGATCGACAAGGGCCGCATTACCCAGATCGGCTCGCCGCACGACATCTATTTCCGGCCGGCGAATCCCTTCGTCGCCCGCTTCGTCGGCGCAACCAACCTGCTCACCGGCCGCCTGCTGGACTCTGCCAACGGGCGCGGCGAGGTCGAGGTGCTGAGCGGCCGCCGCATCCAGTGCGTGCTGCCGCAAAGGATCGACGACCCGAGCACGGTGTCGGTGTCGGTCCGCCCCGAAAGCATCGAGCTCCTGCGGCCTGACGCCGGCAACGGCCAAGCGAAAGGTCAAGCCAATTGCTTGGCGGGTCGCGTCAGCGGCGTCACCTTCCTTGGCGCGGCCTGCCGGGTGGACGTGGTGAGCGACGGGGTGAGCCTGCAGGTGACGACGCCCGCCGACATCGCGCTGCCCGCCGACGGCGAGGTGCTGCTCCGTTTCGCGCCCGAGCGCGCGGTCGCCTTGCCGGGACGGGCTTCCTAGGGATATTGATCCCTCGATCACGCGATCCCGCCGTCCCCCGGCGGCACTCATAACCCACGCGAGGAGACGACAATGGCTGCTGCCAAGAAGTACGAAACCATCAAGGTCGAGAAGGAGGACGGCATCACCTGGGTGACCTTCAACCGCCCGGAAAAGCGCAACGCGATGAGCCCGCAGCTTCATCTCGATATGGACGACGTCCTCGACGACCTCGCGATCGACGACGAGACCGAGGTGCTGGTCATTACGGGCGCGGGCGATTCGTTCTCGGCCGGTCAGGACATCCGGCTCTATTTCCGCGGCACCGAATCCGATCCTGCGATGCGAGCAAAGGCGCGCCGCGCCTCGAACCAGTGGCGCTGGCAGAAGCTCTCCACCTTCCCGAAGCCGACCATCGCGATGGTCAACGGCTTCTGTTTCGGCGGCGCCTTCACGCAGGTCGCGGCCTGCGATTTCGCGTTCGCGGCCGATGAAGCAACGTTCGGTCTCTCGGAAGTGAACTGGGGCATCCTGCCGGGCGGCATCGTGTCGTGGAACGTCGTGCAGTGCATGAACTTCCGCGACGCCATGTACTACGCGATCACCGGCGACACCTTCGACGGCAAGAAGGCGAAGGAGATCGGCTACGTCAACATGCACTTCCCGAAGGCGAAGCTGAAGGAAGAGACCACCAAGTTCGCCAAGAAGATCATGGAGAAGAGCCCGGCCGCGGTGCGCTACACCAAAGAAGCGATCCGCGCCGTGCGTTTCATGAACGAGCCGCAGGCACAGGACTATCTCAACTGCAAGAGTGACGCACTCAAGTATATGGACAAGGAGAACGGCCGCCAGGAGGGCATGAAGCAGTTCCTCGACGACAAGACCTATCGCCCGGGCCTCGGCCACTTCAAGCGCAAGAAGGCGGCGGCGAAGTAATTTTCGCCGCGATTGCTTCTGACGCTGGACTAGGGAAGTTTGCAAGCTGACGTCATGGCCGGGCCTGTCCAGGCTTGTCCCGGCCATCTCGATTGAACAAGCATCACCGTGCGTCCTCTATCGGGATTGCCGGACAAGCCCGGTAATGATGGCCTGCTTTCGCCCTTGCGGGATCAGGGCAAGCCTTCAATCCGCGCTCACCCCGGCGGCTTTGATCGGTGCCGCCCATTTGACGATTTCGCTCTCGACGAACTTCTGCAGATATTCCGGCGAGCGCCGTTCCGGCGCGACCGCGGTGGCGCCGAGGTCCTTGAGCCGGTCCCGCACCGCCGGCGAATCCATCGCGGCGATCGTGGCTTCGTTGAGCTTGCGCACGATCGCGGTCGGCGTGCCTTTCGGCACGAAGAACGCGTACCAGCTGTCGACATTCACGTTGGCGAGCCCCTGCTCCTGCGCGGACGCAAGGGTGGGCATGATCGGGGAGCGCTGCTGCGACAGGATCGCCAGCGCCTTGACCTCCTTGCTCTCGATCTGCGGGATCGCCAGCGCCGCGGTTGGGCACTGATAGTCGAGCCGGCCGCCAATCATGTCCGCCATCGCCGGGCCGCCACCGCGATACGGAACATGCGTCGCCTTGACGCCGATTGCGGCGTTGAGCAGCACGCAGGCCATATGCATCGGGGTGCCGGCGCCACCGGAACCGAACAGCAGCTTGTCCTGATGCGCCTTCGCGTAGCTGATGAACTGCGGCAGGTCGTCGACCGGAAGATCCTTGCGGGTGACCAGCACCGTCGGCTGCTCGGCGATGAGCCCGACCGGCGTGAAATCGGTCGCGGCGTCGTACAGCGGCTTCTTGTAGAGCGTCTGGTTGACGGCGTGGGTCGCGACATTGCCGAGCACGAACTGATAACCATCGGGCTGCGCCTTGGCGACGCGCAGGGCCCCGGTCATGCCACCGGCGCCGCCGACATTCTCGATGATCACTTGCCGGCCAAGCCGCTCCGACAGTTGCGGGCTGAGAATGCGTCCCAGCACATCGACGCCGCCACCGGCGGCGAACGGCACCACCATGGTCAAGGGCCGGGTCGGCCACTCCTGCGCGGCGCCAGCTACGGGCAACGCAACCACAGCGAGGAGGACAGCGATTGTCCTTATATTGGCCATTCAACTTTCTCCGGCATCAACCGGTTATAGCAAAACCCTGATGAGTGCTTCGCCTGCGCCGTCGTCCGCGGGAACGCGGGGACCCTTACGCGGTCCTCGAAGTCGGAGACTCCGAGCTAACAAACAGGCAGGGAGGGTATGGGCGCTGCCTTCACGGGGGCGACCGGGGGAAGCGATCGAAAGGATTGTCGTCACTCCCCCGTCACGCCGTTGGCTTTGATCGGCGCGGCCCATTTCTTGATTTCGCTTTCGACGAACGTCTGCAGATACTCCGGGGACCGCCGCTCCCGGCTGACCACCGTTGCGCCGATCTGCCGGAGCCGCTCCTGCACCGAGGGCGTCTCCATCGTCGCAGCCGTCGCGTCGTGGAGCTTGTGAACGATCTCCGGCGGCGTGCCCTTGGGCAGGAAAAATGCGTACCAGATCGAGGCCTCGAAATCCGTGAGCCCCTGCTCATAGGTCGAGGCGAGCGCGGGCAGGATCGGAGAACGCTCCCGGGTCATGATTGCCAGCGCCTTGATGGTGCCGGCCTCGAGTTGCGGCAGCGCGACCGTCGTGTTGGGACACTGATAGTCGATGCGGCCGGCGATCAGGTCCTGCATCGTCGGCGCGGCGCCGCGATAGGGGATGTGGGTGACGTCGATCCCGACCACTGCGTTGAGCAGCGAACAGGCGAGATGGGTGGGCGAGCCGGTTCCGGCGGAGCCGTATTGCATCTTGGCCTGGTTCGCCTTCGCGTAGGCGATGAACTCGCGCAGATTGTTGGCCGGAAGGTCCTTGCGGGTAACCAGCACCTGCGGGGTCTCGGCGATCAGGATGACCGGCGCGAAATCAGTCGCCGCGTTGTAGAGCGAATTTTTGTAGAGCGACTGGTTATAGGCGTGCGTGCCGACGCTGCCGAGCGCGAGCTGATAGCCGTCGGGCGCCGCCCGCGCGACCCGCGCGGTTCCGGTCATGCCGCCGGCGCCGCCAATATTTTCGATGATGACCTGCTGGCCCAGCAGTTCGGAAAGTCGTGGCGCGAGGATGCGTCCCATCACATCGGCGCCGCCACCGGCCGCAAACGCGACCACCATCGTCACCGGCCGCGTGGGCCAATCAAGCGCAGATGCGGGTGCGGCGGCGACGACACCGGCGAGGATGAGGAGCGCCTTCGCCGCTACCCGGCGGGTCGCTGGCGGCTGCTCCATGCGCGTGCTCGCCTCGCACCTCACCGGAACAGCTCGTCGGATATGCCCTTCCACTTCGGCATCAAGGCTTCGACCTGCTCCGGCGTGAAGAAGTTCACCTTGAAGTGGCCTTCCTCTGGCTTGAGCGAAGGATCGGGCGCCGGCACTAGCGGGTTCGCGGTGATGTAGTCGGCCTTGCGGAACACTTCCTGGCCTTCCTTCGACAGGATGAAATCGGCCAGCAGCTTTGCAGCATTGGGATGCCGCGCATTCTTGTGGATTGAGAGCACCGAGAGCGTGCCGGTCACCGGCTCCATCCTGATCCAGTCGACCGGCGCGCCCTTCTTGGCGCTGATCACCGCATGGTGGTTGAATATCTGCAGCGCGATCGAATATTCGCCGGCGATGACTTGGTCGAGCACTTCCCGCGCGGAGCCCGCGACATTGGCGATCTTCTGCTTCGAGAGCTCGCGCAGATAGGCCATTCCCTTTTCCTCGCCCATCTCCTTGAGGATGTTGCCGATGAAACCCGGTGCACCGGATGCCGAGGCGAGTCCGTTCCAGGCCATCTTGCCGCGCCATTTCGGATCGAGCAGATCCTGATAGGTCTTCGGCTCAGTGCCCTTCGGCACCAGCGCGGTATTGAAGCCGGGCGTGTTCACGAACAGGTTGTTGGCCACCCAGTAGCCTTCGGGGTCCTTATACAGCGCTGGGTAGTCCTTGGCCGGTTCCGGCTGCCATTGCAGGACGTAGCCCTCCTTCTTCAGCGGCACCACGGTCGAAGTGCCGTCGAAAATGTCGACCTGCACCTTGCCCGCGCGGCTTTCGGCGAGGATCTTCACCGCCACTTCGGTTGCATTGGCGCGGGTCGCTCGCACCTTGATCCCGGGATATTTCTTCTCGAAAGCCGCCGTCACCGGGCGCACGAGCTGGCTGATGATCTGGGTCGAATACCAGACGACCTCGCCCTCCTTCTTGCCTGCCTCGATGGTCGCAGCGTCAATCGCGTACGCGGAGCCGCTCGCGAGACAGACAAGCAATGCCGCAACCGCGCGAAGCTGTGCCATGGTGTCGTCTCCCCGAAATCGGCGACCGTGCGCGCGACCGCCAAGCTTGTTATCTCGACCATATCACGGCACCGCTCCGAGGACGCCGCGACCAATTGCATTCCGCGCGGAGGCGCTTTTTCCGTGCGATCGAAAATCCTTCCAATCAATCCGATCAAGCGCGCCGGTAACGTGGCGTAACCAGTTGCTCGACAAAAGTCTTTTGACGATTTTTACGAGATTGATATGGCTGACGCAATTTGCTTCGAGCCGCTGGCCCCCAATTCCGCCTTGGAACAAGACCAGATAAGATGGGCCTACGGCGCAGACCGCTTCCCACCGATTTCCGCACTGCGCGTGCGGACACGTCATCCCAGGGATCGAACGGAGGTTCGAGTATGATCGCACTGACCATCAATGGCCAATCGCACAATGTCGACGTCGAACCCGACACCCCGCTCCTGTGGGTGCTGCGGGACTCGATCGGCATGACCGGAACCAAATTTGGCTGCGGCATCGCCCAGTGCGGCGCTTGCACCGTGCATGTCGACGGCGTCGCCATGCGCTCGTGCTCGGTGCCCGTGAGCACCGTCGCGGATAAGCACATCACCACGATCGAAGGCATCGCCGTGGGCGGCAAGCTCAGCGCGGTGCAGCAGGCCTGGCTCGACCACGACGTACCGCAGTGCGGCTACTGCCAGTCCGGCATGATCATGGCGGTGACGGCGCTCCTCAAGGAGAAGCCGAAGCCCACCGACGCCGATATCGACGCCGCGATCACCAATATCTGCCGTTGTGGCACCTACCAGCAAATCCGCGCAGCCATCCACGCTGCGGCCAGTGCGTGAGGGAGGCAGCCATGAACGCCATTCCAAAAATGAATCGCCGCTCCTTCATCGTGGGCGCCGCCGCTGTCGGCGGCGGGCTCTCGCTCGGGCTCAAGATCCCGTTTGGGCCGGACGTGGTCCGCGCCGCGGACGGTTCGCCGGAGGTTAATGCCTGGGTCGTGATCCGCCCGGACGACACGGTCGTCATCCGCGTCGCGCGCTCGGAAATGGGGCAGGGCACGCTGACCGGCCTCGCCCAACTCGTCGCCGAGGAGCTCGAATGTGACTGGTCGAAAGTCACGACCGAATTCCCGACGCCGGGCCAGAACCTCGCCCGCAAGCGCGTGTGGGGCGATTTCTCGACCGGCGGCAGCCGCGGCATCCGCACCTCGCACCAGTATGTGCGTGAAGGCGGCGCGGCGGCGCGCGAAATGCTCATCCAAGCCGCCGCCAATGAATGGAAGGTGCCGGCCTCCGAATGCAGCGCCGCCAACAGCGTCATCACCCACAAGCCGAGCGGCCGCACCACCACCTACGGCAAGGTCGCGGAAGCGGCCGCCAAGATCGAGCCGCCGAAGGGAATAAAGCTCAAGGACGTCAAGGACTGGAAGATCGCAGGCAAGCCGCTCAAGCGGCTCGACACCTACGACAAGCTCATCGGCAAGATGACCTACGGCATCGACCTCAAGATGCCGGGCATGCTGATTGCGACCATCAGGGATACGCTGGTCCCCGGCGGCAAGGTGAAGAGCTTCAACGCTGCCAAGGTCGCGAACATGCCGGGCGTCAAGAAGGTGGTGCCGGTCGGCGACAGCGGCGTCGCGGTGGTCGCCGATACCTACTGGCACGCGCGGAAGGCGATGGACGCGCTGCCGATCGAGTGGGACCCGGGCGAGAACGTGAAAGTTTCGAGCGCCACGATCGCCGACTTCCTCAAGACCGGCCTCGACGCTGAGCAGGCCTTCGTCGCCAACAAGCAGGGTGACGCCAGGGCCGCGATCGCCGCGGCGCCTCGCAAGTTCGAGGCGGTGTACAGCTATCCCTACCTCAACCACGCCACGATGGAGCCGATGAACGCCACCGCGCTCTACACCGCGGACAAGTGCGAGGTGTGGGGGCCGACCCAGAACGCGGAGGCGGCGCTGGCGGCGACGGCCGAGGAATCCGGCCTGCCGGTCGCGAAATGCGACGTGCACAAGACCTTCCTCGGCGGCGGCTTCGGCCGGCGCGGACGGGTCGATTACGTGCGCCAGGTGGTCGCGATCGCCAAGCAGATGCCCGGGACGCCCATCAAGCTGCTGTGGTCGCGCGAAGAAGACATGACGCATTGCGCCTACCATCCGATCACGCAGTGCAAGCTCTCGGCTGGCATCGACGCGGACGGCAACGTGACCGGCATCCACATGCGCATTTCCGGTCAGTCGATCGCCGCCTCGCTGGCGCCGGAGCGGATGGAAGGCGGGATGGACCCGATCGTGTTCCAGGGCCTCACCCCGAATTCCCCGGAGGGCGCGTTCGGCTATCAGATCCCCAACATCCTGATCGACCACGCGATGCGCAATCCGCACATCCTGGCCGGCTTCTGGCGCGGGGTGAACGTCAACCACAACGCGATCTACACCGAGTGCTTCATCGACGAACTAGCACACGAGCTCAAGCAGGACCCGCTCGCGTTCCGGCTCAAGATGCTCAAGCCGAGCAACGCCGCTGTGCTCAAGGCGGTGGCTGAGAAGGCCGGCTGGGGCACGCCGGCGCCGGCGGGCGTGTTCCGCGGCCTCTCGCAGTATCACGGCTACGCCACCTATTGCGCCGCCTGCGCCGAAGTGTCGGTGAGCGCCGACGGCGTGCTCAAGGTCCATCGCATCGTCGCTGCGACCAATCCGGGCACCGCGGTCAACCCGGCGCAGATCGAGCGGCAGGTGGCGGGTTCGTTCGTGTACGGCCTCTCCGCTCTCATCTACGGCGAGTGCACGGTGAAGGACGGAGCGATCGAGCAGACCAACTTCGACAACTACAATGTCTTGCGTATCCGCGAGATGCCGAAAGTGGAAACGATCGTGATGCCGTCCGGCGGCTCCTGGGGCGGCGTCGGCGAGCCGACCATCGCCGTGGCGGCGCCGGCCGTGCTCAATGCGATCTTTGCCGCCACCGGCAAGCGCCTGCGCACGATGCCGATCAAGCACCACGGCATCCGCACGGCATAGGCCATCGAAACAGGCGGCGGCGTGATGAGCGCCGCCGCCCTTCACGACCACTTCACTATCCGGAACTATTGAGGAGCCGACAGCCTGCGGCGCATCCACGCGCGGATTGTTGCGTCGATGGAATCCCGTTATTATTCAAACATCTGACAACGACATGGGTTTTGTCCTGGATGAACCGTCGCTCGTTCCTCGCCAGCGTTGCCGTCACCGGCGGTGCGCTGGCGCTCGGCTTCGATATTCCATTCGGGCCGCACGATGCGCAGGCGGGCGAGACCGTGCCGGAAGTCACGGCCTGGGTCGTGATCGAACCTGACGACACTGTGATTATCCGCGTCGCCAAGTCGGAGATGGGTCAGGGCAGCTTCACCGCGCTGCCGATGCTGGTCGCGGAAGAGCTTGAGTGCGATTGGAACAAGGTCAAGGCCGAGTTCGCCGCGCCGGACGAGAACCTGAAACGCCACCGCGTTTGGGGCGACATGTCGACCGGCGGCAGCCGCGCCATCCGTACCTCGCAAGAGCTTCTGCGCAAGGCCGGTGCGACCGCGCGCGAGATGCTGATCGCTGCCGCGGCCGCCGAGTGGAAGGTGCCGTCGGCCGAATGCCACGCCGAGAACGGCGTCATCACCCATTCTGCGAGCGGACGAAGCGTCAGCTTCGGCAAGATCGCCGCCGCGGCCGCCAAGGGTGAGCCGCCGAAGGATGTCAAGCTCAAGAATCCGAAGGATTGGAAACTCGCGGGCAAGCCGACCAAGCGCCTTGAAATCATCGACAAGGTGCAGGGGAAAACGATCTACGGCATCGACGTACGCGTGCCGGACCTGCTTTACGCCGCGCTGATTCAGTGTCCAGTGTTCCGCGGAACGCTTAAGTCGGTCGACGAGACCGCGGTTGCGGGCTTCAAAGGCGTGCGCAAGGTCGTCAAGATGAAGGACGCGGTTGCCGTCGTCGCCGATAGTTGGTGGCGGGCGAAGCAGGCCGCCGACGCGCTGGCCATCACCTGGGACGAAGGCACCTACGGCCAGGTTTCGAGCGCCACAATCAAGGATTTCCTGCGTACCGGCCTAGCCTCGCCGCAAGCCGGCGTCGGCCGGCAGGATGGCGACATCGCCGCAGGGCTGGCGCAGGCGGTCAAACGCGTCGAGGTTGAGTATGACGTGCCATTCCTCGGCCACGCGACGATGGAGCCGCAGAACTGCACCGCCAAGGTCGAGGGCGACAAGGTCGAGATCTGGGTGTCGACCCAGAACGCCGAGGGCTCGCTCGCGGCGGCGGCGACCGCCGCCGGCGTCTCACCACGCAACGTGATCGTGCACCGGACGATGGTCGGCGGCGGCTTTGGGCGCCGCGGCGCTGTGCAGGATTTCGTCCCGCACGCGGTGCTGATCGCGAAAGCGATGGGTCAGCCGGTGAAAACCGTGTGGTCGCGCGAAGAAGACACGCGCCACGACTTTTACCGCCCGGTGGCGATGACGAAGATGACCGCCGGGCTCGACACCGCCGGCATGCCGATTGCCTGGCACGTCCGCCTGACCGGCAACTCGATCCGCGGCACCTTGACGCCGCAAGTGATTACCAACGGCGTCGACACCGATTTCCAGGAAGGCTTCCTGGAGGACATGCCCTACGACATCCCGAACTACCTCGTCGATTACGCGATGCGCAACACGCATGTGCCGGTCGGCTTCTGGCGCTGCGTCAACCACACGCAGAACGCGTTCTTCAAGGAGAGCTTCATCGACGAGCTCGCCTATATCGCGGGCGTCGATCCCTATCAGTACCGGCGCAAGCTGCTCGGCAAGCACAAGCATGCGGACAAATATCTCGCGTTGCTCGACGCGGTGACCAAGAAGGCCGAGTGGGGATCGCAGCCGCCGGCCGGTATCCATCGCGGCCTCGCGCTGAATGAAGCCTTCGGCGCCTTCACGGCCGGCGTCGCCGAGGTCTCGGTGAGCGACAGCGGCCGAGTGCGGCTGCATCGAATGATCGTGGCAATCAATCCCGGCCACGTGGTCAACCCCATGACTGTCGCGATGCAGGTGGAAAGCGCGATCGTCTATGGTCTCACCGCCGCACTCTACGGCGAGATCACCATCAAGGACGGCCGCGTCGAACAGTCGAACTTCCACGATTATCAGATGTTGCGGATTGCCGAGATGCCCAAGGTCGAGACGCTGATCATGCCCACGCATGATTTCTGGGGCGGCTGCGGGGAGCCCCCGGTTGCGCTGGTTGCACCGGCCCTCTGCAACGCCATTTTCGCGGCGACCGGCAAGCGCGTCCGTTCGCTGCCGCTCAAGAACCACGATCTGCGCAAGGCTTGAACCTCCGGCGGCCGCGCCGCCTGTTGTTAAGGAGCGGACATGACTGGCCTCGGGCGCGTTATCGCTGCGACATTCCTGGTGGCGTCGAGCGGCGCGGCTTTCGCTGCCGATCCGCCGGTCGGCGCGGCGTCCTGTTCCGGATGCCACCCGACCGCGCGCTTCGTCAGCACGCCGGTGCCGCGGCTGGTCGGGCGCACCGCGGCGGAGATCGTTGCGGCGATGACCGCGTTCAAATCGGGGCAGCAGAGCGCGACCGTGATGGACCGCATCGCCAAAGGCTATTCCGAAGACGAGATCAAGGCGATTGCCGCCTGGTATGCTACGCTTAAGGATTGAGGGCTCACGATGCCTCGCACCAGCCGACGCGATTTCCTCAAGACCGCCGCCGCGGGCGCGTCCGCCGCGATCCTGGCGCGGCCCGCGGTTGCGCAGAACGCCGGCGGGCGGGCGGTCGTTGTCGGCGGCGGCTTTGCCGGCGGGACCTGCGCGCGCACGCTCAAGGCGCTCGCGCCCAACGTCACCGTCACGCTCGTCGAAGCGAGCCAGACTTTCACTGCGTGTCCGTTCAGCAACGAAGTCATCGCCGGGATGCGGGATATCAAGGAGCAGCAATTCGACTACACCAAGGTCGCTGCTGCCGGCGTCTCACTTGCGTTCGCGCAGGCGACCGCCGTCGATCCGCAAGCGCGCGCGGTGATGCTGAGCAATGGGGTGCGCCTCTCCTACGACCGGCTCGTGCTGGCGCCCGGCATCGATCTGCGCTGGGACGCGGTGCTGGGCTATGACGAGGCCGCCGCCGAGCGCATGCCGCACGCCTGGAAGGCTGGCGACCAGACGTTGCTGCTGCGGCGTCAACTCGAATCCATGGCTGACGGCGGCCTGGTCGTCATCGCGGCGCCGGCCAATCCGTACCGCTGTCCGCCGGGGCCGTACGAGCGCGCCAGCCTGATCGCGCATTATCTCAAAGCCAAAAAGCCGAAATCGAAAGTGCTGATTCTCGACGCCAAGGACGCCTTCTCCAAGCAGCGGCTGTTCCAGGACGCCTGGAAGGAACTCTATCCGGGACTGATCGAGTGGGTGTCGCTCTCGAATGGCGGCATGGTGGCATCGGTCGAGCCCGGCACGATGACGGTGGCGACCGACTTCGACAAACACAAAGCCGCCGTCGCTAATATCATCCCGCCGCAGAAGGCCGGGCGCATCGCCGAGATTGCGGGCGTCGCCGACCGCACCGGCTGGTGCCCGATCAATCCGGTGACATTCGAATCGACGCTGCAGCCGAACATCCATGTTGTCGGCGACGCCGCGATCGCCGGCGCGATGCCGAAATCCGCTTTCGCGGCCAACGCGCAGGCCAAGGTCTGTGCTGCCGCGATCGCGAGGCTGCTCGCGGGGCAGACGCCGATCGAGCCGAAGCTGATCAACACCTGCTACAGCCTGGTCGCGCCGGACTATGGGATTTCGGTCGCGGCGGTATACCGGCCGACGAACGGCCAGCTCACGGAGGTCCCGAATTCCGGCGGCACCAGCCCGGCCAACGCACCGGCGACGACACGCGCCCTTGAAGCGAGCTTCGGCAATGGCTGGTTTCAAACCATCACCGAAGAAATTTTCGGCTGAGCGCTGGCGTCGTCGCGCCCTCGCCGGTGCGGCCACGCTTGCGTTGTGGGCGGGCTTGCCGGCACCCGCCACCGCCGCCGAGGCGTCGCCTTCGTACACGGTGGTCGGCGATGCCATCCCGGAGCCGCTGACCGGCACGCGCGGCGATCCGGCGCGCGGCCGCGCCCTGGTCACGAACCGCCAGGTCGGGCTTTGCCTGCTTTGCCATACCGGCCCCTTTCCCGAGGAGAAATTCCAGGGCACCCTGGCGCCGGACCTGCGTGGCGCCGGTGGGCGCTGGTCCGAGGGCCAGTTGCGGATGCGGATCGTCGACGCCGCGCGCTTCAACCCGCAGACCATCATGCCGCCGTATTATCGGATCGATGGTCTCACGCGGGTCGCGCCGCAATTCGCGGGCAAGACGGTGCTGACCGCTGCGCAGATCGAGGACGTGGTGGCGTTCCTGGTAACGTTGCGGGAGTGAGGTAGGATCACCAACAAATGACGACGCATGACCATATCGGGACCGCGACGCGGCGCAGCGTGCTGATCGGCGCGGTGCAGCTCGCGGGCGGACTGGGCGTCGCCATACTGGTCCCAAGTGGCGCGCGCGCGACGCCTGCCACCATGCTCGCGGCGATGAAGAAGGTGATGGGCGATGCACCGCTGCGCAAAGGCAGGGTGACGCTTGACGTGCCACCGCTGGTCGAGAACGGCAACACGGTCTCGCTCGAAGTGAAAGTCGAGAGTCCGATGACGGGCGAGGATTACGTCAAGGCGATCCATGTGTTCAACGAGAAGAACCCGCAGCCTAATGTCGTGAGCGTGCATCTCGGGCCGCGCGCCGGGCGCGCCGCGATCGCGACCCGCATGCGGCTCGCCGACTCGCAGAGGGTCACCGCCGTTGCCGAACTGAGCGACGGGACTTTCTGGAGCGACGAAGTCGACGTGATCGTTACGCTCGCCGCCTGCCTGGAGACGCCGTGATGGCGCGCGCCCTCATCAACGTGCCGAAGACGGCCAAGCGCGGCGAGATCATCACGATCAAGACGCTGATCTCGCACGTGATGGAGACCGGCTATCGCCACGGCAGCGTGGGCGAGCTCTTGCCGCGCAACATCATCACGTTATTCGTTTGTAAATATAACGGTGAGGAGGTCTTCCGCGCCGATCTCTTCCCGGCGATCTCGGCCAATCCATTCTTCACGTTTACCACGGTGGCGACCGAAAGCGGGGTGATCACCTTCCAGTGGAGTGGCGATCACGGGTTCGCGCAGACCGAGTCCGCCACCATCGCCGTCGAATGATCAGGCGCAATCCGATTGATCAACGCTCCGGTCGTCTCCGCGAAGGCGGCGACCCATATCCCCCGGAGCTTGATTATCTGCGCGATGACGTGAAAACCCGAAGACACGGCGTATGGCTCCCGGCCTTCGCGGGGACGACGGTACCGACGCTTGCATGCATGTTCGTTCTCTTTTACTTCGTCTGTGCAGCAATCGCTCAAACCGTTTTCGCCGCTGACACCGCGCCCAACGATCGCCGCTCCGGCTACGATTTCATGGGCCGCGAAACACGGGCGATGCAGGACGACGACACCGCCAATCCCGGCATGCTGTGGGTGCTCGACGGCGAGGCATTGTGGGCGCGCAAGGATGGCGAAGCCGGCAAATCCTGCGCTGATTGCCACGGTGAGGCAGCGACAAGCATGAAAGGCGTCGCGGCGCGCTATCCGGCGTTCGATGCCTCGCATGGTGCGCCAGTCGATCTCGCGGGGCGCGTCAATCTCTGCCGCCGCGAACAGCAGAAGGCGACGCTGCTACCGTTCGAGAGCAAGGAGTTGCTGGCATTGACCGCGTTCATCGCGCGCCAGTCCAAAGGAGCGCCGATCGCGGTCAAGGACGACGCCCAGACGCGCTCCTTTATCGACGCCGGCCGCCAGCTCTTCGAGCAGCGCCAGGGCCAGCTCAATTTCTCCTGCGCCCAATGCCACGACGACAATTGGAACCAAAAGCTCGCCGGCGCACCGATCACGCAGGCGCATCCCACCGGCTATCCGCTCTATCGGCTGGAATGGCAAAGCCTCGGCTCGCTGCAGCGGCGGATGCGAAGCTGCATGTTAGGCATGCGCGCCGAACCCTATGCTTACGGCGCGCCCGAGTTCGTCGCGCTCGAGCTTTATCTCAAGTGGCGCGCGCGCGGCATGCCGACGGAAGCACCGGCCGTGCGGCCCTGAGCCTCAATGCCCAGCCACCGCCGGCGGTGCGCCGGCGCCGCGGCGGTACTCCGGCAGCGGCGGCAAGCCCCAGATCGTGGACTCCATCCGGTTCCAGGTCTTGGGCCGCTGCGGCGTGTCACGGTGCCAGGGGCGCGGGTCGAAGTAACCGAGCTCCTCGTCCTTCATCTGGTCGAGCTCGATGTAGAGTTCGATCGTGTGGTCGTCGGGATTGCGATGATAGGTCGCGACATTATGGCCGGGGCCGTGGCGCACCGGCCCCCATAGGAGCTTGATCTTCTTGGTGGCGAACATCTCGCACGCGTTCTGGATGTGCGACATGTCCTTCAGCTCGAAAGCGATGTGATGGATTTCCGGATTGTCGCCTATGATGAAGTTTACGGTGTGATGATCGGGATTGCAGCGCATGAACACGAACCAATCCTCGATCCAGTCGGAGGTGCGGAAGCCCATCACCTTCTCGTAAAACTTCGCCGTGGCCGCGACGTCCGGCACGTGGAAGGCGATGTGGCCGAGCTTCAGCGGGCCGATGCCGCTCACCTGGTGATGGTCGCCGAGATAGCTCCATTCCGTAAACAGATCGATGCTGGTGCCTTTGTTGTCCTTGAAGGTGAGCACCTTGCCCATGCCCGGAATGGAATCGTTGCGTAGCTCGCTCTTGATCCCGTCCTTCTCCAGTTCCTTCGCCAGCGCCCCGAAATCCGAATCCGGCGCGACCTCGAACGAGACGCGCGTGCAGCGTGCCGCGTCGGTCTGTTCGAGCTGCACCACCAGGAGCCCGGTCCTGGTGGCGAGGAAAGCGCGGTTCTTCTCCCGCTCGGCGAGCACGAGGCCGTTCACTTCGGTCCAATAGGCGATCTGTTTCTCGATATCCTTGGTCTCGAACGTGGCGTGTCCGATACGTCTCGGTTTAATCACGGTGGTCTCCGTTAAGTCTGCGCGCTGCTGCGCTTTTTTGTCAGCGGCGTGTGAGGTTTTTCGATGTCGTCATTGCCGGGCTTGTCCCGGACATACCGAGAAAGAATGTGCGGCAGTGCCGCTTCGATCGAGTGGCCGGGACAAGCCCGGCCATGACGGAAAGAGCGTCAAATAGGGGATCTTACTCCATCTGAAATCCCGTCGCTTCCACGACCGGCGCCCATCTCTTCGCCTGCTGCGCGATCACGGCGGCAAAGTCCTCGGGTGTTCCACCGGTCGGCTCGAATCCCGAAGCGGCAAGACCGGCTTTCACCTCGGGCAACTTCAGGATCTCGTTGACTTCATGGTTGAGTCTGACGACGATATCTGCCGGCATGCCGGGCGGTCCGAAAATTCCGTAGTAGGTCATGGTCGTCAATTCCGGCAGCCCATTTTCGATCATGGTCGGGACTTCCGGCAGTTCGGGATTGCGGGTGGCGCTTGTGACCGCCACTGCCCGCACCTTGCCGGCGCGCGAAAGCGGCACGAGCGTCGCGCCGGCGCCGATGTTCATGTGAATCCGCCCCCCCAGCATGTCGGTGATCGCCTGCGCACCGCCGCGGTACGGAATGCTGGCGATCTCGACGCCGGCAGCCAATTTGAAAGCTTCGCCGATCAGCTGCGGGATCGTCCCCTGGCCAAACCCGAAATTCAGCTTGCCGGGATTGGCCATCGCGTAGCGGATGAACTCCGGCAGCGTGGTGGCGGGGACGGTCATGCCGATGACCATCACATTGGCGCTTGACCCGATGGTCGCAATGGGAACGACAGCCTTGAGCGGGTCGTAGGTAAAGCCCTTGACGACCATCGGTGCGATCACATGCGTGGGCGTGTTCGAGAACAGCAAGGTGTGGCCGTCGGGTTCCGCTGCCATGACGGTCTTCAATCCGATCGTGGTTCCGCCGCCGGGTCGATTGTCGATCACCACGGGCTGACCGAGGCGAGAAGACAAGTAAGGCCCGACGAGACGTGCGAACACGTCGTTCGGCGAGCCCGCCGTGTATGGCAGAACGAGCTTGATCGGCGTGCTGGGAAAGGATTGAGCCTGCGCATTGCCGGCCGCCAATAGCGCCGAGCCCATTGCCGCCGTTGCCGTGAGAAGGATTCGCCTGGTCATCATGGGGCGCGCCCTTTCTTGTGCTCCCGGAGATGAATGCGATTATGCCTGCGGGCGGCGGAGAGAACAAATGCCGCAACGCCGCGCATGTCATGGCAATGCCTGGGTTCAGTCGTCCCCGCGAAAGCGGGGACCCATACGTCATGCTGCAGGAGTTCCGGCCTTGACGGCGACGTGCGAGGTCGATCACAGCGGGCGTTGTGACTGATTCCATGGCAACAACACGGCCTATGGGTCCCCGCCTTTGGGGGGGGACGATCACGGGGCCTTTCGCTCGTGTTTTGTGTCACTTCATCCGCGTCGGATCGAGCACCACCTTGCCGAGGCCCGAGCGTCGGTCGACGATCTCATGTGCCTGGACCGCCTCCGAGAGCGGCAGGATGCAATCGATCAGCACCTTGAACTTGCCGTTCGCGGCCGCCTCCAGGCTGGACGTGAAATCGGTCGCCGCCTCACCGGTCGCGCCGATGACCGTGAGATGATTCATGTAGAGCCGATTGACGTCGAGCGGGACCACGCCGCCGCCATGGCCGCCGGCGGTGACCAGGCGTCCCTCGCGTCCGAGCGAGGCAAACGCCTTCGCGAACAGGTCGGGGTCGCCGATATTCTCGAATACCACCTTGACGCCGCGGCCGCCGGTGATGCGCATCACTTCCGCCGTCAAATCCCGGGCGCGGTAGTTCACGCCGGCATCGGCGCCGAGATCAAGCCCGGCCTGCACGCGCTCGTCCGCGCCGGCGCCCGCGATCACCTTGGCGCCGAGGAGTTTCGCGACCTGAACGCCGGCGCTGCCTAGCCCGCCGGCCGCGCCCATCACCAGCACCCATTCACCGGCCCTGAGCTGCGCGCGGTCGCGCAGCAAGCTGAACGCCGTCGGGGCGTGGCGCGCGACCACGGTGGCGGACGGAAAATCGATCCCCGCAGGCACGAGGTGGGTGACGCCCGCCGGCACTTTCACGTATTCGGCGTAGCCGCCCCACACGTTGACGCCGAGGAGCTGCGGCGCCGCGGTCGCGGTAGGCTCGCTCACGCGGTTGGCGCTCACCACGCGGTCGCCGACCTTGCGGTTAGTCACGCCGGGGCCGACCGCCTCGATCACGCCGGAGGGATCGACGCCGAGTACGTGCGGGAATGCCACCGAGCGCGCGTACTTGCCCGAGCGTACGACAAGGTCGAGCGTGCGGTTTACCGAAACGGCATGGACTTTTATGAGGACCTCACCTGGACCAGGCTCAGGCCTCGCCACCTCTTCCAGACGCATGACGCGGGGCGGCCCGAACTGGCGAATGACGATGGCTTTCAAGGGACTCTGACTTTCACAGGAGGCTCTTGGGGCAGGGTACTCGACAAGCCGCGCGGATTTGGCGAAACCTGGACTTAGCGAAACGTTCTTGCGCGATCTGTCTACGATTTTGCGCGACCCCGGCTCAAGGAGCAAATCGACTATGCCCGGCTACAAGCTTGCGACCTATCAATCCGCCGACGGCCCGCGCGCCGGCCTGGTCGTGGACGACAAGGTCTATGACGCCGCCAAGCTGACCCGCCAAGCGGTTTACGCCACGATGCTGGGTATCCTTGAGGATTGGCGTGCTGCGCAGCCCTTGCTTAAAGCCGCCGCGGGCAAGACCGGTAAGGCCACGCCGGTGCCGCGCGCCAAGCTGCTGGCGCCCGTCCTGTGGCCCTCGGCGATCTATTGTGCAGGTGCGAACTACGCCGACCACGCCGCTGAGATGAATGCCCGGCACGGCAAGCCGCCCGACCCCGACCCGCACACGCTGGGACTCGAATCCTGGCACTTTCTCAAGGCCTCGCGCTCGATCGCCAATCCCGGCGCGACTATCAAAGTGTCCGATTATTCGAAGCAGATGGACTGGGAGGCCGAGCTCGCCGCCGTGATCGGACGCCCCGCCAAGCACGTTTCGATCGAAAAGGCGCTCGGCTACGTCGCCGGCTATACCGTGGCGAACGACCTCTCCGCCCGCGACCGCGGCCGCCGGCCCCATATCGCCGACACCTCGCCGTTCAAGGCCGACTGGGTCGCGCACAAGAGCTTCGATGGGTCCTGTCCGCTCGGACCCTGGATCGTGCCCGCGGGCGAGATCAAGGACCCGCAGAACCTCGCGATCAAGCTATGGGTCAATGGCGTGCTCAAGCAGGATTCCAACACGGCGAAGATGATCTTCAACCTGGCCGAGCAGATCGCTCATCTGTCCTCTCGGCTCACCCTGCATCCCGGTGACCTGATCCTCACCGGCACCCCCGCCGGTGTCGGCGCTGGCCGTGGCGAGTACCTCAAGGCCGGCGACGTGGTGAAGGTCTGGATCGAAGGGATCGGCGAGATCAGCAACAAGATGGCTTAACCCGCCATTGGTTTTGCCGGTCAGCTATTCGTGAACGTGCGACGCGCAGGCGTCGCGCTAATTGCGTTTGCGCGGGGGAAAGGGCATAGTCAATCAATCGGTTTCACGCGCCGCGAGGCGCAATCATGGCCGTTTCGCGCCGCAAAAACAAAGGGACTTTCAGGGATGCCCGAGCAGTTCGTCGGTAAGCTTTCGGAATTCAAGGACGGTGACCGCCGCATCATCTTCGTCGGCGATAATGAGATCGGCGTCTTCCGACACGAAGGCCAGTTCTTCGCCTACAGCAACTTCTGCCTGCACCAGGGCGGGCCGGCCTGCGAGGGCCTGACCATCGCCAAGGTCGAGGAACGGCTGCGGCCCGACAAGACCTCGGCCGGTCTCTACTTCTCCGACACCGAGATGCACTTCGTCTGCCCCTGGCATGGCTACGAGTACGACATGAAGACCGGCGAATGCGTGTCCGACCGTCGCCTCAAGCTGCGCCAATACAAGATCGTGGAAAAAGGGGATGAGGTCTATGTCGTCGCCTAAGGCCGTCGTCAAGCCGGCCCGCGCCAAGACGCCGGCGCGTCCCGCCGCCAAGCCTGTCGCTACCAGATCTCCTGCCCCGAAGCCCAAGCTCGCCGCTGCCAGCGCGGCCACAGCTACCTCCGGCGCGTCGGCGGAAGCGACCCGGCTCGCCGCCGAGATCGAGCGCGCGCTCGCCAAGGGAGATTGCGACGTGCTCAGCTCCGAGGCGATGCAAGCCTTGATGTCCGCGGTCTGCAAGACCTACGCGGCGCAGCTCGAAAATGGCAGCGATGTTCTGCCGCTCGGCCAGCGCTCGACGGTTACACCCACTGAAGTGATGGTCACGGCGAGCGGCCTGTTGCGCGCCGCCAATCTGGCTGTGTTCGAGCTCGGCATGTGGCAGAGCTGGACCGGCCGCTGATCGCGGATTGTCCGCACCAACAATCAAACGGACTCAAGGAGAAAAACCATGGACCTCCTCGCTGAACGCGGCCGGCGCGTCACCGTCGACGAACTCAACACCACCCGGCTGCTGGCCCACGCCCGTAAGCAGGCGGTGCAGCGCAACCTCGACGACATCACCATCGTCGACGTCGACGCTCACCATTACGAGAACGAGAACTTCCCCGAAATCCTGCCGTTCATGGAGAACGAGGTTCTCAAGCAAATCAACATGGGCGGCCGCGCCAAGAACGGCCGGGCCGCGCTCGTGCCGACCCACGCCGGGTTCACGCAGGACATGGGTGGCCGGGTCACCCGCTATCCGCTGCGCGGCTCGGAGAAGACCGACGCCGAGGGCGGCATCCGCGATGTACAGCTCGGCATGCGCTGGATGGACGCGATGAGCGTCGACTATTCCTGTCTGTTCCCGACCGGCATGCTCAACATCGGTCTGCATCCGCAGAAGGAGATGGAGGTCGATCTCTGCTGGGCCTACAATCGGTGGCTCACCGAGAAGGTCCTCCCGGAGTCCGAAGGGCCGTTTTTATTCGATGCTGTGCCTGCCGTTCTCCGATCCTGACGCGTCGCTGCGCCACGTCGAGACGTTCGGCGATCGCAAGGGCGTCGGCGGCTTCATGGTCACGACCGTGCGCAACCTGCAGGTCAACGACAACGCCTATATGAAAGTCTATCGGGCGATCGAAGAGCGCGGCCTCACGCTTTCGTTCCACTCCGGCCCGAACTGGTCGGAGCCGGTGTTCAAGGCCTGCAACCGCTTCATCTCGGTGCACGCGCTCGGCTTCACGTTCTTCAACATCCTGCACCTGACCAACTGGGTCATCAACGGGATGGGCGAGCGGTTCCCGAAGCTGCCGGTGATCTGGATCGAGTCGGGCCTCGCCTGGGTGCCGTTCCTGATGCAGCGCCTCGACCACGAATACATGATGCGTCCGTCGGAAGCGCCGCTGCTCAAGAAGAAGCCGTCGGACTACATGCGCGACATGTACTACTCGTCGCAGCCGATGGAGATCCAGGACCGTGAGGCGATGGAATGCACCTTCCGCATGATCAATGCGGAGACGCAGCTTCTCTATTCATCGGACTATCCGCACTGGGACTTCGACCTGCCGTCGACGATCTACGACCTGCCGTTCCTGTCCGAGAAGGGCAAGCACAACATCCTCGGCGGCACCGCGGCGCGGCTGTTCAAGCTGCCGCCGCGCAACGAGAAGCAGAAAGAGAACCTGATCAAGCACGGAAACTTGTCCGCCACCGCCGCGTAAGCCGCGCGCAGTGTTTCGAGCCAAACCGCCTCCCGGGAAACCGGGGGACGGTTTTGTTTTGGACGGGGCACGAGCTATCCCGTTTGTCATCGGACTGTCCGCAGGACCGATCCGGGGCCCAATCTGTACGCGCTTGGCGCCCAAGCCCGACGCTCTGAGCGTGCTGCACGTTGGGTCTCGGCTCTCGCTTCGCGCGGGCGGGATGATGTCAGCCTGCGCCGCGCCTATCTTCCGAGCTTCTGCGCCATGATCTCTTCGCAGCGCTTGCTGTCCGCCGGATCGGCAACGCCGGTGTCGCCGCCCATGGCGGCGCGCAGGCGGTTCGAGGGATGGCCGCCCATGCCCCAGCGGCACGGACGCATCGGGAAGTTGGCCCAGTATTCGGCGTCGTGCGAGATGAAGGTCGCTTCGTCGACCTGCTCGACTTCTGTCGTGTATTCGACCACGAACCCGTTCGGCTCGACGAAATAGGAGAACACGTTGTCGCCGGGTCCGTGGCGGCCGACCCCCCACTCGATGTTGAAGCCATTCTGCTTGAGCCGGCCGGCGCCGCGCATCAGCCCGTCGATGTTGCTGACCTCATAGGCCATGTGGTTGAGCGAGGGGCCTTCGCCGCGCGCGAGCGCAATCGAGTGATGGTCAGAGCAGCAGCGGATGAAGTCCATCATCTGGCTCGAATCGCTGAGCTTGAAGCCGAGCAGGTCGATGAAGAAATTGGTCTGCTCGCCGATCTTGGCGCTGTTGAGCACGACATGGGAGAGCTTCAACGGCTTCGAGCGGTCGTTAACCACGTTCGGATGCTGCGCCACGTCGGACGAAACGTTGAGCGTGTGTCCCTCCGGCGTGCGGAACTGGAAGCCGTAGCCGCCGCCGGCGCTGCGCGGCAGGTCGGCCGGCGCGCTCGTCACCTTGGCGCCGAAGGCCTTGGCCTTGTGGTGGAGTTCGTCGACCGCGAGGCGGTCGTTGGCGGCGAAATGGACGCCCAGCATGCCCGGCTTCGCGCGCTCGCGCAGCGTCACGATGTGGTGCTCGGGGCCGTTGGCGCGCAAATGGATTGCGTCGCCCTCGGTGACCACCGGGTCGAGCCCCCAGACATGGCTGTAGAACGTGGCGGACTGATTGAGATCGCGCACCCCAAGTTCGATGCTGCGGACAGCGGTGACTCTCGCGCTATTCATGATCTTCCTCTTGTGGGTCTGAAGCTCCCAGGCCACATCCTATACCGCATGATCTTATCCGAAAAATCTGCAACTTTTCGGTATCAGCTCTGCTACGACGGCAGGCCGACGCACTTTTGCGGCGATACGCCGACGTGGACCGCCTGACCGACGCGGAAACTGAATTCCGGGCGGGCACGGACGCGAATTTCTCCCTCCCCGGACTCTACCACGTAATCGATCACGTCGCCGAGGAACACCCGGCCGGCGACCTTGCCTGTCAGCACGTTCAAGCCGTCGCCGGGCGCCTTGTCATAGAGCACGAGGTCTTCGGGCCGCGCCGTAACCAGCACCGCCTGGCCGGGTGCGACCGCATCCGAGAACGAGCAGCGGAACGTCCCATGTCTGGTCTCGATCGCGGCCATGCCGTCGACGCCCGCCGGCTGCGTGATAGTGCCGGGCACGAAATTGGCCGAGCCGATGAAGTCGGCGACGAACCGCGTCTTGGGATGGCTGTAGATATCGTGCGGGCCGCCCTGCTGCACGATGCGGCCAGCGTTGAACACCGCGATCACGTCCGAAAGCGCGAGCGCTTCGGCCTGGTCATGGGTGACATAGACGGTGGTGACGCGCAGCGTGCGCTGCAGGCGTTTCAGTTCGAACCGCATCTGCTCGCGCAGCTTGGCGTCGAGGTTCGACAGCGGTTCGTCGAGCAGCAGGATCTTCGGCTCGTGCACGAGACCGCGCGCGAGTGCGAGCCGCTGCTGCTGGCCGCCGGAAAGCTGCGTCGCCGAGCGGTGCTCGAAGCCGCCGAGCCGCACCATTTCGAGCGCCATGCGCACTTTGTCCTTGATCTGCGCTTCCGTGCGCTTGACGCCGCGCGCGACCCGCAGGGGGAAGGCGACGTTCTCGAACACGGTCATGTGCGGCCAGATCGCGTAGGACTGGAACACCATGCCGATGCCGCGGTCGCTCGGCGGCACGAAGATGCGCTTGGCCGAATCGAACACCACGGTGTCGCCGATCACGATGCGTCCGGAATCAGGCCGCTCGAGGCCGGCGAGGCAGCGCAGCGTCGTGGTCTTGCCGCAACCGGAAGGCCCGAGCAGCGTGAGGATGCGCCCGCTCTCGATCGACAGGCTGATGCCGTCAACGGCGCGCACCTCGGTCTGGCCCGAGGTCTGGAACACCTTGCACAAGTTCTCGATCGTGAACACCGGCGGTCCCTATTCGCTCTTGGCGGCGCGGGCGGCGGCTTCGCTGCGGCGCTGCACGCGCAATTCGAGCCAGCGCAAGCCGGCGACAATGAGGATGAGCGGGAGATCTGGATCACACCGAGCGCCGACACCGCGCCGTAGCTGCCGCCCTCCTCCCACATCGTCAGGCTGATGGTCCCGAGCACATGGGTGCCCGGCCCGACCAGGAAGATCGAGGCGCCGAGCTCGCGCACCGAGAGCACGAATACGTAAATCCAGCCGGCAAGCAGGACCGGCGCAAGCAGCGGCAGCAGGATGCGCAGGAACACCTGGCCGAGCCGGGCGCCGGCGACCTCGGCCACTTCCTCCAGCTCGCGATGAATCTGCGAGATGCCGCTCGATGCGAAGCGCATGCCGTAGGGCAGATAGAGCGTCACGTAGGCGATCAGCAGGATCCAGATGGTGTTGTAGACCGGGATCGGCAGCATCAGGTAGGCGACCAGGATGCCGGCGCCGACGATCACGCCGGGTATCGCGATCGGCGTGAAGGCGATGGCGTCAAGGATCCAGCCGAAGCGCGGCGCGGAGCGCAGCGCAATCCAGGCCATGACCAGCGTGAGCCCGGAAACGATGGTCGCGGCCATGGCGGCCAGCAGCACGCTGGTCTTCACCGCCGCGACGAAGATCGGATAGCTGAGGATGAACTGGTAGTTCTCCCAGGTGAAGCGGGCGTCCGAGCCCATGAACGGCTGCGAGAGATTGCGGAAGAACGACTGCCAGACCAGCGTGAACAGCGGCAGCCCCAGCGCGATCACGAACATCAGCCCGATTGCGATCGCCACCGGCCAGCGCCAGGGGCCGAGCTTGATCCGGGTCGGCATGTAGCCCTTGCCGGTGATGGTGGCGAAGGCCTCGGCGTGGCGGGTCGCGCGCCGATAGAAGAACACCGCCACCGTGCACATCACCAGCAGCGTGAGCGCGAGCGCGCTGGCGACGCCGAATTCCGGCGGCGTCTGGATGATCGCGCCCTGGATGTCGGTGGTGAACACATCGATGCGCGCCGGCCGCCCGATCAGGCGCGGCACTTCGTAGGAGGCCATGCCGAGCACGAACAGCAGCAGCATCGACGACAGGATGGCCGGGCGCAGCAGCGGCAGCGTGATGCGGGTGAGCACCTGCCAGTTGCGCGCGCCGGAGACGACGCCCGCTTCTTCCATGCGCACGTCGAGCACGCGTAGCGCCGGCCCGAGCGCGAGATAGGCGAGCGGAAAATAATGGCTCGACAGCGCCCAGATCATGCCGGCCATCGTGTAGATGTTGACCGGGGCCTCGCTCAGTCCGAAGGTACGCTTGAGCAGCGCGTTGGCCCAGCCGATGTTCGGGCTGAACACGAAGATCCAGGCCATCGCCATCAGCAGGCCAGGAATGGCGAAGGACAGCAGCGCGAGGCTGTGGAACAGCGTGCCGCCGGGAGCGTCGGTGCGTTCCACCGCCCAAGAGACCGCTGCGCCCATGATGAGCGTCACAATGGCGGTGCCGAGCGCGAAGATGAATGAGTTCTGGAACAGCCGCAGGATGCTCCAGCTCGAATAGGCCTCGACGAAATTGTCGAGCGACCAGGGACCTGGCCCGAAGCCGGTGTCCTCGGTGAAGGCGTTGTAGAACAGCGCCGAGACCGGCACCGCCACGATCCACAACGCGACCAGCACGCAGGCGGCGAGCACGACGTTGGTTGGCGTCAGGAATCGGGCGAAACGGCTTCTCGTCCGCTCTCCGTCCGACAGGTCAACACCGTTGGCGACGCTCAAGCCCTTTGCTCCCGCACGCGCTCAGCGCCCCTTGAACAGCGTCTCGAAGGTGCGCTGCCATTTGCGCTCATCCTCGGGCGCGAGCAGCGTCGTGACGATCTTGTGCTTGCGCAGCATCGCGACGGTGCCGGGCGGGTTGTCCTTGACGTCCTCGCGCGTCGGCAGGCGACCGAACTTTGCCAGGAACTGCTGGCACTCCTGGCTGAGCATGAAATTCGCCGCCAGCCGCGCCGCATTCGGATGCGGGGCGAGCGCGCTGACGCCGACCTGCCCGAACATCAGCGTCACCGGATCGAGCGCGAAGGCGTCGATCGGGCCGCCGCCAAGCCGTACGTTCATGGTCAGATTGACGTAGTTGTTGAGCGAGATCGCGTATTCGCCGGCCCCGGTCGCGCGCGCCATCGCGAGATGGCCGTCGGTGACGATCGGCTTGAGCGTTGCGACGATGTCCTTGATGAGCTGTGTGCCCTTCTGCTCGCCGTAGAATTCGAGCATGCCCTTGAGCCACTCGTTGTCGGTGCCGTCGATGGCGACCTTGCCGGCCCATTCCTTGTGCTTGGTGAATTCCTCATAGGTCTTCGGCAGGTCGGCGGCCTTGACCAGGTTGGTGTTGTAGGCGGGCGAATTGTAGTTGGCGTACAGACCGTACCAGCGCTTGCCAGGATCGCGAGCCTCGGGCGCGATGTTCTTGGCCTCCGGCGGATCGATCTGCGCCATCAGTTGGGGCGCGACCTTGTTGATGGTGGTGGTCTGGACGACGTCCCAGGCCTTCTGCCCGGCGCGGAATTCGATCGCCATGCGCGACATCAGCGGGGAGTCGGCGTTGCGGATGTACTGGACCTTGATCCCGGTGGCGTCCTCGAAAATCTTGAACAGCGGCAGCCCTTCCTGCTCGTTGGTCGAGGAATAGATCACCAGCGAGCCCTCCGCCTTGGCGGCCGCGAGCAGCGCCGGGTCGAGCCAGGGATGCGCGGTGTTGCCTTGCCCATAGGCCGGTGCCAGGGCGAGCGGGAGTGCGACGCAAAGTCCTGCCGCGCCGAGGCGACAGGCACGGGTCATGGATGGCAGCAAGGCGTCCTCCCTTGATTTGGAGACCGGGCGAGCCCGATCACGACGGCGCCGCGTCAGGCGCGAAAACGCTTGGCTTTTTTCGTGGACCGGCGCTGAAAGACAATAGCGCAGGCCGGGAGATTGACCAACTTTGGCGCCCGGCAAACGCGGCGGCATCCCGCCCACCGGGCCTGTCACATTGCCGCAGCGGGTGCAGCCGTTACGCCGTCGCAGCGCCAGGGCGCGCTCTGGCCGGGCGGGTTGCAGCCAGCCGGGAATGCCGACTATATGCGGCGCAGGCGGTGAGGTCGCGGGCTGGAGGAGGCAGCGAGGTCGTGGATACGGTGGCCGCAAATCGAGGCGAGGTCACGCCAGCTGCCGACGCTTTGATCGAAGTTCGCCTGACCGCGATCCGCTATGCCGCGCGCGACACCAATCTTTTTGAATTCCGCCGCCCGGATGGAAAGCCGCTGCCGCCCTACGAGCCGGGCGCGCACGTGGACATGCATCTGCCAAACGGGCTGCTGCGCAACTATTCGCTGATCATCGCCAGGCCGGAGCCGTCGACCTATACCTTCGGGATCAAGCGCGATCCGGCCAGCCGCGGCGGCTCGCGTTACATCCATGACGAGCTTCGTGTCGGCAAGACGCTCAAGATCAGCGCGCCGCGCAACAATTTCCGTCTCCATGAGGCGGCCGAGGAAACGGTGCTGATCGCCGGCGGCATCGGCATCACCCCGATCTGGTGCATGGTGCAGCGCCTCGAGGAGCTTGGCCGCAAGTGGCGGCTCATCTATTCCTGCCGCTCGCGCGCCGACATGGCCTTCCTCGCTGCGCTCGAAACGCTCGCTCCGGTGCATCTGCATTTCGACGACGAGCACGAGGGCCGGTTTGTCGACATCACCGGTCTCGTCGGCCAATTGCCGAAGACCGCACATGTCTATTGCTGCGGTCCCGGTGCGATGATGAACGCGTTCGAGGTGGCGACCAGGGACTGGCCGCGCGATCACGTGCACGTCGAATATTTCACGCCGCGGCCGGTAGAGACGAAGAAGGGCGGCTTCACCGTCGAGCTCGCACGTTCAGGCGAGGAATATTTCATTCCCGAGGGCAAGACGATACTCGAAGTGCTGCTCGATGCCGGCGTCGACGTCGACTATTCCTGCGAGCTCGGCATTTGCGGCGCCTGCGAGCAGCGGGTCATCTCCGGCATTCCGGAGCACCGCGACTCGATCCTCTCCGAGGAGGAGCAGGCCGAGAACCAGCGCGTGATGATCTGCTGTGCGGGCAGCAAGTCTGACCGTCTGGTGCTGGATCTGTGAGCAGCGATCCGATTTGATCGGTTCCTTGGTCGCCCGGCTTCATGGGGACGACAATCTGGATGCATTCATTCAGATGACGCATTCATTCGCATTCGATACGCGTGCGACGCAAACAAACAGCGCGCCGATCACCCACAAAGAAAAACCGGACCCTTGCGGGCCCGGTGTTAGTTCGCCGGCGCGGGGGCCGACAATCACCTTCCAGAGGGGAACAAACTGCCGGTTTGCTGGCTGCGATCTGGGAGGATGGACAACCACCGACAGCTGACAATCTTGTATGCCGACTCCCCCGCCGACGACAACGGAAGTGCTCGCATGTCAGCCATGCAGACCACGCGAGCAATACAACCAATGCTCAGCGCCGGCTCGCCTCGTCATGCTCTGATCTTTGCCGAGATGCGGGTAGTTGTTGCAAGACAGACCAAATATCCTGACATAACCGAGACATAAATCAGGCGGGAATGCGGACCCTGCGATGAGGCGGTTTGCCGCGGTCCCGCCTGAATGACAGCGGTTGAAACACGCCGGTCGATTCAGAAATGCCAGCGCTGCGCCTTCGAGACGAGGAAATCGCGAAACACCTGCACCCGCGCCACCGACTTCAATTCCTCAGGGTAGACGAAGTAGGCGTCGTAGGCGACCTGATTGTTGTCGCCGAAGAGTTGCACGAGCCCGCCGTTCTCCTCCACCAGATAATCCGGCAGCATCGCGATCCCGAGCCCGCGCTGGCAGGCGCGCAACACACCGAGCACGTTGTTGATGACGAGCCAGGGCGTGCGCGGGTTGCGGCCGGGGCGTCCGGTCGTGGCCAGCCAATTGCCGCTCTGCTGCAGCCACGGCTGGATCGTGCCGCCGAGTACGATGAGGCGGTGCTGATCCAGTTCCTCGACCGAGCGCGGCGTTCCGAAGCGCTTGAGATATTCCGGCGACGCGCAGGCGTGGAAGTGCAGCGAGAACAGCTTGCGCTGAATCAGATCCGGCTGCACCGGCTGGCGCAGCCGGATCGCCACGTCGGCTTCACGCATCGCGAGGTCGAGTTCGCCGTCGGTCGTGATCAGGGTGATGCGGATTTCGGGATAGAGATCGAGGAATTCGCCAAGCCGCGGCGTGAGCCAATGTACACCGATGCCGACCGTCGTCGTCACTTTCAGTTCGCCATTCGGCCGCTCGCGGCTGTCGGTGAGCTTTGCGCGCGCGGCTTCGAGCTTCATGAACACTTCGTGTGCCGTGCGGTGCAGCAGCTCGCCTTGTTCGGTGAGGATGAGGCCGCGCGCATGGCGATGGAACAGCGAAACGCCGAGCTCCTGCTCGAGCGCCGAGACCTGGCGCGAGACAGCGGATTGCGAAAGTCCGAGGTGCTCGCCTGCGTGCGTGAAGCTGCCGGCTTCCGCGGCGGCATGAAAGACTTTCAGCTTGTCCCAGTCCATGGAGTTACGCCGCAGCGGCATGGGTCCTCTGTCCGTCCCCCGTTCCGGCGCGGTCGTCGTCATTCTGCTGCCATCCGTGGTTCGGCTTCGCCGTGTGCGGCGAGGTAGCGCTCGGCTTCGAGCGCCGCCATGCAGCCCTGGCCGGCGGCGGTCACCGCCTGGCGATAGATGTCGTCGGTGACGTCGCCCGCGGCGAACACGCCCGGCATCGAGGTCGCGGTCGAATACGGCGCCGTCTTGATGTAGCCCGACGGCTTCATTTCAAGCTGGCCCGCGAATAGCTCGGAAGCGGGCGTGTGACCGATGGCGATGAAGACGCCGTCGATCGGCAGCTCGGTGAGGTCATTGGTTTTGATATTGCGCAACACTGCGCCACGAACCTTCAGCGGATTGTCGGCGCCGACGACTTCTTCGAGAACGGAATTCCAGACCACCGAAATTTTCGGGTTCTTGTACAACCGTTCCTGCAGAATCCGCTCGGCGCGGAAACCATCGCGCCGGTGCACGATCGTGACTTTGTTGGCGAAGTTGGTGAGAAACAGCGCCTCCTCGACCGCGGTGTTGCCGCCGCCGATCACGATCACTTCCTTGCCGCGGTAGAAGAAGCCATCGCAGGTGGCGCAGGCTGATACGCCGTAGCCCTTGAACTTCTGCTCCGAGGGAAGCTCGAGCCAGCGCGCCTGGGCGCCGGTCGCGATGATCAGGGAATCAGTGAGAAAGCGGTCGCCGGAATCGCATTCGAGCCGGAACGGTCGCTGGCCGAGCTCGACTTTGCTGACATGGTCGATGACGATCCGGGTGCCGACATGCTCGGCTTGCTTCTGCATCTGCTCCATCAGCCATGGACCCTGGATGACGTCGGCGAAGCCCGGATAGTTCTCCACGTCGGTGGTGATCGTGAGCTGCCCGCCGGGCTGGATGCCTTGGATCAGGATCGGGTCGATCATGGCCCGGGCAGCATAGATCGCGGCCGTATAGCCCGCCGGCCCCGAGCCGATAATCACGACCTTGGCGTGGGTGGTCTTTCCCATCCGAAGCCCCTTTCGGCGGATGTTAGCCAATTTACATTGGCCAGAGGTTTTTCCAACCTGCGGTCGCTCCTAATTTAAGGTGTCCGGCGAGCCATGCAAGATATGCAGATCAGAACGCCACAGCAATGGCGTCAGGGATTTTCGTGCTCTGCACCATCGCACCGGTTCGCGCAAGAAAGTTTCGTCCACCCTTGATTTCGGGTAAAACCCCCAGCATTCGTCGGCTGTGGAGGCCTCCCGTGTCGCCGCGTCTGGATGCCATCGACCGCAAGATTCTCAAGGAGCTGCAGGACGATGGCCGCATTACCAACGTCGAGCTGGCGAGCCGGGTCGGAATTTCGGCGCCGCCGTGCCTGCGGCGCGTGCGGGCGCTCGAGGAGGCCGGCTACATCAAGGGCTACCGGGCGCTGCTGGACGAGAAGCTGCTCGGCTACGAGGTCACGGTTTTCGCCATGGTCCATCTTTCGAGCCAGGCCGAGGCTGATCTCAGGGGATTCGAGGACTATGTCCGCCGGGTTCCGCTGGTGCGGGAGTGCTGGATGCTCTCGGGGGATGTCGATTTCATCCTCAAATGCGTCGCGCCCGACCTGAAGACGTTTCAAGCCTTCGTGGCCGAGCTCACCGCGGCGCCGCACGTGCGCAACGTCAAGACCTCGCTGACGCTGCGCAATTCCAAGGACGCCGCCATGGTACCGATGGAACTCCTGCGCCCGATCTGAGACCGCCCGGGAGCTGGGTTTGAACGGCCGGTCTTTCCCCCACGACTAAATGTCGAATTGGCGCGCCATCGGCCCATCCGGACCGGCGCTGCACGGGAGGAAAGCCATGCAATCCCTCGGATTTCGGCACCATCTGGTCACCTTCGCCGCCGCATTGACCTTGGGCCTCAGCCTCGGCGCCACCGGCGCCAGCGCCTCGGAGAATTTCGAGCTTGCCTCGGCCCCGACGCCGATCATGGGCAGCGACGAGATCGAAGTAACGATTGCGCCCGACGGCACCGCCCAGGAGGTCCGCACCCGGCGTATCAAGGTGCTGACGGATGCCGGCCGCAAGGCGATGGCAAAGCAGGCCGTCGTGTATCGCAGCGCGCTGCAGACCGTCGCCGTAGTCGAGGCTTACACCGAGAAGCGCGACGGCCTGAGGTTCTATGTGGATCGCGGCGCGATCCTAACGCGCGACGTGAACGCGAACGACGTCGACTCCCACGACGTCAAGACGCGCACCCTTATCTTCCCGAACGTCGCCGTCGGCGACACCATCGTCTTCACCGTGCGCAAGGAAACGAAGAAGCCGATCTTCCCGGGCCAATATGCGGAAATTTTCCCGGCTGAGAATTTCGTTGCCGACACCGTGCGTGTGATCGCGCCTAAGGATCTGTGGCTCAACGTGGCCGCGAGCGGCGAGGACTACGAGCACCGCGTCATCTACGACGAGAACACGGTGACCCACATCGTCACCCATCCCGCCAATCCCGCCGGCGCGCCGCGTCCGAACGAAAACGGCGCCATTGCTCCGTCGCAGAGCGACTACCCGCATGTCCTGGTGTCGACCTTCAAGGACTACTGGGCGATCGGCCGCGCCGAATGGGCGCTGGCGAAGTCGCGCATCGAGGCGACGCCCGAGATCACGGCGCTGGCGAACGAAATCACGACCGGACTCACCGGCCATCGCGCCCAGGCGGAAGCGATCGACCATTGGGTCAAGCGCAACATCCGCTACGTCGCGCTCGAAGCCGGCCTGGACAGCATGGTCCCGCATCGCGCTTCCGCGATCCTGCGCATGCGCTACGGTGACTGCAAGGATCACGCGGTGCTGATGGCGTCGCTGCTGGCGGTGAAAGGCATCGCGAGCGAACTCGTGCTCATCCGCGTCGGCAACTCCTACGCGCTGCCGGAGCCGCCGTATCCAGGCGCGTTCAACCACATGATGATCTATCTGCCTGAGTTCGGCATGTACGACGATCCGACCGCGCTGACGGCCGGCTTCGGCATGCTGATGTCGCCGGCCTATGACCAGCCGACGGTTCGGGTCTCCGCCAAGACCATCGTGGTCGGCCGTACCCCGGTGATGCGCGCCAACGATCACGTCGCGATCAACCACACCAGCATCATGATCGCGGCCGACGGCGCGGTCAGCGGGTCGACCACCGAAACCACGACCGGCGTGTTCGCTGCGTCGGCGCGCTCGCGCATGACCGACATCATCGACAACAAGGGCCTTGACGACGGCGCCGTGACCGAGCTGCGCGCGAATGGCAATCCCGGTGCGGGTCTGTTCGAAGTTGATCCCGAGATGAACCTCGCCGAGCCGTTCGTGGTGAAGGGCAACTTTGATCTCGGCCGGGTCAAGCTCACGTCCGGGATGACGCTTCCGGTGCCGGTCGGCCTCGCGCTGATGCAGCGGCCGGGCAGCATCCTGCTCGGTCAGCGGATGGCGAGCCGGCACCTGCCGTTCGTCTGCCTGTCGGGCCGCCAGGTCGAGGAAATCGAGATCACCTTTGCGGAGGGTCTGCCGCTGCCGAAGCCGCTCCCCGCTCGCAAGGTCGCGAATGCTTCCTTCACCTTCACCGCGACCACGAAGCTCGAGAACCGGACGATCACGGTGCGGCGCGAATTCATCGCCCACGTCCCCGGCCAGATCTGCGCCGCCGAGCGTGAAGGCGAAATCGCGCACGCGATGCAGGATGTGATCGGCACCCTGCGCACCGGCCTGACGCTCGACGATACCGCCCCGATGCTGGAGCGGCTCAAGCAACTCGACCGCCAGGCCTCCGCGGGAAATCGCCAGCCGCTGTGAAGCTCGATACACCAGCGGTCGTTGGAAATTCAGTAGCGTCATGGCCGGGCTTGTCCCGGCCATTTCGATTAACAGGGCGCAGCCGTGCGTCTTCTAACGAGATGGCCGGGATGAGCCCGGCAAGTACGAGCATCGACCATAGACCGTTGATATGAGAATGATCGTTGAGTGGGCGGCGCCGCGCTACCGCCACTCCACTTTCTGCACCTCATAGGCGCGGGCGCCGCCCGGCGTCACCACTTCGACGTTCGCGCCCTTGGTCTTGCCGATCAGCGCCCGGGCCAGCGGCGAGGTGATGGAAATCTTGCCCTGCTTGGCGTCAGCCTCGGGCTCGCCGACAATCTGCCAGACCTGCTTCTTGTCGGTATCCTCGTCGATCAAGGTGACAGTCGCGCCGAACTTGATGGTCTCGCCCGACAGCTTGGAGACGTCGATTACTTCGGCGCGCGCGAGCTTGTCCTCAAGGTCGGCGATGCGGCCCTCGTTGAGCGACTGGGATTCCTTGGCGGCGTGATACTCGGCATTCTCCGAGAGGTCGCCGTGCGTGCGCGCGTCGGTGATCTGCTGAATGATCCCCGGCCGGTCGACCTGCTGGCGCTGCTTGAGTTCGTCCTCGAGCCGGGCATAGCCCGCAGCGGTCATCGGGATCTTTTCCATCGGTCCTTCGAGCCTCCACTTACGGGACAAAAATTCCAACCGCGGGCCGAAGCGTTGTCCGGCTCCGCGATTACGGAAGGTGTCCCAAACGCATACGATCCGGGCGCTGATGTCGGTTTCCCGGCTTCAGTGCTTGCCGCCGAAATAGCTCTGCAGCGTACGCACCTCGAGGTCGCCCCCGAGATAGGCTTTAATTCCCTGCGCCGCCGCCACGGCCCCTGAAAGAGTGGTGTAGTATGGCACTTTATGCAAGAGGGCAGCACGGCGCAGAGACTTGCTGTCGGCCAGGGCCTGCGCCCCCTCGGTGGTATTGAAGACGAGTTGAACGCGGCCATTCTTGATCGCGTCGACGATATTGGGCCGGCCCTCGGAGGCCTTGAGGATGCGGTCGGTCTGGACGCTCCGCTCCACCAGGAAGCGTTGGGTTCCCGACGTGGCGATGATCTTGAAACCCAGGCCGACCAACAGCCTGATGGCCTCGAGCACCCGCGGCTTGTCGTCGTCCCTAACTGAAACAAATACGGTACCTTGGTGCGGGAGCCGGCTTCCGCCCCCGAGCTGGCTCTTGGCGAAGGCGATCTCGAAGGAGTGGTCGAGCCCCATCACCTCGCCGGTCGATTTCATCTCCGGTCCCAGTACGGTGTCGACCGCCGGTCCGAACCGCGCAAACGGAAACACCGCTTCTTTCACGCCCACGTGGTCGAACTGCGCGGGTTGCAGGTTGAAGCCCCTGAGGGGCTCACCGGCCATCACCCGGGCGGCGATCTTGGCGACCGGTAGCCCGATCACCTTCGCCACGAACGGTACGGTGCGCGAGGCGCGTGGATTGACTTCCAGCACGTAGATATCGCCGTCCTTGATCGCGTATTGCACATTCATCAAACCCCCGACCTGAAGCGCGCGGGCAAGCTCGCGCGTCTGCCGTCCGAGTTCCGCGATCACGTCCGGCTTGAGATTGTGCGGGGGCAGCGAGCACGCGGAGTCGCCGGAATGAATGCCGGCCTCCTCGATATGTTCCATGACCCCAGCGATGAAAGTGTCGCTACCGTCCGCGAGGCAATCGACGTCCACCTCGGTGGCGTCGGAGAGATAGCGGTCGAACAACAAGGGGTTCTTGCCCAGCACGGTGTTGATCTGCCCGGTCTTGTCGTTCGGATAGCGCGCCTTGACGTCATGCGGCACCAGTTCCGGCAGCGTCCCCAGCAGGTAATCGCCGAGCTGGTCCTCTTCGCGGATAATTTGCATCGCGCGGCCGCCGAGCACGTAGGAGGGGCGCACCACGATCGGATAGCCGAGATCGGCCGCCACCAGCCGCGCCTGTTCGACCGAATAGGCGATGCCGTTCTTCGGTTGTTTGAGGCCGAGCTTGTCGAGCAGATGCTTGAAGCGGTTGCGGTCCTCGGCGAGGTCGATCGCGTCCGGCGAGGTGCCGAGGATCGGAATATCGGCCTTTTCCAGCGCTTCCGCGAGCTTGAGCGGGGTCTGCCCGCCGAACTGAACGATCACGCCGTGAAGATGCCCGTTGGTGCGCTCGGTCTCGATGATCGCCAGTACGTCCTCGGCGGTAAGCGGCTCGAAATAGAGCCGGTCGGAGGTATCGTAGTCGGTCGAGACCGTCTCCGGATTGCAGTTGATCATGATGGTCTCGTAGCCGGCTTCGTCGAGCGCGAAGGCGGCGTGGCAGCAGCAGTAGTCGAATTCGATGCCCTGCCCGATCCGGTTCGGGCCACCGCCCAGGATCACGACCTTGCGCTTGTCGGACGGGCGCGCCTCGCAAGCCGCCGGCCCGGCGAACGGCGCCGCGTAGGTCGAGTACATGTAGGCCGTCGGCGAGGCGAACTCGGCCGCACAGGTGTCGATGCGCTTGAACACCGGCTTGACGTTGAGGGCGCGCCGGGCGGCGGTGACCTCGTCGTCGCGGCGGCCGGTGAGGAGAGCGAGGCGCGCGTCAGAAAATCCCATCGCCTTGAGGCGACGGAACGCGCCAGCGCTGGTCGGCAAGCCTTTCGCCTTGATCTCGCCCTCGGCATCGATGATGCCGCGGATCTGCTCGAGGAACCAGGGATCGATGCGGCAGGCGTCGTGGATCTGCGGATCGGAGAGGCCGAGCCGCATCGCCTGCGCGACCTGCAGGAGGCGATCGGGCGTCGGCGTACCGAGCACCGCGCGGATGGCGTTGCGGTCGTCGCCCTGGCCGAGCCCCTCGATGACGACCTCGTCGAACCCGGTCAGTCCGGTCTCGAGCGAGCGCAGCGCCTTCTGCAGGCTCTCCTGGAAGGTGCGGCCGATCGCCATCGCCTCGCCCACCGATTTCATCGAGGTGGTGAGCACCTGTTCGGCGCCGGGGAATTTCTCGAACGCGAAGCGCGGGATCTTGGTGACGACGTAATCGATCGTCGGCTCGAACGAGGCCGGCGTCGCGCCGCCGGTGATGTCGTTGGCGATTTCGTCGAGCGTATAGCCGACCGCGAGCTTGGCCGCGACCTTGGCGATCGGAAAACCGGTCGCCTTCGAAGCGAGCGCGGACGAACGCGATACCCGCGGGTTCATCTCAATGATGACGAGCCGACCATCCACCGGGTTGACCGCGAACTGAACGTTCGAGCCGCCAGTTTCCACCCCGATCTCGCGCAGCACCGCGATCGAGGCGTCGCGCATGATCTGATATTCCTTGTCGGTAAGCGTGAGGGCCGGCGCGATCGTGATCGAGTTGCCGGTATGCACGCCCATCGGATCGAGGTTCTCGATCGAGCAGACGATGATACAGTTGTCCACGCGGTCGCGGACGACCTCCATCTCGAATTCCTTCCACCCCAGCACCGATTCCTCGATCAGCACTTCGTTGGTGGGGGAGGCGTCGATGCCGCGCTCGACGATCTCGATGAACTCGGCCTTGTTGTAGGCGATGCCGCCGCCGGTGCCGCCGAGCGTGAACGAGGGCCGGATGATCGCGGGCAGGCCGATGTCGTCGAGCGCCGCGAGTGCGTCGGGAAGCGTCTTGATCTGGTGCGAGCGCGGCGTCTCCAGTCCGATCCGGGTCATCGCCTCGCGGAACAACTCACGGTCCTCGGCCTTGTCGATCGCGTCAGCGGTCGCGCCGATCATCGTGACGTCGAATTTTTCGAGCACGCCCATCTTGCGCAGCGACAGCGCGGTGTTGAGCGCGGTCTGCCCGCCCATGGTGGGCAGCAGCGCGAATCCGCCGGGAAGAACGTAGCGCTCCTTTTCGACGATCTTGGCGACGATCTCGGGCGTGATCGGCTCGATGTAGGTCGCGTCGGCGAGATCGGGATCGGTCATGATCGTCGCCGGGTTCGAATTCACCAGGACAATCCGGTAGCCTTCTTCCTTGAGCGCCTTGCACGCCTGTGTTCCGGAATAGTCGAACTCGCACGCCTGGCCGATGACGATCGGGCCGGCGCCGATGATCAGGATCGAGGATATGTCGGTTCGTTTGGGCATCAATGCTCACAGATGGGGACGCCCAAAAAAAAGGCGCGCCATTGCGCGTCCTCAGGGCTCGCGCCAACGGGATGACCCGGCGCGGGCGCTGTTTAGACCAGATTCCCCGACCAGGGAAGGGGACCGGCTGCGACAGACTGGGCTTGTGGAGGAAGATCGGAACAGTCATTCCGGCCGAGCGAAGCGAGAGCCGGGACCAAACGCTCAGAAAGCAGGGCGTCCCGAATCGACCCTTCGGGGGCGGGATGACAACGCCCCCGAAGGGGCCAAGGCATGAAACCGAACCGGCGGCCGGTCGTTGAGTTGGGGTTGAGGCCCTGCGCGGGGATAATCGTCCATGAACGGCTCATATTCCGAGACCGAGTCCCGGCTCGACAATATCCTCTCCTGGTTCGCCGCGTCGGTGCTGGTCGCCGGGGCGGTCACCTATGCGTTGCGGCCGCGCCCGCGCAAGACGGACCCGGTCACGCTCGCGCCTTCGCCGGCGCAGGAGCCGCTCGACCTGCAGATGGCGCGCGCCGCCCAGCGCGGTCGTGGCCGCAAGGCCGAAGCGCCGACGCAAATCCCCTGGCGCGGCTGGAAGGACATTCTGCTGCGAACCTACAACCGGATCTTCGAGGACCGGTTGACCGCGCTCGCGGCTGGCGTGGTGTTCTTCAGCCTGCTGGCGCTGTTTCCGGGGATTGCCGCCGGTGTGTCGTCCTATGCGCTGTTCTCCGACGCCAACACCATCAGCGGCCATCTCTCGCTGCTCTCCGACGTCGTGCCTTCGACCGTGCTCGACATCGTGCGTGACGAGATCACCCGGATCGCGGCCAGGAGCGACGGCAAGCTGACCTTCGGCTTCGTGTTCGGGCTGACGATCGCATTATGGAGCGCCAACGCCGGGATGAAGGCGATATTCGACGCGCTCAACATCATGTATGACGAGCAGGAGAAACGCGGCGTCATCAAGCTCAATCTGATCTCGCTGCTGTTCACCGTCGGCGCGATCGGCGGCGCACTCCTGGCCGTCGCGGCGATCGTTGTGTTTCCGCTGATCCTGGCGGCGTTTGGCTGGTCGAGCTTCGATGCCCCGCTCATCGGCCTGCTGCGCTGGCCGGCGCTGTTCGTGCTGATGATCGGTGGGCTTGCCGTGCTCTACCGCTACGGTCCGAGCCGGCGGTTGCCGCAGTGGCGCTGGATCACCGTCGGCAGCGTAGTGGCGGCGCTCATTTGGCTGGCGGCCTCATCGCTGTTCTCCTGGTATCTCGCGAACTTCGCCAACTACGACGCGACCTACGGCGCGCTCGGCGCGGTGATGGGCCTGATCATGTGGATGTGGATATCAACCATGGTCGTGCTGGTCGGCGCCGAGCTCAATTCCGAGATCGAGCATCAGACCGCGCGCGACTCCACGGTCGGACCGGCGAAGCCGCTCGGCGTGCGCGGCGCCGTGATGGCCGACACCGTTGGGGAAGCCAAGGCGGCGTAACCGTTCGCGCGTCCCGCTTGCGCGACGAAGGGTGTGTATGACGAGCTAAAATACGCCCCCACCCTGAACCACCCAACCTTCGCTATCGACTAACATCGGCTGCTCGCACGCGCCAGTGCGGCTGGCCCGTGCGATCCTTCTGGCCTTGACGTTTCCGTGACTTTAACTTGCGTCACCTTCCGGTGGAGCTCTGGGGCGTAGCTGATGGACAAGGTCTGGGTCATCGTCGCCGTCGTGGCGGCGGTTGTTTTGTTTGCGGTCGTGATCTTCAACCGCCTGATCCGCCAGCGCAATCTGGTGCGGGAAGGTTGGAGCGGGATCGACGTGCAGTTGCGTCGGCGTACCGACCTGGTGCCGAATCTGATCGAGACCGTCCGAGCCTATGCTTCGCATGAGCGCACCGTCTTTGAAGATGTCGCGGCCAGGCGCGCCGGCAGCATGGCAGCCGACAATGTGCAGGGCCAGGCGCAGGCGGAGCAGGCGCTGCAGGGTTCGCTGCGGAAACTGTTCGCCGTTGCGGAGGCCTACCCGGAACTGAAAGCCAACCAGAACTTCCTCGAGCTGCAGCATCAATTGGCCGAGATCGAAGATCAGTTGCAGATGGCGCGGCGCTATTACAACGGCACGGTGCGCAACCTCAACATCAGCGTCCAGTCGTTCCCGAACAACATCCTGGCCGGCATGCTCGGCTTCCGGCCGGAACCGTTCTTCGAGCTGGAAGATCGCGCCGCCGCCGCAGCCCCCACCGTCACCTTCGCGGACAAGACATCATGAGCACCCTGCGCAAGCTTGCCTGTGCGCTCCTCCTGTCGCTGGCTGCCAGCGCGCCGGCGGCCGCGGTCGAGCGCATCCTGCTGTTTGTCAGCGATGTCATGGTCCAGCGCAACGGCGATCTCGACGTCACCGAGACGATCCGCGTGCAGGCCGAGGGCAACGAGATCCGCCGCGGCATCCTGCGCGACTTTCCGACGATCTACACCCGCAACGACGGCACCCGCGTTGAGGTTGGGTTCACCGTCCAGTCGGTGACGCGCGACGGCACGCCCGAGAACTGGGCCACGGAAAGCCTCAACAACGGCGTGCGCGTGCGCGTCGGCAGCGCCGACCGCACGCTCGCGACCGGCCCGCACGAATACGTCATCAAGTATCGCACCACGCGCCAGATCGGGTTCTTCCCGGACTACGACGAGCTCTATTGGAACGTCACCGGTGTCGGATGGACCTTCGCCATCGACCAGGCCGAGGCGCGCATCACGCTGCCGGCGCAGGTGCCGTTCCGGCAAACCGCCTTCTACACCGGTCCGCAGAACGGCCAAGGCAAGGACGCCACGATCGTGGAGCAGCGGCCCGGCCACATCGTCTTCCGCACCACCAAGGCCCTGCCGCCACGCAACGGTCTCGCGGTCGCGGCGGCGTGGGAGAAGGGTGTCGTCGATGCTCCGACCGCGTCGCAGAAGGGAGCCATGTGGCTCTCCGACAACCTCGCGGTGCCAGTCGCGCTCGGCGGCCTCATTCTCGTTCTCGGCTATTATTTCTATGCGTGGCTGCGCGTCGGCCGCGATCCGCCGCGCGGCACCGTCATTCCGTTGTTCGGTCCGCCGGATGGGATGTCGGCGGCGGCCGTGCGCTACGTCGAGAACATGAGCTTCGATCAGCGCTGCTTTACCGCCGCCATCATCACGCTTGGCGTGGCCGGGCATCTCAAGATCGACGGCGCCTACAAAACGCCGGTCCTCGAGCGGCGCGACGGCGGCAAGCCGATCCCCGCGGCCGAGGAGGCCATGCAGAAGCGGCTGTTCGAGAATCAGCCCTCGCTGGTGCTGTCCCAAACCAATCACGAGCCGCTCGGCAAGGCGAAGACGGCGTTGATGAATGGGCTGTCGGCGGTCTACCGCGGCAAGCTGTTCGTCAACAATTTCGGCTGGTCGGGCCTGGGCCTGCTGGCATCGGCTTTGTTGATCGCGGCGGTCTGCGTCGCCGTCTACATGACCCACACGTCAGACCAGGCGGGCGCGATCATCGCCGGAATGCTGATCCCGGTGCTGTTCATCATGGGCGGCGTCGGCATGATCTACAACGCATTCAAGGGCGAACATACCCGCTTGGGCTTGCTGATCGGTGGCATCCTGGTCGCGGGGATACCGGCGGCGATCGGGTTTGTAATCGCCGCCGTCGGTGCCCGCGGTCCGATCGACATGCTCCCCCTCATCGGACCGTTCGGCGTGGCGTCGATCGCAGGCGCTGCGTTCAGTCTGTTGCAGGCGCCGACGGTCGCGGGTCGCAAGGTCATGGATCAGATCGAAGGCTTCCGTCAGTACCTCGGGGTCGCGGAGGAGGATCGGCTCAACGCGCTGAACCCGCCCGACAAGACGCCGGAATTGTTCGAACGCTTCCTGCCCTATGCGGTCGCGCTCGACGTCGAGAACGTCTGGGCCAAGCGCTTCGCCGGCGTGCTCGCGGCCGCCGGCGTGGCAGCCGCCACCAACGCCTGGTATACCGGCGATCAGAACTGGCGCGACGATCCGGTCGGCTTCGCCGATCACCTCGGCAGCGATCTCTCCAACACCATCGCTGCAGCGTCGACGCCGCCCGGCTCGACCGACAGCGGTGGCGGCAGCAGTGGCGGCGGTTCGTCCGGCGGTGGCGGTGGCGGGCGGCGGCGGGGGCTCCGGCTGGTGAGGATGAATAACGCTCACGCCACTCGCGCGCGGAACGTCATCCGGGCGGGATTGTGCTCCATGTTGCTCGCCAGGCGTTCGGAGGTGAATCCGGCGGCGTTGAGCTTGGCCTTGAACTCGGCCTCCGAGTACTGCGAGATTCCGAGTTTGGCGCGCAGCTTGCGATAAGGAGAGACTGCGGTGCGCGCGAGGCCTGCGAGCGCGGCGACGAGAAAACCGTTGGCCTGCGCATAGCGCAGCAGCGCCGTGACATCGCTCACCGCGCCGACATCGGGGGGGATCACGTCGGCCACGATGAGTGCGCCGCCGGGCGCCAGCAGCCGCCGCCATAAATCGAGCAGACGAGCAAGTTCCGGACGGCTCAAATATTGCGCAACCGAATTGGCGACGATGAGATCGAGGCTCGCGGACGGGAGCGCCTCGACCTCTTCGGGTGCGATCACCTTGATGCGCGAGTTTCCGGCGAAGCGCTGCGCCATCGCGGCGCGCACGCTCGGGGCGGCATCGCACAGCAGCACCTCGCCCGCGACCGCCGCCACCTTGTCGGCGTGGATCGCTTCGCCACAGCCGAAATCGAGCACGCGCGCGTCTGGTCCCGGCACAAAGGCCGCGATCTGCTCGGCGATCTCGCGATAATGTACGTCCTTGTGGCGGGCGTTGACGTAGATCGAATGATCGCTGTCCCAGAAGGACCGCCAATCGGACATTGCCGCCATCTCCGCCCCCCAGATGTGCGAGATGGGACTATAGGGAAAATCGAGCGGGAAAAAGTCAGCCCCGCCAGAGACGGAGCAGTGGGCCGTTCTTGCCGTGCACGGGGTCGGTTTCCGGCAACGGCACCTCGGGGATCGTCGTCACCGCCCTGGCGTACTCGCTCTTGCTGCCGCGGCAGATGTCAAATTTGCCGCTCCCGGGATAGGCGCCGATGACCACGAGCTCCGGCGCGACCCAGAGCGCCTGGTGCCCGGTGCCTGCGGGCAGCACCACCACGTCGCCGGGGCCGATTTCGAGGACTTCCCCGTGGGCGCCGCCGAACCGCACCTTGGCGCGGCCGCGCGCGATCCCGAGCGCCTCGTGAATCATCGAATGGTAGTGGACATACGGATAGATGCCGTCGCGCCACATCCCGCCCCAGCCGTGGCGCGCGAACGCCTTCTCGACCACGACCTCGGGGTCGGGCGTCTCGGACAGGTCGATCGCACCGCGATAGGCCAGGACCGGTAGCCGCGGATTGTTCGGAATCGATCCGTCGGCCGCGAAGGTGAAGGCGAGCGGGTCTGCGGTTTTGGCCAATGTGGGCATGGTGTTTGCGGATCCCTGCCTGGGATTTGTTCCATACTCGGGTAAAGGCTTCCTTCTTGAATGAACGCCTGAGGTCTCCGAGGGTTGCCGCCGAGGCGCGGCCGATTGACCGGCCAACCCGCCCGCAAATCAGGCGAGGGCTTTAGTCAACACCAACCCTGCCATCTCGGACCAGTACTTCTGTCGCAAGACCAACGTATCCGTCCGGCGCAGATCTGATCGACTGGGCCAAAAGCTTCTGCGATCGCGCATTTCTGATTTTTACAACTTGTTTCGCCGAACGGACCGGCAAGACATCTGGCTGATTTACGGGGTCGATTGGATCCAGCAGGGTCGGCGCGGTCAGCGGGAAGAACGTCACCTCGAACTGATGAACGAAAGATCGGGGCGCTCCTCGCAGACCGAGTGGCAGACGACATTCGAAAGAAGGTTGATCTGGCCCGCCGACGAGCCACAGCGTCAGCGACCCTGTGAGCATCGCAGCCAATGGAGCAGAAAGATGAAACCGAACACGACAGCCTGGATGAGTTTCGCGCTGACAGCCGGCTTGCTGGCGCTTGTTGCAATTCCGAATTCGCCGGACAGGTTCGGCGCCGGAATCAGCTCGATCGCGGCAGGCAGCATCGATGCGAGCGAGCCGGCATCGGCGCCGCCCATCGTTCAGGCGCAATACAATCCGTGCCCTGGCGGCCGCTGCCGTCGATAGGTATTTCCAGCAGTCACACGCTCATAGCCGACGGAGATCGCAACAAATCAACCGGTCGGAGGTAGACATGCGTTTCCTGGCACTCGATCCGAATGACATCCCATACTTTTTCGGCGCTCTGGTCGTCGCGATTGCCATCGTCTTTCTCTACTCGCGACAACGATTCGGCGAGTCGACGGTTGAGACGACGCCAGAGGACCTCATGGCGCAGCTTCTGCCCAAGTACCTTGCAACCAAGGAGGAGTATTCCAACGGCCTGCTGATATACATCGCAGCAATGACCGCTCTTCTGGTTGCTCTATCTTTTCTCGGAAATCCAGTCCTGGACCTTGTTCAGTTGAAATTCACGCAAGGCGCCGCGAACGCCATAGCGATCCCGATTCTCGTTGCATTGGCGCTGGTGGGGCTGGTCCCCAATGTGCCGTATCTCAAGGACATCGAGTGGAACATCCGCCACTTTGCGCATCAGCGCGCATTCATCCCGGCTGCAGCGCTGGCAACGACTGAAACATTGACCGCAGCCGGATTTGACTTTTCGCAATATCGCGACGCCGATGCCCTCGCCGATATGGATGGCGTTGAAGCAGAGGATTTCGAGCGTCCGCGCGGCTCGCTGCTTTACGACTGGGCTCGATTGAACTGCATCCTGTATGCGCTGAAGGCGCGTTATGATTCGTATTTGGATGGCGATCTGTTGAAGCACTATGAGCACGATGTCGGCAGCATCTATGACCGACGGCAGGAGTTGATCTCGGAGGTCCTTGAATTCAAGCGAAAGCGGCTCGAAAACCCACGTTACACCGACGAGCCATTGCGGAGAAAACTGAAAGCCGCTCTCTGGCAACTCTACATTCTCGTTGGATGTGCGGTTCGTCTCAGGGCCGGACCGGGAGCCGATATCTACCAAATCTGGAGGATGTTCGGGTTCGTCCTCCGGCCGGTCGTTTCGCCGCCGGAATATCGGGATACGATGCTGGTAGGTCTTGCGGTGATGAGCGGCAGTGCCTTCGCCGCCGTGTACCTGGTATTTGGCTTGGCGCAAACAGGACTGTGGCAGCCTTCAAACTTCTTTCCGGCCAAGGCCTACGAGACACTCATTTGGGCCGTGTCTGCCGGCATGGCTCATGGCGCAGCCATCTTCGTGAGCGACCACATCCGCGACGACCTCAATACGAAGGACCGGTGGTTTTTCGCCAGAGGATCCGCGCGCGTTGCCAATGGTGCGAATTACGTGCGGGTCGCGGTTGGATGCGCTGTCGTCGGATATGGTGTTCTCTTTCTGTGGGGTCTCCTGTTTCAGCCGCCCAGCCTGGGCATGGCAGAAGGAGTCCTGCCCTTTGCCCTCCTGCCCGCGACAACTGGCGCCTTCTATGCCTATCATTTGGACAATGTGGAGCTTGCCAGCCGCCCGCCGCGCCGCTGGGAGGTCGCCCTGCAGGCACTTGCGACCGGGGCAGTCGGCTTTGTCGCGGCAGGAGCGTGGCTGTCGCTTGGCGATGTGCCCCTGGCCGGAAACATCGATTACGTGCTTCTGGTCACGTCGCTCGGTGCGGTCGTTGGGGGCTCGCTCGGCTGGTACATCCCGGAGGCGGTCTCACAAAACAGGTACAATCCTCTCGATGAAGCCAAGAAGGAAAGGGCGTTGTCACTCGAAGCGATGGCGGCAGAAAAATTCGACAACTTCGACAAGGCTAAGGAGTGGCTGAGCACGCCGCTCGCCTTGCTCAAGGACGTGTCGCCGACCGCAGCGGCAGCGACGATCGAAGGATACCAGGAAGCGGTTGTCTTGTTGAATCGCCGCTCCGCAGCGTCATAGCGTCGGCACTTGTGCCTGGGTTCAGCTCTTCCGCTGTCTCATCAAGCTGACGAACCGCTCGAACAGATAGCGGCTGTCGCGCGGACCCGGCGACGCCTCGGGATGATACTGCACCGAGAACACCGGCTTGTCCTTGAGTGCGAGACCGCAGTTCGAGCCGTCGAAGAGTGAGACATGGGTCTCGACCGCGTTCGCGGGCAGGGTCGCGCGATCGACGGCAAAGCCGTGGTTCATCGAGGTGATCTCGACCTTGCCGGTGGTGAGGTCCTTGACCGGATGATTCGCGCCGTGGTGGCCCTGGTGCATCTTCATGGTCTTGGCGCCGACCGCGATGCCAAGCATCTGATGGCCGAGGCAGATGCCGAAGGTCGGAATGCCGCTGTCGATCAGCTTTCTGATCACCGGCACCGCATATTCGCCGGTTGCCGCTGGATCGCCCGGACCATTGGACAGGAACACGCCGTCCGGCTTGAGCGCGACGATATCGTCGGCCGCGGTCTGCGCGGGGACGACCGTCACCTTGCAGCCATTGGCGGCGAGCAGGCGCAGGATGTTGCGCTTGATGCCGTAGTCGATTGCGACCACGTGGAATTCGGGCCGTTCCTGCCGGCCGTATCCCTTGCCCCATTGCCACGGCGTTTCGTCCCAGGTGAAACGCTGGCCGCAGCTCACCATCGGCACGAGGTCCATGCCGACGAGGCCCGGCCACTCGCGCGCTTCCTTTGTCAGGGCATCGAGATCGAACCGGCCCGAAGGCTCATGCGCAATGACGGCGTTCGGCATGCCCTTCTCGCGGATGAGGCTCGTGAGCGCGCGGGTGTCGAGGCCGGACAGGCCGATCACGCCGCGCGCCTTCAGCCACTGGTCGAGATGGCGGGTGGACCGGAAATTCGACGGCTGCGTGATTGCGGTATGCAGGACGATACCGCGCGCGCCTGGCGTGGCCGCCATGTTGACGGTCTCGATGTCGTCCTCGTTGGTGCCGACGTTGCCGATATGCGGGAAGGTGAAGGTGATGATTTGCCCGGCGTAGGAAGGGTCGGTCAGGATTTCCTCATAGCCGGTCATGGCGGTGTTGAAGCAGACCTCGCCGACCGCATGGCCGGTGGCGCCGAAGCCGACGGCTTCGAGCACGGTGCCGTCGGCGAGCACGAGGAGGGCGGTCGGTGCGGGTTCCGACCAGCCAGAAGCGTTGGGGGCGAGGCTCATGGCGGGTAGATAGCGAGGCCCGGCCATGCCGTCAAAGCAGAAACCCAGCGATCAAGAGGATATCTGTCCAATCCCATAGCGCCCGAGATAGATGCCTACCACCGTGCCGACGAGGATGTAGATGCCCGGATAGATCAATTGCGTCGGCCGTCCGGGACGGCGAACATGATCAGGCCCAACAGTCCATAAAGCGCTGCCAGGACATAAAGGGCCGTCCGTGTGATCGGCGAGACCATGGCGGCAGAACGAGGGAAGGTCCGGACCTTTTCAACCGTGTCGTGGAGATCGCGGCTACAATACGCGGGCAGTGTGCTGTTCACCCCTTCGTCCCTATATAAAGCGGACAAAATCAGCGAGGGTGCCGTGCTGCGCGAGAAGATCAACGACGACATGAAGTCCGCGATGAAGGCGCAGGAGAAGCTGCGGCTCTCCACGCTGCGGCTGGTCAATGCCGCCATCAAGAACGCCGACATCGAGGCGGAAACGACGAAGAAACCGCCGCTCACTGACGACGATATCCTCGCTCTCCTGCAGAAGATGATCAAGCAGCGCCAGGATTTGGTCGCCGCCTATGAGAAGGGCGGCCGCAAGGAGCTCGCCGACCAGGAGCGCGGCGAAATCGAGATCATCACCGCCTTCCTGCCGCAGCAGATGTCGGATGATGAGGCTAAGGCCGCGATCGTCGCGGCGATCGCGGAGACCGGCGCAGCCAGCATGAAGGACATGGGCAAGGTGATGGCGATCCTGAAGGAGCGCCACGGCGGCAAGATGGACTTCGGCAAGGCCTCGGGCCGGGTGAAGGGTATACTGGCGGGCTGAGCCATGAGCCTGGTCGTGCGCCGCGCAACCGCGGAGGATGCGAGCACTCTATCGTCGCTCAATGCCGATGTGCAGGCGCTGCACGCGGAAGCATTGCCGTTCCGGTTCAAGCCTCCCGGCCCGGAGACGTTTCCGCCGGCGACCGCCGCCGCGGTGATCGCCAATGCCAACAATCTTGTTTTCGTCGCGGAGATCGACGGCGTGCCGGCCGGGTACGCCTATGCGGAAGCGATACGCCGGGGCGAAACCGCGTTTCATTTGGCGTATGACCTGGTCTATCTGCACCACATCATTGTGCGTCCTCCATTCCGCCGGCTCGGCGCCGGCTCGGCACTCCTTAACGCCGTGCGCGCAGGGGGGCGTGACCTCGGGATTTCGCTCGTGACGCTCGAGACCTGGACCTTCAATGAAGCCGCCCGGGCGTTCTTCCGACGGAACGGCTTCGAGCCTTACAACGAGCGGCTCTGGAGCCGATGAGCTGACCTCGCGCCGCGAATGCGGACAGTGGCGTTCTGCCCTACGATCGCCGGATTGCGCGGTAATTGCTTCCGCCGAGGCCAGCTGAGCGGGCGACTCAGTCGAGTCGAGGGAGAACCTGGATGCGAATCTTCCTGGTCGGACTGATCGCCGCATTGCTGACGGTCACCGCCTATGCGCAAGGCATCGGAGGGATGTCGAAAGGCGGCGGTCGCCATCGCGAGTTGAATGAGCAGAAGGCCGACGACGCCCAGAAGAAAAAGAAGGCTGCGGAGAGCGAGAAGGCCTACAAATCCGCAATCGAAAGCCTGCCCGACCAGAAATACGACCCCTGGAAGAACATGCGCTGACCGGCCGGCTCCAGCTCCGGCGGCAGCCTTACCCCATCAGCGCGTGGGCGGCGACGTAGAACGCGCCGCCGCCGAACAGCAGGATCATCGGGTGCAGGAGCGGCCGCCAGGTGAGCAGCGCGGTCGCCGCGATGGCCGTGCCCCAGGCCAGCGGGCCGGATTCATCGATGCGCAGGATCATCACGCCGCCCGCGATCATGAGGCCCGCCGCGATCGGGCGCAGCCCGGTCTCGATTGCGGTATGCCAGTGGGAGCCGCGGTAGCGCTTCCAGGTGTGCGCTGCTGCGAAACAGAGCAACGAACACGGCAGGTAGAGTGCGATCGTCGCCACCAGCGCGCCGGCGAGCCCGGCCACGCGCCAGCCGATCAAGGTCGTGAGCATCGAGCCCGGCCCCGGTGTCACCCGCGCGATCGCGAACAGTTCGAGATATTCCTTGCCTGAGAGCCATTGCTGGACATCGACGACCTGCTGCTGCAGCGGCGCATAGATGCTCGCGGCACCGCCGATCGCTACCAGGGAGAGCGGCGCGCAGATGAGGATCAACGCGATGAGTGGGTTGTCACGCATCGGCGTCCTTCTGCAGCGCGTCCTTCCGCGGCCATGATGCCGCGATGCTGAGCGGCGCAAGCACCAGCACGACCGGCACCAGCGGCCATTGCAGGATTCCGACGGCGACGAACGTTGCCACGAGGATGATGAGCGAGGGCACGTGGCGCAGCGCGCCGCGCGCCGAACTGAGCCCCATCCGGAAGATCATTCCGGCCGCGACCGTCGCGATGCCGGCCATGGCGGCGGTGAAGCCGGGAATCGCCAGGAGCTGGCTGTAGACCGAGGCGGCCACGATCACGACCACGAACGGACCGCTGAGCAGCGCACTCAGCGCCACGATAGAACCGATCGCGCCGCGCACATGCTGTCCGATATAGACCGCCATGTTGGTCGAGTTCACCCCCGGCAGCACCTGCGCGAGCGAGTAGCCGGAGAAGAACTCGTCATCTGTCATCCAGCCACGCACCAGCACGACTTCGCGATGAAACCACGCCGTAAGTCCGCCACCGAAGCTCATCAGCCCGACGACAAAGAAGAGTTTGTAGAGGGCAAGGAGCGAAACCGGACGAGGAGGGTTTTGCATTGAAAGCGCCGCGCGAGGGGGCTCCTCGCGTACGATGCCTTGGTCAGCGTGACAAGCGCGCCCCGCGCAGGCAGCGCGGACGAAAGCGCAGCACTTGCGCGTCGGCGGAATCCGGCCGGTCAATTGGAGGTTCAAAGAGAATGGGACCGCCTGTGGATAACCGGGACAACATCCGGTGAATTCTCCCGACTCACTCGCCGCCCTATATTCCCTGGTGTGACCCTCCAGCTTTCTGAGTGAGCATGCGATTCCCGCCGCAATTTCTCGATGAGCTGCGCGCGCGCCTTCCGGTGTCGGAGGTCGTGGGCCGGCGCGTGAAATTGAAGAAGGCCGGGCGTGAGTGGAAGGGGCTGTCGCCGTTCAACCAGGAGAAGACGCCGTCGTTCTTCGTCAATGACCAGAAGATGGCCTGGTTCGATTTCTCCTCCGGCCGCAACGGCTCGATTTTCGACTTTCTGATGATGACGGAGGGACTTTCGTTCCCCGAGGCGGTGGAGCGGCTCGCCGCCCAGGCGGGCATGCCGCTCCCGCAGGTGTCGCACGAGGACGAGGTGCGCGAGGAGCACCGCAAGAGCCTGCACGACATCATGGAGCTGGCGGCGAAATTCTTCGAGGCAACGCTCGCCGCCCGCACCGGCGCCAGGGCACGCGGCTATCTCGCCGACCGCGGGCTCGATCCCGCGATGCAACTCCGCTTCCGCGTGGGCTATGCGCCGGCGGAGCGCTTCGCGCTCAAGGAACACCTCGGCGGCCAGGGCGTCTCGGTGGAGGATATGGTCGAAGCCGGGCTCCTCGTGACCGGCGACGACATCCCGGTGCCCTACGACCGCTTCCGCGACCGGGTGATGTTCCCGATCACGGATTTGCGGGGCCGGGTGATCGCCTTTGGCGGTCGTGCGCTGGACAAGGATGCGCCGGCGAAATATCTCAACTCGCCGGAGACGCCGCTCTTCCACAAGGGCGCGACCCTCTACAATATCGCCGCGGCCCGCGTCGCCGCGCATCATGCCAGCAAGTCTTCGCCCAATGATCTTTCCTCGGCCGTCATCGCGGTCGAGGGCTATGTCGACGTGATCGCGATGGTGAGCGCGGGATACGAGGCGACCGTCGCGCCCCTCGGTACCGCGCTGACGGCGGATCAGCTTTCACTGCTGTGGAAGATGGCCGACGAGCCGGTACTCTGCTTCGACGGCGATGGCGCCGGCCGGCGCGCCGCCTACCGGGCGGTCGACCTCGCGCTCCCGCAGCTTGCGCCCGGCAAGAGCCTGCGCTTCGCCAGCCTTCCCGAAGGCCAGGATCCGGACGACCTCGTGCGCACGGGGGGGCGCGATGCGGTTGGCGAGGTGCTGGCAAGCGCCCGCCCGCTCGCCCAGGTGCTGTGGATGCGCGAGACCGAGGCGGGCGGGTTTGACACGCCGGAGCGGCGGGCGGCGCTGGAGGCGCGCATCGCCGAGGTCACGGCCGCCATCGGCGATGAGTTGGTGCGAAGATACTACCGCCAGGATTTTGGCGATCGGCTCAGGCACCTGTTCGGTGAGCGGGGACCGGCGGTGCGGCAGCCGTTCGAGCGCCGTGATCGGATGCCCGGCCGCTGGACCCCGACTCGCGCGGGCGGCGGCGGCGGCCGGTTCCGGCTGGAGCGGCCACGGGCCGCAGCCTCGTCATCCGAGCCCTACCAGGTGGTGAGCCCGCAGCTTGCGATGAGCCCGGTGCACCGCGGCCACGGCGCGACCATCCCGCGCCGCGAGGCGCTGATCCTGCAAGCTCTCATCAATCATCCCTGGCTGGCGCACGACCATATCGAGGAACTCGCGGAACTCGAATTCCGCCATACCGATACCCGCAAGCTCAAAGGCGAACTGCTCGACGTCCTCGCCCACAACGGGGAGAGCGATCCCGACGCCGTGCGGGCGGCGCTCGCGGCGCGCGGTGCGGTGGAATTGGCGGCGCGGATCGGCAAGGCCATCACCACCATGTCGGTCTGGGGCGCGCGTTCGGAGGCGGCGCCCGACGACGTGCTCACGACGTGGAAGCAGCTTGTTGCCTTGCATCGGCAGTGGAATTCCCTAATTAAGGAGCTCAAAGATGCCGAGCAGGCCTTAGGTCAAGAATCGACCGAAGCGAATTACTCCTGGTTGCAGGACGTGAAGGCTCGTCTTTCGACCATCGAGGGAACCGAAGCCTTGATCGAGGGCTTCGGAGCTTCCTCGGGCCGAGTGGCGTCATCGCTATGAGCGTTGCGGGGCTGTCGTTGGGGTCGAATCGGGCCGGCGGCAGTTGCTGCACTGCATCCGCAGGGTTAATCGGAGCTTAAGGCGGTTCCGGCGACACTTTCAGGGAGGCGAATCAGGGCGACATCCGGGCAAATGACCGGTTGGTCGACCGATGAAGGTCGACTAGCCTAAGGGTGGGGGAAGATTTCTTCCCGGCGGTGCCGGAATCGAGACTCTTCCCCAAGGGTAGGGGACCAATTCAGCGGACTTGGCGCTTTTCCCCGTAAGGGAGGAACCCAGGTGCAGGCGTGTGGCGTTCCCTAGCAGGGGCGCGCGGCGAGGAGAGACGGATGGCGACTAAGACGAAGGCGGTGCAGAAGGAAAACGGGAAGGACGAAGCCCCGGAGAAGGAGGCCACCGATGCCCCGGATACCCCGCTGCCGCTGCTCGACTTGTCGGATGCGGCGGTCAAGAAGCTGATCCGCACCGCCAAGAAGCGCGGCTACGTCACCCATGACGAAATCAATGCGGTCATGCCCTCCGAGGAGGTCAATTCCGAGCAGATCGAAGACATTCTCTCCATGTTCAGCGAAATGGGCGTGAACGTCATCGAGAACGAGGAAGCCAACGACGACGAGGAGCAGCGCGAGGAGCCTGAGGAGGAGCCGGAGGCCGAACCCGGTGAACTGGTCGAGGTCCAGCAGAAGGTCCCGGCCAAGGCCGAGACCAAGGAACCGACCGAACGCACCGACGACCCCGTGCGCATGTATCTGCGCGAGATGGGCTCGGTGGAATTGCTCTCCCGCGAGGGCGAAATCGCCATCGCCAAGCGCATCGAGGCCGGCCGCGAGGCGATGATCGCCGGCCTGTGCGAGAGCCCTCTCACCTTCCAGGCCATCATCATCTGGCGCGACGAGCTCAACGAGGGGAAGGTTTTCCTCCGCGACATCATCGACCTCGAAGCGACCTATGCGGGGCCCGACGCCAAGGCCATGGCGGCCCCGGCGATTGGCCCTGATGGCCAGCCGATCGCCGTCGCCCCCGGGGTACCACCGATGGCGCAGCCGCAGACTGCCGCGCCCGCAACCGCCCCGGCGACCGCCACCCCGTTCAAGCCGGCGGCAGATGGCGATGGCGATGGCGAGGAGAAGATCGACGGCGCCCCCGAAGGCGACTTCGACGAAGACGACATGGAGGGCTCGCTCTCGCTCGCCGCCATCGAAGCCGAGCTCAAGCCCAAGGTGCTGGAGACCTTCGACAAGGTTGCCGACAGCTACAAGCGGCTGCGCCGCCTGCAGGACCAGGACATCGAGAAGCAGCTCAAGAGCCAATCGCTCTCGCCGGCGCAGGAACGCAAGTACAAGAAGCTCAAGGAAGAGATCATCGCCGAGGTGAAGTCGCTGCGCCTCAATCAGGCGCGCATCGATTCCCTGGTCGAGCAGCTCTACGATATCAACAAACGCCTGGTGAGCTACGAGGGCCGCCTGATGCGGCTCGCCGAAAGCCACGGCGTGACGCGCGAAGACTTCCTGCGCAACTACCAGGGCTCGGAGCTCGATCCGCGCTGGCTTAACCGCGTCTCGAAGCTTTCCGCCAAGGGCTGGAAGAGCCTGGTTGCGCGCGACAAGGAAAAGATCAAGGAACACCGAACCCAGATCCATGTGCTTGCCGGTGAGACCGGGCTCGAGATCGGCGAATTCCGCAAGATCGTGCACATGGTGCAGAAGGGCGAGCGCGAAGCGCGCCAGGCCAAGAAGGAGATGGTGGAGGCGAACCTGCGTCTCGTGATCTCGATCGCGAAGAAATACACCAACCGCGGCCTGCAGTTCCTCGACCTGATCCAAGAAGGCAACATCGGGCTGATGAAGGCGGTCGACAAGTTCGAATACCGGCGCGGCTACAAGTTCTCCACCTATGCCACGTGGTGGATCCGGCAGGCGATCACACGCAGCATTGCGGATCAGGCAAGAACGATCCGCATCCCCGTGCACATGATCGAGACCATCAACAAGATCGTGCGCACGTCACGCCAGATGCTCAACGAAATCGGCCGCGAGCCGACGCCGGAAGAACTCGCCGAAAAGCTCGGCATGCCCCTGGAGAAGGTCCGCAAGGTCCTCAAGATCGCCAAGGAGCCGCTCTCGCTCGAAACCCCGATCGGCGACGAGGAGGATAGCCACCTCGGCGATTTCATCGAGGACAAGAACGCGATCCTGCCGATCGACGCTGCGATCCAGAGCAATCTTCGCGAAACAACGACGCGCGTGCTCGCGTCCTTGACGCCGCGCGAAGAGCGCGTGCTGCGCATGCGCTTCGGCATCGGCATGAACACCGACCACACGCTGGAGGAAGTCGGCCAGCAGTTCTCGGTCACGCGCGAGCGCATCCGCCAGATCGAGGCGAAGGCGCTGCGCAAGCTGAAGCATCCGAGCCGGAGCCGGAAGCTGCGGAGCTTCCTGGACAACTGATCTCTGTTGCGCCTGACACTCGGACGGCATCGCCGGGCAAAAGGCGCGAAGCGCGGTCTTGCTCGCGCCGTCATTTCGAAGTCGTGTACTTCACCACTGAGCCACCCAGGCCGATGAGCGCGCAGGCCAGCAGGAAGTACTGCAAGGCCGCGACGGCTTGGCGCGGCATTTCGGTCGCCGTCGCCATGTCGTAGATCAGCCAGGCGGCGGTCGCCGCGCTGATGAGGGCGGTCTTCGCCCACTTGCCGCTTCCATCTTCATTCATGCGAGCCGCCGTTTATTGTGAGAGGGATGACAGTTGAAGCGAGAGCGGCGTAGCCCGGATGGAGGGCACCGCGTTCAATGCAAGCTATCTGCTACTCGTGCGCGAGCACCTTCAGCGGCGACGCGTAGGGCTCGACCCGCAGCGAGTCGTGCGAGATCAGGCCGACCTTCTTGAGCGGGGCCTGTTCGAGGTCGCCGTTCGAGGCCTTGCGCACCGCGTATTGCCAAGCGGTCAGGGTGCCCTTGGCGACCAGCGAGCGGGCGATCGCGCCGGCGTCGGCGCCGCCGAGCGCGGCTAGTTCCTCCGCCGTCAATCCGATCACGACCTCGTCCTTCACGGTGATCACTTTGAACAGGCTCGTCATGGCGGCCTCCTTTTTGGGGCTGGCGTTCTGAGTGACCGCAGGCATGATCGTCGCGAGTATCAGCGCGGCGCTCGCGCCAATGAGGCCTCTTCGGCACAAATGGGTCATGGGGGTGGTCCTGATGGAGGGCATGCGCCGACGACCGCGACGGCGGTCCGGCGAGGGAGGGTGAGGCGATTGGAACGATCGCGCCCTCTTGGTCGCGCCGGGAAACGCCTCGGTTGAGGCACGGGCGTTTAATATAAATCTCGGCTAGCCATTGTCGGCGCACCTAGGGCGGGCTAGCCGAAGGCGTAACCCGCCGGACTCCCATGGCAGATGACGCTGCGCTAAACCGCGCTGCGAGCTAAAATGCTCCGGTAGGAGACAGGACAGTGGCAATGGTTGGCTCGGCAACGGCACGCAGACTCGGTCATGGGGCCGGACTGTCGCTGGCTGGGGCGGTGGCGTGCTTCATGACGCTTGCGACGCTGCACATTCGAGCGCTGGCCCAGGATTTGCTGCAAGAGGCGATCAACTATGTCTTCACCGGGAAGGTTGCGCCCGAGGCCGGACCTAAGCTGGTCGATCGCGATGCCTGCATCGTCGTCGTGCCCGACCCGAGAAACAAGCGCTACATCAGATATTATCTGAGCCGATTCAAAATGGACGACTCGCGCATCAGCAAGACCTATGCCGGCCGGCAGACCCTCTACACGCTGGAGGTTGATGGCGACGATGTCATCATCGAGTACCTGAGTCTCGACCAGGGGACGGTCGTGAATGGATACCGGACCGCGCAGATCGCGCTCCCGGGAAACATCGATCAGACCGAGAAGGCGCTGCACCTGATCTTCACCGGTCATTGCAAGGCCACCCAGCCAAAGGCGCCATTCTAGCCCGGCCAGTTTCTCGCGAATTCCTAGACTTGCGGCGTAGAAGCAGGGGGCGCGCGCGTGGAAGCCCATGGCAGGCCGCAAGCGCGCCGTCTACGCGCCGGCTGCAACCGCGGCGGCGGCTGGCAAAGCAGCGCACATGAACCGCCCCCACCGCGATATGATCACCAACGCCGTCGATACCGCCGGTATCACTTCTTCTTCGCACCCGCCCGCGCGACGCTCTTGATCGCCAGCGGCGGCTTGCCGGATTTCTCGGCGATGTCGCGGTCCTGCTCGATCAGGAAGCCGTGGGCCGGCTTGTCACCGTCGAGGCCGCCGGTCAGCGTGCGCGGCACCTTGCGGTTCGAGCGCTGCGAGCCGTCTTCATAGAGGACGTCGAACATCACGAACTCGGAATTCAATCCCGGCTTCTTCGGCATGATTCTGCTCCTCGCGCCCCCGCGGGACCTTCGCGCCAAATAAACGTGAAAACGCCGGCGTCCAGGGACGCCGGCGCAGCCTTCAAGCCGCCGATCAGACCGCTTGCAGATTGGTCGCCGCGGACTTGCCGCTGCGCCGATCGGCTTCGATGTCGAAGGTGAGCTTCTGGCCCTCGTTGAGGTTGCTCATGCCGGCGCGCTCGACGGCGGAGATGTGAACGAACACATCCGGGCCGCCCGAGTCCTGCACGATGAAGCCGAAACCTTTCGCAGCGTTGAAAAACTTGACAGTGCCTTTAGCCATAGTGGCTTTCTCCATTTGAAACGCAGAATGCGTTTGGTGGCCTTGCGAACCATTCGCGCGGCCGTCAATCCGGATTTTGCGTGGTCTTGGGAAAGGCCCATTGGCGGGCGAGACGGCAAGGCAGGCTAAATCGCGAACGGGCGTTATGTAGCGATGTTGCGTGGATTTTGCAATGCGTCCTACCCTGTAAGCGCGCGCCGGGGCTTGCCGGTCTCGACCAAGGTCTTGGTCGTCCCCGCTTTCGTGGGGACGACCGAACCTGGCGGCCGCTACGCGACGCCTTCGATGATCCGGATTTCCCGGTCCGCGCCCTTGCCAAGTTCCTTCAGCGCCGCCTGATAGCCGGCTGAGTCGTGCGCGGCGATTGCCTTCTCCACGCTGTCGAATTCGATGATGACGACGCGCTGGTTCACGCCGTTCTCGTACACTTTCGCCGGATTGCCGCGGGCGAGGAAGCGGCCGCCCGCCGCCTGGATCGCGGGCGCGGCGAGCTTCGCATAGGCCGCCAATGCATCCTGGTCTGAAATCGAACGATAGCACGCCACCCAATACGCCTTGGCCATGATGATCTCCGGTTGCCTCCGTTATCTTGCCGGCAGATGTGTAGCCCGGATCACGCGGCTGCGATATCGGGAAGTTTTATCGCGAATGCGCGCAAACGAAGCCGCGCTGCGATCGCCGCACAACTCCCTTGACCATCATGGAATGGCGTCCCACGATCAAGCGATACTGTAAAACAAGCCGTGCTCCGCTGCGGTGATCAATGAATGGAGGCCTCGATGAAGTACTTCGTGCGTGCGACGCTGGCGATGGTGTTGGGATTGGGATTGGGCGTCGCTAATGCATCGGCGCAAACCAGCGATCCGGCCGACGCTTACCTGAAGGCGGCGAAGGCGGCGGCGGCTTTCGACTTTACCGGCACCCTGGCGCGCGTTTGCATTGCGCCGCAGACCGCGCCGGGTAATGACGTGGCGCCGCCTCCGCCGCCCGCCCGCGCGACCTGGTACACCGATCCGGCCAAGGTGTTCGACAACCTTTACTTCGTCGGCACCAAGATCCATTCATCGTGGGCGCTCACGTCGAGCGAGGGCATCATCCTCATCGATACGCTCTACGACTATGCCGCGGAAGAAGCGATCGTCGCCGGCCTCAAGAAGCTCGGCCTGGATCCGGCGATGGTCAAATACGTCATCATCAGCCATGCCCACCTCGATCACGACGGCGGCGCCAAGCTGATGCAGGATCGGTTCGGCTCCCATATCGTCATGGGCGGTCCCGACTGGGACATGATCGAGAACTCGAAGAACCAGTACCCGCACGGCAAGCCGAAGCGCGACATCGTCGCGACCGACGGCCAGAAGGTGACGCTCGGCGACGCCTCGGTGACGCTGGTCTCCACGCCCGGCCACACGCCGGGCACGACGTCGATGATCTTTCAGGTGAAGGATCACGGCAAGCCGCTCACCGTCGCCTATAACGGCGGCACCGCGTTCAACTTCCCCAATGACCCCGAGCACTTCGACATTTACATCGCCTCCCAGCGCAAGATGGCCGCGGCGGCGGCCGCCGCCAACGCGACGATCTTGATGACGAACCATTCGGAGTTCGACAATGCCGTTACCAAGGTCAAGATGATGGCCGCGCGCAAGCCGGGCGAGGAGAGTCCGTTCGAGATCGGAAGCGATGCGGTGGCGCGTTATTTCAAGGTGACCGACGAATGCGCCCAGTTGGCGAAATTCAAGTTGCTCCGGCTTCCCGCGAAAAAATAACTTAACGATCAGGCCGCGGCCCACGTCTGGCGCCGCGGCCGGCGATTGCGCTACGATCCCGTCTACCGGACTTCAACCCCGGAGTTTTGACCATGCTTAAGTTGCTCGGACTGATCGGTCTCCTGACAATTCTCGCCGGGATCGGCGCGGCGGTCTATTTCTTCGGCGGATATTACAGCGTCGCCAGTACCGTCGAGGATCCGGCCATCGTCAAATGGGCGCTCGTCAAGGTGCGCGCCGCCTCAATCAACCGGCACGCGACCGACAATCCGCCGGCCGGGCTCGACAGCCCCGCCACGATCCAGGCCGGGGCGCGTGCGTTCTCAGAGCGCAGGTGCATCAATTGCCACGGCGGACCCGGCGTGACGTGGGCGAAATTCTCCGAAGGGCTGCGCCCCGATCCGCCCGATCTCAAGGACGTCGTCAACGACCGGACCCCCGCTCAACTGTTCTGGGTCGTCAAGAACGGTATCAATATGACGGGGATGCCGAGCTTCGGCATCGCGGAGGCGCCCGACCAGGAGCTTTGGTCGATCGTCGCGTTCCTGAAGAAGCTGCCCGGCGTCTCTGATGAGGACTTCAAAACCTGGAGCGCGGCCCCGGCTGCCGCCGCGCCGCCGCCCTGACCGCAGATGCAGCGCCCGCGCCAGATGGGTTCTGACGTAACTTCCACGATTTCCGCTGCGCCCGCTCATTCCCGCGCATGCGGGAATCTGGGGGGATAGCTCCAACGGTGCCTACCGGTGACTCCAGGTTCCCGCTCGCGCGGGGACGGGCGGAGTCTCGATATCACCATGCGGTGAACCAGCGTGCCACGTCGATGACGATGGCAGTGATCGCACAGGCCGCAAGCCCGCCACCGATCAAGCCGAGCAAAAGCGCGCCGTTGGCCCGCAGCAGGAACTGCTTTTCGACAAAATGTGCCATGGCCGTTGCTTCTCTTGTCCCCCTGCGGCGGTTTAACGCAGGGCTGGGGTCTTTGCCAGGGGCTGTCTGCAAAACTGGGTTGCGCCTGACGCGTGCTCAATCGGCGGTCAGCCGCCGATTTCTATGCGGTGAGGCCAGGATGGTGGCCGGGACCAGCCAGGATTGGTCGATCGCCTCGCCGACGAGATACGCAAGGCCGATCAGCGCCAGGAACGCGAGAAAAGAACAGCGTGAACGGCACAAACGCGACGCGCTTGGCGACGGCCGAAATGTTGGTCAGCCTGAGCGCGCCGGCGATGATGGAAATGATCAGGAAAATGATGGCATAGCGAAACACGGGCGGCTCTCCCCGGATGGCTCAACCGGAACAAATGCCGCCGGTTTGCAATCGTTCCGCCGGTCGTCCGGCAGAAGCAATGGAGCGTATGGGACGATGTCTGCAGAGGCTGTCCTCGGCGCTCCCTCGTAGGATGGGTAGCGCGAAGCAAAGCCCATCATCTTCCGGGGCGATCCGAATTTCCAACGACTTGGGTTTTGCACCGCCGCCGATGGGTTTTGCTTTGCGCTACCCACCCTACAGTGCGCCGAGCGCGCCGGTCGCCCGTGACAGGCCGGGGCGTGGTTGCTAGGAACCGCGGGGTCCGTGGAGCAAGGAGACGCCATGTTTGCGAAGCCGAAATGCCCGATCATCGCGATCGAGGAGCACTATTACGACAAGGAGCTAGCCGGCCATTTTCCGACCGTCGAACGCAACGCCGACATCGTCAACCGCATGTACGATCTCGGCGAGTGGCGGCTGCGCGAGATGGACGAAGCCGGCATCGACATCCAGGTGCTCTCGCATGGCGCGCCCTCGACGCAGAAGCTTTCGGGCGACATCGCCGTCCCGCTGACGCAGCGCGTGAACGACCGCCTCGCCGCGGTCTGCGCCGCCAATCCGAAGCGCTTCGCTGCGTTCGGCGCGCTGCCGACGAGCGATCCGGCGGCAGCCGCCGACGAGCTCGAGCGCATCGTCACCAAGCTCGGCTTCAAGGGCGCGATGATCCACGGGCTCGCCAACGACATGTTCCTCGACGACAAGCGGTTCTGGCCGATCTTCGAGCGGGCGCAGGCGCTCGACGTGCCGATCTATCTGCATCCGTCGATCCCGCATCCGGCGGTGATGGAGGCGTACTACAAGGACTACGTGAAGGATTACCCGATGGTGATCCGCGCCGCCTGGGGCTTCACGGTCGAGACCGCAACGCAGGCGATCCGGATGGTTCTGTGCGGTATCTTCGACAAATTGCCGAAACTGAAGATCATCATCGGCCATCTCGGCGAGACGCTGCCGTTCCTGATCTGGCGCATCGATCAATCGCTGTCGCGGCCGGGCCAGAAGACCATCAGCTTCCGCGACATCTTCTGCAGCCACTTCTATCTCACCACCAGCGGCAACTTCTCCAACCCGGCGCTGCTGTGCTGTGTGCAGGAAATGGGAGTCGATCGGCTGATGTTCGCGATCGATTGGCCGTTCGTCGCCAATCCGCCCGGCACGACCTGGATGGAAAGCGTGCCGCTCTGCGACGAGGACAAAGTGAAGATCCTCAGCGGGAACGCCAAGAAGTTGCTGAAGATGTAATGCCAACCCGCGCAACGGTTGGCTCGTCATGCCCGCGCCGAGTGCCACTTTAACTTGGCGCCCAGGCGCTTTCGCGGGGACGACCGGGAATGCTTCAATCGGGCTTGCGTCCGGTCAGTTCCTGAAGGTCGGAGCCTGTGACGTCTGCGCCTGCGGCGGAGTCCATCCCGGCTGTGACGTCGTATAACCGGTCTGTGCGAGCGGCTGCCGTGCCGCCGGCTTGCGGATCACGCGGACGCGCTTTGTTTTCGCGGTTCGTGCGCGGGCGGTGATCTTGTGCGGAGCAGCCTTGGTCTTGCTCTTGGCCCTCGCGGTCGTTCTGAGGGCCTTGTTCTTGATGGGACTGGTCTTCGCCGGGTCGGCCGGCTTCTCTGCCGCCGGCGTCGGTGTTTCGATCGCGGGCGCGTTTGCGATCTGCTCCGGCTCAGTGAGTGTTACAGGGGGATCGACGCCGATACCGCTCTCGACGTTCTTCGCATCCGGCGCGCCGATGCTGCCGGTGGCTGCAGCCGGGTCGGGAGCCGGCGTGTCGGCGGCCTCGACGGGCGCCGGTGCAGGTTCAACCGGCGTCGATGCATCCTGTTGTTCGGGGGGCGCCGATTCAGCAGGAGCTGATGCGCGTGGCTGTTCGGAGGGCGCCGGATCTGTTGCGGCTTGGGTCGGTGCGCTCGCCTTATCGGCGGGGGCATCATCACTTCCAGCGACTGCAGGTTGCGGTGGAGGGACGATCGCAAGCGGCGCTGCTTCCGTAGTCTCCGCGGCGGCAGTCGCCGCCGGGGAAGCGGTCGTAGCGCTCGCATCAGCCGGGGCGCTGGTATCGGCTGGCGGATCGGCAGAAGCAGTCTCAGCCGGCGGCGCGGAAGCACCGGTATCAGCGGGCGGAGTGACAGGAGCGGGAGCCGAGTCAGCGCTGCCGTCTCGTTCCGCGAGCACGGCTGCATCGAGATCAGGCAGCACAGGCTGCGCAACCGCCTGCTCGGCGGCCGCGCGCAACGCGGTCTCATGATCGCCGCCGGCCATGGACCCATCGAAATGCTGCGCCGTCTCGCCGTCGGCGAGTACGTTCCAGTCGGCGCGGTCGGCAAAGGCCATCCTGCGCGAGGCTTCGAGCGGACTGACCTTGGCTTCGTGCGCCAGCCGTACCGATGTGATGAGACCAAACCCGGCCATGATCAGCATCGCCGTCGCCAACACTGCACCGAACATGAATCGCACGTCAGGCAGCATTTCCATCACCATTTTGTTTGTGCCGCTTACTCCCACAAACACGGCCAAAGCGCCGAATACCGCCGCAAGATTTGCGGCCGTGATTCGAATCTCCTTATCTGAGTCGGGCCGCGTGTTAAAACAAAAGCGAATGGAATCAATCGCGTCGTCCGCGCATCCCGCGCAAGCGGAACTCGCGGCCACACGGTGCGCCGTTCGCGCCAGCGGCCCTGGATTTCCGCTTGCGCTCCGTTTCTCTTTGACTGGTCGCGTGATCCGATCCGAAAAGTCGGCAACTTTTCGGTATCATGCCCTAATCGGTGGCGGTAATTCCGGTGGCGTTGATCATCCGGCCCCAGGTGTCGATCGAGTTCTTCACGAACGGCGGCGCGGCGTCGAGCGGAACTGAATGCGGCTCGTAGCCGAGCTCACGCAGCCGCTTGTCGACCGTGGGCTTGATCACCACGGCATTCACCGCGGCGTTGATCTTGGTGAGATGCTCGGTGGGCGTCTTGGCGGGGGCGAGCAATCCGATCCAGCCGCTGAACTCGATGCCGGGGAAACCCACCTCGGCGAGTGTAGGCACATTCGGGAAGGCGGCCGCGCGCTTCGCTCCGGTGACCGCAAGCGCACGCATGGCGCCTTGCTGGACTTGCGGGAAGATCTCCGCCACCGGCCCGGCGAGGATGTCGATATGGTTGCCGAGCAGCGCGTTCATCGCCGGCACGCCGCTCTGGAACGGCACGCCCACCGCTTGCGTCTTGGCCAGGATCTTGAACACGTACTCGCCGGCGATGCGTGCCGACGAGCCGCCGTAGCCGAAGCTGAACGGCTTGCCCTTGAAGGCGTCGAGGAATTCCTTGAGCGTGCGCTCCGGCCGGTTGGCATTGATCGCGAGACCCTGGCTGTCGACCGCTGCGATCGCAACCGGGCGCAACTCGTCCATCGAATAGGTGAGATTTTTATAGAGCGTCTGGTTGATCGCCAGGCTGTTGCCGGTGAACAGGAACGTGTAGCCGTCAGGCGCCGCGCTCGCGACGGCCTTGGCCGCGATGTTGGAGGCCGCACCGGGCCGGTTCTCGATCACGATCTGATAGCCGAACTGCTCGGTGATTTCCTGCGCGACCACCCGCGCCAGGGTGTCGACGCCGCCGCCGGGCGCAAAGCCGACGATGATGGTGATCTTCTTGTTCGGATAGTCGGAGTTTTGGGCGTCGGCCGGGCGCGGCAGGCCGCCGATCAGCACCAGATTCGCGGCCGCAATGGCCCGCAGCACGCTGCGTCGATGACAGGCTCGCATGGACACCTCCCGGTGAGGCGGCCCGGCTTTTTTATGTCGATGGCGCCGGGTTGCGCGATTGCGTCAGTCTGCGCCCAGGAGAACCGCATCGGCAAGCGCGTCGCGGTCAGACCGCCTGCTCTTTCTTGAGCGTTTCGATCTCCTCGCCTGTGTAGCCGAGTTCGGCCAGGATTTGTTCGCTGTGCTCGCCGAGCCGAGGCGGCGGCGCATCGACGGCCGGTGCCTCGTGATTGAGTTTGATGCCGGTGCGCAGAACCCGAATGTCGCGGCCGACGCCGGGCGCGTCGGGGAACGTTGCGATCATCCCGCGCTCGCTGACCTGCGGATGCGTGAGCGCTTGCGGCACGGTGTAGACTGGACCGGCCGGCACGCCGGCCGCGTTGAGCAGTCGCCACCACGCGTCGGCTGATTTCGCCGCAAGCGCGCTCTCCAGCAGCTCCTTCAGCACGAAACGGTTGCGCAGCCGGTCCTGCCGCGCAGCAAAGCGCGGATCGGCCATCAGCTCCGCGCGGCCGACGACGCGGCACATCGCCTCGAACTGTTCCTGTTTGTTGGCGGCGATGTTCAGCAGGCCATCGCCGGTGCGAAACGTGCCGGAGGGACTCGCGGTGACGTTCTCGTTTCCCATCGGCGTTGGCTCAACGCCGGCGATGAGAAAGTTCGACACCGCCCAGCCCATGGTCGCCATCGCGGCTTCCAGCATCGATACGTCGATGCAGCAGCCTTGGCTGCGGTCGCGATCGGCGAGCGCCGCGGCGATCGCGAAGGCGGCGGTCATGCCGCCGATGGTGTCGGCCACCGGGTAGCCGACGCGGAACGGCGCTGCCTCCGGGCTGCCCGTGATGCTCATGATGCCGGACATGCCCTGGACGATCTGGTCATAGGCTGGCAGATCACGCAGCGGCCCGTCCTGGCCGAAGCCCGAGATCGCGCAATAGATCAGCCGCGGCTGCTGCGCGCGCAGCGCGTCGTAGCCGAGACCCAGGCGCTCCATCACACCGGGCCGGAAATTCTCCACGACCACTTCGGCGCGGCGCACGAGGCGGCGGAAGACCTCCTTGCCGCGCGCGTGCTTGAGGTCGACGGTGATCGAGCGCTTGCCGGCGTTCTGCGCCAGGAACGATACGCCCATGAAGCAGCGGTTGAGCTCCGGATCGGCGCCGAGCTGGCGGGCGAGATCACCGGAGCCGGGGGTCTCGACCTTGATCACGTCGGCGCCAAGATGAGCGAGCTGGTGACAGCAGAATGGCCCAGCCAGCACATTGGTCAGGTCGAGCACGCGCACGCCGAGGAGAGGCTTGGTCATCGCGACAAGGTCCGGGCCATACGCGGCGACGGTATTGCCCTGGGCCGGGCGGCGTCTACCCTCGCGCGGCTTGAAACGGGCGGTGCGGTCTTGTCATATGCCGCCGGCGCGGCCCGTATCGCCGACCCGACCCGAAGAGGAATCTCATGGCGTCCAACGACTCCCCCGTCACCATCCCGATGCTGCAGCAGATGAAGCGCGATGGGAAGAAGAGCATTGGCGTGGTTGCCTGGGATTATCAGATCGCGCGCATTGCCGAGCGCGCCGGGGTCGACTTCGTCTCGGTCGGCGATTCCGTGGGCGCCAATCTATGGGGCCATGCCAATCCGCTCGAAGTCACGCTCGACGAAATTTTGGTGTGCTGCAAGGCGGTGCGGCGCGGCGTGACGCGGGCGCTGGTGAGCTGCGACGTTCCCTTCGGCCCGGTCCAGGAGGGCGTCGAGAGCGCGCTCAGGGCCGCGATCCGCCTGGTCAAGGAAGGCGGCGCCGACATGGTGAAGCTCGATGCCGCGTCGGAATTCCCCGAGGCGGTCAAGGCGCTCACCCGCGCCGGCATCCCGGTGTTCGCGCAGTTCGGGCTCACGCCGCAGACCGCGCTGAAATACGGCGTACCCTACGGCGCGCAGAATGCAGCCGGCGCGCAGGCCACGGCCGAGATGACCGCGAAGCTCGTCGAGGATGCGAAGAACCTGGAAGCCGCCGGCGCGGTGGCGCTCGACTTCACCAATTCCGGGCCGGTCGCGGGCGCGGCGGTGGTGCAGGCGGTGAAAATCCCGGTGATCGGCGGCTTCGGCGGTGGCCCCTGGCTCGACGGCCGCGTGCGCATGGCGCACACCGCGATCGGCTATGCGGAGAAATGGATCGACTCCAAGACCGACACATACTTCAACGGCGCCAAGGCCGCGCTCGCCGCGTTCACGGCGCTGATCGAGGACGCCCGCGCCGGCCGCCAGATCAAGGGCTAGGACTTAGGACGGACCATGCCCACCGCGATCATCGACGGCATCACCACCCGCTACGAAGTGATCGGCAACGGCCCGCCGCTGCTGATGTACGCGCCGGGCGGCTTCAACGCCACCATCGAGACCTGGACCACGCAGGGAGTCTACGCCAAGGTCAAGTTCCTCGACCATCTGCCAAAGCACTACACCTGCATCGTGTTCGACCGACGCGAATGCGGCCAGTCGGGCGGGCGGGTGGAGCGCGTGACCTGGGCGCACTACGTCGCGCAGGGGCGGGGACTGCTCGATCACCTCAAGATCGAACGCGCGCACATCATGGGCGGCTGCATGGGTGTATCGTGCGCCGCGGCGTTCGGCGTCATCGAGCCGCAGCGGATGCTGAGCCTGGTGTTGTTCTGGCCGGTCGGCGGCGCGAAATATCGGCTCTCCAGCCATCAGCGCTTCGCCGAGCACTTAGCCTTCGTGGCGCAGAACGGGCTCGCAGCGGTGGTCGCGCTGGTCGAGAAGGATGGCAAGCCGTTCGGCGCCGATCCGCGCGGCGGGCCGTGGGCGTCGGTGATCCGGCACGATCGCGCCTTCGCAGAGCCTTATGCGAGGCAGGACGTCGAGCGCTACAAGCTCATCGTCGCCGGCATGGGCCGCACCCTGTTCGATCGTGACAGCGCGCCGGGCGCCGAACCCGAGGATTTGCTGCGCCTCGACACGCCGGCGCTGATCGTCCCCGGCCGCGACGCGGCGCACGCCACCTCGGCCGCGCGCTATCTCGAAGAATGCCTGCCCAAGTCGGAATATTGGGACGTACCGGTCGCGCAGCAAACCGAAGACTCCGCGCCGGCGCGGCTGCTGGAGTTTCTCGCCAAGGTCGGCGGCTAGATCGGCCGCTCGGGGCGCATTCAGCGAAGCGGAATGCGAACCGGGACCCGGCGCAAAACGTGCGCGGTACAATAATCACGATAATGGAGATGGCCTGCGGCAGTCACTTCTCTCCTGATCCCGGCTCGGCGTTCGCGCTGCGCGCTCGCTGGGCCAGGACACGGGCGGGCGGATCGCCTCAGGCCGCCGCGAGTGTGTGGCGATGGAATCGCTTCGCCGCGACGACACCGATGATGAGGCACAGGACCATCACGAAGACCTGCGCGATCAGGAACGGCGGCTCCGATTGGGTCGGCGCCTGGGCGTGGAAGCTCGGCACCTTCAGGAACGCCTGCGCCACCGCCACGAAGGCGTCGAAGTAGACCGCGAGCACGATGCCGATCACATAGATCCAGCGCCAGGCGCCGGCATAGCGAAATGCGTAACGGGCGAGGATCGCGAACAGCAGCGCCACCAGCGACAGCACCGCGACCCAATGCGACGGCAGGAAGTGATCGAACGGGAATCCGAAGGCGGTCACGCTGGTCGCCACCGCGGTCAAGAGAAAGAGCGCGGTCAGGCCCGGCAGCGTGTGGCTGCCCACGAGGCCGATCATCACGATGATACCGGACGCAAGTGCGATCAGGCTCAGCGCCGTGTGGATCAAGGTGAATGTCTGCAGATCGATGTAATCGAGAACCATGAGCCCCTCCCGAGGCAAATCACTTCCGGCGGCGCGCCTATAGCACGCGCACATCAAGGCGACTACCGCGTTGCGGTTCAGCGCTTGCAGCGCTAGCACGGCGCGGCGTGAACGGCTTGATCCGGAAGCTCCGCTCTGACACATTTTTCGCATCAACCGCTTGGAACCTGCTGGAGGCACCATGGCTCAGATCAGGCACATCGCGATTGCCAGCGATCATCCCGGCAAGACCGCCGATTTCTACAAGAAGGCCTTCGGCTTCCGCGAAGTGGCGCGCCACGGCTTCGACCCGAACAATCCGGATGCCGCGCCGCGGCCGTGCGGCGTGGTCCTGACCGACGGCTACATCAGCATGGCGATCCTCAAGCTCGCCAAGGACCAGACCGGCGTGGGGCTCGACTACGAGGGCCTGCATCACTTCGGCGTCGTAGTCGATGACCTCGATAGCTGGACCCAACATCTCGAGGCGCTCGGCGCGCCCAACATCACGACGCTCGCCGACATGCCGCCGAACGCGCATGTCGAGATCAAGTTTCGCGGGCCGGACAATGTCGTGTTCGACATCAGCCCCAGGACCTGGCCCGGCGCTGCCCCCGTCGATCCCGCGACGACCAGACAGCCGGCGCTGGAGCCGGCGCAATAGCTCGGTTCGTTGTCAGGTCGCCCGCGCGCAGGCCGGGACCATATCCTCCGAGCAGATAAGCACGGCCATAACGATCTGCCGTATCCGTACTCGGAACAGCAAACGGCCCGGCGCAGGGGCCGGGCCGCTTATCGTGATTAAGGCTGCTTGTATCAGTTGCCGTTGAGCAGCGGGATCGTCTTCCAGTCGCGAGTCGCCGGGATCGACTGCAGATAGGCGTAGATGTCCTGCAGGTCCGCGTCGGGAAGCACCGCTTCCTTAAAGGGCGGCATGTTGCGGTTCGTGGTGCGCACGAACGACGACAGCGCCTCCCACGGTAACGGGTTCGGCGCGAGCTTCGGCCCGGTCACGGGCGAGCCTTGCCCGGCCTCGCCGTGACATTGGAAGCAGCCGTATTTTTCCGTGAACAGGATCTTGCCGCGCGCCGCATCAGCAGCGAGCGCCGCGCCCTGGCCGAAGAGGAGGCCGGCGGCAAGCGCCGCCAGCCCAACGTAACTACGAACAACCGGCATGAACTCCAACTCCTTAACGCGGCTGGGTGAGGGTATTGAGGAGGGCCGGCTGGCCCTTCTTGACCACCTCGACGGCCCGCTTGAGGGCGGGGCCGAGGTCCTTCGGATCGTTGATCGGGCCTTCCGCGTACCAGCCCATCGACTTCGCAAGCTGGGCGTAATCGACGTCCGGGTTCTCGATGCGGGTGCCGATCGGGCCGAAATCCTTGCCGTTGTTGGCAACGCGCACGCGCCGGTTCGAGAGGCGCTGCACATGCATCACCTCCTGGTGGTAGCCCTTGTTGTTGTGCATCACGGAGAGCAGCGGGATCTGGTGCCGCGCCGCGGTCCACATGGCGCCCGGCGCGTACATGATGTCGCCGTCGCCCTGGATCGAGACCGAGAACCGGCCAAACTTCTTGTTGGCATGAGCGCCGCCGACCGAGGCCGGCAGGCCATAGCCGAGGCCGGAGCCGCCGGAGCCGCCGATCCAGCGATGGTGCTTGTCCATCTTGAAGAAGCGGTTCGGCCAGCCGCTGGTGTTGCCGCTCGAAGAAACCAGCGACCAGTCTTCGTCCTTGACCGCATTGTAGAGCTCGGCAGAAAGCCGCGCGGTCGAGATCGGGTTGAGATCCCAGCCCACCGCCGCCCAAGCCATCATCCGCTCGTGCGACGCTTTCTTGGCTTTCTTGAAGCCCTCGGCGCGCTGAGCGTAGGCGTCCTTCTTGTCGTTCGGCAGCGCCATCTTCACCGCCTCGATCAGCGACGGCAGCGAAGCCTCGGTGTCGCCGGCCATCGAGATGTCGACGCTCTGGAAGCGCTGGAAGTCCTGGTAGTTGGACTTCTCGTTGAGGTCGACGCCGTTGATGGTGACGAGCTTGGCGCCCGGCTTGATCTTGCCCGCGCGAATCCCAAGGCCGTCGTCCTCGCCGTTGTCGATGAACTGGTTCACCGTCGACCAGAAGTCGTTCATTTCGAAGCCGAGGATCAGGTCGGCGTTGCGCACGAGATTCTGCGCCGACGCGGTCTGGTTGAGGTAATGGGTGTTCGGGAAATTCATCCGCCCGCCCATGTCGACGACCGGCGCTTGCAGCAGCTCCGCGAGCTCGATCAGGCCCTTTACGCCCTTATCGGTGCGGGCCACGCGATCGACGAAGATCACGGGGTGCTCGGCGTTGACGAGAAGCTTGGCGGTCTCGCGCAGCGCGGCGACTTCGGCTTGCGGCGGGGATGGCTGCGTGATGCGCGGGATGTACAGCGCGGTCTCGCCCGCGCGCATCAGCTCTTCCTGCAGGCCGCCGTCGAGCGCGATCATCACCGGCTCGTGCGGCGGCGTCATCATGAACTTGTGGGCGCGGGCGAGCGACTGCGCGAAGTGCTGCAGCGAAACCGGCTGATCGTCCCACTTGGTGAAGTCGCGCACGATCGCGTTGATGTCCTGCGCGGAGTGGGTGGTCGGCACGCCCGGCGCGCGCCTGGCGGCGTCGAGGTCGGTGCCGCCCATGACGAGCACGGCGGCGCGGTCGACCCAGGCGTTGTAGATCGCCATCGAGCCATGCATCAGGCCGACGGTGCCGTGGCAGAGGGAGAGCTGCGGCTTGTTGGTCACCTTGAAGTAGGCATGCGCCATCGCGATCGCGGATTCTTCGTGCATGCAAGTGATGAACTCCGGCTTCTCGTTCTTGCCGTAGTTGATCAGCGATTCGTGGATGCCGCGGAAGCTGGAGGCGGGATTGGCGTAGCAGTAGTCGATGTCGAGCGCCTTGATCACGTCGACCATGAAATCCGAGCCGGCGCGGCCGGCGACCGGCTTCATCTCCTTCACGACGCCCGCTTCGGCAGCGATCTGCTGCGCAGTCGGCCGTGCGGCGGAGGGGATCTTCGCGGCCGCGATCGGCGGCGTCGCCGCCTGCGCGCCTGTCGTCGATGCGCCCGCTGCGGCGCCTGCCACTGCCACGCCAGCCAGGAATTTCCGGCGGTTCACCTCGGGACGTTCTTTTCGAGCCATGCTTCATCTCCCTTAAATGTCATGCGGGCCATGGCAAACAGCCCGGCTGACGCGGTCATTCTCATGTGAACAGTATCGTTACCGTAGCACGGTGTGAAGGCGGATTACCACCTTGGGGAACTCGATGGGCCGCGGTATTTTCTCTCGGCGGCCGGCGCTTGCGCCGCGCGCGGAATGCAGCGGCTGGGCTTGCCGCGGCGTCATCTGCGACCTCAGGCTGCAATGTTCCCCCGTGACCGGACGGTCTGATTCGCCTTAGACTTATTGAGACTTATTGCACCGCTCCATAGCCGGGCGCCGATTAACAAGCGCCTCCATCGGGCGATGCGCCAGGGAGGGAATCATGCTCATGGCATTGGCGCGCGCAATGGTTGCTGCCGCATGCGTCCTGCCTAGCGCTGCGAGCGTCGCTTTGGCGCAGGACCAGATCGCGCAGTTCTACCGCGGCAAGACCGTGAACATCGTCATCGGATCGGCCCCCGGCGGCGGCTACGATGGCTACGGCCGGCTCATCGCGCACCATCTCGGCAAGCACATTCCCGGCCATCCGAGCGTCATTGCGCAGAACATGCCGGGCGCTGGCAGCAACAAGGCCGCCGGCTATATTGCGCTGCAGGCGCCGCGCGACGGTACCATGATCGGTGCGATCCAGCCGGGCGCCGTGCTGCAGCCGCTGCTCTCGGACCTGCGGATGCAGCACGATCCGAGCAAGTTCATCTTCGTCGGCAGCGCCACCAACGACGTCTATCTCTGCCTGGTGCGCTCCGATGCCCCGGTCAAGACCTTCCAGGACACCTTCACCACCGAGGTCGTCCTAGGCGCGAGCGCCGAGGGCGCGACGCTGCGCGACCTGCCGACCATGCTCGACAATTTGCTCGGGGTGAAGCTGCGGCTCGTCACCGGCTACGCCGGCAGCCGCGAAGTGATGATCGCGATCGAGCGTGGCGAGGTCCAGGGTATCTGCGGCTTCGGCTGGGCCAGCCTCGAGCTGCAGCATCCTGACTGGATCAGCAGCGGCAAGGCGCGGATCATCGCGCAGGAGGATCTCAAGGGCCATCCCGAGGTCAACAAGATGGGCGTGCCGCGTACGATCGATTTCGCCAAGACCGAGGAAGTGCGGCAGGTGATGGAATTGGTCTACAGCCAGAATTTGTTCGGGCGGCCCTATGTGCTCGCTCCGGGTGTGCCGGCCGACCGGGTCGCGGCGCTGCGCAAGGCGTTCATGGACGCGATCCATGACCCGGAACTGATCGCCGAAGCGGAGAGAACGCGGTTCGATCTCGGCGCGATGTCGGGCGAGGATTTGCAGGCGCTTGTCGCCAAGCTCTATGCCTTGCCGGCGCGGGTCAGCGCGCGGGCAAAGCAGGCGTTGATCTACAAACCGCCGGCGAAGTGATTATCGGTCCAATCGACGAGCATCCCGGTCGCTAGGCCTTGCTGTCAAATCAATCATTAAATCGCGGAATCAAAAGGCCCGGGGAAATGCCCCCGGGCTTCTTTTATCTGCCGAAACGCAAATCGGCGAACGTCATTCGTTACTGTCGATTTGAAGCTGCAGACGCACGAGCGCATCCGGATCGGCTCCGATGAAGGCGCCGGGACGCTGGGGAACGGTGTTCGCATAAAAGCGAAGGCTAGCTTCGGTCCGCCCGTATTGCCCGACCGGGTACGTCGCCACGCGGGCGGGCAGCACGGTGCTGCGGGGGGTCATCGTCTGCTCGATCGATTGAGCGAGTGCTGGCAATGCGCACAGAGTCACCAGGGCGCTCGCAAGTGCGACCTTCTTCATAATATTCTCCTTATGTTATGCGTGATTTTTGGTCGCCGCTCTCCGCGGGGACTTGTCGGAACCCTTCCAGAACAACGAGGTAAAATTTCTGCTTAAAAGTGAAATCATTATGAGAATTGTTTATCCCTCCCCCATCGCGCGTCGATGATGTTCCAGCCCTGCTTCCTTGCAGTTGAGACGAAGGAGCGGATTAGCGCGCAGTCCGTCGCACCTTGCGACGACCGGACCGCCGGATGTTTTGGCGAGCTTCATCAGCGCCCGTCGCGTTCGGCCTGTTGTTGGTGCGGGACGGTCGTCGCGAGGAGCGCACGTTCCTCTTTGCGGCTGCGGGCGCTGAGGGATTGTGTCCGGTTCGGCGGGCGCACGCCGCGCCGTTTGCCGCCTCCCTCGAGCACGGCGCGCGCCAGTGGCGCTTGGGCCTCATGAGGGACCCTTCGGCGAGAATGGCGTCGTAACGACGCTCGACATCCGCAGTGAGGCTTCAACGGAACGTCCCGTTCTCGCGCTCTGTTCTCGGCGTGACAGGACGCGCAGTAGCTGTGCATCTGCGCGCCACGCTTCTTCTCGATCTCGATGAGAGCCTTCAGTTCGCGCAAGTGATGGGCATTGCACAAGGCGTGCAGCTCGCCTTGCATCGTGTATAGGGCTTCCAGTGATCGTGGACAACGATGCCGGCGACCTTCGCTAACAGACTGCCGCGCTTAGCGCAGACGCGATAGAAAGTCAGCAAGGTGGTGGACGCGACATGCAGCCATTGCGTCTTGCCGCCGATGCGAAACCCGGTCTCATCCATGTGCTTCACCATTGCGCCAGCGACGAGATCGCGCACCGCTTCACCAAAAGCCTGCAGCCGTTCGGCGTAGGTGCAGCTCATCGCGATCGTCGCGGGGTCACTTTAACGCCGAAGAGATCGGCCATCAGTGTGACCAGGCGGTTCTCGGGCAGAAACTGATCATGCAACAGATGATCACGAAGGCTGTGATCCTGGGGCCGTATTGCACTGGCGCGTTGACGCCATCTGGAAACCGGGCGCGTGTCTTCGCGCCGCAGACCTCACACTGGCAGTCATGCGCACGATAAATGATTTATTGGCACATAAAGTAAATATCGCGTAATTAAATAGCCGCAGCCCATAAACGTCACGTCAAAGCGGTGGAACCTGAGCGCACGCCTAAAAATCTCAGTGAATTGAGTTCCGTTTTCTCAATGCGCGTTATGAGCCCCGGTCTTCGCGCCTTGACCAAGAACAAGGTGCCGCCATGAACGAACTCTCCGACATCTCAGCCGCTCTCGGTCTGGCGCTACGCGTCGAGCGCTGCCGGAAGCGGCGTGCGGCCGAGGATCATGTCGGACGCTTTCTCCGCCATCATCAGCACGCAAGCGTTGATGTGAGCCGAGACGAGATCGGGCATTGCTGCGGCGTCGACCACGCGCAGGCCTGTCACTCCGCGCACGCGCATTTGCGGATCAAGCACCGTGTCGGGCGTCGCACCCATCGGGCAGGTTCCGCAGGGGTGATGCGCCGTGATGACGGTGCGGCGGATCCAGTCATCGATCTCGGCGTCGGTCTTGACCTTGTCGCCGGGATTGGTCTCCGCGTCGCGATAGGGCTCGAGCGCCTTCTGATAGGCCACCTCGCGTGCCAGCTTGAAGCCGTGACGCAGCGTCGGGAGGTCGTTCGGCGCAGTGAAGAAGTGATAGTAGATGCGCGGTGCCTCGCGCGGATCGGCAGAGCGCAACAGCACCTCGCCGCGGCTGTCGGGATGCAGCAGCGTCGGCCGGATGCCGTAGCCGTCCTGAAACGGCGCGCGGATTCCAGGAAACCAGAGATACGGATGGTGCGACGTGCCGCGGAACATGAACTCGATGTCCGGCACCGCCAATTCCGGCCGCGTCTTGATGAAGGCATGCAGGCCGCCCGGAACGATGGTGCCGGGACCGGTGCCGTAGAGATACGCGCGCACCATGTTCACGGCCATGCGGTCGAAGCGCATCTCGCCATGAAAAGCGCCGGGCTGGCGTCGTGAATAGGTGATGTAGGCGCCGAGATGGTCCTGCAGGTTCTTGCCCACCGGAAGGTCGACGATCGGCTCGATCCCGATCTCCGCGAGATGCTCGGCGGGGCCGATGCCGGAAAGCATCAGAAGCTGCGGGGAGTTGAATGTGCCGCTCGCGAGAATTACTTCGCGCGTGGCTTCCGCGCGGATGAGGTCACCGCTGCTCTTGTAATACTCTACCCCGGTCGCGTGTGTTCCTTGCATCAGCACGCGCATCGCCTGCGCGCCGGTCACAACGGTCAGGTTGGCGCGCCTGCGCGCCGGCCGCAGATAAGCGCGCGCCGATGAGGAGCGGCGGCCATCGCGGATGGTGTACTGGCCGCGGCCGAAGCCTTCCTGCTGCTGGCCGTTGTAGTCGTCGGTGTGGGCATAGCCGAGCGCGCGCGCCGCTTCGAGCCAGGCGTCGAACAGCGGGTCCGGCGTCTTGGCGTATTCGGTGCCGAGTGGGCCGTCGCCGCCGCGCCAGGGGTTCTCGCCCTTCTCCCAGGTTTCCGCGCGCCGGAAATACGGCAGCACGTCGGCATAGGACCAGCCGCGCGCGCCCTTCTGCGCCCAGCGGTCGTAATCGCCGCGATTGCCGCGCGTGTAGGCCATCACGTTGATCGACGACGACCCGCCCAAAACCTTGCCGCGCATCGCTTCGATGTGGCGGCCGTTGAGGTTCGGCTCGGGCTCCGTCTCGTAGCCCCAGTCGTGCATGCGGTAGTCGTGCATCTTGCCCATGCCGAGCGGGATCGAGATCAACGGATTGATGTCGCGCGGCCCGGCCTCCAGCAGCAGCACGCGCGCGCCAGCATCCTCGCTCAGGCGATTGGCGAGCACGCAGCCGGCCGACCCGGCGCCGACGATGATGAAGTCGTAGCCGTTGGTGGTCATCGCGCCGCGTCAGGCATTCGCGGCGCGCTTCGGCTCGGCCTCATAGGCCGGCCGATACTTCGCGCAGATGCGCTGCCAGCGTTCGACGCGCTTCTTCTGAGTCTCCACCACCTCGGGGGGGATCTCGAGGAACGGCGGCCGCAGTGGGCCGGGCTCGACATAGCCGGCGAGCGCGATGCCGATCTTCGAGGCGGTCTCGCGCCAGGACAGGTCCGGCTTGCGCGTGACCGGCGGCGCGAGGTCGAGCGTGATCGCGGTTGCCGCCTTCCAGTCGCCGCGCGCGACCGCGTCGCGCAGCGCGAAATAGGGCCACGGTCCCATCCATGCCTCGATCGACCAGAACCCGGCCGCGCCCATCTGTACATACGGGTAATACTGCGTCGCGTTGCACATCACGCTGATCTTGCCGCGGATGATCTCCTGCAGCCGGATGAAGGTGGCGGTGTCGCGATGGCTGTCCTTCATGCCGATGATCTGCGGAATCGTCACCAGCGCCTCGAACGACTCGACCGGCAGCGTGACGTGGTGCAGCGCCGGGTTGTGATAGATCAGGATGTTGAGCTTGGGAAACATCTCCGCGATCTCGCGGAAGAAACGCACCGCGTTCTGGACGGTCGACGGAAAGTAATACGGCACGCCGAGCAGCACGCCGTCGGCCGCGGTATCCGCGACCACCCGCATCTTCGCCACCGTCTCGCGCGCGTTCACCGAGGTGACGCCGACGAACAGCGGGATGCGCTTGCGCACCACGTCGACGGTCTCGCGCGCCAGCGTCTCGAATTCGTCGGCCAGCAGCGTATGGCATTCGCCGAAGCTGCCGGTGGTGGCGATCGCGTTGGCGCCGTCGCTGACCATGCGGTCGACGCCCGTGCGCAGGCGTTCGACGCTCACCGTATCGGTCGCGCGCAGGTCGGCCGCCGCGTCCGTCGCGAAGGCTGGCATCATCGCCATCATCCCGCCGAGGTCACGCGCCGTGAGCATGTCCGTCTCCATTTTCAAACGATTGCGATTGCGCAAACGATAGTCCGCGCGACTTCCGTGGTCCAGTCTGTGCGCTCGTCGCTTGCGTCCCGGGCTCGTGGAGCGAAGCGGAACGAGACCTGGGACCCAGCGCCAAGACTCGCGCAGCACGATTTGTGACGGCCTGCGGCCGTCACTTCTCTCCTGGGTCCCGGCTCGGCGCCTGCTTTCGCTCGCTGGCCGGGACACGATGATCGCTCAATCCCGATCGCGGCTATGGCGCCGGTCCCGCCGCTCCGCACGATCCTCGCGGCCGCCGCGGCCGGGAATGGTGCGATCGAGCCAGTCCGCCATCACGCCGGCGATGGCGAGGTTGTTCTTCTCGATCATCATCATGTGGCCGTTGCCGTGGATGCCCTTGTCGACCAGGTGGATGTGCGCGACCGGCACGCCGGCCTGCCTGAGATAGGCCGTGGTGCAGTGATCGTAGGGCGCGTGATAGGACGCCTCGCTGGTGACAACGACCGTCGGGATCTTGCTCAAGTTCGGCAGCTTGCGGGCCGGCTCCTTCTGCGCCCAGCAGCGCGCGAGGTCGGGCTTGTCGGCCTTGTCCTGGTGCACGAACTCGAGCTTCTGGCCGCCGGTCAGCGGCGGATCATAGGTGAGGGGGATATCGCTAATTCCTGAAATCCGCTCGCGGGTGGAATCCTTGAACCAATTTGGTGCACCGGTCATCTCAAGATCGTGCGCCGGCGGTCCGCTCGGCTCGACTGCGATGATCGCCTTGACGAGATTTGGGCGGCTGTCCCCGACCGGCCAGCCCATCGCGCCGGACTGCGAATGCGTCAGCAGTACCGCCGGGCCAATCTTGTCGAGCAGCGCGACAAGGGCATTGCGGTTTATTTCCTGCTGCTTGGGGAAGTCCACGATCGAAGGGAATTGTGACGCATAGAACTGATCGAATGCCGGATCGCCCGGCCGTCCGGTCCCAGGAAACTGATTGTGCAGCTTCGCCTGCGGCCACATGTTGGATCGCTCGGGAGCGACGAAGCGACCCTCGACAAAGCCCAGGCGCGCGCCCTGCAGCGGCCCGTACGGCTGCGGCGCCCAGTAGGCGGATCGTCCGCGCCCGACCTGATCGACCACATAGACCGCGTAGCCGCGGCGGACGAAATACTGCGCCCAGCCTTCGCGGCCGTCCGGTGTGCCGGTGAAATTGGTACCGGTCTGACTCCCACCGTGCACCATGATCACGGGATAGGGATGCCGCTGCCGCTCGGGGATCATGTACTCGACGTACATCTGCCCGAACATCGGGCTGCCCTCGATCGCGGTGTCGATCTTGCCACCGACGAAGAAATAGCTCGACTTCGCGAGCCGCAGCGGCTCGTCGTCGCGGGCTTGCGCGACCGGCGCGGCGGTGGCGAGCAAGGCAAGTGCGAGCAATGCCGCGGCGTGGCTTGTTACTTTGTTTCGTTTCATCACTTCCTCCCTGTACTCACTCTCTTCTTGGTTCAGTGTATTTCAGTTACGAGCGAAGGTCTTGCAACGGGTCATCCCCGCGACGGCGGGGGCCCATACGCCTTGCCCTCGAAGGCGAGGCATAAGCGGCGAACAATTCCGAAGTCGGAGGGTATGGATTCCCGCCTTTCGCGGGGACGACGGACCACCGACATTTCCATCACTTTACTCCACCTTGATCCCCGACTTCGTGATCACTTCGCGCCAAGTCGCGACATCCTTGGCGAGCCGCGTCGCCTGCGCTTGCGGTCCGGCACCGAGCACGCGGAAATTCACCTTCTCGAGTTGCGCGCGAACCTCCGGCCGCCGCTCGATCGCCACCACCTCGCGGGCGAGCCGCTCCAGGATCTCCTTCGGCGTGGCCGCGGGAGCATACATCGATTGATAGGTTTCGGAATCGGCGTTCGGCAGTCCCGCTTCGGCCAGCGTCGGGACATCGGGAAGTTCAGGCCAGCGCTCCTTGCCGGTCTGCACCAGCGCGATCAGGGTCCCGGCCTTGATGTGCGGCAGCGCGGTCGAGACCGTGATGCCGGCGAGTTCGACGGTGCCGGAGAGCACCGCCTGTGTTGCCGGCCCGGCGCCAGGAAACGGCACGTGCACCATGCCGATGCCGGCGCGGATCTTCATCAGTTCGGCGCCGAGATGGGAGATGCTGCCGGCCCCTGGCGTCGAGAAGTTGAGCTCGGTCGGATGGGCGCGCGCGCGCGCCGCCAGCTCCGCGAAGGTCTTGATGCCGAGCGCCGGCCGGCAGACCAGCACGTTCGGCGCCGACACCAGGTCGGAGATCGGCGCAAAATCCTTGATCGGGTCGTAGGCGGTCTTCTTGTAGAGCGCCGGGTTCACGTCGAACACGTTCGACGACACCAGCAGCGTAAGGCCATCGGGCTCCGCGCGCGCCGCCGCGGCGATGCCGATATTGCCGTTGGCGCCGCCGCGATTCTCGACCACGATCGACTGCCCGAGCGCCTGGCTCAGCGGCGCTGCGACAATTCGCGCGATCAGATCGTTGGCCCCGCCCGGCGTGAACGGCACGATGATCTTGATCGGGCGCTCCGGGTAGGCCGCGAACGCGCCGCGCGGACACAGCGCCGTGCCGGCAAGCGCGCCGAGCGCGAGTTTGCCGATGTTTCGGCGCGTCAGGACGGGGTGGTTGTGCTGCGGCATGGTTCTTCTGTGCCTCCCGACAACGATGCGCCCGGCTGATTTCGGCATGGAGTTATACCAACGGTGTCAGATAAGGATATGTCGTCATTGCCGGGCTTGTCCCGGCAATCCCGATTAAGAATGCACGGCAATGCCTTTCGATCGTCGTGGCCGCAACAAGCCCGACCATGACGAAGCGGTGAATTGGGAGGAGCGAATGAGTTTGCGACTTGGCAGCTGGATCGGCCCGCTGATGATCACGCTTGCGACTTTTGGAGCCGCGCAGGCGCAGGATTATCCGACACGGCCGGTGACGCTGGTCGTGCCCTATGTGCCGGGCGGCTCGACTACGCTGGTCGCACGTCTGTTCGGCCAGAAGCTCGAGCAGCGTCTCGGCAAGCCGCTGGTGGTGGAGAATCGGCCCGGCGCGGGGACTCTGATCGGCGCGTCATACGTCGCGCGCGCGGAGCCCGACGGCTATACGCTTCTGTTCGCGACCTCGACAACGATGGCGATCAACGTTACGCTCTACAAGAAGCTCAGCTACGATCCGGTCAAGGACTTCGTGCCGCTGGCGCTGGTCGCAGACAATCCGTTCATCCTGGTGGTCAACCCGGCGCTGCCGATCCACTCGATCGCCGATCTGGTGAGGGTCGCGAAGGCGAAGCCGGGCGAACTGACATTCGCGTCGAGCGGGTCGGGCTCGGCGGCGCACCTGTTCATGGAACTGGTGCAGAGCCTGACCGACACCAAGATGACGCACGTTCCCTATCGCGGCCTGGCGCCGGGACTGAACGACGTGGTCGCCGGGCACGTGTCGCTGATGTTCGGCGATTTCGCGACTGCGCTGCCGCTCGTCCGGGCTGGCAAGCTGCGCGCGCTCGGGGTTTCGACTGGGCAGCGCAATGCGGCCGCACCCGACCTGCCGACCGTCGCCGAAGCCGGCCTGTCCGGCTACGAGGCATCGGCCTGGCACATGATCGTCGCGCCGGCCCAGACGCCGAAGCCGATCGTCGCCCGGCTCAACGCCGATCTTCGCACCGCGGCGGGCGCGCCGGACTTGCAGAAGCAACTCCTCGAACAGGGCATCACGCCGGTGGTGACAAAATCACCGAAGGAACTCTCTCAGTTCGTCACCAGCGAGATCGCGCGCTGGGGCAAGGTGGTCGAGCGCGCGGGCGTGGCAGGGTCGGAGTAGATCGAAGCGAGTGCAAGCTTGGTTCTTCCGAAGTAACAATCCGCTCGTCCCCGCGAAAGCGGGGACCCAGGGCAACAAGTCGGCGGTTGGTGCCGGTTGCCCTGGATTCCCGCTTGCGCGGGAATGAGCGGCGGAGCTCCGTTCCGGTCGTCCCCGCCTTCGCGGGGACGACCGAGAACTATCGCCCAACCAGCACTCAATGTCGGAAATGGCGCGTGCCGGTGAACACCATCGCGATCCCGTGATCGTCGGCGGCCTTGATCACTTCGTCGTCGCGAACCGAGCCGCCGGGCTGGATCACCGCCGTGGCGCCGGCCTCGATCGCCACCAGCAGACCGTCCGCGAACGGAAAGAACGCGTCGGACGCGACCACCGAGCCTTTGGTCCTCGGCTCCGCCAGTCCTTCCTCCCTGGCGGCATCCTGCGCTTTGCGGGCGGCGATGCGGGCAGAGTCGACCCGGCTCATCTGGCCGGCGCCAATGCCGACAGTCGCCAAATCCTTGGCGTAGACGATGGTGTTCGATTTCACGTGCTTGGCAACACGAAACGCGAAAGCGAGATCGTGCAGCTCGGCGTTGGTCGGCGCGCGCCTGGTCACGGTCTTGAGGCTCATGTCGTCGACCACCGCGTTGTCGCGCGAGGAAACCAGCAGGCCGCCGGCGACCGTCTTCGCGATCAGACCGTTGGCGCGCGGATCGGGCAGACCGCCGGCCAGCAGCAGGCGCAAATTCTTTTTCGCGCCGATGATGGCGATGGCTTCGTCCGTGGCTGCGGGCGCGATGATCACTTCGGTGAAGATGTCGGTGACGGCCCGCGCCGCCTCGGCGTCGAGCGTCCGGTTGAAGGCGACGATGCCGCCATACGCGGAAACCGGATCGCAGCGCAGCGCCTTGCTGTAGGCGTCGAGCGGGCTCGCGCCCTCCGCCACGCCGCAGGGATTGGCGTGCTTGATGATGGCGCAGGCGGGCGTGCGCGCGGGATCGAATTCGGCGACGCACTCATAGGCCGCGTCGGTGTCGTTGATATTGTTGTAGGAGAGCTGCTTGCCCTGCTCTTGCCGCGCGCTGGCGACGCCGAAACGGGCATCGCCGGTTCGGTAGAACGCGGCGGCCTGGTGCGGATTCTCGCCGTAGCGCAGCGCCTCGATCAGGCGTCCCCCGATGGCGCGATAGGTCGGCGCGGGATCGGCAAGTTGTTCCGCGAACCAGTTGGAGATCGCGGCATCATAGGCGGCGGTGCGGGCATAGGCCTTGGCCGCGAGCTTCTTGCGCAGCGACAGCGTGGTCGCGCCTTGGTGCTGCGCAAGCTCTGCAAGTACCTTCGCGTAATCCTCCCCATCGACCACCACCGCGACGTCCTGATGGTTCTTTGCCGCGGCGCGGATCATCGCAGGACCGCCGATATCGATGTTCTCGATGCAGGTGGCGAAGTCCGCGCCGTTGCGCACCGTGCTTTCGAACGGATAGAGATTGACCACCAGCAGGTCGATCGGCTCGATGCCATGCGCCCGCATCGAGGCCGCGTGGTCGCGATCCTCCCGAATCGCCAGCAGGCCGCCGTGCACCCCCGGGTGCAGCGTCTTCACGCGGCCGTCCATCATCTCGGGGAAGCCGGTCAGCTCCGCCACGTCGCGTACCGGCAGTCCGGCCTCGGTGAGCGTCTTGCGCGTGCCGCCGGTCGACACGAGCTCGATCCCGCGGGTCGCGAGCGCCCGGGCGAAGTCGACCAGGCCGGTTTTGTCGGAAACGGACAGGAGGGCGCGGGCGATGTGGCGCGGATAGTCAGTCATGGTCTTCGCAACGCGGTGCCGGCATGGACACCGGAGTAATCACCGTATGGACCGCCCTGCAAGTCCATGCCGTTCGTTATCCGCCGCATATGGAATTCACAGCGGCAGTTGCGGGTCCTCCCCGCGCCCACGGCGGGCGCCGGCGCTGGGCGGCGGAACCTGCGCCAGCGTCCAGTGCACCCGCATCACCTTGCACGCACGGCCGTAGATGACGAGCTGCACGGTGCGGCGCGGACCATCGGGGCCGGCGAGGTAGACGCTCTCTTCGAGCTCGATGCGGTCCTCTGGGGCGCTGAAGGTCCACACCTCCTTGTTGGGCAGCATCAGCATCGCGCCGTGCGAATCGGTCAGCTTATTGGCCTTGACCGACGGATGCAGGTGGAAGCGGATCGCGAACTGGTCGCGGCCGGCCACGACCGAAGCAACTTCGGTCGAGGGAAACATGTCCTCGCCGTCGAGCCGCAGGCCGTCGGCAGACAACGTGAGCGTCCGCTGATGGATCACGCCGAAGTTGTCGGCGTAGCCGTCGTGCGAAGCACGCAACGCGATCGCGCCGTCCCGCTGTTCGCGTTCGATCGCGATCTCGCGCGGCCCGCCGACGATCGGCATTCCCTGCAGCATGCGCTTGAGCGATTCCGATTCGACGAAGCGTGATGACGAAGCGTCGTTGAAGGTCACCGTCGAGTGGGCTGCGGTCGCGCGCGCCACCTGACGCCAACTGTCCCGGCTGGCGGCCGGCAGACCACAATTGACCACGAGCCGGCTGAGCTTCGAAGAGAATTCGAACGCCAGGGTGCCGGCGTGGGCCTCTTGGCTCGCGGCGAACGGCGGCGGCTTGCCGGTATCCATCAGCAGGACGGCGCCGCCAGCTTCGAGGCGCTGGTAGCCTGAGTGCGGGGCGTTTGAGAGTGGCGCGCCGCGCGCATCATCGTAGGCGAGGACGGTGGTCACGAGATCGGTCGGGGTTGGTCCCATCCCGTTGAACAGCGCGAAATTTCCGTCGCCATGACGGAAGAACCGCAGCATCGGCATCATGCGGTCGATGGCGTTGAGCAGCGCGGCCGGCGGCGGGATGTTGCGGGCGGTGAACGCCCGGCGCAGCGGCAGCAGGTCGACGAGAAGGGTGACCAGCGCGCCGGGATTGCGGCTGATATGCCCCCCGTCAGGCAGGATTTGCCGTTCCAGCTCCTCTCCCAGTCGGCGCGTTGCGGAACGGATGCGGCGGGACTGGCCGGCCATGCACAACGCCGCGTACATCAACGCGATCCTCGCCTGGAGTCTGGGCAGGCCGTCGCGCGCATTCGCTACCAGATGGCGTAGAAGCCGCACCTGACGGGTGAGGCTGCGGATGAAACGCCGATAGAACCTGACATCGGAATCGTCGAGCACCAGCGGCGCCTGGCTGAGCCAGGAGATGATCCGCCGCGCGATGACCTCCGGACGCCAGGCGAGCGGGTCGTGCGCCGCCTGCAGCGTCATCCATTCGTCCACCAGCGCCCGCGCGTTGGCGCGGGTGATGGCCGATTCGGCGGCGCGCAGGTGCCGCAGCCAGCCGAAGCCATAGAGGCTCACGGCCCAGTCATCCGACGGCGGCGAGATCTCGAACGGGGAGCGAGCGTCGCAGATCACCACCTTGCCAGCGAATACGAAGCGGCCGGCGTAAATCTCGCTGGCCCGGGTGGCGTCGGTGGTACGCAGGTCCTGCGGTGCGATCAGGAGCCTATCGGCCTTGCTGGGAAACGGCCATTGCACGAGCGGATGCCCGGCGACGCGGCTGACGAGCTTGCGAAGCGCGCCGCGCACCAGGAATACGGACAGCTTCGCGTGCTCCGCAACCGTGACGCGCGACATCGACGCGCTCAGCTCCTTCTCTCTCGGACTCACTCCGCCCGCGGCCGGAACATAGCGAAGGGCTCGCCCAGGGCCAACCGCGGATCGCTCCTCACCGCCGCTCCAATCGCGCGGCATAAAAGCCGTCGAGTCCGCCCAGGCGCGGGTCCGGATTCGGCAGGTGGCACGGCAGCGTGCGCAGGTCGCCGGCAGATGTGATCAGCGGGGCGAGGCCGCCGATTTCGGCTGCGGTAACAGGACGGCGGCGCAGCCCGTCGTCGCGCGCCAGGAGGTCCTCGACGATCGTCAGCCCTTCCTCCGGTTCGAGCGAACAAGTGCAATAGACCAAGGTGCCGCCGGGCTTGGTGAGATCGACCGCCCGGGCGATCAGCCGCCTTTGCAGCGCGGCGAGCTTGGCGATGTCGCTCTCGCTCTTGAGCCAGGGAATGTCGGGATGGCGGCGGATCGTGCCGGTCGAGGAGCACGGCGCATCCAGCAACACGGCATCGAAGGGCTCGGCCTGCCAAGTCTCCACGTCGGCCGCGACAATGTCGGCCACAAGGCCGAGCCGGCCGAGGTTTTGCCGCAGCCGCTCGAGCCGCGCCGGCGCCCGATCGACGGCGACCACCCGGCTGCCAGCCGCCGCGAGTTGCGCGGTCTTGCCGCCGGGAGCGGCGCAGAGATCAGCAACCGTCTTTCCACCGATGTCGCCAAGGAGCCGTGCCGGCAGTGCAGCGGCTGCATCCTGGACCCACCACGCGCCTTCGGTGTAGCCGGGCAGGCCCGGCACCCGCCCCTGCACGACCGCGCGCACCGAGCCGGTCGGCAGGACCCGTCCGCCTAGGGCATTGGCCCAGTGCTCCGGGTCTGCCTTGACGGTGAAATCGAGGGCCGGCTCGTGACCGTTGGCGGCGGCGATGGCGCGGGCGGTCTCGGAGCCGTAAGTCTTTGTCCAGCGCGCCAGGAGCCACTCCGGCGTGTCGAGCGCGATCGTGTCGGCATCAGCCAGGCGGGCGGTGCCGTGTTCGGCGATGCGCCGGAGCACCGCATTGACCAGCCCGGCAAAGTGAAGCGCCTGCCGGTCCGCGCGAGCAAGCTGCACCGCAAGGTCGACGGCGGCGTGGTCGGGAACGTCGAGCCAAAGAATCTGCGCGGCGCCGACAAGCAGGGCAGTTTCAACGCGCGGCGCCTGCGCGGGAGCGCCCTGTTCGAGGAACAGGCTGAGCAAATGACGCAGCGTCCCGAGCCGCCGCAGCACCGTCGCGACGAGCCGCCGGGCCAGCGCGCGATCGCGCTCGGCCAAGGCCGCAAGTCCGGCGTGCGCCTGCGCGCCGTCAAGCTGCTCGTCGAGCGGGCGACGGCGGCGCAGCACGTTTTCGAGGATGTCGGCCGCGATTTGGCGGGCGGGCAACCCGGGAGTCTGCGATCGGCGTGAGGGGGAGGCCATGCCCGCACTCCTTGCCACGAAAAGCGGCTTGGATGCGACCGTTCCGAGGCTTACATCTTCGCCGTCGGTTCGATCGCGTGGCAAGAACCTCCTTCAGGAACGCATGAGCCCTCCCGATAAGCCGTCCGAACCTGGCGCGCAGGTTACGCTGGAAGCAAAGCCGAAAAAGCCGCTGTCGCCCGCGGCCGAGCGTGCGTTGGCGGAAGCGGCGGCACGCCGTGCCGAGCGCGAGGATTCTGTTGCAGCACGGCCGAAGGAGTTTCCCGAGCGTGATGGCCCAGACCCCGCCCGATACGGCGATTGGGAGAAAAAGGGGATTGCATCGGATTTTTGAGTGGCTCTGAAATTCTATCATTGCGATTATATTAATAATTTAATAACGCGAAGGTTGTATTGAATTGTTAGGATCGAATCACCTATTATAGGACTATGATCTCATCTCTGAAATTGATCAGAGGGCGGCCCTTGGGCGGACGCAGCGCGTTCGGGGTGGGAATGTTCGTGTTGGGCTTCACGGCTGGGGTTCTCGCCAGCCAGGGAATCCTCAATCCCAACGTCAAGGCCGACACCGCGCCACTTCCTTCACCCACGCGCGAGATTGGGCGCCTCGCGCCGGCCGCGCCGATCAGTCATCCTGCGGAGGTGTTGCGGGTGCTCGACGGCGACACCTTCGAGGCGCGCGTCCGCGTCTGGCCCGGGATCGAAATCACCACCAAGGTACGGTTACGCGGGATCGATGCGCCGGAGCTCAAGGCGCGCTGCCCGGATGAGCGGACCAAGGCTGAAGCGGCGCGCGACGCGTTGCGCGGGATCCTCGCCGAAGGCGAAGTCGCCGTGTCACATGTGGGTTTCGACAAATATGGTGGTCGGGTCCTCGCCGATGCCTATACACGGGCCACGCCCGATGTCGGGACCGTGATGCTCGCGAGGGGCCATGCCCGCCCCTATTCGGGCGGCCACCGCGAGTCCTGGTGCACCGGGTTCTGAACGCCAGCCGCCGCACACGCACCGACGTGCGACTTTCCGGTTGCCTCGTCCGCGATTTCGGTCGAGCGGCTTTGCGGCCCCGGCGCAACCATGCGACAATGCATGGGTGCGAAGGGGATATTCCTTTTGGGGGCAGGTATGCTGGCGCCGACAACGAAAGTGCGTCGATTTCAGTTCGTGCTGATCAAGCCGTCGCATTACGACGACGACGGCTATGTGATTCAGTGGTGGCGCTCGTCCATCCCGTCGAATTCGCTCGCCTGCGTCTACACGCTGGCGGAGGACGCCGCACGCCGCTGCGCGCTCGGGCCCGAGGTCGAAATCGACATCACCGCGACCGACGAAACCAACGCCCGGATCAAGCTCAAGGACGTGATCGCGTTGCTGCGCCGGCACGACGGCTTCGGCATGGTCGGGCTGGTGGGCGTGCAGTCGAACCAATTTCCGCGCGCGCTCGACCTGGCGCGGCCGCTGCGTGCGGCCGGCGTGCCAGTGGTGATCGGCGGCTTCCACGTTTCCGGCTGCCTCGCCATGCTGCCGGAGCTGCAGGCCGACCTGAAGATCGCGCTCGATCTCGGCTGCACCCTCTATGCCGGCGAGGCGGAGGGCCGTCTTGATGAACTGCTGCGCGATGCTGCGGCTCGCACGCTCAAGCCGATCTACAATTATCTCAACGATCTGCCTGGGCTCGAAGCCCAGCCGACGCCCTATCTGCCGAACCGGACCATCGGCCGCACGATGGACCAGTGTGCGAGCTTCGACGCCGGGCGCGGCTGTCCCTACCAGTGTTCGTTCTGCACCATCATCAACGTGCAGGGCCGCAAGTCCCGTTATCGCTCGCCAGACGACGTCGAGCAGCTCGTCCGCCAGTACTGGGCCGAAGGCATCCGCCGGTTCTTCATCACCGACGACAACTTCGCCCGCAACAAGGAATGGGAACCGATCTTCGATCGCCTCATCGAGCTGCGCGAGCGAGATAAGATCGAGCTCAAGTTGATCATTCAGGTCGACACGCTCTGTCACAAGATCCCGAACTTCATCGCCAAGGCAGCGCGCGCCGGCGTTGGGCGGGTGTTCATCGGGCTCGAAAATATCAACCCGGCGAATTTGATCGCCGCCAAGAAGCGGCAGAACAAGATCACCGAATATCGCACCATGCTGCTGGCGTGGAAGACCGCGGGCGTCATCACCTATGCGGGCTATATCCTCGGGTTCCCGGCCGACACGCCGGCCTCGATCCGCGAGGACATCGAGATCATCAAGAAGGAACTGCCGCTCGACATGCTCGAGTTCTTCATCCTAACCCCGCTTCCCGGTTCGGAAGACCACAAGATGCTGTGGAAAAAGGGGGCCTGGATGGATCCCGACATGAACAAGTACGACTCCGAGCACGCCGTCGCCGGCCATCCCGGGATGACGCGGCAAGAGTGGAACGACGTCTACCGCATCGCCTGGGACACCTATTACTCGAAGGAGCACGTGGAGACGATCCTGCGCCGTGCCGCGGCGACCGGAATAGGCATGTCGCGGCTGCTGGCGCAACTGCTCCTGTTCTCGATGTGCGTATCGGTGGAGAAAGTACATCCGCTGCAGGGCGGGATCTTCCGCCTCAAGCATCGGCGCGAGCGGCGTCCCGGCATGCCGATCGAGCCGGTGTGGGTCTTCTATCCCAAATACTTCTGGGAGGGCCTGTCGAAGAACGTGCGGTACGTGAAGCAGTTCCTGTGGCTCGAATTGCTGCGCCGGCGCCTTAGGCGCGAGCAGCAGCGCGCGCCCTATACGGATCTGGCGCTCACGCCGGTCGCGGAGGGCGAGACCGAGACGCTGGAAATGTTCACGCACAACGAAGGCGCGCGCGGCGAGGTGCGCCATCAGCGCAAGATCGCGGCGCTGACGCACGGCGCTGGCATGCCCGCCTGATCCCGTTGATAGGGGAGGCGGCTGCTGCGTTCTCTCGTCCCCGCGAAGGGCGAAGGCGGGGACGGCCGGAGAACCGATCAAACGGATGCGGCTGACTTGCTGTCGAAACGGATCAGCGTGTTACGACCACGGTCGTGCCGACGCCGACGCGTCCGAATAGATCGGTGATGTCAGCGTTGTACATGCGGATGCAGCCATAGGACACGAAGCCGCCGACCGAGCTCGGCACGTTGGTGCCGTGGATGGCATATTCGCCGCCTGACAGGGTCATCGCCGCGACGCCCATCGGGTTGTGAGGCGAGCCGCCGGGGATCACGTCGGGCAGCCTCGGATTGTCGTGCTTCACATCGGCGGGCGGCGACCAGGCCGGCTTGACGTATTTGCCGTCGATCCGGGCCGTGCCCGTCCAGGCCTTGCCGGCTTTGCCGACGCCGACCGGATAACGAATCGCGCGGCCGGAATCGACCACCAGATAGAGCCGGCGCTCGTTCGTCCTCACGACGATGGTGCCGGGTGCATAGCCGCCGAAAGCGACGACGCTGCCGGTCGCGTGCGCTGGCTGTGATGTCCCCACTACCGCAGCGAAAGCCCATGCGGCCGCAGAGGCCGCCATCCATGAAGATGCGTGCGTCATTCCATCAACCGATCTGTTGCGAATCCCCTGAATTCATCGATCCTGGCCGCCGTTTCGTAGCGCCCCCAGCCGGAACCGGTGATTTACCATATTAAGCCAGGAACGCCCGGCATTCAGCCGAAAGTTCCGAATATGCTTAGCAATTCGCTAAAATTCGAGGTGAATGTGCCGCGTACGCAACAGACGCGTCTCAGTCGTGGAACGGTTCTACGGTAATCCGCGCGCGCGAATGTCCGCCGTCAACGCGCTGTGAACGGCGGCCTTTATCTCTGCATGGCAGTGAAACGCTGCAAGCACCTTAGGCGCTCCTCCGGTTCTGCCGGTTGTTCACCAAATCATCGACCACGGCCGGGTCAGCAAGCGTCGAGGTGTCTCCCAAATTCCCGTATTCGCCCTCGGCGATCTTGCGCAGGATGCGGCGCATGATCTTGCCGGAGCGCGTCTTCGGCAGGCTGGGCGCGAACTGAATGAGATCGGGCGAGGCGATCGGGCCGATCTCCTTGCGGACCCAGGCGACCAATTCCTTGCGCAGTTCCTCGCTTGGCTGCTCGCCCGCCATCAGCGTTACATAGGCATAGATGCCCTGGCCCTTGATGTCGTGCGGGTAGCCGACGACCGCCGCCTCCGACACCTTCGGATGCGCGACCAGCGCCGACTCGACCTCGGCGGTGCCCATGCGGTGGCCGGCGACGTTGATCACGTCGTCGACGCGGCCGGTGATCCAGTAGTAGCCGTCTTCGTCGCGGCGGCAGCCGTCACCGGTGAAGTACTTTCCCGGATAGGTCTTGAAGTAAGTGTCGATGAAGCGCTGGTGGTCGCCGAACACGGTGCGCATCTGGCCGGGCCAGGAATCGGCGATGCAGAGATTGCCGCTCACCGCGCCCTCGAGCAGCTTGCCGTCGGCGTCGACGATCTGCGGGATGATCCCAAAGAACGGCCGCGTCGCCGAGCCCGGCTTGAGCGGAGTCGCGCCGGGCAGCGGCGTGATGAGAATGCCGCCGGTCTCGGTCTGCCACCAGGTGTCGACGATCGGCGAGCGGTCGTCGCCGACCACGCGATAGTACCACTCCCAGGCTTCCGGATTGATCGGCTCGCCGACCGAGCCCAGCAGCCGCAGGCTTGCGCGCGAGGTCTTCTTGACCGGTGCGTCGCCGGCCTGCATCAACGCGCGGATCGCGGTCGGCGCGGTGTAGAAGATGTTGACCTTGTGCTTGTCGATCACTTCCCAGAAGCGCGACATGCTCGGATAGTTCGGCACGCCCTCGAACATCAGCGTGATCGCGCCGTTCGCGAGCGGGCCATAGACGATGTAGCTGTGGCCGGTGACCCAGCCGACGTCGGCGGTGCACCAGTAGATGTCGCCGTCGTGATAGTCGAACACGTATTTGTGCGTCATCGACGCGAAGACGAGATAGCCGCCGGTGGTGTGCAGCACGCCTTTCGGCTTTCCGGTCGAGCCGGACGTATAGAGGATGAACAGCGGGTCTTCCGCGCTCATCTCCTCGCACGGGCATTTGCTGGTCACGACGGCCGCGGCCTCGTGGTACCAGACGTCGCGCACCGGATCCATGTTCACCGGCGCGCCGGTACGGCGTACCACGACCACAAAATCCACGCCGCCGACCTTCGCGATCGCCTCGTCGGTATTGGCCTTGAGCGGCACCTTGCGGCCGCCGCGCAGACCTTCGTCTGCCGTGATGACGACCTTGGACTGGCAGTCCTCGATGCGGCCGGCGAGCGAGTCGGGCGAGAAGCCGCCGAACACGACCGAATGGACCGCCCCGATCCGCGCGCAGGCAAGCATTGCGTAAGCCGCCTCCGGGATCATCGGCATGTAGATGGTGACGCGGTCGCCCTTTTCGACGTTACGGTTGCGCAGGATGTTGGCGAACTTGCAGACCTCGTCGTGCAGCTCCTGATAGGTGATCTTCCTGTGGTCCTTGGGATCGTCGCCTTCCCAGATGATCGCGACCTGATCGGCACGCTTGCGCAGGTGCCGGTCGATGCAGTTGTAGGCGGCGTTGAGGGTGCCGTCCTCGAACCATTTGATCGAGATATCGCCGGGACCAAAGCTGGTGTTCTTGACCGTGGAGAACGGCGCCATCCAATCGATGCGCTTCGCCTCGTCGGACCAGAACCCGTCGGGATCCTTGAGCGAGCGCTCGTACATGTCGCGGTATTTCGCGTCGTCGATGAACGCGCGCTTCTTCCATTCCGGCGAAACATCATAAACTTTGTCGGACATCGGCTCTGTCCCTCCCGCACGCGGTGCTCATGCACCCGACGCTTTCGTTACTTGATGATGGCCATTATGCGATGGCGGTCCGCATTGCGACAAGGCCGGACATTTCACACTTTGGTCACATAGGCTCGCGGACCGCAAACACGCGGGTCAGACAGGGCAGGCCGGAACCTGCCGCATGTGTATAATAAGCCGCATCGATTCTGAGGAGGTCTCCATGTCGATACGCCCGATCCTGATCGCCGTCTATTTCGCCATCGTGACGTTGCTTGGCGCGAGTCCCGCAGCGACCCAGCCGGCGCCGGCGCCGGCGGATTCGTTGGCGGCGGCGCGCGAACTGGTTGTAACCATGCGGGCGTCCGATCAGCTCAAGACCATCCTGCCGCTGCTGATGCAGCAGTTGAAGCCGGCGATCGTGCAGAACCGGCCCGAGGTTGCGAAAGACTACGATGCGATGATCCCACACATGCTGGAGATCATGAATTCGAAGCTCACCGCCTTCGCTGAAGCGGTGGCCGGGATCTATGCCCACAACTTCAGCGCCGACGAGCTGCGGCAGGTAACCGCATTCTACAAGAGCCCGATCGGGCAGAAGTTCCTGGAGAAGATGCCGGTGATCACGAAAGAAAGCCTGACCATGGGCAACAAGTTCGGCCAGGAGATCGCCACCGAGCTGCGCAACCGCATGATCGAGGAACTGCGCAAGAAGGGTCACAATATCTGAGGACGTTCCGCGGACCCCGACACTCGGCGAGCCGCCATCCACGAAGGAGATCCGGCATGCGCTGCCTTGCACGTTTCGCCCTCGCGAGCCTGTTCGCCGTATTCACGACCGCCGCGCTGGCGCAACCCTACCCGGCGCGGCCGATCCGGCTGCTGGTGTCGTTTCCGCCCGGCGGCGCGGCCGACCTGGTCGCGCGGGTGGTCGGCCAGCCGCTGTCGGTCCGGCTCGGCCAGCCGGTCGTGGTCGAGAACCGGCCCGGATCGAACGGCAATCTCGCCGGCGACCTCGTCGCCCACGCGGCGCCGGACGGGTATACGCTGCTCCTCGGCCCGAGCGCGCTGTTCGGCATCAATCCGCACCTTTACGCCAAGATGCCGATCGATCCGCTCAAGGATCTCCTGCCGGTCGCAAGCCTGGTAGCCAACGACCTCGTGCTCGCGGTCAATCCGAAGCTGGCCGGGGTCAAGGATTTTCCCGATTTCATCACGCTCGCCAAGCGCTCGCAGCCGCCGCTGTTCTACGCCTCGATCGGCAACGGCAGCGAGCACCATCTCTCGATGGAACTGCTGAAGCAGTTCGCGCATGTCGACCTCACGCATGTGCCCTATCGCGGCGGCGGGCCGGCGGCGATCGGGGTGATGGGCGGCGATGTCGCCGCGATGTTCGGCGGCGGTTCGGTCGTGCCGCTGATCCAGTCCGGCCAACTGCGCGGGCTCGCCACCAGCGGCCCCAAGCGCTCGGCCGTGCTGCCCGACTTGCCGGCCATCGCCGAGTTCTATCCCGGTTACGAAGTCACGCTCTGGCAGGGTGTGTTCGCGCCGGTGGGAACGCCGTCTGCGATCGTCGAGAAACTGCGCACCGAGGTGAATGCGGTGCTGGCGCAGCCCGACATCGCCGAGAAGCTCAATGCCGCAGGTTCCGGCGTGCCCTATGTGACCACGCTCGACGAATTCGGCGCGCGCATCCGCGCCGACAACGCCAGCTACGGCAAGGTGATCAAGAGCATTGGCGTACGGGTGGAATAGGCGGCTCCAGCGCGCTGGCTCCGCTTACTCCCGCACAAGCGGAGCTTTTCCCCAGGCGCCGCCACTTACGCGGGGGCGAGCGGCGCGTTGAGCTACTTCAACTTCGACGAATGCACGTTAGACTAGCGCTTCACCTCGAATTCCTGGTTCGGGAATGGTGATGATTCCGGAGTCTTGATTACGATGAAGCCGTTCTCGGTGCTGGCGTGGCAATTGTTGCAGGAGGTGGTGATCTTGTCGAAGGTCTCCCTGAACTGGCGTTGATCGCCGGCCTTGATCGCGAAATCCATGAGGGCGAAATTCTGCTTCATCGCGGCATCGATCAGATCGGGAACCGGGAGTCCCTTATAGCGCGGGACTGCGCGCGCAATGACGGCAAATCCCTGCTGCAAGTCCTTGAAGACAAATCCCGCGAGCGGCCAGTTGTCGGCCTTGCCGGCGAGCCAGAGCTTGGCGTGACGCGGCTGGATGAGCATGTTCATGAGCGCGCCGATCTGCGGATTGAATGGCTGTGGTGCGGCGTCGGCGGCGCGCGGCTCGGTGTCGATCTCCTGCGCCATGGTTCCTTGGCGCGGCCAGCCGAAAGCCGCGAGCGCCGCCAGCGCGGCGATGGATGCGATGGTGTACATGGATTTGCGCATGGAGATTTCCCTCGTCTTGCCTGTCGATTTCTGTGATGTCGCGGCCGCCGTCATACACCCATGCCGCCGATGATCGCCCCGATGAGACCCAGCACGACCAGCCAATGGCCGCCGTCGATCAGCATCAGCCGCCAGTCGCGGCGGCCGAAGCTGTTGTTGACCAGCATTGTGGTGAGAACGAAGCCGAACCAGATGAACAGCGCGGATACGATCCCGTTTCGCACCGTCACTTGGCCGGCGCCGAGGTGCCCGATGAGGCCGGCCAGCACCCAGGCCATCACCAGTTCGGCGACGAACGAATAGATGAATGGCAAGAACGCGCCGGGCTCCTTCCTGGCCGCTTCCATCTGCTCGGGCGTGGTGCCCAGCGCTGCCATCCAGGTCTTGCCCAATGCCATGTACCAAGCGGCGCCTGCGATCCAAGCGGCGACCGCGGCAATCACAATCGCCAGATAGTTGATCCCGGCGAATGTCATTCGGCTTTCCTCCCCACGTGCTTTTGCGCCGATCCTAGCGCCCGTTCGGGGTCAGAGGGAAGACCATGCGACAGTCATCCCTTGAGACCGGCCATCCGGCACACCAGCGCCCATTCCGCAGCGGTCACCGGCTGGACCGACAGGCGGGAATACTTGACCAACGCCATCTCCTTGAGTTTCGGCTCGGCCTTCACCTCGGCGAGCGTCACCGGCCTAGCCACCGGCTTCACCGCCTTCACGTCGACCATGACGAACACGCCCTTCTCGTCGGTCGGATCGGGGTAGGCCTCGCGGATGATCTCGGCAATGCCGACGACCTGCTTCTCGTTGCCGGTGTGATAGAAGAAGGCCTCGTCGCCCTTCTTCATCTCTTTGAGATGCCGCCGCGCGGTGAAATTACGCACGCCGCTCCACGGCTCGCCCTTGGCGCCGCGCTTGACGCAATCAGCCCAGGAGAACTCCTCGGGCTCGGTCTTCAGCAGCCAGTAGGCCATGGTTTCATCCCTCCGCTCGGAATGGCCGGGTCAGCAGTGATTCGATCGCTTCGTCCACGCTCATCCTGCCTTCGATCACGCCGGCGACAGCGGTGGCGATCGGCATGTCGACGCCGCGTCCCGTCGCCATCTCGACAAGCACGCCCGCCGTCGATGCGCCCTCCGCCAGGCTTCCACCACTCGCCGCACCCGCCGGAGGCGATCCTTGCCCGATCGCAATGCCGAAGGAGTAGTTGCGCGATTGTGTACTCGAACAGGTGAGGATGAGATCGCCGAGGCCGGAGAGGCCGGTCAAGGTCTCCGGCCGCGCGCCGAACGCCTTGCCGAAGCGGAACAGCTCGGCGAAGCCGCGGGTGGTGAGAGCGGCGGCGGCGCTGGCGCCGAGCCCGCGGCCGGCGACGATGCCCGCGGCGATCGCAAGCACGTTCTTGGCGGCGCCGCCGATCTCCACCCCGCGCACGTCAGTGGAGTGATAAGGCCGGAAGGTCGCCGAACCGAGCGCGCGCGCGAGCCCTGCCGCTGCGTTCTCGGCCGGCGCGGCCAGGGTGATCGCGGTCGGCAGGCCGCGCGCGACATCGGTGGCAAAGCTCGGTCCTGACAGGATCGCGGGAATGGCGCGCGGGGCGCATTCGGCGATCACCTCGGTCATGAATTTGCGCGTCGAGCGCTCGATGCCCTTGGCGCAGGCCACCACCGGGGTCCCGGGTGCTAGCGTCGAGGCCACCAGGCGGGCGGCATCGCGCAGATGCTGCGCCGGCACGGCGAGCAGGATCGCGTCGTGGCCCTCGAAAGCTGCGCCCGGCGCAGCCACGCTGATACGGTCTTCGAGCCTGATCCCGGGCAGCCGCGGGCTTGCGCGCTCGCGGGTCAGCAAGTCCGCCGCCGCCGCATCGCGCGCGTAGAGGATCACCTGCCGTCCCGCCCGCACCGCGACATTGGCCAGCGCCGTGCCCCAGGCGCCGGCGCCGACGATCGCGATCTGTTCGAAGCGCATGGAGATGCATCACCCGGGCTTGCGGACGGGAGCAGCCGCGGGCTTGGCGCGCGTGCTCACGTCCGTCAGCGCCCAGCGCGCATGCGGCGGTGTGCCGAGCGTATCGGTGAGGCCGAGTGCAAGCCGCTCCGCGCCCGCCCATGCGATCATCGCGCCGTTGTCGGTGCAAAGCGCGGGCGGCGGCACCACCAGCACGGTGCCGACCTCGAACGCTACTCGGTGCAGGATCTTCCGGATCGCATCATTGGCGGCAACGCCGCCGGCAGCGACCAGCGCCGTCGGCGTGCCATAGCGCTCACGAAACATCTTCAGGCCCGCGCGCAGACGGTCCGCGACCACGTCGACCACGGCCTGTTGGAACGAGGCCGACAAGTCGCGCACATCCTCGTCGCTGATCGGGGCGATCTTTTCCGCCTCAAGGCGGAGCGCGGTCTTGAGGCCGGAGAGCGAAAAATCGGCATTCGGCTTTCCCAGCATCGGGCGCGGCAGGGTGAAGCGGTTGCCGTCGCCGGCCAACGCCTCCTTTTCGACCTGCGGACCGCCCGGATACCCGAGACCGAGTAGCTTTGCGGTCTTGTCGAAGGCTTCACCGATGGCATCGTCCAGCGTGGTGCCGAGCATGACGTAGTCACCGACGCCGCGTACCGCGACGATCTGGGTATGCCCGCCGGACGCCAGAAAAAGGCAATAGGGGAAGGGCGTGCCGTCGGTCATGCGCGCGGTCAGCGCGTGCGCCTCGAGGTGATTGACCGCGATCAGCGGCTTTTCGCTGACCAGCGCAATCGCCTTGGCGGTGGTGAGGCCGACGATGACGCCGCCGATCAGGCCCGGTCCGGCCGCGGCGGCAACGGCATCGATGGCGTCAAAGCTGCGCCTGGCATCGCGCATCGCCTTGGCGATGATGAAATCGAGCGCTTCCACATGGGCGCGCGCGGCGATTTCCGGCACGACCCCGCCGAAGGCGGCGTGCTCGGAAGTCTGCGAGAGCACGATATTGGACAGGATTTTTCCACGGCCCTCGCCCGCACGCTCGACCACCGCGGCGGCGGTCTCGTCGCAGGTCGTTTCGATGCCGAGGACGATCATCGCTCAGTTCCCCTCACCTTTCTTGATCGGGCGATCGACAGGGCAGCAGCCTGGCGGGCTTCCCTTGCCTGGAAAGGTGAAATAATCACGCAGCAGCTTTTGTCAGCAAGGCGCAATCCCTATGATCGCGCGCTTTTAGCCGGCCGCAACCGGCTTGTTACGCTGCATGATCTTAGCCGAAAAGTCTGCAGCTTTTCGGGGTCATGCCTTGGCATTGCGAGGTCCGGTGGTGGAATCGTCGACGCAATTCTCTCCCGTGCTGCGGATCGGCACGCGCGGCAGCCCGCTCGCGCTCGCCCAGACCGGCATGGTGCGCGACCGGATTGCCGCCGCGCACGGACTTGCAGCAGACCGGATCGAGGTTCGAATCATCCGCACCACGGGCGACATGATCCAGGACCGACCGCTGGCCGAGGTCGGCGGCAAAGGCCTTTTCACCAAGGAGATCGAAGAGGCCCTGCTCGCCGGCACGATCGACCTCGCCGTGCATTCGGCGAAGGACCTGCCGACGGTCTTGCCGGACGGACTGGCGATCGTAGCGGTGCTGCCGCGCGAAGACCCGCGCGACGTGTTCATCAGCCGCAAAGCCAAGACCTTGCGCGAGTTGCCGGCGGGCGCGGTCATCGGAACCGCCTCGCTGCGCCGACAGGCGATGGTGAAGCGGCTGCGGCCCGACCTTGCCGTGGTTTCGTTTCGCGGCAATGTGGAGACCCGGCTGCGCAAGCTCGATAGCGGCGTGGTCGATGGCACGCTGCTCGCGCTCGCAGGCCTCAAACGTCTCGGCCTCGCCGACGCTGCGACTGCCATTCTCTCGACTGACGAGTTCCTGCCCGCTTGCGGGCAGGGCATCGTCGCCATCGAGGCCCGCACCGATGATGTCAAAACCCGCGCGCTGCTCGCCGCGATCGATCATGCTGATTCCGGGATCGCGCTGGTCGCCGAGCGTGCCTTTCTCGCGGTGCTCGATGGCTCCTGCCGCACGCCGATCGGCGGCCATGCGACCATTGCGGCCAGGCAGCTTCAGTTCCGCGGGCTGATCGCGAAGCCCGATGGGAGCGAAGCTTTCGAGACCGTGCGGAGCGGCCCCATCAGCGCGGCGCAGGAGCTCGGCGTCGATGCGGGCCGCGAACTGAGAGAACGTGCCGGCGCCGATTTCTTCGCGCTCGGCTGACCGGATATTGCGGGCGCGGAAGTTGGAAGAGCAACGATGGACGTGCGCGTCCTCATCACCAGGCCATCATCCGATGCCGAGCGCACCGCGGCCAAGCTGCGCATGCGCGGCATCGAGGTGATGTTCGCCCCGCTGTTGCGCATCGAATACGTCGCGGCTGATCTCGGTGGCCCTTGTGGTGCGCTCGCCGTCACTAGCGCAAACGCCTTGGCGGCGATCGCGCAGCATCAGCGCCGGACGGAGTTGCTGGCGTTGCCGCTCTATGTCGTCGGCCGGCGCACCGCCGAGGCGGCGCGACTTGCGGGCTTTCGCGCGGTCGTCTCCGCCGACGGCGACCAGGGCGATCTTGCCCGCCTCATCCGGGAACGCCACCGCGACGCAACGCCGCTGCTCTATCTCGCCGGTGAGGATCGCGCCGGTGATCTGGCGGGCGAATTGACGGCGACCGGCCTGCAGGTGCGCTCGGCGGTGGTCTACCGCGCCGCCAAGGCTGACGGTTTCCCCGCGGAGGTGATCGCCGCGTTCGGGACCGGCGGGCTCGACGGAGTGCTGCACTTCTCTCGCCGCAGCGCCGAGGTCTATGTGGAATGTGCCAGGAGGGCCGGTGTGCTTGGCCCGGCGGTCACACTCGTCCACTATTGCCTGTCGCGCCAAGTGTCCGAGCCGCTGGCGGCTGCGGGGGCCGGGGCGGCCCAAATCCAGATTGCCGCCCGCCCCGAGGAGGCGGCGCTGCTCGATCTTCTCGCTTAGGCCCTCTGATGCTTTCGGCGGCGGTCGGCAAATTACGCCCCGCCCGACGCAAACTATTTGCTAGAATCATCCCGGATCGACCGAATCGAACAGGGTCGCCGGATGGACAACGACACGCCACGCCCGGGATCGCCGCCGCCGCGCAGCCGGCCTGGGCCCACGATCGATCTCGAAGCCACCGAAGTCGCGCGCGAGGATGCTGGATCGCGAGCCGGCGGTGCCCAGTCGGCCAAGCCCAATGCCGGCAGGCATCGCGGGCTTTTCGGGTTCGAGCTTCTCTCGGCTCGGCGTCCACCCGATCTGCCCTGGCCACTGATCGCGAGCGGCATCGGCGGTGCGGCGCTCATGCTGATGCTTGTGCTGTTCGCAAGCCTCGTTTCCGGCCGTGACCGTGAAGCGCAGGCGCTGGCGGCGCGCCTGAGCGATGCCGAGCAGAAGCTCAGCGAACTTGCCGCTCGCCCCCTCCCTGCATCCGTCAATCCGCGCACGGTCGAAGAGTTCGGCACCCGCCTGGCCCGCGTCGAAGCCTCGCTCGCCGCGCCGCGCGCGCCGGCGGCCACCAATCCGCCGCTCGCGAACCGGATCGCCACGCTCGAGGGCGCGCTCAAATCGCTCGACGAAGCCATCGGCGTGGTGGGACGGCGCAGTGACGACATCGGCTCGATCGCGCGCGACGCGCGTCAGCGCGCGGAAGCCGCCAACACCGCGGTTGCCGACCTGGCGCGGAAAGGGGTGCCTGGCGCGGCCGCGCCGGCCGCCGATGGCGCCATCGATGCTCTGGGCAACCGCATCGCCGCGCTCGAACGCAGCACCAAGGCGCTCGAAGCCGAGCTTGCCAAACGCGCCGCCGGCGATGCACCCGACCGCTCGGCGCGGCGCGCGACCGTCGCCGATCTGCTCAAGAGCGCGGTCGAGCGCGGCGATCCGTTTGCGACCGAACTTGCTGCTGCGAAGTCGCTCGCCGCCGATCCCAAAATCTTGTCGCCGCTGGAGCCGTTCGCCGCGACCGGCGTTCCCACCGCCACCGCGCTCGCACGCGAATTCAGCGGGCTAGCTCCTGCCCTCGCCAAAGCCGCCGGCGAACCGGCGCGTGACGGCAGCTTCCTCGAAAAATTGCAGAGCAATGCCGGAAAGCTTGTGCGCATCCGTCCCGTCGACGAGGTCCCCGGCGACGATCCATCAGCTACGATCGCGCGCGCGCAGGCGCGGGCGAAGCAGGACGATTTCGCAGCCGCGCTCGCCGCGCTCGGCAAGCTCCCGGCCGCCGCCCGCGCGCCGGCCCAGGCCTGGATCGCCAAAGTCGAAGCGCGCAACGCGGCGGTCGCAGCGAGCCGGCAATTTGCCGCCGACGCGATCGCGGCGTTGGGCCAGCAATGAGGCGCGATCGGGCATGATCCGCGTCGTCCTCTTCTTCCTGCTGATCGGATTGACGGCGCTCGGCGCCAGCTGGCTTGCCGATCGTCCGGGCGACGTCGCGATCATCTGGCAAGGCTGGCGAATCGAGACTTCGGTCATGGTGCTGGCCGGCGCGACGGCGCTGCTCGTTTTGCTCGCAGTCATGCTGTGGTCGATCGTGCGGGCGATCCTGCGCTCGCCCGAAATCCTGTGGCTCTATCTGCGCACCCGGCGCGGCGTGCGCGGTTATCTTGCAATCTCGCAGGGGCTGATCGCGGTCGGCTCCGGCGACGCCAACACCGCGCGCAAATTCGCCGACGAGGCCAACCGCACCGCGCCGGGCGAGCCGCTCACGCTCCTGCTGACCGCCCAGGCCGCCCAACTTTCCGGCGACCGCGCGGGGGCCGAGGACACGTTCCACCAGATGGCGGAACGCAGCGACACCAAGCTGCTCGGCCTGCACGGACTGTTCGTCGAGCGGCAACGCCGCGGCGACCTGGCGGCGGCCCGGCTCTATGCCGAAGAGGCGGCGAAAATCAACCCGGCGCCGCCGTGGGCGGGCAACGCGGTGCTCGAATTCCGCTGCGCCGCCGGCAACTGGACTGGGGCACTCGATCAGCTCGACCGCAACATGAGAAGCAGCCTGATCGACCGCAACGCCTATCGCCGCCAGCGTGCGGTGCTGCTCGCCGCGCGCGCGTTGGCCGCCGAACACGATGACCGTGATGCGTCGAAGGCGCTGGTGTTCGAGGCGGTGCGGCTGGCACCCACGTTGGTGCCGGCGGCTGCGCTCGCAGGCCGCTATCTCGGCGAGGCCGGCGATTTGCGCAGAGCCAGCCGGCTGGTCGAGGCCGCCTGGAAGGCCAATCCGCATCCCGACCTGGCCGAGACCTATGCGCACCTGCGATCCGGCGCCTCCGCGCGCGAACGGCTCGCCCGGATCGAAACGCTGGCCGCGATGACGCCGGGCAATATCGAAGGCGCGCTCGCGGTCGCGCAGGCGGCGCTCGACGCGCAGGAATTCGCGGCCGCGCGTAAGGCGCTGGCGCCGCTCGCCATCGTGCCGACGCAGCGCGTGGCGATGCTGATGGCTGAGGTGGAGGAGAACGAGCACGGCGACGTCGGCCGCGCGCGCGAGTGGATGACGCGAGCGGTGCATGCGCGGCGCGACCCGGCCTGGACCGCCGACGGCTACGTATCGCAGCGGTGGATGCCGGTGTCGCCGGTGACCGGCCGTCTCGACGCGTTCCAGTGGCGCGATCCCCTCGCCGGCCTCGACAGCGGGCGTGACTATATCGAGGCCGAGCGGGCTGAGCGCATGCGTCCGGCCGCAGTCCGGGTTCCGGTCCCGATCGACCCCGGGCCGCCCCGCCATCGGGCGCAACCCACGCAAACGGTGACCGCGCCGCCGGTCATTCCGCTGGTGAGCGCGCCCGACGATCCCGGACCCGGCGGCGAGCCGCCTTCCGAGCCGGAGTTGGATCCGCCTGATGAGGGCTCGCCGGAAGGCTGGAAGCGGCTGCGCCAATTATTCAAGTCGTGAGCTGACGCGGAGCACATCGCGCGCGCGGCCGCCCGCGCCATGATTCCCGATTTTTCAAATTTGATCCTCACCGCGCGTCAGGAAGGGGCTCCATGGCGCGGCCGCCCTTTGCGTAGAACGGCGGGGGGTGGGGGCCGGGAGTTCCCGCTTGCCCTGCTCCCACGGTCGCCTTAAATAGCGGCGCGTCACGCGGTCGCGGCCACGTCGAGGCACGGTCCATGAACCGCCCTCAAGGCCATTCCCTTGAGAGCCGCAATAGCTCAGTCGGTAGAGCACGTCATTCGTAATGACGGGGTCGGGGGTTCGAATCCCTCTTGCGGCACCAGTTCCTTTATGTCCGGCCCGTGTCCGGCCCGGCGAATCAATCAGCAACTCGCACCGCTTGTCGCGTCAATTGAAGAGTTTGGTCGCGTCGTCCCATGAGTTGCTCTGCGTGGTCACGAGCACGCGGGGGTCGCAAGGACAACAGGAAGCAAGCTGATTGTGCACGCCGTAGCATCGCGCGACGCCGGCAATCATTGACCGGGAATTGGCCCGCCCCTAACCTGTCGAAAACCGCGCCGGTCCAATGAATTTGAACCGCTGACAACGGGGAGGAGATGCAAGTGTCGAAATCGCCGCGAGACAACAGTCCCGAAGGCAATCCTGACCTTCCCGTGGCCCCGGCGATGGACCGGCGAAGCTTTTTGACCTCGGGCGCGGCGGCTGGGGCGGTCGCCATGGCGGCGACGCCAACGCAGCCGGCGCAGGCGGCACCACCGACCGAGCCGATTAAATGGGATTACGAGGTCGACGTTCTCGTGATCGGCGCCGGCGCCGGCGGATTGGTGGCCGGCATCGCGGCGCGCGAGAAGGGCGCTTCGGTGATGATCGTCGAGAAGAATTTCGACATCGGCGGCCGCGCGATGATGAGCTTCGGCGGGCTCTATATCGGCGGTGGCAACCGCATGCAGAAGGCAATCGGAAAGGAAGACACGCCCGACCTCGTGTTCGCCGACTGGTCGCGCCCGGAAAAACCGATGGGCCGCTTCAGCGACCGTGCGCTTGTGCGCACCTATGCGGACAACAATCTCGAGCTGTTCGACTGGCTGGAGAAGCACGGCATCAAATGGGACAAATACCGGCCCGCGCCGGATCGCCTCGACCGCTCGCGCACGCGCCTCAACGTGCTGCCCTGGCCCGACGAAGTCACCAATCCCGGTCGCGGTTCGGGCTTCGTGCGGCCGCTGGCGAAAACCGCGCGCGAGATGGGCGTGCAGATCCTGATCCAGCATCAGATGACGAAGATCCACCGCGAGGAGCCGTTGGCGGGACGCGTGCTCGGCATCACCGCGATGGAGGTCGACAACTGGTACCAGCCCAAGCTCAAGACCGTGAACATCCGCGCCCGCAAGGGCATCATCGTCGCGACTGGCGGCAGCGCCGGCAATCCGCAGTTCCGCACGATGTTCGATGTGCGCCTGACCGAGGAATATCAGGCGGAGAACAGTGAGTGGACGGTGCGCACCGCCGACGGCGAGATCGCGGCGATGGAGATCGGCGCTTCGCTCGGCGCGACCGCGTGCCAAACCACGCAGGACGACAATCTGATCAACAAGGGCCGGATGGGGAAGAAGAGCAATGGCTCCGCCACGACTCTTTACGCGACCGCGCCGCATTTCTTCCGCGCCGGCGCCATCGGGTTGACGGTGCGGGATTATCAGAACCTCATTCTGGTGAAAGAGAACGGGCTGCGATTCTACGCCGAGACCGCGCGCGACCGCGACTATGAGTACTTCGCGGCGGCGCTGGCATGGACCGGCGATCGGAACAAGATGAACGGCGGCGGACCGATCTGGGCGATCTTCGACGCCGACGCCGTGGCGCGCGAGAAGTGGGATGTGAAGCCGCCTCATGTCGATCCTTACGGCTACTTCTTCAGCGCCGATACGATCGAGGAGCTCGCCGCCCGGATCGTCAATCAGTATCAGTGGCGGCCGATGCCGGGCGCCGCGCTGCGCCAGACCGTGGACCGGTACAATTCCTTCGTCGATGCGGGAGCGGATGAGGACTTCAAGAAGCCGCGGCCGATGTACAAGATCGCCAAGCCTCCGTTCTACGCGGCCTGGCACACGCCCGCGCTGCACGATTCGTATACCGGCATCCGGATCAACACCACCGGCCAAGTCATCGACCTGCGCGGCCAGGTCATCCCCGGACTTTACGCGTGCGGGGATTCTGCTGGCGGTTTCGGCCAGCACGGCATCTGCCGCGCGGCCACCTACGGCCGCCTGGCAGGTTTCCACGCGGCACAGCAGCCGGCCTGAGTAGGCGGGATTTCGGTGGACTTGGAAAGAAGTGCTGAGACAGCGTTATGGCGCCTGAGTTCTCGAAGCCTCTGCCCGGCGCAGACGCCGCCGCATCGGCCAGCCGTACCGACGTGCAGCAAGTGACTCTGGCGCTGCTCCAGCCTCTGCCGTCTGAGGTGCCGGTCGGATCGGATGTTCCGTTGCAGGTGAGGGTCTCGTGTGCCGCGGCGAGTGATCTGCGCGGCGGCGTTATCAACGTCGTCGCCGCGGAAGAGATCCTCGCATCGCGAGAGTTGATCTTGTATCGCGACGGCGGCAATGAAACCGCCGAGGCTACCGTCAAGGCGCCCGATCGGCTCGGCGCGTTTGACTTCGTCCTTGTCTTTCCGCGCCAGGAGATCGCCGGGATTGCTTACGAGGAAAGCTCGCTGGCGCTTTCGGTTGCAACCAAGCCGCACGAGACGAGCCTCGCGGTGTGGGACATTCCCTCGCCCGTGCCGGTTGGCGACCGCTTCTCGATCAAGGTCGGCGCCAAGAGTTCCGGCGCGTGCGATCTCAAGGGCGCGCAAGTCGAAGTCCTTGACCAGGCCGGCGGCAAGATCGCACGCGGAACATTCGGCGACGCCCCCTGGCCGGGCACAAGCGCGTTGTACTGGGCGGAGATAGAACTGACCGCGCCGCCGAGCGAAGGGCTGCACTCCTGGAGCGTCGCATTCGCCGCGGGAAAGCTGACACTGCCGCACCTCGCAGCTTCGACGGCCTTCGGCTTAGCCACGGTCAAGCCGCCCGAGCACAGACTGACGGTCAAGGTCGTCGAGAGTGAATCGGCCGCACCGATCGGAGACGTGCAGCTTGGCCTTGGGCCCTATCGCGCCGCGACCGATGATGCGGGGTTGGCGACTATCGAAGCCGCTCCCGGGCGCTACCAGCTCGATGTCTGGCAGGCGGAGTTTGAATTCTCGACGATGGATGTCGAGATCGCGGACGACACTATTGTGCAGGTCGAACTGACGCGCCTGCCCAAGGAACGGTCGGTGTGGGATTGAATCAGGCTTCCGATGGTCGGTCGCCCGCACGCAAACACGGCGGGCCCATCACGATAGAAAATTCCGGATCGCCAGCGCCGACGCATCCGGCTGCTCGATGAGCGCCGCATGCCCCGCGCCTTCGATCCGTGTGACGCCGCGCGCGCCGGGCAGCCCCGCCGCATAGGCTTCGCCGTGCGCAGGCGGCACCATGTGGTCGTGCTCGCCCCAAAGCACCAAGGCCGGCATCGCGGCGCGATGCAGCCGCTCGCGCAGCGCGCGATTGTAGAAATAAGGCGGCCTGAATCCCACAAACGAGCCGAAGCGCAGCATCGCGTAGCGGCGGACCTCGTCCTCCAGGTCGCCGCGGCCGTCGGGAAAGAAGGCCTTGCCGACGTCGCTATCGGCGCTCGCGAACAGCAGATGGCGCAGCGTGCCGTAGTCGACGCCGCGATCGGGGTGCGAATGCATGAACACGTCGCCGATGAGATGGCCCGGGACAGACAGTCCGCACGCGCCGACCAGGACCAGCCGCCGAATCTTTTCCGGGTGACGTACGGCAAGCTCTGCCGCGATCCAGCCGCCGACGCTGTGGCCGACGAGATCGAAACGATCGAGGCCGAGCGCGTCGATCACTTCGAGGTAATGGAACACGACATCGTCGATGCCGCGCAGTGTGGCGAGATCATCCGCACCCGCGCAGCCGGGATGGGCCGGCGCGATCACATGCGCGGACTCGCAAAGCCGCCGGTGGACCGGCAGGAACGTTTCGGCGACGCCGTGTACATCGGCAATGCCGTGCAGGTAGAAAAGCGCCGCGCCCTCGCCGCCTTCCTCCAATAGGACCTTACGCCCCGCAACGTCGAGCATGCGCCGGCCCATCACGCGACCTCCGAGGCGCGCGGCCGCGCCATGTCGGGATAAAGCCGGCCGAACAGTTTTGCCGATTCCTCGCGCAGCCGCGGCGCCACCTGCTCCGCGAACAGCCGCATGCTCTTGCGCGCGTAGGCGTCGGGCATGTTGCCGAAGTGAAACTGGATCAGGAGTTGCCCGACTTCCGCTTCGCTCATGATCTCCCAGATTCGCTCGAACACGGTATCGGGACTACCCACGACGACCGACTGCGAGCGCTCGAGATCGTCCCAGTTCTCGGCATCGCCGAGCAGCTTGCGGGTCGGATCGTAGTGTCGGATGAATTCGCGCCACAGCGCCGGCGTCAGATTTGGCACACCCGCGCCGGTGAGCTGGCGTCCTTCGCGGCGCAGGTGCCCCTTGAGGCAGTTCTTGAGGAAGTACCAGACGCCCTCCTTCGCTTCGGCATGCGCCTGCTCGTCGGTTTCGGCGACATAGGCTGACATCAGGATGCCCATGCGGAACGGATCGTAGACGTCGCCGTGCGCTTCGATGATCTTGGCAAACTCCTCACGCACCCGCTTGGTTTCCCCGCCGTGGCTGCGCGAGGAGAGGAAATAACAGTAGCCACGCCGGGCGACGTTCTGCATCGTGCTGCGCGCCCGTGTGCCTGGAATCCAGACCGGCGGATGCGGACGCTGCAGCGGTAGCGGCCATGGATTGACGTAGCGCAGCGGATAGTGTTCGCCCGCGTGCGCGAACGGCCCTGGCTCGGTCCAGGCGCGCGTGATGAGATCGACCGCCTCCCAGAACTGCTCGCGCACCGGCGCCGACGCCACGTTATAGTTGAAGTTCTCCGGCCCGGCGCCCGGCGCAAATCCGGCGATGAGGCGTCCGCCGCACATGTTGTCGAGCATCGCGTATTCCTCCGCGACCCGCAGCGGCGTGAGGTGGAGCGGCAGGAGATTTCCCAGCACGACGATCTTGCCGTGCTGCACGCGCTGGGTGAGCGCGGCGGCGATGATGTTGGGCGAAGGCATCAGCCCGTAGATATTCTGATGATGCTCGTTGAGCACGACGCCGTCGAAGCCGAGCGTATCGGCATAAGCGAGCTGATCGATGTATTCCTGATAGACGCCGTGGCTCTTCTCGCGGTCCCACAGCCCGTTCGGCACCGTCACCCAGCCGCTTTCATACTGCGCGTCGAAATCCACCGGCAGATGCGGATAGGCCATGAAATGCCAGCAATAGAGCTGGACCGGCTGAGTCATCGCAGGCTCCTCGGACCTTGTTCCGCAATGTTACTCGATCATGGTCTGGACGCCTTCGGGGAGCGGCCGCGGCGCGCTTCACCTCGGGTCGTGGCCCTCGGGGGAGAACATGTAGCCCGCGCCGCGCACGGTGCGGATGACGGAAGGGTGGGTGGGATCGGGCTCGATCTTGCGCCGGATGCGCGTGATCCGCACGTCGATCGCGCGGTCGTAGGCTTCGCCGTCGCGCGCTTCGGCGAGCTCCAGAAGCCGTTCGCGCGACAGCACGCGGCGCGGGTTCTCGGCAAAGACCTTGAGCAGGGCGAATTCCGAGCTCACCAGAAACTGTTCGTTGCCGGCGTCATCGCGCAGCAAACGGCTATCGAGGTCGAGCCATTTGGTGCCGAAACGGATCGCGGCCGGCGAACGCGGTGCGGGCATAGCTGCAACCGCGGGCGCCGGGCCAGCGCTGCGGCGCAACACCACCCGGATGCGCGCGAGCAGCTCGCGCAGCTCGCAAGGCTTGGCGAGATAATCATCGGCGCCAAGCTCGAGGCCGACCACGCGATCGATCGGGCTCGCCGTCGCCGTGAGCATGATGATCGGCACCGCGATCTGCTGCTTGAGGGCGCGCACGATCGAAAGCCCATCCTCCTCCGGCATATTGAGGTCGAGCACGATCAAATCGGGAAGCTGCTTCGCGATCAGTTGGCGCAGACTTCTGCCGCCGTCGCACATCGTCACCTCGAAGCCGTGCAGCCGCAGATAGTCGGCGATCGTCTCCCGCATCCGCGCGTCGTCGTCGACCACGGCGATGTGCTGGGTCCGGGTCATTTTGCTGGCGTATGCACGACCGGCAGGCGGATCGTGAAGGAGGCGCCGCGGCCGGGCCCCTCGCTTTCCGCGGTGATGCGTCCGCCGTGCAGTTCGATGATGCGTTTGACGATGGAGAGGCCGAGCCCGGTCGAGCTCTCGCCGCCCGTGGGCTTGGCGGAGAGGCGTTGGAAACGCCCGAACAGCCGCGAAATATCCGCTGCAGTGAGCCCGGGACCATTGTCGGTGACGCGGATCATGGCGCCGTTCTCGTTCGCGCCCATGGCGAGCTCGATGTGGCCGCCGAGCGGCGTGTACTTGATGGCGTTGCTCAGGAGATTGTCGACCGCCTCGCGCAGCCGGTCGGGATCGCAGATCCACATCTGATGCGGCGGCGCGATCAGTTGGATAGTCTGCTGCTTCTTTTCCGCCAGCGCCCGGTTCGCGGAGACCAACTCGCCGAGCATGCCGGCGAGATCGATCGTGTCATGGCGCAGCGCGATGTCGTGCGCGTCCATCATCGCATCGGAAATGAGGTCGTTGACCATCTCACTGAGTTGATTGGTCGAGCTGCGGATGTGGCCGAGTTGATCCTTGAGCTTCGGAGCGGGGATCGGCTGCATCTCGACCAGCTCATTCATCAATTCGGCGCGTCCGAGGATGACTCCGAGCGGATTGCGCAGATCGTGCGCGACGGTGCCGAGGACCTCGTTCTTGAATTCGTTCGAGCGCCGCAGCCGCGCCCATTGCGATGCGAGCCGCTGATTGGCGACGGTGAGCGCGCGTGTACGTTCGCGCACCCGCTCCTCCAGGCGCAGGTTAGCCTCGTGCAATTGCTCGTAAAGGATCACGTTGTCGAACGCGACCGACAGCCTGCTGCAGAACACCTCGACCAGGGAGCGATCGGTCACCGAGAGCGGACGCGCGGTCTCGACCACCACGACCACTTCCCGCTCACTTGCGGTGCGGATGTAGAGCACCGAATGCTTGGGGTGGAATTCATGGCAGCGTCGTGCGAAGGCGCCGTCGACCAGTTCGCGCAGCGGCGGCTCGAGGGCGGTGACGTCGGCCTTGCCTGCGCAATCCCGATAGCAGCCGGAGCCCGCGAGGATCGAGAACTTGTCGTGGGCCTCGCGGCCTTCGCGCAGCACCAGGATGCCGCCGCAGTCGACCTTGAGCAGCGAGGCGATCTGGGTCAGCACGCCCTCGGCGAGAAGTTGCATCGACTTGAAGTCGTAGAGCGTGGAAGCGCCGTCGATGATCATTTCGAGCCCGCGTCGCGTCTCGACCAGCCGCTGCAACTGCTGATAGCCGCGCAGCGCTGCAGTCAGCGCCGTGAACAGCTTGTCGGCGGTCAGTTCGGTCTTCGCCTTGTAGTCGTTGATGTCGTAATCAACGATGACGCGCCGCTCCGGGGCCTGCCCGGGCTGTCCGGTGCGCAGGATGATGCGCACGGTCTCGTTCTTGAGATCGTTGCGGATATGGTCGACGAGGCCGAGCCCGGCGTCGTCGGTCTCCATCACCACGTCGAGCAGGATCACCGCAATGCAGGGATTGGCGGCCATCAGCTCACGCCCCTCTGCGGCCGAATAAGCCGAGAGGATTTCAAGGCCCTGTCCGTTGAGGCTGTAGTCGTAGAGCGCGAACTGCGTACCCTGGTGCACCGCCGGATCGTCGTCGATCACGGCGATCTTCCACGGCGGCAAGGGTTCGCCCTGCGGCGCCGGCTCGGGCTCGTCGATCATCTGAATGAAATCGTCGTCGCTCATGTCGGTTCTGCCATCGACGGCAGCGGCGCCGCATCCGCATACTCGTCCTTGGGAGCGGTGATGGGCAGTCGGATCTTGAATACCGTGCCGTAGCCCGGTTGCGATTCGAGCACCAGCCGCCCACCGAGACGGCGCGTCACCAGGTTGTAGACGATATGCAGCCCGAGCCCGGTGCCGCCGCGATTGCGCCGGGTGGTGAAGAACGGCTCGAACGCCCGGTTCTGTACGTCCTCGTTCATGCCGACGCCGTCGTCCGCAAACCGCACCTCGATGTGAGTCGAGCCCTGCCGGCGCGCCGAGAACCGCAGCGAGCCCGCGCGGCCGTCAGGAAACGCGTGCACGAGCGCGTTCAGCACCAGGTTGGTCAGAACCTGGCCGTACGGCCCGGGGTAGCTGTCCATCATGATCCCTTCGGGCACTTCGACCTCGAGCGAGATCGCCGATCGCTTCAGCGCCGGCCGCAGGCTGGCAACGATCTGATCGGTGGCTTCGCGCAGATCGAACGTGCGCCGCTCAGCCTGGCTGCGGTCGACCGCGACCTGCTTGAACGACTGGATCAGATCGCCGGCGCGATTGAGGTTGGCGACCAGTTGCTTCGCGGCTTCCTGGCTCCCGGCGATGAACTCGTCGAGCTTGGAGCGCCGCACCGCGCCGTCCTGCACCTCCTTCGAGAACAGGTCGCAGCGCCGCTGCAGGCTCGATGCGACCGTGAGGCTGATGCCGATCGGATTGTTCACCTCGTGCGCGACACCGGCGACCAGGCCGCCGAGCGCGGCCAGTTTTTCCGCCTGGATCAGGCTCTGCTGGGTGTCCTGCAGGTCCTTGAGCGCGGCTTCCGCACGCTCCTTCGACGCATTGAGCTCGATCTCGGCTTGCCGCTTGGCGATCGCGTTCTGGCGGAAGACCTCGACCGCCCGCGCCATTTCTCCGATCTCGTCGCGCGCGTTCACGTCGCTGACCGTGCGGGCATAGTCGCCGGCGACGATCGAACTCATCGCGTTCATCAGGACGCGCAGCGGCGTGACGATGCTCTGCGCAATGCCGAGGCCGATGATGATCGACAGTGACAGCGACAGCACCGTGACCGCGCCGATGGTGATGTATTCGTCCGCCAGCGTCTTCTCGAACCGCTCATAAGCCGTGCGCTCGCGCTCGCGCATGCTGTTGGACAGCCGGTCGATCGCGTTCGCCATCGCGGTCTGGTTGCCGTCGATCGCCTCGCGCAGCAGCCGCGCGCGGTTCGCGAAGCTCTGCGAGAGCTGTCCGATCCCGAGCCGCAACGCGACCGCCCGGTAGCCGAGCGCGCCGAGCGCGCCGCGCTGGAGGTCGTTGTCCGCAAGGTCCATCATCACCGGGATGGTGCCCTCGATGGTCTCCAAGTTCTTGGTGACGTCCTCGGCCGCGTCTCGGGTCGGGTTGGAATAGAACACGTTGGTTTGCACCAGCGTGTTCGAGAACGAGTCGCGCGACTTGCTCAGCGCCGGCCAGATCAATGCTGTGCGGTCTTTCGTGGCGCCTTCCACAATGGCGTAGAGACCGGACATTTCCTGCGCCGGCTTCAGCACCTGATTCTCGTAGGTGGTATTGATCGCGGTCTGCACGTTGCGCAGGTCGCCGAAGCCGGCGACCAGACGCTCGGTCGCCTGCCTCAGATCCGACGTCGAACCGGCCAGGATCGCATCGGTCGAAGCAGGGCTCTTGAGCCGGCTCATCAGGGAATCGCGCAGCCCGTTGATCTCCTCCAGCACTTCCGGATTGGGCTGCGTGAAGTAGCGATGGATGAGGCTCTGCAGCCGGCTGGTGTCGCCCTCCAACAGGGCCAGCAGCCGATCGGACTCGCGCGTCTGCCGCAATTCATTGCGCGATGCCGTGAGGACTTTGGCCCCTTCCCAGATCACGGCCGCGACCACGAGCGCGACCACGATGTTGAGCACGGCGATCGAGAGGATGCGCGAGCGGATCGGCAGCGAGCGCAAGGCTTCCACGGAGCTCGAAGAATTGCGCCCCGCCTGCAGCGGCCCCACTGCAATGCCCTGTTCCAGCGCGATCCCAGTTCGATTCATTGCACAGCCTGGATCCGAGCGATCAGGGGACCGAATTTCGGATCGGCGCGCAGCCCGTCGCGGATCGAGCTGGTCGCGTCTTCGAACGGCTTGCGGGCGATGTCATTGATGATCGTGACCCCTGCCTCCGCGGCGGTCTTGCGGGATTCCTGCTCCCAGTTCCGCCAGGTACCGCGCATATATATGCTCGACTCACGCGCTGCAGTGCGAAAGATCGTGCGGTCCTGCGGTGCCAGCTCATCCCAGGCCTTGCGCGACATGATCAGGATTTCGGGACCCATCGTGTGCTCGGTCAGCGTATAGTAGCGCGCCACCCGGTAATGGCCGGTCGAGACGAACGACGGCCAGTTGTTCTCGGCCCCGTCGACCAGCCTGGCGGTCAAGGCGGTGAGGACCTGACCGTAGGGCAGGCTGACTGGCTCGGCGTTGAGCGCCCGCACCATCCGCTCCATCAGGTCGGATTGCTGCACCCGCAGGCGCATCCCCCGCAGATCGGCGAGCGTCCGCACCGGCTTGGTGGCGGTATAGATCGAGCGTGCACCGGAGTCGTAGAAGGTCAGGCCGATGAACCCATAGGGTTCGAGCGAGTCGAGGATTTCGTCGCCGATCGGTCCGTCGATCACCTTGTGGAGGTGGTCGATCGAACGAAACAGGAACGGCAGGGCGAGCACGTTGAGCACCGGGGCGACGTCACCGATCGCCGCGACGTTGATGCGGTCGAGGTCGATCGCCCCTACCCGGGTCTGTTCGATGGTCTGGCTCTCTTCGCCGAGCTGACGCGAGTGGAAGACCCGGATGCGGTGCGCTCCGCCGGTCCGCTCCGCTACAAGCTGGTCCATGAACCGAAGCGCCTGGACGGTCGGATAGTTCTCTTCCTGGATATCGGCGGCGCGGAATTCACGCGCGGCAGCAGGGCCGGGGGCGAGCCAAATCCACGCCACGCCCGCCACTACCCCTAGAAACCTTCTAGTAACCCCGTTTCGGACTCTGGACATCGCCGGTCCCTCCCCCGCGCTCCCCGTCCGGAGCCATCATAGGGTCGTCTATTCCCTTGTGCCATCACAGAAATGGCGCGGATAGGGCGGCGCATGGCCGGTGCGCGCGAGCCGCTAAAAGGATAATAAGCCTAAAATAGGACTATTACCTCCATGCCACGGAGGCTCAAATGACGGCACATTGCGCCAATTGTTTCTTCGTGCCCGCGCGAAGAAACAATTCTTAATACGGATGAAACCATATTTTTGCGCCGCGCAATGTTGCCGAAACGCATCACTGCTAATGAAAAATCAACTAAACGCGCATCGACGCGTATGAGCTTGGGTAGGGCAGGGGTGTCATGCAATTCAGTCAAACTTTGCCGGTAGCGGCGGCCGAACGGGCGCGCACGGCGATCCCGGAAATTACGGACGAAGTCCTGGTTCATTCGGTCGCGGACGGCGACCGGCAGGCGATGCAGACGCTGTTCTCGCGTCACAATGTGCGGGTGTTTCGCTTCCTCCTGCGCTTCGTGAACGACGAGACGGCGGCCGAAGACCTCCTCAGCGAGGTGTTCCTGGACGTGTGGCGGCAGGCCAACCGGTACGAAGGCCGCTCGCAGGTCTCGACCTGGCTGATGGCGATCGCCCGCAACAAGGCGCTCTCGGTGCTCCGGCGCCGGACCACCGACGAACTCGACGAAGAAGTCGTAGAGTTCATCCAGGATCCGGCCGACGATCCCGAGGTCTCGATCCAGAGCAGGCAGCGCACTGAAATCCTACGCAAGTGCCTGACGCAGCTTTCGCCCGCGCATCGCGAGATCATCGACCTCGTATACTATCACGAGAAATCGATCGACGAGGTCGCCGAGATCATCGGCGTGCCGCAGAACACCGTGAAGACCCGCATGTTCTACGCCCGCAAGCGCATCGGCGAGATCATGATGGCGGAAGGTATCGAGCGCGCCTGGCTCTGAAGACGCGGCGACGCGAGTAGTGAGTAGTAGGCGGCGAGCGGAGAAATTCCGCTCGCCGTTTGCCATTCAGGGGGCGCGTCATCATCCCTCGAGGAGCCTGGCGATGCGCTTTGGCTATACGATCATCTACGTCCCGGACGTGACCGCGGCGGTTGAGTTTTATGAGCGGGCCTTCGGCGTGGATCGCCGCTTCATCCACGAAGGCGGACAATATGCAGAAATGGAGACAGGAGCCACGGTTCTAGCCTTCGCCAATGAGAGTTTTGTATCCGGGACGTGTCCTACCTTTCGGAAAAATCGTTTGACCGATGAACCGGCCGGCGTTGAGGTCGGATTCGTTGCGGCCGATGTGAAGGCTGCTTTTGCCCGGGCGGTGTCGGCCGGAGCTCAGGCGCACCTTGAACCCATGCTCAAACCGTGGGGCCAGACCGTTTCTTACGTTCGCGACCTGAATGGCTTTTTGGTCGAGATTTGCAGTGCCATGTGAGGATCAGGTCGCCAGCAGTCCCTGCCGGCGGGCGAACAGCCAGTAGATCGCGATCATCGGCGTCATCAGCACCAGCATCACCATCGCCAGCGCGGAGGCCTGGCCGAGGCCGCCGCCGAGCCAGAGGCTCCACACCACGATCGGGAAGGTGACGTTGTCAGCGCTCGACAGGATGACCGCCAGCGTCAGCTCGCGGAAGGTGAGCAAAGCAATCCAAAGCCACGCGTAGAGCAAGGTCGGCGCCAGCAGCGGCAGGACGATGCGCCGGAACGCGTCCCAGGTCGTGGCGCCGCTCATCAGCGCGGACTCCTCGAGCTCCTTGTGGATCTGGATGAGGCCGCTGTTGGTCATGCGCGTGCCGTAGCTGATGCGCGCGATCGTGAAGACCACCAGCAGGATCCAGATCGTGCCGTAGATCGGCAGTGCGCGCTGCAGCACGAACAATGTCAGCAGCAGCGCCCCGACGCCGAACACGATCGAGGGCACGGCGTGCGGCAGGAACGCAATGAAGTCGAAGGCGGCGCGCCCCGGCACGCGCGAGCGCAGCACGATCCAGGAAAAGGCGAGGCTGACGGCGAGCGTCACCGTCGGCGTCAGCACGGCGAGGACCGAGGTATTCCACATCGCCCGCAGCACCAGTTCCCAAGGCAGCGTGAGGTAATGCGTGAACGAGACCGTTGCGACGGCGCGCGCGGAAGGAAGCTGGAAGAACGGCAGCAGCGAGCTCCAGATCAGCAGCAGGATCGGCATCAGCTTGCTCAGCACCAGATAGGTGCCGATGAAGGCCCACGCGGCATAGACCCGATTGCCCAGCTTGACGATCTTCGGCCGGTAAGCCTTGCCGCTGACCACCGCGAACTGGCGCGAACGCTGCTGCATGGCGCCATACCACCAGCTCATCAGGGCGGCGATCAGCAGCGCGACGGTGCTGAGCGCGGCGGCCAGGCCATAGCGCGGGAGCACATCCTGCGGGTTCAGCAGCAGATAGAGATAGGTGGTGAAGGTGAAGATGCGATTGCCCCAGCCGATGATAGCGGGCACGTCGAAAGCCGCGAAGGCGGTCATGAACACGTAGATCGACGCAGCGAGGATGCCAGGCCAGGCAAGCCGCATCGTGATGCGCCACATCACCCGCCACGGGCCGGCGCCGTTCATCTGCGCGGCTTCCTCGAGCGAGGGGTCCATTGAGCGAAAGACCGCCGCCGTCATGATGAAGGCGAGCGGGGCGAGGTTGAGCCCCTGCACCCAGCCCATGCCGAGGATCGAGGTGATGTTGAACGGCGGGCCGCCGAGGTGAAACAGGTCGATCAGGAAGCGATTGAGCAACCCGATCCGCGGATGCAGCAGGAACAGCCATCCCATGGCGGCGGCAAAGCCGGGGATCAAAAGTCCGATCGCCATCAGCGTGAACAGCAGCGTCTTGGCGCGGAAGTCGGTGCGCTCGGCGATCCAGGCCGCCGGAATGCCGAAAGCCAGCGCGACCACGAGCGAAATCAACGCGAACGTGAAGGTGTCGAGCAGCACCGAGTAGGTGCGCGCGTCGGAAAACACGTCGACGAAATTCTGCGCGGTGTAGGAAAGCGCGGCATCGCCCGGGCTGCCGCTGGTCCAGGCCAGCCAGAGCACGACCGCCAGATGGCAGAGGATCACGAAGCTCGCGGCGATGACCGCGATGAGCATGAAGCTGGGCAGGAGGTCGCCGAATGGGCGATCGCGCTGCAACGGAGCCGTCAAGGAAGACATGGAACCTGGATACACTCGTGACGGTCGGTCGCGCAACGCGCGACGAGAGACCGCACCGAGCAAATGCCAGAAGTTACGTTCGCAGACGCCTCTAACGGCAGGTCCTGACGTAGTATGCCGCGCCCGGATCGCCTGCCAGTTCGTACAGGCATCGGCCGCGAACAAATGTATCCGGCAGCCCACCCTCCCGCCGCATTTTGGCGATGCGCGCCTCACCAATGATCGGATGCGCCTCCGTCGGGATGGTTCCTTGGAAGGAAGCGATCGAGAGCACCAATGGGCCGGGACTTCCGGGCGCCGCGATCGGAAAAGCCGACGCCGACCCGATACTACCACACAGCCCTGAACAGAGCAGCCAAGCCGCGAGGGCTTTTTTCACTCCAAAATCCTGATGTGCTGGTTCGGCGATTACGCGCTTGTGGCGCATCATTCCTTCGAGGTCATGATCTTGATCAGCTCGCTCTTGCCGGCGTCAATCTCGGGGTGCTGGACGTACCAGTCGACGGTCACTTCCTTGAATTTCACGCCCTTCTTCTTGTAGTCGTCGACCATCTTGCCCATGCGCGATCCCGGCAGGAAGTGCAGGTCGGTCTTCCAGGTGTCGTAGGAAAGCTTCTGACCCTCCGCGCTCATCTGGAACAGCGTGTAGAGCTTGGCGGCGGCGGGATGCTGGGTGTTCTTCGGGATGGCGAAGTAATAGTAGCGCTGCTGCGCGGCATCGAGCGGCATCATCTGGTCGAGCGGCGCGCCCTTCTCCTGCCATTGCAGCGCGTCCTGCCCGGTGCAGTCCATCACCAGCGCGAGATATTCCCCGGTCGCGATGCGCTCGGCCTCGCCGCAGCGGATCAGGCCGGCGACCTGCTTCGAGAGCGCTCGCACGTAGTTGAAGGTCCGCTGTTTGCCCCAGACGTCGTCGGCGAGCAGGATGTCAAAACCGGCGGCATAGGGTGTCGAGGCGATCTTTCCCTTCCATTGCGGCCTGAGGAAATCCTCCAGCGTCGCCGGCTTCATCGGCGCCAGCGCCGAATTGTAGGTCGCGCCGGAGAGACCGGTCACGATACGGATGAGCTCGCCGTTCATCTCGATCATCTCATCGGTGATACGGCCCGGCATGTATTTCTTCCAGTCGACGGGCTCGAAGAAATGCGCCTTGAGCACCGGCGCGATCTGCGGCGCGGCGCCGAGCGCGATGTCGACGCTGGCCTTCTGCCCGGCGGAATATTCAGTCGCGATCTGGTTGACGATGCGCGCCATGTCCGCGCCGGGCAGGAAATTGACCTTGATGTTGGTGCCGAACGCCTTGTTCAGCGCGGCCTGGTAGCGCGCCGCGCCCTGGATGCCCGCGAAGGTCGAGCCGCTCCAGCTCAGCGTCAGCGTGCCTTCCTTGTTGGCCGCGGCGGCAAGCTCCTTGAGCGCCGCGTTCATCTCCTGCGCAAGGGCGATGTTCGGCAGGCCGAGCGCCAGCGTAATCGCGGCCGCGAGGCCCGACAAAAGCACAGGTTTCATGACCATCACCTCCGGCCTCTCGATATCATCGGCAAGCTTGTCCGGAAAAGCCCGTCCGGGATAGGCCCGCGATGACGCCTGCGATAGGCGCCGCATTCTATTCAAAAGGAATCCTGTCGGCATAGGTCACAAGCGCGCAACCCGCGCTGGCGAACCCAAGCAAAGCGCGCGCACCAACCGCGGTGATTTTGCCTTCTCCCCCAATGCGGGAGAGGGCTTCTTGGCACTGCGATGAACTCTGTCGGGTGAGGGGACCGGAAGCAGTCTCCGCCTCACGATGAGTTTTGCCGGAAGATCAGATAACACCCGGCGCGGCCCGCGCGGTGCGCCTTCGCCTCGTATCGTGTGCTGGTGAAGCCGGGCCACGGCAGCCGCCAGTCGTCCGCGCGCTCCGCGGTCCAGGTGAAATGCGGCGAGCGCAGCACATGCTGGAGCGTCCACGCCGCGTAGTCGGGCCAGTCGGTGACGAAGCGGAATTCGCCCCCCGGCCGCAGCACGCGCGCCAGCTCCGCCAGCGTTTCGTTCTGCACGAAGCGACGCTTCCAGTGCCGCCGCTTCGGCCAGGGATCAGGATAGAGAAGGTCGATGCGGGCGAGACAATGGTCGGGCAACCAGGCAAGCAGGACGATCGCATCGCCGAAATAGAGACGGACGTTAGTGAGCGCGCGTGCTTCGATCGCTGCGAGTGCCTTGGCCATTCCGTTGATGAAGGGCTCGACGCCAATGAAGCCGCTGCGGGGATGCAGCGCGGCTTCCGCAACCATGTGCTCGCCACCGCCGAAGCCGATTTCCAGGCGGACGGCGTCAGGCGCATGCGGAAACAGGGTCGCGAGTTCGGAAGGCGCTGGCCGCGTGAGGTCGAGCGCGAGTTGCGGCAACAGCGTATCGAGCAGCCCGGATTGATGCTCCCGCAGCGGGTGACCCTTGCGGCGGCCGAAGAATGCGCGCGGCGGCCTCGGCGTTTCACTCACAAGCGCACCGGTGTTGTTGTCATCCCGGACGGCGCGAAGCGCCGATGCGGGACCCGACGTGTGGTGCGCGCTGAGAGCTTGGTCCCGGCTCTCGCTTCACTCGGCCGGATGACAACGACATCGGTTTACCGCAAGCGAGAGAACAAGTCCTCTTACCGCAGCGCGCGCTTGAGCGCGTCGGCGAGGTCGGTGCGCTCCCAGGAAAAGCCGCCATCCTTCTCCGGCGGCCGGCCGAAATGGCCGTAGGCGGCGGTGCGGCGGTAGATCGGGCGGTTGAGTTTCAGGCCGCGCCGGATCGCGGTCGGGCGCAGCGGGAAGATCTCCTGCAGCACCTTCTCGAGCTTGGCCTCCTCGACCTTGCCGGTGCCGTGGGTATCGACGAGCAGCGACATCGGGTCCGCGACGCCGATCGCGTAGGCAATCTGGATCGTGCAGCGCTGGGCGAGGCCGGCCGCGACGACGTTCTTGGCGAGATAGCGTGCGGCATAGGCGGCGGACCGGTCGACCTTGGTCGGGTCCTTGCCGGAGAACGCGCCGCCGCCGTGCGGGGCGTAGCCGCCATAGGTATCGACGATGATCTTGCGGCCGGTCAATCCGCAGTCGCCGTCGGGGCCGCCGACCACGAAGTTTCCGGTCGGGTTCACCAGGAAATCGGACGGCTTCTTCGGCATCCAGCCTTCGGGCAGCGCAAACTCGACAGCGTCGGCGATCAGTTCGCGCACCATACCGGGCGTGTATTTCTTGCCGTTGCGGGTTCGCTCGTTGTGCTGCGTTGAAACCACGACCTTGGTGCAACCCACCGCCTCGCCGTTGACGTATTTCACCGTGACCTGGCTCTTGGCGTCGGGCTGCAGGTCGAAGATCTGGCCCGAGCGGCGCTTATCCGAGAGCACCTTCAGAATCTTGTGGGCGAAGTAGATCGGCGCCGGCATGAACGAGCCCTTCTCGTAGACCTCGCTCTCGGTGCAGGCGAAGCCGAACATCATGCCCTGGTCGCCGGCGCCTTCCTGCTCGCCGTCTTTCTTCTTCTTGGCGTCGACGCCCATGGCGATATCGGGCGACTGGCCGTGCAGCAGCACCTGGACATCGGCACCCTGGTAAGAAAAGCCGTCCTGATCGTAGCCGATGTCCTTCACTACATCGCGCGCGATCTGCACGATCATGGCGCGGTTGACGTGAGCCTTGCCCCCGTATTTGTGAAACAGGGGCGGCTGGCCGCGGCCTTCGCCGGCGATGACGATCTTGTTGGTGGTGCAAAGCGTCTCGCAGCCCAGCCGCGTGTTCACCAGGCTGTCGTCGGCGATGCCGAGCTTGGCGTCGTTTTCGAGGAAAGCATCGAGGATGGCGTCGGAGATCTGGTCGCAGACCTTGTCCGGGTGGCCTTCCGAGACCGATTCACTGGTGAAAAGATAATTCGCGTGCGACACCTTCAGACACTCCCATCCGAGCATGACCCCGAAAACTGCAGACTTTTCGGATCAGATCATGCGGCATAACAAGAAAACGGCCCCGTGCCGGTCCATCGGGGCGTGTTTCTTGCAGTGTCCCCCCGCCGGGTCAAGGTGTGAGGCGCGCTGGCGCGGCGAAAACCGGCGTCGCCGAGTTCCATCAGCGCGGCCGGGACGCGCCTCAGGGCAACGTGAATACCATCGTCTCCGCCGTCACGCCTTGGCCGCCGCGCGTGCTCGACCCGCCGATGAAGTAGGCCGCGTTGCCGACAGTGGCGACGCCCATCGCGTGCCGCCCGAGCGCAAGCGGCGTGAGCTTCACCCATTTCCCGGTCTTGATATCGTAGCCTTCGTTGTCGCGCATGGCGCTGCCGGGCCCAGTGGCGTCGCCCTCGCCGCCGACCACCACGATCATTCCGGCATATTCGGTAATGCCGACGCTGGATCGCGGCGTTGGCATCGGGGCGGCTGAACTCCAGGCATTCGTTGCGGGGTCATAAATGTCGTGCAGCGACTGGTTGGTGTTGGTGCTCAGCGTGCGGCCGCCGATGGCGTGGATTTTCCCGTTGACGACGATCAGCCCGATGTGGTCGCGGGCAGTCGGCAGCGGGGCGAGCGTGCTCCATTTTTCCGTCGCGGGGTCGAACACCTCGTGGGTGCCGAGCGTCGGGCCATTCTGCGCACTGCGTCCGCCGATGACGTGCACCTTGCCGTCGAGCGCCACCGCCGCAGGCGAGCCGCGCGGGTTCGACAGCGCCGGCAGCGCGCGCCAGGCGTCGGCCTTCAGGTCGTAGGCGTAGGCGTAGTCGACCGGCGCGCTGTGTGCTGGCCCGGTAAACCCGCCGAACGTGTAGATCTTGCCGTTGAGTAGCGCGACCGCGAGGTGATGGCTGCCGCGCGGCAGCGGCGCGCGCGATCGCCATGTGTCGGCGGCGGGGTCGTATTCCTCGTTGCGGGGAATCTGCGCGTCTTTGCCGGCGGTGCCACCAATCGCGTAGATCTTGCCCTCGAAGACGACCGCGCCGAGATCCTCCCGCGGCGCCGGCATCGGCGCTTTAGTCGACCAGGTGCCGAGGCCATCGGCGGCGGCAGCAGCAGGGGCCGCGATTGCGGCCAGCAAAGTCAGGATGCAAAGTGTTTCGATCGCGGCGGCGGCGCGAGCCATGGTCTCTCCTTCCACACGTCGGCGTGTACGGTCACGGGAAGCTACCGCAGGAATAGGAAAGATCGCAGGCTTTTTCGAAGCCGCCGTGTTGGGTCGGAGATTGCCGCCGGCCCTCACCCGGCCGCGCGTCTTGCAATGCCTTGAAGCCCTCTCTGCCTTGCGGGAGAAGAGCATCTCTACGTTTGCGCAAACTCCGAGGGGCGAGGCTTCAGTCGTCCTCGCCGGCGATCTCGCGCACGAGATCGACGATACGGCGGCGAAGTTTTGGTTCCTTGATCCGCATGAACGCCTTGGTGAGCGCGAGCCCTTCGGTCGTGGCGAGGAAATCGGCCACATAAGCCGGGGAAGGCGCTTCCTGCATGCCGTCGATAGGCTCGTGCAGGTTAGGCGCGCCCTCGAAGAAGAAGGCTACCGGAACCTGGAGGATATGCGAGATCTGCTGCAACCGGCTGGCGCCGATCCGGTTGGTGCCTTTCTCGTATTTCTGAACTTGCTGGAATGTTAGGCCAAGCGCGTCGCCGAGCTTTTCCTGGCTCATGGCCAACATGATCCGACGCATACGCACCCGGCTGCCCACATGCTTGTCGATGGGGTTCGGGGCTTTCTTGGCGATCATATAAAGATCTCCTATGACACCATTGTAGACGCTAATGTCACCTCTAAATTGCGCAAGCGCAATCACTATCCTTCTTCGACGCTGCAGCAGCGACTGTGTTTTGCTGCCGCTAAAGCTGCGATTTATTTGCGCCGTAAATGGGACATTAATTTGGCGACTGCAATCCGGAGGTATTCAGCGGTCGATCACTGTACGTGACCTGTGAATTTTTAGAATTTCTTGCTCATCATAATCTTTTATCAAAATGGTAAATTTCCGTGATATCATTTCCCGCGGCGGCGCCTCCGCTGCAACACAAGGACGCAGGCCGCGAGCATCACTACCAGCGCTATCGGACCATCACCGGCGCGCGCATAGATCGTCGCCGGCAAAGCGCGCGGCAGCGGCGAATCGAGCACCCCTTCGACACCCAGCGGCAGGGATTGTACGACTCGGCCGAGTGGATCGACCACCGCCGAGATGCCGGTATTGGCCGCCCGGACCAGCGGCAGCCCTTCTTCGATCGCGCGCAGACGTGCCTGCTGGAAGTGCTGATAGGGTCCCGCGCTCAGGCCAAACCAGCCGTCGTTGGTGAGATTGAGCAGCCAGCCCGGTCGTTCCCCGCGCGGCACTACGTCGCCGGGGAAGATGGCCTCGTAGCAGATGAGCGGCACGAAATTCGGGGCACGCGGCACGCTGAGCACGCGCCGCCGGTCGCCCGGGATGAAGCCACCGCGCAGCTTGGTGAGCTGCATCAACCCGAGTCGTTCGAGCAAATTCTGAAACGGCAGATATTCTCCGAACGGGACCAGGTGGACCTTGTCATAGACCGACAGGATCGACCCGCTGTGATCGATGACATAGACCGAGTTGTACGCGCGCGGCACGCGCGGGTTCGGCGTGGTGTCGGGTGGGCGGACCGCGCCGGTGATCAAGATCGTGCCCTCCGGCAGCAGCGCCGCGATCTGCGCGAGCGCATCAGGCTCGCGCGTCAGGAAGAACGGGAACGCCGATTCCGGCCAGATCAAATGGGTGACGTCGCTCACGCCGGTCGCCTGCGGACCGCTGGCGCGATCCGAGAGCGCGAGATAGCGGCGCATCACCTCCTGCTTGAAGGAATAATTGAACTTGGCGTCTTGCTGCAGATCGGGCTGCATGACGCGCAGCCGCACGCCATCCACGAAGCCGAGCGGCGGGCGCGCAAGCCGCATCGCTCCGTAGGCGGCCAGCGCCGCAAGCACGACGACGCTCAATGCCGGCGCCACCCAGGGACGCCGGGTGTCGATGCGATCGTCGGCGAGCACGGCCGCACTGGCGTAAACCGCCACCGCCAGGAACGTCAGGCCCCAAAGCCCGACCAGCGCCGCCCCCTGCGCCAGCGGCAGCGGCGTCGCGAGTGCGTAGCCGTAGGCATTCCAGGGAAATCCGGTGAACAAGTGTCCCCGCAACCACTCGGCAACGGTGAGCCCGATCGCCAGCGCGAGCACCCGCATCGCGCCGCGGGTCCAGATCAGGCGCGCCAGCGCCAGTCCGAACGCGGTGAAGAGTGCCAGCCCCGCCGGCAGCAATGTGACTGCGAATGGCAAAAGCCAGCCGAAGGTCTTCGCATCCACCAGGAACGCATCGCCGATCCAATAGAGCCCGGCGAGGAAATAGCCGAACCCGAACCACCAGCCGATGACCGCCGCCGCCAGCATGCCGCCGAGACGGCCGGAGGCCGCTCCGTCCACGAGCCAGACCAGGACTGGAAACGTGAGAAACGGCGCCGGCCAGATGTTCAGCGGCGGCAGCGCCAGAACCGTCGTTGCGCCGGCGGCGAACGCGATCAGCGCGCGCCGCCACCCCCAGGCGAGCGTGATCGAATGGGCGAGGCGGGTCAGCGTCACGGTCGGGGGGTAGCTTTCGGCGGCGCGGCATCGGGCGAAAGCTTGACCGATGCGTCGCGGTTGATGGGCAGGGGCGAAGGCGGAGCCGCCGGCGCCGGCGTAGCATCGGATCGCCGCGGCGGCGCTGACCGTTCGCGGGCGCGGTCGGCGCTGGGTGCGATCTTCAGCTTTTTGATCCGGCGCGGGTCGGCGTCGAGAACCTCGATTTCATAGCGGCCAGGGCCGGGCACGAGTTCGCCGCGCACCGGCACGCGGCCGATGCGGCTCGTTATATAGCCGGCCAGCGTGTCCACCTCGTTGGCGATCTCGCCGACGTCGAAATCCTTGCCCACGACGGTGGTCACGTCTTCCAGGCTCGCGCGCGCATCGGCGAGGAACGAACCGTCCCCTTGGCTCACGACCGAAGGCGGTTCGTCTTCGTCATGCTCGTCCTCGATGTCGCCGACGACCTGCTCGACCAGATCCTCGATCGAGACGACGCCGTCGGCACCGCCATATTCGTCGATCACCAGGGCGAGATGGATGTGGCTGGCCTGCATGCGCGCGAGCAGGTCCATCGCCGGCATCGAGGGCGGCGCGAACAGGATCTCGCGCACGATCTTGGCGTCAGCGAGTGACAGGGCGAGATCGACCACGTCGAGATTGAGCCGGGTAGGAGGGGCCGCCTCGCCGGCCGCATCCGCTTGGGCTTTCGCCGCTTCGGCGCGCCCGGTCATGAAGGCGACGAGGTCGCGGATGTGGACCATGCCGGTCGCGCCGTCGAGCGTTTCGTCATAAACGACCAGCCGCGAATGTGCCGCGCTGGCGAAGACCTTCATCAACTCGCCGAGCGCGATATCCTGCTGCACCGCAACGATGTCGGCGCGCGGAACCATCACATCGTCGATCCGCCGCTCGCGTAGCGCGAGGATGTTCTGCAGCATCGCCGTTTCTTTGGGGGAAAAGCCGGTGGCTTCGGCGCTCGCCTCCAGGGCGTCGCGCAGGTCGGAGCGGATCGACCCTGATTTGCTCCCGAAGACGCCGCGCAGGGCGCGGGTGAACCACCCGTCGCCCTCCCCATCCCCTGCCGCTTCGGCTGACGGCGACAGCGGCGTCGGCGCGGAGCGCTGCTCGTTCGCGGCCGCAGGCTCGCCCAGGGAGGGCTCGCGCGGGAGGAGAGGTTCCGAATCGGGCATGCAGATTATGTGTCAGCCCTTGGCGTCGCGCGCAATGTAGGGATTCGGAACCCCGAGTCGTTTGAGGACGGCGATCTCCAGTTCCTCCATCGCTTCGGCTTCGGCCTCGGCCTCGTGATCGTAGCCCAGGAGGTGGAGAAAACCATGCACTGCGAGGTGGGTGAGGTGGGTGGCGAACGGCTTGCCTTCGGCCTTCGCCTCCTGCGCGGTGGTTTCATAGGCGATGGCGATGTCGCCCAGCAGCGCGGGGCCGGGGCCGGCCTTGGCAGGGAAGGAAAGCACATTGGTCGGCGTGTCCTTGCCGCGCCATGTCCGGTTGAGTTCCTGGATCGTGACATCGTCGGTGAGCAATACCGACACTGTACTTGGATGACTGCCTCGCCCCGGGTTGTCGCCGCGAAAACGGGGACCCATAGCCTCCGAGCTCGAATTTCTTCGACTGGGTTGCCGCGGCTGTATGGGCAAGGCGTAGGGGTCCGCGCTCGGGCGAGGACGACTGAAGGCAAAAGCACCGTTGGCCGCTTCCGCGATGGCTCGGCGGATCAAGGCTCGCACCCCACGCTGCGATTTCCAAAGCGGAGAGTCGATCGCGATATCGATGGCGAGCCCCGACAGTGGGCGCGATGTCACTCACCGGCCTCGGGATTGCGCAGCGTCTTTAGCGCGGCGCGGTCGTAGGCCGCGACGATGCGGGCGACCAGCTCGTGCCGGACCACGTCGGCCGCGGTGAAGACCACGTGGCCGATGCCTTCCACATCGGCGAGCAGCTTCGTTGCCTCGGTGAGGCCGGACATCTGGCCGTGCGGCAGGTCGACCTGGCTCGGATCGCCGGTGACGATCATGCGGCTGTTCTCGCCGAGCCGGGTGAGGAACATCTTCATCTGCATCGTCGTCGTGTTCTGCGCTTCGTCCAGGATCACGATGGCGTTCGAGAGCGTGCGGCCGCGCATGAAGGCGAGCGGGGCGATCTCGAATTCGCCGGTCTGCATCGCGCGCTCGACGACCCGCGCATCCATGAGGTCATAGAGCGCGTCGTAGATCGGGCGCAGATAAGGGTCGACCTTCTCGCGCATGTCGCCGGGCAGGAAGCCCAGCCGTTCCCCGGCCTCGACCGCCGGCCGTGAGAGGATGATGCGGTCGACCTCCTTGCGCTCGTAAAGCTGCACGGCCTGGGCCACGGCGAGCCAGGTCTTGCCGGTGCCGGCCGGTCCGGTCCCGAACACCAGCGAATGTCGCCGCAGCGCCCGGATATAGGCGTCCTGTGCGGCGGTGCGCGCGCGCACGGGACGCTTGCGCAGGTTGATCTCCTCGAAGCTCGGCCGCGCGCCCGCGGGGTCGTAGTCGAACAGCGAGCCTTGCGCGATGGCGAGCCGGATCGCCCCTTCGACATCGCCGGCGACGATTTCATCCCCACGCTTGAGCCGCTCGTGCAGCCCCTCGAGCACGCGGCGTCCCTGCTCGACCGCGTCGCGCGAGCCGGCCAGCGTGACCTGATTGCCGAGCTGCTCAGCCACTACGCCGAGCCGGCGCTCGATCAAGGCGAGGTTCTGGCCATATTGCCCGAACAGCAGCGAGGCGAGCCGGTTGTCATCGAAGGTGAGCGTGATCTGCGTCGCGGCATTTCCTCCGACCGTCTCGGCGGGAAGAAACGTTCCTCTGTCAGGCCCCGAAGTGCGCAATGGCGATGCTCTCCTGATCGTTTACTTGGCCCGCCCCTGCATGGGGAGGGGGGCCGGTGATTCATCACGCACTCGGGATCCCCACCCGGCCGGCTGCGCCAGCCGACCTCCCCCTTGCAGGGGGAGGCGAAGAATCGCCGCGCTCGGAATCATTCATCAGCTCCCCTAACAGACTGTTGGATACGATCCCGGTGATTCGCACCGGTGCAACTTCGCCGATCAACGACGACGGCGCCATGACCGGCACCGGCTGGAGATACGGCGAGCGGCCCACGAGCTGGCCAGGATGGCGGCCGGACTTTTCGAACAAGACATCGAAGTTGCGGCCCAGGCAGCTTGCGTTGAATGCGGCCTGATGCCGGTTGATGAGTTGCTGCAGGCGCTGCAACCGCTCCGCCTTCAGCGCTTCGGGAACCTGCTCCGCCATTTCTGCCGCCGGCGTGCCCGGACGCGGTGAATATTTGAACGAAAACGCGGCGGCATAACCGACCGCATCGATCAGCGCGAGGGTCGCGTCGAAATCGTTCTCGGTCTCGCCTGGAAACCCGACGATGAAGTCGGACGTGAACGCGATGTCCGGCCGCGCGGCGCGCAACCGCTCGATGGCGCCCAGATAGTCCGCGGCGGTGTGGCGGCGGTTCATGGCGGCGAGGATGTGGTCCGAACCTGACTGCACCGGCAGATGCAGGTGGGGCATCAAGACCGGCAGATCGCGGTGCGCGGCGATCAGGCTGTCGTCGATATCGCGCGGGTGGCTGGTGGTGTAGCGCAGCCGCGCGATCCCCGGGACCTCCGCGATGCGGTGCAGGAGGTCGCCGAGCCGCCAGGCGCGGCCGTCGGGGCCTGCGCCGTGATAGGCGTTGACGTTCTGTCCGATCAGCGTGACCTCGCGCACGCCCGCGTCCGCCAGGTGCGCGACTTCGGCGACGATCCTGTCGAGGCTGCGCGAGACTTCGGCGCCGCGCGTATAGGGCACCACGCAGAAGGTGCAGAACTTGTCGCAGCCCTCCTGGATGGTGACGAAGGCCGAGACGCCGCGCGCCCGGGTCGCGGCTCGGCTCGGGGCTTTCAGCGCCGCGAACTTGTCCTCGACCGGGAACTCGGTGTCGACCACCGCCTCGCCCCGCGCGACGCGCGCGATCAGCGCCGGTAGCCGGTGATAGCTCTGCGGCCCGACCACCAGGTCGACCGCCGGAGCGCGGCGGATGATCTCTCCGCCTTCGGCCTGCGCCACGCAGCCGGCGACCGCGACTATTACGCTGCGGCCGTCGCGGGCGGCGGCCTGCTTGATCTGGCGGATGCGGCCCAACTCGGAATAGACCTTCTCCGCCGCCTTCTCGCGGATGTGGCAGGTGTTGAGGATGACGAGGTCGGCATCCTCTGCGATCGCGGTCTCGGCAAAGCCTTCGGGCGCCAGCGTGTCCGCCATACGATGCGAATCGTAGACGTTCATCTGGCAGCCGAATGATTTGATGTGGACCTTGCGCGCGCCGTTCATGGCGCAGGCATTATCCCCTTTCCCTCCAAAAATAAATGGCCGCGCCAGCGCCGGCGCGGCCATCGGGAGCGGTTCCCGCCGTAGCGGCAGGAGGAGGGCTACATCGCCGCTTTCTTCGCCGCCGCAATGTCCTCCGGGCTGCGGAAGGTCATCACGGTGACCTTGCTTGCGCGCGGGAAGGCGAAGGTCACTTCGAGTTTGCCGTTCGGGAGATCACGGGTCGAGGTGATGCGAACCTCGGTGCCGCGGGCCGGGAAGTCGAACAGCGTCCACTTCTTCGCGTCCGGGTCGTACTTGCCGATCTGGTCGGTGGTCCACATCGGCACCCAGACATTGTGGTGGCTGTCGACGGTCGCCGAATACGGCTGCTCGGTGGTCGGGCTCGGGAACGGCACGAACGTGGCCTGCCCGGTACGGGTGTCCATGCGGGTCAGGCTGCCGCCCCACGAATTCGCGACCCACAGCACGCCGGCGCCGCGGTCCATGCCGATCCGGCGCGGCCCTTGCGACCACGGGTACGGCGTGCCGATGTCCTTCGGCGCATAGTTGTCGTAGAATTTGAGATCGGCTTCGTTCGCGAGCTTCACCTGCTCGGCGACCGGCGGCAGCTTGAATTCCTCGGATTTGCCGGTCTTGAGGTCGCCTTTGGCGATGGTATCGAACGCCATCTGCGTCCACCACACGTTGCCGTCCTTGTCGCCGGCGATGCCGTAGGTGCTGCCCACGCCGCCCTTGGCGGTGGTCGGGGTCACCGACTTGAACTCGGTGAACTTCTCCGCGACCGGATCGAACCGCAGCACGCCGTCGGCCGTGCCGGCCCAGATGCCGCCGGTGCCGTCGTAATCGAGCGTCACCGGGCCGTCGATCTGCGACATGCCGGTCGGCGGGATGTAGGCCGAGATCTTGCCGGTCTTTGGGTCGACCTTGGCGAGGCTGCCGCGCGAGATGTGGGCGTTGAACCAGATCGTGCCGTTCTCGTCGCGGATGAGGCCGTGCGAAACCGCGGCGTTGCCGTTCGGCGCATCGACGCGGAACGGCGTGACCTTTCCGGTCTTGGCGTCGATCTTTCCGACCGACATGGTCTTGTTCGGCACCACCGCCGCGAACCAGAGATTGCCGTCGTTGTCGGCGGCGGCATCATGCGGCAGCGAGCCGACGCGCGACGGCGTTCCCAGGGTCCAGTCGCTGCCGTCGATGGGATGATCCTTCGCCGGAAGCACCTGATCCGGGTTGAGCGGCACGTCGTATTCCTTGTACACGACGCGGGCGGCCTCGCCGCTCGGACGCGGACGCGCAGTGATCTTGAAGCCGCCCTCGCCGGGACCACGTACCTTGGCGAGATAGGCCGCGAGTTCCTTCTGGTGGAAATCAAGCACCGGATTGACCGGTGCGCCCGGCCGGTAGGCGCCATAGACGTTGATGTTCTTCATGGTCTGGATGATGGCGTTCCAGCCGTTCTCGTCGAAGCGGTGCTGCAGCGTGTAGCTCGGCGTATGGCAGCTCGTGCAGTTGTTGCGCACGATCTGCTTCATGCGCTTTTCGTCGGGCGTCGATTCCGGCAGGCCGGCGAGGATGAGATCGCCCGGAAGCTGACGGATCTGCCGCTCTCTGTCGGTGATCGGCTGCAGGCTGAAATCCTGGTGCTTGTTGGCGGCGAGATCGACGTCGCTCTTGGCGGTCTCGAAGCTCAGCGCCTGCGCCCAGACTTTGTATTTCCCGGATGCGAGCGGCGGGAAGTAATAGTCACCGGATTCATCGGTGTAGACCGAGGTGGTAATGGTCGAGCCCTCGGCCTTCGCCGATACGAGGACGCCGCCCATCTTCTCGCCGCTGGCGGACTTGGCTGCGCCGCTGAGCAGCACGTCGGCGGCACTCGCGGCCGTGACGGAGAGAATGAGGCCGGTCGCGGCGGTGGCGGCGAGGGCCGACAGGAGTCGTGTATGTCTCATCGTGCGTTCCTCCAGAAATGAAAATCGACTGTTTGATTCAGTGCGGCGCGGGGGCGGGCGCCGCGGGGGTCGGCGGCGGCACCGGCAGCGCCTTCACGTAGGCGATGACGGCGTCGATCTCACGCGGTTCGAGACTGTACTTGAAGCCGGGCATGTTCGGCGTGCCGTTGCCGATCAGCTCGCGCATCACGTCTTCCTGGCCGCCCAGCGAGTTCTTCGACAGCGCCGGTCCATAAGAGCGGGCGACAGTGATCTGGGTCCGCACGTGGCAGACCGTGCAGTGCTGAGCAAAGATATTGCGGCCGGCGAGTTGCGTGGGGTTGAGCGACGCCGCGTCGGGCATCTGGGCCGCAGCACCATGCGGCCACGCGGCGAGCAGCAACAAGACCCAGGCACGTTTCATCATTTTCCTCCTTGTTATTTGCGCTTTGATTGAAACCTACGCCTCCAACCCGGGGAAGGAAAGGGCGCGCGTCAGCATCATTAGCCCGGACTGAGCGAAGCGAAATCCGGGCTACGAGAAGCCCTGCTCACCGCCGCGGCTTTTCGTCGAGCGGCAGCGCGTAGAGCTCCAGCCGATGATCGACCAGCCGGTACCCGAGGCGGCGCGCGATCTCGGCCTGCAGGCGCTCGATCTCTTCCGACTGGAATTCGATCACCTCGCCGGTGCGCAGATTGATGAGGTGGTCATGGTGGTGGTCGGGCATCTGCTCATAGCGGGCGCGACCATGGCGAAAATCATGGCGCTCGATGATGCCGGCGTCCTCGAACAGCTTGACGGTCCGGTAGACGGTGGAAATGGAGATGTGCTCGTCGATGGCGGCGCAGCGCCGGTACAGCTCTTCGACGTCGGGATGATCCTCCGCTGCCGCCAGCACCCGCGCGATCACGCGGCGCTGCTCGGTCATGCGCATGCCCTTGGCCGTGCAAAGAGATTCGATGTCTATCGGTTTTGACGCGGGCACCACCGTTCTCCGTCGCGATCCGCATATCACGCTCCGGGGGCCGAAATCCATCACGGGTTGCGGCCGGCACGCGGACCGCTTCGTAGACCGGACGCAGCCAAGCGACAAACCTGGATTTCGCCGCCCTCAATCCAGGCAACGCTTCCCGCGGTTCAACCGAGATCGCGGCGCAGGGTCAGCGCGGCGGTCGCGTTGCCGGCATCGCCAGGATAGTAGCCCTCGCGGCGTCCGACCTTGCGGAACCCGGCGCGCTGATAAAGCCGGCAGGCCGGAGTATTGTGTTCGTCGACTTCGAGGAACACCGTCCTGGTGCCGCGTCCCGCGAGCCGGCGGAGGTGAAGGTCGAGCAGGCGGCGCGCGAGTCCCTTGCCGCGCCGTGCCTTGGAGACAGCGACCGAGAGGATCTCGGCCTCGCCGGCGACCAGCCGCGAGACGATGAAACCGGCCAGGCGCGGTCCGGCCATCGCGCGGTGGGTGACCACATCGCGATCGAGCAGCAGGTGCTCGAATTCCTCCTCGCTCCAGCCGCGGTGGAACGACGCGCCGTGCAGCGCCGCGAGCGCCGCGGCGTCACGCGGCCCGGCTTCGGACAGCGTCGGCTCGCCGCGCGCGAACAGACGAAACAAAAGGTCCATCATCGCCGCGGCAGCCGGGCGGCGTCCTGCGGCTGCGCGTCCGGCGCGCGCAGGTAGAGCGGTTTCGGCGGCCCATAGCCCTCCGCCGCGGCGGCGCCGAGCCGTGCGATCCAACCGATGTCGGGCGCCATGCGCTGATCGACGACGGTCGGCCGCGGCTCCAGAATCGGCCATTCGGCCGCAATCAGCGCCGCCGCCGAGCCGACGAGGCGGGCGGGTCCGGAAATGGCGGCGCGCACAGCTTCACGAATCGGTGCAATTCGCGGGGGTACCAAAGTGCGTCCGCCCGGGCCGAACACTTGCATGTAGACGTGCTCATAGCGGGCATCGATCACTGCCACGACCGGCGTCACGTCATGCTCCGCGATGTGCGGGGCCGCAAACCCGGCGAGCGTCGACAGCCCGACCGCCGGCTTCGCCGATGCAAGCGCGAGTCCGCGGGCCGCCGCGATGCCGACCCGCAGCCCGGTGAAGCTCCCGGGTCCGGTGGTCACGGCGATGCGGTCGAGTTGCGCAAAGGCGATGTCGGCCTCGTCCATCACGCGCGCGAGCAGCGGCATCACCGCTTCGGCATGGCCGCGCACCATCTCGATCGACTCGCTCGCGATAATTCCGCGATCAGTGTCGAGCACCGCGGCCGAACAGGCCTCGAGCGCCGTATCGATGGCAAGGACGCGCATGGGCGGGTCAAGCGGCAATCGTGGTGGATCAGTGACGAGCGAAGGGGAATAGCGGTTGTGAACAGTGCTAGCAAACAGACGGGGCTCGCGCGTCCCTCTGGTCGCTACTCACCATTCGCCTTGCTTCACATCGGCCGGACTTCGACCACGTCCGGAACGTAGTGGCGCAGCAGATTCTGGATGCCGTGGCGGAGCGTGGCGGTTGAGGACGGGCAGCCGGAGCACGCGCCCTTCATGTCGAGGTAGACGATGCCGTCCTTGAAACCGCGGAATGTGATGTCGCCGCCGTCGTTGGCGACGGCAGGGCGGACGCGGGTCTCAATCAGCTCCTTGATGCTGGCGACGGTCTCAGAATCTTCCGGCGCGAAGAATTCCTCGTCCGCTTCCGCGGCGCCGGCCTCCCGCACCACCGGCGCACCCGACATGAAGTGTTCCATGATGGCGCCGAGGATCGCTGGCTTGAGCTGCTGCCATTCGCCTTCCATCTTGGTGACCGCGATGAAATCGGAGCCGAAAAAGACCCCGGCGATGCCGTCGATGCCGAACAGGCGCTCGGCCAGCGGGGATTGCGCCGCGGCGACCTTGTCGCGCATGTCGAGCGTCCCGCTGGCGAGCACCGGCTGGCCGGGCAGGAACTTGAGCGTTGCCGGGTTGGGCGTCGGCTCGGTCTGGATGAACATGGCGGGCTCCTGGCGCGGAAGGTCTGCTAAGGTTTCGAGACACTACCCCATTAGGTGGCGCCCCGGTGCGGAAGTTCAAGGCAAACCAGCGGTTCCGGCGATCCGCCGGAGCTCAGGACATCGAATCGAGGTCCTCGTCGCTGAGATGTCCCGGCACGATGGCCACCGGAATGGGGAAGGTCCCGGCGTTCTTCGACAGGCTAGAGACCAGCGGCCCGGGGCCGTCCTTGCCGGTGCCGGCGGCGAGGATCAGCGCGGCGATGTCCTCGTCTTCTTCGATGAGATTGAGCATCTCCTGCGCCCGGTCGCCCTCGCGGATCACCCGCTGGGGGGTGACGCCGGTGATCGCCGCCGCGCGGGCGCCGTAACGGTCGAGAACGGCGTTCGCCTCCTCGTGCGCCTCCGCGCGCATGATATCGGCGACGCCGAGCCATTGCTGGTTGCGGTCGTGCATGTCGATCACGCGCAGCATCACCACCCCGGCGCCGATGCGTAGTGCGCGGCGGCTGGCGAAATAGACGGCACGATCGCATTCCGCGGAATCGTCAATGACGACCAGGAATTTCGGCGAGTGGCCGGCTTCGTAACTGCGGCGCTTGCTGCTCATGGCGTTCTCGCGACGGCTGGATGGTATCGATACCGTCGCCCGAAGCTGGAATCCTGCCACGACGCTCGGTCGCCGGACAAGCCTATGCCGGTGCGGTGCAGTAGCGGCAACACCGCGGACCCACTAGCCTGCTACCATGTCGCAGATCGCCATCGACAGCGTGACGCATCTCTATCGGCCGCCGCGCGGCAAGCCGGTGCTCGCGCTCGATGGCATCTCGCTGAAGGTCCGGGCGCAGGAATTCCTGGCGCTGCTCGGTCCTTCCGGCTGCGGCAAATCGACGTTGCTTTATCTCATCGGCGGCTTCCTGCCGACCGAAACCGGGACCATCCTGGTCGACGGTCAGCCGGTCAGAGGACCGGGGCCGGACCGCGGGATCGTTTTCCAGCACTTCGCGCTGTTTCCGTGGAAGACGGTGCGCGAGAACGTGCGCTACGGGCTCGAGCGGCAGGGCTTGCCGCGCGCGGAGCGCGAGGCGCGCGCGCAGTCCTTCATCGATCTCGTCGGCCTCAAGGGTTTCGAGGACAGCTATCCCTCGCAGCTCTCCGGGGGCATGAAGCAACGCACGGCGCTGGCGCGCACGCTCGCGTTCGATCCGCAAATCCTGCTGATGGACGAGCCGTTCGGCGCGCTCGACGCCCAGACCCGCAGCCTGATGCAGGCCGAGCTGCTCGGCATCTGGCAGCGTACCCGCAAGACCGTGATCTTCGTGACGCACGATGTGCAGGAGGCGGTCTATCTTGCCGACCGCGTCGCGGTGATGTCGGCGCGGCCGGGGCGCATCAAGGCGATCGTGGACACGGCCTTCGACAAGAACGCCGCCGATATTTTCAAGACCAAGCGCTTCGTCGACACCGTGGACGAGATCTGGAACCTGGTGCGCATCGAAGCGATCAAGGCGCAGGAGACGAGGGGGTGAAGTCCGCGCTGCTCCGCTACCTCCCGCTTTTGATCCTCGCACTTGCGTGGGAGGCAGCGGCGCGGCTCGGGATCGTGTCGTCACTGGCGCTGCCGCCTTTGAGTAAAGTGCTGGTGGCCTGGGTCGATCTGATCAAGGACGGCGAGCTCTGGAGCAACGGTCTCGCCTCGCTCTATCGCGCCGGCGCTGGCCTCTCGCTCGCGATCGTCGTCGGCGCCGCGCTCGGATTGTTCATGGCGTGGTGGCGGCCGGTGCATGCGCTGGTCGGCCCGCTGGTCGAGGTGTTCTATCCGATGCCGAAGTCGGCGCTGATTCCGGTGACCGCGCTGTGGCTGGGGCTTGGCGACGGTTCGAAGATCCTGCTGATCTTTCTGGGCTGCATGCTCCCGGTGACGCTCGGCGCGTTCAATGGCGCGCGCAGCAGCGACCGGGTGCTGATCTGGTCCGCGCGCAGCATGGGCGCGAGTCGCCTGCGCGTGCTGCGCGACGTCGTGCTGCCGAGCGCGATGCCGGAAATTCTCAACGGCATCCGTACCGCGCTCGCGCTCTCGTTCATCCTGCTGGTCAGCTCGGAACTGATCGTGGCGCAGCAGGGGTTCGGCTATCTGATCGGCTCGCTCGGTTCGAGCGGGTTTTACGAGGGGATGTTCGCAGTCGTTCTCACGGTCGCGTTGCTCGGCTTCCTCGCCGACCGCCTCTATCAGATGCTGATGCATTGGGTGCTGCGATGGCGCGATTAGATGAGCATCCGCACCTGCGTGCCTTGGCGCGGGGCAGCGTCCGCGCGCTTCCGATCCTGGTACTCGCGTTGGCGTGGGAGTGGTTCGCGCGCAGCGGACGGGTCACGCCCTTCATGCTCCCGGCGCTAAGCGCCGTACTGGAGCGCATCTATGACGATGCGATCGCGGGCGATCTGTTCATCAACGCCGGCCTCACGCTCTATCGCGCCCTGGTCGGCTTCCTGATCGCCGCGATCGGCGGCGTCATCCTCGGGCTGGCGATGGCGCGCAGCGCGGCGGCGCGCTGGTTCTTCGATCCGATCATCTCGGTCGGCTTTCCTATGCCGAAGATCGCGTTCCTGCCGATCGTCGTGCTCTGGCTCGGCTTCTACGATGTGTCGAAGATCGCGATGGTGGTGTTCGACGCGATCTTTCCGGTGGTGACCGCGACGCTCATCGGCATCCAGGGCGTCGAGCGCGAATTGCTCTGGTCGGCGCGCAACATGGGCGCGCGCGAGGATCAACTGATGTGGCAGATCGCGCTGCCGGCGGCGCTGCCGCAGATCTTCACCGGGCTGCAGGTCGCCTTGCCGCTCTCGCTCATCGTCGCGGTGGTCGCCGAAATGGTGATGGGAGGCTACGGCCTCGGCGGCGCCATGATCACCGCCTCGCGCTTCGCCGATTCGCCCGGCGTGTTCGCGGGCATCGTCGAAATCGCGGTGGTGGGCTTCATTCTGGTCAGGGCGATGTCGCTGGTGCGCCGACGCCTCTTGTTGTGGCATCAGGAAGCGCTGGAGCCGAGTACGGCGTGACTTGCCAACGCGCCGGCTTTGCCCACAAGATGGGCTTAATTTCCGCGCCATTCGCGCCTTCAGAATATCCGGGAGGAAGATCATGCGCGTTTTGAAATCCGCGTGGGCGGGGCTTGCCGCCGCGCTCATCGCCAACACCGCCTCGGCGCAAGCCCCGGTGAAAATCCGCACCTCGTGGGTGGCGCCGGTCGCGAACTGGGCATCGATCCTTCTGGAGAAGAAGGATCTCGCCCGCCACATGGGCAAGTCCTACGTGATGGAGCCTGTGCGTTACGCCGGCACGCCGCTGATCATCACGGCGATGGCCTCAGGCGATCTCGAGATCGGCAACCTCGCCTATTCGACCCTGGCGCTGGCGGTGCAGAACGCCGGCATGAGCGACCTGCGCGTTATCTCCGATGAGTTCCAGGATGGCGTACCCGGCTACTACACGTCCGAGTTCATGGTGCTCAAGGACGGGCCCATCAAGAAGGTCGAGGACCTCAAGGGCAAGATCATCGCCACCAATGCCGCCGGCAGCGCCGTCGACGTCGCACTCAAGGCGATGCTGAAGAAGCATGGGCTCGAGGACAAGCGCGACTACACCGTGGTCGAAGCTGCGTTCCCGGCGATGCGCGCGATGCTCGCGGAGAAGAAAGTCGACATCATCCCGGGCGTGCTGCCGTTCTCGCTCGATCCCGAGCTGCGCAAGATCGCGCAGCCGCTGTTCCTCCAGCGCGACGCCATCGGCGTGACGCAGATGATCGTGTGGACGGCGCGCAAGCCGTTCATCGACAAGAACCGCGCCGCCATGGTCGATTTCATGGAGGATACGATGCGGATCGTGCGCTGGTATCTCGACCCGGCCAACCACAAGGAGGCGATGGAGATCGCGGCGCGGGTCACCCATCAGCCGGCAGCACAGTTCGACTGGCTGTTCACCAACCGGGACACCTATCACGACCCGAACTTATTGCCGAACCTCGACGCGCTGCAGAAGAACGTCGACCTGACTCGCGATCTCGGCTTCGTGCGCTCCAGTCTCAACGTGAAGCAGATCGCCGATCTCAGCATCGTGGAAGAGGCGGCGAAACGGTTGAAATGACAACCGGCGGCTGACAGGAATCTCTGCCGGGATCGACATGGCCAATTTCGTCAGCCGCATCCGCTTCACCATCGAGTGGGGTTTTTGCGATCCGGCCGGCATCGTGTTCAACAGCCGGTTCTTCGAATTCTTCGACCGCGGCTCCTGGAGCCTGTTCGAGGCCGCGCTTGGCGTGAAACCGCATGAACTGGCCGCGCGCTTCAACATCGTCGGCATTGCGCTGGTTGATGCGCGGGCCCGTTTCATCGCGCCGGTGAAATTCGGCGATGAAGTGGAGCTTGCGTCGGAGGTGAGTGAATTCCGGCGCTCGAGCTTCGACGTGACGCACCGTCTCACCGTCGGTACTGAACTCGCAGCCGAGGGCCGCGAAAGCCGCGTGTGGGCGAGCAAGGACCCCGCCAATCCGGCGAAGCTCAAGACGCACCCGATCCCGCCCGAGGTGATCGCGCGCTTCCGGATAGAGTGACGCTGCCGCTCCCGGTATGGTAGGCCGTCGCGCCCGCGCATCGGGCTTCGGAGCTAGTCATGTCGCAAGCCGCGGAAACGACCAGCACGCACAAGCGCGCCTCGCTCGCCGAGGCCGCATTCGATTGGCAGGACCCGCTCGACCTTGAGGGCGCACTGATCGAAGACGAGCGCATGGTGCGCGATACCGCGCGCGGTTATGCGCAGGACAAGCTGTTCCCGCGCGTGCTCACCGCCAATCGCGAGGAGCGCTTCGATCGCGAGATGATCCCGGAAATGGGGGCGCTCGGCCTGCTCGGCTCGACGATCCCGGAGGAGTATGGCGGCGCCGGCCTTGGCGATGTGGCCTATGGCCTGATCTGCCGCGAGGTCGAGCGCGTCGATTCCGGCTATCGCTCCGTGATCTCCGTGCAGTCCTCGCTGGTGATGCACCCGATCTTCGCCTACGGCAGCGAGGCGCAGCGGCGCAAATATCTGCCGAAGCTCGCGACTGGCGAGCTGATCGGCTGCTTCGGCCTCACCGAGCCCGACCACGGCTCCGATCCCGGCTCCATGGTTACGCGCGCGGAGAAGGTCAGCGGCGGCTACGCGCTGACCGGCAGCAAGATGTGGATCTCCAACGCGCCGGTCGCCGACCTTGCCATCGTCTGGGCGAAGCTCGACGGAACCATCCGTGGATTCATTCTCGAGCGCGGCACCAAGGGTTTTTCGACGCCGAAGATCGAGGGCAAGCTGTCGCTGCGCACCTCGATCACCGGCGAGATCGTGCTCGAGGGCGCGGTCGTGCCGGAGGAGAATCTGCTGCCGAATGTCGCTGGCCTGTCCGGTCCGTTCGGTTGTCTCAACATGGGCCGCTACGGCATCGTCTGGGGCGCGATGGGGGCCGCCGAGTTCTGCTGGCAACGCGCCCGGCAATATGTGCTCGACCGTAAGCAGTTCGGCCGTCCGCTCGCCGCCAACCAGCTCATCCAGAAAAAGCTCGCGGACATGCAGACCGAGATCGCGCTCGGCCTCGCCGGTGCGCTGCGGCTCGGCCGGTTGATGGAGCAGGGCAAGGCCGCGCCGCCGATGATCTCGTTGATGAAGCGCAACAACTGCGGCAAGGCGCTCGACATCGCCCGCATGGCGCGCGACATGCACGGCGGCAACGGCATCTCGGACGAGTTCCATGTGATGCGCGTGCTTTCAAACCTCGAAACCGTGAATACCTACGAGGGTACCCACGACATCCACGCGCTCATCCTAGGGCGCGCGCAGACCGGCATCCAGGCATTCTTCTGATGTGCAGGAAGGATTCCGCTCGTCCCCGCGGAAGCGGCGAGTAAGTGGCCCTGGGTTCCCGCTTGCGTGGGAATGAGCGGAGGAGAGTTTACGACCGAATGGACGAAGGCTGATGAAAGTCGACGGCAAGGACATGCGCAGTATCTGGCTGGAGCCCGACGGCTGGTCCGTGGGCGCGATCGACCAGACCCGGTTGCCGCATCGGTTCGTGACCGTACGCTGGCAAGACGTGGCGGACGCCGCGCGTGCGATCAGTTCGATGCAGGTGCGCGGGGCGCCGCTGATCGGTGCGGCGGCGGCCTACGGCATTTGCCTGGCGCTGCGCGCCGATGCGTCTGACGAAGCGTTGGAGCGCGCTTATGCGGCGCTGCTGGCGACGCGGCCGACCGCGATCAATCTGAAATGGGCGCTTGACGAGATGATGGCGGCGGTACGCAACCGCCCGCGCGATGAACGCGTCGCCGCCGCCTATCGGCGCGCCGCCGAGATCTGCGAGGAGGATGTCGCGATCAACCGGGCGATCGGCCGGCACGGGCTGGTGCTGATCGAGGCGCTCGCGGCGAAGAAGCCGCCGGGCGCGCGCGTCAACGTGCTCACCCATTGCAACGCCGGCTGGCTCGCGACCGTCGATGTCGGCACCGCGACTGCGCCGATCTATCTCGCGCACGATCGCGGCCTGCCGGTCCACGTCTGGGTCGACGAAACGCGCCCGCGCAACCAGGGCGCCTCGCTCACGGCCTGGGAGCTTGGCCAGCATCGCGTGCCGCACACGGTGATCAGCGACAACACCGGCGGCCACCTGATGCAGCATGGACTCGTCGACCTCGCCATCGTCGGCGCCGACCGCGTCACCGCCGACGGCGACGTCTGCAACAAGATCGGCACCTATCTCAAGGCGCTCGCCGCCAAGGACAACGGCGTGCCGTTCTACGTCGCCCTGCCGTCGCCGACGATCGACTTTTCCGTCAGCGACGGCATTGCCGAAATCCCGATCGAGCAGCGCAGCGCCGACGAGGTCACCAGCATTGCCGGCCTCACCGCCGACGGCCGCGTTGAGACCGTGCGGATCGTCCCGGAGGGCTCGGGCGTCGCGAATTACGCCTTCGACGTAACCCCGGCACGGCTGGTCACCGGGCTCATAACCGAACGCGGGGTCGTCGCACCGGACCGCGAAGCGCTCGCCGGGGCTTTCAAGGAGCGCGCGGCTGCGGCAGAATAAGCGCGTATCGGTTGTGTCGAGTGCTGGGAGTGTTGCGTGCGTCAGCAGCATCGCGTGCATCATCACGCGGGCCAGGTCCCGCTGCCGGGAATTCTCCATTCCATGAGTTTCAGCTCGCTCGCGGCTTCTCTTCCGGTCGACGGCCGCCAATCCGCGACCGCGCTCGCGGTCGCGCGCGGGACCACGCGGCTCTTGCATTCGCTCGGCTATTCCGTGGTGAGCGAGCTGTCGCTGCCGTCCGGCCGGCGCGCCGATCTGGTCGCGCTCGGCAGCCACGGCGAGATCGTGATCGTCGAGATCAAATCCTCGATCGCGGATTTCCGCGCCGACCAGAAATGGCGGGACTACCGGCTGCATTGCGACCGGCTGTTCTTCGCCACCACGCTCGAAGTGCCGTGCGAGATCTTTCCGCCGGATACCGGCCTCATCGTCGCCGATGCCTTCGGCGGGTCGATCGTGTGCGAACCGCCTGAGCATCGGCTGCACGCGGCGACGCGCAGGATCATCACCCTGGCCCTCGCTCGCGCTGCGGCCTTGCGGCTTTCGGCGCTTGCCGATCCGCAGGGGCCGTACGGCGCGGAATGTTAGACCAGTTCGCCTCCTTTGGCGCTTTGCCGGAACCAAGCTGATGGCGCTGAATTGTACGTGCACCCCAACGCACGGAGACAACCATGGCCGCCAAAGAAAAAACCCTGGAGGATCTCTTCTATGAGACCCTCAAGGACATCTACTACGCCGAGAAGACCCTGGTGAAAGCACTGCCGCGCATGGCGAAGGCCGCAAATTCGGGCGAGCTGCGCGGGGCATTCGAGAACCATCTCGAAGAAACCGAAGGCCAGGTGGAGCGGCTCGAACAGGTGTTCGAGGAGATCGAGAAGCCCGCCCGCGCCACGACCTGCGAGGCGATCAAGGGCCTCACCGAAGAAGCCAACGAAGTCATGAAGGACTTCAAGGGCAACGACGCGCTCGACGCAGGCCTGCTGGCCGCGGCGCAGGCGGTCGAGCACTATGAGATTTCCCGCTACGGGACGCTGAAAGCCTGGGCGGAGCTGCTCGGCTACCGGCAGGCGGCAAAACTCCTCGACCAGACACTCCAGGAGGAGAAGAAGGCCGATAGACTGCTCACCGAGATCGCGGAATCGACGGTCAATGTGCAGGCTGAGGCCGCCTGAAAACCGAAACTCGGCAGGGCGGCGCTACTTCGGTGCGCGTTTCGCAAGAATGCGTTGTAAGGTGCGCCGGTGCATGTTGAGCCGGCGCGCCGTTTCCGAGACATTGCGGCTGCAAAGCTCATAGATGCGCTGAATATGTTCCCAGCGCACGCGGTCGGCCGACATCGGATTTTCCGGGGGCGATGCGGCACGGCCGTCGATGGCAAGCAGCGCCGCGACCACATCGTCGGCATCAACCGGCTTGGCGAGGTAATCGACCGCGCCGAGCTTCACCGCATTTACCGCCGTCGCGATGTTGCCGTATCCCGTCAGGACGATCCCGCGCGCTTCGGGCCGGCGCCGCTTGAGCGCCGAGATCACATCGAGGCCGCTGCCGTCCCCGAGCCGCATGTCGACGACCGCATAGGCGGGGTTCGAAGCCTCGACCTGGATCAGGCCGTCGGCCACCGTTTCGGCGATAGTGACTGTGAAACCGCGACTTTCCATGGCCCGGGCCAGTCGCTGCAGGAAGGACTTGTCGTCCTCGACGATCAGCAGTGTCCGTTCACCGGTAACCGCTGCGGCGGCGCTCTCGGCCATGGTTAAAGCCTCCATCCAACCCAGCTCCACAATCCGCTCGCGCAAGATGTAGGAAGCGGGACGCCTCAAGCCAAGCAGGATTGTCCTATATTATCGGAAAATAATGATCCATCAGCCCTGCCAAAGTCGGTTAGCGGGCCAAATCGTCATCCCATTTCGTCAAGATATCGGCGCGGCGGCCTGCTCGAAATCGCTGCGTCCCCACTGGACCCGCACCACCGCGCCGTGGTCGGGGGCCACGCGGTTCTGGAACGTCAGCGTCGCGCCGGAGCGCTCCAGCAGGGTCTTGGCGATGAAGAAGCCAAGGCCGAGCCCGCCGCCAACCTGATCGCCGTGCCGCCGGCTGGTCACGTAGGGCTCGCCGATTCGTTCCATGATCTCCGGGGCAAAACCCGGACCGTCGTCGGTCATGGTCACGGTGATCTCCTCCGCGTCCCATTCGGTCGCGACGGTGACCTGCTCCCGGGCGAAATCGACCGCGTTCTCTATCAGATTGCCGAGGCCATAGAGAATGCCGGGATTGCGCCGGCCGATCGGCTCCGGCGCTTCTGACGGAGCCTTCATGACGTCGATTTCGACCCCGAAATTGCGGTGCGGATCGATCACCTCCTCGATCAGCGCCGACAGCGGCATCCGGCCGAACGGCTCCTCGCTGGTCGACAATTCGGTGAGCTTGGCGAGGATTTCGCGACAGCGCTGCGCCTGTTCGCGCAACAGGCGGACATCTTCGGCATAAGGTGAATCTGGCTCGATCTCGCGGTCGAGATCGGTCGCGATCACGGTGATGGTGGAGAGCGGCGTTGCCAGTTCATGCGCCGCGGCGGCGGCGAGGCCGTTAAGCTGGGACAGGTGCTGTTCGCGTTCGAGCACGAGCTCGGTGGCGGCGAGCGCGTCTGCGAGTTGGCGTCCTTCCTCGGCAAGCTGCCATGCGTGCACGCCGATGAACCCCAGCGCCAGGAGGAGCGAGATCCACGCGCCCATCGTATAGATCGCCGGAATTTCCAGCGGCTCGTCCGAGTCCCATGGCAGCGGATAGTGGAAGAAGATGAGCACCGTGGCGCAAATGGCGGCGAATCCGCCCAGCATCAGCGTATAACGCGGCGGCAATGCCGTGGCGGATAGCATCACCGGGCCGAGAAACAGGAACGCGAACGGATTCTGCAGCCCGCCGGTGAGGAACAGCAGGATCGCAAGCTCCGCGATGTCGAAGGCGAGCAGCCAGGCGGCGCGATCCGGCTCGAGCCGCTGCGTCATGCGAAAACGCACGCGCAGCGCAATATTGAGCCAGGCTGACAACGCGATGACCGCGAGGCACGCCCAGACCGGCAGATCGAAGTCGAGGCCGATATAAACGACGAGGACTGCGGTCGTCTGACCGATGACGGCGAGCCAGCGCAGCCGCACGAGCGTGTCGAGGCGCACACTGCGCCTGGGATGGATGCCGATCTCGCCCGCCTCGTCCGCCATGGTTCCAATCTAGACTTTCGGGGAGGCGGCTCAACCGTGGTTCATTGTCCCGCCAAGTATCAACCGTACCCTTGCACTTACAGCGCTGGCGCGTCACATCTGCCGGGCCATGCTCGCCAATCCCCCCATCGCCGTCGATCAATTGGTCAAGGTCTTCAAGACCACCCGCGCAGTCGACGGCATTTCGTTTGCGCTGGAACGCGGCTCGGTGACCGGGCTGCTCGGCGGCAACGGCGCGGGCAAGACTACGACCATCGCGATGATCCTCGGGCTAGTGATGCCAACGTCCGGCAGTGCCAAGGTGCTCGGCGCTGAGATGCCACGCGAGCGTTACCGGGTGCTGCACAAGGTGAATTTCGAGAGCCCCTATATTGACATACCGCACCGGCTGACCGTGCGCGAAAACCTCACCGTGTTCGGGCGACTCTATGCGGTCGAGAATCTGCGTGAGCGCATTGTACAGCTCGCGAAACAGCTCGACCTCACCGAGTTTCTGGACCGGGCGGCCGGCAAGCTCTCGGCCGGGCAGAAGACCCGGGTGGCGCTCGCCAAGGCGCTGATCAATTCCCCGGACGTGCTGTTGCTGGACGAGCCGACGGCCTCGCTCGACCCTGACACCGCGGATTGGGTTCGCACGCGACTCGAGCAATATCGCAAGGATCGGGACGCGACGATCCTGCTCGCATCGCACAACATGGCCGAGGTCGAGCGGCTGTGCGACCGTGTCATCATCATGAAGCGCGGCCGCATCGAGGACGACGACACCCCGCCGCGCCTGCTTACGCGCTACGGCCGCGAGAACCTGGAAGAGGTCTTCCTCGATGTCGCCCGCGGCCGCGGGGAAGCGCGCGAGGCGGCACAATGAGCGCGCGCGCGATCGATCCGGCAAAGCTCGCGCTGCACCGCGTCACCGCGATGGTGCTGCGCTATCTCTATCTCCTGCGCTCGTCCTGGCCGCGCGTGCTTGAACTGATCTACTGGCCGGCGGTACAGCTTTTCGTCTGGGGCTTTCTGCAGATGTACATCACGCAGAACGCCGGCTTCTTCGCGCGCGCCGGCGGCGTGTTCATCGGCGCGGTGATGATGTGGGACATCCTGTTCCGCGGCCAGCTCGGGTTCTCGATTTCGTTCCTCGAGGAGATGTGGGCACGCAACCTCGCCAACCTCATGATCAGCCCGCTGCGGCCGATCGAGTTCGTGGGTGCGCTGATGATCATGAGCATCGTGCGGCTTGCGATCGGAATGGTGCCGGTGTCGTTTCTCGCGATCGCGTTCTTCGGGTTCAACATCTACGGCATGGGGCTCGCGCTGGTCGCGTTCTTCATGAATTTGATCTTCACGAGCTGGTCGGTGGGCATCGTCGTGTCGGGCGTCGTGATGCGCAACGGCATGGGCGCCGAAAGCCTCGCCTGGACGATGATGTTCCTGATCATGCCGGTGATCTGCGTCTATTACCCCGTGACCGTGCTGCCGCATTGGCTGCAGGTGATCGCCTGGGCGCTGCCGCCGACTTACGTGTTCGAAGGCATGCGGGCGTTGGTTCTCGATCAGGTCTTCCGCGCCGACCTGATGATCGAGGCGCTGGCGCTCAACGCGGTCTATTTCGTGATCGCGGTCGGAATCTTCCTGCAGCTCCTCGACAGCGCCCGCCGCGTCGGGTCGCTCCTGCAGGCCGGAGAGTAGGTTATCCGACACAAGCGCCGTCCGGCGCGGTCCGCCGCGCTGCATTGCAATGGCTGCGATGCAGCAGTGCGGCCATAGAGTGGCAGCGTGGCCGAAAAACACCATGTTTGGTAAAAGGAACGATTAATGAAATTCGGTAAGTTGACGTAATGACAGAAACGCGACAGGCTGCTGCAGTGCAGCATGTGAGTTAAAGGGCCGGGGAACCATGGCAATTGGTGAATTCGGCGGCGGGCCGGCCGCAACGGTTGCGCACGGCCCGATGTATGCGGCGCCAGCCTATTGGTTCTACGAGATGAACCAGGCGGCGCTCAATCCGGCGCGCGCCTGGGCCGATGCCAGCCGCTTGTTCTTCAGGAACCCCGCCAATCCGTTGTCGCATACGCCGCTGGGCAAGACCGTGGCCGCCGCGTGCGAGTTGTTCGAGCGTTCGACGCGCCGCTACGGCAAACCGGACTGGCGCATCTCTTCCACCGTCGTGGGCGGCGAGCGTGTTCCGGTGCGCGTGACGCCGGTGTGGGAGCGGCCGTTCTGCCGGCTCCTGCATTTCGAGCGCGCGATCGAACATCAGCCGCATCGACCGCAGCCGCGCCTCTTGATCGTTGCGCCGATGTCGGGGCACTTCGCGACGCTGCTGCGCGGTACGGTCGAGGGCTTCCTGCCCAACCATGACGTCTACATCACCGATTGGAGCGACGCGCGCATGGTGCCGCTGGCGGACGGCACCTTCGATCTCGACGACTACATCGATTACGTGATCTCGATGCTGCACTTCCTGGGCGGGGATGTGCATGTGATCGCGGTGTGCCAGCCGTCGGTGCCGGTGCTTGCGGCGGTCGCGCGGATGGAGGCGGACGGCGACCCCTACGTACCGCATTCCATGGTGCTGATGGGCGGGCCGATCGATACGCGGGTCAATCCGACTGCGGTGAATGATCTGGCCGAGGAGCGTGGGATCGATTGGTTCCGCCGCAGCGTCATCACCAAGGTGCCGTTCCCGAATCCGGGATTCATGCGCGACGTCTATCCCGGCTTTTTGCAGCTCCACGGCTTCATGAGCCTCAATATTGAACGGCACATAGAAGCACACAAAAAGCTGTTCCATCATCTCGTGCAAGGCGATGGCGACTCGGCACAGAAGCACCGTGAATTCTATGACGAGTATCTGGCCGTCATGGACCTGTGCGCCGAGTTCTACCTGCAGACCGTCGACACCGTGTTCGTGCGTCATGCGCTGCCGCTCGGCGAGATGACCCATCGCGGCGTGCGCGTCGATCCCGGAAAAATCCGCCGCGTTGCGCTGCTCACGGTCGAGGGTGAGAACGACGACATTTCCGGCGTCGGGCAGACCGAGGCGGCGCACCGGCTGTGCGCGAACATCCCCGCCGAGCGCAAGGCGCATTGGCTGCAGCCCAATGTCGGCCACTACGGCGTGTTCAACGGCTCGCGTTTCCGCGCCGAGATTGCGCCGCGCATCGCCGATTTCGTCCTGTCGAACAATGGCAACGTGCGCGGCGCGGCCAAGAACACGGCGGCGAAAGATGCCCCGGCCTTGCTGACGAAGGGCAATGGCGCCGGGCACAAGGTCGTGGCGCCGGCGGCCGGAATTTCGGACTAAGATTCGAGCCGGGCAGCGATGAAAGGCCCGCCGCTCGCGGGCTTTTGCCTGATTCGTCATTTCGGCGCGGCTTACGGCCGGGCGTAACCTTTTGCGAACGCTTGCATTTCGACTGCTTCATTCGGCCGGGATTCAGAGTGACTTATCCGCAGTCTCGAGCGGGGATCATCCAAAAAGAATGAATCTGAAATTCTGTTCTTTTTTAGCCCCATATCTTGAGGCCAGAGTTGCTTTACCCCCACGATCTTGGGGAAGTGCTTATATTTTTCCAGTCCGACTCTTGGCCCGCTTGCGCTTGTGGCAGACTCCCGCCGGGGGCCGCCCCTGGATGAACCCGATGCTGCGCGCTCTGCTCTATCGCCGCCCGACCGAACCCGCAGTGATTCAGGTCTTCTGCGATCGCGCGATCTTTCTTGTGCGGTTGCGCCGGCACCGGCAGGCGCGGCGCTATACCTTGCGCATCGATGCGGCCTCGCGCGAAGTCGTGCTCACGATGCCGCCGCGCGGCAGCGTGAAGGAGGCGCGCGACTTCGCACAGAAGCACGGCGGATGGATCGCGGCGCGGCTTAACCGGCTGCCTGAAGCGGCGCCCTTCGTGCCCGGCTTCGAGGTGCCGCTGCGTGGCGTTTCGCATCGCATCGTGCATCGCGCCGGTGCGCGCGGCACGGTTTCGATCGAGACCGGCGCGGGCGGCGAGAAGCTGCTCTGCGTCAGCGGGGAGGCGCCGCACGTCGCGCGCCGCATCAGCGATCACCTCAAGCGCGAGGCGCGGCGCGACCTCGAAGCGGCAGCGCGTCGCTACGCCACGCAGCTCGGCGTTTCGATCAGGCGCATCGCGGTGCGCGATCAATCGAGCCGCTGGGGCTCATGCTCGAACTCGCGGGTGCTCTCGTTTTCCTGGCGGCTCATCCTGGCGCCGCCGTTCGTGCTCGACTACCTCGCCGCGCATGAGGTCGCGCATCTCGTCGAGCTCAACCACTCTCCGCGCTTCTGGCGCTTGGTTGCGCGGCTCTATCCCGATGTCGCGCGCGCCAAAGCCTGGCTCGATGGGCACGGCACCGACCTGCATCGCTACGGTTTGGTGGCGCGGCCAAGCACCGCGCGCGAGCGGACGTAGGCGAGCGTCTAGTCTAGCGATCTTTCGGGAACCAAACGCCCGCGCTTACGGCGGTCGCAATTGTTACGCCGTAGGCGACCAACCCGGCGGCGAGCGCGGCATCCTCAGCAGCGTCGACACGATAGGCCCGCTCAGCAGAAGCCGCGTGCACGGGCTGTAGTCGACCCGTTTACTATCATCATGCAAGCTACTAAGGAGCAGCCAATGACAGCCCTACAAGCGCGCGATGGCAACGATCCGGCGCAGCAGCAGGAACGGCTCTATCTCGACGACCTGCAGGTGGGGCAGCGGTTCATCAGCGGATCGCATACGGTCGACGCGCCCGAGATCAAGGCGTTCGCGCGCACCTATGATCCGCAGCCGTTTCATCTCGATGAAGCGAGCGCCAAGGGCACCTTCTTCGGCACCTTGGTGGCGAGCGGCTGGCACACCGCAGCGATGACGATGCAACTGCTGGTCACCGGTGGGCTACCGCTTGCCGGCGGCGTCATCGGCGCCGGCGGAGAAGTAAGCTGGCCGCGGCCGACCCGGCCGGGCGACACGCTCACGGTCTTCAGCGTCATCGAAGAGGTGACGCCGTCACGCTCGCGCCCGGAGCGCGGCATCGTCAAAGTGCGCAGCGAGACGCGCAATCAGGACAACGAGCCGGTGCAGATCATGAATGCCAAGCTGGTGGTGCCGCGGCGGAGCGTAACGTAGCCGGGAGTGAGCGCGCGCCTGGTCCAAGCCTAGCAATGACGTAGATCTGATTAGTTGCTCGCCGCCAGATACTTGTCGTCGATCAAGTCATCCACCGCCTTCTTGACGTCGACGTTGGCGCCGATCACGCCGGCCTTCTGCAGGGCGATGCCGGCTTCGAGGATCGAGTCGCGCTGGGCGGGACCGACGTGGTTGTGGGTCAACTCGGTGCGCTCCTTGAGCTGCTTGTCGACGACATCGCCGGGGAGCTTGGTGACGGCGATGAAGATCTTTTTCAACTCGTCGTAGTGTTCGAGCGAATATTTGCGCGCCACTTCGTAGGTGGCGAGCACGCGCCGGGTGACGTTCGGGTTCTCCTTGAGGAATTCCTCGCGCGAATTGAGGATGCCCCAGGTGTTGGCGGCGGCATTGCGATAGAACAGGCGCGCGCCGTCCTGGATCTCGTGCTGCGCCATCATCGGGTCGAGGCCGGCCCAGGCATCGACGTCGCCGCGCACCAGCGCGGTGCCGCCGTCGGCATGCTGCTGCACCAGCACCGAGGTGATGTCCTTGTCGGTCATGCCGGCGGACAGCAGCGCGCGCACCAGGAAGATGTGCGGATCGGTGCCGCGCACCACCGCGACCTTCTTGCCCTTGAGGTCGGAAACCTTGTTGATCTTGCTGTCCTTGGCGGTGACGAGCGCGGTCCATTCCGGGCGCGAATAGGTGTAGACTGACTTGATCGGATTGCCGTTGATCTTGCCGACCAGCGCGGCGGAGCCGGCGGTCGAGCCGAAATCGATCGAGCCGGCGTTGAGGAATTGCAGCGCGTTGGACGAGCTCTGGGTCTGGACCCAGCGGATGCCGATGCCGTCCTTGGCGAATTCCTTCTCCAGGTAGCCCTTGTCCTTGAGCAACATCGAGACTGGATTGTAGGTCGCCCAGTCAATCACGATCTCCTTCGGCTTGTCGGCGGCGAACAGCGTCGCGCTCGGGATCATTCCGACGACGAGGGCGGATGCAAACAGGGAACGCCGGGAAAGCAGCGGCATATGAGACCTCCACGCGATGCGCCGCGCGCGGTCGCCGCCGCGCCGAGGCTTATGGACGGAGGCGGGATTTTTTCAGCCCGCCATCAGCCAGGCGACGGGCAGGCCCTCGCTTTAGCTGCATTTGTTGAGCGCCCGCAAGCTGTTCGCTCAAATCGGCGCTATATTTATTCTATAGATAGCCTCCAACGACGGTCAATGAGAAAAATAATTCCCTCTCGGCCCCGGCAGGCCGTTGCTGCGTCGAGGCCGTGACAGCATCCGCGCGCTCGGCTATCTCGGTGTTCCCATGCTGACCCCAACCGACCAACCGCCGCGCGGCGCTGCCGCCTTGTTCGATGCGCCTGCCGTCGCGGCCGAGATCGAAGAGCTTGCCAAAGTCCATGCCGGGCACGAGCGTGAAATGCGCAACGCAGTGGCGCAGCGGCTCAAGACCGCGCTCGCCGACGGCCGCGCGATCGCGGAAACGATGCTGCTCGAGGACCGGCGCGGCCGGCTGTGTGCGGAACGGCTCTGCTACATGCAGGATGAGATCATCCGCCTGCTGTTCGAGTTCGCGGAGAAGCACCTCTACCCCGCGCAAAATCCTTCCGAAGCCGAGCGCATCGCGATCGTCGCCACCGGCGGCTACGGGCGCGGGATTTTGGCGCCCGGCTCCGACATCGATCTTCTGTTCCTGCTGCCGTACAAGCAGACCGCGTGGAGTGAATCGATCGCAGAAGCGATCCTCTATGCGCTGTGGGACTTGGGACTGAAGGTCGGCCACGCCACCCGCTCGGTCAACGAATGCATCCGCCAGTGCAAGGCGGACATGACCATCCGCACCGCGATCCTGGAAGCGCGCTATCTGCTTGGCGACCGGAAACTCTACGACGAGTTGATGACGCGCTTCGACAAGGAGATGGTGCAGGGCACCGGCGCTGAATTCGTCACCGCCAAGCTCGCCGAGCGCGAGGAGCGCCATCGCCGTGCCGGCCAATCGCGCTACCTGGTCGAGCCCAACGTCAAGGACGGCAAGGGCGGCCTGCGGGACCTGCACACGCTCTACTGGATCGCCAAGTACGTCTATCGCGTGCAGGAACGCGAGGACCTGATCGAGCACGGCGTCTACGACCGGCGCGAATACACGCGCTTCCGCCGCTGCGGCGACTTTCTATGGGCGGTACGCTGCCACATGCATTTCGTGACTGGCCGCGCCGAAGAGCGGCTGTCGTTCGACATCCAGCGCGAGATCGCCGTGCGGCTCGGCTACACCGAGCATCCCGGGATGCGCGACGTCGAGCGCTTCATGAAGCATTACTTCCTGATCGCGAAGGATGTCGGTGATCTCACCGCGATCCTGTGCGCCAAGCTCGAGGATCACCAGGCAAAGCCGATGCCGGTGCTGAGCCGGCTGATGGCGAAGCTGCGCCCGCGCAGCCGCCGCACGCTGAGCGAGACCGACGATTTCATCGTCGACTACAATCGCATCAACGTCGCCGACCCCGAGGCGTTCAAGCGCGATCCGGTCAACCTGATCCGGATCTTTCAGCTCGCGCAGAAATACAATCTCGCGTTCCATCCGGACGCGATGCATCTCGCCACGCGTTCGCTCAAGCTCATTGACCGCAAGCTGCGTTACGACCCCGAGGCGAACCGGCTGTTTCTCGAGATCCTCACCTCGACCAACGATCCCGAGACGGTGCTGCGGCGCATGAACGAGGCCGGCGTGCTCGGCCATTTCGTGCGCGCGTTCGGCCGCATCGTCGCGATGATGCAGTTCAACATGTATCACCACTATACGGTGGACGAGCATCTGCTGCGCTGCATCGGCATCCACGCCGACCTCGAGGCCGGCCGCAGCGCCGATACGGCGTTCACTACCGAGCTGACGCGCTCGATCCAGCCGCGCCACCGCACGCTGCTGCTGATCGCGCTGTTCCTGCACGACATCGCCAAGGGGCGGATCGAGGATCACTCGATCGCTGGCGCGCGCGTGGCACGGCGGCTCTGTCCGCGCTTCGGCCTGACGGCGGCGGAGACCGACACCGTCTCCTGGCTGGTCGAATATCACCTCGTCATGTCGAGCGTCGCGCAGTCACGCGATCTCTCCGACCGCAAGACGATCGAGAATTTCGCCGCCGTCGTGCAATCGGTCGAGCGGCTCAAGCTCCTCACCATCCTCACCGCCGTGGACATCAAGGCGGTGGGTCCGGGCGTCTGGAACGGCTGGAAGGCGCAGCTCATCCGCACGCTCTATTACGAAACCGAGCCAGTCCTTACCGGCGGCTTCTCCGAGGTCAACCGCGCCCAGCGCGTCGCCGTGGCGCAGGCCGACTTCCGCGCCGCGCTGACCGACTGGAGCCCGGCCGATCTCGACAACTACGTCGCGCGCCACTATCCGGCCTACTGGCTCAAGGTCGACCTGCCGCAGAAACTTACCAATGCGCGGTTCGTTCGCGCCAGCGAGGCGGCCAGCAAATCGCTCGCGACCGACATCGATCTAGCGCCCGCGCGCGGCGTCACCGAACTCACGGTGTTCGCGCCCGATCATCCCTGGCTGCTGTCGATCATCGCCGGGGCCTGCGCGATCTCCGGCGCCAACATCGTGGACGCGCAGATCTTCACCACCACGGATGCGCGCGCGCTCGACACCATCGCGATCACGCGCGAGTTCGAGCGCGACGAGGACGAGAAGCGGCGCGCCGACCGCGTCGCCGACGCGATCGAGAAGGCGCTGCGCGGCACGCTCAAGCTCCCCGACCTGGTGGCGAAGCGGGTTGCGCCGAAGGGCCGCCTCAAGGCGTTCGCGATCGAGCCGGAAGTCACGATCAACAATGCCTGGTCGAACCGCTACACCATGGTCGAGGTGACCGGGCTCGACCGGCCGGGCCTGCTCTACGAGCTCACGACGACGCTCTCGAAGCTCAACCTCAACATCGCCTCCGCGCACGTCGCGACCTTCGGCGAACGCGTCGTCGACGTGTTCTATGTCACCGACTTGTTCGGCGCGCAGATCACCGCGGCGACCCGACAGGCGGCGATCCGGCGCGCGCTGCTGCAACTGTTCGCGCCGGCGGGAGCGCCTGCGGCCAAGCCCGCCCCGATTGCCGCCTCCGCGGGGTAGCATATCCGGCCTTCGGCCGAGTACCTCAGGGTGACGGCGTACAAGTCAACGTCCGCACGTTTAGAAACAATCACCCAAATAAAAAAGCGGCCCGGCTTGCCGCTGAGCCGCGGTGCCGGACCGCTCGAACCAGTTTGCTGAAGCAAACTGTTTTAGCGTTGAATTACTTCTTCTTCGCCGGTGCCTTCGGAGGGGCCGCCGCGCCGGTCGTGGCGTCGGAGATCGCGCGCCAGAACGCCGTGTAGGCCAACATAGGATCGGCCTTCGGCGGCTCCGGCTTCTTCGCCACGGCCACCACTTTGTGGTGCTTCACCTTGCCCGTGGCCTTGGTCTTGGCATCCGCAACGGTCGGTACAGCGATCGCCACGGCGAGGAGAGCAGCTAATGCTAATGCAAGTTTACGCATGATATTCCCCAAGCGGTTTTCGCCGGATTTTCCGGCACATTAATCATAAATCGGTAGAGATCGTGCCGGGAAGCTTTGTCGGAACTCATCCCATCAGCATGCGCACCGGTGTGTCTTTTGCATCACCAAATCATCCCGCTTTGCAGCAGAGAACCACCAGCTTCCAGCGCCCGTCGGCTCACGACAGGTAACCGCGCCTTAAACCGGCATCTCTACCGTGCCAGGCGGGTGATGGGAGCGGCGGCGGGAATCCATGGGACGGCAAAAGCTTGCGAGGCGTCGCGAGCCGACGTTCGACGACGCTGCCGCTGTGCGGCAGGGCGCGGCCGGAGGCGAACGGCGCGCCGAAAACGCTGCGCGCGACGATCGCTCCCCCGCCAATGACGATCAGCCGGCCAAGGCGTCCCGGAGCAAAGCGAGCGCAAAACCGTCCCGCCCGCGCAAGCGCGGCGGTGGCGGGCGCGGCGGCGGTGGCGGGGCTAAACGGTCGCTGCCGCGCCGTCTGCTCTACTGGTGTTTTGTTCTCTGCCTGTGGGGCGTGCTTGCCGTCGGTGGGCTGGTGGCGATAGCCGCGGCGGGCTTGCCCTCGATCCAGTCGCTGGAAATCCCCAAGCGGCCGCCCTCGATCGAGATCGTCGGCACCGACGGCAAGACATTGGCGACCCGCGGCGAGATGCACGGCGCGGCGGTCCGCATCAAGGACCTGCCGCCCTATCTCCCGAAGGCCTTCATCGCGATCGAAGATCGCCGCTTCTACGGCCATCATGGTATCGACCCGATCGGGCTGGTGCGCGCGCTGATCGCCAACGTGCTCCACCGCGGGGTCTCGCAGGGCGGCTCGACGCTGACCCAGCAACTCGCCAAGAATCTGTTCCTGACCCAGGAGCGCACGATCTGGCGCAAGCTGCAGGAAGCGGTGCTGGCGGTCTGGCTCGAACGCAAGTTCAGCAAGGACGAGATCCTCGAGCTTTATCTCAACCGCGTGTATTTCGGCTCCGGCGCGTATGGCGTCGACGGTGCGGCGCAGCATTACTTCGGCAAGTCCGCGCGCCAGGTGAAGCTCGCGGAAGCGGCGATGCTGGCGGGACTCGTGCGATCACCGTCGCGGCTTGCGCCCAACCGCAATCCGCAGGGGGCGGAGCGGCGTGCCCAATTGGTGCTCTCAACGATGGCGTCGCTCGGCTTCGTTACCGATGCCGCGGCAAAGGCCGCACTGGCGCAGCCGGCCCACGCGGTGCGGCTCGCGGGCACCGGTTCGGTCAACTACGTCGCGGACTGGATCATGGACACCCTCGACGACGTTGTCGGTCACGTTGACCAGGACCTCGTGATCGAGACCACGATCGATCCGACGCTCCAGGCGGCGGCAGAAAAGGCGCTGGTGGATGAACTGGCGCAGAAGGGCCAAAAATTCGGCGTTGACCAGGGCGCGATCGTCGCACTCTCGCCGGACGGCGCGGTGCGCGCGCTGGTCGGCGGCAAGAACTACGCGGACAGCCAGTTCAACCGCGCGGTGGCGGCGAAGCGCCAGCCGGGCTCGGCCTTCAAGCCGTTCGTCTACCTCACCGCGCTCGAGCACGGTTTGACGCCCGACACCGTGCGCGAGGACAAGCCGATCGTGCTCAAGGGCTGGAAGCCGGAGAACTTCGAACATCAATATTTTGGGCCGGTGACGCTGACGCAGGCGCTCGCGCATTCGCTCAACACCGTATCGGTGCGGCTCACGCTCGAATTGGGGCCGGCAAAAGTCGCCAAGACGGCCTATCGCCTCGGGATCGCGTCGAAGCTCGATCCCAACCCGTCGATCGCGCTCGGCACTTCGGAAGTGTCGGTGATCGAACTGGTCGCCGCCTATGCGCCGTTCGCGAACGGTGGCATGGCGGTCGCGGCGCATGCGGTCGAGCGCGTGCGCACGCGCGCGGGCAAAGTCCTCTACGTCCGCGCGCCGCAAAATCTCGGCCGCATCATCGATCCGCGCTACGTCGCGATGATGAACACGATGTTGCGCGAGACCGTTGCCAGCGGCACTGCGCGCGGCGCGCAGCTTCCGGGTTGGCAAGCCGCCGGCAAGACCGGCACCAGTCAGGATTTCCGCGACGCCTGGTTCGTCGGCTACACCGGCCACCTCGTTGCCGGCGTGTGGCTCGGCAACGACGATTCTTCGCCGACGAAAAAGGCAACCGGCGGTGGCCTCCCGGTCGAAGCGTGGGTGCGTTTCATGCGCGCGGCGAACCAGGGCGTGCCGGTCGCGGCGCTGCCGGGCTTGTCAGGTCCGTCGATCGCGGCGATCTTCGCGCCGGCGCCGATCCCGGTCGGCGGTGGCCCGATCCCGCCGGCGAATGTCGGCGCTCCGGTTCCGCCGGCCAATGTCGGGGCGCCGGTCGCGCCGGTGCCTTCGCAAGCGCCAAGCCTCGACGGCTGGTTTTTGGACAAGCTGTTCGGGCGGCGCTGAACCACGGCACGCACGCCGTTTCACCTCACGCGGCTTCCTGAACTCGCGCATCGCCGCTGACTTCGGGCACGCCAGTCGCGGGGCTGTCACCCAGCATCGCAGCCAGCGCGCTCGGCAAGGTCTCGTACCGGAATTTGAAGCCGCTGCCCTCGGCCTTGTCCGGAAGCACGCGCTGGCCGCCGAGCAGGAGTTCGTCGGCGAGATCGCGGGCGAGCCAATGCAGTGGGCGGGCCGGCATCCGGAAGAGCGCGGGCCGGTGCAGCGCGCGCGCGAGCGCGCGGGTGAATTCCGCGTTTGTGACCGGCATCGGCGCGGTGGCGTTCAGCGCGCCGGTGAGTTTCGGCGTGGCGATGACGTGTGCGATCAGCCGCACGAGATCGTCGCGTTCGATCCACGACATCCACTGCGCACCTGAGCCGATCGGACCGCCGAGGCCGAATTCGAACGGCGTCAGCAGACGCGCGAGCATGCCGCCTTCGGTGCCCAGCACGAGGCCGATGCGCAGCCGCACTACGCGTGTGCCGCAGCGGGAGGCTTTCTTGGCGGCGCGTTCCCACAGCTCGCAGACGCGGTGCGTAAAGCAGCTCTTGCCGCCGTCGAACTCGGTGAGTTGCTCGTCCTGCCACAGGCCGTACCATCCGATCGCCGAACCGTTGACGAGCACCGCCGGCCGCCGCTCCAGCCGAGCGATCAGGCGCACGACTTCGCGTGTCATGCGCAGCCGCGAAGCGACGATCCGGCGGCGCTTGGCGCGCGTCCACAGCGCGTCGGCGATCGGCTCGCCGGCAAGATTGACCACCGCATCGATGTCCGCATTGCTCGGGATTTGATCGAGGTTCGTGATCAGCCGAAACGGTGGGCGCAAGGTTGCCGCTTTCAGCGGGTCGCGCGCGAGCACCGTTACCGCATGGCCCGCGCCGGCGAGCGCGTCGACCAGTCTGCCGCCGATGAAGCCGGTAGCCCCGGTGACGAGTACATGCTGGCGGCCGGGCAGCGCGGCCGCCAACGGCGTGGCGTCGGGGAGCGCGAGCGACGGCGCGCGGCGTGCCGCCACCGCATCGCGCAGCGCGAACAATATCACCCCGATGCTGGCGAGCGGCGCCAGCACAGTGCCGATGCCGTACCATACCGTGACCAGCGTCGTCGGCTGCTCAGTCCAGCGCATCAGCACCGGGATGAGCAGCGATAGGATCGCGCCGTAATTGAGCGCGAGCAGCGTGTGCGTCACGCGTTCGGACGGCGGCAGCTTGCGGCTCACGTCTTCCTCGACGAAATCGGCGAGCGTGATGATCACTTCCGTTGCGAGCAGTGCGATAACCGCGGCCGCCCACAGCCCGTGCGGCTCCAGCCAGCCGAGCGTGAAGAACAGCACCGCATAGATCAGGTTGCGCGCGCCGTGGAGTTTCAGTTCGTGCTCCTGCGAGCGCCGCCAGGCGAGCCGCTCCGTCAGCTCGTGATGATAGAGGATGTCGAACAGCCCCATCGCGAGTTGAAAGACGATGAGCGTCCAGAGCACGGGGGAATTCATGACTTGACCTCCCGGAAGATCGCCATCTGTCGGATCATCAGCCCGAGCCGCGGATGGATGACTTGCAGCGTGAAGCTGAACTTGCCGTCGGGCAATTCGGCGTGCGTCACCGTCAGCGCACCGGGGCAGAGCCAACCCGGCAGCAGCAGACGCAGCCCGAAGATGTCGAAGAAATAGTGGCGGCTGCGGAAGATCAGCGCGCCCTCGCGCGCATCAACGGTAAGCGTCATACCGACGCCCCGGCCGACGTATTCCTCGAGCCCGGTGTCGCCGCGGAATCGCTTGGCCGAATGCACCACCTGCGGGAAGCCGTCGTGGCGCGCATAGAGTCGGGTCCATACCTGGCCGCCGCTGACCTTGTCCTCGGTGACCGTGACGACGCTCGGAACGTGGGTGCAGCGCGTCACCGGAAGCGGTCCGCCGATCAGGCGCGCGGCCTGCGCCAGCCACCAGCCGGCGCGGCTGAGCCGGGTTTCCAGCACTTCGCCGGCGTAGACGGCGGTCGCGCCGCCGGCGAGGCGCTTGCTGAAGCGGCGCCGGATCGAGAGCGGCAGCGACGCCCACTCGTCCTCGCTCATGAGTGCGCGGAAGCGGAGGTCACCGAGCGGTGGTGGTGTCTCGACGTCCGGGCTGTGCAGGAGTTTGAACGCGACTTCTTCCGCGTGCATGACACGCTCCTTCGCGCGCTATCTCGGTTTTCCGAACGGGAGGAAGCTCGCGATGCGCGCGCCGAGGCGGATCAGCGACGCGAGCTTCGGCTTCGGCACCGTGAGCATCTGCGCGTACCAGCGGTCGAGCATCTCGACGAATCCGAGCATGTCCTTGAGCCGTTTCGCCGCCACCGGATTGAGCGCGGGGTCGTCACCGGCTTCGGTCACGCAGGCCCGCAGCGTCGCGACCGCCGGATCGAGCTCGCGCTCCTTGCGCACCGCAGCGATGCGCATGGCGATTTCCCAGAGCTCGGTTTCGGCCTCGAAATGCTCGCGCCGGTCGCCCTTGACCGGAACGCGGCGGACCAGGTCCCAGGCCATCAGTTCGCGAATCGAGTTCGAGACGTTGGAGCGGGCGAGCCCGAGCGAGGAGGCGATCTCGTCTGCGGTCAGCGGCCGCTCCGAGAGATAGAGCAGCGCATGGATCTGGCTGACCGAGCGGTTGACTCCCCACTGCGAGCCCATGTCGCCCCAGTGGAGGATGAAGCGTTCGACCGGGCTCGGGAGCTTTACGGGTTTATCGGTAATTTCTGTCATAACAGAAATATCGGAAATGAACGGAACCAATGTCAAGCCCGGCGGAGGGCTGGAAATTGTCTGTTTCCCGCGGAAGCGGGACCCCGGTTAATTGTTTCCGCGCGCAAAAAGCCGGGGGCCCGGTCGGCAGCGGATCACTTCGTGCTGCGCTGCGCCCGGGATGCGGGCGAGCGGAGCGGATCGACGCGGGCCCGAGGTTGCAATTCGCGGCCGGGTTATGTCTCTTGTCCGCATGACGGCGACGATCGAACAAGCCCCGGTGAAGCGCGCGGTTTCGCGGAACGGGCTCGCACGCTTTGCGCGGCCGGCGCTGGGCCTGCTGCTGCCGGTCGCGCTCGCGGTGTTCTGGGAGATCGCGGTGCGGATGGGCCTGTCGAACGGCCGTCTGTTGCCGCCGCCGTCGGTGATCTGGAACACCTTCGTCGATCTCGCGCGCACCGGTGAACTGCAGGCGCACGCCATGGCGACGCTTTGGCGCGTCGCGTGGGGTTTTCTGTTCGGGGTCGTGGCCGGGACGATCGTCGGCGCGATCGCGGGCTATTCCGCCCTCACCTATCGCTTGGTCGACCCGACGCTGCAGGGCTTGCGCGCGGTGCCCTCGATCGCCTGGGTGCCGCTGTTCATTCTCTGGTTCGGAATTTTCGAGGCCTCGAAGATCATCCTCATCGCGGCCGGCGTATTCTTCCCGGTCTATCTCGGGGTCATGGGCGCGGTGCTCTCGGTCGATCGCAAGATCGTCGAGGTCGGCCGCGTGTTTCGGCTGTCGGGTTTCGCGATGATCCGACGGATTTTGCTCCCCGCGGTGCTGCCGGCCTATGTGCTGTCGCTGCGGGCAGGTCTCGGGCTCGGCTGGATGTTCGTGCTGGCGGCGGAATTCCTGGGCGCCTCGACCGGCCTGGGCCTGCTTCTGATCGATGGCCAGCAGCTCGGCAAGCCGGCGCAGATCGTGGCCGCGATCCTCGCCTTCGCGATCCTCGGCAAGCTCAGCGACTGGCTGATCGTGCTGGTCGCCGCCCCCTTCCTGCGCTGGGAAGACGTGGTCGCGCGGCGCTGATCCAACGGATGCAGGACTTCCGCATGCTCGTCCTCGACCGCGTCGGCAAGACCTACCCGAACGGGGTGCGCGCGCTCGACGGCGTCTCGCTCGACGTGGCGCCGGGCGAGATCCTCGTCATCATCGGCGGCTCCGGTTGCGGAAAATCGACGCTCTTGCGCGCGATTTCCGGTCTCGACACGCCGACCCAGGGCCGCATCGTCCTCGACGGTACACCGATCACGGCGCCGCAGGAGCAGATCGGCATCGTTTTCCAGGAGCCGCGGCTGCTGCCCTGGTTGCGCGTCGCCGACAATGTCGGCTTCGGCCTGGAGGACCGGCCGCGGGGGGAACGCGACGATCGCGTCAGCCGCGCGCTCGCCCGTGTCGGGCTCACCGACAAGGCGCGGGTGTGGCCGCGCGAGCTGTCCGGCGGGCAGGCGCAACGGGTGGCGATCGCGCGGGCGCTGGTGCCGCGGCCGCAGGTGCTCCTGCTCGACGAGCCGTTCTCTTCACTCGACGCCTTCACGCGCGCCGACCTGCAGGTGCACCTGCTCGATCTCTGGGCCGATACCAAGCCGACCCTGGTCATGGTCACCCACGACGTCGAGGAGGCGATCGTGCTCGCCGACCGCATCATGGTGATGCGCCCGCGCCCCGGCCGGGTGCAGGAGGAGATCGAGTGCGACCTGCCGCGCCCGCGCGACCGCCAGTCGGCGGCCTTCGATTTCGTCAAGCGCCGCGTGCTTGCCGCCCTCGACCGCTCGCTTGAACGCAGCGTCATCACCGACGACCGGGAGACCAAGGCCGCCTCCGGTGCGGCGCTTTGGTGGTGACCCGCACACCGGGACGGGTGCGGGCCTGAGCACATCGCTATTGATCGGCTGCGCCTATTCGTGATTTCTGCGCGACAGAAGCAGGAAGCCCGCGCATGCCCTACGCCGTGGCCGTCGATATCGGCGGCACCTTCACCGATCTCGTCGCCTACGATCACGAGAGCCGCTCGGTGGTCTATGCCAAGAGCCCGACCACCTACGGCAATTTCGTCGCCGGCATCCTCGAGTGCTTCAACAAGGTGAAGCTCGCACCGCGCGCCGCCTCGCTGGTCAATCACGGCACCACGCTGGTGATCAACTCGCTGATCCAGCGCAAAGGCGCGAAGGCGGCGCTGGTCACCACCAAGGGTTTCCGCGATGTGCTCGAGATCGCGCGCGGCAACCGGCCCGATCCGTTCGACCTGCACTACCGCCGCGACGAGCCGCTGATTCCGCGTGTGCTGCGCTTCGAAGTGACGGAGCGCATCGGCAGCAAGGGCGAGGTCGTCGCGCCGCTCGATGCCAATGGCGCTCAAGACGCTGGCCGAAAAGCTCAAGGCGGCGAAGGTCGAGGCGGTCGCGATCTTCTTCATGAACTCCTACGCCAATTCCGCGCACGAGGAGCGAGGCCGCGCGCCTACTGCGCGAACTGCTGCCGGACGCCTACATCACCGCCAGCACCGAGGTGACGCGCGAGTGGTACGAGTACGAGCGCACCTCGACGGTCGCGGCCAACGCCTATGTCGGCCCGCAGGTGACCACTTATGTGCGCCGGCTCGAAAGCGACCTCGAAGGCCAAGGGCTTTGGCGGCTCGCTGTTCATGATGGGCTCGAACGGCGGGCTGCTCTCGGTCGAGCGCACCTGCCGGCAACCGGTGGGCCTGGTCGAGTCCGGGCCGATCGGCGGCTGCATCGGCGCCGGCGCCTACGCGGAGGTGCTCGGCTTTCCGAACGTGATCGCCTTCGACATGGGCGGCACCACGGCAAAATGCGCGCTGGTCGAGAACGGGCGCTTCTCGGTCGAGTTCGATCTACTACGCCGGCGGCTACGTGAAGGGCTTTCCGATCAAGTCGTCGGTCATCAACATCGTCGAGGTCGGCTCCGGCGGCGGCTCGATCGCCTGGCTCGATCCGCAGAACCGGCTTCATGTCGGGCCGCAGAGCGCGGGCTCGACGCCCGGCCCCGCCTGCTACGGCAGCGGCGGCGCGCGAGCCGACCGTGACCGACGCCAATCTCGTGCTCGGTCGGCTCAACCCCGGCCATTTCCTCGGCGGTGAAATGAAGCTCGACGTCGCAGCCGCACGCGCGGCGGTCGAGCGCATCGCTGCCCCGCTCGGCTATTCCGGCGAGCGCGGACTGATCCAGATGGCGGACGGGATCATCGCGCTCGCGACCGTGATCATGGCCGGGCGCGATCAAGCAGATCTCGGTCGAGCACGGCCTCGACCCGCGCGAGTTCGTGCTGTTCAGCTACGGCGGCGGCGGGCCGCTGCACGCGAGCGCGCTGGCGCGTGAACTGTCGATTCCGACGGTGGTCATTCCGCCGGAGCCCGGCAATTTCTCCGCCGTCGGCATGCTGCTCGCGGATGCGCGGCTCGATCTCTCCGAGACTTTCGTCGGCGTGCTCAACGATGCGACGATCGCGCGGCTCAATGATGAGTTCGCGAAGATGGAAGCGGAGGCGCGCGCCTCACTCGCGCGCGAGTTCGGCACCGGCGAGGTGATGTTCGAGCGCCACGCCGAGATGCGCTATGCCGGCCAGCGCCACAACATCAAGGTGCCGATCTCCGGGCTCGCCGACGTCGCCGGTATCCGCGCGGCGTTCGATCGCGACTATAAGCGCCGCTACGGCCATGCCGACGCGCGCGCGACGGCGGAATTCCAGGCGCTGCACCTTTCGGCCTTCACGCGGCTGCGGCGGCCCGAGCTGGAGCACCTGCCGCGCGCGCAAGGCGGACGAGCGTCCGGTCAAGACGCGCCCGGTGTATTTCGGCGAAACCGGTGGGATGGCGGACGCGAAAGTCTACGAACGCACCGCGCTCGCACCCGGCTTCAAGGGGCAAGGGCCGGCCTTGATCGAGGAATACGGATCGACGACGCTGATCTGGCCGGGCGATGGTTTCGAGGTCGGCAAGCTCGGCGAAATCCGCGTGACCGTCGCGGGAGAGCGATGATGCAGGAACTCGCGCGCAACGTTTCGCTCGCTATCGATCCGATCACGCTGGAAGTGATCCGCCACGGCCTCGTCTCGATCACCAACCAGATCGACGCCAACATCAAGCGCACGGCGTTCTCGCCCTATATCTACGAGTACAACGATTTCGCCGTCGGGCTGGTCGGCGCCGAGGGCCAACTGATCGCGCAGTGCACTGGCGGCATGCCGCCGTTCGTCGCCGACTCGGTCGGCATGGCGGTGCGCGACGGACTGCAAATCTACGGCAAGGAGCGGCTGCATCACGGCGACGTCGTGCTCTGCAACCACGCCGCGGTGCAGGGCCAGCACCTCAACAACACGGTGATGTACACGCCGATCTACGCCGGGCCGAAGCGCGGCACGCTTGATCGGCTTCTTCGCCATCAACGTGCACTGGATCGAGATCGGCGGCATCCAGACCAACTCGACCGACATCTTCATGGAGGGCCTGCAACTCCGCTCGATCAAGCTATGGTCGAAGGGCGAGCCGATCGAGGAAGTCTACCGCATCATCGAGAACAACACGCGGATGCCGCAGGAGCTGCTCGGCGACATCGCCGCGCAGCTCGCGGGCTGCCTGCTCGGGCGCGACCTCACCGCAGAGCTCGCCGACAAATACGGCCTCGCCGACCTTCAGCCGCGCGGTCGAGCTGATCCTCGACCAGTCGGAGGCGGCGGCGCGCGCCTTCATCCGCGCGATGCCGGACGGCGACTATCGCACCGAGACCTATCTCGACAACGACCGCTCCGGCAGCGAGGAGCCGGTGCCGATCATCGTGAAGGTGATCGTCGAGGGCGACGAACTGACGGTCGACTACACCGAAGTTGCGGAGCAGTCGAAAGGGCCGATCAATTCCGGCTATTTCGGCGGCGGGCAGACCATCGCGCGGGTCGCGTTCAAATATCTGATGGGCGCGGATGAGATGGCGAACGAGGGCACGTTCCGCCCGATCAAGCTCATCCTGCCGCAAGGCAAGCTGCTGAGCGCCGATCCGACCGCGCCGATGTTCGGGTATCCGACGCCATTCCCGACCGCGATCGATGCGATCATCAAGGCGCTGGAGACGGCGCTGCCCGCGCGCGTCCCGGGCGGGCATTTCGGCACCCATTCCGGCGTGCGCTTCTTCGGCCGCCGGCCGAACGGCTCGTTTTTCGACACCCACGACTCCGGCCACGGCGGCTGGGGCGCCTGCGCCACCCACGACGGCGCCGGCCCGTTCCGCACCATGGCGCACGGCGACACCCGCATCATCCCGCTGGAGCTGCAGGAATCACTGATGCCGTTCCGGATCGAGGAGTTTTCCCTGCGCGAGGATTCCGCCGGCGCCGGGAAATTCCGCGGCGGCATGGGTTTTCGCAAGGTCTATCGCGTGACCGGGCCGTGCAATCTCGGCACCAACCTCGACCGCACCAAATATCCGCCGTGGGGCGTGCAGGGCGGCAAAGAAGCCGCGCCAGGCCGTATCACGATCATCAAGGCGGCAACGGGCAAGGCCGAATCCGGCGACAAGGAAAACGCCTATCCGCTCGTGCCCGGCGATCTCGTGTGCGTCGAGACCGGTGGGGGTGGCGGCTATGGTGCACCGCTCGCGCGGTCGCTCGAGCTGATTCAGCGCGACCTCGATGCCGGCTATGTCACGGCCGCGGCGGCCAAACGCGACTATGGCGTCAAGGTTGCGGCCGACGGCAAGGCGCAGCGATGACGTGCGCGCCGGCCGCGATCATGTTGTCCGCTCCCTTGCGGGAGAGGGCGTCTCCGCGTGGCGGCACGTTCCGAAGGGTGAGGGGGCGGGCCCTTGGTCATGCGATGGCCTCATCACTCAGCGCGCCACCAGCTCCGCCTTCTTTGCTACCTCGGCCCATTTCGCTATCTCGCCCTTGAGCATCGCTTCGAGCTTTTCCGGCGGCCCGCCGATGAAGCGGAAGCCGAGCTGGACGCCGCGCGCTTTCATGTCCGGTTGCGCGAGCACACGCTCGACGTCACGGTTGATCTCGGCGACGATGTCCTTGGGCGTACCCTTGGGCACGAAGATTCCGAACCAGGTCGATTCCTCGACGAAGTTGACGCCGGACTCCTTGAAGGTCGGCACCTCCGGAATCGATTGCGCGCGCGAAGGCCCCGAGACCGCGAGCGCGCGCACCTTGCCAGCCTGAATGTTGCCGAGATGGCCGCCGAGCGTCGCGAGCCAGACCGAAATCCGCCCGGCGATGATGTCGGTCACCGCCTGCGAGATCGTCGTGTAGGGCACGTGTTGGAGCTTGAGACCGGTTACGTCCGCAAACAGCACGGTCGCGAGGTGGCCGCTGGAGCCGGTGCCGAGCGACGCGTAGTTGAGCTCGCCCGGATGCGCCTTGGCGGCGTCGATCAGTTCCTTGAGCGTGTGAGAGGGCGAAGTGGGCGGGACCATCAGCACGTCCTGCGCAGTCGAGACGGCGATGACCGGCTCGAAGTCGCGCACCGGATCGAAATTTGCCATCGGCGAGATCGTGACATTGGTGGCCAGCGACTGCGCGCCGAGATGGATCGTGTAGCCGTCGGGCGTGGCCTGAGCCGCCGCCAACGCGCCGAGATTGCCGGCGGCGCCGCCGCGGTTCTCCACCACGACCGATTGGCCCCAGGCCTCCGTGAGCTTCTGCGCCAGGATGCGGGCGAGTGCGTCGATCGTGCCGCCCGGCGGGAACGCCACGATCATGCGCACGGGCTTGCTGGGATAGGTCTGTGCCGCGGCGCTCGCTTGCCATCCCAGCAGACCCAGAGTGACAGCGACGAGCGCCGCAAGCGGCCGCTTGCAATTCATCTCATTCCTCCCGGCAATGCTTTTTGTTGCGCCGCAAGCGGCAGTCAGGCCTTGAACACTTCTTTGAAGAGCTCCGACATCGACGCCCACGACAGCTTGTTGGCGCGTTCGTTGTAGGCGCTGCCCTTCGAGGGGTCGTTGCCGTTCTTGGTCTCGGTGAAGCCGTGCACCACGCCGCCATAGAGCTCCAGTTGGAAATCCACCTTGGCGTCGCGCATCTCCCTGATGAAGCCTTCGACTTCCTCCTGCTTGACGACGGGATCGTTTGCCCCCGTCATCACCAGCACCCGGCCTTTGATGTTCTTCGCGTCCTGCGGCGCCGGCGTATCGAGCGTGCCGTGGAACACCGCGACGCCCGCCAGCGGCGTGCCGGCGCGCGCCAGTTCGAGCGCGACCATGCCGCCCATGCAGTAGCCGGTGGCGCCGATCCGGCTCGCGTCGACCATCGGGTTCTGCCGCAGCAGGTCGAAGGCGGCCTGCGCACGAAGCCGCGTGAGCGCGCGATCCTTGCGGAACCTGGTCGATTGCACCGAGGCGTCCTTGTCGGCGACCGGCCGCACGCCCTTGCCGAATATATCGGCCCCGAACGCCACGTAGCCCATGCGGGCGAGGTCTTCGACGCGCTCCTTGATGAAATCGCCAAGGCCGCGCCGCGTATGCATCACGAGGATGCCGGGACGCTTGCCCGGCACGCTTTCGTCATAGGCGATGAAGCCCTCCATCGGCTCGCCGTCGGCGGTGTAGTCAACATCCCGGGTGGTGATGGCCGCCTGGGCAGCCTGCGTCGCCAAGGCGGTGGCGGAAGCAAGCGCGGCACCGGCGACGACCACATCACGACGTGAATAGCTCATGGCAATTTCCTCCCGACTTTGGCCGCGGTTGGAGCGCGCGGCAGTGTGTACCCGGCGCGCGAGGAGGTCCAGCGCGTGGGTGCAGCCGGGCCTGCAGGCCCGATCGATCCAAGGGGGGCATCACCGCCAGCGCTACGGCGCCCGTCCCGCTTCGATCCCCGCCAGCATGCGCTCCAGTGTCTCCAGCCGATCGGCCTCAGCGGGCGGCTTGTCCCAGCGCAGGCGGCTGATGCGGGGGAAGCGCATGGCGACGCCGGATTTGTGGCGGGTCGAGCGTTGCAGGCCCTCAAAGGCAACCTCCAGCACGAGGCCCTGCTTCGGTTCGTGGATCACTTCGCGCACCGGGCCGAAGCGGCTGACGGTGTTGCGGCGCACGTAGCGGTCGATCTCCAGCAGCTCCTCGTCAGTGAAGCCGAAATACGCCTTCCCGACCGGCACCAGCGCGTCGCCCGTGTCGCCGTTGGTCCAGACGCCGAACGTGTAGTCGGAATAGTAGGACGAGCGCTTGCCGTGGCCGCGCTGGGCATACATCAGCACGGCATCGACGATGAACGGATCGCGCTTCCATTTCCACCATTGGCCCTTCGGCCGGCCGGGCACGTAAGCCGCATCGCGGCGCTTGAGCATGAGGCCTTCGACGGCCTCGGCGTCGTTGCTCGCGCCGGCCGAACCGGGATTGGCGCGCGCGGCGGCGAGTTCTTCCCACGTCGCGAACGGCACCAGCGGGGAGAGGTCGACGCGCGGATCATTCAGTTTCGCAATGAATACTTCGAGCCGGGCGCGGCGCTCGGCGAACGGGCGCTCGCGTAAATCTTCCGCGCCGTCGACGAGCAGATCATAGGCGCGCAAATGCGCAGGGAATTCCGTGAGGAGCTTGGGCGTCACGCTCTTGCGGTTGAGCCGCTGCTGCAGCACGTTGAAGCTCTGCACGCGGCCATCGCGCACCACCAGCAACTCGCCGTCGATCGCGCTGGGCAGCCGCAGCGATGGCAGCAGATCCGGAAAGCTCTTGGAGATGTCCTCGCCGGTGCGCGAAAACAGCCGCGCCATGATCCCGCCGTCCTCGCGCGGGCCGCTCACGGCCTGAACGCGGATGCCGTCCCATTTCCATTCTGCGATGAAATCCTGCGGAGCAAGCGCTGCGAAGTCGGTGTCCTCGATCGCGTGCGCCAGCATCGCCGGACGGAACGGCGCGGGATCGTGACTTGCGGGTTTCTCGGCGCGACCTTCGAGCCACGCGAACAGCTCGGTGTAGGGTGGGGCGAGCCCGGGCCAGATCAGCTCGACCTCCTGCGGGTCCTTCTCCGCCAGCGCCGCCGCCGCGGTCTTGGCGAGCCGCGCCGAGACGCCGATGCGAAGTCCGCCGGTGACGAGCTTGAGCAGCGCCCAACGCCCGGTCTCGTCGAGCGCATCGAGCCAGCGCCCAAGCTGCGCGGGGAGTTCGGTTTTGCCGAGGGTGGAAAGCTTGCACACCACATCCGAGAGCAGGAGCGGCGGTGCGGCGGTCGCGGCCGGCTGCTCTTGCGGTGGCGAAGGGGGCGTGGGCCACATCAACGCGACGGTTTCCGAGAGATCGCCGACGTAATCGTAAGACAGTGCGAACAGCACTGGGTCGGTACGCTCGGCGATCAGTGCGCGGATGACGCCGGGCTTGGCGTGCTGAAACGACAGCGCGCCGGTCAGTGCCGCGAGCGCCCAGCCGCGCTCGGGGTCGGGCGCCGAGCGGAAATACGCCGTCATCAGCCGCAGCTTGTTGTTGCGCGCAGGCTCGTAGGCAAGACGGTCAAGTAATTCGGCGAAGCGGTTCATGAACCGCTCTCGCGCGAGGAAAAGGGAAGCTTTCCGTCCGTGGCAGCTTCATTGACTTGCGTCGGTGCCGTTTCATCTTCCTCATCCCCATAACCCACGATATCGAGCGGCCGCGCGGCGAGGCCGCGCATCCGGCTCCAGTGCACGAGCGCGTCCTCCTGGCCGTGCGTGACCCAGACTTCGGACGCTCCGGTTGCGGCGATGGTGGTGGTGAGGCCGTCCCAGTCCGCATGGTCGGAGATCACCAGCGGCATTTCGACGAGATGCTGGCGCGCGCGGGCACGCACCCGCATCCAGCCGGAGGCGAAACAGGTCACCGGGTCGGGAAAACGGCGCGACCATAGTTCCTTGAGCGTCGAGGGCGGGCAGAGCGTGATCGTACCCGCGAGCTCGGCCTTTTTCGCGCCGCGCACCAGTTCGATCGGGCCGAGATCGATGCCGCGGCTTTCGTAGTAGCGGGTGATCCTCTCCATCGCGCCGTGCAGATGGATCGGCGCGTCGTAGCCGGCCTTGCGGATCAGCGCGATTACGCGCTGCGCCTTGCCGAGCGAGTAGGCGCCGACGAGATGTGCGCGTTCCGGGAACACGGCGACGGAGCGCAGGAGCTTGCCGATCTCGGCGTCCGGATTGCCGTGGCGGAACACCGGCAGGCCGAAGGTCGCCTCGGTGATGAACACATCGCAGGGGACCAGTTCGAACGGGGCGCAGGTCGGATCGGGAACGTCCTTGTAGTCGCCGGAGGCGACAATCCTCAGTCCGTCGGCTTCGAGCGCGACCTGCGCGGAGCCAAGGACGTGCCCGGCCGGGTGAAAGCTCACCCGCACGCCGTTGAGCGTGACACTCTCGCCATATCGGATCGCCTGCGTCGCGCCGGCGAAGTTGTCACCGTAGCGCAGCCGCATCATGTCGAGCGTTTCTTGCGTGGCGAGCACGGCGCCGTGCCCCGCGCGCGCGTGGTCGGAATGGCCGTGAGTGATCACCGCCTTCTCGACCGCGCGCGTCGGGTCGATGTGGAAGCCGCCGCGCTTGCAGCACACGCCGGCCGGCGTCGGGAGCAGGAGGTCTTCGGGGCGCATCAGGGTATAGATAGGTCGTCCGGCTTGAGGATCGAGGCCGCAGTTGGGAGAGAACCATGACTGTCGAACTGCAGATGCTGGCGTGGAGCATCGTCCTGGGCTTCGTACACATCATCGCGAACGCGATCACGATGACGCAGCAGTACGGATGCGACTGGAATGTCGGCCCGCGCGATGAGCCTAAGCCGCCGCTTACGGGCGTCGCGGGCCGGCTGCAGCGGGCGCTGCGCAATTTCCTCGAGACGTTCGCGTTCTTCGCCGCGGCGGTGTTGACCGCAGACGCCGTGAACCGGCACGGCGCCATGCCGGTGTGGGGTGCGCACCTCTACTTCTGGGGCCGCCTGGTCTATTTTCCGCTCTACATGGCCGGCATTCCGGTCGCCCGCACGATCGCCTGGGTGGTGGCGACCTTGGGGATCGCGCTGATCCTGCTGTCGCTAGCGATCTAGGGCCATCGCGGCTCGCGTGCCCGACGTGCGGGCTGCGCCTCGACCAAACGCCGGGGTCGCATTAACTGTGGGTGGTGACCGTCCTCGACCTCGCACCGCCCATCGATCTGCTGCCGGAGCGATTCGCGCGCTGGTTCGCCAGCCGCGGCTGGACGCCGCGTGCGCACCAGCTCGAACTGCTGGCGAAAGCGCGCGCCGGCCGCTCGGTCCTGCTGATCGCGCCGACCGGGGCGGGCAAGACGCTGGCCGGATTCCTGCCGAGCCTGGTGGAGTTGAGCGAAAGCAAAGCAATCAGCACGGTGCGCCCCCTCCCGCTTGTGGGGAGGGTTGGGGTGGGGGGCGTGCCGCAAGCGATTACGCCGAGGGTTAATCCCCGCTCGGCCCCGGCCCCCGATCCCTCCCCACAAGGGGGAGGGGAGAACCCCGTACCTGGGGCTCGGCAATCATCTGCGCGCCGCCTCTTCTCCACCGGCCGCGAGGTGCGCCGCGAAGGCGGCCTGCACACGCTTTACATCTCCCCGCTCAAGGCGCTCGCGGTGGACGTAGCGCGCAATCTCGAAACCCCGGTCGCGGAGATGGGGCTGCCGATCCGGATCGAAACCCGCACCGGCGACACCCCGACCTCGAAGCGCCAGCGCCAGCGCCGCGATCCCCCGCACATCCTGCTCACGACGCCCGAGCAGCTTGCGCTCATCCTCGCCTCGCCCGATGCGCCTTATCTGTTCGGCTCGCTGCGGCGCGTGGTGCTCGACGAGTTGCACGCGCTGGTGACTTCGAAGCGCGGCGATCTTCTCTCGCTCGGACTTGGGCGCTTGTTCGCGCTCGCGCCCGATCTCACCACCGTCGGCCTCTCCGCCACGGTGGCCGAGCCTGACGATCTGCGCCGCTTTCTGCGCCCGCAGCTCGCGCTCGGCGAAACTCTTGCGGACCTCGTCGTCGCCGACGGCGGCGCGCAGCCCGATGTGTCGATGCTCGACACCGCCGAGCATCTGCCGTGGGCCGGCCATTCCGCCCATCACGCGATGGGCGAGATCTACGATCTCATCAGGCGCCACAAGACCACGCTGGTATTCGTCAACACGCGCAGCCAGGCCGAGAGCATTTTCCAGGAGCTGTGGCGCATCAACGACGACAATCTCGCGATCGCGCTGCACCACGGCTCGCTCGACGTCGCGCAGCGCCGCAAGGTCGAGGCGGCGATGACGGCCGGCCGGCTGCGGGCCGTCGTCTGCACCTCATCGCTCGACCTCGGCGTCGACTGGGGCGATGTCGACCTCGTCATCAATGTCGGCGCCCCGAAGGGCGCCTCACGCCTGCTTCAGCGCATCGGCCGCGCCAATCATCGGATGGACGAGCCGTCACGCGGCGTGCTGGTGCCGGCCAACCGCTTCGAAGTACTGGAGTGCCGCGCCGCGCTCGGCGCCGTGGCGGAGAACGCCCAGGATACCCCGCCGGCGCGCACGGGCGCGCTCGACGTGCTGGCGCAGCATGTGCTGGGGTCGGCCTGCGGCGAACCTTTCCTGGCCGATGACCTCTATGTCGAGGTGCGGAGCGCCGCGCCCTACGCCGCTCTTGCGCGCGCTGACTTCGATGCGGTGCTCGATTACGTCGCGACCGGCGGTTACGCGCTCAAGGCCTACGAGCGCTTCGCCAAGATCAGGCCGGACAAGGATGGCCGCTGGCGCGTGACGCATCCGATGATCGCGCAGCGCTATCGCATGAACGTCGGCACCATCGTCGAAGCCGACATGCTGAAAGTGCGGCTCGTGCGCTCACGCGCGTCGAAGATGATCCCGCGTGGTGGGCGGCTGCTCGGCGAAGTCGAGGAATATTTCATCGAGACCCTCACGCCGAGCGATACCTTCGTCTTCGCCGGCGAAATCCTGAAATACGAAGCGCTCGTCGAAGACGAGGTCTACGTGTCGCGTTCCACCTCGGAAGACCCGAAGGTGCCGGCCTACGAGGGCGGCAAGTTTCCGCTCTCGACCTATCTCGCCGATCGCGTGCGCAGGATTTTCTCCGATCAGAATGCCCGGCGCGCGTTGCCGGATCAGGTGCGGGAGTGGCTCGAAATCCAGGAGTGGCGATCGCTCCTGCCGGGTCGCCGCGACCTCCTGGTCGAGACTTTTCCGCGCGCCAACAAGAACTACCTCGTTTGTTACCCGTTCGAGGGCCGGCTCGCGCACCAGACGCTGGGCATGCTGCTGACCCGCCGGCTGGAGCGCGAGCGGCTGCGCCCGCTCGGCTTCGTCGCCAACGAATACGCGTTGGCGATCTGGGGGCTCGGCGACATCGCGTTGCGCCTGCAACGCGGGGAGTTGTCGCTCGCGGCGCTGTTCGACGAGGATATGCTGGGCGACGATCTCGAAGCCTGGCTGGCGGAATCCGCGCTGATGAAGCGCACGTTCCGTACCTGCGCGATCATCGCCGGCCTGATTGAGCGCCGCTTCCCCGGCAAGGAGAAATCGCGCCGCGAGGTCACGATCTCGACCGATCTCGTCTACGACGTGCTGCGCAAGCACCAGCCGGACCACATCCTGCTGCGCGCCGCCCGCGCCGATGCCGCCACCGGGCTCCTCGACATTCGTCGGCTTGGCGAAATGCTCTCGCGCATCCGGGGGCGAATTGTTCATAAGGCGCTGGACCATGTGTCGCCGCTGGCGGTTCCCGTGATGCTGGAGATCGGCCGCGAGTCAGTCTATGGCGAAGCGTCCGATGCCCTGCTGGCGGAAGCGGAGGCGGAACTCGTGAAGGAGGCGATGCATTGAGGCCATTGGCAGCGGTCCCGGCGACGACACCCTCTGTGGTTTCGGGCGCGGCGGAAATCACCATTGCCGGCGCCGCATTGCTCATCGATCCCTCCGGGGTGCTGTACTGGCCGGACGAGGGATTGCTCGTCGTCGCCGATCTGCACCTGGAAAAGGGGTCGAGCTACGCCCGGCGCGGCGTGCTGCTTCCGCCCTACGACACGGCGGCCACGCTGACACGATTCACGCAAGCGCTCGCCCGCTTTGCGCCTCGGCTCGTCGTAGCGCTGGGCGACAGCTTCCATGATGGCGATGGCCCCGCGCGCATTGCGACGATCGATCGTGCAGCGCTCGGTGCGCTGCAACGCGGGCGGGATTGGATCTGGCTCGCCGGCAACCATGATCCCGATCCGGCGAACGGGATCGGCGGCATCTTCTCGCGCACGCTCGCGATCGGTCCGCTCGCCTTCTGCCATGAGCCTGCATCCGATGCGCCGCCCGGCCAGATTGCGGGCCATCTCCACCCGGTCGCGCGCGTGAGCCAGCGCGGGCGTACGATCAGCCGGCGCTGTTTCGTGAGCGACGGTCGCCGGCTGGTGATGCCGGCGTTCGGCGCCTATACCGGCGGGCTCAACGTGCGGCACGCGGCCTTCTGCGAAATATTCGGTTCGCTCGAGTTTACGGCGCATCTGCTCGGCGAGGGCCGGCTCTATGGGCTGACTGGTAAGCGCTGCCTCACGAACTGATATCGCGGCTACCAATTTGGTTCGCCTGGGGCATCGGGCTACTTCGCCATACAGGTGGAACAGTGCACCAAGTCAATCCCTCCTGAACACGATGCTCGCGAGCCAGCCGGTGAGAAGCGCCATCGCCGACGTGGTGAGGCCATAGGCGAGGCCGTGATCGCGGGCGGCGGCGCTGACGGTCTGCTCGAAGCCGGCCTTGTAGACTTCAAGTGCAGAGGGTGCGCGCGCGATCATGGTGCCGTCGGCGAAGAGCTTGACGTCGACTTCGTAGGTTCCCACCAGCACTTCGGCCGGCAGCGGAATCGAGGCGCGGAACAAGGCCGAGGTGAGGAACGTCACACCGTTCATGTCCTCGCGGTAGAGGCCGGGCCTGCCCTTGAGCCTCAGCAGGGCGCGGCGGAAGGGATCGCCGCGTCCTGAATCCGCAATCGTGACGCTGGCGCGCTGGAGCAACTGCGTATCGTTGAGACCGATCTGCAGTCGGCGCAAGGTCTCGGAATTGGTGATCGCATCGAGCGGGCGGTTCGAGAGGACCGCGAGATAGGACGGCACGTTTTCGAACTCGCGCGAATCCACGTTCACCCAGATGCCGAGCACGCGGTCCTTGCGGAACGTCACGACGTTCTGCCGCGGGCCGGTGACGGTGACGACGATGTCGTAACCGCCGCGGCGCGGACGCGACGACGCGTCCTCCTCGACCCCGCCAAACAGCACGAGTTCGTCGCCGGTGAAGCTCGAAGTCACCATCACGCGGTGATTGGACAGCGACGTGACCAGCCGCTCCGCCCCGGCTGGCGCCGCCGCGGCAACGGTTGCGAGCGCAGCCACCGGCAGAAGGGTACGCCACCTCATGTGCCGTTCTCCGACGTCCGAAACGTGTAGAGATCGTCCGGTCGCAGCGTGAGATCGAGCGCAAAGCGGATGCCGACCGCCAGTACCAGGATGCCGAGGAACAACCGCAACCACTCGCCGGAGACGTTATGTCCCGCGCGCGCGCCGAACTGGGCGCCGATGACTCCCCCGATCATCAGGATCAGCGCCAGCACGGCATCGACCAGATGGTTGGTCGCGGCATGCATCACGGTCGCCGACGCCATGGTGACGAGCGTGAGCACCATCGACGTCCCGATCACCGTCGCCGTCGGCACCCGCAGGAAATAGATCAGCATGGGGACCAGCAGGAACCCGCCGCCGATACCCATGACCGCCCCGACAAAGCCGATGGTGAAGCCGATCGCCCACACCGGGATGGCCGAGACATAGATGCGCGAGCGCTTGAAGCGGATCTTGAACGGGAGCCCGTGCATCCAGGTGTGGCTGCCCGGCCGGCGCAATTCGACCGGCTTGCCTTTCCGCGAGCGGGCGATGGAGCGCAGGCCTTCCAGCACCATCAATCCGCCGACGGCGCCGAGCAGCGTCACGTAGGAGAGGCCGATGGTGATGTCGAGCTGGCCGAGCGCGCGCAAGGCCGTGAACAGCCACACGCCGACCGCGGTGCCGAAGATGCCGCCTCCCAGCAGCATGAAGGCGAGCGGTAGATCGATGGCTCGGCGTCGCCAATAGCTGATGGCGCCGGAGCAGGAGGAGGCGGCGATATGGGTGGTCACGGTTGCGACCGCGACCGCCGGGGTGACGCCGACGAAAATGAGAAGCGGCGTCATCAGGAAGCCGCCGCCGATGCCGAACATGCCGGAGATGAAGCCCACCGCGAGCCCCATCGCAAAGATCACAAAGACATTGACCGGTAAGTCCGCGATCGGAAGGTAGATCTGCACGGGCGGCGTCCGGCGTCGGTGTTGCGCAGCGGCTGGCGCAAGAGGCGCCAAGCGTGCGAACAGGAGAACAGGAAGCTCGGCCGGCTTCGCAGAGCGTCAATGAAAATGACCCGACGACCACGTCGGCCTGGTCACAAGCCGGCAGTGATGGTCGGGGACCGTCGGCGACGCTCCGCGAATTCGGTCGAGGTTCGTACTTAGCGCATAAGAACGAACCGTGCGCCGATGTTCGCCGTGCTGATGCGTTTTGTCACGCTAAAATGATCGTTGCGGGCAAGAATTTGCCTAGGGTCCGACGGCGCGGCGCTTGGCGTTCGAGGGCGCGACGACGCTGTCCCAGCCGCCCGACGGAACTTTGACCTGCACCGCGGCTTCCGGCTGCGGCGCGGGCACAAAATCCTGCGCGGCCTTCGTTGCCGCCGCGAGCGACTGGGCATCGAGGCGGGTGCCGACATCGTCCCGCTTCTTGACGGCTTCCTGGTCACCCTCGTGGGCGGCCAGCGCGAACCACTTGTAGGCTTCCGCCTGGTTGGTCTCGACCCCGATGCCGCGGGCATACAGGATGCCGAGATTGTATTCGCTGTCGGCGACACCATGCTCCGCGGCTTGGCGAAACCATTTCGCGGCGGTCTGATAGTCGGGTTTCCCGTCGATGCCCTCAGCGTAGATGACCGCGAGGTTGTGCATCGCCTTGGCATTGCCGGCCTCGGCGGCCGAGGTGTAGAGGCGGCGAGCGAGCTCGAGGTTCTTCTTCACCCCGATGCCCTTCTCGTAGAGGCCGCCAAGGCGGAATTGCGCCGGCACCAGCCCCTGCTTCGCCGCGCGATCGAACCATTCCGCGGCGTCGGCGATATTCTGCGGAATCCCGCGTCCTTCCGCGAGACGGAGCGCGAGCTCGAACTGGGCCGGGGCATCGCCCTTGGCCGCCGCGGCGCGCAGGCCGCCGCCGATCGCAGCCGGAATCTTGTCGGCAGCCGCGGGCGCACTCGCCGGCTCGGGCGCGGTGATAGAGCCGGTGGTATCGGCCACCACAGCAGCGCTGGGCGGTACCTCCGCCGCCGGCCGTTGCGGCTGGATCGGATACAGCAGGCTATCGGTCGGCATCCCGAACGCCGCCGCTCCGCTGGACGGCAGGAGCTGGGACCGGCGCCCCGGAGGCGCCGTCTGAAGAGCCGGCGCCGGCGTGGATTCGGGAGCATCGGCGCGCGGCGCTTCGCTGGCCGGCGCGACCGGCGCTGGCGCGGCGGCACCCGGCGCTTCATCGGATGAGCCGAGCAGGTTCATCAGATGCAGCGAGCCGAGCACGACGATGACGACGGCGGTTCCGACCAGCAGCGGACGCACGTGCTTTTTCATGCGGTCGCTCAGACCGGCTGCGCCAGCCGTAGCCGCCGGCGGGGAGACGGCGGCGTGCCGCTCCGGCTTCGCCGCATCGCCGGCACTGGCCGCCTGAGCGGCGCGGCGCGCGGCGGCGATGAAATTCGATTTGCCGCCGGGGTCGGGGATCACGGGCGGCTTCGTCCCGCCCAGCGCCGCCTCCGAGGCCGCGATACGCTCCGACGGCGAAGAGCCACGCCCGCGCACAGCGCCGGGCTCGAGCGGATGGTCGGGGGGAAGCGTTGGATCGATGGGGCGGCGCTCCTGCTCCGGGAGCGGCGCCGGATTGGCTTGTGTGGGCGGCGCGGAATGGCTGGACGCCATGGACGCTGACGGCGACGGCTTCGAGATGGGCGGGGTCGCAGGACGAATCCGGGCTGGCGCTGGGCTCGCAGTGGCCGGAGCCGCGGCCGCGATTGTCGCTGCCTGCGGCAGACTTTCGAGCTCCGCCCCTGCCGGTGGCATCGCGGCCTGGTACGAGGGTACGGGCGATGCCGCCGCGGATGGGCGGCGCAGGTTCGTTTCGATCAGCGCAAGGCGATCGACCACGTGGCCCAGCGTTCCGTGTACGGCTTCCAGGGAATCCTGCGTGCGGGCCATGTCCTGCTTGAGCGAATTGACCACCACCGGCTCGGCGCTGGACGCGCCGTTCGACGCCTGCGGCACGCGCTGGTGCTCGAGATGGATCAGCAGTTCCGCGAGCCCGCGCTCGATCGCCTCCAGATGATTGAGCCGGGCGTCGGAAGCATCGAGCTTCTCCACGAGCTTGACGATCCGGTCTTCCAGATGACCGACCGCCGCATGGTCGCCGCGTGAGAGCTGCAGCCGTTCGAGCTTGTCGGTGAGGCCGTGCACCACCTCTTCAAAAGCACGCGCATCAGGGCCGCCGTGGTGACGCGCTTGCATCGCCTCCGCGATCGTCGTGATGCGATCCTCGAGCGTTGCGAGGAAGTCGGCGCCTCCGGCCGAATGCGCCATCCGGTCCACTTTGTTGGCGAGATCGTGCACCTCGTCCGAAAGCTTCGCCAGCGCGTCGTTCGACGCCACATGGGAGACGATCCCGCGCAGCCCGACGATCGCGCTTTCAAGCTGTTCCAGCGCCACTGGATCCCGGGTGCCAGCAGAGACCAGCTCGATCTTCTGGCTGAGGTTGTTCACCGATTCTTCGAGTCCGACCAGGCTTTCCGCCGGTGCCAGTGCATGCAAGGCGTGACGCACCTCGGCGAGGCCACGCTCGACACCGCTCAGCGCTCCGGTGTCGATGCCGGAATGGCGCGTGTCGTCGATGCGCTGGCCGAGCGCACGCACTTCCGATTCCAGCGCCTCGACCGCGCGGCGCGGCATCGCTTCCTTCAACATCATGCCGATTTCGGCGAGGTCGTTGCGCAAGGTTTCGACGGCCGTTTCGAGACCGCAGGGATGCAGGGTCTCCACCCGCTGGGTGACTTGGCGGAGCTGCTGCTCAAGGCCCGACAGGCCCTGAGTCGGCGCCCGTGGCAGGACATCGGTGCGCGATCCGTAGCTGGCGGGAGCGCCGCCGACCTCTTCGAGCGTGCGCTGGCGCTCGGCGATCTCGATCAGCGCCTGGTCAAGGGGCGAGGTGGAATTGGGCAGGCTTGGTTCGGGCCGCTCGCGGGTAAGGTGGGCCACGGCGCGATCAACCGCGTCGACCCGCTGCTCGATGAAGGTCGTGGCGGTGCGGCCTTCCTCGATCAACTGGTCAAGCCGCTCGTCGAGCCGCGAAATGGCATCGAAGAGCTGGCGTGGTACCTCGTCGTCGTTATCCGTTTCCCGGGGGGCAGCGACCTGTTGCGCGAAGGAAGCTTGCGTGAGCGCGGCCTGCTCCTGGGCTTCCGCGCTGGCGCGTGCGAACTGGTCGAGTTGGCGGCCGAGCCAATCCAGCCGCTCGTTGAATTCGGCGAGCTCTTGCCGGGGTGCGCGCTGGCGCTCGTCGGCCAGTTCCTGCCGCAGTTGGTCGAGGCGCTCGCTGAACCCGATGAACTCTTCCGGCACACGGCGCTGCTGATCCTCGAGCTGCCGGCTCAGGGCATCCAGGCGTTCATTGACCTCGATGATCGCATCATCGGGGAGCCGGCGATGGCGATCGTCGTAGCCGGCGTATTTCCGGCGGCGGGGCGAGCTGGGCTCGGCTTCACGGTCGTCATCGAGAGGTTCGTGGGAGCGGCGCGAGGCCGGCTCAGCTTCGGAATATTCATCCACCGGCTTCCGGAACAGCCGCTGGCGTGGCTCCGCTTCGTGATTACCGTCCGCGGCGGGGTGGGCGGGCTCGACGCCGCTCTCCATGGCCGAATCGGTGATGATGCCGTCGAGCCACTCGGCGACGCTCATTCCGGAGCGGCGTGCGGCCTCGCGCGCGGTTTCCCACGACTCCGGCCGGATGCCTTTGATTTGCTTCGGAACGCCAAATCTCATGCTGTTTCCGCGCATTCGACGCCAATGAAAAGCGGGGCCTCGATGGTCCGTCGGCCGAGCCGGCGCTCGTTAACAGATAGCGATGTCATGCGCGGCCCCGTGCCCTCGGCGACCGCATTTTTTCCTCTTACGGTAAACAGTTGGTTAATGGGGACGCCGCAAGCCAGCGGAAGTGAATTAGCGTCGATGAAATAGGGTGACGTGTAACCGTAACGTCACATGCGGTTGCTCCCGGTGGACGCGATCGCCCTACGATTTGCGAATCAGGGCGGACGCTTCCGTCCAGTCCTCGCCAGGTGCGCTGCCATTCGTGCCGTGGGATCGAACGTTCGGCAACGGGATGTCGGCGCTGGCGAAGCGCCGCTAGCCGGCGACGCGGAAGAACCGCTGTTCGCGATGGCCAATTGGCGGAAGTTCAGGCTGACGCTGCGGGCGTTGCGCTTCTATGAGCGCCGCGGCTTCCTGCTGCCGCGGCGGATCGGGACGATTGGGTATTATGGTCAAAGCGATCGGGTGCGACGGGCACGCGTTCTCGACGCAAAGGCACTGGCTTCACCTTGCGCGAGATCGGCGAATTGATTGCCGCCGAGGCGGGTGCGGAGGAATCTGACTCGCCGGGTGCGCTCAAGCTCAGCCGGAAGCAATGCTTCGAGCAGATCAAGCTCCTGGAAGGCCGGCACGAGATCGAGACTGCGCTGAGCAAGTTGCGCCAAGCGTATTCCGGCCACTATCTGCGCCAGATCGAGCGTGGTGAATTCGACGCCTAGTCTAGTCCCTCAATCCTTCACGCGCCTTGAATGATAATAACACGGCACAGTGGCCGCGCCCGTAAGCCCTTCCAGAGGGTACAACCGGCTGGTATATTCCGGTGCGCTGATTTGAAGCTGCCGAGGCGGATGTGCCGAAGTTCGATTTCAGTGGGGCAGCTATCGTGCCATCGGCAGGCATTCGCTGCAGACTTCATTTTCCAAGTCGGTGTTACCTCACGTGCTCAAAGATGCGGAATGCGCCCCGCAGGGCGCTCGGTTGGGGGCGACATGGAGCGATTCTCTATGTCAACTTACTTCAAGACAACGTTCGCGCTGTTGATCGGTACGCGTGACACCAGCCGTGCATTGAGAATTTTCGTTCTCGACGTTGCGCTTGCCTGCCTGGGGTGCGGTGCGCCGCAATTCGCGGCGGCACAAGATGTCCCGGCGTTCGCGCCCGGCATGATCAACCACATGCAGCAGATGAAGCGCTTCAAGGATGCGGATCACGGTCAACAACCCACTCCGCCCGTTATTCCGCGCTTCAGCGTCGATCCGGATCCGGCCGGTGCGGTCGCCACCTTCCAGCCCAATGGGGCGACGTTCACGTTCAATAATGCGTTCTTCCAGAATCTCGGAGCCAATGGAAGAACCTGCTTCAGCTGCCACCAGTCGCAGAATGGCTGGACCATCAGCGCAGCCGACGTTGCCGCGCGCTTTGCAGCGAGCGCAGGCACCGACCCGATCTTTCGCGTAGTCGACGGCGCCACGTGCCCGAGCGACGACGTTTCGACCTTCGCCGCCAAACAACTGGCTTATAAATTGCTAATTGACAGGGGTTTGATCAGGATCGGCCTGCCGATCCCGGCGGGAGCACAATTCGCCGTCACGGCCGTAGATGATCCCTACAACTGCAATACCAACCCCGTCACGGGGCTCACCAGTGCGACAACAGGCATCGTCTCCACGTATCGGCGCCCGTTGCCGTCCACCAATCTCGGCTTCTTGAGCGCGATCATGTGGGATGGCCGGGAGCCCAGTTTGACCAGCCAGGCGACCGATGCCACGCTCGGTCACGCGCAGGCCGGTACGCCGCCCACCGCCGCGCAGTTGGCCGAGATTGTCGCATTCGAAAGCGGCATATTCGCCGCCCAAGCCTTCGACGATAAGGCGGGCAGCCTGGCTGCCGATGGCAGCACCGGCGGTCCGGTTGCACTCTCGCTGCAACTGCCGAATTTCTTCATCGGTGTGGACGACCCGCTGGGGCAGAATCCGCACAACGTTCCGTTCACCTCGCAGATCTTCGATCTGTATCGGCCGTGGCTCGCGCCGAGCCACCACGAGGACACAGCCAAACGACAATCGATCGCGCGCGGCGAGGAGGTGTTCAACAACACCACTATCAACATCAGGGGGGTTTCGGGCCTCAACGATGACCTCAACGTCGCGAGCATTCCGGGATTTTGCGGCACCTGCCATGACACACCCAACGTGGGCGACCACTCGGTCAAGGCGCCGCTCGACATCGGCATTCCCGACGCCGGTGTCAACAAGCCGCCGGTCCTCGACATTTCTGGATTGCCGGTCTTCACGCTGACGTGCACGCAAGGTCCGCTGGCAGGCCAGATCTATAAGGTCACCGACGCGGGAAGGGCGATGATCAGCGGGCAGTGCAAGGACATCGGCAGGTTCAAAGGGCCCGTTCTGCGTGGGCTTGCGTCACGGGCTCCGTATTTTCATAACGGTTCAGCGGCGACCCTCCTGGATGTCGTTAACTTCTATGATCAGCGGTTCGGAATAGGCTTCACCGACCAGCAGAAAGCCGATCTGGTCAACTTCTTGAACGCACTTTGACGCCACGATCCCGGTGTTTCGCACGCGGCGCAGCGCAAGCGCTCCATGCGCTTTGCGCTGTGCCACATTTCTAGACTAGCGAACCGCTGGCGTTCACCCTTTCCTGGCCGCATGGGACTGGGACAAGCGTTTCTGACGGACCTGATCGAGCTCAAGCGCGGGGGATTTCTCGCGCCGCCGGGTCGTGCATGAACTCACGCGCAAAGGCGGCGTGACCTTATCACGAACTGCCCGCCGGCATGACCGACCACGGACTGATCAACTACAATCCGCGCTTCTTCTGGAAGCTGCGTGACACCAACGATTACGAAGTCCTGGCGATGAAAGTGTGCGAATCGGGACAGGAGCCGGTCCCGCCCCATATCGTTGAAAGCAACGAACGCTACGGCGGCGGACAGCGGTTCGGGCTCTCGCAACTGACGGCGATCTCGATCCGGGTGAGCTTCCGCAAGCGCAGCCGGCAGCCGTACGCGTCGCCGCTCGACTTGCCGGACGCGATGATGCCTGGCCGGTGGGGCAAGCTTGCCGCAGTTGCCAAACGGGCGATTCCCTGGCGATAGCTATCCGCGCCTACGTATCGGCGCCTTTTCGTAGCACATTGACCGTGGCTTGAGCGCGTGCCGCGCACGGCATCCGCTGTGAGGTCTCCGAGGGAGGACACCGTGCCGATCTACAAGGCTCCTGTGGATGAGGTGATGTTTCTTCTCACCGATGTCTTTCAGATCGCGCGCTACGACAATCTGCCGGGCTTCGCCGAAGCATCGCCCGATGTCCTGCAGGCCGTCCTGGGTGAGGCGGCCAAGCTCGCCGAGGAGGTGGCGCAGCCGCTCAATCGCATCGGCGACAAGGAAGGATGCACGCGCCAGGATGATGGCAGCGTGGCCACGCCGACGGGGTTCAAGGACGCATTCAAGCAATACGCGGCCGGCGGTTGGATGGGCATTTCGGCGCCGGCCGAATTCGGCGGCCAGGGCCTGCCCGAATTGATGACCAGCGTCGTCGACGAATTCATGTGCTCCGCGAACATGGCGTTCGCGATGTATCCGGGCCTCACCCTCGGTGCGATCGCCGCCATCCTCATGCATGGCACCGCGGAGCAGAAGCAGGCGTATCTGCCCAAGATGATCGAAGGCCGCTGGACCGGCACGATGAATCTGACCGAGCCGCATTGCGGGACCGATCTCGGGCTGCTGCGCACCAAGGCCGTGCAGCAGGGCGACGGCAGCTACAAGATCACCGGCACCAAGATCTTCATCTCCGCCGGCGAGCACGACCTGGCGGAGAACATCGTGCATCTCGTGCTCGCGCGCGTCGAAGGCGCCCCCGCCGGCATTCGCGGCACGACTTTGTTCATCGTGCCGAAGGTGCTGCCTGATGCCGACGGATCGCTGGGCGCGCGCAACGCCGTCTCCTGCGGCTCGATCGAGGAGAAGATGGGCATCCACGGCAATGCCACCTGCGTGATGAACTACGACGGCGCGACCGGCTTCCTGATCGGCGAAGTGAACCACGGCATCAACGCCATGTTCACGATGATGAACCAGGCGCGGCTCGGCGTCGGCGTGCAGGGGCTCGCGCTGTCCGAGGTTGCCTATCAGAATGCCGCCGCCTATGCGAAGGACCGCCTGCAGGGCCGCGCGATCTCGGGCGCGAAATTTCCTGACAAGCCGGCCGACCCGATCATTGTCCATCCCGACGTGCGCCGCATGTTGATGACGATGCGCGCCTTCAACGAGGCGGCGCGCGCGCTCGTCATCTGGACCGCGCTGCAAGGCGACGTGACGCATCGCTCGGACGACGAGAAGGCGCGGCAGGCCGCCGACGATCACATGGGCCTGCTCACGCCGGTGATCAAAGCCATGCTCACCGACCAGGGATTCGCCAACACGGTGATGGCGCAGCAGGTCTACGGCGGGCACGGCTACATCGCCGAGCACGGCATGGAGCAGTTCGTGCGCGATGCCCGCATCGCGATGATCTACGAAGGCGCCAACGGCATCCAGGCGCTCGACCTCGTCGGGCGCAAGCTTCACAAGGACGGTGGGCGCGCGCTGCAGGCCTTCTTCGGCGAGGTGCAAAGCTACATCAAGGAGCATGGCGACGAGCCGATGAAGCCTTACGTCGGCCCGCTCGCGACCGCACTCGGGCATCTGCAGCAGGCGACGCTGTGGCTGATGCAGAACGGTCTCGCCAAGCCCGACAATGCCGGCGCTGCGGCGAGCGATTACCTGCACCTGTTCGGGCTGGTGGCGCTCGGTTACATGTGGTGCCGGATGGCGGAGGCCGCCGCGAAAAAGCTCGCCGGCGGCGCGCCCGCGGCGGCGCAAGCCAAGCTCGTCACCGCGCGTTATTTCATGGAGCGCATGCTGCCCGAAACGGGCACCCACCTTGCCCGCATCCAGGCCGGGGCAGGGAGCGTGATGGAGCTACCCGCGGACGCGTTTTAATAACTCAGCGCAGCGCCAGCAGCCCTGCCGTGACGACGATGAGGATCACGAGCGTCGTTCCGGTGACGGTCACGACGTGGCGCAGGCCCAGCGCCGCGATGGCTGACAGGGACGTGTTGAGGCCAAGCGCGCTGATCGCGAGCAGCAAGCCCCAGTTCGAAGCTTCGATGATCGGCGCTTTGATCTCCGCGAACGGTACTGCAATCGCGGGCAGCGAGGCGGCCACGCTGTTGATCAGGCACAGCACGACGAAGACGAGCGCGAACATCGGAAACGGAATTTTCGCGGCATTGCTCGCCATCGATCGCCGCGCGAACGCGGCGCCGATCGCCAGCACGACCGGGAAGAGCAGGAAAACGCGGAACAGCTTGACGAGGACGGCGGTGTTGCCGACCGTCTCGGAAACGGCGTAGCCCGCGCCGACGACCTGAGCGACGTCGTGGATCGTCCCGCCCAGCATGACACCGGTCAGCCGCTGATCGAATCCAAGCCGCGCACAGATGATGGGATAGACAATCATCGCCAGCGTCGACAGCGCGTTCACCGCAACGACGACAAAAGCAACGTCGGCTTCCTTGCCTTTGTAATCCGGGACCACGATCGAGGTCGCCAGCGTCGCGGAAGCGCCGCACACCGCAGTCCCGGCGCCGGCGAGCGCGCCGTAGGCCGGATGCTGCCCGAGCGCGCGCGCCAGCAGCGATCCGGCGGTCAATGTCAGCGCCATCGCCGCCACCACCAGGGTGGCGGTCATCCAGCCGAGCGCGGCGACCTCGCCGAGCGCGATCCGCAAGCCGAGCAATGCCACCGCCCAGCGCAGGATCGTCTTGAGGCAGAACCCGATGCCCGGCTGGAACCAAGCCCGCCGCGCGATCGGATTGAGCGCGATGCCGATGACGAGTGCGAGCACCATGGCCGGTATCGAAACCGAACGCGCGACGACGGGAGCGAGCAACGTCGCCGCAATCGCAACCACCCCGCTCAGTGCGACGCCAGGCAGACCGGCGAGGACCGCGGTCTTGAGTTCGGGGGCCGTCGCATTGGACGCCGGAGGATTGAACGACACGTAGACCTGACTGCCGGAAAGGAGAACGCGCGAGCGGCAACCGTAACTGCCGCCGGCTGGATGAAGCTAGAAGAATATACTATGCAGTCTGCGCCATAGGCAAAATTATTTTAACTCGCGCCCAGTGCGCAGTTAGATATCTACGGTGCCAATAGCTTCTTCCTTAAGGCGACAAGAGCTGCTTCTAGGAGGCTTCGCGCCCCGGAGGGGAGTGCGCGCTGATCGTAGTGCAGAGCGCGAAAGCCGGCGGCTTCCCCGGCGATTTCATGAGGTCACGATTCTCAAAAGTGCCCTCCGGGCTCACCGCCTCAAGCGAGGCGAGGATGCCCTCAACGTCGAGACCCTGGCGGCTGAACGGAAGTAACAGCCGCTCATAATGCACGATGCGCCCGGTCCGGTCGCGCATGTCGGCAACGGTATAGACTGGCAATCGCGCTTCGATCACCTGGTGATAAGTGGAAAGGGCGGCGTCCCGGTACGGGGCGGCAAGGATGTCGTCCAGGAATTTGCCGGAGCAATCGATGGAGCCATAGGTCTCCCCAACTCCCGCTCCGTGAAGGCGGATCCGCAAACGCGTCGTGCCGTTCTCGCTCACGATATCGGTGAAGGAGAGGTTCGCCGACACCGAGGTGAGTTCCTCTGCCTCGAGGTCCTGCCACAGCGGCAAACGGCGTACGCCGCGCAATCGATCCCAGGTCCTCAGCAACCAGCGCTGTGTGACCGAACGGATCACCTCTGGCCGCGAATTCATGAATTCCATGTGGATTGGCCCTTGCCCCACGGCCGGTTTGTGAGAAAGCCTCGGACGCTTGTCAACGGCTGCGGGAGCATTGCCGCGTTGAGATGGCGGTATGTGTCCGGCCTCGCTATATCAGGGACCTTCGAAACGGTCGGCGGGCCGTCTAAGCGATGGGTGGAAATTCGCCCGCGAGGAGACTTTCACCTCCGCCCCGGGCTCCAGGAGACCTTGATGCCTGACGCCTTCATCTATGATCACGTGCGTACGCCGCGCGGGCGCGGCAAGGCCGACGGCGCTTTGCACGAAGTGACCGCGCTCAACCTCGCGACCCAAGTCCTCGCCGCTGTGAAGGAGCGGAACGCGCTCAACACGGCGCGGGTCGACGACGTCGTGCTTGGCTGCGTCGATCCGGTCGGCGAGGCCGGCGGCGACATTGCCCGTGCCGCGGCGATCACGGCGGGCTACGGCAACAGCGTTCCCGGCGTACAGATCAACCGATTCTGCGCATCCGGGCTCGACGCGGTGAATTTTGCGGCGGCCGAGATCATGTCCGGTCAGCATGCGATGACCGTAGGCGGCGGCGTCGAGTTCGATGAGCCGCGTCGGGATCGGCGCGTCGGGCGGCGCCTGGCCGGTCGATCCGACGATCGCGCTCAAGTCTTACTTCATGCCGCAGGGCGTATCGGCCGATCTGATCGCGACCAAATACGGCTTCTCGCGCGATGCGGTTGACGCCTATGCGGTCGAAAGCCAGAAGCGCGCCGCGGCGGCTTGGGACGAGGGCCGGTTCGCCCGTTCGGTGATCCAGGTCAAAGACGTGAACGGACTGACGATCCTCGCCAAGGATGAGCACCTGCGCCCGAGTACGACGATGCAGACCCTCGCGCAGTTGCAGCCCTCGTTCGTGCAGATGGGCCAGATGGGCGGCTTCGATGCCGTTGCCATCCAGGCGCATCCGGAGATCGAGACAGTCAACCACGTCCACCACGCCGGCAATTCTTCCGGCATCGTCGACGGCGCCGCCGCGGTGCTGATCGGCAGCCGCGAGGCTGGACGCGCCGCGTCGCTCAAGCCGCGCGTGAAGATCAAGGCCTTCGCCAATATCGGCTCCGAGCCCGCACTGATGCTCACTGGCCCGGTCGACGTCACCAAAAAGGTGTTGAAGAAGGCAAAGATGACGCTGCAGGACATCGACCTGATCGAAATCAACGAGGCCTTCGCCGCAGTGGTGCTGCGCTATCTGCAGGCGTTCGATCTCGACATGGACAAGGTCAACGTCAACGGCGGCGCGATCGCGATGGGCCATCCGCTCGGCGCGACCGGCGCGATGATCCTGGGGACTGCGATCGATGAGATGGAACGCCGCAATCTCGAAACGGCGCTGGTGACGCTCTGCATCGGCGCGGGGATGGGCACCGCGACGATCATTCAGCGGGTGTGAGTTTTTTCCTTTGCCTCGCACCTCCACAAGGGGAGGGGAGAAGGGGCGCCGCGTGTGAGGCGACGAATGCCGAAGATCGATCTCGCGAATATCAAGGTTGATACACACTCCGGATACCCGGAGCCCTACCGCCAGGTGACAATCGGGCGCGCGCGCCAGCGCCTCGGCAATGCCGTCGGGCTCGATCAGTTCGGCGTCAATCTCACGCGCCTCAAGCCCGGTGCGCAGTCCTCGCAGCGGCACTGGCATCAAAATGAGGACGAATTCGTGTACATCCTCGAAGGCGAGGTGGTGCTGTGCGAGGACGGCGGTGAGACCGTGCTGCGTCCTGGCGATGCCGCCGGCTGGAAGGCGGGCGTCGCCAACGGCCATTGCCTGATCAACCGCTCGGCCCGGGATGCGGTGTTCCTGGAGATCGGTGCGCGCGCGAAAACCGAACGCGCGGAATATCCGGATATCGACATGCTTGTCCGTCGCGATGAAACGGGCATGCACTACACGCGCAAATCCGGCGAGCCGTTTGAGTAACTTCCAGCGTGCCACGGCACGGAGGTCCAAATGCCTTACGTCAACTTCAAGCTCGACGTCGATGCCGACGGGATCGCGCTCGTTACCTGGGATGCGCCCGGGCGCTCGATGAACGTGATCGATCTCAAGGTGATGGAGGAGCTTGCCGCTATTGTCGAGCAGGTCGCGGACGACGCGGCGATCAAGGGCGCCGTCATCACGTCGGGCAAGGACACGTTCTGCGCCGGCGCCGATCTCACGATGCTCGAAATGTTCAGCCGCGAATTCGCCGACGTGGCGAAAGCGCAGGGCGAGGGAGCCGCGATGGCGCGGCTCTACGACGAAAGCCGCAAGCTCTCGGTGCTCTACCGTCGGCTCGAGACTTCCGGCAAACCCTGGGTCGCCGCGATCAACGGGCTCGCTCTCGGCGGCGGCTTCGAGCTGGCGCTGGCCTGTCACTACCGCGTCGCGGCCGATAATCCGCGCACGCGCGTCGGACTTCCCGAGATCAAGATTGGCCTGTTTCCCGGCGGCGGCGGCACCCAGCGCGTCGCGCGCCTCATCCCGCCCGCGGACGCGCTGCAATTCCTGCTCAAGGGCGACCAGATCCGAGTCGCGCAGGCGAAGGGCGCCAAGCTCATCGACGCGGTCGTACCCGCCGCCGATCTCGTCAAGACCGCGAAGGAATGGATCAAGGCCGGCGGCGCGGCCAAGGCGCCGTGGGATGCCGAAAACTTCCGGCTTCCGGGCGGCCCGGTCTATTCAAAAGCCGGCATGATGACGTTCCCGGCCGCGAATGCGATCTACCGGCGCGAGACCTACGACAATTATCCTGCCGCGCGAGCGATCATGCAGGTGATCTACGAGGGCCTGCAGCTTCCGATGGACCTCGCGCTGCGGGTCGAGTCGCGCTGGTTCGCGAAAATCCTGCGCACGCCGGAGGCGGCGGCGATGATCCGTTCGCTGTTTCTCTCGCTGCAGGAACTCAACAAGGGCGCGCGCCGCCCCAAGAACGTGCCGCCGAGCACGCTCAAGACCATCGGCATCATCGGCGCCGGCTTCATGGGCGCGAGCATCGCCTACGTGACCGCGCTGGCCGGTCTCAACGTCATCCTCATTGATCGCGACCAGGAAAGCGCCGAGAAGGGCAAGGCGCATTCGCAGAAACTCATGACCGACCAGGTCGACCGTGGCCGTGCCACCACGGCCGAGCGCGACGCGCTGCTCGCGCGCATCACGCCCACGCCCGATTACGGCGCGCTCAAGGGTTGCGACCTCGTGGTTGAGGCGGTGTTCGAGGATCGCAAGGTCAAGGCCGAGACCATCGCCAAAGCGGAGGCGGTCATGGGCGAGAAGGTGATCTTCGGGTCAAACACCTCAACGCTGCCGATCACCTCGCTGGCGGAAACCTCGAAGCGCCCAGCGCAGTTCATCGGCATTCATTTCTTCTCGCCGGTGGAGCGCATGCTGCTGGTCGAGATCATCCGCGGCACGCAGACCGGCGATGCGGCGCTCGCAACCGCGCTCGACTTCGCGCGCGCGATCAGGAAGACGCCGATCGTGGTCAACGACTCGCGCGGCTTCTACGCCAACCGCTGCGTGCTCAACTATCTGCGCGAAGGCCACCTGATGTTCATGGAAGGGGTGCCGGCGGCGATGATCGAAAATGTCGCGCGCATGGCCGGCATGCCGGTCGGACCGCTCTCGCTCAACGACGAGGTCGCGCTCGATCTCGGCTGGAAGATCCTGCAGGCCATGGAGGCCGATCTCGGCCCCAAGGCGGTCGATCCCGCGCAGAAGGCATTGCTGCAGGAAATGGTCGAGAAGCGCGGACGCCTCGGTCGCAAGAATGGCAAAGGCTTCTACGATTATCCGGCGGGTGCTTCCAAGCGGCTGTGGCCGGGCCTCGCCGAGCTGCAGAAGACAAAGCTCGATCCCGACACGATCGACATCCAGGAGCTCGAGCATCGTCTGCTGGTGGTGCAGGCGCTCGAAGCCGCGCGCACGGTCGAGGAGGGCGTGATCACCGACGTGCGCGAGGCCGACGTCGGCTCGATCCTCGGCTTCGGGTTCGCGCCGTTCACCGGCGGCACGCTCTCCTACATCGATATGATGGGGACCAAGCCGTTCGTCGCGCTCTGCAAGCAGTTCGAGAAGAAATACGGGCTGCGCTTCAAGGTGCCGAAGCTGCTTACCGAGATGGCCGCCAAGGGCGACACATTCTACGGTCGCTTCGCGCCGGGGACGGCGCCGCAAGTCGCGGCGTGAGCGGAGGATCAATCACCGGCTGCGCAGCACCAGCGTCACCCATCCTTCGAGCAACAAGCGCCGTTCGAGCGCCAGGCCCTGCATGCGGTAGGCCGCCAGGATTGCGCTGGCCTGTGACGGCAGCAGGCCCGAGAGCACGATGTGGGCATGTCGCGCGGCGAGCCTGGTCATCGGTGCGGCCAGCCGCAGCAGCGGGCCGAGCAGGATATTGGCGAGGATCAGGTCGAACGGTTCACGCTCACGGAAACGGCGGGCACCGAGATTGGCGAAGCGCCGTACCTCGACGAGCGTACCGGCGCGATTGAGCCGGGCATTCGCGCCCGCAGCGCGCGCCGCGAGTGGATCGATGTCGCTCGCCAGCACCGGCGCGCGCAAAGCCCGCGCCGCCGCGATCGCGAGCACACCGGAGCCGGTGCCGACGTCGAGGATCGCCGTCGGCCGAGCGCGGCGCGCCTTTCTCCTTACCCGCCCCGGCAAAGGCAGGGTCGGATCGCCGCAGGTGATCCGGGGAGGGGTCCCGAGTTTGCCACGGCCAAGCTTCAACCAACGCTTCGCCCGACCTTCGAGGAAACCCCCACCTGACTGTTTTGCGCTCGTCCTCCCCCATGCAAGGGGAGGGGAAGAGGGGCGTTGTCGCGATCGACTTGCCTTCACGATCCGATCGAGCGCGATCAGACATCCTCGCGTGGTGCCATGGTGCCCGGTTCCGAAAGCAAGCGCGGCTTCGATCTCGATGCCGATTTTGTTCGCGGGAACGCGCAGCCGATCGTGGGCGCCATGCACGATGAAGCGCCCGGCCGCAACCGGCGCGAGGCCATCGAGGCTCGCTTTCACCCAGTCCCGCGCGGCGACGCTCTCGAACGCCAGCGCATTGGCCGCCTCCGCCCCCGCGGCAAAGGCCACCAGGGCTCGCACCGCAGCGAGGTTCGGCGGCGTCTGGAAGTACAGTGCGGCCGTCCAGTGCCCCGGCGCGCCCTCGTTCATGCTGCCGGCTACATCCGCGGCGTCGAAGGCGTCGCTGGCCAGATCCATGACCCGCTGGGCGGTGGCTTCGTCGGTCTCGAGCCGGGCGACCACGCTGTCACCGGAAGCAGCGGCAGGCATTCCTCAAATCTCCCTTATCCCCAGATTTATCCACAAGAGTGATGGGCTCTATCTACAAGCCCTAATCGGCTATTTCGCGAGATTTCCGGCAATTTATCCCTAAGTTTTCCACAGAGTTGTATCGGCCCGGCTGCGATGGCCCCCAGAGGGGGTGCAGCAAAGAGCGCCCTTGTGTCGGCCGTCCCGGTCCGTATCGTGACGCCGCTCACCGAAGATCGCGCACCCGCCGGGGGCCGAGGAGGATTGAATGCCGTCATTCCAGGGTCTGCTTGCGTTGCCCGTGTTGCTGCTGGCGGCGGCGGCCCCCGCCAGCGCCGATCCGGTGGAGGATTTCTACCGCGGCAAGACGGTGACACTCGCGGTCGGCACCTCGCCCGGCGGCGACTACGATCTGCGCCTGCGCATGGTGGGACGCCATATTGGTCGGCACATTCCGGGCAATCCCGCGATCGTCGTCACCAACATGCCCGGCGGCGGCGGGCTCGTCGTGGCGAATTGGCTCGCCAACGTGGCGCCGCACGACGGCACGGTGGTCGTGGCGGTGACGCAGAACCTGCCGGTGACGCAGGCGATGGCTTCGATGCCCGGCATCCGCTTCGACGCGCGCAAATTTCACTGGATCGGCAACACCACCGACACGCCGAACGTGATCAATTCCTGGGTCACGACCGGCATCCGCACCATCCAGGACGTGATGCAGCGCGAGCTGGTGGTCGGCGCCACCGGCAACGCCAGCGGCTCCTACCTCTATCCGCACGCGCTCAATCTCATGGCCGGCACCAAGTTCAAGATCGTCACCGGCTACCCGGGCGGCAATGACATCAACCTCGCAATGGAGCGCGGCGAGGTCGGCGGCCGCGGTTCGAATTCGTGGGCATCGTGGAAGTCGACGCGCCCGCAATGGCTGGCGGAGAAGAAGATCTTCATCCTGGTGCAGGTCGGCCTGAAACGGAATCCGGAATTGCCCGATGTACCGACCATGCAGGAGCTTGCGAAGAACGACATCGACCGACAAGTGCTCGCTTTCATTTCCGCCGACACCGCGATCTCGCGCCCGCTCGTCACCGCCGATGGCGTGCCGAACGAGCGGGTCGAGGCGCTGCGCCGCGCCTTCGACGCGACCATGAAGGATCCCGAATTCCTCGCCGAAGCGGCGAAGACCAAGACCGACATCAGCGCGATGACCGGCGAGGAGGCGCAGAAGATCGCGGAAGCAACGATCGCGACGCCGCAGGCGGTGATCGCTCGCGCCAAGGAGTTGCTGGAGCCGAAGTAACGGTGTGGAACGGTTGCTGCCCATGACTGAATGTTTCCTCTCCGCCAGTGGCTCAACTCATCCATTTGTTTTATGCGGTGGCGTGCCGCGCGCTTCCCCTTCTCCCGCTTACGGAAAAGGGGGCGAGTCATGCCGGGGAGGAGCATGCTAACGTGAGCAAATATGCTCATGGAGCCTGCCGCTGATAGTTACGAAGTTAGGAAGCCGGGAGGAAACTGAATGACACGCAATCTTTGGACGCGGCGGCGCACCTTGTCGTGGTTGGGTGCGGTCAGCTCGGGCGGCGCGCTCGCGCTCAGCACGACCGGCGCGCGCGCGGCCTATCCCGACCGGCCGATTACGCTGGTCGTTCCGTTCGCTCCCGGCGGCCCTTCGGACATCATCGCACGTATCATCTCGACCGCGTTCCAGCGCTCGCTCGGCGCGTCGGTCGTGGTCGACAACCGCGGCGGCGCGGCCGGCAACATCGGCATGGCGCAGGTCGCGCACGCCATTCCCGACGGTTACACGCTGCTGCTCACCTCGACCGCGATCGCAGTCAATCCGGCGCTGTTCAACAACCTCGGCTACGATCCATTCAAGGACTTCGCGCCGATCTCCGAGCTCGTCAACGCGCCCAACGTCATCATCGTGCATCCCAGTTCGGGCATGAAGACGATCGCCGATCTGGTGGCGCGCGCGAAGGCGGCGCCCAACACCTTCAACTACGCAAGCCCGGGCGCCGGTACCAAGTCGCAGCTCACCGGCGAGCAACTCAAGCTCCGCGCCGGCATCACCATGCAGCACATCCCCTATCGGGGCGCGGGACCGGCGGCGCAAGCGGTGCTGGCCAAGACGGTTCAGGTCGGCTCGGTCGCGCTCGCGGCGGCGGAGGCGCTGATTCACGATGGCCAGCTCACCGCGCTCGCGGTGACGAGCGCCCAGCGCTGGTTCTCACTGCCGGAGGTGCCGACCATGATCGAGTCGGGCTATCCCGATTTCATCTCGGACACCTTCAACGCATTGTTCGCGCCGGCCGGCACCCCGCCCGACGTCATGAAGATCCTGGTGCGGGAAGCGCAGGCGGCGATGAAGGATTCGTTTGCCGCCGAGCAGTCCCGCAAGGCCGGATTCCAGATCGTAGCTGGGACGCCGGGGCAGCTCACGGCGCGGCTGCAGCGCGAAATTCCGGAAGTGAAGGAACTCGTCGCCAAGGCCGGCATCAAGCCGGAATAAACGCGATGATGATCCGTCTGGCGGTAGCCCTCGCGACCCTCGCGTTCGGCGCGGCGACCGCGGCATCGGCGCAAACTCCGTATCCCGAGCGGACAATCAAGATCATCAACCCGTTTTCCGCCGGTTCTCCCGTCGATTTCGTGGGACGGCTGATCGCCAACAGGCTTGAAGCCGCCTGGGGTCAGCCGGTCGTGGTGGAAATCCGCAATGGTGCCGGTGGGGCGCTGGGCGCGAACTTCGTCGTGAAATCGCCGCCCGATGGCTACACGCTGATGGTCACGTCATCGTCGGCGATCACCTCCGCGCCGGTCCTGGTGAAGGGGCTGCCTTACGATCCGATCAAGGACTTTACGCCGATCTGGGCCGTGCATTCCGGCGGCCTGGTCGTGGTGGTCAATCCGTCCCTGCCGGTCAAGACGCTGCGTGAATTCGTGGACTATGCACGCGCGCGTCCGGGGCAGCTCTCCTTCGCCTCGTCGGGCTTCGGCACTACGCAGCACCTTGCCGGCGAATTGTTCATGGCGCGAACCGGCATCAAGCTCGTGCATGTTCCCTATCGCGGTGGGCCGGCGGGCAGCACCGATCTGATTGCCGGCCACGTGCAGGTGATGTTCGATTCGCTCAGCAACACCTATCAGTCGATCCAGGCCGGCAAGTTGCGCGGGCTCGCATCATTGCGCCCGAAACGCAGCCTCGTCCTGCCCGACCTCCCGACCGCCCAGGAAGCCGGTGTGGCCGGCGTCGACATGGTCGGTTTTCTCGGCCTGTTTGGTCCAGCCGGGATGCCGCAGCCGATCCTGGACAAGCTCATCGGCACGCTCGGACCCGCGATGAGCGATCCCGAAACGGCAGCGCGCCTGGTCGCGGGCGGCAACGACAATGAATTCATGCTCGGCGATGAGCTGGGCAAGCGGGTCGTGGACGACACGAAGCTGTTCCGCGATATCGTGGAGAAGGCCGGAATTCAGCCGCTGTGAATAGTCGCTACCCACCGCTGCCGAGCGTGTAGATCTCGATTCGCGTCGAGCTCTCGAACTGGCCTTGCGTCAGTTGCGACGGCAGTTGCGGGTTGACGGCGTTCTGCCCCGGCTTGCGATAGAGGTTGACGCGCAGCACGATCCTGCGGTTGGCTTTGGGGTCGGTCTTCTCGCACGCCCGCTTGATGAAATCCGAGCCGACCGGGCTCTCGCCCTCGGCGGGCGGCAGCGCGGTGCAATCGCGCGCGGGGTCGATGTCGAAGCGGGCGGCCATGATCGCGCCGAATGTATGGGCGTCCTCGCGCGTCTTCAGGTCGGCATCGGTGATGTCGTTGCGATGTTCCGGCCGGGAGTCGGTGACCAGCCGGATGCCCTTGAGGATGCCGGCGTCGTCGAACAGCGCCGACACGACCAGCGGGTAGCGGTTCTCGGTGGTGCCGGCCCAGCGGGTGATATCGAGGTCGATGTCGTGCGCGCGGGCGATGTATTCGAGTTCGTCGTCGTATTCGAAATAGACTTCATGCAGCCCGTCCGGCTCGGCCCGGCAACGCGCGAAATCACGCCAGCCGGTCAGCGGCTGGCGTGGCGGTCCGCCGTTCGAGCCGCAGGCGAAGCCGCGATACTCCTCCGGCGCGGGCTGTGCGGCGACCGGCTCGCCGAGCTTGAGGTCCCACACCGTTGCGCGCCGCAGCGCCGGCGCCGCGGCGGCGGAGACGCAAAACAACACGCAGAGTATGACGGCGGCAGAGCGCAGGGGCATGACATGTCCGTCCGGCAGTCCAGCGATTTCGGCATTGCTGGCTGCACCAACCTAGCTTGGACTTCGCCGTGCGCAAGCTGCTATGTTTGAGCGCCTCCAATCTCGGCGAGAGACGAAAATTGAATCACGCACGATCACGATTGCTGCTGCTGGCCTTGGCTTTCGGCATGGCCACGCTGGCGCTAGCCCACCCGACAATGGCGCAGACACCCGATCCACTCGATATCGCCGATGGCCAACGGTTGTTTCACGAGAAGGCCAATTGCCAAGCCTGTCACGGCTGGGCCGGCGACGGGCAGAAGATGGACAATCAGATGCCGGACGGCGCCAACCTGCGCGAAACCAAGCTCGGCCACGATGATCTCGTCACGACCATCAAATGCGGCCGTCCCGGCACCGGCATGCCGGCGTTCGATCGCCTCGCTTACAGCGACGGGCGCTGCTACGGCCTCAAGCGCGCCGACCTGAGCACACGGCATTTGACCATGCCGGACCCGCCGGCGACGCTACAGCCAGCCGAGGTCGAGCGCGTGATCGAGTTCCTGTTCGCCAAGGTGATCGGCAAGGGTCCGATGGACCGCGCCAAATGCGTCGAGTTTTGGGGCGCCGCCGTCGATACCTGCAACGACTTTGCGAAGTAAGAATCGCTCCTCGAAATGTGCACGCGACGAGCTTCCCTCCCCCGCAAGCGGGGGAGGGGAAGTGGCGCTGATCAGTTCAGCGCGAAGACGAACAGATACGCCGAGTCCATCAGCTTGTCGTACTTCACCGGATGCAGGTGACGGCCGCTCGATTGCACCGCGAGATACTGTTTCGGCCCGATCGAGTAGGTCACCGGCGCGCCCTTGAGCGGAGTGCCGACATTGAAGCGCCAAAGCTCTTCCAGCTTCTCATCGTCGTACGCGACGATCCAGCCATCCTGCAGTGCAGTGAAGACCACGCCGCCCGCAGTCGCCAGCGCGCCCGAGCGAATTCTCGATGTCGGTCACCGCCTTGGCGACGACCTTCTGGTTGGTCACGTCATAGGCGGTCATCGCGCCGTAATAGAGGTCGCTGGTGAAGTTGTGCTTGGTGAACTTCTGCTTATCGAGGCCGCCGTCCGGGCTCTTGAAGGCTGCGACCTCGCCGCTCTGGGAGAAGCAGCCCTCGGCGCCGACGCCGTAGGCGATGTGCTTGACCGGGTTGTAGGCGGCCGGCTGGTGCGCGACGCCGCCGTGCCAGGTGGGGCAGGCCCGCTTCATCGTCGTGCCGTCGGCGCGCAACGGCCGCGCCGCGGGAACGTATTTCTGCACGTCGAGGCTCGGATCGTACTCCACCGGTTTCCCGGTCTTCGGATCGAGCCCTTTGGTCCAGGTCAGCTCGTTCACGTACTGGCCGCCCTTGATGAAGCTGCCGTTGTTGCGATCGAGCTCATAGAAGAAGCCGTTGCGGCCGAAGTGACCGAGCGCCTTGCGGGTCTCGCCGTTGATCGTGACGTCGTAGAGCATGTGGACGCCGATCTCGTCATAGTCCCAGGAGTCGTTCGGCAGGTACTGGAAGTACCACACCAGTTTCCCGGTATTGACGTCGAGGGCGACCACGGAGTTGGTGTAGAGGTTGTCGCCCGGCCGCGATTCCGGGTCATACTGTGGCACCGGGTTGCCGGTCCCCCAGATCGTGAGGTGCGTCGCCGGATCGTAGGAGCCGGTCTGCCAGATGCCGCCGCCGCCGGTCTTCCAGGCGTTGTTCTTGTCCTTCCAGGTTTCGCTCCCTGGGTCGCCCGGCTTCGGCACGACGTACCAGCGCCACAGCTCGTTGCCGTTCTTCACGTCGAGCGCCGCGATCCAGCCGCGGGTGCCCTGGTCGCCGGCGCTGTTGGTGACGATGACCTTGCCCTCGGCGACCAGCGGGGCCGCCCAGAACCTTTCCTTGGTGCCGAACTCGTTGGTCTTGGCGACCTGCTTCTCCCAGACGGTCTCGCCGCTGTCGCGGTTGACGGCGACCACACGGCCGTCCGGCAGGTTGGCGATGATCATGTCATCCCACAGCGCGATGCCGCGCGTGCGCGAGACGTTGCCCTCATGCCGCACGCCGAGGTCGTTGACCCAGACGTACTCGCCGTGGTTGGGATCGCGGGCATCGATCTTGTAGAGCGTGCCCCAGCCGTCGGTTGTGTACATGAAGCCGTTGTCGATGAGCGGATTGACCTCGTTCTCAGGACCGTTCTGACCGATGTTCTGCATGCCGCCGAGCGCGAGCGCCCAGACCATGCGCAGGTTCTTGACGTTGTCGCGGTTGATCTGGGTGAGCCGCGAATAGCGCTGCGAGCCGTAGTCGCCGTTCATCATGAGCCAGTTCTGCGGCTCGTTCTGGGCGTTCAACAACCGCTGGCTATTGGCCGTCATCTTGTATTCGGCGGTGAAGCCCGATCCGCCGAGCGCCATGAGCGAGACGCCGGCGAGCGCTGCACATGCCAATTTCACGAGAGTGCGGTGTTGCATGATGTCCTCTCCCTTCAGCGCTTCTTGTCGGAGCGCTCGATTGCACCACGAGGTGAGCGCGAAAAGCTTAGCCGCGAAGCGCCGGTGGGACAATGGCTTGGGCGCTTTGATTGCCGCCAATATCCGTGTCCCGGCCCAGCGAGCGCGCACGCGAGCGTCGGGCCGGGACAGGATTTTCTGCCTGAGCGCGCTCGGATCAGCCGATTGCCCGGCGCGCCTCCTCGATCAAGCGCGCGATCGCGGCCTCGACCGGATTGGCGAGTTGGTGCGCATCGAGCTTGCGCAGGCTTTCGTCCAACTCCCGATGCACGGCGCGAAAGGCATCGACGTTGAGCATGATGTGTGCCTTGGATGTGCCCTTGGCGGTGCGGACCAGGCCCTCGGCCTCGATCGGCGTGGTCGGCAGCCGCTCGCGCAGCCTCGCCGCGAGCGCCGCATCGTCGGCGCCGTCTTCGGAGAGCCGCACCAGCTCACCCAGGCAGCGGTGGGCGTAGCGATAGGGAATGTGATGTTCGTACACCAGCACGTCGAGCGCCTCGCGCGCGCCGGCGTGACCGAGCGCCGACTTTTTCTCCAACTCGCCGAGTTTGAACTCGCCCTTGGCGACCACGTCGGCGATGAAATCGGTCCAAGTCGCGACGTCGCGGGAGAACTGATACATCGTGTAGGCGTGATAGGTCGTGTCGGCTTCCTCCGACACCGTAATGTTGGTGGCGAACTGCGCGGCAAGGCGGCCGGCGCCGATCGCAGCGCCGTTGATGACGGACTGCAGGCCGAACGGGTTTTTCTTCTGCGGACGGCCGCTCGAGCCGGAGGCATGCTCGTCGGCGAGCTCGAAGAAATCGAACTCCGCCGTCATCCAGAGCCGCAAGTCCTCCGCCAGCCGCGCGAGCGCGACCGCGATCTGCACCAGCACGAAGAACGGCTCGGAGAAATGCTCCTCGGTGATGAAACACTCTTCCCATAGCCGCGCGACGCGCGAGAACCCCATGCGCCGCCCGGCGCGGTTGATCAGCTCCACCACGATCGGGCGGCCGCAGTTCGGCGGCGGCGCGAGGTCGAGCCGCGCGTCGGCCTGCGCGATGCGCTCGATGTGGGCGTAGAAGCTGTTCGCCCATGACAGCAGATATTCGCCGAGCGTGGTGCGGCCGGCGTGCTGGAGGTGGTGATAGAACGGCGCGACTGCTTCCAGCACCGGCTCGGCGCGGTCGACCAGGACGCGCAGCAGCCGAATGAGCGCCGCGCGCTCGCGGTGGAGCGCGTCGCGGAAGAACAGCCGCGGCAGCGAGCCGCGCAGGCTCTCGGCGCGATTGCGCCCGACGTGGAGCCAGGATCCGACCTCCTGACCGACCGCATCCGCGATCCAGAACTCGCGCTGCAGCACGATGTCGCCGGCGGTGCCAGCGCGGCCCAGTTCCTCCGCGCGCGGAATGAAATCGACGAGGCAGCGCATCAGCGCCTTCGCCGCATCGTCGGGCGTGACGCCGAGCTCCCACGCCGAGAGCACGCAGGCAAGGTCACCGGTCAGCATGTACTTGGCGAGGTACTCGTTGTTGCGGCCTTCGATCGCCAGCACGGCCTTCGCGTAGGAGGCTGATTTCGAGGCGGCGAGCCGCCCGCCGATGCCCTCGACGAATTCGTGGGTCTTGTCGGTCTCGTTCACGATCTGCTCCCGCTGCTGCAGCCTAGATCAAGTACCGTGACCGCCAAGCCTTGCGAAAGCGAAAAGTGCGGGAGTTGTCATCCCGGCTGAGCGAAGCAAGCGCCGGGACGCAACGTGCAGCAATTCCGCCCGCGGAGTTCTTGGAGAGTTGGGTTCCGGCTCGCCGCCGCGCGGCGTCCGGGATGATAAAACGCGCTTGGCCGTCGCATCTGTCACTGCGTCAACCATTCAGCGTGGTCCGCAGCGTTCCGAACAGGCGGTTGGACACATACAGGATCACCAGCACGATCGTTGCCTGCATCATCGCGACGGCGAAGGCGAGCGTCTGCTGTCCGGCGGTCATGCGTGTCCACAGCAGCACCGGCAGCGTCATGGTCGTAGGTGTGTAGAGCATGATCGTGATGCTGATCTCCATGAAGATGAAGATGAACAGGATGGTCCACAGTGAGATCAGCGCCGGCCGCAGCAGCGGAACCATCACGTCCCAAAAGCTGCGGAACGGAGAAGCGCCGCAGACCCGTGCGGCGTCGACCAGCTCGTCCGAGACCTGCGTGAAGGCGGCGCGCGACTGGCGCACGCCGATCCCGACGAAACGCGTAAAATAGGCGAGCACGAGCGCCCAGATCGTGCCGTAGACGGGCACCGGTAGTCCGACGAGCGCCCACACGAAGCCGACGCCGAGCGCGAGCGCAGGGACCGCGGTCGGGATGATCACGATGTAGTCCATCACCGTGCCGAGCGGCCCGCGCGTGCGTTTGATCAGCCACGCGATGAACACGTAGACGAGCGTCGCCGCGAGCCCGCCGACGCCAGCGAGCAGGAGCGAGTTGGTGACCGGCAGGAGATTGTCGATGTCGAGGAGCTTCTCGTAGTTCGCGGTGGTGAACGAGGCGGCGGTGAGGCGCGGCGTCACGAATTTGAGGAACGAGCCGAGCCCGAGCGTCGCGTAGGGCAGGCCGACGGCGAAGAATAGATAGACGACGACGAGCGCTGTCGCGACCGATCGCCCCCCGCCGAGCCGCGTCAGCCGCGAACGGCCGCCCTTGCCGCCGATGGTGACATAGCGGCTTGCGGCTTTCGTGATGTGGCGCTGCCAGAGCGTGCCGCCGAGCCCGATCCATAAGAGCACGATGCCGGCGGCGGCGCCGAGCGTGGGCTGCGCCGGCTCGCTGGCCATGTCGAGGTAGATCCAAGATGCCAGCGTGTGAAAGCCGACGCGGCCGCCGAGCAGCATGGGCACGGAGAAATTTTCCGCCGCAAACACGAAGACCAGCAGGAACGTCGCCGCCGTCGTCGGCCAGATCAGCGGCAGCGTCGTCCCGAAGGCGGTGCGCAGCGGGCCGGCGCCGAGCGAATAGGAGGCTTCCTCCAGGCTTGCATCGATCGACTGCAGCGCGGCATAGAGCGCGACGAATGCGAGTGAGGCGTAGTGCAGGACGAAGACCAGCGTGATGCCCCAGAACGAATAGATGTTGAACGTGGTCGTCACGCCGGTGACCGAGCGCATCATGATATTGAGGAAGCCCGCATTCGGCGCCGCCAGCGCGACCCACGCCAGCGCCGTGATCAGGTTCGAGATCATCAGTGGCACGACCATCAGCACGGTGAGTGCGCGCCGCCCCGGCGCATCGGTGCGGGCGAGGATCCAGGCCAGCGCGCCGCCGGCGATCACCGACAGCAGGGCAACCGTACCGCACAGTGTCACGGTGTTGAGCAGCGCGATCCGGTAGCGCTCGGTGGTATAGACCGCAACCCAGTTCGCGAGCGTGAAGCCGTTGACCGGTGCGCCCGGCGGTTCAGTGCGGAACGAGCCGACGAACAGATATCCGACCGGTGCGGCGATGCAGATAAAGGTGAGGACGAACACGACGAGGGTGATCGTGGGGAGGCGGCCGGTTCGCATCACACCAGCGGTCCCCACGGCACCACCTTTCGGCATCAGCGCCGCACATTCACATACTTATGGAACAGTTCCGAAACTTTCGGGTAGAGGTTTGTTACTTCGCGCGGGTCGTAGTTCGAAAAATTCGTCGGATATTTGTACCAGGGCTGCGCCGCGATCGGCCGCTGGTCCTGGTAGCCGATGCGCGCGGGTGCGCCGCCGAGCTTTTGCCAGAGAGCATAGCCTTCGGCCGTGAATGCATACTCGTGATAGAGCTTCGCGGCGTTGGGATGCGGCGCGCGCGCCGAGATCGCTTCGCCGGTCACCGGCCCGGCGGCGGGCACCGGAAAGGTCCAGCGCAGCGGCGCGCCGGCTGATTGCAGCGGCATCAGGCCGGTTTCGCTGGCGTTGAAGAGGACTGCGATGTCGCCGGAGGCGAGCGCGGCGGAAGCCGGATTGGTGCCGCTGAAGACCTGCGGGCGCACCTCGCCGAGCTTCCTGATGAAGTCCTCGCCATAGAGCTTGAACCACGTGTACCACGGCAGATAGGCGACGCCGCCGGCGGCTGGATCGACCACCCCGGCGCGGCCCTTCCAGCGTGGATCGGTCACGGTCTTCCAGTCCTTGAGGAGTTCGGCCTCCTTGTCGTTGATGAGGTCGGTATTCCAGGCGACGCCGATGAGCGCGATGCGCAGCGGGTACCAGAAGCCTTGCTTTTTCATCCCATCGGCATAGGCGGTGTCGTTGCTGATGACGTAGTTCATCAGCAGTCCCTCGGCGGCGTGCTCGTTGAGCGTGCCAGGGTCGGTGTCTTGGATGATGTCGGCGACGCGCAGGCCGGCACGCGATTCCGAGACGAAACGCTGGCGCATCGGCCCGGCCGTGAGCTCGAACATCTGCAGGCTCTTGATGCAGGGGAAGCGCTTGCGGAACTGCGCGACCTGCACTTTCTGCGCGTCGCTCCAGGTGCCGTGATAGATCATCAACGCGCCCTCGTCGCACGCCGCCTTGAGCAGGCTATACGGCACGCCCGGCATGCTCTCCTGCACGAACTTCCAGGACTCCACGAGCGCCGGGTCGATCGTCTGAGCGCGGGCTGGTGCGGTGGCCGCGAGGCTTGCGGCCAAGGCAAGGCCGAGGAGCAGAAGCGGCCGTCTGAAGGAACGCGTCATGGAGCCTCGTGAGTCGAAATGTCGGTCGGCCATGGAAATGCCGGGGCGGGAAAGCTAACGCATCGGATCGTCCCATTCGAGGGGCCGCGCTGACGCGGTATGGAGGAAGGCCTCGTTCTTGCGCTGGCTCGGGGTTGTCATCCCGGATGTCGCAGAGCGGCGATCCGGGACCAGTGCAACGTCGGCTCATTGTTCGGTTCCAGCCTCCGAGGGAGCGCAAGGCGGGTCCCGGCTCTCGCTTCGCTCTGCCGGGCTGACAGCCCTCTCTGTATCTCCAGCTCTTAGCTCCCTTGACTCCTCCCCCGGTCTGCGGAATCAATAGAACAAATCATGAACAGGCGCTCCGATGCCTTCCCTTGTCCCCGCGGACGCGCTCGGCCGGCTCCGGCGCGGGGTCGCAGAGATCGATTCAAGCGAGACGCGCCTGGAAACCGCGGGCTCGCTCCGGCTTGGCTTGCCCGCCGTCGATGGTGCGCTGGACGGCGGCTTGGCGTGCGGGGCTTTGCATGAACTGGAGCCGGCTAGGCCGGGACAGGGCGGCGCTGCCTTCGGTTTTGCGTTGGCGCTGGCGGCGCTGGCGGCAGCGGACGGACGTAGCGTTCTCCTCATCCAGACCGATTTCGGGGTGCTCGAAGCGGGAGCGCCGTACGGCCTGGGACTCGATTGTCTTGGCCTGCCGCTGGCGCAGGTCCTGCTGCTGCGGGTCGCGCGCCCGCTCGATACGCTGTGGGCGTTCGAGGAGGGGCTCAAGTCGCCAAGCCTCGCCGCCACGATCGCCGAACTGCCGCAGGATGGCGCGACTGCCGACCTGACGGCGACGCGCCGGCTCTCGCTCGCGGTCCGGGCGGGCGGCGGACTTGGCTTGCTGCTGCGGCAGCAGCCTTCGCCGGACGCGAGTGCGGCGGTCACCCGCTGGGCGGTCGCCGGCGCACCGAGCACGCCCGATGCCTTCGGCGGCCTCGGTCGCACCGCGTTCGACCTTTCGCTTCGCAAGAATTGGCGCGGCCGATGCGGCTGTTTCCGCGTGTGGTGGGACCATGAAGACCGAAACTTTGTCCAGGCGATCCGCTCAGCAACCCTTCCAGCGACGCTATCTCTCGGTGTGGCTGCGGCGGCTCGCGACCGACCGGATCAGGCGCCGCGCGTCCACGCTGGCTGAGGCGCCGCTGGTCGTCGCGCAGGACGTCAAGAGCGCGTTGCGGCTCTCGGCGATGAACGACGCGGCGGCCAAGCTCGGCCTCCAAGTCGGCATGCCGCTCGCGGACGCCCGTGCCCGCTATCCGGGGATCGCAGTTGCCGATGCCGATGCGGATGCCGATCGGGCGCTGCTCGAAGCGGTCGCGGACTGGTGCGACCGCTATACGCCGCTGGTCGGGCTCGATGCGCCCGACGGCCTAATGCTCGACATCACCGGCTGTGCGCACTTGTTCGGCGGCGAAGCCCTACTTGGCCGCGACATCGTCCGCCGCCTCGCCGCGCAAGGTTTTCACGCCCGCGCCGCCATTGCCGACACCGTCGGCTGCGCCTCCGCGATGGCAAGGTATGGTCAAGGCTCCGTCATGGCCGGGCTTGTCCCGGCCATCCCGATCCGAAATGCACCGCTGAACTCCATCAATCGGGATCACCGGGACAAGCCCGGTGATGACGCAGAGTGCTTGGCAGGAAGAGAGATTTTTATCATCCCACCTGCCGACACTCGCGCGGTGCTGCTACCGCTCCCGCTTGCCGCGCTGCGCATCGACGCCGACACCGTCGCCGCGCTCGTCCAGGTGGGCCTCAAGCGCATCGTCGATGTCATCGATCGCCCACGTGCCCCGCTCGCCGCCCGCTTCGGGGAGGCGTTCGTGCGCCGCATCGACCAAGCGCTCGGGCGCGACGACGAGCCGATCGCGCCGCGGCTGCCGATCCCGCCCTATGTTGCGGAGCGCCGCTTTCCCGAGCCGATCGCGATCGAAAGCGACGTGCTCGCCACCATCGAAATTCTGGCGCAGGAACTCGGCCGGCTGCTGGAGCGGCGCGGCGAGGGCGCGCGCCGGCTCGCGCTGGCGCTGTTCCGCACCGACGGCAAGGTGCACCGCCTCGCGGTCGGCACCGGCGCGCCGGTGCGCGAAGGCGCGCGTATCCGCGCCCTGTTCGCGGAGCGGCTCGCCGTGCTCGGGGATGCATGCGACCCCGGCTTCGGATTTGACGTGATCCGCCTCGCGGCGCTCGCGGCCGAACGTTGCGACCCCGCACAGGTCGGCCTCGCCACGCCCGATCACGCTGCCGAGCTTGCCCATCTCGTGGACCGCCTGGGCGCTCGCTTCGGCATACGCCGCATCACCCGCCTGGTGCCGCAGGACGCGCACATCCCGGAATTCGCGGTGGCCGCCATGCCGGCGGCGGACGACAAGTCACACAGGCTTCGCGCAACGGGTTCTGGTCGTCTCCGCGAAAGCAGGGACCCATACGCCGTGTCCTTGAGATTGAAACATGACCGGCGGAATAACTCTGGCTCGGAGGATAGTGATCCCCGCTTTGGCGGGGACGACGAAGTCTTATCCACTTCACCCGCCCCCCAGCCAGGGACGGAAATCATCCAGGACAGCCTAGCGCCGTTGCGGCCGGTCCGCCTGTTCGAGCGGCCGGAACGGATCGAGGCCACGGCCGAAGTGCCGGACGGTCCGCCGGTGCAGTTCTGCTGGCGCCGCGTGACGCACCACGTCGCCGCTGCCGAAGGCCCCGAACGCATCGCGATGGACTGGTGGCACGACGCGCAAGGCCGTGCGCTCATCCGCGATTATTTCCGCGTCGAGAGCCGGGAGGGCCTGCGTGTCTGGCTCTACCGTGAAGGTTTCTACAACGCCCGCAGCCCGCCGGCCTGGTTCCTGCACGGAGTGTTCGCGTGAGTGCGCTGAACAATCGATCGGGTCTCGGCTCGGCGCTCGCGCTGCGCGCTCGCTGGGCCGGGACACGCGTATGGCCTTATCCCCCATGAGTAACATCCATTCCTTTTCCGTTTCCGATCAGGGGCTGCGCGCGGAAACCCCCGCAGCCCCCGCCTATGCCGAACTCGCTGTCACCAGCAACTTCTCCTTCCTGCGCGGCGCGTCGCATCCGGAGGAACTGATCAAGCACGCCAAAGCCCTGGGATTGGCCGGCCTTGGCATTGCAGACCGCAACTCCGTTGCCGGAGTGGTGCGCGCGCATACCGCCGCGAATGACGAGGAGTCCGAGACTGCGCAAGACAAACCCTTCAAGCTTGCGGTCGGGACCCGCTTGGTCTTTGCCGACGGCGCGCCCGACATTCTCGCTTATCCGCAGGATCGGGCCGGATGGGGACGGCTCACCCGCCTGCTTACCGTCGGCAAAAGCCGTGCCGAAAAAGGCGATTGCATCCTCTTCCTCGATGATCTCCTCGAGCACATCGAGGCGCTCAATCTCATCGTTCTACCGCCGCGGCGGATCGATGCCGGCCGGCTCGGCGCCCTGCTGGCACGCCTCAAGACTGTGGCCTCCCGGCGCTCGGTTTGGCTCGCGGCGAGCATGCTCTATCGCGGGGACGACACCCGCCGGCTGACGCGGCTAGCGGCAATCGCCCACACGGCCCTGGTTCCGCTGATCGCCGTGAACGACGTGCTCTACCACGTGCCCGAGCGGCGTCCGCTCCAGGATGTCGTGACCTGTATTCGCGAGCATTGCACGCTCGAAGCGGCCGGCCGACGGCTTGAGGCCCATGCCGAACGTCATCTGAAAACGCCGCAGGAAATGACGCGGCTGTTTCGTCGCGCGCCCGAGGCGGTCGAAGAGACGCTTGCGTTCTTGGAGCGCTGCCGTTTCTCGCTCAATAAGCTGAAAACGACGGAATATCCCGACGAGAACCGTGCCGGCTATGCCACGCCGCATGAGGCGCTGGTCGCCCTCGCCGAAGCCGGTATCCACCGGCGCTATCCGAACGCGATAGACCCGAAAGTCAGGCGTGCGCTCAATCGTGAGCTCGCGGTCACTGCCGAGCTCGGCTACGCGCCTTACTTCCTTACTGTGCACGACATCGTCGGCTTTGCGCGATCGCAAGGTATTCTCTGCCAGGGGCGCGGCTCGGCAGCGAACTCCGTCATCTGCTACTGCCTCGGCATTACCGAGGTCGATCCCGAACGGGTCGATCTCCTGTTCGAACGCTTCGTGTCGGCTGAACGGCGCGAGCCGCCGGACATCGACGTCGATTTCGAGCACGAACGGCGCGAGGAGGTGATTCAGTACATCTACCGGCGCTACGGCCGCGACCATGCGGGCCTTGCCGCCACCGTCATCTGCTATCGCGGCCGTAGCGCCATTCGTGACGTCGGCAAGGTCTTCGGCCTCTCCGAGGATACGCTTGCAGCGCTCGCCGGCACGCTGTGGGGCTGGTCGATGGACGGCGTGAGTACGACCGAAGCGCGCCGAGCCGGGCTTGATCCGTCCGATCCACGTCTGCAACAGGTGATGGCGCTCACCCAGGAGTTGATGGGCTTCCCGCGCCATCTCTCGCAGCATGTCGGCGGCTTCGTGGTCACCCGTTCCCGGCTCGACGAGGTGGTGCCGGTCGAGAACGCGGCCATGGACGACCGCACCGTGATCGAGTGGGACAAGAACGACCTCGAAGACCTCAAGCTCCTCAAGGTCGATGTGCTGGGCCTGGGCATGCTCTCCTGTCTGCGGCGGGGTTTCGATCTCCTGCGCATTCACTATGGGCTTCCACTCGCGCTGTCGTCGCTTCTCCGGCAGGACGCGACCGAGACGCGACCGATCTACCGCATGCTCTCGCGTGCCGACACAATCGGTGTTTTCCAGGTCGAGAGTCGGGCGCAGATGTCGATGCTTCCGCGGCTGCGGCCGGAGAAATTCTACGATCTTGTGATTGAAGTCGCGATCGTTCGCCCCGGGCCGATCCAGGGCAAGATGGTGCATCCTTATCTGCAGCGGCGCGAGAAGTACCGGGAGTTGGGGGAAGAGCCCGACTATCCCTCGCCCTCACCGGCCTTCGGAAAACGGGATGAACTCAAGGACGTGCTGGAGAAGACGCTCGGAATCCCGTTGTTCCAGGAACAGGCGATGCGCATCGCCATGATTGCCGCCGGGTTCGAATCGAGCGAAGCGAATAAATTGCGGCGCGCCATGGCGACGTTCAAACGCGTCGGCACGATCAAATATTTTCGCGACAAGTTCGTCGAGGGCATGACCGGGCGAGGCTATCCGCTCGAGTTCGCGCAGCGCTGCTTCAGCCAGATCGAAGGCTTCGGCGAATACGGCTTTCCCGAGAGCCATGCGGCGAGCTTCGCCAACCTCGTCTACGCCTCGGCCTGGTTCAAATGTCATTACCCCGACGTGTTCGCGGCGTCGCTGCTCAACAGCCAGCCGATGGGTTTCTATGCGCCGGCGCAGATCGTGCGCGACGCGCAGGAGCACGACGTCGAGGTGCGGCCGGTTGATGTGAACTTTTCGGACTGGGATTGCGCGTTGGAGCCCTCTCCTCTTAACCCGCCCCTGCAAGAGGAGGGTTGCCGCGCGCAACGCGCCGGGGAGGGGGCCAATGGCGATCAAACTCTCAACTCGGGACCCCCACCCGCCGCGCTGCGCGCCGCCTCCTCCCCCTTGCAGGGGGAGGTTAAGAGCGAACGTCTGCATCCCCGCCATGCCGACATGCGCTGTGACATTCGCACGACACACACGCTGCGCCTCGGCTTCCGGCAGATCAACGGCCTGTCCGAAGATCACGGAAAAACGATTGAAGCCGTGCGCGGCGCCGGCTTCGATTCCGTGCGCGATCTCTGGCTGCGCACAAAGCTTCCGCCCTCCGTGCTCGAACGTCTCGCCGAGGCCGATGCGTTCCGCTCGCTCGGGCTCGACCGCCGCGCGGCGTTGTGGGCGGTACGGGCGCTGCAGCGCGCGGGCGACAAGGACGACCTGCCGCTGTTCGCGCGCGTCGCGATGCCGGAGCTCGAACCCGACGCCGCGCTGCCGCCGATGCGGCTCGGCGAGCACGTGATCGAGGACTACCGTCACCTTCGTCTGTCACTCAAGGCGCATCCGGTGTCGTTCCTGCGTGCCGATCTCGACCACCGCGGCATTCTGCGCCACGAGCGCCTGGCGGCGCTGCGCTCCGGCCAGCGCGTCACCGTCGCCGGCCTGGTGCTGGTGCGGCAGCGGCCGGGCACCGCGAGCGGCGTGATCTTCATGACATTGGAAGACGAGACCGGCATCGCCAACACGATCGTGTGGCCGAAAGTGTTCGAGACCTTCCGCCCGATCTTGCTCGGCGCGCGGCTCATCAGCGTGACCGGCACGCTGCAGAACGAGGCCGGCGTCATCCACGTGATCGCCGAGCGGCTCGACGATCTCACGCCGCTGCTTTCCCGGCTGTCGGAGGACCACAACTGCGTCGAGGTGGTGGCGCGCGCCGATGCGGTGAAGCACCCCGCGCACGAACGCCACAAGCACCCGCGCAGCGGCGATGCGCTGGTGACTCTGTTCAAGGAGCAGCCGGCGCTCGCGCACGACCTCGGTCTCGCCGCGACCGCGCAGGTCATGCCCAAGGGCCGCAATTTTCATTGAGTTTTTGGGCTGCGGAATGGCGTCCGCACCAGGCGCCCGGCCGCCTCCCTCTACAGCCCGTTGATGCCCTGCTTGCGCAGCATCGTATTCAAGAACTCCACCGCCTCCGGCGGCGTGTCGACGACGTTCTTCACCAGGTCGGTGATTTCGCTGATCGACATCGGTTCGAACACCTCGCTCATCCGGCGTCCGCGTTCGCTGAACTCCGGGTCGGCGATCATGTCGCGATAGGCTTTGCGGTAGGTCTCGAGGATCGGCTGCGGCGTGTCCGGCGGCAGCGCGAGGAATTTGTCGGCCATCAGCACCGCGCGCCAGTAGTCGAAGGCTCTCGCGGCGACGGGCTCGCTGAGCTTGCCCGCGAGCTGGTCGGAGAGCAGCGGCACGTGCGGGAATTCCGGCCGCGGCACCGTCTTGCCGTTCTGCAACCCGCCCGACTGCACCAAAATCTTGAACTTGCCGCTCTCGATCAGATCGCCGAGCGAGAACAGATTGCTGGTCGCGGTCATGTCGAGTTCGCCCTGCTGGAGCGCGAGCATCAGCGCGTTGGTCGCGCGGTAGCCGACGACCCATTTCGCGTTCCAGCCGAGCAGGCCCATGCCCCAGGCGGCGATGAGCTGGCCCGAGCGCGGGATCGCGCTGGCGATGCCCATGGTGACCGGACCCGCGGTCTTGTCGTAGAGCCTCTTCTCGGCGGCGCTGCGGATGATGATCATGCTGCCGCCGCGGCCAATCCCGCCGAAGTAATCGAACTTTCCGGGATCGTAGCGCGACTGCGGTCCACGATAGCGGATCGGATCGATCGCGGGCGCGTCGCCGGCCACCGCGGTGAGGCCGTCGCGGTCCGCCTGCTGCACGAAGTAATTCAGCGCGACCAGGCCCTCGGCGCCCGGCATGTTGCGCACGATGACGGCGGGATTGCCCGGCAGATATTTGGTCAGGAACGGCGCCACCAGCCGGCCGGTGGCGTCGGTCCCGCCGCCCGCGATCGAGCCGACCAGCAGGGAGATCGTCTTGCCCTTGAACGAGACGCTGTCTTGCGCGGCCGCTGCGGTACAGGCGAGCGCAAACCAGGACGTGATGAGCAGTGTCAGTTGCGCTGGTTGCTTGAGCATTATCTCGGACCGTTGGTTGGGCTGACGCGGTAGCAGGCGTTGTCGTCCTCGCGAGAGCGGGGACCCATACCTTCCGAGCTTAAACTATTCCGCATGCGGCGCCATAATCCCGATGATGCGGCGCATGGTCCGGCTTTCGCGCATGCCGCCTGACGACCAGACAGGTTTTCTTATTCGGACTTTTGCCTCAGCCCGAGGTCGAGCCCGGTCCGGTCGCCGCCTCGATATCGCGATCGTCGTCCGTGAGCGGCGGCGCCACCAGGTCCGCATGGCCTTCGCCTTCGGGCACGTAGGGCATGAAGATGCGCGACAGAGTCGGGATCACCAGCAGGCTGCAGATCGGCGACAGCAGCATGCCGCCGACGATGACGCAGGCGAGCGGCTGCTGAACCTGCGAACCGATGCCGGTCGAGATCGCCGCCGGAACGAGCCCGATGCAGGCGGAGAAGCCGGTCATGAAAATCTGGCGCATGCGCGTTTCGGACGCGCGGATGATCGCGCTCTCGCTCGCCATGCCTTCATCCATGTTGCGACGGATGTAGGACACCAGCAAAATCCCATCCATCGACGAGACGCCGAACAGCGAGATGAATCCGATTGCGGCCGAGATGCTGAAGTTCAGCCCCGCGACTGTCAGTCCTAGAATCCCGCCGGCGACGGCGAACGGAATCCCGGACAGTGCCAACAGACTGTCGCGCACAGAAGCAAACAAGCTGTAGAGCAGCATGAAGATCAGCAAGAGACTTAGCGGCACGATCACGGCGAGCCGCTTCTGCGCCTCCACCAGTGCGCCGAACTCGCCGGTCCATTCGATCCGGTAGCCTTGCGGCAGCGGCACCTTCTCGGCGACGCGCGCCTGCGCCTCGGCGACGGTCGAGCCGAGATCGCGGCCGCGCACGCTGTATTTCAGGGGCACGAAGCGCTGATTGTCCTCGCGGTAGATATAGGAGGCGCCGCTCTCGAGTTTCACTTCGCCGAGATCGCCGAGCGCGATATAGGCGGTCGGCGACTTTGGATCGTTGTTCGGCAGCGCGACCGGGATCGAACGGATGGCGTCGACATTGAGGCGATATTCTGGCGCAAGCCGCACCGTGAGAGCGAAATTCCATTCGCCCTCGTAGACCCGGCTTACTTCCAGGCCGCCGATCGCCGCCTGCACCACCGTGTTGATGTCGCCAACCGAAAAGCCATAGCGCGCCGCCTTGGCGCGGTCGACCTTGATCACCAGGTTGGGCTGGCCGAGCAGGCTGAAGACGCCCGGATCGGTGACGCCCCGCACCTCCGCGATCTCGGTCTTGACCTGCTTGGAGAGCCGTTCGAGCTCGTCGAGATCGGGGCCGAAGATCTTGACCGAATTCTCGCCCTTCACGCCGGAGACCGCTTCCTCGATGTTGTCCTGGATGTATTGCGAGAAGTTGAAGTCGACGCCGAGAAACTCGCGCTCGAGCCGCTCGCTCATCTGCTTGACCATCGCCTCCTTGGTCAGGCCCTTTGGCCATTCGTCCGCTGGCTTGAGCGGCACGAAGAATTCGGCGACGAACGAACCGTCGGGGTCGGTGCCATCTTCGCCGCGGCCCTGCTCGGAGACGACGGTGCGCACCGGCGCGTAGCTCATGATCACCTGCCGCATGCGCGCGACGGTATCCATCCCGGCCTCGAGCGTGATGGTCGGCGGCAGCAGCGCGCGAATCCAAAGGTTGCCCTCCTCGAGCTTGGGCAGGAATTCGTTGCCGAGCCGCGCGCCGAGAACGCCGCAGAATACCAGGAAGGCAATCGCGATCGTCGCCGCGATCCGGAAACGGCGTACCGCCAGCGGCAGGATGAACTGATAGACCCTCCGGATCCGCCGTACCACGAAGGTCTCGACCTCGCTCACCCGCGCCGGCAGCAGCACCGAAGACATCACCGGCGTCACCGTGAACGTGGCGATCACCGCGCCGGCGAGCGCATAGGCGTAGGTGCGCGCCATCGGGCCGAAGATCTGGCCCTCGACGCCCTGCATGGTGAACAGCGGCAGGAACGCCGCGATGGTGATGACCACGGAGAACAGGATCGCCTTGTCGACCTCGATCGCGCCGGTGAGGATGCGGTGGAGCTTGTCGCCGAGCGTGGTCGAGCCTGCCATCGCCGAGCGCCCGGGGGGGTGCGCGAGATGGCGATAGATGTTCTCCAGCATGATCACGCTCGAATTGACGATGATGCCCAGATCGATCGCGCCGACCGACAGGAGATTGGCGGATTCGCCGCGAATGACCGTAATCATCACGGCGAGCAGCAGCGCCACCGGAATCGTCGCCGCGACGATCAGCGCGCAGCGCAGGTCCCCCATGAAGATCCACTGAATGAGGAAGATCAGGGCGATGCCGAACAGCATGTTGTGCAGCACCGTGCTCACGGTGATGCCGACCAGATCGCCGCGGTCATAGAAGGTGTCGACCTTGACGCCGGGCGGCAGGCTGCCGTCGGTGTTCATGCGGTCGATCGCGGCGCGGACGCGCGTCACTACCTCCATGGTGCGTTCGAGCTTTTGCATCAAAACGACGCCGAAGATGATGTCGGTCTTGTCATCATGTCCGGCGATGCCGAGGCGAGGCGTGAAGCCGATCTGGATCTTCGCCACATCGGACAACAGCACCGGGATGCCGCCCTGCTGCGTCAGGACGATGTTGCCGATGTCTTCGAGCGAGCTCACGACGCCGATACCGCGGACGTTGACCGATTGCTCGCCGAGCGCGATCGTGCGGCCGCCGACGTTGGAATTGCTGTTCGAGATTGCGGTGATGATCTGCGGCAGTGTCAGGCCGTAGGCGATCATCTTGTTGAGATCGATCTCGGCCTGGAACTCCTTGGTCTTGCCGCCGAGCACGTTCACATCGGCGACGCCCGGCACGATGCGCAGCTTGCGTTCGACCACCCAGTCCTGCAACGTCTTGAGCTCGATCAGGTCCATGCCCGGCGGACCTTTCAGCTCGTAGCGCATGATCTCGCTGATCCCGCCGGCCGGGGAGATCACCGGCTGCACGCCGTTCGGCAGCGTCGCGTCCTTCAGCCGGTTGAGCGTCTGCTGACGCACGAAGTAGTAGTCCTGCCCATATTCGAACTGCAGGCGGATGAAGCCGAGCGCATAGACGGTATTCGAACGGATGTATTTGAGTCCGGGCGTGCTCGCGACCGCGATCTCGATCGGGATCGTCACATAGCGCTCGACCTCTTCCGGCGACTGACCGGGATATTGGGCGATGATCTCGATGATCGGCGGCGCTGGATCGGGATAGGCCTCGATGTTCAGCGCCCTGAAGGCGACGAAGCCGAGCGCGAGAAAGGCCGCGAATGCCGCCAGCACCAGCGGCCGCCGCGACAAACAGAATGCGATCAGGTTTCGCAGCATCGCTGCCTCGGCGGAAGGAACGTCATGGCCGGCCGGTCATCACTGGCCGGTCAATCCCAAAGAATGCTTCCGGATTGTCGTCCCCGCGAAAGCGGGGACCCATGCGCCGTGTCGAACGTGTTGTGGCACTGTCGAACGAAGATCGCCGCGCGGAGGGTATGGGTCCCCGTTTTCGCGGGGACGACCGGAGAACTGATCAAGCGGCTTCTGAATCATTCCTTCCACTCGTTCTGGACGTAGATCGCGCCGCGCCCGACTACCCGCTCGCCGACCTTGACCCCTTCCTTGATCTGCACGCGGCCGTCCTGCTCCATTCCGACCTTCACCTTGCGCCGTTCCATCATGTTAGGCTCGCGCTCGACCCAGATGGTGGCGAGATCGCCTTCCCAGATGACGGCATTGACCGGGACGGCGGGCGCCGGCAAGGGCGCGCCGGTTGCGATCTTGAAGGTTGCGAACATCTCGGCGCGCAGCGCCCCATCGGGATTGGGGATTTCGGAGCGCACCACAACGCGCCGCGTGACCGCGTCGGAGGCCGCGCCGATTGCGGTGATCTTTGCGCTAAACACGCGATCCGGCAGTGCCAGCACCGAGACCTCGAGCTCCTGCCCGACCTTCACCAGCGGGATGTCGTTCTCGGGCACATTGGCCTTGAGCCACATGGTCGAGAGATTGGCGATGGAATACAGCGGGTCGCCGGCGTCGCTGCGCACATACTGGCCGGGGCCGACCTTGCGGCCGATCACGGTGCCTTCGATCGGCGAATTGATCGTGATCAGCGGGTTGACGAGCCGCTCGCTCTCGACGCGCGCGATCTCCGCATCGCTGCGCCCGATAATGACGCGCATCCGGTTGCGCGCGGCGGTGAGCGCGCCTTCCGCGGTGCGCACATCGGATTCGGCGCCGGCATAATCAGCCTGCGCCTGATCGGCCTCGCGCTGCGAGGTGGCGCGGTCCTTGAGCAGGCCGGCCTGGCGATCAAGCACGCGCTTGCTGAGCGCAAGCTGCGACTTCGCCTTCTCCAGGCCCTGCACGGCAGCAATCAGATCGGTCTGCGCCTGCACCACTTCCGAGCTGTCGATCTCGAATAGCGGGCCGCCGCTTTCGACCCGGTCGCCGAGCTTGGCGATCAGTTTGGTCACGCGGCCGGAAAACGGCGTGAGCACGACGGTCGAGGCATCCTCGTTGAAGGCGATCTGGCCGATCGCCGGCTTGAGCGCGCGAAACGTGTAAAGCTCGACCTTTTCGATATTGAGCTGATGCATCTGGTCGTCGCTGACACGCACGATGTCAGGGTTTGCTGCCCGCCCTTCCGGCGGCGCGCCAGCCACGGCCGCGGGCGTGCAGCCGAGCGCAAGCGCCGCGAGCAGGACTGCTACGCGCCAAACCGCGAGCCGGCCGGTCATGGGTGGGCTTCCTCGCGCGCAGGAAGCAGCTCGGGCCGATTCCACCAGCCGCCGCCGAGTGCCTCGAACAGTGCGACCGTGTCGGAGAACTGCGCGGCCTCGGCCTGCACGCGGGCGAGCGCTGTCTGCAGATAGGCCTGCTGGGCATTGAGCAGGATCGGCAGACTCACCTGCCCCTGTTCGACCTGGCGGCGCACGAGATCGATGCTCTGGTTGGCGGAGCGCTCGGCCGCGATCGCGGCGGTGACGGCGCGCGAGTCGGACTGCAGCGCGCGCAGCACGTCGGCGACGTTCTGGAACGCGACCAGCACGGTCTGGCGATATTGCGCCGCGGCCTGCGCGGTCGCGGCTTCCGCCGCGCGCTGCTTGTTCTCCAGCGTGCCGGCGTCGAACACAGTCTGCACGACATTGCCGGCGATCATCCAGAACCCGTTGCCGGGCGTGAACAGTTGCGACAGCGCCACCGCGCTCGACCCGGCATTGCCGTTGAGCGTGATCTGCGGCAGCCGGTTGGCGATCGCAACGCCGATCTGCGCATTCGTGGCGTGCAGGTTGGCTTCCGCGACCCGCACGTCGGGACGCTGGCGCACGAGATCGGCGGGCAGGCTCAGCGGCAGCCGCCGCGGCAGGCGGAACGAGTTGAGCTGGAAGGTCGCCGCCAAGGCCTCGTTCGGGAAGCGGCCGGTGAGCTGCGCAATCAGGTCGCGCTGCTGGGCGAGCTGCTTTTCCAGCGGCGGCAGCAGAATCTGCGCCTGCGCCACCGCGGTCTCCTGCAGCACCACGTCGGGATACGCGATCTGACCGGAGGAATTCTGCCGGCGCAGGATGTCGAGGAGCTGGGTCTGCAGCGAAATCAGCCGGCGCGTGGCGTTGATCTGGCCGCGCAGCGACGCCTCCTGGATCGCCGCCAGCGCGATGTTCGAGGTAAGGGTGAGATACACGGCTTCGCGCTGGAACGCCTGCGCCTCGGCGAGCGCATCGGTCGACTCGATCGAGCGGCGCACGCCACCGAAGACGTCCGCGACGTAGGTCACCGTCAATTGCGTGGTGAACAGGCTGTAGGTATCCGCGCCCGAGGCGGCGTTGCTGACCACGCTTCCGCTCGCGATTTTCTGCCGGGTCGGATTGAAATTCCCTTGCACGGTCGGAAACAGCGCGCCGCGCTGCGCCAGCGCATTCGCCTGCGCGATCCGCACCGCGGCTTCCGCCGCTTCGAGATCGCCGTTGTAGGCGATGCCGTGCTCCATCAGTTCGTTGAGATGGCGCGAACGGAAGAGCTCCCACCAGCGGGCGGGGATGTCAGCGCCGTTGAGGAGGCTGCGGCCGGGCGCCCGATCTCCGCCCGGCAGATAGCTCGGCACGCCGGGCGCTGGTGGCGGCGCGAAGTCGGGTCCTACGGCGCAGCCCGTCAGCATCGCGAGCACGACCGGAATTCCCAAATGGCAGAGCTGCCGCGCAATCCGGCGGCGAGACGGACGCACGCGCAAGCCGGCAACGGCCAGCGCCCCACGCCTTCGAGTAAACCCGATAAACGCCAACAACTTGGTAACGCCGGACCATAACTCACAACGGGAACCCTATCGTTGCCATTCATTCCAACCCTTGGCGAGAAAAATTAACCACCTTCTCTACGCAATGGGCGTGCCAGTGGCCGCTCGGCAACGGCTTAATTACTACAGTAAAATCAATTACTTGATGATGATGATCGGGCGCGGGTTCAGCCGATCGGCGATTTTCCGCCGACAGCGGCCGAATTGTCGGCAGGATTGAGCCGGCCCGCTTCGATGAAGCGCCGGCGATCCAGCCCGTGCCGGACCATTTTCTCGCTCAGCGTCCGGCGCGGGATATCAAGCCGCTCCATCACGGCGCTGATGCGGCCCCCGGTTTCGACCAGGCATCGTTCGATCAGCGTGCGCTCGAATGCTTCGACCTGCTGGGCGAGCGATTGGCGCTCGCTCGCGACCGCCGGCTGCTGCGGCATCAACGGCTCGCGCAGCCCGAGCGCGTAGCGCTCCGCGACATTGCGCAGTTCGCGCACGTTTCCCGGCCAGTCATGCGCCATCAGCATGTTCATGGTCGCAGTGGCGACCGGGCGCAGCTCGCGCGCATGCGAGGCGGCGGCCGAGGTCGTGAAGTATTCGAACAGCAGCGGGATGTCCTCGATGCGCTCGCGCAGCGGCGGTATGTAAAGCTCAACCACCGAGAGCCGGTAATAGAGATCGGCGCGGAAAATCCCCTCCGTAATCGCGCTGCGCAGATCGATCTTGCTGGCCGCGATCGGGCGCAGGTCGATCGGGATCGCTCGATTGGTGCCGAGCCGTTCGATCTCGCGCTCCTGCAGCGCGCGCAACAGCTTCGCCTGCGTCGCCAGCGGCATGCTGTCGATCTCGTCGAGGAACAGCGTGCCGCCGCTGGCGTGTTCGAGCTTGCCGGTGCGCGCCTTCACGGCGCTCGTGAAGGCGCCGGCGGCGTGGCCGAAGAACTCGCTCTCGACCATCGTCTCCGGGATGGCGGCGCAGTTGACCGCGACGTAGTTCGACTTGCTGCGGCGGCCGAAGTCATGCAGGCAGCGCGCGACCAGATCCTTGCCGACGCCGGTGGCGCCGTAAATGATGACGCTCGCGTCGGTGCCGGCGAGCTCGGCGACCTGTTCGCGCAACGTTTCCGCCGCTTTCGACGTGCCGATGATGCGCGACGCCAAACCCTGCCCGCCCACCGCGCGGCGCAGACGCCGGTTCTCGACCGTGAGGCGGCGCTTCTCGCTCGCGCGCCGGATCACTTCGAGGAACCGCTCGGGCGCGAACGGCTTTTCGATGAAATCGTAGGCGCCGAGCCGCATCGCTTCGACCGCCGTCTCGACGTCGCCATGACCGGTGATCACCACCACCGGCAGCTCCGCATCGATCTGCTGCGTGCGCCGCAGCAGCTCCATGCCGTCGATCCCTTCCATCTTCAGGTCGGTGACGAGGACGCCGGGAAACTCGTTGCTGAGCGCGTCGAGCGCGCCCGTGGCCTTGTCGTGGACCAGGGTCTCGAAGCCGGCGAGGCCCAGCCACTGCGTGACCGCCTGGCGGATCGGCGCCTCGTCGTCGACCAGGAGGATCGGACCGTCATGCATGGATCGCTGTCTCGGCAAGCGCGACCGCTTCACGCCGGTGGCGCGGCAGCTCGACGGTGAGCTCCGCGCCGCCGTCCGGCCGATTCGCCGCAAGAATCTGGCCGCCGAAATCCTGGACGATGCCGTAGGAAATGGAGAGACCGAGGCCGAGGCCTTTTCCCAGCGGCTTGGTCGTGAAGAACGGATCGAAGATCCGGCCGATGTTGTCCGGCGACAATCCCGGACCGTTGTCGGTGACCGAGATCAGCACCGTGCTGTCCGCGGCGCGCGCCTTGATCCGGATCCACGGACCGGGCCGCCCGGTGACCGCGTCGAGCGCGTTGCGGACGAGATTGAGAATCACCTGCTCGAGCTGCACCGCGTAACCCATGACCCAGAGATCGCGCGCGATGTCCTTTTCGATCTGCACCCCAGCGGTCTTGACCTGGCTCTCCAGCAGGAACATCGCGCGCTCGACCGAGCGCTCGACCGAGACCGGCTCGGCATGGCCGGGCTCGCTTTTGCGCGCAAACGTCTTGAGGTGGCCAGTGATGTTCGCCATGCGCTCGGCGAGATCGTTGATGAGGGCAAGGTTGCGCACCACCTGCGCGAGTTCGCCGCGCTGGGCGAAGATTTTCGTGCTCGCCATGAAGGTGCGGATCGCCGCCAGCGGCTGGTTGATCTCGTGTGCGAGCGCGGCCGACATCTGACCGAGCGCGGCAAGCTTGCCGGCCTGCACCAGCTCGTTCTGCGTGCTGCGCAGCCGCGCCTCGGTGCGCTGGTGCCCCTCGATCTCGGTGTGCAGCGACGCGTTGGCATCGGATAGCTCGCGCGTGCGCTCCGCCACCTGCCGCTGCAGCTCGGCGCCCGAGCGACGCGCTTCCGCATAGGCCCGGTGCCGCTGCACCAGGTAGAGCATCAGCAGGATCAGAAGCGCGGAAATGCTGCCGCCGATGATACCGCCGTCGCGCCGGTCGTCATTGACCGAAGTGAGATCGACCAGGCGATGGATCGTCCAGCCATACTCGGGGAGCGAGATCGCCTGGCTAAGATAATTGGTGGGTCCATCCGGGTCGTTGATGCGCACGACCTGGTCGGATCCGCGCCGCTCGACGATCTGCGCTTCGATATTCTCGATCGGCGCGCCCAGATAGCGGTCGATCGCCGGGTGTTCGGCGGGCGCCGACGAATCTATCAGTCCGAGACCGCGAAAGCGGTAGCCGGAATGGCTGGTCAGGAACACCACGCCGTCGGAATCGGTCACGATCACATGTTCGGCGGCGCGCTCCCAGGAATCCTCGAGCTGATCGAACTCGATCCGCACCACGCCCACGCCCAGAAGGGTCCCACCATCCACTTGGCCGTCGGTCCCCCGATCGTGGATCGCCTGGGCGAGGAAGTAGCGGACCCGGTTGGTTGCCGGATCGACGCCGAAATAGGCGCTCGACCCCGTTGCCACGGCCTGGGTGAAATACGGCTGGTCGGCGAGCGAACGGCCGACCAGGGTCTCGGGCGCTTCCCAATCGGCGCTGGCAACCACGACGCCGTCCGGGGCAATGATGAACATGCCGCGGGTGTCGGCTTCGCGCGCGATGCGGGTGAGTTTGCGATTGACACGATCGACAAGCGGCGCGCTACGGGCCGGATCGTTGCGGGCCGCCAGCACGTCGCGCACATCGGAATCAAGCGACAGAACGATCGGCAGGTGATCCTGCCGGTTGATCTCGGACTTGATCTCGTTGGCGATGAGCTGCAGGCGCGGCTCGTTCACGGCCTGCAGCGTCCTGAGGCCATTCTCCCGCCAGATCCGCTGCGACGTGAACGCGGAGGCGCCGATCACCGCGACGGTGAGGGCAAACAGGCCGATTTGTCTGAGCCGACCTTGCAGCATCCGTATCGCGGCCTTCCGGAGCGCCCCCGGTTCGACGCTTGCTTCTATCCTGCTTGCCCGCGCGCCGCAATTTCAATGCGGCGGCGGCGCGAGGCTCATCGCGAGCACCTGGGCGACATGGAGCGCGCCGCGGCCCGCGCCGTCCCTGATCTGGTGGCGGCAGGAAGTGCCATCGGCAACAATCAGCGCATCGGGCGGAGCCGCGCGCACCGCCGGCAGGAGCGACAGCTCCGCCATCCCGAGCGAGACGTCGATCGTATCGGCGCCGTAGCCGAAGGCGCCCGCCATGCCGCAGCAGCTCGACGCGATCGGCTCGACCGCAAGCTCCGGAACGAGCCGGAGCGCCGCCTCGACCGTGCCCATGACCCCGAAGGATTTCTGGTGGCAATGGCCGTGCAGCAGCGCGCGCTTCGCGACCGGTTTCGTCCCGAGCTCGAACCGCCCCGCCGCCGCCTCGCGCGCGATGTATTCCTCGAACAGCAGCGTATGATCGGCCAGGCGGTGCGCGTCGGGGGACTTAAGCAAAGCCGGAATCTCGTCGCGAAAGGTGAAAATGCAGCTCGGCTCCAGCCCGAGCACCGGAATGCCGCGCTCGACGTAAGGGGCGAGCGCCGCCAGGGTCCGCTCGGCTTCCTTCCGCGCTTCGTCGACCCGACCGACGGCCAGGAAGGTGCGGCCGCAGCAGAGCGGACGGCGCGTATCGCTCGGAAGCGGCAGATGCACAACGCACCCCGCCGCGTCAAGCACCGCGATCGCGGCTTCGATCACTTCGGGTTCGAAGTAACGGTTGAAGGTGTCGGCGAAAAGCACGACCTCACGCGCAGCCCTCTCCCCATCCCTCCCTCGCAAGCGGGGGAGGGGGCCCCGGTCTGCATCGCCGAACAAATCGCGCCGCCAGCGCGGCAGGCTCCGCCGCGAACTGAACCCCGCGAGCGCCTCGGAGAGTTTCGCCGCGCCCGGCAGCGCATCGCGCAGGTTCATCAGCCACGGCACCTTCGCCGCATAAGGCGCATAGCGCGGCAGATAACCCACCAGCCGGTCGTGCAGCGACAGCCCATGCTGCTCCGCGCGCGCCGCCTGCACCTCGATCTTCATGCGCGCCATGTCGACGCCAGTCGGGCATTCGCGGCGGCAGGCCTTGCAGGAGACGCAGAGCTTCAGCGTCTGCGCCATCTCGTCGGAGGCAAACGCATCCGGCCCGAGTTGCCCGGTGATGGCGAGGCGCAGCGTATTGGCGCGCCCGCGCGTCACGTCGCGCTCCTCGCGGGTGACGCGATAGCTCGGACACATCACGCCGCCGTCGAGCGCACGACAGGCGCCGTTGTTGTTGCACATCTCGACCGCGCCCTGGAATCCGCCGCCGGCGCCGGGATAGGCCGCCCAGTCGAGGCGCGTCGTCATCTCCTGCGCGCGGTAGCCCGGGCCGTAGCGAAAATTACTTCGGTCGTCGAACTTCGGCGCGCGCACGATCTTGCCGGGATTGAGCACGCCGGCGGGATCGAAGGTCTGCTTCACTTCCTCGAAGGCGCGCACCAATTCCGGCCCGAACATCGTCTCGTGAAACTCGGAACGCACGATGCCGTCTCCGTGCTCTCCGGAATGCGAGCCTTTATAGGCGCGCACCAGATCGAACGCCTCCTCGGCGATCGCGCGCATCGCCTTTACATCGACGTCGAGCCGCAGGTTGAGCACCGGACGCACATGCAGACAGCCGACCGAGGCATGCGCGTACCAGGTGCCGCGCGTGCCGTGCTTCTCGAAAATGTCTGTGAGCTTCGAGGTGTAATCCGCGAGATGTGCCAGCGGCACAGCGCAATCCTCGACGAAGGAGATCGGTTTGCGCGCCTCTTTCATCGACATCATGATGTTGAGGCCGGCGGTGCGCACCTCGGTGATCCCGGCCTGCAGCTTCGGATCGAGCACCTCGACCACGCCGCCCCAGTGCGCGCCGCTCCTGTCCCAACCGAAGCCGAGATCGCCCATCAGCTCGACGAGACGCGCCAGGCGTCGGACATTCTCCTCCTGCTCCGCTTCCGCGAACTCGACGAACAGGATCGCCTCGGGATCGCCGCGCACCACCGCGGCGATGGTCGGCTGGAACATTGCGATCTCGCGCGCGAGGCCGAGCATGGTGCGATCGATCGCCTCGACCGCAATCGGCCCAAGTTTTACCAGATGCTGGGCTGTGTCCATTGCGGCGCGAAAGCTGCCGAAGTGACAGGCGCCAACTGCGCGCCGGCCCAGCACCGGAGAGAGTTTCAGTTCGATCTGCGTGGAGAACGCAAGGGTGCCCTCGGAGCCGACGAGGAGATGCGCGAGGTTGAGCTCGTTCCGTCCGGGGAGCAGCGCATCGAGATTGTAGCCGCCGACCCGGCGCTGCACTTTCGGAAACCTCGCCTCGATCTCCGCAGCCTCCCGCTTGGCCAGATTGAGCAACCCCGGCATCAGCTCGCGGAGCGGCGAGCCAGCAGCTACGTCGGATAGGTCGCGCGCGACCGGGCCGAAATGCGCCGTGCGGCCATCGGCGAGCAGGGCGTCGATCGCGAGCACGTTCTCGCGCGTGTTGCCGTATCGCAGCGAACGCGAGCCGCAGGAATTGTTGCCGACCATGCCGCCGATGGTCGCGCGCGAGGCGGTCGAGACATCGACCGGAAACCACAGCCCGTGCGGCTTGAGCTGCCGGTTCAACTCGTCGAGCACGATCCCGGGCTGCACCACGCAGCGCCGCCCCGCTACGTCGAGGTCGAGCACGCGGTCGAGATGCTGCGAGCAGTCGATCACCAGCGACGAGTTGACCGTCTGCCCCGCCTGCGAGGTGCCGCCGCCGCGCGCAAGCACGCTGACGCCCTCCGCGCGCGCCAGCGCCAGCGCCCGATCCGCCTCCGCCGCCGTGCGCGGCGTCACCACCCCGACCGGCATGATCTGATAGTGCGACGCGTCGGTGGCATAGCGCCCGCGGGTGAAGCGATCGAACCGCACCTCGCCGGCAAGCTCCGCCTTGAGCCGCCGCTCCAGTCCGGGCATGACCGATTCAGCCATTCGCATTCTCTCGCGCACCAGCCTCCAGAATCTTGTCCCGGTCTCGTGAGCGAACCGGAACGAGAACCGGGACCCAGTGCAAGACGCGCGAAGCGCAATATGGCGACGGCCTGCGGCCGTCGCTTCTCTCCTGGGTCCCGGCTCGTGGGTCCCGGCTCGGCGTTCGCGGGGCCGGGGCACGATGTCATCAGCCCATCCCAAGGGCTTGACTGACCATCGCATTCGTCATTCATGGCGGCAAGCTAGCGGCCCCTGTTCCCCGGTGGGTCCTGCGCTCCCCTGCTCTTAAGGAATTTACGATGACCCAGAATTCTTCGCGGCCCGTCGGCCGCCATTTCCTCCACATTCCCGGCCCGACGCCGCTCCCGGACCGGATCCTGCGGGCGATGGACACCCCCATCATTGACCATCGCGGCCCCGAGTTCTCCAAGCTCGCCAAGCGCTGCCTCGAGGGCATCAAGACCATCTTCAAGACCACCAACCCGGTGATCATCTACACCGCCACCGGCACCGGCGCCTGGGAGGCCGCGCTCGTCAACACGCTCTCCCCCGGCGACAAGGTGCTGTTCGTCGAGACCGGGCAGTTCGCGCTGCAATGGAAGACCATGGCGGGGCGTCTCGGCCTCGACCCCGAGTTCATCAAGACCGACTGGCGCACCGGCGCCGACCCGGCGGTGGTCGAGAAGCGCCTGCGCGAGGACAAGAACAAGGAGATCAAGGCGGTCTGCGTGCTGCACAACGAAACCGCGACCGGCTGCCTGTCCCCGATCGCCGAGATCCGCCGCGCCATCGACGCCGCGGGCCACCCGGCGCTGTTCTTCGTCGACACCATCTCCTCGCTCGCTTCGACCGACTACCGCCACGATGAATGGGGCGTCGACGTTACCGTCGGCGGCGCGCAGAAGGGGCTGATGCTGCCGCCAGGCATGTCGTTCAATGCCGTCAGCGACAAGGCGGTTGCCGCCAGCAAGGACGCGAAGCTGCCGCGGTCGTTCTTCGCCTGGGACGACATGCTCAACATGAACAAGGTTGGCTTCTTTCCCTACACCCCGGCGACGCAAATGCTGCAGGGCCTCGCGGTCGCGATCGACATGCTGCACGAGGAAGGGCTCGACAACGTCTTCGCCCGCCACGACCGCTTCGCTGAAGCGACGCGCCGCGCGGTCCGCGCGTGGGGTCTCGAGACCATCTGCCGCGACCCGAAATACTACTCGCCGACCGTCACCGCCGTGCTGATGCCGGAGGGCCACGACGGCGACGCCTTCCGCGCGCTCGCGCTCGAACACTTCAACATCTCCTACGGCGCGAGCTTCGGGCCGTTCGCGGGCAAGATGTTCCGCATCGGCCATCTCGGCGACATCAACGAGCCGATGCTGATGGGCGCGCTCGCCACCACCGAAATGTCGCTCGCCCTCGCCGGCGTCCCGCACAAGAAGGGCGGCGTGCAGGCGGCGATGGATTATCTGGTGTCGGCGGCGGCAGGGCCGGCGCGGGCGGCGGCGGAGTAACGCGGTGACGACGTCATTCAGCCGCATCCGGGCGCTTTGGCTCAACAGGGCGGCGCTCAGCGCGGCGGGCGATGCACTCCAAGGCCCATGATTCTTCCTTTAGTCTTCCCTGCCAAAGCAGGGATGAGAGGAGAAGAATTCAGCGTCCGATACCGTAACGTCCGTAATGAAAACAAAACGGCCCCCGAGGGGGCCGTCCTTTTCCGACGGGCGAAGCTATTTCCGCTTGTTATCGCCCGCATGGGGCCTGTGAACGATCGGGCCCGACACCGTATTGCCGCGCGGGACGGCAATGGCCCCTGCTCCTCCGTTATAAACTTGGCACCCTTTCGCAAAGCCATTGTGGAGGCACCAGTGGTCCGACATGACCACCCATCCGGCTGACGCGCTTTGCGAAAAGCCCACGAGAGTAAGAATGGCGAGAACGACCACAGAAACTTTCGTGAACATAGAATTATTCCTTCTTTAAAGGGGCCCAGACCCATCAACGGCCTGCAGCGCAAAACTGAACTGTTCGCCGCGGAAGTCGCGCGCGGCGAAGTCAAGCGGTCGAGCTTGAATGACTTCATCGCGGCACCCACGCATTTCCAGACGGTCGAGAGGGCACGATCGACATCAGAATCCGGTCGTTCGATGCGCAATCCGTCGACGTCACGTTTGCCGATGACGGCTGCGGCATGGAGGAGACCGTCAGGCGGCAGGCGTTTGACCCGTTCTACACCACCCGACGCGACGAAGGCGCGACCGGCCCTCGGTTTGCACGTCGTCTACAACATCGTAACCCATCGCCTGGGCGGCAAAGTCACGCTCGAAAGCGCGCCCAGCCAGGGGACCCGATGTCAGCTCATCCTGCCGAAAATCGCGCCGCCATAGCGGCCCGCCCGGTCGGGTCGCATTTTCTCCCCGGCGCCGGTATGAATATAAGCTGGTGAAGCGACGGGAGAACAGCATGCGCCGGTGGAACGGTATTGTGGCGATTGTGATCGGTGCGCTCATCCTCGCGGCGCCCGTTCGTGCCCAAACCTTCCCCACCAAACCTGTGCGCATCATCGTCCCGTTCGCGGCCGGCGGCGCGGTCGACGTGCTGGCGCGGCTTGTCGGCGCCAAGCTCACCGAGGCCTGGCATCAGCCGGTGATCGTGGAGAACCGGCCCGGCGTCGGCGGCAATCTCGGCGCCGATATCGTCGCGAAGTCGGCGCCCGACGGCTACACCATCCTGCTTACGCCGAACGGGCAGGCGATCAGCCCCTCGCTCTACCGCAACCTCCCCTATGACGGGCGCAACGATCTCACGCCGGTCACCCAGCTCGTGGCTTCGAACCTGATCCTGGTCGCCAGCCCGAAGTCGTCGATCACCACAGTGCGCGAACTGATCGCAGCGGCGAAGGCAAAGCCCGGCAGCCTGAACTACGGGTCGAGCGGCGTCGGCAACCCGCTGCATCTCACCATGGAGATGTTCAAGACTGCGACCGGCACCGACATCGTCGCCATCCCCTACAAGAGTGATGCGGAAATCAACACCGCGCTGATCAGCGGCGAGGTGCAGTGTGCGGTGGTGCCGCTGGCGACCGCACGGCAGTTGATCGAGGACAAGCGGCTGCGCGCGCTCGGGGTGACCGGCGCCAGGCGCTCGGGCGTGCTCCCCGACGTGCCGACGGTCGCCGAGGCCGGCGTGCCGGGCTTTGCTTCGTCGAGCTGGCAAGGTTTCTTCGTCGCCGCCAAGACGTCGCCCGATATCGTCACGACTATCCAGCGCGAGACCGCGAAGGCGCTGTTCCTGCCGGACGTGAAGGCGCGCCTCGTCAGCTTCGCCTACGATCCCGTCGGCTCGACGCCGGAGGAGTTCGGCGTGTTCTTCCAGGCCGAGATCGACAAGTTCGCCAAGGTGGTGAAGGACGCCCACATCCCGATGCAGGATTGAAGCAGCCAAGCACGGTGAGCGCATACGCCTCACATCCGCGATGGTGCCGCGCCTGGAATTTTTCGCAGGCCATGCAACAATTGCGAGGACACCGCGCACGAGATCCCCGCATTCGAGGGGACGACGGAGGGCCACGATGCACCGCGCACAAATCATCGCCGCAGCGGTATTGACCGCGCTTGCGGTCACAACCCCAGCCGCCGCGCAAAGCTACCCCACCCACGTCGTGCGCATCCTGGTGCCATTCCCCGCCGGCGGCGCGGTCGACGCGCTCACGCGCCTGCTCACGCCGAAGCTGCAGGAGGCCTGGGGCCAGCCGGTCATCGTCGACAATCGCGGCGGCGCCGGCGGCACGGTCGGCGTTTCGGAAGCGGCGAAGGCCGCGCCCGATGGCTACACCATCCTGCAGAACACAAACGGGCAGGCGATCAGCCCGGCGCTCTACCGCAATCTCTCCTTCGATGTGTTCAAGGACTTCATTCCGGTGACGCAGCTTGTCGCCACCGCCACGGTGCTGGTCGCCAGCCCGAAGCTGCCGGTGCATTCCGTGAAGGAGCTGATCGCGCTCGCCAAGAGCAAGCCCGGCAAGCTCAACTACGGCTCGACCGGCGTCGGCAATTCGCTGCATCTCACCATGGAGATGTTCAAGCGCACCGCCGGCGTCGACATCCAGGCGATCCCCTATCGCGGCGATGGGCCCGTCAACACCGCACTGATTGCCGGCGACGTCGACGTCGCAATCGTCCCGATCGCGACGGCGATCCCGCTGATCGAAGCCGGCAGCATCCGCGCGCTGGCGGTCAACAGCGGCAAACGCTCGGCGCTCCTCCCCAACGTACCGACGGTCGCGGAAGACGCGCTGCCCGGTTTCGAGGCGGCCGGCTGGCAGGGCTTCTTCGTGCCGGCGGGAACCCCGCGCGAAATCGTGAATGTCATCCACCGCACCACCGCGAAGGCGATCGCCTCGGCCGACCTGCAGGAGCGGTTGCGCGCGATGAACAACGAACCGGTCGGCAGCTCGCCGGAAGAGTTCGCGGTGAAGTTCAAATCCGAGGTCGAACGCTTCAAGCGTGTGGTAAAGGAGGCCGGCATTCCGCCGCAGGATTGACGGCCACCACCACGGAACTAAATTTGGAAATTTCGCTGGATCGGAGTTCCGCCAAGTTCCAGTCGCGCATCATCATTGCTTTCTCGGCGCCGCCCTCACAAGAACCTGTTCCGGCGGGAACGATCCACGACAATATGTGTTTCGAGGGCAAGGGGAGGAGTCCCAATGGAGAGGTCTATTCAATGCGAACCCTCATCGCTTCATCGGCCATTGCTGTGGCAGCATTGTTCGCGGTGCCACAGTTGGCCCTTGCGCAAGCACAACAGACCGGTTCGTTCTGCCTCAAGAGCGGGTCGGGATCACCGAACTGCATCTATCAGACCATGGCGCAGTGCGAGCAGGCCAAGGGAACCAGTACCTCCGCCCAATGCATCCCCAGTTCCCAGGCGGACCCGACCACCGGCGCGGGCAGCGTAAGCCCGTCGAGCAGGCCGAGCGCCCCGGCGTCGCCGGCCCCGAACGGTGCGAAGTAGAAACGCCTCGTCATCAATCACGCGGGCGGGCAGCGCCCACCCGCGTGACGTGATCCGGTTCGGTTGTCCGAAAAATAATATAAGCAGGCAACCGATTCGAAGCGGGTTGATGCGATGCGTCGGCCCGCTTACGCCGCGAGTTTCACATACTCGAAATCGCCGGGCTTGTTGTCGATGCCGACGCGCGGCGGCGCGATCCAGCTTGCGAATTGGCCGGGCTCGAGCACCTGCTTCATCAGGCTGGCGATGAAATCGCCGTCGGCGGTCGACGGCAACCATTTGTCCTGCTGCTTCTCCCACGCCCCCGCGTCGACGAGTTCACCCGTCGGTGTCGCCTGCACGTTCCTGAATTCGCCGATCTGACGATGAAACGCCACATGCGGCAGGTCGAGCTTGAACGGCACGCCGGTGCGCTCGATGATCTTGTTCCAGCGGTCGAGCCCGCGCTGACAGTCGGCGGTGTAGTCGTCGCGCAGCCGCATGTTGATCGCGGTGAGCGCCGGCTCATCGACCCGCTTGATCTCGCCATCGATCATTTTCAGCACCGGGTAGGTCGAGTTTTCGAGCCGGTGGTCGTCGTCGATCTTGGTCTCCTGGAAGCGGCCCTTGAGCCCGGAATTGAACGCGTTCGCCGCGTTGGTCGAGACCTCCGAGCCGAACAGATCGAGCGACAATGAGTAGTGCAGGTTGAGCTTCTTCTGCATCGTCGGCAGGTCGATCACGCCGAGCGCGCGCACCTTTTCCATATCGGAGGGATCATCGATCCCGGCTTCCTTCATCGCCTCGCAGGTGCGCTGCAGCGTGCGGCCGATGCCGGTTTCGCCCACGAACATGTGGTGCGCCTCTTCCGTCAACATGAAGCGGCAGGTGCGCGAGAGCGGATCGAAGCCCGACTGCGCGAGGCTTTCGAGCTGCATCTTGCCGTCGCGGTCGGTAAAGAACGTGAACATGTGGAACGACAGCCAGTCCGGCGTCGCCTCGTTGAACGCGCCGAGCATGCGCGGCTTGTCGGGATCGCCCGAGCGCCGCTGCAGAAGCTGCTCAGCCTCCTCGCGCCCGTCGCGGCCGAAATATTTCTGCAGCAGATACACCATCGCCCAGAGGTGGCGCCCCTCCTCGACGTTCACCTGAAAGACGTTGCGCATGTCATAGAGCGACGGCGCGGTCTTCCCGAGATGGCGCTGCTGCTCGACCGAGGCCGGCTCGGTGTCGCCCTGGATCACGCACAGCCGCCGCAGCAGCGCGCGGTATTCGCCAGGGATCTCCTGCCATGCCGGTTCGCCGTAATGCCGCCCGAACGGGATCGTCCGTCCCTCCTCCTTCGGCGCCAGCAGGATTCCCCAGCGATAGTCCGGCATCTTCACGTAATCGAACTTGGCCCAGCCCTTCGGGTCAACCGACACGGCCGTGCGCAAGTAAACCAGCGCATCCTGAAACCCTTCCGGCCCCATGGTCTTCCACCAGTCGATATAGCCGGGATGCCAGCTCTCCAGCGCACGCAGCACCTGCCGGTCCTCCGTGAGCCCGACGTTGTTGGGGATCTTGGTCGAGTAATCGACGTTGCCGATTTCGGTCATGGGCGGGACTCCTTGTCTCTTCTTAGCCTCCCCCTCAAAGGGGAGGTCGGCGCGCGCAGCGCGCCGGGTGGGGTTCTCGCGCGCTGAGCAGAGTCACAGGACCCCTCCCCGGATCGCCTCCGGCGATCCGTCCCTCCATTTCAGGGGAGGGCTAAGGGATGCGTTCGCGCGCGACATCGGTTCACACCCTCCGCGTATCGAATACCGGCTTCTGCCCGGTGCCGTAGCGGCGCAGCGCGCCTTCTTCGCCCACCGCGTTGGGGCGCTGGAAGATCCAGTTCTGCCAAGCGGTGAGACGCGCGAAGATCTTCGTTTCCATCGTCTCGGGGCCGCCGAAGCGCAGGTTGGCTTCGAGGCCGGTCAAGCCATCGGGCGAGAAGCTGGCGCGCTCCTGGAGGAAGATGCGCACTTCGTCGTCCCAGTCGATATCGTCGAGCGCGAAGGTGACCAGGCCGAGTTTCTCCGCGGCCTCGGCGTCGAGCTTTTGGCCGATCGCCTCGTATGCCCGCTTGCGCGACTCGGGTTCGCCGAGGAAACGGGTCGCGAGCCGGGACAGGCCGTTGCTCATGGGCAGCGATCCCGAAAGGTTGGCGTCGCCGAGGATGATCGTCGCCGGCGGACGGTTGTCGCCCTCCTTGCGGCCGATCAACATGTAGGAACGATCGGCGGCAAACACGAGCTCCGCGAGCGTGCTGGCGAAACATGAGCCCGGCTCGACCAGCGCGACCAGCGAGCGTGAGGTGAGATCGACGCGCTTGAGCGCGCGTTTCCACAGGTGCTCGATTTCCTGCGCCAGCCAGTGCCGGCCCTGTCGCTCAAGGAACATGTTGTAATCGAGCACGGCCTGCGGGTCGCCAATCGACTTAAAAATAATGAGCGCGGTATCGAACTCGTTGAGCCGAAGGTCGAGGATCGCATCGTCTAGCTCGCGCGCGATACGCAACGGCCAGAACTCAGCGCCTTGCGCGACCATTTCATCGGCGGAGTTTGGAGGCGCCGCATCGGGTCCGCGCAAGGTGATCGTCGCCAATCGCGCGGCACGGTCGAACTCGACCGTTACGGCGCTGTAGTCGGATCCGTTCTCCGAGCGTTGGACCTTGAGCGGCGTAAGGGCAATTCCCCTGGCTCCGGCGGGCCGGCGCGACTTCGCCGCGAATTCCTTCGCGCGCTCGGCGACCGCCGCGTCGAGCTTCGAACTCGGCACCACTTCGTCGACCAGCCGCCAGTCGACCGCGCGCTTGCCCTTCACGCCTTCCTCGGTGGTGCAGAACACGTCGGCGTGGTCGCGCCGCACCTTGCGCTTGTCGGTGACGCGCGTGAGGCCGCCGGTGCCGGGCAACACCGCCAGCAGCGGCAGTTCCGGCAACGACACCGCGGAGGATCCGTCGTCGACCAGCATGATGTGATCGGCGGCCAGCGCCAACTCGTAGCCGCCACCGGCCGCGGTGCCGTTGATCACGCAGATGGTCTTGAGATCGGAGGCCTCGCTCGCGTCCTCGATACCGTTGCGCGTCTCGTTGGTGAACTTGCAGAAGTTGACCTTGTGCGCATGCGTCGCGCCCGCCAGCATGCGGATATTGGCGCCGGCGCAAAACACCCTTGGCTTGCCCGAGCGCAGCAGGATCACTTTCACTTCAGGGTGCTCGAACCGCAGCCGCTCGATCGCGTCGGCGAGTTCGATGTCGACGCCGAGATCGTAGGAGTTGAGCTTGAGCTCGTAGCCCTCGAACAGCGCGCCCTTCTCGTCGACGTCCATCAGCAGCGTCGCCACCGCGCCGTCGACCTGGAGCTTCCAGTGCCGGTAGCGGGACGGATCGGTCTGGAACTCGATCCGCGACCGGCCGTTGGTCAGCTTTCGCTCAGCGTCCGCCATTGTCCACCTGCGTCCATTGCCGACTGCTACGGTTGTCTATTCTGGACACCGTGGTCCGCCATGCAAATTCCAGGACCGGCCGTATATCTGCGTCGAGCGCCGATCCATGGCTGCACTATAGTGCAGTCTGGCTGAGATATGCATTATAATGCATATTAATGCAACCCTGTTTGGGGCGCAAATTCGCCCTCCTGATGATCCCGCAGGAGGTGGTTCGTAAACCCGGAAATCACCTGCAGCGCCGCCTCGGGCGCCTCGCGATGCGGCGCGTGGCGCGCGCCCGGCAGCAGCGCGACCTCGACCGGGCAATAGCACTCCTCCCGCCCCACCTCGATCTGCTTCACCGTGCCGTACTGATCGTTCTCGCCCTGCACGATCAAGATCGGCACGCGAATGTAAGCCAGCGGCGCGGTGATGTCCCACTTGCGGAAGTCGGGATCGAGCCAGGCGTCGTTCCAGCCCTTGAAGGCATTATCGACGTTCGCGTGCCAGCGCGCGAGTTTCTGGCGCAGATCCGTCGTGGCGTAAGCTTCCCGCGCGCGCTCGATCTCTCTGATGCCCATGTCCTCGGTGAAGAAGTGCGGCGCGATCAACACCAGGCCGCGCACCCGGTGGTCCTCGACCGAACCGGCATAGATCGCCGCGATCGAAGCGCCGTCGCTGTGGCCGAGCAGAAGACCGCGGCGGAATCCGATCGCATCGAGAAGTTTCGGCAGCACCTCGCAGGCTTCGGTGTGCATGAAAGTGAGCGGGCGTGGCAGCGCGACCGGCGACGACTGGCCGTAGCCCGCGCGGGAATAAACAAACACGCCGGCGCCGGTCGCCGACGCGAGCTGCTCCGGGAACGCACCCCACAATCCGACACAGCCGAGCCCTTCATGCAGCATGACGATCGTCGGCGCGGCGTCCGGCCGCGGCCCGATCATGCGGTATTCGAGCCGCATCGCGCCGAGTTCGAGGAAGCCTTGGTCGGAGAGCGGCATTGGCGCTCGTACTCAACCCTTGTTCAGCATGGACGTTACGATCTGCAGCAGCGCTATGAAACTCGTCTCCACCGTCTGCCCTGACGTGTCCAACTCCGCCGCGGCACGCGCGTAGTCGGCGCGGCGCGCATCGAGGATGGCGACCAGGTCCGCCATCGCCTCGCGATTTTGCGCCATCGGGCGGAAATCGCCCTGCTCCATCACCCGGCGCATGTGCTCCTCGGGCTGGGCCTTGATCCAGACGGCATGCGCGCCGCGCAGCAGCAGCGCGTAGGTCTCGGGGTTCGAGACGATGCCTCCGGCGGTCGCGATCACCGCCGCCGCGTGGCCGGCGAGAACGCGTTCGAGGCAGGCGCGCTCGATGCGGCGGAAGGTGGCGAGGCCGGCCATCTCGATCAGGTCCGGGATGCTGGCGCCGTAGTCTTGCTCGACGATGCGGTTGAGCTCGATGAAGGGGCAGCCGAGCTGCGCGGCCAGCTTCCGGCCCAGCGTCGATTTGCCGGCGCCGCGCAAGCCGACGAGCGCGATGCGCTGGGCGCGATCGGTGACGAGATCGGCGGCCAGGCGGCGCTCGATCATTTCGGCGATGCCCGGTAGCGCGGAGGGCGGCAGGCGGCCGAGCAGATCGAGGATGTGGTCGAGGGCGGCGGCGCGGTCTTCGCTGCGCGGCAGCAGCGTCACCATCGGCACGTCGAGCGCCTCGGCGATGGCCTTGAGGATGATGACGGACGGATTGCCCTGGCCGGCTTCGATCTGAGCGAGGTAACGCTCCGACGCGCCGGAATCCTGGGCGAGCGCACGCCGGGTCATACCGCGCTTGGCGCGAGCGCGCCGCACCTCCTGGCCGAGCGCGGCCGCGAAATCGTCGGCGCCGCCGCGGACCGGAGCGTCGCTGGTCGCGAGGAGCTTGGTTTCAGGTTTGATAGGCACGGCCGAAGGGACCCGAGGTTGCCTGTATTATAGTTCATGCCTTATAATGCATGTTATCTTCGTGGGCAAGTGCATGCAAACCTAAAATACCGCTGAAGACCATGCGTTTGGTGTGTAGCCGTCTATGGGGTCGTCCATGGATTTCTGCATGGGGGTCTACATGGACCGTGTGCCACGCCGACACCCCCGGCTTGAGAATTCGGGCTCCGGTCACCGCGCTCCGAAGTCGGTCGCCCAGAGGTGTTCGAGCCGCCCGACCGCCGGCCCCGGCAACGGGCCTCTGCGCACGGCCTCGATCGCCGCCTCGAGCTGCGCGAGCGTCGATAGCCCGACCACTCGGGTCGACAAATCCCTTTTGCCGAGCGTGAAGCGCAACGCTACCTGCGCCAGTGTCCCATATTCATCTCCTAACGCGGCGTGCACGGCTGCCGCGCAGCGCATCTCGTTGTCGACATCGGTCCCTGATGTCAGCACGAACAGCCGCTCGGGCCGAGCCGTCGCGGCCAGCGGTCCGCCGGCCCATACGCGGATCGCGAGCACGCCCATGTTCTGATGAAAGCAGGCCGCGATGAGGCCGGAGAAATTCTGCGCCTGCCACGATGGATGCGCGCGCGACCAGCCCGCGCTTGGATTGATGGCGTTGTAATAGACCTGAGCGGCGTCGAAGCGTCCGCTGTCGATCACGTCACGGCAGACCTTCGCATCGCCGGCAGCGGTGAAGCCGCTCGCGCGGATGAGGCCCTGAGCTTTGAGCCGGTCGAACGCGTCGGCGACGCCGCCGGCATCGAGCACCTGCTCTGCCGTGAGTGCCGGCCGGCCGCCGACCGCTTGTCCGAGCTGATTGTGAAGTTGAAACAGCGCTACGCTCCCGAGCCGCAGCCGCTTGAGGCTCTGCTCCAGGCTGCGCTCGATCGCGCCGGGAATATCCGCCATGTCCTCGAACTCGATCCGCACCTTGGTCGAGACATGCGGCCGCGGCGACAGCGACGGCAGGTGGCGGCCGATGGTCGCCTCGGACGCACCCTTGCCATAGAGCGCGGCGGTATCGATCCAGTTGATGCCGTTCGCGACCGCGCGCTCGAGGATCGCACGCTGGCTTGCATCGTCCCCGCTGACGAGAATGCGGCCGGTGTCGCCGCCGCCAAATGCGATCTCGGAAATTTCAAGCCCGGTGGCGCCGAGCGGGTGGGTTTTCATGGAAGTGTTATCTCGTTGATCGACGCGGCATTTCACTCATGTCCCGGACGCGTGGAGCGGAACGGAACGGAACGCGACACCGGTCTCGGGTCTACCCGAGATCGGCGCATATGTTGCGCAAGTCGGGTAGACCCGACTTGCGTGGACCCAGCGCGACAAGTGCGGAGCACATTCAGTGCGCAGCACATTCAGTGCGCAGCACATTCAGAGACGGCCTGCGGCCGTCGCTTTGCTCCCGGGTTTTGGCTCGGCGCTCGCGCCGTGCGCTCGCTGGGCCGGGACACGGGGTATCACTTCGCCGGATACTCCGCACGCAGCCGAAAACGCTGGATTTTTCCGGTCGCGGTTTTTGGCAGGTCGGTTCGGAATTCGATCCAGCGCGGATATTTGTAGGGCGCAAGCTTTTGCTTGCAGTGGTCCTGCAGCGTGCGGGCGAGCTCGTCGCTCGCCTTGTCGGCGGATTTGAGCACCACGAAAGCTTTCGGCTTGATGAGCTGCTCCTCGTCGGCCCAGGCCACTACCGCTGCTTCGAGCACGTCGGCATGGGTGCAGAGCGCGCCCTCGACCTCGAACGGCGAGACATAGTTGCCGCCGACCTTGAGCATGTCGTCGCGCCGGCCGCAGTAGACGTAGTAGCCGGCGTCGTCCTGGACATACTTGTCGCCGGATCGCGTCCACTCGCCCTGGAAGGTCGCGCGCGACTGCTCGCGGTTATTCCAATACATGATCGCGGCAGTCGGGCCGCGCACTTGCAGTTCGCCCATCTCGCCTTGCGCCGTGATCACGCGGCCGTCGTCGTCGACCAGGCGGATGTCGTAGCCCGGCACCGGCTTGCCCGTGGTGCCGTATTTCACGTCGCCGGGCCGGTTGGAAAGGAAGATGTGCAGCATTTCGGTCGAGCCGAGGCCGTCGAGGATGTCGCAGCCGTAGCGCTCCGACCAGCGCCGGCCGACCTCGGACGGCAGCGCTTCGCCGGCGGACACGCAGCATCGCAGCTTGACGTCGGAGCGTTGCGGGGCCGCCGCGCTCGTGAGAAATGCAGCGTAGAAGGTCGGCACGCCGAAGAAGGCGGTGACATGATGCTGCCGCAAGATCTTCGCAACGACATCGGGCGTCGGCCGCTCCGGAACGAGCACGGTGGTCGCGCCGACAGAAAGCGGGAAAGTCAGCGCGTTGCCGAGCCCATAGGCGAAAAAGAGCTTCGCCACCGAATAGATTACGTCATTCGCAGTGAGCCTAAGGATCGGCTCGGCGTAGAGGTCCTGGGTCAACTTGAGATCGGCATGCGCGTGCACGGCCGCTTTCGGCTTGCCGGTCGAGCCCGAGGTATAGAGCCAGAACGCGATGTCGTCGCAGGTGGTCGGCGGCGGCTGATACGGAACGCGCTGGGATACGCCCGCGATCTTGTCCTCGAACAAGGCGTGTCCGAACGAATTTTTTCCAGACACCAGGATATGCAGGCTGTCCTTTGGGACCGCAGCGACAAGCTTCTCGAACTTCGGATAGAGTTCCTCCGAAACGACCAACACCCGCGGGCGGCTGTCCGCGAGAATGAAACGATAGTCGTCCTCGGTCATGAGCGTATTGACCGGAACCGCGACGCGGCCGGCCTGGAGCGTGCCGAGGAAGACCGTCGGCCAATCGATGGTATCGAGGAGGCACATCAGCACGCGCTCCTCGGGGCGAGTCATGGCTTCGAGCGCGATCGTAAATTTTTCGGCGCGTCCGATAAGCTGGCCGTAGCTCCAAGGGCCGCGCGGGTCGATGTAAGCCGGCTTGCCCAGCCAGCCGCGCTCCCGAAAGCGGTTGAAAAGGTCGACCACGAAGTTGTAGTCGCGCGGCACCGGGTCGGTGCCTGCCGCCGATGGCGAATGTTCCCCAGCGGTCAGCATTATGTCGTTCTCCCCGCTGCTCGCGATTATGCAGGGGGAGGACACCGGCCGCAACGCCGGGTATCTGGGTCTCGGCGCTTGAACAGGACGCTTGTGAACAGGACGCTCGGCACTGAGTGGGCGCTTCAGCCGTCAGTGACTGAGATCGCCGGCGCTGAGGTTATGTCGCTGGTGACATCCGCCTTGGGCCGCTCCTGCAACATCGTATTGCCGGTGATCATGTAGGAGACGGCTTCCGCGATGTTGGTGGCGTGATCCCCGATGCGCTCCAGATTCTTGGTGCAAAACAGAAGGTGAATGCCAAGGGTGACGGTCGCCGGATCCTCCATCATGTAACCAAGCAATTCCCGGAACAGCGATGTGTACAGCCGGTCGAGCTCGTTGTCTCCGCTCCAGACCTTCATGGCCTTCTCGAGGTCGCGATGGACGAAACTGTCGAGCACGTCGCGGAGCTGGCCGAGGAGGAGGGTGGTCATATGGACGATGCCGCGCATCGCCCGCGGCGGCCGGTAATCTCCGTGGATGGTGGGAATGCGTTTCCCGATATTCGCCGCCAAGTCGCCGATGCGCTCGACCTCGCCGGCGATCCGCAAGATCGCCACGAGGCACCGCAGGTCGACGGCGACGGGTTGCCGACGCGCGATGATCTCGACCGCGCGCTCCTCGATCAGGCGTTGGTCGGCGTCGACCGTTACATCGGCGGAAATCACCCACCGGGCGCGTTCATTGTCGCGCCGCGTCAGGGCCTCGACCGCCTCGAACACCTGCTTCTCGGCAAGACCTCCCATCTCGGCAACCAATCGACCGAGATCCTTGAGATCGGAGTCGAACGCGGTGGAGGTGTGCTCGGCAGTGGTCATGATTGCGCGGGTTTGCCCCGTTTTTAGTGTCGCCCACTTCTATGATGATTCGGTGACTCCCGGATGACGCGCGGCGGCGCGGACAGATCGCTCTGTCCGGCGCAAGGCGCCAGAGACCTATTCCGCCTTGCCGAAGCGATCGTCCAGGGCGTAGCCGGTGCCGCGCACGGTGCGAATTGGATCGACTTCATGACCCCGGACCAGCGCCCTCCGGAGTTTGCCGACGTGAACATCGACCGTGCGCTCGTCAATAGCGGCCTCATATCCCCACACGCCGGAAAGGATCTGCTCGCGCGAAAACACGCGGCCCGGCCGCTCCATGAAATATTCGAGCAACCGAAATTCGGTTGGACCGAGATCGATTTCGCGGCCGGCGCGCGAGACGCGGTGACGGTCACGATCAATCGCAAGATCGCCGAACGAGAGCTGCTCGTTCACCTTGGTCGGCACGGCCCGGCGCAACAGCGCGCCGACCCGAGCGACCAATTCGGGCACCGAAAACGGCTTCACGATGTAGTCGTCGGCCCCGGTCGTGAGACCGCGAATGCGCTCGCTTTCCTCGCTGCGCGCCGTGAGCATGATGATCGGCAATTGCCGGGTCTCCGCCTGCACGCGCCAGCGGCGGCAAAGCTCGATCCCGGACAGGCCCGGCAGCATCCAATCGAGAATGACGAGATCCGGCATGCTTTCCTGCAGCTTGATCTCGGCTTCGTCCCCGCGCGCGACGGTGTCAACCGCGTAGCGCGCCGCCTCGAAGTTGTACCGTAACAACTCCGTCAGCGCGCTGTCGTCTTCAACAATCAGGATGCGCAGCATCATTCGACAGCATCTCCGTCACTTTTCCGCAACCAGCGCGGCAAAGCTTGTGAGGTCCCCCTTGGGACGCTGATCGCCGATCGGACGGCCTTCGATCATGTAGTAGACCGTTTCCGCAATATTGGTCGCGTGGTCGCCGATACGTTCCACGTTCTTGGCGCAAAACATCAGATGAATGCAGAAGGTAATGTTGCGCGGATCCTCCATCATGTAGGTGAGCAGCTCCCGAAACACGGCCGTGCACATGGCATCGACCTCTTCGTCGCCGTTCCAGACCGCGAGCGCCTCATCCAGTTGATGGTGCAAATAGCTGTCGAGCACCTGCTGCACCTGGCCAAGCACGGCCTCGCCCATGCGCTCGACGCCGAGAATGAGCATGGCCGGATGCATGTCCCCGGCGAGCGCAAACACGCGCTTGCCGATATTCTTGGCGAGGTCGCCGATCCGTTCGAGATCGTTGGCAACCCGCAGTGCACCGATGATTTCGCGCAAATCGACCGCCATCGGCTGGCGGCGCGCGATCGTGAGCACGGCCTTCTCCTCGATCTCGCGCTGGAGTGCGTCGATCGCGAGATCGAGCGTAATGGTGCGCTGCCCGAGCTCGGAATCGCGATTGCTGAGAGCCTCCAGCGCATCGGCAATCTGCTTTTCGGCGAGCTGCCCCATGTCCTTCACCATGCGGGTGAGTTCCCGCAGCTCGACATCGAAGGCCTTGGTTGTATGGTCGCTCATCGGCGGTGTTCCATCTTCAATCATGTTCAGGTCATCCAAATCGGCCGGTGATGTAATCTTGCGTCCGCCGGTCTCCTGGCGACGTGAAGATGCGGCTGGTGGTGTCAAACTCGACGAGTTCGCCGAGATACATGAATGCCGTGAAGTCGGAGACGCGCGCGGCCTGCTGCATGTTGTGAGTGACGATTGCGATGGTGTAATCGTCCTTCAGCTCGTCGATCAGCTCCTCGATTTTTGCCGTCGAGATCGGATCGAGGGCGGAGCAGGGCTCGTCGAACAGGATCACTTCAGGCTTCACGGCGACGGTGCGGGCGATGCACAGGCGCTGCTGCTGGCCGCCGGACAGGCTGAGCCCGTTGGCGGAGAGCTTGTCCTTGACCTCGGCCCAAAGCGCCGCGCGCCGCAGCGAGCTTTCGACGCGGCCATCAAGCTCCGACTTCGTCAGCTTTTCATACAGCCGGATGCCGAAGGCGATGTTCTCATAGATCGACATGGGAAACGGCGTCGGCTTCTGGAACACCATTCCGACTCGCGCCCGCAACAGATTGAGATCCTGCTGCGGAGCGAGAATGTCTTCGCCGTCGAAAAGAACCTCGCCTTCCGCCCGCTGATTCGGATAGAGGTCATACATTCGGTTGAGGATGCGCAGCAGGGTCGATTTCCCGCACCCCGATGGCCCGATGAAGGCCGTGACCTTCCCCTCATAGAGCGAAAGCTTGATCTCCTTCAGGGCCTTGGAAGTCCCATAGTAGAAATTGAGGGATCGGATCGAAATCTTCTCCGACAAATTCGACGTGTCGATCGCTGCCGGAGCGGGTGGCGCCGTGGTGAGGGAGGTGACGTTCATGACTGTTTTCTCGACGTGGTGAGAGCCCGGGCAACGATGCTGAGCGCGAGCACGGTAAGGGTGATGATGAGCGCTCCGGTCCAGGCGAGTTTCTGCCAATCCTTGTAGGGCGAAAGTGCGAACTGAAAGATGACGACCGGAAGACTCGCGATCGGCGCGTTGAGATCGAGGCTCCAGAACTGATTGTTCAGGGCGGTGAAGAGAAGCGGCGCCGTCTCGCCGCTGATGCGGGCGATCGCGAGCAGGACGCCGGTGAGCATCCCGGCACGGGCGGCGCGGTAGCACACCCTTCTGATCACCAGCGAACGTGGCAGTCCGAGCGCGATCGCAGCCTCGCGCAGTTGGTTCGGCACCAGACTCAACATGTCCTCGGTCGTGCGCACCACCACCGGGATGACGATCACCGCGAGCGCGACCGCGCCGGCAATGCCGGAGAAATGTCCCAGCGGCGCCACCATGATCTCGTAGACGAACAGACCGATGACAATGGACGGCGCACTGAGAAGAATATCGTTGATGAACCTGACGACGGAGCTCAGCCAATCATAGCGGCCATATTCGGCCATGTAGGTGCCCGCCAGGATTCCGATCGGCGTGCCGATGAGGACCGCGAGCACCGTCAGCATCAGGCTGCCGACGATCGGGTTGAGGAGCCCGCCCGCGGCGCCCGGCGGCGGCGTCATTTCGGTGAACACCGCGAGCGAGAGCCCGGCAAAACCTTCCCAGAGGAGTGCCCCCAGGATCAGCACAAGCCACCCGAGCCCGAGCAGAGTCGCCGCAAGAGAGAGGCCCTGAGCAATTCGGTTGCGCCGGCGGCGCGCGGCGTAGGGACTGTTCATGGCTATCCGATCCGCCGTTCCATCCGCAGCAGCAAATAGCGCGCGGCGGCGAGCACGATGAAGGTGATGACGAAGAGGATGAGGCCAAGTGCGATCAGCGACGAGGTGTAGAGGTCGCCGACGGCTTCGGTGAATTCATTCGCGATCGTGGCTGAGATGGTGGTGCCCGGGGCCAGCAGCGAGGCCGACACGCGATGGGCATTGCCGATGACAAACGTCACCGCCATGGTTTCGCCTAGCGCCCTGCCCAATCCGAGCATGATGCCGCCAATGACGCCAACCCTCGAATAGGGTAGCACGACGTAACGCACCACTTCCCAAGTGGTGCAGCCGAGCCCGTAGGCCGCTTCCTTCAAGACCGGTGGCACCGCATCGAATACGTCTCGGGTGATCGAGGTGATGAACGGAAGGACCATGATCGCGAGGACGAGGGCCGAGGTCAGTATCCCGATCCCATAGGGCGGTCCGGCGAACAGTGACGACAGCAACGGGACCGGACCAAAGACCGCGATCAGGAATGGCTGGAGCGTTTGCTGCAGAAACGGCGCAAACAGGAACAGCCCCCAGATCCCATAGATGATGCTCGGAATGCCGGCGAGAAGCTCGATCGCGATTCCGATCGGACGGCGCAGCCATATCGGACAGAGTTCGGTGAGGAACATCGCAATGAAAAGCCCGATCGGGACGGCGATCAGCATCGCGATGAATGAGGTCACCAAGGTGCCGTAGATTGGCGCCAGCGCGCCGAACCGTTCGGTGACCGGATTCCAGCGCTCTTCGATCAGGAAATTCGGACCGAACGCCCACAGCGCCGGCAGCGAACCCCTGATCAGCGAGATGATCACACCGCCGAGGATAATCAGGACGCCGATCGCGGCGGTGCGGGTGAGGTGACGGAATATGAAGTCCCCGAGGCGCAGCCGGTCGAGCGCCTTGGCCCGCGACATCACTTCGGCGGCCGCGAAGGAGCGGTCTTGTAACGCAACGTCGGCCATGGGATCCCCCACAATTCGGGCTCCATCGGCTCACCTCGCCGCGGGCGGGGAGCCGATTTAAGTCGGGCTGCGACCCATCCGATCGCTTTGCGAACGCGTCATTTGCGGAAACGTGGAAAAGGCGCCGTGTGGCGCCTTTTCCGTCATTGGGGAGGGATCAGTTCAGAACCTTGCTGTCGATCCCCTTGATATCCTTCTTCCACTCATCCTTGATGAGTTTCACGACGCTGTCCGGCATCGGAATGTAATCAAGATCCTCAGCCATCTTGGCGCCATTCTTGTACGCCCAGCCGAAGAACTTGAGCGACTCGTTGGCGGTTGCGATGTCCTTCGGCTCCTTCGGGAAAAGGATGAAGGTCGCACCGGCGATCGGCCACGATGCGGCGCCGGCCGAGTTGGTCAGAATCATGTAGAAGCCCGGCGCATGCGACCAGTCGGCGCCGGCGGCGGCGGCCTGAATGGCAGCCGGGACCGGCGCGACAACCTTGCCGTCCTTGTTGACCATCTTCATGGTGGTCAGGTTGTTCTGCTTGGCGTAGGCGGTCTCGACATAGCCGATCGAGCCCTTGGTGTTGCCGACATTGTTGGAGACGCCTTCGTTGCCCTTGGCGCCGATGCCGGCCGGCCATTCCACCGCCGTGTTGTTGCCGACCTTCGACTTCCAATCCGCGCTCACCTTGGAGAGATAATTGGTGAAGATGAAGGTCGTGCCGGAGCCATCCGAACGATGCACGATGGCGATCGCCTGCGACGGCAGCTTCGCGCCGGGATTGAGCTTCTTGATTGCCGCATCATCCCAGCTCTTGATCTCGCCGAGATAGATCTTGGCCAAGGTCGGGCCGTCGATCGTGAGATCGCCGCTCTTGATGCCTTCAAGGTTGACGACCGGCACCACGCCGCCCATCACGGTCGGGAATTGGATGACCCCGATCTTGTTCAGCTCTGCCGGCTCGAGCGGCATGTCGGAGGCGCCGAAGGCCACGGTGCGGGCGGTGATCTGCTTGATGCCGCCGCCGGAGCCGATCGATTGGTAGTTCAGACCGACGCCGGTCGATTTCTTGTAGGCGTCGGCCCACTTCGCATAGATCGGATAGGGAAATGTCGCGCCGGCGCCCGATATATCAGCGGCGAGCGCGGGCATGACGCCGGTCACGGCGATCGCGCCAGTCACGCAAAACATGCGAAACAGTTTCAAGGTTCTCTCCTGTCGGTAAGGGCAAGGCTTAAGGAACTGCGGTGTTGATCCGTGGCACCATCCTTGCCCGGTTTCTGCGATTGATCCTCAAGATCGTGGCAACGCCCGCCTCGGCACATCAAAGACCTCAATCGGCGTGACGATGGCCGAGGTCGCACCGTGTCCTACGCTTCCCAGATCATGGTTCTATGATTGGTAAATGACAGCCGGATGACATGCGCGGGCCGAAGCTCGAGCGCCACCAAACGCTGCTGATCGGAATCCGTCGGTTCTGCGCGAAATCTCGCGCGTTGCGTCTGCGAGGTAATGGACGAGGAAATGGTCGAGGCGCGGAAAGCGGACTACTGCCTGGAATCATTGAAACATGATCCACCGGATATCATGGGCCGCGCGTCGTCCCCGCTTTCGCGGGGACGACGCAAGAGATGGCCCGCCGGTGCTTTGCGAGTCAGCTTTGATTGAAAGTCGGTACTGGGAAGTAATTGCGGTGAACCACGCCGGCGACCGTAGCCCGCATGAGCGCAGCGACATGCGGGTTGTCAGAACAGGCTCAGACTTCAAAACAGGTTCAACCCCGGATATCGCTTCGCTTATCCGGGCTACAGTCGATCCGGGCTACTTGCTCCACTTCGGAGAGTATGGGTCCCCGCTTTCGCGGGGACGACGCAAGAGATGGCCCGGCCGGTGCTTTGCGAGTCAGCTTTGATTGAAAGTCGGTACTGGGAAGTAATTGCGGTGAACCGCGCCGGCGACCGTAGCCCGCATGAGCGCAACGACATGCGGGTTGTCAAAACAGGCTCAGACTTCAAAACAGGTTCAACCCCGGATATCGCTTCGCTCATCCGGGCTACAGTCGATCCGGGCTACTTGCTCCACTTCGGAGAGTATGGGTCCCCGCTTTCGCGGGGACGACGCAAGAAATGGCCCGCCGGTGCTTTGCGCGTCAGCTTTGATTGAAAGTCGGTACTGGGAAGTAATTGCGGTGAACCGCGCCGGCGACCGTAGCCCGCATGAGCGCAGCGACATGCGGGTTGTCAAAACAGGCTCAGACTTCAAAACAGGTTCAACCCCGGATATCGCTTCGCTCATCCGGGCTACAGTCGATCCGGGCTACTTGCTCCACTTCGGAGAGTATGGGTCCCCGCTTTCGCGGGGACAACGCAAGAGATGGCCCGCCGGTGCTTTGCGAGTCAGCTTTGATTGAAAGTCGGTACTGGGAAGTAATTGCAGTGAACCGCGCCGGCGACCGTAGCCCGCATGAGCGCAGCGACATGCGGGTTGTCAGAACAGGCTCAGACTTCAAAACAGGTTCAACCCCGGATATCGCTTCGCTCATCCGGGCTACAGTCGATCCGGGCTACTTGCTCCACTTCGGAGGGTATGGGTCCCCCGCTTTCGCGGGGACGACGCAAGAGATGGCCCGCCGGTGCTTTGCGAGTCAGCTTTGATTGAAAGTCGGTACTGGGAAGTAATTGCGGTGAACCGCGCCGGCGACCGTAGCCCGCATGAGCGCAGCGACATGCGGGTTGTCAGAACAGGCTCAGACTTCAAAACAGGTTCAACCCCGGATATCGCTTCGCTCATCCGGGCTACAGTCGATCCGGGCTACTTGCTCCACTTCGGAGAGTATGGGTCCCCGCTTTCGCGGGGACGACGCAAGAGATGGCCCGCCGGTGCTTTGCGAGTCAGCTTTGATTGAAAGTCGGTACTACGCCGCTATTTCTTGCCCCACGGGATCATCGACCAGACCCGCTCGTGGCAATAGTAGAAAAATACCTTGGTCATGATCTCGGTGATGGCGACCGATCCGGCAAACACGGAGCTGCGCGTAATAATGAATGTCACGATGAACGTATCGATGCTTCCGGTCGCCCGCCAGCTAATTGCTTTCGCGATCGATCGCAAATGCGACTCATCCCACCGCGTGCGCCCAGGGCTGCGGTCCGCGCCGATCGGCAGGCGAAATCGCCGTCTCAGCCGGGCGAGCACTCCGGTATCGGGCGGGGCTTCGATAATTCCCATGCCCACGGTGTCGTAGGATTCCGGATCGATGAGGATGAAGCTGCCGGTGTCCCTGCTCTCGGAATAAACGTCGGCGGCGATCGCACGGTCGAGCCGAAGCGTGCATTCTCCGATATCATTGATGAGAAGCCGGTCAGCGGGCTTCAACTCGCGCGTATCGAGATCCAGAACGCTCAAGGATGGTTCGACGGCGGCCCGTGCGGTCGCGGTCCCGAGCTTGATCAGGTACGGGCGGCCGGGAGCGAACTCCTCCCTTCCCATCCACACCACGCGCGCGCGGAGGCGATTGGTGACGGCGGGCGGGGATTTGATGTCGGCAATGACGTCTCCGCGCGACGCGTCGACCTGGCCGGCAAGCGTGACCGTCACCGATTGACCGGCGGCGGCGCGCGTCACGTCGCCATCAAACGTGACGATCCGCTCGACCTGCGATGTCTGGCCGGACGGCAAGATCCGCACCGGCATGCCGACGTGCACATCGCCCCCGGCGATCAGTCCGCTGTAGCCGCGAAAATCCGAGTTCGGGCGGTTCACCAGTTGGACCGGCATCCGGAACGGCAGCGGATGGGTGGATGATGCGACGTCCACCGCCTCCAGGTAACTCAGCAGCGTGGGTCCGCGGTACCACGGGGCGAGGGCTGACGGACTGACGACATTGTCGCCGCTGCGGGCGGAAATCGGGATACAGACGATCTCGTCGATATCGAGGGCATCCGCAAAGGCACGGAAATCGGCTTCAATCGCGCGGAACGCCGGCTCCGACCACGCGACAAGGTCCATCTTATTGACGGCGACGACCAGGTAGCGGACTCCGAGCGTCGAGACGATCAAGCTGTGGCGCTTGGTTTGCCGGGTCAGGCCGGCCTCCGCGTTGACCAGGATCAACGCCACGTCGGCGGTCGATGCCCCGGTCGCCATGTTGCGCGTGTATTGCTCATGCCCCGGCGCGTCGGCCACGATGAACTTGCGATGCTTGGTCGAGAGGAAGCGATACGCCACGTCGATGGTGATTTTCTGCTCCCTTTCGGCGGCCAGGCCGTCAAGCAGCAACGCAAAATCAAGCTCGCCTCCTTGCGTTCCGTATTTGCGGGACTCAGCCTCCAGCGTCCGCAACTGATCTTCGAACAGGAGCTTCGACTCGTACAGCAGCCGTCCGATCAGCGTCGACTTGCCGTGATCCACCGAGCCACAAACGACGATCCGCAGCAGGCTCTTGCTTTCCTGCTGCCGCAGGAAGGCATCCAGCTCGAATTCGTCGGGATGCGGTCGCGCGGTCATCAGAAGTAGCCTTCCTGCTTCTTGCGCTCCATCGAGGCGGAACCGTCATGGTCGATGACGCGCCCGTGGCGTTCCGAGACGCTGCATTCGACGGTTTCGCGAATGATATCCGGCACGGTCGCGGCCGTGCTTTCGATGGCGCCGGTCAGGGGGTAGCAGCCAAGCGTGCGGAAGCGCACGCTGTTGATCATCGGCTGCTCGCCGACGGCGAGCGGCAGCCGATCATCGTCCACCATGATCAGCACGCCGTCGCGCGTCACGACCGGGCGCGGCGCGGCGAAGTAAAGCGGAACGACTGGAATGCGCTCCTGATGGATGTAGAGCCAGATATCGAGCTCGGTCCAGTTGGACAACGGAAATACGCGGATGCTTTCGCCCTTGCGCTTGCGGCCGTTGTAGAGATGCCACGGTTCGGGCCGCTGCCGTTTCGGGTCCCAGCGGTGAAATGCGTTGCGCAGCGAAAAAACCCGTTCCTTGGCGCGCGAGCGTTCCTCGTCGCGACGTGCGCCGCCCAAGGCCATGTCAAATCCGTGCGTCTCCAGCGCCTGCCGTAGCGCTTGCGTCTTCATCACGTCGGTATGCAGCTCCGATCCGTCAGTGATCGGATTGATCCCGCGCGCCACTCCCTCGGCATTGACGTGAACGATCAGCTCGATCCCCAGTTCGCGCACCCGTCGATCGCGAAATGCGATCATGTCGCGGAACTTCCAGGTCGTATCCACGTGCAGCAGCGGAAACGGCGGCTTGGCGGGATAGAAAGCCTTCAACGCGAGGTGCAGAAGAACCGACGAGTCCTTCCCGATGGAATACAGCATCACGGGGTGATCGGATTCGGCGATGGCCTCGCGAATGATGTGGATGCTTTCGGATTCGAGCTGCTCCAGGTGGGTCAGCCGAAGGCGCGCGCGGCCCGCCGTGACATGCCCGTCCTGAGCCAAATCGTTCGCGGTGATCACGCCATGCATCGCTTCGTCCTTCACGATTACTTCGCGGCGACGGGGTCGAGGGAAGGCCGCACGGGCTCAGGCCGGCCGTGCAAGCCGCATTCCTTCTTGCCGTCCTGTTCCCACCACCAGCGGCCGGCGCGCTCGGGCTCGCCCGGCGCAATGGCGCGCGTGCACGGAGCACAACCGATCGAATGGAAACCGCGGTCGTGCAGCGGATTGTAGGGAATCCGATGATCGCGCACGAAATCGACCACGCGTTCGCGTGTCCAATCCAGCAGCGGGTTCAACTTGAACAGACAGCGTGCCGGATCGAACGCGGCGTATGGCGTTGTCGCCCGCTCAGCGGATTGCTCCGCACGCAGGCCGCTGATCCATGCCTCGGCGCCGGCGAGCGCCCGCCCGAGCGGCGCTACCTTGCGCGCCGCACAGCAACCGTGCCGCGCCTCGATCGAAGCGCGAAAGCCGTCGATGCCATGCCGCGCCACCCAGGCTTCGACTTGGGAAGGCTCGGGAAAAACGGCCGCGATGCGGCGGCCGTAACGTTGCTCCGTCGCTGCCCAGACCCCATGGGTTTCCGGAAAGAGACGTCCGGTGTCGAGCGTGACGACGTCGATCTCCAAATTCTGCGTGAAGATCGCATGCCCGATGGCCTGATCTTCAAGACCAAAGCTGGTCGTGAAAACGATCCGGCCCCGAATTTCGTCTCGCGCTGCCGACACGCGCTGAAAGAGATCGGCACCCTTGAACCCGGCGCACAACCGTTCTGCGCTGACAGTGCCCGCGTCGAGGTCGGGCGGGGGCGAAGCGGACGAAAGCGGGGGTCTTGTCATCAGGAATCACAGCCGATTGCATTATTCGGCTAGATAGAATTCTTTTCTCTAACGAAGCAAGTCTTGCCCAGAAAAAAGAAAAAAATTTCTAATATTTCTAATACGAAGAAATATCCTCGTCCTGGTCCCGCCGGAACGGCAAACGAACTTCAGCTCGACTGCGGCGAACCGCTGCCTGTCGGTGCGCGTTTGGCGCCTCACGTCATTGCCGTGGGCTGGTCCCGGCGATCTCGATAGCGGACCGCACGAATTGCTTTTACTTCCGCACGCAGATCACCCGCACCAGCGAGGCTTTGACGGCGTCCGCGCTGGCGCGGCCAGCGGCCGGCATGACTCCTTGCGCGGTGAGGAAACGCTGGATCGTCGCGACCGGCACGATGCCGGCTTGCGGCGGCGTCGCTGCCCCGCCGGCACTCGCCTCCAAAGACGATTTGAGCGCGACCATCCCGGAGACCCGCCCCTGGGCGTCGAGCGCTGCGGCGCCGGCAAAGCCTGGCTGCGGCGCCGGTTGGAGAGCATCGCCGCCGAGTCGCGCCGTCAGCGCCGAGACCGCGCTGCCGCCGCGTTGCGCCTGTGGGTCGGCGATGCCGACCAGCGTGAGATCGCCGCTCGGTGCGCCTCCGGCCGTGAGCGCCGCCGGATTGAAATCGGGCGCGCCGTAGAGCCGCAGCAGCGTGAGATCGCCGTCTTCGGCCACCTTGTTGGCGTCGCCATAGCCGCTGATCTCGACCACGTTGCAGCTATCGGTGAGCCCGCGGTCGGTCAGGATGTCGCCGGCGGCGCTGACCACGATACCGGTGCCATACTCGACCTTGCGGCGCGGCGGCGGGCTCAGTCCGGGCAAGCCGCCGCCCGAGAAGGGCGCGAACGCGCTCGACATCGCCACCACCACGGGGTCCATGATCCCTTCGGTCGCCTGGTCCCACAGGATCGTCAGCCCGCGGATTTCGCCCTCCTTGGCCTCGGCGCGCACGTAGAATTTCTTCAGCCCTTGCATTCCCGACAGGATGAAGAAATCGCCGCGCAGGAGATTTACTTCGAGCTTGCGCGTGGTCGGCTCTTTCTTCTGCTGCTCGAACACATTCGACAGCGTCGCACCCGGCTCGCGAATGCGGAAGGTCTCGATCTGCACCTGGCCCTGCGACGAGCTCCAGCGCGTGCCGGTCTTGGTCTGGGTCACGTTCGGCGCCTGTTTCAGCGGCAACCCAACCGTTGCGCCGGTGATCCTGTCTTCGACCCAGGCCCAGCCGACCTGCGCCTGCTTGTTCTTCGAGGACGCCGCCAGCACGGCGCGCTCGGATGGTGCGAGGACGCCGGTCACCGGGAATTTATTGCGGGCCTGGAGCGCCCGCACCGCAGCGACCGTCTTGTCGTTGATTTCGCCGTTGATCAGGCCGTTGTAATCGCCGCTCCAGGCGAGATCGAACTGGAGCGCAACGCGCTCGGTGAGCAGCATGCTGGCATAGATGGGCGGCAGCGGCCCCGCGGCAGGAGGACCCTTTTGCGCGGGCGCGGTCGGGCCTTTCTGTTTGGGCGCAGCCTTCTTGGCCGCATCCTTCTTGGCTGCGTCCTTCTGGGCGGCTGCCGCGACGGTGAAGCGTCCGTCGGCGCTCTGTGCCTGCGCGCTGGTCAGGCGCGAGAGCGCGCCGCTCAGCAGCGCGCTCGCCGGCAACGCGGTGATCGACACGGCAAAGACAGCAGCAGCCAAACGCATGCGACCTCCTAGTGCTGCCGCCAACAGGTGCTGGCCTGCACAAGCCTATCCGATCGGCGCTTCCGAGCAAATGCACCGCCGGCAGCGGTCGTTAACAACGCTCCTGCGCGCGGCACTTGTTTGCAGCGGCCGTTCCGACCCCTTAAGTGTGACCGACGCCGGGCGGCGACATCAACGCCGCGGCGAACCGCGGAGGCGCGATCTCTCTGATGCTCACGCCTGAGGAATTGGAGCGCTATGCGCGCCATATCGTTCTGCGCGAGGTCGGCGGACCAGGCCAGAACGCGCTCAAGCGCGCGCGGGTGCTGGTGATCGGCGCCGGCGGGCTCGGCGCGCCGGTGCTGCTTTATCTCGCGGCGGCGGGCGTCGGGACGCTCGGCGTCATCGATGACGACACGGTCGCGCTGTCGAACCTCCAGCGCCAGGTCATCCACGCCACGCCGGACGTCGGGATGCCGAAGGTCGACAGCGCCGCGGCGATGATCCAACGGCTCAATCCGCATGTGGCAGTGGAAATGCACCGCGAGCGGCTGACCGCGGCGAATGCGCTGGCGCTGATCGGCCGCTATGACATCGTCGCCGACGGATCGGATAATTTCACCACGCGGTATCTGGTGTCGGACGCCTGTTTCTTCGCCAAGACGCCGCTCGTCACCGCGGCGGTCGGGACCTTCGACGGCACCCTCACGACCGTCCGCGCGCACGAGCGCGCCGCCGACGGCAAGCCCAATCCCACCTACCGTTGCCTGTTTCCGGAGCGGCCGCCGCCCGGCAGCGTTCCGGCCTGCGCCGAAGCCGGCATTCTTGGCGCGCTCCCCGGCGTGCTCGGCTCCATGATGGCGCTCGAAGTGATCCGCGAGATTGTCGGCTTTGGCGAGGGGCTGGTCGGGCGCCTGGTGATGCTCGACGCGCACGCGATGCGGTTCGAGACGCTGCGCTACGGCTGGGATGCCGCCAATCCGCTTAGCGGCGAGCACCCGACGATCCGCGATCTGTCGATCCACGCCGAGTAAGGTTCAAGCGATCGTCCCCGGCTTCGCGGGCACGATCTCGCGGCATGGCTATCCAAGCTAACGCGCATTCATTTACTTCGACCACGTTCCGACGATGCTCGTGCCCTTGAGCACCGACCATTTGTTGTCACCGGCGAGCACCAGCGTGAAGCAGTTCGAGGGCGAGCCTTTCCAGGTGGTGCAGAAGCCGTCCTTGCTTAGTTTCCAGGTGCCGTCGCCCTTGTTGCCGGTCTTGCCCAGCGGCTCGCGCGCCATTTTGCCGTCGGCGGCGAATGTCATCTTGTATTTGATGTTCTGTGGCGTCGCCGAGGTGAAGGGCTGGCCGGTGAAGAAAGCCGCCTGGATTTCGGCCGGTGCGAGCTTGGTCGCGGGCGCGGCCGGAGCCGCCAACGCTGACCCGGCGGCAATGAACAGAGCGGCGGAAAGGGCCACGGACAGGCTACGCATGGATTTTCCTCCGAGGGATTGAACGGACATTGGGGCACTATAGCGCGCCGCAATTTGTACGGGCGATGAACGGAACCGGCCGCGTGCCGCCGGGTCCGGCCAGGCCGCCCGGGGGTTAACGGACAAACGATGCGGCATTTTGCAGGCGCGGCGGCCTCATCGGCCTCACAGCATGGACGGCAGCACCCGATCCGGCGGCTTGTGGCCGTCGAGGAACGCCCTGATGTTGACGATCACCTTCTCGCCCATCTCGATGCGCCCCTCGATGGTGGCCGAGCCCATGTGCGGCAGCAGCACGACCTTGCCGGCGCGCGCGAGCTTCATCAGCCGCGGATTGACCGCCGGCTCGTGCTCGAACACGTCGAGGCCGGCGCCCGCGATCTCGCCGTCGCCGATCAGCCGCGTGAGTGTGTTCTCGTCGATCACCTCGCCACGCGCGGTGTTGACGATATAGGCCTGCGGCCGGATGAGCTTGAGCCGTCGCGCCGAGAGCAGGTGATAGGTCGCCGGCGTGTGCGGGCAGTTGATGGAGATGATGTCCATGCGGGCGAGCATCTGGTCGAGGCTGTCCCAATAGGTCGCGCCCAGTTCTTCCTCGACCCGCGGCGGCACCCGGCGGCGGTTGTGGTAATGGATCTGCAGGCCGAACGCGCGCGCCCGCCGCGCCACCGCCTGCCCGATGCGGCCCATGCCGATGATGCCAAGGCGCTTGCCCCAGATGCGCTTGCCCAGCATCCAGGTCGGGGACCAGCCGCCCCAGCCCTTGTCGCCGGTGGCGACCGCCGCGCCCTCGGCGAGGCGGCGCGGCACCGCGAGGATCAGCGCCATGGTCATGTCGGCGGTGTCCTCGGTGAGAACGCCGGGCGTATTGGTGACGGTGATGCCACGGCCGACCGCGGCGGTAACGTCGATGTTGTCGACCCCGTTGCCGAAATTGGCAATCAGCTTGAGCCGTTCGCCGGCCTTGTTCAGGACCGCCGCGTCGATGCGGTCGGTCACGGTCGGCACCACGACGTCGGCCGTCTTCATGACCTCGCCGAGTTCGGCCTGCGTCATCGGCTTGTCGTCGATGTTGAGCCGCGCGTCGAACAGTTCCCGCATGCGGGTTTCGATACTGTCCGGCAGCTTGCGCGTGATCACGACCAGCGGCTTTTTCCGGTTTGCCATGGCTTGACCTCAAGGCCATTCGACCTTCGGCGATCCGGCGTCGCGCGGCCGCCTGCGTTCAGGTCTCTTTAACCGCCGTGCCCGACACTGGCGCCGCTTCGGGGCGGGTGGCTGTCTACCAGATGGACGCGCAAAGACAACACCCGCGCCGCCGTGCGGGCGGTGCTTGCGCCCGCATTTACCGCCCCGGAGCCCATGCCAGCGTCGTTGTGGGACGATGATGCCGATGCCTTTCTCGAAGTCTGCCGGAATCTATCTTCGCGCCGTATTTGCCGCCGTGATGATGGCGGTCGCAGGACCGGCGATCGCCGGCGGATCCGGCGAGGCGGCCACCGGGCCGGTCAGCGGATTGCCGATCCCCCGCTTCGTCAGCCTCAAGCCCGACAAGGTGAATGTCCGCGGCGGGCCGACGCGGGATCACGAGGTGACGTGGCAGTACACCCGCGCTGGGTTGCCCGTGGAGATCACCGCCGAGTCGGATAATTGGCGGCGTATTCGCGACTGGGAAGGCTCGGAGGGCTGGGTCTATCACTCGCTCCTGTCCGGCCGGCGCACGGCCGTGGTGACCGCCAAGGACAAGGACGAGCTGGTCCCGCTCTATGGCCACGCCGACCTGCAAGCCGGGGTCGTGGCCCGCCTGCAGCCGGGGGTGCTTGCCTCGGTCAAGCAGTGCACGGGGACCTGGTGTCGCATTCTCGGTTCCGGCTTTGATGGCTGGATGGTTCAGGATCGCCTGTGGGGCGTGTATCCGAACGAGAAGGTGGAATAACCGCTCTCCTTTCAGGGGCCCCACGCTCGTCAGGCTTGCACAACGTCCGGCATTTCTCGATCTTCCCCGAATCGGCTCGGAAGAGGGCGGACATGGCGGTCGACCAGGATTGGCTCGAATACTCAAAGCTCGGTGTTTCGGCCCTGACGCCGATCGTGACCGGCATCATCGGCATGCTGGTCCTGCGCATGGGCAACCGGCTCGAAGACGTCAAGCTGCTGCATCAGGAACTGCTGCGCAAACGACTTCACCTGTTCGAGGAGGTGGCGCCGCTCCTCAACGACATCCACTGCTTCTACGAGGCGATCGGACACTGGGCGGAACTCAGCCCCGAGGAAGTCATCCTGCGCAAGCGCGCCATCGATCGCGCGATCCAGGTGAACCGTTACTTGTTCCGCTCGGATTTCTGGGACCGGTACCAGCAGTTCGAGGAGGCCCACTTCGAGATGTTTTCCGGCGTTGGCCGCCCGGCACGGCTGCGGCTGGACATGAAGCACATCCAGGATCACGCCGGAGAACTGTTCAGGACCGAGTGGACGCCGTTCGTTTCAACCAAAGGCGGCGACCATGCTGAACAAAGCCAGGACTATCAGCGGCTGATGGATATTCTGGGGCGCGAGGTCCGGGGAGAAGTGTGATTCCGCCACGCGCCGGTGGCGATTGGCTCCGTCGTTGCCGGGCTTGTTCCGGCAATCCCGATCGAAATGCGCGGCGGTGCCGTCTGAATCAAGATGGCCGGGACAAGCCCGGCCATGATGTGAATCAGTACCAGGATTGCTGGAACTCAGCGGCCTCGGCGACGCAGGCGAACGACCACGTCGATGCGCGCGATCTCATAGCCTTCGGGCGGCGTCGGCATCTTGCCCATGACCACGTCGCTGTCGGCGATGTCGAGCAGCGCATTCTCGCCCTCGACGAAGAAATGATGATGCTGCGTCGCGTTGGTGTCGAAATAGGTCTTCGACCCGTCGACCGCGACCTGCCGCAGCAGGCCGACATCAGTGAATTGATGCAGTGTGTTGTAGACCGTCGCCAGCGACACCGGCACCCGAGCCTTGGTCGCCTCTTCGTAGAGCATTTCCGCAGTGATGTGGCGGTCGCCCTTGCCGAACAGGATCCAGCCGAGCGCCATGCGCTGCCGGGTCGGCCGCAGCCCCACGTCCCGCAACATCGCTTTCACGTCATGCCAGGGGCAGCCGGTGAGGACCGCGCGCTGCGCGTCGGTCAGCCGGTCTGTTGCCGGGGCAGTATTCGTGAATATCAAAGTACGGGACGGCATGGACGCGCCTACTACTCCGAGGCAGATCGTTGCGTTTGTAACATATCGGTCGGATGATGCAACTCCTTCGCAACTAGCTTACGCCTATTCTAATTTACCGCTTTTTTGGCCCGAGAGGCTGGATCGCCGGTCCCGATCTCCCTGAGCTTCGCGAGAGTTGCCGGGGGGTGGCCGGCCGCTGGCGGACCGCCTATGTTAAGCGTTCGAACGGCCCGGAAACGGGGGCAGCGGCAAGGATACGATCAAGGATACGATACGGATGGAGATGCGGCGCTCGAATTTCAGCTACGAAGAATTGCTCGCATGTGCCCGTGGCGAATTGTTCGGCCAGGGCAATGCGCAACTGCCGTTGCCGCCCATGCTCATGTTCGACCGCATTTCCGAGATCGCGGAGGCTGGCGGCGAATATGGCAAGGGGCTGGTGCGCGCCGTGCTCGATCTCAAGCCGGACCTCTGGTTCTTCCCCTGCCACTTCAAAGGCGACCCGGTGATGCCGGGCTGTCTTGGCATCGATGCGCTCTGGCAGTTGCTGGGCTTCTTCCTCGGCTGGCTCGGCTCGCCCGGGAAGGGGCGTGCGCTCGGCATGGGCGAGGTCAAATTCTCCGGCCAGGTGCTGCCCAACGTGAAGGAAGTCATCTACGGCATCGACATCAAGCGGGTGATGCGCTCGAAGCTCGTGCTCGGGATCGCCGACGGCTGGCTTTCGGCCGACGGCTCGATCATCTATCGGGCGCTCGACATCAAGGTCGGCCTGTTCAAGCAGGACGAGATGCAGCCGAGCGGAGCCTGAGCGCGCAATCTCGGCTCAATTAATGCGAACGAGGCGGGCATGAGGCGGGTGGTCGTCACCGGGATGGGCATTGTCTCATCGATCGGCAACAATACCCAGGAAGTTCTGGCGAGCTTGCGCGAGGCGAAGTCGGGCATCGTGCGCGCCGACAAGTATGCGGAACTCGGGTTCCGCTGCCAGGTGCACGGGGCGCCGACGCTCGATCCGGGCGAGGCCGTCGATCGCCGGGCGATGCGCTTCCTCGGCGGCGGCGCGGCCTGGAATCACGTTGCGATGGAGCAGGCGATCCGCGATTCCGGGCTTGAACCCGGCGAGATATCGCACGAAATGACCGGTATCATCATGGGCTCCGGCGGCCCTTCGACCCGTACCGTGGTCGAGGCCGCCGATATCGCGCGCAGCAAGGGGCCCAAGCGCGTCGGCCCGTTCGCGGTGCCGAAGGCGATGTCGTCGACCGCCTCGGCGACGCTCGCGACCTGGTTCAAGATCAAGGGCGTCAACTATTCGATCTCCTCGGCCTGCGCGACCTCGAACCATTGCATCGGCAATGCGATGGAAACGATCCAGATCGGCAAGCAGGACATCATCTTCGCCGGCGGCTGCGAGGAACTCGACTGGACGCTCTCGGTGCTGTTCGACGCGATGGGGGCGATGTCGTCGAAGTTCAATCAGACGCCCGACAAGGCCTCGCGCGCCTACGACGCCGATCGCGACGGCTTCGTCATCGCCGGCGGCGCCGGTGTGCTGGTGCTGGAAGAACTCGACCACGCCAAGGCGCGCGGTGCGCGTATCTATGCCGAGGTCGCCGGCTACGGCGCGACCTCGGACGGCTTCGACATGGTCGCGCCGTCGGGCGAGGGCGCGCTGCGTTGCATGAAGATGGCGCTGAAGGACGTGAAGCCGCCGGTCGACTACATCAACCCGCACGCCACCTCGACCCCAATCGGCGACCTCAAGGAGATCGAGGCGATCCGCGAAATGTTCGGCCCCAAATGCCCGCCGATCTCCGCCACCAAATCGCTGACCGGCCATTCGCTCGGCGCCGCCGGCGCGCAGGAGGCGATCTACTCGATCCTCATGATGAACAGCGGATTCATCTGCGAGAGCGCCAACATCGAGACGCTCGATCCGGCCTTCGCCGACATTCCGATCGTGCGCGAGCGCCGCGACGACGTGACGCTCGGCTGCGTGCTGTCGAATTCGTTCGGCTTCGGTGGCACCAACGCCTCCGTCGTGTTCAAGCGGCCGGACGCGTAAAGAATTTGATCGTCATGGTCGGGCTTGTCCCGCCCATCCACGTCTTGCCTGCTGAACGCAAGACGTGGATGCCGGGCACGAGGCTGGGCATGACGGAGTAGGTCGGGACGCCAGTGGGGTTGGTCAATGCCGGGACTGATGCAAGGCAAGCGTGGGCTGGTCATGGGAGTGGCCAACGACCACTCGATCGCCTGGGGCATCGCCAGGACGCTGGCGGCGCAGGGCGCGTCGCTTGCTTTCACCTATCAGGGCGAGGCGCTGGGCCGGCGGGTGAAGCCGCTGGCGCAGTCGGTCGGCTCCGATCTTGTGCTCCCTTGCGACGTTGAGGATACCGCGACCGTCGATGCGGTGTTCGCGACGCTCGGCGAGAAATGGGGCTCGCTGGATTTCCTGGTCCATGCCGTGGCGTTCTCGGACAAGAACGAGCTCAAGGGCCGCTACGCCGACACCACGCGGGCGAATTTCGTCCGCACCATGGTGATCTCGTGCTTCTCATTCACGGAGGTTGCCCGGCGCGCGGCGGCGCTGATGCCGGCCGGCGGAGCGATGGTGACGCTCACCTATAACGGCGGCGGGCGCGCGATGCCGAACTACAACGTGATGGGGGTCGCCAAGGCCGCGCTGGAGGCCTCGGTGCGCTATCTCGCGGTCGACTTCGGGGCGGCCGCGATCCGGGTCAATGCGATCTCGGCCGGTCCGATCCGCACGCTCGCCGGCGCCGGGATCAGCGATGCGCGCTTCATGTTCGCGTTCCAGCAGCGCCACTCACCTTTGCGCCGCGGCGTGACCCTCGAAGAGATCGGCGGCGCCGCGCTCTATCTGTTGTCGGATCTCTCGACCGGCGTTACCGGCGACATTCACTTCGTCGATTCCGGCTACAACATCATCACCATGCCGCATCCGGACGCGCTCAAGTCCGAGGAAGAGCGCGCCGAGAACGCCAAGGATGCGGCGCAGTAGGTTCGTGTCCCGGCCCAGCGAGCGCGCAGCGCAAGCGCCAAGCCCGGGACGCAAGGGCGCCGTCACGTCCCGCGTTCGCGAACACGACGAGAACGAACCTCACTCCCCGCGAATCCCGGCGCTTTTTACGATCGGCGCGAGGCGCTCGAGTTCCTTGGCGAGGAACGCACCGAACTGCGCCGGTGTCTCGTTCTTGGCGTCGACCGCGAGCTTGACCAGCGTCGGCGCCACTTCGGGTGAGCGCAGGCTTTCGTTGATCACGGCATTGAGCCGGGTCACGATCGGCGCCGGAATGCCGGCCGGCCCGACCACGCCGGTGAACGACACCGAAACGAAATCCGGCAAGCCGCTCTCGATCATCGTTGAAATTTCCGGCGCCTGCGGATGCCGAGCCTCGCTCGTCACCGCGAGGCCCTTGACCACGCCAGCCTGTACCAGAGGCAGCGCCACTGCCGGGTTCTCGACCGTGTATTGCACCTCGCCCGCGATCACCGCCTGGATCGCCAGTCCGCCGCCCTTGTACGGGACATGCACCGCGTCGATACCCGCTCGCACCTTGAACAGTTCGCCGATCAGGTGCGGCGGCGTGCCGATGCCGGGAGTGGAGTAATTGAGCTTGCCCGGATTGGCCTTTGCGTATGCGATGAGATCTTGCACCGATTTGATTTTCTGCTTCGCTGCAAACGCCGGATTGAGCACCATCAGGTTCGACGTGGTGCCGAGCCGCGCGATCGGCGAGAAGCCCTTGAGCGGCTCATAGCCGATATTCTTGTAGATCAGCGGGCTGATCACCAGCGTCGAAGTATTGCCGAGCAGGAGCGTGTAGCCGTCAGGATCGGACTCCGCGACCGCGCGGGCCGCGATCGTGCCGCCGGCGCCGGCGCGGTTGTCGACGACCACAGGCTGGTGGAGCGCGGCGGTGATCCGCTGTCCGATCAGCCGGGCCATCACGTCGGCCGGGCCGCCGGGCGCGAAGCCCACGACGATGTGGATCGGCTTGGTCGGGTATGTCTGCGCCACCGCGAGGTCGGTGCCGAAGCCGGCGCTGACGAAGGCAAGCGGGATGATCCATTTCGACAGCATGGCTAACTCCTTGGGCGTGGTCGATGTTGAATGGCGATCTTAGCGACCGATGCTTTCAAGTCCAGGACAAGCCAAACGCGTGCTGCTAGTAATCATGGAACCGGCGATGGTCTCGCCGGTTTTGAAAACATCCGCTTCCTGGAGTTCCCTAATGACGCTGACCGCCGCCTACATCAGCCCGCTCGTTGCCTTGATCGCAGGCGTTCTGATCCTGATCGCCCCGCGCCTGCTCAATTACATCGTCGCGATCTACCTGATCGTCGTCGGATTGTCCGGCCTCAACGCGATCCATCATTTCATCCGGTAGCCCGGCGAATTCGCCGCAGCAAGAGAGGGAGGCTTGCATCGGCTTCCCCGCGCATGCTCTTAGCGGGCCAACCCTGTCCTCATTGTGATGCCCATGGCCAAGACCTCCGCCCGCAATACCCGACCGTCATCGAAGGCGCGCGCCGCCGCACCGGCGCAAAAGCCAAGCCGACCGAAAACGGCCGTGAAGGCGAAAGCGCCAGCCAAGGCGGCGAGCCGCAAACGCTGGGTCTATCCCTTCGGCGGCGGCAAGGCTGCCGGCGGCGCGGAGATGCGCAATCTGCTCGGCGGCAAGGGGGCAGGGCTCGCCGAGATGGCCAACCTCGGCCTGCCGGTGCCGCCCGGCTTCACGATCACCACCGAGGTTTGCACGCATTTCTATGCCAGCGGCAAAACCTATCCGCAGGAACTGGAGCGGCAGGTGACCGCCGCGCTCTCGGAGATCGGCCGCCTGACCGGCAAGACCTTCGGCGACCCGGCCAATCCGCTCCTTGTCTCGGTGCGCTCCGGCGCGCGCGCCTCGATGCCGGGAATGATGGACACCGTCCTCAATCTCGGCCTCAATGATGCGACCGTGGCGGCGCTGGCGCAGAAATCCGGCGATCGCCGCTTCGCCTACGACAGCTACCGGCGCTTCATCACGATGTATTCCGATGTCGTGCTCGGCATCGGCCATGAGCACTTCGAGGAAATCCTCGACGATCACAAGGACCGCAACGGCTACATGCTCGACACCGATCTCGACGCCGACGACTGGGCGGCGCTGGTCGAGCGCTACAAGGAGCGGGTCGAGGAGGAGCAAGGCACGCCGTTTCCGCAGGACGTGCAGGCGCAGTTGTGGGGCGCGATCAGCGCCGTGTTCAATTCATGGATGAATCAGCGCGCGATCACCTATCGGCGGCTCAACAACATTCCGGAGAGCTGGGGCACCGCGGTCAACGTCCAGGCCATGGTGTTCGGCAACATGGGCGAGACCTCCGCCACCGGCGTCGCCTTCACCCGCAATCCCTCGACCGGCGAGAAGAAGCTCTACGGCGAATTCCTGATCAACGCGCAGGGCGAAGACGTGGTTGCCGGCATCCGCACCCCGCAGGAGATCAGCGAAGCGGCGCGCAAGGAAGCAAGTTCCGACAAGCCCTCGATGGAGAAGGCGCTGCCGGAGGCATTCAAGGAACTGACGCGCATCTACGGCATCCTGGAGCGGCACTACCGCGACATGCAGGACCTCGAATTCACGGTCGAGCAGGGCAAGCTCTGGATGCTGCAGACCCGTTCCGGCAAGCGCACCGCCAAGGCGGCGCTGCGGATCGCGGTCGAACTCGCCAACGAAGGCCTCATCACCCGCAAGGAGGCGGTGACGCGCGTCGACCCGGCCGCGCTCGATCAGCTCCTGCATCCGACCATCGATCCCGAGACCGAGCGCAACGTGCTCGCGACCGGCCTGCCGGCCTCGCCGGGCGCCGCGGCAGGCGAGATCGTGTTCTCCGCCGACGAGGCGGAGACGCTCAAGGCACAGGGCCGCCGCGTCATCCTGGTGCGGGTCGAGACCTCGCCGGAGGATATCCACGGCATGCACGCCTCCGAGGGCATCCTCACCACCCGCGGCGGCATGACCTCGCACGCCGCGGTGGTGGCGCGCGGCATGGGCAAGCCCTGCGTCTCCGGCGCCGGCGCGCTGCGCATCGATTACGCCGCGCGCACGCTCACGGTCGCCGGGCGGACCTTCAGGCAAGGCGAGATCATCACCATCGACGGCTCGACCGGGCAAGTGCTGACCGGCCGCGTGCCGATGAGCGAGCCGGCGCTGTCGGGCGAGTTTGCAACGCTGATGGGCTGGGCCGACGCGGTGCGCAAGCTCGGCGTGCGCGCCAATGCCGACACGCCCAACGACGCCCGCGTCGCGCTGCGGTTCGGCGCGGAAGGGATCGGGCTCTGCCGAACCGAACATATGTTCTTCGACGAGGACCGCATCCGCGCCGTGCGCGAGATGATCCTCTCCGACGATGAGAAATCCCGCCGCGCCGCGCTCGGAAAGCTGCTGCCGATGCAGCGTGAGGATTTCGTTGCGCTGTTCGAGATCATGCAGGGCCTGCCGGTGACGATCCGGTTGCTGGACCCGCCGCTGCACGAGTTCCTGCCGCACACCGAGGCGGAGATCGAGGAGGTCGCCGCCGCCATGGGCGCCGACCCGAAGAAGCTGGCGGAACGCGCACGTGAACTACACGAGTTCAATCCGATGCTCGGCTTTCGCGGCTGCCGTCTCGCGATTGCCTATCCCGAGATCGCTGAGATGCAGGCGCGCGCGATCTTCGAGGCGGCAGTCGAAGCCGGCAAGCGGACCGGCAAGCCGGTGGTGCCGGAAGTCATGGTCCCGCTGATCGCCACCAAGACGGAGCTCGATCTGGTAAAGGCGCGCATCGACGCCATGGCGGAGGCGGTGGCGCGCGAAAGCAAGACCAAGGTTACTTATCAGGTTGGCACCATGATCGAGTTGCCGCGCGCCGCGCTGCTGGCGGGCGAGATCGCGGAGGCTGCGGAGTTCTTCTCCTTCGGCACCAACGACCTGACGCAGACCACCTACGGTATCAGCCGCGACGACGCCGCCAGTTTCCTCGGCCCCTATACCGCGCGCGGCATCCTCAAGACCGATCCGTTCGTGTCGATCGACCGCGAGGGCGTCGGCGAGCTGATGCGGATCGCCGTCGAGCGCGGGCGCAAGACCCGGCGCAAGCTCAAGCTCGGTATCTGCGGCGAGCATGGCGGCGATCCTGCCTCGGTGGCGTTCTGCCACGAGCTCGGTCTGGACTACGTCTCTTGCTCGCCGTTCCGCGTTCCGATCGCGCGGCTGGCCGCCGCGCAGGCGGCCCTGGGAAAGGATGCTGCAAGTCAGGCGTAGGCTTGCCTTGGCCGGGTCTTCCGCCTTCCTGCCACGTGCCAGGACTTTTCGACGGTGCTCGGCGGCAGGCCGAACGGCGCCGGACGACTTTCACTTCACGTCGCTGATTGCAGTCATCGTGTTCTTGATCCGGGGGTTCATCATCTGCGCGGCGATCACTGGCGGCGATCCTTGCAAGACCACCTGCAGGCCTGGAAATACCCGCTGCCGGCGTTTTGTTTTCTTGTCACGCGGGTCAGCGCGCGCATTAACTCGATCGCAACGTTAATGCGGCAAAAATTCCAACCGTCGCATTTGCGTGGCATCTGCGTCGTGTGGCGATCACGAGTATGCGTTGTGTAGCGTTGTGTCAGTGTTGCGTTGCGTAGCGTGAGCGTTTGATGGTTGCGTCGCGTAACAGGCCGAAGGGCGGTCGTTTTGCCCCCTTCGGCCTTGGCGTTCTCGCCCTGCTGCTGATGACGGATGACATCGGCCAGCAGGATCTCGCCGCCTTGATCGCCCGCCAGCCGGCCTTGGCCGAGCAAGCGCGGGACCATGGCATCGCCTCTCCGTTCAGCGCCATTCAAGTAGCGACGTTCAGCTTCCCGCAGATCAGCACGGCCATGCCGGCTTCGCTGGGCTACATGCTGGCGGGCCTCGATACCAGCAACGCCGACATCACCGGCTCGATCCGCGACCGGGTGTTGGGCAACATCCTGATTGATGATCCATCAGCCGGCACGATGCCGGTGGTCGACCGGACGCTCAAGGGCAGTCGCCTCGACGCGCCGTCGCAGGATGCGGAGCCTTCGCCGTCGGGGCTGCGGCCGGATCGCCGCCTCAAGGGCGATCGCCTTGATGCGCGTCCCGAGTCCGATCCGCCGCCGCTGGCGGATTTGCCGCCGGCGCAGGCCAGCACCGAGACAACGCTGGAGCCGCACGACCAGCCCGCGCCCGCGAAAGAATCGGAGGCGCCGCCCGACCAGCCCGCAGAGTCGCAAGCGTCGCCAACGGACGAGCACGCGCCGGCGAGCTATACGCTGGCCCACGTCAACCCTGCCGCACCGGACATTTCGCCGGCCTACTCGCTCGACGCGCATTCACTCGAGGACGCGAACGAAGCAAGCGAGGGGTCGGCCGAGCCAGCCATGATGGCGTTCGCGGCGGCCCCGGATGAAGTCGATCCGGCGACGCGCCGGACGCGGCTCTACTTCGGGGTGGAGCCCATGGGCGATTCGAGCGGTTTCGAGACCTGGGCCGCTGGCGAGGAACCGACGCTGAAAGCGGCGCCGGAGCCCGATCCAGCAATCGCGGCGGCCGAGCCGGAGACGGCGCCAGCCGAGCCTGAGGTGAAGCTGGCGGCCCTGACACCGCCTGCCGACACGCCATCGGCCGAGCCGCCGAAGAGCGGCGAGACGATCGCCCCCAAGGGTCAAGTCACCGGCGAAGGCCAGCGCCCGATGAGCCCGGCGGAGCGATTGCAGCTTGACGATAAGGGCCGCGCCAAAGCCGAGAAGTGTCTCGCCGAGGCGATCTATTTCGAAGCGCGCGGCGAGCCCGTGCGGGGCCAGATCGCGGTCGCGCAGGTGGTCGTGAACCGCGCGTTCTCCGGCTATTACCCGCACACGATCTGCGGCGTCGTCTACCAGAACGCCAAACGCCACCTGCGGTGCCAGTTCACCTTCGCATGCGACGGGATCCGCGATGTTGTGCGCGAGCCGGACGCCATGGAGCGCGCCAAGAAGATCGCGACGCTCACGCTCGACGGCAAGCTGTGGCTTCCCGAGGTCGGCAAGGCCACGCACTACCACGCCTACTGGGTGCATCCGGGTTGGGTGCGTGAAATGACCAAGATGTACCGGCTCGGCGTCCACACCTTCTATCGGCCGCGGCGCTGGGGCGACGGCGCCAACGCGCCCGCCTGGGGCGACGCCGCGGCGACCGCCGAAGCGGCGCGGAAGCTGTGAGGCTTTGAGACTTTTCACATCTCGATGTCGAGGGCGACGTCGAGGTTGGGCGCCGAGTGCGTGATCCAGCCCGAGGACGCATAGTCGACGCCTGTTGCGGCGATCCCGGCGATGTTCTCGAGCGTGATGCCGCCGGAAGCCTCGATGACGAGCCGGCCCGCCACCATCCCGACAGCCTTGCGCAGATTGGCGGCGTCCATGTTGTCGAGCAGCACCACGTCGGCGAGCCCGGTGTCGATCACGTCCGCGAGCTGATCGAGGTTGTCGACCTCGATCTCGATCTTGACGAGATGTCCGACCTTGGCGCGGGCCCGTTCCAGCACGGCGCGCACGCCGCCGGCGACGGCGATGTGGTTGTCCTTGATCAGCACGGCGTCGTCGAGACCGAAGCGATGGTTGAAACCGCCGCCGCATCGCACCGCGTATTTTTCGAGCGCGCGCAGGCCGGGCGTGGTCTTGCGCGTGCAGCAGACGCGAAGTTTCGTGTCCGCGACGCGGCGGACGAATTCGTGCGTCGCCGTGGCCACGCCCGAGAGATGGCCGATCAGATTGAGCGCGGCGCGCTCTGCCGCCAGCACCGCACGAGCAGGACCGTTGATGTGCATCAGCGTGGTCTTTGCAACGACGCTCACGCCATCGCGCACATGCGCTGCGATCTCCGTTTCCGGCGCCAGCTTGCGGAATGTCGCGGCGACAAGCGGCAGTCCGGAAATCACACCGGCCTTGCGCGCCACCACGACGGCGCGCGCCTTGGTATCCTCCGGAATAGTCGCGATCGAAGTGATATCGCCGGCGCGGCCGAGGTCCTCTGCCAGCGTGCGGGTGACCGCCGCGTCGATTTCGAGCAGGGATAGGAAGGCGTCGGGGCAGAGGAGAGAGTTCATCGTTCGTTGCTCGCGTACGTCTGTTGTGGTGATCAGGTCGCGGCCGCGCTCGCCGGCGCTTTATGCAGCCCCTTGAGCCGCTCCGCCAGCAGGTGCAGCTCGGTCTCGCGGTAGCCGAGTTGCTCCAGCGCCGCGACGGTGGCGACGACGTAGTCCCGGTTCACGCCCGACTGGCCATGGCCCTGGCGGACGAAATGCAGTTGCTGATCGAGCGTCAGCCGCCCGGCATATTGCGGATGGCTGCGATCGACCATGTAGCACAGCGCTGATACCGCGCGGGCGCGATCATTGGCCAGCCAGATGCGTCGCCAGCACTCGCGGTAGACCATGGTGGCCTGCTCGCGCGCCCGCAGATAGGCGATGGTCGCGGTCCGCGCCGCCGCGGCCACGCGGAAGGCGACGCCGCGGCAGTTGCCGCCGCGATCGAGGCCCAGCACCAGCCCCGGTCGCTCCGGCGTACCGCGGTGCACGAAGGAATAGACGCAGAGCGCCCGGTGCGCCCCGATCAGCCGGGCATCGGTGCGCTCGAGAAAATCGAAGCCCGGCCGCCACATCAGCGAGCCGTAGCCGAACACCCAGAAGTCGTCGGAGCCTTGATCGGTCGTCGCGTCCATGTACCATCTAAAGCACGCTCGGCGGAAAGGGGAGCACCGACTCAGGCGCCCGGCGCGGTAGGGGGTTGCGGATCATGCCACCTCCGAAACGCCGCAATCAGGGGGCTTGGAAGGGGCGCGCCGGTCGCGCAAGGAGCCCTTTTGATGCGATATCCCGACGAAACCCCGCGCCGGCGGCGGCGCTGGCCGGTGTTTGCACCGTTAATCCTGGTGCTCGTGCTGGCGGCGGGATGGACCGGCTTCTGGTTCTACGCCGCGTCGAAGGCCGAGACCGTCATCGCTGCCTGGCGCGAGCGCGAGGCGAAGGCGGGCCGCATCCAGACCTGCGGCTCCCAGTCGATCGAGGGATTTCCATTCCGGATCGAGGTGCGTTGCAACGATTTCGGCCAGCAATTCACTGGCAATCTCGCCGTCAACCTGAAGCTGCCGGCCGTGCTGGCCGCGCTGCAGGTCTATGATCCGACGCTGCTGATCAGCGAGTTCACCGGCCCGCTGACCATGTCCGAGCGTGGCCAGGCGAACACGACGGTCACCTGGAAGCTCGGCCAGGCCAGCGTGCGTGGCCAGCTCTCCAATCCGACCGGCATCCCGGTCGAAACGGCATCGGTGGTGCTCGACGCGCCGACGCTGAGCTTCACGCCGGACGGCGGCAGTCAGATCGAGGCGCACGCGGAGCACTTCGAACTGCACGGCCGTCCGGTTCCGGGTTCGAGCGGTCCGAACCCAGCGATCGAAACCGTCATCCGCCTCGTCGCGGCCGTGATGCCGGACATGCATCCGCTGGTCGCCGAGCCAATCGATGCTGAAATCACCGCGCTGGTAAGCGGCATCACCGACTTTACGCCCAAACCTCTGCCGGTGCGGCTGCGCGAATGGCAGGCGCAGGGCGGCAGTCTCGAAATCACCAAGGCCCGCGTGCAGCAGGGCGACGTCATCGCCACAGGCGCCGGCATGCTCGGCCTCACCGCGCGCGGGGGCCTCGACGGCCAGCTCCAGCTCACGCTGGTGAATATCGAAAAGGTACTGCAGAAGCTCGACGTCGATCAGATGATGGCGCAGGGCAAGGTCGGCTCGACCATCAATGCGCTCGATCGGCTGATGCCCGGATTAGGCGCGATCGCGCGCCAGAATGCCGCCCCCAGCATCATCGCTGGACTAGGTGCGCTCGGTCAGAAGACGACCCTCGAGGGCAAGCCGGCGGTCACCCTGCCGCTCCGCTTCAACGATGGCGCCGCGTTTCTCGGCCCCATTCCGCTCGGCCGCCTCCAGCCGCTGTTTTGAGCGCCGCGTCAGTCCTCCGCCGCATAAGGCCGCGGCAACGGTTCGGGCGCCAGGCCCGGATGTGGGCGGCCGAAATCGGGCGCCGGCGAATCCTGGCCGATGTCGACGATGCCTTTGCGGATCGCGCGCGTCCGCGTGAAGTGATCGAACAGGGCGTCGCCGTCGCCGCGCCGGATCGCGCGGGTGAGCGCCGATACATCCTCGTTGAAGCGTCCGAGCATTTCGAGCACGGCGTCCTTGTTGGCGAGAAAGATGTCGCGCCACATGGTCGGATCGGACGCCGCGATGCGGGTGAAATCGCGGAAGCCGCCGGCGGAGAATTGCAGCACCTCCGAGCGCGTCACCTGCGAGAGCTCATCCGCGGTACCGACGATCGTGTAGGCGATAAGGTGCGGCAGGTGGCTGGTCACCGCCAGCACGAGGTCGTGGTGATCGGCCGACATCGTCGCGACATTTGCTCCAAGTGCGCGCCAGAACGCAGCAAGGCGATTGATCGCGTCTGTGTCGACGTTTCCCGGCGGCGTCAGGATGCACCAGCGATTGACGAACAGCTCGGCGAAGCCCGCGTCGGGTCCGGAATATTCAGTTCCCGCGACCGGATGCGCCGGCACGAAGTGAACACCCGCCGGCAGGTGCGGCGCCATGTCCCGCACCACTGCGCCTTTGACCGAGCCGACATCCGAGACCGTGGCGCCCGACATCAGATGCGGTGCGATCTCCTGCGCGATCGGCCCGCAGGCGCCGACCGGCGTGCAGACGATCACGAGATCGGCGCCTTCGACCGCCGCCGCGCTGGTTTCGGTCACCTGGTCGGCAAGGCCGAGCTCGGCCACGCGGCGGCGCGTCGCCGCCGAGCGGGCGGTGGCGCTGATCGCGTGCACCAGTCCCTGCGCGCGGGCGGCGCGGGCGATCGAGGAGCCGATCAGGCCGACGCCGATCAGCGCCAGGCGATTGTAGAGCGGCGCGGTCACGCCTTGCGCCCCATGAACTCCGCGAGCGCGCCGACCACCAGCCGGTTTGCCTCCTCGGTGCCGACCGTCATCCGCAGCGCGTCCGGCAAGTGATAAGACACAACCCGGCGCACGATCAGTCCGCGTTTCATCAGGAAAGCGTCCGCCTCTTCTGCGGTGTGGCCTTTCGTCTTCGGGAAGTGGATCAGCACGAAGTTGGCGACGCTCGGTGTTACTTCGAGCCCGAGCTTGCCGATTTCCTCGGTGAGCCAGCCGAGCCAGCACTCGTTGTACGCGCGTGCGGTTTCCACATGCGCCTGGTCCTGGATGGCGGCGATGCCGGCCGCGCTCGCCGCCGAATTGACGTTGAACGGTCCGCGGATGCGGTTGATTGCGTCGACCACATGCGGCGGCCCGTACATCCAGCCGAGCCGCAGCGCCGCGAGCCCGTAGATCTTCGAGAACGTCCGCAGCATCACGACGTTCTCGGACGTGGCGACCAGCTCGATGCCGGTTTCGTAATCGTTGCGCCGGACATATTCCGCGTAGGCCGCATCGATCACGAACAGCACATGCGGGGGCAGGCCGCGGTGCAGTCGCTTGATCTCGTCGAACGGCACGTAGGTGCCGGTCGGGTTGTTCGGATTGGCAAGGAAGACGATCTTGGTCCGCTCGCTCACTAGCGCCAGGATTTCGTCGACGTCGGCGGTGTAGTTCTTCTCCGCGGCGACCACGGGTTTGGCGCCGGAGCCGAGCGTGGCGATCGGATAAACGGCAAAGCCGTGGGTCGTGTAGATCGCCTCGTCGCCGTCGGCGAGATAGGCGTCGGCCAATAGATTGAGCAGGTCGTCGGAGCCCGCGCCGCAGACGATGCGGGCGGGATCAAGTCCGAAGACCCCGCCGATCGCTTCCCGCAGCGCCCGCGCCGAGCCGTCGGGATAATCCTGCAAATGATCGGCCGTCGCGCGATAGGCCGCGATCGCTCGCGGGCTCGGCCCGAGCGGGGTCTCGTTCGAGGACAGCTTGAACACCCGCGCGACGCCCGGCGCGGTGCTCTTGCCCGGAACGTAGGGATCGATATCGAGCACGCCGGGACGCGGTCGTGGACGCTTCGCAGCGGACATTCCAAATCCTCACAACTGCGTCATGCCGGGCTTGACCGGGCATCCATGCAGGCTCGCCGCTGGCGGAAGCGCCGCATGGATTGCCGGGTCAAGCTTGGCAATGACGATCCAAATTCACCGCCCGGCCGGGACCGGGCGCGTGCCGTGGACCCTATAGCGGGTCGCGTGGCTGCCGACGAGGGCCGTGGCACGCACCGACGTGCCGGCCTTCACCAGGGTCTCGGTGATGTCGGCGATGCGGCCGCCCTGCGGCACCGATACCAGCAGGGCCGCGCCGTCGAAGGCACTGTCCGGCACGGCGATCAGTTCGGCGTGAGGCGCTACCGCGTGCGCCGCCGCGGCGCTCCAGCCGGCGACGCGGATGCTCCAGACCTCGACTTCGGTCACCATCGAGTTGGCCGCGGCGCGCGAAATCACGAACACCGGCAGTGCCGCGGGGTGATCGGCGCGCTCGACGAACGGTAGCCGCGCGATGATCTTCGGCGCGCTGTCGAATTCAAGCGCGTTCCACCAGGCGCCCGCGCCCGCCACCGCGAACGCGGGGACGAGCCCAAGGTCGCCCTTCGAATCCGAGACCGCGGCGACGACGCTGGCGGCGCCCATATGCGGCACGAACGGCACGGTGAAGCCGAAATGGAAACGCGCGCTGTCGCGCATGTGCGCGTCGCCGGCCGAGAGGTCGGCATGCACCGAGAACGGCGACTGCACGTAAGTGAAAGTCGAAATGATGACGCGCCAGATGCTCTCGGCGGTGTCGAGCGGCAGGATGCCTTTGTGGCGGTCCACGAGACGGCGCATCATGTCGGCCTCGCGGGCGGGCCGGAACGCGGAGCCGGTCTCCTGTGATTGCTTGGCGGCGATCAGGCGGTCGATGATTTCGCCCCGTTCCATCAGCAGGCGATGCATGGATTTGTCGATGCGGTCGATCTCGCGCCGCAGGTCTGCGAGCGCGGGCGTGCCGGAGCTTTCGGATTTCGCGTCGGCCATGGATTGCGTACTCGCGCTTTGTCTCTCACCATCAACGCCGGAGCGGCCCGGATTGATAGAATCGAGCCCAGGTGAAAGCAAAGAAAACGTTGACAGGCGTGGTCAGCGGCCTATCTAAGCCCATCGACCGTTCAGGCTTTCATCGGTCGAGGTCGTCGGCGAGTTTGCTTCGCCCGGATGTGAGGAATGGTCGAGGCCAGCACGTTGATTGATGTGAACGGCCGCGCGCGCGAAGCGGACCACCCGCATTCGCGGGTGGTCGAATTCGGCCTCGACAAGCCGCTCAAGCTCGACGCCGGGGTCGAATTGTCCCCGTTCCAGATCGCCTATCAGACCTACGGCGCGCTCAATGCCGACCGCAGCAACGCGGTGCTGGTCTGTCACGCGCTTACCGGCGACCAGCACGTCGCCAATCTGCATCCGGTGACGCAGAAGGCGGGCTGGTGGGAGACCATGGTCGGTCCGGGCCGCCCGATCGACACCGGGCGCTATTTCGTGATCTGCCCAAATGTGGTCGGCGGCTGCATGGGCTCGACGGGGCCGGCCTCGACCGATCCCAGAACCGGACAGCCCTGGGGCCTCGATTTCCCCGTCATCACCATCCGCGACATGGTGCGGGCGCAGGCGATGCTGCTCGACCATCTCGGCATCGAGTCGCTGTTCACGGTGGCCGGCGGCTCGATGGGCGGCATGCAGGTGCTGCAATGGGCGGCGAGCTATCCCGAGCGTGTGTTTTCGGCGCTGCCGATCGCGGCCGCGACCCGCCACTCCGCGCAGAACATCGCCTTCCACGAGGTCGGCCGGCAGGCGGTGATGGCCGATCCGGAATGGCGCGGCGGCCGCTATTTCAGCGAGGGCACCAGCCCGCACCGCGGGCTCGCGGTTGCGCGCATGGGGGCGCACATCACCTACCTCTCCGACGCGGCGCTGCACCGGAAATTCGGCCGCCGGTTCCAGGATCGCGACAACCCGACGTTTTCCTTCGACGCCGATTTCCAGGTGGAGAGCTATCTGCGCCACCAGGGCATCAGCTTCGTCGAGCGCTTTGACGCCAATTCGTATCTCTATCTCACGCGCGCAATGGATTACTTCGACCTTGCCGCGGATCATGACGGCGTACTCGCCAGCGCCTTCAAGGCGACGCCGACGCGCTTCTGCGTGATATCGTTCACCTCCGACTGGCTGTTTCCGACTTCGGACTCGCGCGCGATCGTGCATGCGCTCAACGCCGGCGGCGCCCGCGTCTCGTTCGCGGAAATCGTCACCGACAAGGGCCACGACGCGTTCCTGCTCGACGAGCCGGAACTGCTCGCCATCGTGCGCGGCTTCCTCGAAGGCGCCGCGAAGGCACGTGGCCTGTCGCCGGCGCGGAGGTGATGATGCTCAAGCGCCTCAAACGCGATCTCACCATGGCGGAAGCGGCGCGGGCGCCGGGCGGCGCGCGCGTTGACCTCTTGCTGGTCGCCGAGATGGTGGAGCCCGGCGCGAAGGTGCTCGACGTCGGCTGCGGCGACGGCGAGTTGCTGCGGCTGCTCGGCGAGGCGCGCCGCGTGGATGGACGCGGCATCGAACTCTCGCGCGAGGGTGTGAACGAATGCGTGGCCAAGGGCCTCGCCGTGATTCAAGGCGACGCCGACACCGACCTCGCCGATTATCCCAACGACGCCTTCGACTACGTGATCCTGTCGCAGACGCTGCAGGCGACGCGGCAGCCGCGCGTCGTGCTCGAGCACATGCTGCGCATCGGCCGTCGCGCGATCGTGTCGTTTCCAAATTTCGGCCACTGGCGCATCCGCCTGCAGGTCGGGTTCGGCGGCCGCATGCCGCACACCGACAACCTGCCCTATAGCTGGTGGGATACGCCCAACATCCACTTCTGCACCATCAAGGATTTCCGCCAGCTCTGCCACGTCGCCGGGGTCAAGATGGAGAAGTCGGTGGCGCTCGATCCGTGGGGGCGGCCGCTGCGCTTCAATGCGCCGTGGTGGTTCTGGAACCTGCTCGGCGAGCAGGCGGTGTTCCTGCTCAGCCGCGGGAAGTGAGCGGACGCGAGCTGAAGAGCTTTACTTCCCCAATGCCAGCGCGATCAGTCCGAGTGAGCCGACCAGTACGCGCCACCAGGCGAACAGCGCAAAGCCGTGCCGCTGCACGTAGCCGAGGAAGCTCTTCACCACGATCCAGGCGCTGATGAAGGAAACCGCGAAGCCGACCGCAATCAGCAGCGCGCTGCTGCTGGTCATCTGCCCGTGGCTTTTGTAGAGGTCATAGGCAAACGCCCCCGCCATCGTCGGCATCGCCAGCCAGAACGAGAATTCCGCAGACGCGCGCTTGTCGGCGCCGAGCAGCATGGCGGCGACGATGGTTGCGCCGGAGCGCGACACGCCGGGGATCATCGAGACGCACTGGGCGAGGCCGATGACGAAATACATCGGCAGCGTGAACTTGGTGGCATCATGGTAGCGCGGGGCGAGATCGAGGTCGTCGATCCACAACAGCACTGCGCCGCCGACGATCAGGGTGAAGCACACGATCCAGACGTTGAACAGCACGTCCTTGATGAAGTCGTGCGCGAGCGCGCCGACCACCGCCGCCGGCAGGAACGCGACCAGCACGCCGATCACGAAGCGCCGCGCGGCGGGCTCGGTGAAAAATCCGACCGCGAGCTGCCAGAGCCGGAAGAAATAGATCGACAGCAGCGCCAGGATCGCGCCGAACTGGATAAGGATTGCGAAAGTCTTGCCGAAGTCTTCATCGTCGAACCCGAAGAACCGCTGCACCAGCAGCAGGTGTCCGGTCGAGGAGACCGGCAGGAACTCGGTGAGGCCCTCGACGATTCCGAGGAAGACCGCCTTCAAGAGATCGAACATCGTCATGGAGGGCTCCAGGAATCAGGGCAGCGAAGCCGCGCGTACGCGCGGCCGAGAATCACCCCTGCCGCGCTTTTCCCGCATCATTAACCTTCGGGCAACGGGGCCAGGCGAAGATTGCACAGGTTGCTCCGGCCGTCCGCCGCCGATAGGTTGCGCCTTGAGCCGACTCCGCCCAAACAGTCTCCATCATCGCCATCCCCGGTATTCCTGAACGCGCCCATGCTGACGCTGTTTCATCACCCCTTCTGTCCGCATTCTCGCTTCGTGCGCCTGGCGCTCGGCGAATATGGCATCGAGGCCAATCCGGTCGAGGAGCGGGTGTGGGAGCGCCGCGCCGAGTTCCTCGCGCTCAATCCGGCCGGCACGACGCCGGTACTCCTTGGCGAAGGCCATCCGCCGGTTCCCGGCGCCGCCATCGTCGCTGAATACCTCGACGAGCTTTGGGGCGCCGAGATGGTCGACCGCCGCCTGCTGCCGCGCGATTCGGGACCGCGGGTCGAGGTGCGCCGGTTGATGAACTGGTTCAACGAGAAATTCTTCGTGGAGGTGAGCGGTCCCCTCACCACCGAGCGCTTCTACAAGCGCCACATGCCGGTGAGCGCCGGCGGCGGCTCGCCCGACACCGAGGTGATTCGTGCGGCGCGCCAGAACATCCGCTATCATCTTGCTTATGTCGGCTGGCTGGTGCGGGCGCGCGACTGGCTCGCCGGCGACCGCTTGAGCTACGCCGATCTTGCTGCCGCCGCGCATCTTTCGGTGGCCGATTATCTGGGCGATGTGCCTTGGAACGAAGACGAAGCGGCGAAACATTGGTACGCGCGGGTGAAGTCGCGCCCCTCGTTCCGTCCGATCCTGGCGGAGGCGGTGGCCGGCATCCCGCCGTCGGAGACGTACGCGGACCTCGACTTCTGAACGACGCCGCCGCGCTCAAATCGGAATTTCAAGCGGCGGCCCGCGCGCAGGGCTTCGACGTCGTCGGCGTGACGCGGCCCGACTCGATCCCGCATGCCTACGAACGGCTGCGCCGGTTCCTCGCCGAAGGCGCACACGGCGACATGGACTGGATGGCGAGGGCGGCGGAGCGACGCGGCAGTCCGCTCGCGCTGTGGTCCGACGTGCGGTCGGTGATCATGCTCGGGATGAATTACGGGCCGCGCCATGATCCGCTGGCGATCCTCCAGCAACGCGACCGCGGCGCGGTATCCATTTACGCTCAGGGCGACGACTATCACGAGATCATCAAGCCGCGTCTCAAGGCTTTGACGCGCTGGCTGCTCGCGCTGGCCGGCGGCGATGCGAAAGTGTTCGTGGATACCGCTGCGGTGATGGAGAAGCCGCTGGCCGAAGCGGCCGGCATCGGCTGGCAGGGCAAGCATACCAATCTCGTCTCGCGCCAGTTCGGTTCCTGGCTTTTCCTGGGCGCGATCTTCACCACGCTCGATCTGCCGCCGGATGAACCCGAGCCGGACCATTGCGGAAGCTGTCACGCCTGCCTCGACGTTTGCCCGACGGCGGCTTTCCCCGCGCCTTATCGGCTCGACGCGCGCCGCTGCATCTCCTATCTCACGATCGAACACAAAGGGCCGATCCCGCGCGCCCTGCGCCCGCTGATCGGCAACCGCGTCTACGGCTGCGACGATTGCCTTGCGGTTTGCCCCTGGAACAAATACGCGCAAGCCGGGCGCGAAGCGAAACTGGCGGCGCGTGAGGCGCTGCACGCGCCGGCGCTGCGCGACCTCGCGCGCTTGGACGACGCGGCGTTCCGCGCGCTGTTTGCGAAATCCCCGGTCAAGCGCAGCGGCCGCGATCGCTTCGTGCGCAATGTACTGATCGCGATCGGCAATTGCGGTGACGCCGGGCTCGCGTCCGATGCGGAGCGCCTGCTCGGCGATCCTTCCCCCCTCGTGCGCGGTGCGGCGGTGTGGGCGCTCGCGCGCCTGACATCGGGCGAGAAGATGGCGGCATTTGCCGCGGCGCGCCGTTCGCTGGAGGCCGATCCGCAAGTGCAAGACGAGTGGGCGAGCGCGCTTGGCACCGCGGCGAGCTGATGGCGACACTGGTCTGCCTCGGCCTCGGTTACTGCGCCCGGCATTACGCCGCTGAATTCGGACAGCGCTTTGATCGCATCATCGGGACCACACGGACTGCGGAAAACGCGGCGGCCCTCACCCAGCAAAGATTTGGCAGCCGCGCCGTCGAGATGCTGGTGTTCGATGGGAGTACTGCATCACCGGCCGTCGCCGGAGCGATCGACGCCGCGGACGCGCTGCTGATTTCGGCGGCTCCGGGCGCGGCCGGTGATCCGGTGCTCACAATGTTCAAAGAGTGCGTCGCCGCGGCGACACGGCTTAAGGCGGTGGTCTTGTTGTCGAGCCTCGGCGTCTACAGCGACAGCGGCGGCGCCTGGATCGACGAAAGCGCGGAGGCGATTCCGCGTCGCGCCGGTGGCAGCGCCCGTATCGATGCCGAGCACGCTTGGCAGACGCTCGGCATGCGTCGCGGCCTGCCGGTCGCCATTCTGCGCCTCGGCGGAATCTACGGTCCGGGGCAAAACGGAATGACGCGGCTGCTGCGCGGCTCGGTGCAGCGCATAGCCAAGCCGGCGCACGTCTCGAACCGCATCCACGTCTACGACATCGCCCAGGCGATCGACGCTGCCGTCGCACGCCGCGCCGACGGCATCTTCAATGTGGTCGATGACGAGCCGGCGTCGTCGAGCGAGCAGATCGCATTCGCTGCCGGACTGCTCGGCATCGCGCCGCCGCCGGAAATTTCCTATGCGGAAGCCGCAGCGCTGGTATCGCCGTTTGCGCTGAGCTTTTACGAGGGCTGCATCCGCGCCCGCAACAACAAGCTCAAGCGCGCGCTCGGCGTGACGTTGCGCTATCCAAATTACCGCGTCGGCTTGCAGGCGCTCTATGACGCCGGCGATCACCTCGCTGCGACGAAATAACATATCCGCTCCACCCGTGCGCAACGCGGCTGCTTTGCCGCAGGTGTCAGCGCGCCTCATCTCTTGGCAATCGCAACGAAGCGGCTAGGTTAGCGGCGAGCCGGCGGAGCAACGCGATGGAATTCGACCCGGTCCTGATCCCGCGATTGCAATTCGCATTCACGATCATCTTCCACATTATTTTCCCGACCTTCACGATTGGCCTCTCCGCCTATATCGCAACGTTATTGGTCATGTGGGTTGCGACTGGCGGAAATCGGCTCATGCGGCTCGCCCGGTTCTGGACCCGCATCTTCGCGGTCTCGTTCGCGATGGGAGTCGTGTCGGGTGTTGTGATGTCCTATCAGTTCGGCACCAATTGGAGCCGCTTCTCGATCTTCGCTGGAAATGTCATCGGCCCGCTGCTGGGCTATGAGGTCCTCACCGCCTTTTTCCTCGAGGCGACGTTCCTCGGCGTGTTGCTGTTCGGCTGGAAGCGCGCGCCACGCGGCCTGCTCGTGTTCTCCGCAATCACGATCGCGATCGGCACGGCAACCTCCGCGTTCTGGATCCTGGCGGCCAACAGTTGGATGCAGACGCCGGCCGGCCACGAAGTTCGCGACGGCATTGCTTATCCGGTGCATTGGGCCGACGTCATCTTCAATCCGAGCTTTCCTTATCGGTTCGCCCATATGCTCAATGCCGCCTATGTCACCGCGGGCTTCGTCGTGCTCGCGGTGGGCGCGCGCTACCTGCTCGAACAGCGGCACCGGACCAATGCCCGCACGATGGTGCGGATGGCGGTCGGCTTGCTCGCGGTGCTGGCGCCGTTGCAACTTCTCCTCGGCGATCAGCACGGTCTCAACACGCTGCGGTATCAGCCGATCAAGATCGCCGCGATGGAGGCGCATTGGGATGGTTCCGGGCCGGGCGATTTTCACCTCTTTGCGTGGCCCGACGAGAAGGCCGAGAAGAACTGGTTCGAGATTTCGATTCCGAAGGGCGCCTCGCTGATCCTGACGCATCGCCTCAATGGGCGCTTTGCCGGATTGACCGATGTGGATCCGCAGGACCGGCCGCCGGTGAAGACCGTCTTCTTCGCGTTCCGGATCATGCTCGCCCTCGGTTTCCTGATGATCGTGCTGGCTTTGGTCGGCGCGTGGCTGCTCTGGCGTGGCGTTCTGTTCGAGACGCGGTGGTACTTGCGAATCGTGGCGCACTGCTGGTGGATCGGCTTCGTCGCCGTCATCGCCGGGTGGGTCGTGACCGAGAGCGGGCGCCAGCCCTGGATCGTCTATGGCCTCAAGCGTACCGCCGAGGCGACGTCGCCGGTCGCGGCTTCAACCGTCGCGACCTCGCTGGCGTTGTTCGTGGTGGTCTACGGCATCGTCTTCGCGATGGGCATCTATTACATCAATCGCCTGATCGTGCGGGGCGTTGATGTCAGCAGCTCGGACCTGCCGGGCGGCGTGTCCTCGCGGCCGCTCGCCGCGGCGCAGGATGCGGGACGCGAAGCCTTGGCGGGCGGCTGATGCTTCCAGCCGGCGTGGCCTTGGAGAGACGTCGAGCATGCATTGGGATCTTCCGCTGATCTGGGCCGGCATTATCGGCATCGCAGTCGCGATGTACGTGATTCTCGACGGCTTCGACCTCGGGATCGGCGTCTTGTTTCCGTTCACAGAAAGTGAACGCGAGCGCGATCAGATGATCGCGACGATTGCGCCGTTCTGGGACGGCAACGAGACCTGGCTGGTGCTGGGCGGCGCGGGCCTCCTGGTGGCGTTCCCGCTCGCCTACGCGATCATCATGTCGTCGCTTTACGTGCCGGTGATCGTGATGCTGCTCGCGCTCGTGTTTCGCGGCGTGGCGTTCGAGTTCCGGCACATCGCGGTTACCGGCAAGCGCTATTGGAATTTCGCGTTCGCCGCCGGCTCGACGCTTGCGGCGCTATGCCAGGGCGCGATCCTCGGCGGCTTGATCCAGGGCATCAAGGTCGAGGACGGCGGCTATGCCGGCGGCGCGTTCGACTGGGCGACGCCGTTCGCCGCGCTGTGCGCGCTCGGCGTCGTCGCCGGCTACGCGCTGCTCGGCGCCACCTGGCTCGTGTACAAGACCGAAGGCGGTGTCGTCGATCGTGCGCGCGGGCATGCGAAACTGCTGCTGGCGGCGGTGCTCGTGTTCATGGGGATCGTTAGTCTCTGGACGTCGCTCGCGTTCCCGGACATCGCCGCGCGCTGGTTTTCCACGCCCAACATCTTCTATCTCTGGCCCGTGCCGATGCTGACCGCGCTCGCCGCCTTTGCGGGTTGGCGCTGGCTTGAGCAAGGACGCGAGCTGCCGCCGTTCCTGGTGGCGATCGCGCTCTTTCTGCTCGGCTATCTCGGCCTGGTCATTTCGTTGTTTCCCCATCTGGTGCCGCCGTCGCTCACGATCTGGGACACCGCCGCCGGGCCGACCAGTCAGGTGTTCATGCTTATCGGCACGCTGCCGCTGCTGGTGATCATCCTCGGCTACGTCGTGTTCATCTATTGGTTCTTTCGCGGCAAGGTGCGCGAGGGCGAGAGCTATCACTGAGCCTGACGCGGGGGAGCGCTCCGCGCCAACGGGTCGGAGAAAAGGTTGCCCGACGGTTTCTCATCCCGCTTCTTCTCGTCCGCTTTCGCTACGCCCGGGTCCGATTGCGGCCGGATCAGCGCCCAGCCGATCCGCAGCAGCGGGAGCGCGCCCTGCACCGGACGCTCGAAGGTGTGCGGCACTTCCGGGACCAGGCCGGGGAAGCGCGCCGCGATGTCCGGCGGTGGCGCGCCCGCGATACCGGAGTTCGGCCAGACCACGATGGCGCCCTTGGTCTTCACGTCGTCCGCGGTGACCCAAGGCGATCGCTGTGGCGTGGCGTCCAGGTAGAGATGCGGGCGGCTGGGCGCCAGGCTGACCATGGCGGCGATGCGCGGATCGCCGGTGACGATCGACAGCGGCGCGCCGACGCGGCGCTGGAAACTGTCGCCGAAGAACTGCGCCATGGCTTTGGCCGGCTGCATCGGAGTCATGTCGATGCCGAGCCATGGCAGGACCAGGAACGCCGCGATCGCCATGGCCGGAGGAATCAGCAGCACGGCGAACCAGCCGAAGATCAAACGGCGCTGATGCGCCAGCTCGATCGCGTCGCCGGCGAGGATGATCGCCGCCAGTCCCGACAGCACGACCAGCGGCGCGATTCCCGTGAGCGGTCCAGGCGAACCTATGATGAAGGTGAGCGCCGTCGCCGCCGCGGCGGGGGCGAGCGCAAAGACATAGACGAATTGCCGGGCGAAGGGTTTCACCGGCGGCCGCACGATCACCGGTCCGGGGTCGTGGCGCGTCCTCGGCCAGCCGGAGACGATCGCGACCAGCGCCAGGAGCCCGACATGGGCGATGAGGATCCCTGCAAACAGCCGAAACCCGCCCAGGATGTGCCCGGCAATGCTGACCGGGCCGTCGGCGCCGGCGAGCACCGACGGCAGCGTTAGGCCGGAATGCCTGAGCCACCACAGGTGCGGCACCAGGCATAGCGAGGCCGCCAAGGCCGCGGCCCAGGGCTCATAGGATGCCAGCACCAGGCGCACCCGCTGATTCGCGACGGTGAAGCCCGCGAGGATCGCCAGCAGCAGGATGCCGAGATAGGACGTGAGCAGCAGGAGGCCGGCATCCACCGCGAGCGCGATCCAATACTCCCGCCGGCCTTCGCCGATCGCGCGCCAGTAGTGCAGCAGCGTGAACGCCCATAGCGGCATCGTCAGGACCATCGGGCCGAAGTCGGGCGTGGGCACCGAGAACACCGAGATCGCCGCCGTCAGCAGCACCGCCAGCGCCGCATGCTGCTCGCCAACGATCGAACGCCCGAGCGCAAATACCGCCCAGTAGGTGGCGACCACACAGGCCTGCGACAGCGCATAGACCCCGAACAAGCTGCCGCCGGTGATGCGGAAGGCGATGTCGGCGAGCCAATAGGCGAGCGGCGGGTTCAGAAAACCACCGAATTGGAACTCATGTCCCGCCGCGAGCACGAACGGCACATCGCCCGGCGGCCCCCAATAGACCAGCGTCGGCACCAGCGCCCACAGCAGCGCCTGCAGCAGCGCGGCCGCCCAGACCGCCAAGGCCGGACGTGAGCGGATCAATTCGGCGAGGATGGAGACGTAGAGCATCAGCTCCGCGCACTCGTTGGAACGGGACCGGCAGAGATACGGTGCGCCCGCTAGAGAGGCAACACAGGAAGCGGCTCGGCCTCCGCGGCGCAGTCGCCGTAGCAGGCCGCGACCGGCGCGAACGAGCGGCGGTGGTGGATGGTAGGGCCGAGCCGTGCCAGCGCCGCAAAATGCTCCGGCACGCTGTAGCCCATGTGGCGCTCGAAGCCGTAACCGGGATGCGCGAGCCCCAGCCGCGTCATCAGCCGGTCGCGCGTGACCTTGGCGATGATCGAGGCGGCCGCGATCGAGGCGATGATGGCGTCGCCTGAGATCACCGCCTGGCAGTCGCACTCGACCGCGATACGGTCGCGCCCGTCGACGAACACGAGTTGCGGCCGCACCGGCAGCGACGCCACCGCGCGCGCCAGCGCCCACAACGAGGCGCGCAGGATGTTGTCGCGGTCGATCCGCGCCGGCGGCGCGAAGGCGACGGCCACCTCGGCGCTGGCGCAGATCTTGGCGTAGAGCTTTTCCCGCGTCGGCGCGTCCAGCTTCTTCGAATCGTCAAGCCCGCGCGGCACCCGCTTGGGATCGAGGATCACCGCCGCGGCAACGACCGGGCCGGCGAGCGGACCGCGTCCAGCCTCATCACAACCGGCGACCGGCCACACCCCGCGCTTCATGGCAGCGCGCTCGCGCCGGAACGTCGGACGCAGGTCTTCCTCGCCGAGTGGCAGGCGGGCAGGGGTCGCGATGGCGGTGCGAGTCATGACCGCATCGTCACCACGGCTGGTGGCGATATGCAACCGGCCGACGGCCGCTCGCGTGGATTGCGGGGATAGGTGCCGGTGATTGGGGTCGACGTGATGACCATCGCCTGGAGCTCGATCGCAGTAAGCATCGTCTTCGCCTGCCGGGTGGCGCGCTTGAGACCAGCGTCAAGTTCGGGCCGGAGACGAACCCGCATTAGAATGCCAACCTGAATGGCGGTATTCGCGGGAGTAGAATCAATTTGACCGTCATGCCCGGCCTTGTGCAGTACAGGGCCGCGCCTGGATGAAAAGAGATTTGCGCCGGACGAACAAAGGAAACGCCGATGGCCAAGCTGCAAGACGTCCTCGAAGAACTCGTCACCGCCAACCGCATCCTCGCCCGCGAGGGTGTCGTCGATTCCTTCGGGCACGTGAGTGCGCGCCATCCGGACAACCCGCAGCATTTCCTGCTGTCGCGCGCGCGCGCGCCCGAGCGGATCGAGGTCGACGACATCATGGAGTTTACCCTCGACGGTACGGCCGTCGACGCCCGCGGCCGTGCGCCCTATCTCGAGCGCTTCATCCATGGCGCGATCTTCGAGGCGCGGCCGGACGTTCAGGGCGTCGTGCACAACCATTCGCCGAGCGTGATCCCGTTCAGCGTCACCAAGCAGAAGCTCAAGCCGCTGCTGCATATGTGCGCGAACATCGGCCACGACGTGCCGAACTGGGATATTCACGACAAGTTCGGCGACACTGCGCTGCTGGTCGAGAACATGGATATGGGCCGCGACCTCGCCAAGGCGTTGGGCGCACGCCCGACCACGCTGATGCGCGGCCACGGCGCGACCGTCGCCGGCAAGACCATCCGGCACGCGGTGTTCGTTTCGGTCTATCTCGAAGTGGCTGCGAAGCTGCAGATGCAGGCGATGGCGATGGGCGAGATCACCTTCCTCACCGCCGGCGAGGTGGACAAGATCATCGAGCGCACCGGGCCCTACACGCTCAACCGCGCCTGGGAGAACTGGTGCCGCCGCGCCGAGCGGCCATTCGTCGGCGAAGGCTGACGCAAGGCGTCACCCTCACTGGGTGTGCCCTGGATCGATGATCGGCGGTGTCTTCTTCTTCCGATCGGGAGTCATCCGGCCGGTGTCGGGCGCGCCCGGTACCCCGCGCGGGCCGAGCTTCGCCTTCGCGATGTCGTCCTCGGTCAGTCGATCGTCGTCCCGCTGCGACCGCAGCTTTCCCAGCACGCGTGGATCGATGGTCATCGCAGTTCCCTCGTTCAAGCACCCTCCGGAGACAATCATCGGCGTTGGCCGTGGTTCCGGCCGGGCACTCCTGGAGCGACCAACCTTAGGCTCGAATAGCGACATTTTCGCGCGAAAGCCTTCGTGCCCCGGGCCTGGCTTGCTATGCTAGTACCGCCCGCGCCAGAAATAGAGTGCCACAGAAGCGCCGCGCGGACGTGGGGGGAGTGAGTAGCGCCATGGCTGCCGTGACAATGCCGTCGGATCGAATGGCTGTGGATCAGTCCGCGGCACAGCCGGCAAGCGGCATCCTCATCGTCGACAACGTCATCAAGCGCTTCGAGACCCCGGACGGCACGCTGACCGCGGTCGATGGCGTATCGTTTGCGGTCGCGCCCGGGGAATTCGTGTCGCTGATCGGCCCGTCCGGTTGCGGCAAGTCGACCTTGTTCAATATCATCGGCGGGCTGCTCGACGGCTACGAAGGAAAGGTGCAGGTGGCGGGCGAGCGCGTGCACGGCCCGCACGCCGCCATCGGGATGATCTTCCAGGAGGAGTCCACCTTCCCCTGGCGCACCGTCATCGACAATGTCGCTTTCCCCCTGGAGCTCACCGGCGTGCCGAAGGCGGAGCGCTACGACAAGGCGCGGCACTTCGTAGCGCTGGTCGGACTCGACGGTTTCGAGCGACGCTATCCGTCCGAGCTGTCCGGCGGCATGCGCCAGCGCGTATCGATGGCGCGCACGCTGGCGGCGCAGCCGAAGATCATGCTGATGGACGAGCCGTTCGCGGCGCTCGACGAGCAGACGCGGCTTTTGCTCGGCGACAAAGTTTTGCAAATTCAGCAGGAGCTCAAGCAGACGACGCTGCTGATTACCCACAACATCACCGAGGCGGTACAGTTGTCCGATCGCATCCTGGTGATGACCTACCGCCCGGGCAAGCTCAAGCGCGCGGTCGAGATCAAGCTGCCACGCCCGCGTACTTCGGAAATCGTGTCGAGCGAAGCCTTCGGCCGCTACGTCGCGCAAATCTGGGCCGACCTGCGCGAGGAGGCCAGCCGCGGCATGCGCGACGACGAAACCCAGAAGCGCAAAGCGGGCGAGCACGCATGAGCGCGGCCACGCTCGCTAGGGCACGCTGGTCGCCGGCGCTCCTGGGGCTCGGCTCGATCCTCTTTTTCATCGTCGCGGTCGAGGCGCTGATCCGGGTCGGCGTGATCAACCGCTTCATCGTGCCGATGCCGTCCGAGATCATTATGGCGTTCCCGCGCATTGTGACCGAGGAGCACGTGGTCTCTCGGTTCATGCTGACCATCACGGAAGCGCTGTCTGCGAGCGTGCTGGTCGCCGTGTTCGGCATTCTTGGCGGCGTCGCGCTCTATCAGTTCCGGCTGCTGCGGCAGGCGACCGAGACCTGGGTCGCGGCGATGGCGGCAGCGCCGCTGGTGCTCATCTATCCGCTCTACCTCGTGATCTTCGGCCGCAACGCCACCACCATCGTGATGATGGGCTTCACCGCCGGCATCTGGCCGACGATCCTGAAAACGCTGGAAGGCCTCACCACCACCCGCCGCGTGCTGATCAATGTCGGCCGCAGCTTTAACCTCACGAGTTCGCAACTGTTCTGGAAGATCCTGTTCCCGGCGGCGCTGCCGACCATCTTCGTCGGCTTGCGGCTGGGGCTGATCTTTGCGCTGATCAACATCGTGGGCGTCGAGTTCCTGATCAATTTCGGCGGCCTCGGCCAGCTCATCAACGAACTGGCCGAGCGCTATGATCTCGCTGGCACCTATGCCGCGATCTGCTTCGTGATTCTGGTCAGCGTCTGCATCTTCATCCTGACGGAAAGGCTTGAGCGATGGCTGAGGCCGGTCGACTGACATTGCCCGCGGAGAAGCCGCGCCGGACGCTGCACCCGGTCACTGCCTTGCGGGTCGCCATCGTTGTCGCGGTGCTGGTGACTTGGGAGTTGCTCGCCGCCTCGGGCCTCCTGTACCGCGACGTCGTGCCCTCGCTGTGGAAGATCGGCCAGGCGCTGTTCCAGGTGCTGACCAGCTCGGTGAATGCCTGCCCGATGGATTTTTCCTTTGGCCCGATCGGGCTCGGCTCGCTTGAGCTTGTCGGCCCGGTGCAATTGCGCTGGGCGCCGTTCATGCCGGAGTTCTACTGCCACCTGGGCCGAACCCTCTATGAGGTCCTGATCGGGCTCGTGGTCGGCGGCGTGAGCGGCCTCGCAGTCGGCATTGCGCTCGGTGGCAGCAAGCTCCTGCGGCGCGCCTACGAGCCGCTGCTGTATTATCTCGGCCCGACGCCGAAGATCATCTTCTTCCCGGTGATGATCATGTGGTTCGGCGTCGGCCCGGGCTCGAAAATCGCGATGGGCGCGGTGTCCTGCTTCTTTCCGGTCGCGCTCAACGTCGCGGCGGGCATGCGCGAGATCGACGCCGTGCTGATCCGGGTCGGCCGCAGCTTTCGCGCCAGCACCAGGCAGATGATCACCAAGATCTACCTGCCGGCGATGCGCCACCCGGTCATCAACGGCATCCGCATCGGGCTTGGCGTGGCGCTGATCGGTACGCTGCTGGCGGAGACCAAGCTCTCCAACCGTGGCGTCGGCTTCCTGGTGATCCAGGCCTACAGCCTGTTCAACATGCCGCTGATGTATGCGCTGCTGATCATCCTGTTTGTCATCTCGATCGGGGCCAACACGCTGATCGGCCGGATCGGCGGGCTCGACGACATCAAGCGGAATTGACTCGTCTCCCCTCCCCCTCGTCGTGGGGGGCTGGGTTGGGGGCCGTGTCGCGAGTCTTACTTCGAAGTGATCATCGGCGGCGCGACCCCCACCGCTGCCCTCCCCACAAGGGGGAGGGGGAAGAAAAGAAAGAGGTGAACCCATGTCTGTTGCCACCGTCCAGCCGCCGGTCCAGGTGCTCAACCTGCCGGCCCATCGCGAGCCCTATTACGCCGGCAAGTGGCAGAAGCCCGCGGCTGGCCGCTACGCCGAGGTGACCAACCCGGCCACGGCCGAGTCGCTCGGCAAGGTCGTGGACGGAACGGCGGCCGATGCCCAGGCCGCGATCGCCGCGGCCAAGGCGGCCTATCCCGAATGGCGGCGCGTGCATCCGCAGGAACGCGCCAAGATGCTGCGCAAGATCGCCGACGTGCTGCGCAAGTACGGCGATGAGCTGGCGATGATCGACGCCGCCGATTGCGGCAACCCGTACGCCGAGATGGTGCGCGACGCCAACGCCGGCGCGGCGCAGCTTGATTTCTACGCCGGGCTGGTCACCGAGATGAAGGGCGCCTCGATCCCGATGGGGCCGGACTCGGTGAATTTTTCCGTGCGCGAGCCGTTCGGCGTGGTCGGCCGCATCATCCCGTTCAACCATCCCTTCATGTTTGCGGCGGGGAAGTCGGCGGCGCCGCTGGCCGCCGGCAATACGGTGGTGCTCAAGCCGCCGGAGCAGTCGCCGCTCTCGGCGCTGCGCCTCGCCGAACTGATCGACGGCATCCTGCCGCCCGGCGTGTGGAACGTGGTGCCCGGCGGCAAGGAGGTGGGCCAGGTGCTCGCGAGCCATCCCGACATCGCCAAGGTCGCGCTGATTGGCAGCGTGCCGACCGGCCGTGCGGTGATGCGGGCCGCCGCCGACACGCTGAAGCCGGTGACGCTGGAGCTCGGCGGCAAGAACGCGCTGATCGCCTTCCCCGATGCCGATCTCGACGCGGTCTCGGCCGCGGTCGTCGACGGCATGAATTTCACCTGGTGCGGGCAGAGCTGCGGCTCGACCAGCCGTGCCTTCGTGCACGAAAAAATCTACGACGCGGTGATCGAGCGCGCGAAGAACTCGGTCAAGCGCTACAAGCCAGGCATTCCCACCGACCCCGCCACCACGATGGGCTCGATCGTCAGCAAGGTGCAATACGATCGGATCATGGGCTACATCGAGGCCGGCAAGCAGGACGGCGCGCGGCTCATATCGGGCGGCGTGCGGCCGAGCGATCCGAAGCTCGCGAAGGGTTTTTTCATCGAGCCGACGATCTTTGCCGACGTCACGATGGACATGCGCATTGGCAAGGAGGAGATTTTCGGCCCCGTTCTCTCCGTGTTCAAGTGGAGCGACGAGGACAGGATGCTCGCCCTGGTCAACCAGGTTGAATATGGCCTCACCTGCTCGATCTGGACCAACGACCTCGTTACCGCCCACCGCGTCGCTGCCGCGGTCGAGTCCGGCTATGTGTGGGTCAACGACGTGTCGAAGCATTTCCTCGGTGCGCCGTTCGGCGGCTACAAGCAGTCCGGCCTCGGCCGCGAGGAAGGCATCGAGGAACTCTTGAGCTTCACGCGCGAGAAGAACATCCACATCAGCCTGCGCCGCGGCGCGGGCAAGCATTGAGACCATAGAACTGACGATTTCCGGGAGCGCTGTCATGAAAAGCATCGGTTGCATCCTCGCTATCGCACTCACGCCCACGCTCGCCGCCGCAGCGGAAAAGCCCGACTGGGCGTTCCCGGTGACCGAGAAGACGCAGCCGCCGCCGCGCATCGTCGGCACCACCATGCGCATGGTGCCGGGGAGCCCGGTGTCGATCTCGCGTGCGGCGGCGGATGATTTCTTCAACGTGCCGGACTGGCGGCCGGACCTGCATCCGCCGATGCCCAAGGTCGTGCAGTACGGCAACAAGGACACGCAGGTGCGCGCCTGCGGCTCCTGCCATCTCCCCACCGGCAACGGCCACGACGAGTCTGCCTATGTCGCGGGCCTGCCGGTCACCTACTTCATGCGCCAAATGGCCGACTGGAAGAGCGGCGACCGCAAGTTCGGCGGCATCATGATCCAGTTGGCGAAGATCGCGACCGACGCCGAAGTGCGCGCCGCCGCCGAATACTTCGCCTCGGTCAAGCCGCGCACCTGGATTCGGGTGGTCGAGACCGACACCGTGCCCAAGAGCTTCATCGGTCCGGGCAACAAGCGGCTCGAGCTTCCCGCCGGCGGCAGCGAGCCGATCGGCAACCGCATCATCGAAGTGCCGGAGAACGAGGAGGCGGTGGTCTACCGCGATCCGATCTCGGGGTTCGTCGCCTATGTGCCGAAAGGCAGCATCGCCAAGGGCGAGGCGCTGGTCGCGAGCGGCGGCGGGGGAAAGACAATTCCCTGCGGCATCTGCCACGGCCAGACGCTGCAGGGCCTCGGCGATGTTCCCGCGATCGCCGGCCGCCATCCGAACTACATCGTGCGCCAGCTCTGGGACATCCAGAACGGCGAGCGGACCGGAAGTTCGGCGGCGCTGATGAAAGCGGTGGTGGAGAAGCTTTCCAACGACGACATGCTGGCGATCGCGGCGTATGTGGCGTCGAAGACGCCGTGAGATAGCGGCGTTCTCCGCTCATTCCCGCGCAAGCGGGAATCTCGGGGCGACAGTCACTAACGGTGGAGTTCGTCGCCCCTGGGTCCCCCGCCTTCGCGGGGACGAGCGGAATACCGAATTGAGTACTTTCAATCGGAACATGCCCTGGCAGATCAAATCCGCGCGCTTGCCCGCACCTCCGGCGGAAACAGATCCTCCGCGGTCATCCTGCGCGCGGTGACGCCCTGATCGTGGCAATAGCGGCAGAACGCGTCGAGCGTCGGACGGCTCGCTTCGATCCCATACGGATAAGGATCGCTGCCGCAGGTGGCGATGATCTCATCCACCACCGCCGCCGCCCACGGGAGCGGAATGCGCGCGCAGGTGAAATCGCGGATACGCTCGAAACTCCGCCGTTTCGCCTCCTCGAACGCGTTGAAAAGGTTCATCGCGATCCAGGGATGCTGCTCGAACGCCGCGCGCCGCAGCGTGATCAAGTGCATGATCGGGAAGATGCCGGTTTTCTTGAAGAAGCGTTCCTCTTCGGCGCGGTAGTCGGGAAACAGTCGAGCGACCGTCCCGCCACCCTCGGCGAAGGCGTCGGGCGCGCGCGCGGAGATCACCGCGTCGACCTCGCCGCTGCGCAGCATCCCGGAGAGGCTCGCGTCGCCGCGCGCCTCGTAGCGGATGCCGGCGGGGAGTTTCAGCTCCACTTTCTCGGCGCGGCCGGGCTGGTTGACGCCGGCCTGCAGCCAGCGGATCGAGCGCAGGTCGACGCCGTACTCTTCGGCCAGAAAGCCGCGCACATAGATGCCCGCGGTCTGCGCCCATTCCGGAATGCCGATGGTGCGGCCTTCGAGGTCCTTCGCGGTCTTGATGCCGCGGTCGGTGCGCACATAGATCGCGGAATGGCGATGCACCCGGGAGGGGAACACCGGGATCGCCACCATCGGCGCATTGCCCTGCGCGGTGAGCGACGTGTATTTGCCGAACGAAAGCTCGGACACGTCCCATTCCAGGTTCTTCAGGAAACGGAACGTGATCTCCTCGATCGAGGGCAGGATTAGCGGCGTGATGGTGATGCCGGCGGCGCGCACGACGCCGTTGGTGAAGTCGCGCACCTGGTCATAGTCGCAGCACGCGAGCGTGAGATGCACCGAGGCGGTGCCGCCGCTGGCGATGAATTGCGGGCTGCGTGGCGCGGATTGCGCGCCGGCGTCGGTCTGCCCGGCCTGGATGTTCATGTCGGCCCTCCGCGTGAGGCGCCCTTGATAGGGGGCCGTGCGGTCGCGCGCAATGGTGCCCCTCGACGCGGCAAATTCCCGCAGCGGCGCGCCGGCGTGCGCAGGATTTTCCTGCGGAATTTTGCTAAACCGGTCTGGTCAGGATTGATCCCACGGAGACCTCCATGACGCGAATCCGCAAGCGGCTCTCGGTAAGCGTTGCCGCCGGGGCGTTCCTGCTCGCCGCGCTCACCACCGCACAGGCGCAGGCGCCAAAACCCTGGCGGCACGGCCTCCTCTCGCCGAAGGCGGACGCCGGATTCATGCTGATGTCGGCGCGGCGCGGCTTTGCCGAGCGCGAAGGGCTCAAGCTCCAGATACTCGACCTGAAGGACGACTCCATCGGCCTCAAGGCGCTCCTCGCCGGCGAACTGGAGAGCTACGAAGGCGGCGTGCAAGGGCCGATCGCGGCCGACGTGCGCGGCGCCGACATCAGGATCATCGGCTGCCATTGGCCGATCGTGCCGCACGGGCTGATGGTCAAGAACAGCATCAAGGCGGTGACGGACCTCAAGGGCAAGTCGATCGCGGTGTCCTCGCCCGGCTCCTACCCGGACATGCTCGCCAAGGTGACGCTCGCCAAGTTCAAGATGCACCCGAGTGATGTGACGCTCGCTTCGGTCGGCGGCGACCGCGACCGCTACACCGCGCTGGTCGGCGGCGTGGTCGATGCCGCGGTGGTGTCGAACGAGTACCTGCCGCTGCCGTCCTCGAAGAACCTCAAGATGCTGGTCGAGGGCAAGGACGCCGGCCCGATGTTCCTGCGGACCTGCACCTTCACGACCGGCAAGGTCATCAACGAGCGGCGCGAAGACGCGATCCGCTACCTCACCGCGCAGTCGAAATCGCTGCGCTACGCACTCGATCATCGCGACGAGACCGTCAAGCTCACCATCGAGGTGACCGACGCCAAGGCGGACGATCCGCGGCCGGCTTTCATCTTCGATGACGCGGTGAAGACCGGCGCGGTCGCACCCGATCTTCCGGTTCCCATGGACAAGCTCGCCTGGATGCAGGATCAGCTTCTCGAACTCGGGCAGATTCCCAAGGCCGGCGACATCAACAAGATGGTCGATCAGGAATTGCGCAAGGTCGCGGTGGAACGGGCCGGCAAGTAGCGCGGGTCGCGCCACGCGAGATCACAGCAAGGACGAAGCTGATGGATGAAAGAAAAGTCCGCTTGCCGCTGCGGCTGGCGCAAGTCGCCGCCGCCATGACCTTGAGTGTGCTCGCATTGCCGGCGCAGGCGCAGCAACTGAAAGTCTGGAAACAGGCGATCATCCTGCCGAAGGCCGACGCCGGCTTCTTCCTGATGGCGGCGCGGCGCGGCTTTGCCGAGAAGGAGGGGCTCAAGATCGAGCTCATCGAAGTGAAGGACGACCCCACCGGCATGAAGGCGCTCCTGTCGGGCGAGGCCGACAGTTTCGAGACCACGACCGGCGCGATCGCCGCCGCCGCGCGCGGCGGCGAAGTGAAATTTCTCGGCTGCGATTGGCTGGCGCTGCCCTACATCATCCTGGGCCGTGCGGGCCTCACCCGCATGGAAGACCTCAAGGGCAAGACGCTGTCGGCCTCGGCGCCGGGCACGCCGCCCGACACGGTCGCCCGCGCGGCGCTCGCGCAGTACAAGGTTCCCGAGAGCGACGTCAAGTTCGCGCCGGTCGGCGGCGATCGCGACCGGTATGGCGCGCTGCTCGCCGGCGTGGTCGACGCCGCCGTGGTGGCGAACGAGTACCTGCCGCTGCCGTCGTCGAAGAATCTCAAGCTGCTGCTGGAGGCGCGTGAGGCGCTGCCGAAGTCGGTGCGGTTCTGCACCGCGGTGACGAACAGGACGTTGGCGACGCGGCGCGACGACACGATCAAATTCATGACGGCGGAGATCAAGGCGTTCCGCTATGCGGTCAGCCACCGTGCGGAGACGGTCAAGCTCACGCAGGAGGCGACCGACGCCAAGGCCGACGATCCGCGTCCGGGCTACGTATTCGACGAGGCCACCAAGCCGGGCGTGGTCGCGGCCGACTTCCCCTTGCCGGTCGAGAACCTCACCTGGCTCCACGACAAGATGGTCGAGCTCGGACAGATCCCGAAGGGCGGCGACATCAACAAGATGCTCGAACCCGAGATCCGCGCGCAGGCGCTGACGCGGATCGGGAAGTAGCCTCGCTCGGATGATGGATGGATTGCCGATGAAATTGGCCCTGCCTGCCGCCACGGCGGCGCTCCTCCTCGCGCTCGCGGCGCCTGCGGCCGCGCAAACGCTCAAGCCATGGCGCAATGCGCTGATCCAGCCCAAGAACGATGCGGGCTTTTATCTGATGGCGGAGAAGCGCGGCTTCTTCGAGAAGGAAGGGCTCAAGGTCGATACACTCGGCGTCAAGGATGACACCATCGGCATCAAGGCGCTGCTGTCGGGCGAGGTCGACACCTATCACGGCACCGCCGGCGCGCTGGCGGCGGTCGCACGCGGCGCCGATGTCAAGTTCATCGGCTGCCCCTGGCACGGCATCCCTTATGTGATCCTCGGCCGCAAGGAGATCACGAAGATTGAAGATCTCAAGGGCAAGTCGATCGCCGCGTCGGCGCCGGGCACGCCGCCCGATCTGGTGGCCAAGGCGGCGTTGGCAATGGCCAAGATCCCGCAATCCGAGGTGAAGTTCGCCGCCGTCGGCGCCGACCACGAACGCTACAATGCAGTGCTGAGTGGCGTGGTCGACGCCGCCGTGGTGGTCAACGAGTACATTCCGCTGCCGTCCTCGAAGAACCTCAACGTCGTCGCCGAGGGCCGGAATGTGCTGCCGAATGCGATCCGGTTCTGCGTGCTGACCACCGGCAAGCTGCTCGCGACCCGGCGCGAGGACGCCATCCGCTTCATGACCGCGGAGATCAAGTCTTTCCGCTACGCGGTGTCGCATCGCGAGGACACGCTCGCGGTCACCCGCGAAGTCTCCGGCGTCAAAGAGGACGATCCACGCCCCGCGTTCGTGTTCGACGACGCCGTGAAGTCGGGCGTGGTGAAGCCGGATTTCCCGATTCCGGTGGACAAGCTGGTCTGGATGCAGCAGCAATTCGTGGCGCTCGGGCAGATCCCGAAAGCCGGCGGTGTTGAACAGGCCGTGGTCGAGGACATCCGCGCCGAGGCGCTCAAGCGGATCGGCAATTGACCTCGGGTGATCGCTGCGCCAAACCAACCGCCGCGCACAGGAGTTGCGAATGGGTGAAGTGAGTCTCGTCGACGTTTCGAAGCGCTTCGCGCTGCGCCTCGAGGGCGAGCTTCATACCGTGCGCGCGCTCAGCCACGTGAGCTTCAGCGTGCGCGACGGCGAGATCGTTTCGCTCATCGGTCCCTCCGGCTGCGGCAAGACCACGGCGCTGCGCATCGCCATGGGGCTGGAAACCGCCACCGGCGGCCAGGTGCTGGTCGACGGGCGCGCGGTGCAGGGCTGCGGCTTCGATCGCGGCATGGTGTTTCAGTTCGCGGAGCTGCTGCCCTGGCTGACCGCGCTGCAGAACGTGATGTTCGGACTGGAGATGAAGGGCATGCGCGGGGCTGAGCTGCGCGAGACCGCGACCCGCTATCTCCAACTGGTCGGGCTCGGCGGCTCGCTCAACCGCCGGCCGCACCAGCTCTCCGGCGGCATGAAGCAGCGTGTCGGCATCGCGCGCGCGCTCGCGGTGGATCCCAAGGTGCTGCTGATGGACGAGCCGTTCGGCGCGCTCGACGCGCAGACGCGCGAGACCATGCAGGCCGAGCTGATGGACCTGCACACCCGCACCAAGAAGACCATCCTGTTCGTCACCCATGACCTCGACGAGGCGGTGCTGATCGCCGACCGCATCGTGGTGCTGCGCGACGGCATGGTGCAGGAGATCATGACGGTTCCGCTGCCGCGCCCGCGACCCGACCTCGGCGTCGTGCGCGGCACCAAGGAATTCGCCGACACTCGCTATCGCGTATGGCGCGCGCTGCACGAGCCGGTGCCGACGGTGCATTGACATGGTCGATGTCGCAGAACCGATCAGTGCGCGCGCCGCCAAGGAAGCGGAGGCCGATGACGTCGTCATCGTGCCGCGCCGGCAGGTGCCGAACTGGGTCATCAGGATCGCATCAGTCGTCGTCATCCTCGCGGCCTGGGAGTTCTTCGGGCGCGACATCAATCCGGTGTTCGGCTCCTACCCAAGCGCGATCGGGGAGGCGTTCTGGGCGCTGCTGAACTCGGGCAAGCTCGGCACGGCAATGCTCGAAAGCCTGCAGCCGTTCGCCGTCGGCTATCTGCTCGCGATTGCCGTCGGCGTGCCGCTCGGCCTCGTTACCGGCCGGTTCCGCCTCGTCGAGGCGGCGATTGGCGTCTACATCACCGCCGGCTACGCGATGCCGCTGGTCGCGCTGGTACCACTGCTGGTGCTGTGGCTCGGGCTCGGCTTCAAGGTCAAGGTGGCGATCGTCTTCCTGCTGTCGGTGTTTCCGATCTGCATCAACACCTGGCTGGGTGTGACCGCAGTTCCGAAGACCCTGATCGAGGTCGGCAAATCATTCGTCGCCCCGGATTCGGTGATCCTGCGCCGCATCATCCTGCCGGCGACGCTGCCTTACATCATGGCCGGCATCCGGCTCGCGGTCGGCCGCGCCGTGGTCGCGATGGTGATCGCGGAGTTCTTCACCTCGATCTCAGGTCTCGGTGCGATCATCATCACGTCCGCCAACAACTTCGACACCGCGACCACCTTCGTTCCGATCATCATCATCATGCTGATGGCGGTTGCTCTGAACTCTTTCATCGGTTTGGTGGAGCGCTGGGTCGCGCCCTGGCAGGCCGAGATCTCCGGACGCGAGGCGCAGTAGGCGGCGCCTCGCAAGAGCAATCGAAATGGGTTGTACGCTATCCGATCGGTCGCGCTCCGCCGTCCCCGCGAAGGCGGGTACCCGTTCCCTCCGTCTCCAAAATTGTTCGCCGACACTGCCAAGCTTCGAGGACGCGGCGTATGGGTCCCCGCCTTCGCGGGGACGACCGGAAGAGAGGCCGTCGTTCGGTTCTGAAATCATAGAACGACTGCAAACCCCAAGGAGGAGGATTATGAAAACTCGCAGCTTGCTGCTCTGCTCGGCCGTCGCGGCGCTTGCCGGCATGGCTGCTCTGTCGGCGCGCGCCGACATCATCACGGATTGGAATTCGGTGAAGATGCCGCCGGCGCCGGAGCTCAAGCCAGTGACGCTCGACGGCAAGACCACCGCGCTCTTGATCCTCGATTTCATGCAGGACGGCTGCAAGCGCCGTCCGCGCTGCCTCGCCATTGTCCCACCCATGAAGAAGCTGCATGACGAGGCTCGCGCCGCCGGCGCCATGCTGTTCTACACCCTGGTCGGCGGCAAGGATCCGAAACCGACCGACGTCGTCGACGGCGTCAGGCCGAAGGACGGCGAGTGGGTGCCCCAGCGCGGGCCCGACAAGTTCCTCGGCTCCCCGCTCGAGCAGCGCCTGAAGGATCATGGCATCAAGACCGTGATCGTCACCGGCGTCTCGGCGCAGGGCGTAGGCATCGGCGTCGGTTCGGGCGCCGCCCAGCGCGGCTACAAGGTGATCGTGCCGGTCGACGGGCTCGCCGCCGACAACGCCTTCGAAGAGCTTTATACGGCCTATCACCTGGCCAAGGGCGGGCCGGCGATCGTGACCGACCAGGTGACGCTCACGAAAATCGACCTGATCAAGTTCTGATCATTGGCGTGTTACGCGCAGTTGTCATCCCGGCCGAGCGTAGCGAAAGCCGGGACCCGTCGTGCAGCGTGCTCGGAGCATGAACTTGTACGCTGAGCGTGCGGAGCGCGGCTCAGGTTGAAATCTCAGTATTCCGCTGTCCTCGCGAAAGCGGGGACCCAGGGCAACAGGCCGAAACGGTGGAGCAAGTGGCCCCGGGATTCCCGGCTGCGCGGGAATGAGCGGTGGATGTGAACAGATACTATGACTTCAGCGCCGCGAGCGCGGCCTTGGCGACTTCCACGTCCTGTTCGATCTTCGCGCCACCCGCCGCGATGGCACCGATGACCTCGCCGTCGACCGTGATCGGAAAACCGCCCGGCACGTTGGTGAAGTCGCCCATGCGCACCGTCATGCTGATCGCGTTCTCTTCCGGAGCGTAGCCGGTCGGCATGCGCTGCGAGGCCGAAGTGATGGCCTTGCGTTGCGTGGTGATGATCGAGAAGTGGCGCGCGCCGTCCATCATCAGGAAGGCGATCAGCCGGCAGCTCTGGTCGGCCACCGCCAGCGAGACCTTGCACTTGAGTTCGTTCGCCTTCGCCACGCCGGCGGCGATCATCTTGAGGCTCGCCTCCTCGGTGAGGCGGTGGGTGGCTGCGAAATCCGCCATGGTTGGCCCTCGCTCGTGGGTTGAATCAGCGTCGCATCCCCATGACACAAAATCGGCAATGCTGTTAGTCCTGTCCCCCAGCGTCGGCTGGCATCGCCGGCAAGAACAGCGCAAGGGAGAAATTCATGGCAGTCAACAGGCGAGATTTTCTGGCGCGCGGCGGCGCGACCGCGGCGGCGGCGCTGGCAGCCGGTGCGGCACAGCCGGCCGTCGCGCAGGCGCAGCAGACCCCGACGCAATGGACGCACGAGGCTGACGTCGTGGTGATCGGCGGCGGCGCCTGCGGATTGCCGGCGTCGATCGTCGCGCGCGAAGCGGGAGCCTCGGTGATCCTGGTCGACGCGCAGCCGCATGTCGGCGGGCACGCGCGCTGCAGCGGCGGCAACATGCCGCTCGGCGGCGGCACCAGCGTGCAGAAACGCTACGGCCTCCAGGATACGCCCGATCTCGTGTTCCAGGATCTCACCGACTGGTCGGTGGTGCAGCCCAACGGCTTCCCGGACTATCGCTACAATGATCGTGAGATCCTGCGCGCTTTCGCCGACAACAGCGCCGCAACCTTCGAATTCCTGCTCGCGCACGGTGTTGTGTATGTCGACAAGCCGCCGGATCGGCAGGGCGGCAGCTCGGTCGGCAACTCGGTGCTGCGCACGATGCATGTCGCGCCGATGGATTGGCCGCTGATCCAGACCGGGGCGCCGGCCAATGGCAACGCCCGCACCACGATGTCGTCGGGCAATGGGCTCACCCAGCCGCTCGAAGCCGCCGCGCGCAAGGCCGGGGTCGAGTTCCTGCTCGAGCACAAGATGACCGGTATCCATCGTGAGACGCTGAATTCCGGTCGCGTTCTTGGTATCGCCGCCGACAACAACGGCACCAAGGTCAACATCCGGGCGCGCAAGGCGGTGATCATCGCGACCGGCGGCTCGACCGGCAACGTCAACTTTCGCCGCATGTTCGACCCGCGCCTGACCGAGGAATATTGCGGCCTCGCCGGCATGCCGTACTCGAATCAGGACGCAAGCGGAGAGCTTGCGGCCATGGGGATCAATGCCTCGCTTTGGGGCCTGTCCAACTTCACGAGCGAGACCGGCTCGGGCATCACCAAGCCGGGCCAGATCGGTTGCCAGTACGGCTATGTGAACCTGCACTGGACGCCGACCAGCCCGATGTTCAGCCAGGCCCGCGCCACCGGCCTGCACGTGAGTGATTGGCAGGACGTCATCACCGTGAACATGCTCGGCAAGCGGTTCTACGACGAGACCGGCCGCCAGTTCACGGCCAACAGCTACAAGGGCGTCGATCCCTACAGCCACGGCAGCTATCTCAACGCCAAGAATGTGCGGTTCGACCCCAACAACTGGATCAATGCGGCGATGGCCGGCATCGGTGACGGCCATAACGGCGGCGGCCCGATCTGGGCGATCTTCGATGCCGCTGCCGTCGAGCGCGAGAAGTGGGACCCGAAGCCGCCGAGCGTCGACATCGACGGCGGGTTCTTCTTTGCCGCCGACACGGTGGCCGAACTCGCCAAGAAGATCAAAATGAAATACCAGCGCGTCGCGATGCCGCCGGAGAGCCTCGAACGGACGGTCGGGGACTACAACGGCTTCGTGCAGTTGGGCCGCGACTTCGATTTCGGCAAGCCGCGCCCGCTCTACCGGATCGCCAAGCCGCCCTTCTACGCGGCGTGGTGCACGCCGGTGCTGCACGACACCCGCGCCGGCCTGCGCATCAACGGCAAGATGCAGGTGGTGGACATGAACGGGGAGATCATTCCCGGTCTCTACTGCGGCGGCGAGTCGGCCGGCGGTTTCAGCATGCACGGGCTGGCGCGCTGCACCTCGCAGGGCTTCATCGCCGGACGGAACGCGGCGGCGGAGAATGTGGCGAGGTCGCCGGGCTGAGGTTCGCTTTCTCACAGGATGGGATTCGCAAGAGCTCAACCCATCCTGTGAGGCTCTCTTTCCCTCGGGGTGAGGTGAGGGAGGCCGGTGTTACTTGCGCTGCAAACTTCGCGGAATTACCCCACCAGCCCGCGCGTGGATGGCACGAACAGTTCGTCCACCGTCACCGGCTTGGTGATGATCCCCTGCGTGAGCGCGTGGCCGATCAGCGCCTCCAACACCTTGCGGTTCGGCGCGAGGCCGTAGGGGAGGGGATCGCCGATGATCTCCATCACCTTCCCGTGCACTGCGTCGACCTCGGTCGGCTTCTCGATCTGGCCGGCCTTGAGGCGGTCGAGATAGACGCGCTTACTCTCGGTGAATGCGTTGAACACGTCGGCGGCGAGGTCTGGGTGCTTCGCGATGAGTTCGTCCTTGATCACCACGGTGTGATTGATCGGATAGTGGCCGCGCTGGCGCAGCGCCGCCAGACCGGCATCGAGTGCATTCGGGATCAGCGGCTGCACGTCGGGTGATTTCACGTCGACGCCAATCGCGGCGGCGAGCTCGCCGGAGGTGAGCATGTCCTCCATCTTCTTGCCCGCCTCCATCGGCACGACGTTCGCGGGCGGCTGGTACTCCGCGACGTGCTCGTCGCCGGACAACACCCAGGTGATCTTGCCGAGATCGACGCCGTACTCCTCCTGCAGGATGCCGCGCGCCCACACGCCGGTGGTGACGGTGTAGCCGCGGTTGACGCCGACGCGCTTGCCTTCGAGGTCCTTGGGCGTGCGGATGCCGGCCTTCGTGTTCACCAGGATCGCGCCGTGGTGAAACGCGCGCACCAGGAAGATCGGGACCGCGGTCATCGGCTTGCCGTAGGCCTTGGCGCAGATGTAGGTCGTGATCGCCATCTCGCAGATGTCGAACTCGTCGCCCCGCACCATGCGGCGAAACGCGGCGATCAGCGGATCGACCTCGACGAAATCGAATTCGAAGGTCTTCGGCTTGACGGCGCCGTCCTTGAGCGCCCGGTTGTTGCCTTGGGTACGGGTGACGAGGGTCAGCTTGGGGGTAGGCATGTTGCGCTCATGATTGAAGGATCGGCGAACCGTTGTATCGAGCGCGGTGGAGGCTGCCAAGTTGCATATTGAACTGACGGATCGCGGGCGACGGCGGCAGGTCTCAAGAATACAACCACATCGATTCTTGCCGGCGGCAGCCACACGAAATGACAGCGCGCGCGAGGGCTGGATCGATGTTAGTCGACGGAATTAACTTGAATTGATCCACTTCAAGGCGAGCGCGATCCCTGGTAGCGTTGTCTCATCGTTATTAGTGGAGTGCCGCTGGTAGTGGAAACATTCGCGAGGGGAGACCATGATTCAGAACGACGCGCTCGATGTAGCGATGGGGCTGATCCTGATGTACCTGATGCTCAGTCTGCTCTGCACGACAATCAATGAATACATCGCATCGAAACTGAAATTGCGTGCCGCTTCGCTTGCCACTGGTCTCGATGCGATCATCGACGATCCCTGGGTCCGCGGAAGATTTTATGCTCATGGCCTTATCGCCGGTCCGAGCAGGGCGGTGGCGAAGGGCGACGATCTGCTCGGCCCCAAGGCGAGGAAGACTACTGACGCGATGCGGAAATTCGTCGCCACCGTCGTTCCGATCGTTTTGCCGAAGCCTCACGCTGCTCTTGCAGCTCCCGCGGCCGCCCCTGGAGCGCCCGCACCGCTGCCAACGCCTCCTCTCACCGACCATCCGTCATATATCGCGAGCATGAATTTTGCGTTGGCGCTGCTTGGCAGCCTCGACACCAGGCAGCCGGTCCCCGGATTTGCGGAAGTGGAAGCCACTGTCGCTTCAATGAACTCTAGCGATTTGAGGACAGCCCTGCTGACTGCAATCACCGCAGCGAACGGCAGCATCGATGAGTTGCGTAAACAGATTGCGCTTTGGTTCGACGATTCGATGGAGCGCTTGAGCGGAGCCTACAAGCGAAATCTAAAGGTCATCTCCGCCATCATCGGTGTGATCGTGGCCATCGCGTTCAACGCCGACAGTTTCAATGTGGCGCGTACCCTATGGAACGACGCCGCGGCGCGCGCGGAGATGGTGGCGATCGCGCAGTCAACTACGAACGCGCCGGTCCCTTCTCCCGATGGGCGGACCGACGAACAGAAACTCAAGGATGCGTTCGATAGGAGCAACAAGCTGCATGCCTTGCCGATCGGATGGTCTTGCGTTGACGGCACGTGGCCGTTGTCCTGCTTTCCAAGGACGACCTTTGCAAATCTTGTCATTCAGATTCTGGGCTGGTTGCTGACCGCGGCTGCCTTGTCGCTCGGAGCGCCGTTCTGGTTCGATTTGCTGTCGAAATTCGTCAACATCCGCGGAACCGGCCCCAAGCCAGATCGCGCGGACGCGAAGAAATGAACGGAGCGGTGGGTTACGCCTCCCCGCTCACCCACCGCGCTCCGCAGTCCGGATCACACCGTGGTCTGCGCCACGCCCGGGCGGCCGATGAGCGCTTCCTTGGCGCCTTCCTTGAAGGCCTGGTCCGGCGGTAGCACGATCGAGACCGAGCGCACCTTGTGATGCTCGGGGTCGACGCCGGGCGGGATCACGCCCTTGTCGATGAGCGCCTTGGCGGCGCGCATCAGGCGGTGGCGGGCCATGATGATGCCGTTGTCGGTCGAGACCAGGTTCTCCTTGGTGCGGTCGCAGACCGGGCCCATGCTTTCCTGCAGCGAGGCGTCCTGGCTGGCGAAGCCGGCGACGCCGCTGTAGGTCTTGCCGGCCTTCTGGGCGGCACGGTCCATCAGATAGTCGTTGTCCTTGTTGGCGAGCGGCCGGTAGGTGCCCGGCTCGTACTTGCAGTGCACGCCGGCGCCGTCGCGCATGGCGTCGACCTCGCGCCGCGACAGCGCGCGTACCGGGTGGAAATCGTAGGTCCAGGCCCAGCAGTTCTCGTCGTCGATCGGGATCCAGAAGTGGCCGTGGATCGGGTGATCAGCGCGCGGCGGAATCATCGTGAAGGTCGGCATCACCCAGGGCGTGATGCGCCAGTAGTACTTGCCTTCCTCGGCGTTGCGGCGCGCGCCGATGAACAGCCCGCCCGGCTGCTCCACGACCTCGAAATGCGGGCGCGTGTCCGAGAGGTTGTACTGGTTGCCCTTGGCGCCCTTGAACAGCGGGTCGGTGCCGAGGTCGCCGCGATGCAGGAACGAGACGTGGCTTGAATCGATGCCGCCTTCCATAGCCTGCATCCAATTGCTCTGCTGCAGGCGCTTGGAGATGAAGGTCTGGTCGGCCGGGACGGTCGCGAACTCCCATTCCGGCAGCGGCGGCTGCTTTTCGGCTGGTCCCATGTAGGCCCAGAGCACCGGGCCGATCTTCACCAGTGGATAGGACTTGAGCTTGATCTTCTGGCAGAAGCCGCTCTCGGCCGGCTCCGAGGGGACATCGATGCATTGCCCTGTCACGTCGTATTTCCAGCCGTGATAGGGGCAGCGCAGCCCGTGTTCTTCGTTGCGGCCGAACCAGAGGGACACCCCGCGATGGGCGCAGAACTCGTCGATCAGCCCGTACCTGCCGTCGGTGTCGCGGAAGGCGAGCAGGCGCTCGGAGAGGATTTTCACCCGCACCGGCGGGCATTCGTTTTCCGGCAATTCGGCGGCCATCAGCGCCGGCAGCCAGTAGCAGCGGAAAAGCTGCCCCATCGGCGTGCCGGGGCCGGTCTGGGTCAAAAGGTCGTTCTGTTCTTTGCGAAGCATCGCACCTGTCCGTGATCGAGGAATAGTCCAAGGGCCGTGGCTCGGACGTGCGGTCCGAGCCGGCGGTCCCGAAGGGTGTGACCTGGGGTCTCAACGTTCAAATTATGCAATTGTGCCACGCCCGACAAGGCGCGCCGTCGCCGCTGCCTCGTGTCCCGGTCGCATGCAGCGAAGCGGAATGCGAACCAGGACCCAGCGCAAGGACGCGCGCAGCACAATATGGGACCGCTAAATAGGGACCGCTAACCGCTGTCCCTTTTCTCCTGGGTCCCGGCTCGGCGCTCGCGCTCTGCGCTCGCCGGCCGGAACACGCGGATCACCAATCACTCACCCAGCTTGATCTGTCCCTGGTCCATGCCGTTGACCTTCCCCTTGGTCAGCCAGTCGAGCGAGGCCTGGAACAGGACCCGGTGGTTCTTCTCCCACATCGCGTTGTGCGAGGAGCAGGCGAGGCATTCAAGGCAGGAATGCCTTCGCGAGGTTGCCGATCGGGGTTCCATGCGCAAGCAGCGGAGGCGGTTCTGGTCTCGCAGAGCCCCGGCGGTTGCAGCCTCCGGTGATGAACGATAGCCTTGGCGCCGGGGCTCATAAGAAAAAATCACTTCACGATGCATCAAACGGGAGGACGCTCATGCTGCGGACCGGTTGGATCGTTTTGTTTGTTGGTCTCGCCGCCCTGGCGCTGTTGCAGCCGGGACAGGCGGCGGAAGTTCCGAAATTCCAGGTCGACCCGACATGGCCGCAGACGCTGCCGAACAACTGGATCATCGGCACCATCGGCGGCATCTTCGTCGATGCTCAGGACCACGTCTGGATCAATCAGCGCCCAAGCTCGCTCGATGCCAGGGAGAAGCGCGCGTCCGTGACCAACACGGTGAAATGCTGCGTGCCGGCCCCGCCGGTGATCGAATTCGACCCCGCCGGCAAAGTGGTGCAGGGCTGGGGCGATCCCGGCCCGGGCAACGTCTGGGGCAACGACGGGCACGGCATCAACGTCGATTACAACAACTTCGTCTGGGTCGCCGACAATGCCGAGACCGGCGGCTGGGTGCGGAAGTTCACCCGCGACGGGAAATTCGTGCTGCAGATCGGAGCGGCCGGACCCGGAAAGGGGTCGAACGACACCGCCCATCTCGGTCGGCCGGCCGACATGGTGGTCGATCGCGAGACCAACGAGATCTTCATCGCGGATGGCTACGGCAATCACCGCGTCATCGTATTCGATGCCGCAACCGGCGCTTACAAGCGGCACTGGGGCGCCTATGGCAGGCCGCCGACGGACGAAAAGATCACCTATGATCCGAAGGGACCGCTGCCGCAGCAGTTCAATAATCCGGTGCACTGCATCACGATCACCAAGGACCAGTTGGTGCTGGTGTGCGACCGCAGCAACAACCGGGTGCAGATGTTCCGCAAGGACGGCACCTTCGTGCGCGAATTCCGGGTGTTGCCGGAGAGCGCGCCGGGCTCGATCGGCTCGATCATGCTGTGGCCGGATGCGGCGCAGACCTACATGATCGAGGTCGACGATCCGAACGGCGAATTCCACGTGCTCAATCGCGCTGACGGCAAACTCGTCGCATCGTACGGCCGCGTCGGTCATCAGGTGGGCGAGTTCTACAACTTGCACAACATCGGGATCGACAGCAAAGGCAACATCTACACCGCCGAGGTGCAGGGCAAGCGCGTGCAGAAATTCCGCAATGTGGGCGGGTTATGAGTTGCGGTAACGCACGTCGTTGAGCCGCGGCTTCTACGCCCCTCCCCACAAGGGGGAGGGGCGGCAGAAAGAGGCAGCGCGCCGCACGCGCACCATCACCCGTCCGTCAGCGCACTGTTCTCCAGCCCGCTGACCTCGACGTCGTAGCCGAACACGTCGTCGAAGTGCAGGCCGTAGGGCCCGGTCTCGCGCACGTTCTTGACACCCATCGCGATCAGGGAAGCCTTGGCCTGCGCGCGGTTGAAGTCGGCGATCGTGTAGGCGACGTGGTCGATCACGCCTTGCACTTGCGGCGCTCCGGCGGCCGGCGCCGGCGCGTTGGCAGGGCGGGTGCGGATGACGAAGTGCGTGAGCGGCACGTCCTTGGCAGTGACGTTGTAGGGCTGGTCACCCTTCTTGCCGAACGGCAGCACCACGTCGCGCTGGGTCATGCCGACCTGATCGAGGTTGAACACCTTCGAATAGAAGTCCGCGGCCTTCTTGAAGTCGGGACAGGTATACGAAATGTGGTTGATCAGTTGGGCCTTGAGCGGGCTCTCGGCTTGCGCCGTGGCGCTGTCGGCGGCGTAGACCGTCGTGGCGGCGAAGGTCAGCGTCTCGATCAGCCTGCGGCGGCTGATCTTGCCGGTTTCGAAATCGTTGAGCTTCTGTGCGACAAATCCTTCCATGGCGGCGCTCCCTAATTGGTTCCGTGCTTGAACGGGTCTTCTTCGATGATGTTGGCGAACTGAACGTCGTAACCGAACGGATCGCGCACATGCAGGCTGCCGGGGCGGCCGCCGGAGATTTTCTGGCCTTTCGCTTCCACCGCGGCGCGCACTTTTTGTTCGTCCCAGTTCGACATGGTGAAGCAGATGTGGTCGACGAGCGCCTGCGACGGCGGCTTCGGCGCCGCCGGGTTGCGCGCGATCATGAACGAGCCGCCTTTGCCGGGCGGCGGGCCGAACGCGAGGTTGGCGCGCTTGCCGCTGTCCTTGTCCTTGATGTTCTCGAGGCCGAATACCGAAGTGTAGAAGTCACGCGCCTTGGTGTAGTCGGGACAGGTGTAGGACAGGTGATTGATCGCGAGCACCTTGAAGCCGGTGCCAGGGGCTTGTGCATTGGCGGCGTCGCCGGCGGCATAGACGGTGGCGGCGAGCGCGACCGTCTGGCAGAATTCGCGGCGGTCGATCCGGCCGCTCTCGAAGTTTTTGACCAGATCAGCGATGAATCGTTCCATGCTGAGATCCTCCCTTGCGTCGATGTCCCGTTGGACATCGATCGAAGGAAGGTTAGCAGCTTGCCGATAGGCGCGGAATGCAAATCGTCATGCGCGCCGGCGCGGCACGCGGACCGGCGGCAGGTCGTCGAACAGGGTCGGCTCGTCGCTGCGCAGCGTGCCCTCGATGGCGAGCAGGCGAAGCTTGGTCGCCACGCCGCCAGCGGCCGAGAAGCCGCCGAATTTTCCGTCCGCCGCGACCACCCGGTGACACGGCACGACGAGCGGGAACGGGTTGCGCCCGAGCGCGCGCCCGACCTCGCGCGCATCGGGCTGGCCGAGCCGCGCCGCGATCTCGCCGTAGCTGAGCGTCACGCCCGGCGGAATGGAGCGCGCGATCTCGTAGACGCGGCGCTCGAATGGCGCGATGCGCTCCATGTCGAGCGCAATGTCGGAGAGATCGCTCGGCTCGCCGCGCAGGAGCGCTACGATGGCATCGAGCGCGCGCTGGATCGCGGGCGGCGGCGCTGCCTCGCAGGCGTGCGGGAAGCGGCGCAGGAGCCGCGCGCGTGTCTTGCCGGCCGGCCCCTCCGCCAGTTGTAGCGCGAGGATACCGCGATCGCCCCAGGCGATCCCGCAGGCGCCGATCGCGGTGTCGAACAATGCAAAGCTCAGCAGCACGGGCATCCGAACACCTCGTTCTCCGCCAGCGCGTTCTTCATGAAGCTCGGCGGCAGGTCGTCCTCGACAACCTCCGCGACTGGTTTGAAGACCTTGAAGTGATGCCGCTTGTCGCTCTCCGTCCAGAACGCGACGATGGTTTCGAGTGGCGCGCAGCCGGGAAGCGCGCAGGCCACCTCCGACACGAGGATCGCGACCTCGGGCGCCAGCTTGAAGCGCGCGCGCGTCCATTCCTTCACGCGATCGATCGCGGCCAGGTGCTCCGGGAGCTGCTTGAACGCGCCGACGCGCAGTGCGCCGGCCTGGCCCGGTCTGCGCACGTCCTGCAGCGCGGTCTCGTTCTTGTTCATCGCTCGTTTCGTCACTATCTAAAGCCTATCACATCCCTTGCAGCTTCGTTGCAATTGCCGGCCGGCAGGCTCGCGGGGGCTCGCCTAAGCTAAGCACTCAGGCTGCGTTTTGCAGGCGAGATGGCGCTTGACCGGTTGATGACGCGTCCTAGAGTGCCGGCCGATTGAATGACCATGATCGGAGGATTTTCGGTGGCTGAAAAAGTGTTGGCGGCGGTGCGCACGGGTCCGAGCAAGACGGAAATCCAGGAATTCCCGATGCCGGATATCCCGGAAGACGCCGCGCTGATGAAGATGGAGGTCGGTGGCATCTGCGGCACGGACGTCAAGCTCTACGCCCATCCCCCGACCAGCGAGCCCGTGATCATGGGCCACGAGAACATCGGCTATATCGCCAAGGCCGGCCGCGAGTTCACCAACCGCAAGGGCTTCAAGGAAGGCGATCTCGTTTTCGTCGAACACTACGTCAGTTGCGGCAAGTGCGAGTGGTGCCATGCCGGCCAGTACCGCCACTGCGAAAACACCAACTGGCGGACCAACCCCGACGCCATCCGCTACGGCTACACCTCGGCGAAGAAGCCGCCGCACCTCTACGGTGGGTTCGCGCAGTACGTGTACCTGCCGTGGAACGCGGTCGTGCATCACGTACCGAAGGGCGTCTCGCCGGAACTTGCGGGCCTGGTCACGCCGATGGCCAACGGCGTCGAGTGGTCGCTGTTCGACGGCGGCGTCGGCTACGACTCGAGCGTGCTGATCCAGGGGCCGGGCCAGCAGGGCCTGTCGCAGACCGTAATCTGCAAGCAGGCCGGCGCGTCGCTGATCATCGTCACCGGAACGTCGAAGGACGCCGCGCGCCTCAAGGTCGCCAAGGAGCTCGGCGCCGACTACGTCATCGACGTCAACAAGGAAGATCCGCTCGAGCGCATCAGGGAGATCACCGGCGGCAAGGGCGTCGACGTTTCGCTCGACTGCACCGCCGGCGCCGGCACGATCCCGATCCTGCTCGGCATCGAGGCGCTCAAGCGCAAGGCCGGCACGATCGTGGTGCAGGGCGAACTGCCTGAGTTCCCGAATTTCCCGCTGGAGAAATTCACGGTGAAGTTCATCACCATGCACAGCGCCCGCGGCCACAGCTACAAGGCATGCGAACTGGCGCTGGCGCAGATCGCGTCGAAGCGCTTCCCGCTGGAGAAGATCACCACCCACAAATTCGGGCTGAAGGACGTGGACCTCGCGATCCGCTCAGTCGGCGGCAAGGGCGTGCCGGATGTGATCCACGCTTCGCTGATGCCCTGGGAGTAATACGCAGCGCCTTGACGCGTTCTCCGTCGTCCCCGCGTAGGCGGGGACTTATTCGCTCCGAAGTGAGAGTTTGGCGCTGACCGTTATACAATCCCGAGGGTGCGGCGCAGCGATCCCCAGCTTCGCGGGACGTTTGCATAACTCCAAGATTCACGGAACGTCCCCGAATCTTAGCGGTGAACAAGCCCGAATCAAACCGAGAACCTTGTTCACTGATGCAAAAGGTTCCGCCTTCGCGGGGATGACGCCGCGTCTTGGCCGGGGTGACCCTCTCGATTGAATGGGTGCAGCCGCGCCTTGAATCAAGATGACCGGGACAAGCCCGGCAATGACGAGAGCAATATCTGAGGCTGTCGTAATTTACTGCGCGGTCGCGTTGGCGACCTTCGTCTTCGACTGCGACGCAGCAGTGCGCTGGCGGGTTTCGCGCAAGGCCACGGCGAGCTTGCGCCACTCACCCTTCGACTGGATGTGCGCCGGATCGTAGCCCGGCATCGGACGGTAGAGTCCATACTTGGCGCCGTGCGCATCGATCCAGTGCCAGACCTCTTCCGCGCCGTCACCATTGTCAGCGAGGGTGATATCGATGGCGCGGCCGTGGCCGTAGCCGCCGGTGCGGGCGCTGCCGCCGTGCAGGGAGTTTTTGGCGCTGGCCTTGAAGCCGGAGGCCAGGCGCTGGCGATAATCATCGCGGAAGGCGCTCAGCATCGACCATTTGATCCCGGCGGCATCGAGGGCGCGGCCGGCATGATAGAGCTGCTCACGGAAATCCGGGTCCATGCCGCCGATGACGTATTCCGGCATCGACATGCCAAGCCGCTTCGCGGCCGCCGGATCCTTCCAGGTGAAATCTCCCGAGCCGTCCTTCTTGGTCGGCGCGCGCTCATATACCTCCCAGAGGTACTGCGTGACTTCGTCCATATGCGCCACGGAGGCGGTTTTCAGGTCGCTCGACGTATCGAATTCGTCCAGAACGGCCGCTTGAGGCGGTGCCGGAGTGGACTCCGGCTGGACGTTGAATTTGGCGAAACGGATGGTCTTGATCGGCTTGCGGTAGCTGGTCGCGTCGTCGTCCAGGTCTTCCTCGATCGCGACGATTTCGGGATAGGTCCAGCGATCGGAGAAGCCGAGAGCCTGCTGCCGCTCGATATGAATCGAAGTTTGTGAGGGCGGCGGGGCGAGCGCCGAAGCTTGGCGGGTTTTTTCCAGCAGACCGAAGGTCGCAACCGAAGCGACGATGAGCGCGCTGGCGGAGAACCATGCCCGGCGGTTTCGACCCAGCGGAATGCTGGGACGCCAATCGGCGATGCGCGGCAAGTAAATCGCGCCGCCTCGCGGCCGCGACCCTGCCATATGCCCCGTTACCCCAGCCTGACCGACCAAAAAACCCCCCGACCGTCGTGCACCCGCAAGGCTTATGCAGGCACAAACGTCCCCTCGCGACTGACCACTACGTCAGCGCTCCGAACTCACAAACGCTGGGTGACTCCCCCGAGTCCCAACTGAGTTTTAGATGCTGCTACCCAATTAAGGAGAAAAGTTGACCATGAAGCGCCACGAAGATGGAACTCGCGAGTGCGAGTTGGGTGCCGGTAGCCTGCAGCCGATGACCGAAGCGATATCCGGGATCGGTGATGACGTTGCGGCACTGCGCCGAGATTCGCGCCTGGCGCTGTCCCGGATTTCGCTCCGCTCATCCGGGCTACGGCAAGTTCTCTACGGCTCGTTTGCGAACTGGAGACGACCGGTCTGCTTCAGCGTCTTCAAGTCGAAGGTGCGGATTTCGATGGCGCCGCCGGCATCCAGGGTCACGACGATGCGATCGTCGGAGACCGCGGTGGTGACCACCCGCGCGCCCTTCGGCAGCAGCGCGGTCACGTCGGCCTGAACAGCGCCGGCGCCCACGTGCCAGAGGCGATACCCGATCACCCCCACCACGGCCGCGACCGCGACCAGCGTCGTCACACCCGAAATCAGCATCAGCCAACGCACCCTCGCGACCACCCGCGTTGCCGCGGGGTCGAGCGGCTTTCCGTCGTCGGCTTGATTCACGCAGTGACTTCGGCGGGATGCACCACGACTTGCCGCGCCAGCGCAAAGATGTTGTCGAAGCCGCCAAACCGGAGCGGCTGGAAGTCGCGCAGCGTCATTCCCGCTTCGGCGAGCCGGTAGGCGCGGTCCGGGTCATTGCAGACGATGTCCAGGCACTCCGCCAGACTGTCGTCATCATAGCGGAACAACAGGGCATTGCGCCCATGCTCGAACACGCTCTGATGCACCAGATTGTCCTCCACGATGTTCACGCAGCCGGCATTGCAGCCGTTCGAGGTGCGGTCGTGGATCATGTCGTTGGCATAGCTCACGCTCAAGACCGAGCGGCACAGGCGCATATTGGCAAGCGTTGCCGGCATCGAGACGTTCGGCACAAACTTCGCAGTTCCGCCCGAGATCAGCGCGCCTGCTGTCTCGTCCGACTGGATCAGAACGGGATAATTGCGCGCCACCGAGAAAATCTTGCGGCGCCGGAAAATCTGTACGGATTCCTCGACCAGACGGAAACAGTGATTGAAGATCGAGTTGGGGACGTGTTCCCCGAAGCTGCGTAAAGCATCGTCAAGATGCGTTTCGACCGGCGCAATCAGGTCGTTCCGCGCGCTTGCCGTGGCGTCTTTGACTGCGCGCTGCAGCGGGCGACTGAGCGCCTCGATGTCGGCCTCCGTATCGGCAACGCTGCGGCCCGTCTGCTTGAGGCCGAGGGCGATCATGCAATTGAACGGGCGGGTGCGGAACGCCTGCTCCGACAGTCCCTCGATGCGCGATCTCCGGCTGGGTCCGACGCCGCCGACCCATGCGGTCGGACTTCCCGGCAGGCAGTAACGCTGGAAATAGCGTTCCGAATACGAGGAATTGAAGAGGAAACGAGAGTTGCGGCGCGTCGAATTGATGAATTCTTCCCAGCGCTGGGAGGGGTGATCGAGGATCCACTGGATCACCGGGATGCCGCGTTCGGCCGCGGCTTCGATGAAGCTGCCGGAGGGCAGCCAGGAATGATCGAGCTGCGAGTTGAAACCGATGATGGCGGTGGCGTCTTCCAGGCACGCTTCCAGCGTCGGGCGCAGGCCATCGTCGCCAAACTCGACGATCCGGTATTCGGCACCACGGTTGGACAGATAATCGGTCAGATTTTCGGTATAGGTGCGATCGTGCTCGTGCTCGACGTGACAGATGTAGATCAGGGGCGAATCTCCCCTTTCCCAGCCCGAGAGCGTGACTCCCAGGGACGTGGCCAAACTTCGAACGGTATCACGCAGACGCTTTGCCATCGGATCGCTTCAACTACCGAGCAGCTTCACTCCATGCGCGCACCCACCGGTGCCTCGCGACGCAGCGAGTCGGCCCGGGACCGACCTGTCCCAGGCGACCAAGCGTTAGACAATTATGGTTAAGCTCACCTTATCCCCCTCGCAGAACGTCAGTTCCGCGCAACCTCACGCATGCATTCCTCAGCAAAGAAAGCCCAGTGAAAGGAAGCGTAAGCCACGTTGAAGGTGATCGCAACTGATTCTAAACACTGCGGATTGTGCCGCTCGCGATGCGCGCGCCATTGTGGCCGGCGCACCACGATGGGCAGCCAGCCCTGTCGAGGGCCGTGCTGGCCCGCGCAGTTGCCTGTGTCTGTTGGTATTTCAGTGCTGGAAGGTGTCGTCGCCCGCATGGCGAGCGGCGACGCAGAGTGCCATTTCAGTTCGCCAGGTTATGCACGAGTTTCTCACGCCCTTGCCCGATGAGCGAAGAAGGCCCGATGACGGCGAACCGTACCGAGACGCTTACGATTGCCCCTGCAGAAGCCGGGGAACGGCTCGATCGTGTGCTCGCCGCCCGGATTGCGGACCTGTCGCGGTCGCGCGTGAAGGCGCTGATTCTCGCCGGGGCCGTGACGGCCGGTGGGCGTGAGGAACGCGACCCCGGCCGCCGCGTCACTGCCGGCGAGGCGATCGCCCTTGCGGTTCCGGCGCCGGAACCGGCCGAGCCCGCGGGCGAAGCGATCCCGCTCAAGGTCGTGTACGAGGACGACGAGCTCATCGTGATCGACAAGCCGCGCGGCCTGGTCGTACATCCGGCGGCCGGGAATTGGACCGGCACCCTGGTCAATGCGTTGATTGCCCATTGCGGCGCGAGCCTTTCCGGGATCGGCGGGGTCAGGCGGCCCGGGATCGTGCACCGTCTCGACAAGGATACGACCGGGCTGATGGTGGTCGCCAAGACCGACCACGCCCACCGGGCGCTGGCAGCGCAGTTCGCCGATCACGGCCGCACCGGGCCGCTGCGCCGCGGTTATCTCGCCTTCGTCTGGGGCGTCCCGGACCGGCCGAAGGGGACGATCGACAAGCCGCTCGGCCGGCATCCGCACGCCCGCGACAAGATGACGGTCCGCGCGGATGGGCGCGAGGCGATCACCCACTGGGAGGTCCTCCACCGGTATTCCGGGAAGGATGGCGCGCCGGTCGCCAGTATGCTCGCCTGCCGGCTGGAAACCGGTCGGACTCACCAGATTCGCGTGCATCTGGCGACACTTGGACATCCCCTCATAGGAGACCATGTCTACGGGCCCGGATTTTTGACGAAGTCCATGCGCCTCACCGTCGAGGGGCGAGAAGCGGTCCAGGCCCTTGGACGGCAGGCCCTGCATGCTTATCTATTGGCTTTCGAGCACCCCACGGGGCGGCAAATACTGGAGTTCCGATCGGAACCGCCGGCCGACTTGTCTCGTTTACATTGCAGCCTCGGCGCCGCACAGCGCGGTCCGGGTTGAACGCGAGAAGGTTGAAGCAGGTCAATGACTTGCGGTCGGTGATGGGGTCACGGTGACGTGACACCGGGGCATCTTCCTTTCGCCCACATTTGTCTTGTAACGTTGACCCGCGATCAATCTTCGCGGTCGCAACATGGAATGGCACCGTCGGCTCAAAGCGGCAGTCTCGTTCCGCCCGCCGCCTCGCGGGGGCAACTTTAGGAGGGCGCAATCATGGCCCGTTCCGCGGCCTTACCGATCCTTACGGCCGAATCCGGTCTCACCCGGTATTTGGAAGAAATCCGGCGGTTTCCGATGCTGGAACCGCAGGAGGAATACATGCTGGCCAAGAGCTGGCGCGAGCACGCCGACCGCGACGCGGCGCACCGGCTCGTCACCAGCCACTTACGCCTGGTTGCCAAGATCGCCATGGGCTATCGCGGCTACGGCCTGCCCATCTCAGAGGTAATCTCCGAGGGCAATGTCGGCCTGATGCAGGCGGTCAAGCGTTTCGAACCCGAAAAGGGCTTCCGCCTCGCCACCTATGCGATGTGGTGGATCAAGGCGGCGATCCAGGAATACATCCTGCGTTCGTGGTCGCTGGTGAAGATGGGCACCACCGCGAACCAGAAGAAGCTGTTCTTCAACCTGCGCAAGGCCAAGAGCAAGATTTCAGCCCTCGAAGAGGGCGACCTGCGTCCCGACCAGGTGAAGCTCATCGCCAAGCGGCTCGGCGTCACCGAGCAGGACGTGGTTGACATGAACCGCCGGCTTGGCGGCGACGTGTCGCTCAATGCGCCGATCCGGGAAGAGGGCGATTCCGGCGAGTGGCAGGACTGGCTGGTCGACGACAGCACCAGCCAGGAGTCGCGGCTCGCCGAAAGCGAAGAGTCCGACAACCGCCGCAAGGCGCTGGGCGAGGCGCTCTCGGTTCTCAACGAGCGCGAGCGCCGCATCTTCGAGGCGCGCCGGCTCGCCGACGACCCGATGACGCTGGAAGACCTGGCGGCCGAGTTCGGGGTTTCGCGCGAACGCGTGCGGCAGATCGAGGTGCGGGCGTTCGAGAAGGTGCAGAAGGCCGTGAAGAGCCGTATCGCTGCCATGGAGACACCGTCGACCGCGCCGGCCGCGTCGGCGCTGTCGGCGCACTGAGTCTCGCTTCATCCGCCAATCGTCGGCCGCTCATTTCCACCGCAGCGCACCATGAAGTGAATGGTGTACTGCGGCACGAGCGGCCGCAGACGCTGCGAGCAATCCGCGGCGATGATTGCGGCGTCCTGCTTCCCATCCCGCATCGTTTCCCGATATGCTTTTGGAAGCATGGTCGAACGGAGGGGAAGTCCGACATGATCTCTGTCGCGCACTGGCGCAGGGCGGCCGCTGTTGTGGCCGGGAGCGCTTTGCTTTGGGCCACAGCCCAAGCGCAGGTCGAGAACGCGCCGCCGAGCCCGCCGCCGAGCGCGGCGCTTCCGCTTCTCTTGGGCGGCTCCACGAACATGCTGGAAACGGCCTACGTCGAGCCCACCAACGGGGCGCTTCGGCCGATCTATGACCGGCTCAAGAAGCGGCGCGTGCTGGAAGACATGCGCGAGTTCCTGAGTCCACTGCGGCTGCCGCGCAAGCTTTCGATCAAGCTTCAGGGTTGCGATGGCGTCGTCAATGCGTGGTACACCGCCGGCACCCTGACCTATTGCTACGAGCTGGACGATCAGATCGCCAAGAACCGGCCGAAGGGCACGACCGTCGATGGCGTCACGCCCGAAGACGCGATGATGGGACCGTTTGTCGATATCTTCCTGCACGAAATGTCACATGCTCTGTTCGACATCCTCAAGGTCCCCGTGTTCGGGCGCGAGGAAGACGCCGCCGACCAGCTTGCCGCTTTCATTCTCCTGCAGTTCGGAAACGACGTGGCGCGCCGCACGCTGCTCGGCACCGCAGTGTTCTGGGGCAGTCTGGCGAAGACTCCGGCCGACATTTCCGAATTCGCCGATGAGCACGGCCTGCCTGCGCAACGTTTCTACAACATCGTTTGCATCGCCTACGGCGCCAATCCAACGGTGTTCAAGGATTTCGCGGCCAAGTACCTGCCGAAGGAGAGGGCGGAGCGCTGCCCGTTCGAGTATCAGCAGGTGCGCTACGCCTATCTGCATCTCATCGCACCGTACGTCGATGCCGAGCTGCAGAAGAAAGTGATGGCGCGATCATGGCTCAAGGCCGACGATGGGAAGTGACGCGCGCATGGTCGTTCGCGCATGACTGTGCAAATCGGCACGTCGGAACGGGACGGCACCTTCCACAGCCAGGGACGGGCGCTCGCGACGATCTTCGAACGGCGTCCTGAGCTCGCGCCGGTCGTGGTCGAGGAGTCGAATTCCGCAAGCATCGAGAATGCCAACCGGCTTGACGTCGGCGCGATCGAGTTTGGCTTCATGGCGTCGAACTGGATCGGCCGCGCCAAGCGCGGCGAGCCGCCGTTCTCCCGGCCGATCGAGCTGCGGATGGCGGCGCCGATGAATGCCGGGCCGCTGTTCTTCATCGTGCGCGCGGAGGTCCCGATCCGCTCGATCAACGAGTTGCGCGGGCGTCGGGTGGCGGTGGGCTTGCGCACCAGCGGCATGGTGCAGCACGTGCACACCATCTTCGGCGCGCTTGGCATGAGCATGGCCGACATCGAGCCGGTCTATCTCGATTTCGCCGCCGGGGCAGAGGCGCTCGCAAACGGCGAGGTCGAGGCTCAGTTCCAGTGCCCGATCCCGAACAAGGTGATGACCGACCTCGCCGCGCGTGTTGATTTGCGGGTTCTGACTTATGACACCGGGCAGTTGAATACGGTCGTGAAGTCCGTGTCGTATTACCGGCCAACGGTGATGCGTGCGGGCGCGGTCCACGGACAGGCGGGGGAAGTGGCGCAAGTCGCGGTCGTGAATGTGCTGGTCACGCATGCCCGCACCTCGGAGGCGCTGGTGGGTGCCGCTGTCAGCGCGATCATCCAGGATGGTGAAGAACTCGGCCGGCTCAACCCATTGTTCGCGGGATTGGCGGAGCTGTTCGCGCCGCTGCGTGCGCAGGGCGTGGCCGCACTTGAATTCGGCGGCGTGTCACTCCATCGTGGGGCGCTTGCGGCATATCAGACCGCGGGCCTGTTGTAGCTCGAGCATCGTCGGTCCCCGCAAAAGGCGAAAGTGGGGACGATCGGGATGCGAGGTCTCCCTTCGGATTTAGGATGATGCCCTGTCGTGGTAAGTTTTCGCCTACTGCTGCGGGATGTCAGCTTCCTTGATCACCCTGCTCCAGAGCGCGGTTTCCTCCGCGAAGAATTTTGCGGCATCGGCGCGGCTGGTGGCGCCGACGTCGAGTGAGAGCTGAGCGAGCCGCTCGCTGACATCCGGGCGCTTGAGAATGTCCACCACATCGCGGTTGATCTTGTCCGCGATCGCGTCGGGCGTCTGTGGCGGTGCGACCAGCCCGAACCACGTGATCGAGCGGAAACCGGGCAGCCCCGCTTCCGAAAACGTCGGGACCTCCGGTAAGGCGGGGGCACGTTTGAGATCGGCAGTAGCGAGGATTTTCACCTTGTTGTCGCGATAGAGCGGCACCGATGTGGTCAACGTATCGAAGAACAGATCGACATGACCGGCCAGCACGTCGGTGAGCGCCGGCTGCGCGCCGCGATACGGCACATGCACCATCTTGATGCCGCCGAGCACCTCGAGTTGGCTCGCCGAGAGGTGCGCGGTCGAGCCTACGCCCTGGGATGCGTATGAGAGCTTGCCGGGATTGGTCTTGCCGTAGGCGATGAGCTCCTTGAGCGTGGTGACCGGCAATGCCTTGCTGACGACCAGGATGTTCGGGATCGTCGCCAGCAGCGTGATCGGGACGAATTGCGTCGGGACGTAACTCAGGTCCTTGTAGAGCAGGTCATTGAACGAGAGCGGCGCCGGCGGCGCGACCATCATCGTGTATCCGTCGGGGGGCGCGCGGAAGACATTGGTCGCACCGATGTTCATCGCGCCGCCGGCGATGTTTTCCACGATCACCGACTTGCTCCAGGTCTGGGTGAGCCGCTCCGCGACCAGACGCGCCAGGGTGTCGGTGGTGGAGCCCGCCGCCGCGGGGACGACGACCCTGACGGTCCGCGTGGGGAAGGGTTCCTGGGCGACGCCGGGTCTGGCTGCGAGCGTCATCGCGGCCAGGAGGCCAAACAGCACCCAGATCCAGTTTTTTCGCATTTGTGCCTCTTTGCGTCGCGTCGCAGACGCACCATGGTAGCGCTCGGCGGTGGGTGCGTAAATTTCAGAGTTGGTGTAGGTTAGGGTGACCCGGAAGCCTTGCTCAGCCGCATGATCTTGTCCGAGAAGTCTGTTTCGGGATCATGCATGATGGAGACAACGATGGCCTATACGCTCGACGAGTTCTGCACCGACACCCGCGATGCCCTCAAAGCGCAGCCCCTTGCGAATGCGTTGCCGCAAATCGCGCAGCATCTTTCGCAATTGCTGGTCAATCCGGCCTTCGTTGCGGATACCTTCAGCGACGATACGCCGGTTGGCAAGCGCGTGCTGCATCACGACCCCGAGACCGATTTCTATGTGCTCGCGCACGTGCAGGAGGGCAACAAGGCCGGTAAGCCGCACAGCCACGGCACCTCATGGGCGATCTATGGCAACGCGCGCAACCTCACCGAGATGACGGAATGGCGGCGCGTCAATCCCGAGGGCGAAGACGCCATGGTGCTCGAAGCCGCCAGCAAATACGCGCTCGGCCCCGGACAGACCAAGGCCTACGGCCCCGGCGTGATCCATTCGACCGCACATCCAGAGAAGGCCTGGGTCATCCGCGTGACCGGCACCGATCTCGACAACCTCCCGCGCTATCACTTCCGCAAGCAGGACCGGATTCTCGAGAAGGTATGATTGCGGCTCACGCGCTGCGCTTTCGCCAGCGTCATGGCCGGGCTTGTCCCGGCCATCTTCATTTTGGTCGATCAAAGCGAGACAGACCGGATGCCGGGCGCGACGCCGGGCGTGACGCTGATGGCGGCCGCGTTGCTGTCTATTTCTTCTCTCCGCTGATGGCGTTGTAGCGGGCGATCACGTCCTTTGGCGTGGCGGAGAGCCGCGCCAGCATTTTCAAGACGCCGTCGCCGTCGATCGGGCTGATGTCGACGCCGATCTTGGCGGCGTCGTCGAGGAACGCCTTGTCCTTGCACATCGCCATGAACGCCGTCTGCAAGGCCTTGGCACGATCCGGCGGGACGCCCGGCGGCGCCGCGAAGGGAAGCGCCATGAAGAACGGGATCTCGGCGAAGTCGATCAGCGAAAGCGCGTTCTTGTCCTTCGTCATCTCGCGGCCGATCGGAATGTCGGGGAATTCGGGATGGCGCGCGGTGCGGCCGAACGCCATCAGCGCGCGGAAGGCGTGTTTGTTGTAGAGGTCGCGTTGGCCGCTCTTGATCGAGGAGAGCCCCACGTACTGGCCGTCGAGCTCGCCGCTCTGCATCGCCAGGAACATGCGGGCCGCGCCGGTATAGCCGCGCACGATCTTGATGTTGAGCCCGAGCACTTCCTTGGCGATCATCGCGAAAATGAGGTTGCTCGACGCCGAGGCGTCGGCGCCGAGCGTGACCGACATGCCGCCGCCCGGCTTGATCTCGTCGACGGATTTCACCGGATTGCTGGCATTGATGGCGAGCAGATAGGCATCGTCGGCATAGGACGACATGCTGCCGAGCCAGAGAAACTTGGTCGGATCGAACTGGGCGTTCGGGTCGCCCTGGATGGCGAGCTGTGGCACCGCGCGCTCGAACTTGGCGATCACGGTGCCGTCCTTCTCGGCATTGTGATAGAGCCGGTTGGCCGTGATCACGCCACCGGCGCCGGGATTGTTCTGCACCACGGCGCCGGGATTGCCGGGGATGAAGCGGCCGATATGCCGCGCGAGCAGCCGCGCCGAAATATCGTTGATGCCGCCCGGCGAATTGCCGACCAGGATGGTGAGGGATTTGCCCTTGTAGAACTGCTCGACGGATTGTGCCTGCGCGTGTGGCATGGATATCAAACCGGCGATCATGATTATCGGGATGCTGATCTTCATCGGCCGTTTCTCCTCTTGGTCGCGTCTGTAGCCCGGATTGAGTGAAACGAAATCCGGGAACGGTTCCTCGGCTGCACCGCTGCTCCCGGATTTCGCTGCGCTCAATCCGGGCAGCGTCAATTGCGCAAAATCAGTGGGTTAGGTTGGCAAACATTTCCCCGGGGATCAAACCCCCCGGGGTTCGGCCCCGCCGCGGCATCATTGGCGCCGCCCGGGGCGGCCGTCCCCGGGGGCCCCGCGTTGCCCTGGGGCCAGCCGCGAGGGCCGCTCGCGAGGACTCCCGAGGACTTCGGGAACACTCGGGATCCCCATAATGGAGCTTACGCGCACGCCGCCGTGCTAAACTCACCCCCGCGCGGCTAGGCCGACGGGCCGAAAGCCATTTCCGCAAATGGAACGCCGCGCGCCCTTCCTTTTTTTGCGGCGGCACCTGCGCGGGGGTGTTCCATGGCCGATGCTGCATGGCTATCGCTGCGCGGGTTGCCCAGCCTCGTAGCAGAGCGCCTCGCGTGCGCGCCGGAATACGCCAAGTTACAAATCTTCAACGCGATACAGGAATTCCGTGTGAAGGTGCGCGGTCGGACGGCCGAGGGCTGGCCGGTATCGGTGCTCCCAATCACCATGTGCGGGGCGCTGAGTGGGAGATTGGTTCGGTAGCGCGTTCGCTATCGTTCTGGCGCGAGGAGATTGTGTACGAGCTCGAACTGTGCCGCGACGATCTGATCACTGCTGATCTGCTGCCGGCAGGACGGCAGTCGTCGCTGACACCAAGCACCAAGGCAGAGCTCGATTGCCGAAACTGGCTGATCCCCCAGATGCGGGACTCGCCCGAGCGTGCCCCCAAAACAAAAGCGGAAATGCAGGCGGACGCGCTCCGAAAGTCTCCGCGGCTTAGCGAGCGCGGCTTCGACAGGGCGTGGAAAGCCGCACTGGAGGTGACCGGCGCGAAGTGGAATGCCCCCGGTCCCCCCGGAAATCCCCGCACTAAATAATCCCCGCACCAAATCCGCAGGTGCGGGGATTTTCGCAAAACGACGCAGAAACGCTGTGGCTGTAAGCTAATAATCCCCGCACCGATAATCCCAGCACCAGTTTTGTCGGTGCACCTGAATAAATCGGCGGGTGATTTCTAGCTTCGGGGCTCCGAACCAAGGAGCTCGCCCGTGGCACCCAATATCGACGATAGGCCCTATCTCAAACCCCTGATCCGGGAAGCGATCGCCGTTCTCAGGCACGCGGTGAGAATCATCGAGTTGGCCGAACCCGAGAACCCGAAAGCCGCCACAGGCCGCAAACCCTCAACCAATCTGCCCCTGCAAAAATAGACCGGCGCACCGTGGGAACAGCGCGCCGGCAAAAAAGATATCCGTGAGTTTTGCAGACCACTGAGATATCCGCCCCCGGGCGTTTCCACAAGCGCCGGTCTCCTCATCAAAAGGAGACCGCGAACGTGCTTCTCAATACCTCACGCTCCCGCTGCCGCAATCCGCGCTGCCGGCAGGAGCTCTTGGAACTCGTTGAAACCGCTCAGCAAGCCTTCTGCTCCCCCGGATGCCGCGAGAGTTTCTATTTCCGCCGCTGTGTCGTCTGCGAGGGACCCGTCCATTGTAAGCAGCGCACCTGCGGTTGGCGGTGCCGAACGGTCTACCGCAAGAACCCCGCACGCTATCACCCCGCGAAAGGCCTCACCGCAACAACCGGCCTCGGGCAACTTGGTGCGAAAAGTGCCCGGTTTTCCGAGGTTTTGACCTCGAAGCTGAAGGGGGCCGCTAGGGGGGTACCTACCGACGTCAACTTGATTTAAAAAGTGCCCATTCCACGGGCCTCAAAATGCCCCACATCGCCGACCAACCTTGAGCTCTTGGGGGCTGCCCGCCGCACCAACATCGCGACCGTCAAGCGGGCGGGGGCGAAGGCGATCTTTCAGCGCGACACGCCGCCCCTGAACGTGATCGGCGGCTACCGCTTCCCGGGGGCCCCGGCGATCGAGATGGTGCTAGGGCCGCCTCCCGAGCCGGCTCAGCCGATCGCCCTGCGCACGCTGCCGGCCAATTCCTCCCCGTTCGAAATACCCGAATTCTTACGGAGGGCACGACCATGATTGTGCCCACCGTCGCCAGGCAGCGCCGCGCGCGCCGTGGCTGCCAAATAACCCGAGGACAAACAAAATGACCATTCCCGCTAACGTTTCCCCGCGTGTCGCCGAACTGCTGAAGAGAACGAAGGCCCCGCGCGGACGGTTGATTTTCGCGCTCGACGCGACAGCAAGCCGCGAAGCGATGTGGGATCAGGCCGCGCGACTCCAAGGCGAGATGTTCGCGGAAGCGGCTAAGGTCGGCGGCCTCGACGTTCAGTTGGTCTACTACCTCGGTTTCAACGAAGTGAGAGAGTCGCCCTGGTTAGCTGATGCTCACGAACTTCTTAACCGGATGGGCACAATCAGGTGTGAGGCCGGGGTCACCAAGATCGCGCGCGTACTGCGTCACATCCGAAGTGAAAACGAGCGCGAGAAGGTCAACGCTGCCATCTTCGTTGGCGACGCCTGCGAGGAAGCACCCAGCGATCTCTATGACGCCGCGGCCAACCTGGGCGTGCCGCTGTTCGTCTTTCAGGAGGGCAACAACGAAGCGATCTATCTCACTCCAAAAGGCGAATGCGCCAGCGGGTTGGTGAAAGTTGAGCATGTCTTTCGCGAACTCGCGCGACTGACGGGCGGCGCCTACGGCAGGTTCGACGCCGGGGCTGCGAAGCAACTGGGCGAACTGTTGCGCGCAGTCGCTGCGTTTGCGGTCGGCGGACTACTCGCGCTCGCCAATCAGCAGAGCGACGGCGCGCGTAAGCTGCTCGGGCAGATGAAGTGAAACAGGAGAACCAGCATGTTTGACCACACGAAAGCCGCCGGCGAGGCTAAAGCCGAAGCCGAAACCTTTATCCGCGATCAGTTCGGCCGCGCCTTGATCGACGCTCCCGACGGCGGCCATGCCCTCAAGCATGCGGTCGTGGATCAGGTCTTCTTCGACGCCGCCTACCACGATCGTGCCGGGGACATAAACCTGACTGAGGAGTGTCTCGAAATCGCGCGGCAGGCCATCGACCGCGGTCGCGCGACCTAACCAGAATAAAGGAGAAGTAAGCTATGGACGCTCGAAAATTTGCTTCGAAGTATGTGAAGCCCGACCAAGTCCGCGATGGTTCGATCCAAACACGTGTCGTTAACGTATTCGAAAGCGAGCGCTACGGTCGATTGATGCTCGAACTTGAAACCGGAAGTCAGTTCGCGTTGAACGACGGCAACACGAACGTGCTAATAAAAGCGTGGGGCCACGATACCGACGCCTGGATCGGCTTCGAGCTCGTGCTTGAACTCGGCACCTATAAAGATTGGCGGGCCGATCCGCCGGAAGAGAAAGAGACGGTGAGGGTGCGCGCAATCACGCAGATGAAGCCAGAAGCGAACGGTAGTGCGCCAGCAAGCAAGCCGCTGCCGCCGAGCAGGGTGACCACGTCACTCAAAAACGATCTGAGCGACGATATTCCATTTTGATGATGGGCTCCGTTGGTCGACCTTGGTTCAAACAAAAAACGGATCGCGCAACTCTTGCGCATGTTGAGTTCCAGTGGCGGCGAACGCAGAAACGCGTTCGCTGCGCTGGAACGGACCATGCAGAGCGCGAATGTTACTTGGACCGACCTTGGCGACACGATCGAGCACGACGAGGACGGCAAGTATAGCGAAGCTGAACTGCTTGAATTCGCCCAGGCCGCGCGCGCTGAGGGCGTCGAGGCGGGAATCAAGATTGGCCAAGCGCGCGCGAGCAACGGCAGCAGCAATGGGCACGGGTTCATGTTGCCGAAACCTTCCGAGATGGCCGAGTACTGTCACGCGCGGCTCGGTCAACTGAAAGATGACAAGCAGCGATCATTCGTCGGCGACATGTATTTTATCACGCGGCGCGGAAGCTACTTGTCGCTCAATCGGCTGGGGTATCTGGCGAGCCTCTATATCCAAATTGGCGGAAAGATTTAACCGATGGCCAGCGTGCTTGAAGTTCGCCAAGCCCTGATCGCGCGCGGGTACACGGTATCCCGGTTGCCGGAAAGGTGCCGCCGTTCAAACAATGGCAAAAGGTTGAGAACGTCACGCGCGCAATGTTGGAAGCGTGGGGCAGAAACTGGCCGGCCGCGAACAACACTGGCATTTTAACTAAATACACTCCAGCGCTGGACGCTGACATTTTCGATGAGGCTGCCGCGATCGCGGTCGAGGAACTGATCCGCGATCGCTTTGAAGAGCGGGGCTACATCCTGCCGCGGATTGGCCGGCCGCCGAAGCGCGCCTTTCCGTTTCGCACCCTCGATCCTTTCCCAAAAATCGCTATCAATCTGGTCGCCGCCAACGGCAACACCGGCGAGAAAATCGAATTCCTAAGCGACGGCCAACAATTTGTTGCCGCCGGCATTCACCCAGACACCCTCAAGGCGTATGCGTGGCCGCTCGGAAATCCCACGGATATCGCTCACGACGATCTTCCCGACATCAGCGAAGCTGATGCGAGGCTGTTGGTTGAAGATATCGCTGAACTTCTATGCAGTGATTTCGGCTACAGCCGCGCGGCTGGACGTCCGGCGCGCAAGGGCAACGGTGCACAAGCCGGAAATCCAACGGGGGACTGGCAGCACCTCGTCGACAACATCCTCGCCGGGAATGATCTGCACGCGAACACACGCGACCTGGCCGCCAAGATGGCGCGCGCCGGCATGGACGGCGGCGCCATTGTCAACTTCCTACGCGGCTCGATGAATAGCTCGAAGGCCCCGCACGACCAGCGCTGGCACGATCGCGTCGTTGGGCTCCCACATCAGGTCGACACTATCCAAGAAAAAATCGCGCACGAGCAGGCCGCTGCTGCGGCTGCGGCCGCTACGCCGCCGCCACCACCACCACCACCACCACCACCATTGTCGCCAGGCGTGGGACCGGCAGCAGCGCCGGGGCCGACGCCGAGCTCGCCCCTCGAGGAGACCCTGCAAGTCTTCGAAAAGTGGCTCACCCTGCCGAGCCGGGTCCCGATTTACGCGATGCTCGGCACCGTGGCGGCTAACCTCCTGCCAGGCGAACCGACCTGGCTCGGGATCATTGCGCCGCCATCAAGCGCCAAAACCGAGCTGATCAACGCCCTAACCGGCCTACCATTCACCGTCTCGGCCTCAACCCTCACGCCGGCTGGGCTGCTGTCGGGCACGCCGCGGCGGCAGCGAGCCGCGGGGGCCAAGGGTGGACTGCTGCGGCAGGTTTCCAATCCCGGCCTGCTGTGTCTCAAGGACTTCACCTCGATCCTCACTATGCGCCCGGATGCCAAGGCGGAAATTCTTGGCGCGCTGCGCGAGGTCTACGACGGCCATTACGTCCGCCAGCTTGGGACCGACGGCGGCCGCGAACTGGAGTGGCGAGGCAAGCTGGGACTTATTTTTGGATGTACCACCGTCATCGACACCCATTGGTCGGTCGAGAACGCGCTCGGGAACAGGTTTCTATTGTCGCGGCTGGGGCCGAGCCGCGTGCAGTTCGCGTGGGCGCTCAAGCATACCGGGCCCTCACTGGCGATCATGCGGCGCGAGTTGGCCGACAGCGTCACGGCGCTGTTCGCCACGTCGCGCCCGGACCCGCAGCCGCTCGATCCGGAGAGCGACGAGTTCAAGCGCCTCGACCGCGTGGTGTACCTCACCACTCTCCTGCGCGCCGCCGTCGAGCGGGATCGCTACAAGCGCGACATCCTATCGTTCCATGGCGCCGAAGGCGGCGGCCGCATTGGCCTCGCGCTGGAGCGGCTCTTGGCCGGGCTGGATGTGCTGGGGCTGGAGCGGTCGACCGCGCTCGATGCCGTTGCGGCAGTCGCGCTCGACAGCGCCCCACCCATCCGGCGCAAGGCCTATGAATTTTTGTGCGAACCGCTTCCGGGCGCCGCCCCGCAGGACCCACTGCCTTGGCGAACTACCAGCGAACTCGCCGGGAAAATGGGGCTCCCGGCCACCACGGCGCGTCGGACGCTGGAGGATATGTATGGGTACAGCCTCTGTCAGTACAACTCGGCCGGCCCCGGCAAGGCCGGGCTGTGGCGGGGTATCCAGATGCTGTGACAAAAACACCAGTGTAACTGGGGGCAAGAGAGGCTAAGTGATTGATAGGTATGGCATTTCTGACCACGCTTTTTCGCTTTCCCGCTTTATACACTCTCGGGTGTGGGTGTGGGTGAGGGTCAAGGGTCTTTATGCTTTAATGTTCTCTTCTCAGAGGAGGAGGATAAAGCGGGAAAGGTCAAAAACGATGCAAAAATACAAGTATTGACAATGAGTTACGCCAAAACATCCCCCGCTTCACTGGAGAATACGCATGAACATGAAAATGCACCCTGACGGCCGGCCACGGGAGTACCCCTGGGACAGTTGGCGCGATGGACCGCATTCGGAGCGCACGCTACCGGAGCCGGATGAGCCGGGGCGCAGACAGCGCTACCAAGGAGTTGGTCAAGACGCTGCTGGCCTATCCTGAATGCGGCACCTGTCTCCCGAATCAGCGATTATCTCCGGCCTTATGTTTTCGACGTCAGCAAGACAGCCGAAGAGCGCGATCGAAGGCTCGCGGTAGCCGGCGCGTTGTCCATGAAGACGGTGAGGATGTGATCGCCGTCGGCCTCGCATTCAACGACATGCCGCAACAGCGCCGTCACTCCCGCCAAGGTCGTCGGCGGCGGTCTTGCTAGCAACGGTCGCTGACTGACCACACAGCCTGGCGCGCCACGCCAACTCTCTGGCGCGATCTGACAAGACCTCCCAGCGCGTTAGGGTGCATCCCCCTCGCGCCGCCAAAATCCGGCGGCGCGCGGAGACGCAGATGCAAACGAGTTGGGCTTGGCGGCGCGAGACGGCAGCGACCCTGCTGCACTCGCGCTTGGCGGCGGCAAAGCGGCGGCAGCCCGGTTTGGCGCGCTTGCTGTGGCTTATTCCCTCGGAAGGACGACGTCGCGGGCGCCTCGGTGGCTTGAGGGGCGCGCGGAAGTCGCGCGCACGGCGTGATCAGGTGGTGGTGCCGACATTCATCGACCGGCCGCCTGTGGGCTGGCACGCGTCTTATGTGACGAAGGCTGACGATTCGGGCAACGGGGATTGGGTTGCGCTGCTCATCGACGTGCCGGTCGATCAGTTGAAGTACTGCCGCAGTCGTATCGCGCGCGACTGTACGTCGATCCGAGTGAGTACCGACCGGACACAAGCCGCATTGCGCGCGCGGCAGGCGTTCGTCCGCGTCCCGGGCAAGCATCGCAGCAAGGATGCCGCCTGGGCTGCTCTGGAAGACTTGCTTGCCACGCGGCATTGAGGCGTTCCCGCAATCTCACCGAGGGTTGCTTTCGCTCCTATTGGGAGCGCACCGGGAAAGACGGCAATGAGCGTGCGGAGCTCACCTGCAAGCTTTCCCACTCAATGTCGCCGCTTCGT
>CAVPDS010000006.1:0-65446 GCA_963702695.1 uncultured Alphaproteobacteria bacterium | reverse complement strand
GCAGAGTCTGCCCTGTACCAGCCAATTGGAGTTGCTGCAGAAGCATCGCCGTTACGTCGTTCGCCAAGGCCTGGTCCGTCGGCCGGTGAGCATTGGCGGCAATCGCGGCGATGGTGCTGCCGCTGATGTCACCGCCGGTGGGACTGAGCAAGGCCTGACGAGCTGCGCCTAGCGTATTGGCGATGTCGTCATCGGTCATTTGCAGCACTGTCGGCCACGGACCGGGGGTCAGCAGGTACATCAGCGCGTCAATCGTGAAGCCGGATTGCTGAATGGCTTGCGCTTGCGAAAGAAAGGTAAGCGTGGCCGGGGGTGAGCTGAACAGCTGCGCCACCGCCGCCGCGGTATTGGCCGCAGCCGGTGCCAGCAATCCTGCGACCGCCAGCAGGTCGGACAACTGGAATCGGCAGGCCTTGACCAACACACTGACGCGATAGATCAAGCTGAGGTTATCGAGCGTGAGCTGATTATTGGTCAGGCTGAACAGCATTGCCGCGTCGGCAGCAGAAATGCCCAGGGCGGCTTGAATTGCCGCGAGGTGGTGGCTCAGATTCGAGTCCTGAATCGGTCCGCCCGTGGGCAGCGCGACCAAATCCGGATCGGGGGCGGCGGCGGTCACCGACGGATTCAAGAAAATTCGCGTGTACAAAGAGTTGGTAGTTGTCCCATCCGGACCGCGGTGTATCGAGGTATCAATGTTCTGGTAAAATGCGAGCTGCCGATCCACGGCGAGCCCGGTCGCCTTTTGAAGCTGCCAGAACGTTTGCAGCGCGATCAATGTGGCTTCGTTCAAAACGCCATGGCCCGTCACCGGTGCCGTCAGCAGGAGGTCCAGCTCCCACATCTTGTAGCCCGCGTGCCTCCAGAGCCGGAGGAAGCGATGCGCGCGATCGAGGAACCCAGCGTCCAATGGCGCCGGCCCCAGGGCCTGGATGCTGGTGTCGCAGGTGTCGCTGATCCCCTGGATCGAAATATTCAGAGAACCTTGCACCCACGAACACTGAAGCAGCTCCAGCATCGACTCGTAACGAAGCGAAGCAGATTGCAGAAACGCCGGAACCGGTGCGACGGCGCTCGGCGCATTGGCGATGTTCCAGACGACGTCTGCGGGCGCGAAGTCCGCATTGACGATCAGATCCACCTCGTGGGGCGCCAAGTTGAGGCGCTCGGCGGCAACCGCGGCCTGCTGCGCAGGTGAGGGACTGTGCATGGGCAGAAGGGCTTGCCGCAACTGCCACAGAGGAACATTCAATTGCTGCGCGTATGTTCGCAGTTCATCCAGTCCCGCGCTGTAGGGCAATGTCTGGGGATAGCTCGCAGTGGCAAGCGCGTTGTATGCCTCCTGGTTAAAATATTCGGGCGCGGCGCGCAGCTCCTGAGCGGTCTTGTTCGCTGCGGTCTGCTTCCAGGGCGGGTTGATCGTCGAATTGGGATTGGCCGGTGGGCTGATCGCATCCGCCAGCACCTCGTTCACCAGATCGATGTAGGGAAGGACCGTCTCGGTGTTGGGGCAGTTCAGAAGGAGATGCCGTATATCGGGCCGCCGTCCGTCCAATACAGTCAGCGCCGTTTGCGTGCTCTGGGGGTGATTGTCGAGCCACAGCAACAGGTCGCACAGATAGGCTGCGGGGCTGAGGACCGAGGTGCAGTCATCCACCTCACAATAGTCCTGAGAACCGAATAGTGTCGCGAGGGTCGGGTCGCGCAGAACCGCGTCCTGAATTGGCTGGTCCAGGTCTGAGGTCTTGCCGATCGCACTTGGCCAGAGGCCGACGGAGTCGCGGTTGAACTGCATATATTGGGACACGGTCTGCGCATAACGCGACGCGCCTGCCTTATAAATTCGATCGGCGTCGGTCTTCGAAATGCCGGCCTTGGTCGCCTTCACAAAGAACTGCTGCCAGCCCAGTTTGGCGATCTGCATCGCAGAATGAATGCCGAGCTCGAGCAATGTCGCTGCCGCATCCACACTCGGCGTGACCCGCAGCACGCGCTGGAATCGGCGCGCGTTGTCTACGACGGTCGCCTGATCCGCCGGGTCGATTCCTGCGAATGCCCTGGCGCCTTGGCTGGCCAGATACGCCGGGATATTGATCTTTGTCAGTTCGAGCGTCGGATTATTCGTAAAGAACTGGACAAGCGGTGCGCGTTGCGGCTGCGGAAGAATATTTCCGGCAGCGACCTTGCTGGACAGAGCCGCTGTCGGATACGCGCGGGTGACGCGGGCATACACGACCCGAGCGAACACCTCGGCGGGATCGGCCGTTCCCGCCCCGTCAATGCTGGGGGGCGCCCCGGTGAGTTTCACCAGGGCGATCCAATCCTCTGCGCTGAGCCGGGCCAGATCCTGCAGCGTCTTATAGGTGCCGCCCGAAAATCGCTGCAGCAGCAACTGAACCAGCGGCAAGTGGTTCTTGACGAAAGCGCCCACCGATAGCGTGCGTTCAATCTCGGATGCTTCCGCGGCAGTGAAGCCGTGCCCGCCATCGCCAAGCGTGCGCCAAAAATTCCGCATCGAGACGGAATTGCTGCTCAGGGCCTGTGCGAAGGCCTGCTGCTTGTCTTGCGGAAGCTTCACGACGTCAAGAAGCTGACTGAGCGTCGATTTGCCTGTCTGGTAGGGTTGATTGAGCAGATTTGCGGTGCGCAGCGTCTGCAACTGGCTGACGATCTTGGGGATATCCGCCGCGTATTGCGGGCTGATCAAGTTCGATGCGACCGCCATCTGCACCGTGCTCGACTGGATGTCGTTCGACAATCCGAAGATCAGCGAACCCACGCGCTGCACCAGGGCATCGATGAGCGTGAAGTCCTGGCTGGCCTCCAGCAGCGAGCGTGGGAGCGCTGTGGGAATGCGCTGCGCCAGAAAGGCGTAAAATACCGCCGCCGGAACCTTGAATGCCGCTTCGAGCCGAGCCGAAAGGGCTACGGACATGATTGTCTCGGTGTTCTTGCTCAATTCCAGCGAGAGGAAAGAAATGTCATGGTGGTCCGTGTCTTCGACCAGATCCGCAAGTTTGAGACCACCCAGAAGCCCCTGAACCGAACCGGACAGCCCAATCCATTCGGACGTGTCGGGCGGCGTAACATGAAGATCGATCTGCTGTTCCTGGAGCGCTTCGGTCAGCGGTGATGAGATCGTCTGTCCAAGAGTCTTCGCGTTTGCCTCGACAACAACGAGGAGGCGCGCTGGTGCATTCGCCGGCACCGCGTATCTCACACGATACGTCCCGGTCGCCGATGTCTCGCCTTTGGTGAGCGCCGTACGGTCCCGAATGTGCTGCCACCAGACCTGCACCTCCACACCAGGTAGCGGGCTGCCGTCGCGCCCCGTGACCGTGCCTTGCACCTCAAAGAACGTCCCGGCTTCAGCCATTTTCCGCTCCTCCGCCTTCGCTGGCCTGTCTTGGATTCCGTGGATTTTGATTATGCGGTTCTCGATTGGAGGAGCCTCCAACCGGATTTGCGGGCCTCCGATCGCACTCAGTCCGGAGACGTCGACGCATCCGATTCGGCGTTTGTTAACCGAACGTCATGTCGATGCGCGCAATGAGGCATCGCCATCTGCCTCCTCACTTTGAAGACTACAATGCAAAAGTCATCTCGCGCGGCCGTGCCCTCGAAGCGCGCCGGGGTTACTTCGACACCAAGTCCGGTGTCTCAGACTCAGCAGACGTCCGCATCCATCTGCCGCATCCGTGTAGTGATTAAGTGACCCGATAGCCTCGCGACGTTCTAATTAATTTCGCTCTTAACATTTGCAGTGTCCGGTATATCCGTCCCATCGACGATCGTAATGGCACATTCCAGCGTGCAGGTATGATCCCTAGTGAATGGACAAACAGTAGACGAACGGTACATTAGTGTGGCGCAGCAATCTGAAAGAGAACGGCGCGATAATCGGATTAAGACCGGTCGCTGCGCAGATGGTGGTCGCAACCGGTGATTTTGGCAAGCCTATTGTTTGCCACTGGCGTCGAACAAGCTATCAGTCTGCGGCGTTCTTGATGGCGCGACGGTCACGGCCTATTGGGATTGCAGCCGTGCCAACAGGCCCGATGACAACATGGCCGCCGCCGCAACATCATGTGTCGCGCGACAATCTGGATGGGAACGGCGGCGGCAATTAGAATTTGAAGCGGCGGCCGGTAGCGAGGGCATGATCCTCTGGAGTTTGAAGTTCGGCAAGTTTCTTTCGGGGCGCGCTTCTTTGATTGTCGCTGAGCGTCGTATTGCCTCATCCAGGAATGTTCCCGAGCGGACCGGGCATTGCCTCATCAGGATGCTCCCGTCGGCGCGTCGCATTGTCAATCGGGTTGCGCCCCAAACCCGCTTTCCTGTTCGATCGGCGAACCTGCTTTCCCGTCCCGACCGGGCGCTGCCCGAGCGGCGGCGCGCAGCGTAGAGGAAGAGAGGAGCGGAGCCACCCGGAGCCACGCGCAGCGCGATCTTTCGCGCGAGCATGGCGAGGATGGCGAGCACCGGACCTTCCGCGAAGCGAGCACCGCGGCACACTGCGCACCAGTCGGACGACCATGCCGCCGCTCCACATGCAAGCGTTACGTTACGGAACCCGGACCATCGGAATCATGGTCAGGTGTTCGGGGAGACCGGTGCCGGCACTGGGGTTTCTCCGGTGGTCGTTGCGCCAAACACCATTTGATGTGCCACCTCGCGCCGCCATTCTTTCAACCGGCGTTGCAATGTCCGTAGTTGCCCATCGGGAAAGACGCCGGGCTGCTCAGTTTGCAGCCGCTCGAATAATTCGCGCGATGTCCGCCACGGCTCGGCCTCGAACCGCTCGCGCATCAGTGCCGTCACCGTCACAAACGGGTCGGGGCGCCGCCGGCCGCGCGGCGCCTTCTCTTTTGGCTTGCTGGTTGGACGTACCTCGCCCTCCCGCCACGCCGTGCGCAGTCCCGCGAGAAATTGCTCCATCGTCGGCGCGGCGGATGGTGTTGCTTCGTCCGCGGTCGGACGATCGGCGATTTCGACCAGTTCCTGGTGAGCTGCCCGGATCGATTGCAACAGCTGGACCGGGTCCAGAGTGGCATGGATCGCCGTCACTGGCGCCGAACTTCCTCGCTGGTCCGGGTATCCGCCAACAGCCGCTGATAAGGCGTGGCCGGCGGATGATACTTTTTCTTGACTTTCGCACCAACGCGAGCCTTTCCGGCGAGCTTGAACGACGGCTGAAAGAAGTTCACGAACAGCCGTAACGACGAATGCAAACGCGCCAGAGCCGCTGCGGCCTCCAGCCCCTCGTAACGCCGGTAACCCACGGTGCGCCTGACCACGGCGCCGTTCTTTTGTTCCACCCAGGCCTGGTCATTCTTTCGGTACGGACGACAGCGCGTAAACACCAGCCCCGCTTCCTCACAATACGTTTTGACGGTTTCGTTCATGAAGACACTGTCGTTATCGGTGTCGAACCCGAGCAGTGCGAATGGCATGCCTTTCCGAACCTTGCTCAGGACCTCGGTCAACAGCTTTTGCTCACGCACCAACAACGGCGCGCACTCCGTCCAGCCCGTCGCGATGTCCGTCAGCGTGAGGGTTTGCACGAAGCTGCCCTTCGCCGACGGCCCACCGTGGGCGACCAGATCCGCCTCAACAAAGCCCGGTGCCGGATCGTCCCAGCCGTCGAAGGTTCATACCGGAACGCTCCGCCGAATCCCCGCCGATGGAGGCGCGTTCCTGCGCTTTCGCCCGCCTCCGGGCTCCCGGGCCTCACGCAGCGCTCGATCGATCGTGGCGGCGCTCATCGCCTCCAATCCCGCGCGAACCTCCGGCGCGAGTTGAAGATGGCCGTGCCGTTCCATCGCCTCGACCAGGATCGGCACCAGCGGCCGCAGCCGCTTGCCGCAGACCCGGTCCGAGGCTTCCCAGATCACGATCAACGCTTCCCGCACGGCCTCATTATATAGGCGTCGTTCAGGACGCGGCCCTGACCTTCGGCCGGGTTGGCCAGCGCGGAGCAAACGCATCGCATGCTTGCGATGCAAGCCGCTCAGTGCCGCGAATTCGTCCAGGATCCGTCCTCGTTCCATACGGTTGCTCGCGGCGTAACGTCCCGCCAGCGCAACCACCAACTCGTCTCGTGTCGCCATACTGATACGCCCCATGTCCGTCCCCGCCGGTGATGATCGGTGGGGAACAACTCAGATGAGGCAACGGGTCAGCACAGGGGAGCATTTCAGGCGAGGCAATGCGCGCGGGATCGTGATCGTCGCGAGCAGCGGCGCATAGTTTCGATCCGCGCTCCCGCGAAGGGAGCGACCGGGCGCCGTCGTGTCGCAGTGCGGACGTCGCCGTGTTTCGATCCGCGCTCCCGCGAAGGGAGCGACCGACGCACAGCGTCGGTCGTACTACGACGTGAGGGGTTTCGATCCGCGCTCCCGCGAAGGGAGCGACCGCGATCTGCTCGCTCAAGCGCAGGCCGCCGAACAGGTTTCGATCCGCGCTCCCGCGAAGGGAGCGACAAGCGATGGCTTGACGCATCGCGCCGCCAGACGTGCGGTTTCGATCCGCGCTCCCGCGAAGGGAGCGACGCGGCATTGGCGCTCGGCCGATCGATGCGCCGATCGATGTTTCGATCCGCGCTCCCGCGAAGGGAGCGACCGTCGCGAGCCGCGATCGGCCGCCAGCCGTGGCCAGTTTCGATCCGCGCTCCCGCGAAGGGAGCGACCTGCGAGGCAGATCGCGCAGCATTGCCTGCTCGATGTTTCGATCCGCGCTCCCGCGAAGGGAGCGACCTCGCAGCTCGATGCGAGCGGCAAGCGTGCAGATGGTTTCGATCCGCGCTCCCGCGAAGGGAGCGACTCGGCGTCGCGGCATGCTGATCAGCGCGCTCGCGCACGGTGTTTCGATCCGCGCTCCCGCGAAGGGAGCGACGCTCGGCCGTCGGCAGCTGCGTCGGCATGCTCAACGATGTTTCGATCCGCGCTCCCGCGAAGGGAGCGACCGACTGCTCGGCGTCAACTGCGACTCGCGCTACTGATGTTTCGATCCGCGCTCCCGCGAAGGGAGCGACGCCGGCATGGTCGACGCGTTGACTCACGTCGGAGAGTTTCGATCCGCGCTCCCGCGAAGGGAGCGACGCTGCGATGCAGGCATCGGTGCGCGACAGCGCATCCGGATGAGTGTTTCGATCCGCGCTCCCGCGAAGGGAGCGACCGGCGGCGAGTTGGCGCGATCGCTGACCCAGATCGTTTCGATCCGCGCTCCCGCGAAGGGAGCGACACTGCCGTAGCCGCTCGCCATACGTCTGACATCGATGTTTCGATCCGCGCTCCCGCGAAGGGAGCGACCAATCGGCTCCTGGATCAACGAGCCGGCTCGGGGACGATGGTTTCGATCCGCGCTCCCGCGAAGGGAGCGACCACGCTGTTCTCGGGACGCCATCGTCCCAAAGAAAGTTTCGATCCGCGCTCCCGCGAAGGGAGCGACCGGTCACCGGCGCATCGCGCGCCGACAAGTGCCTGTGTTTCGATCCGCGCTCCCGCGAAGGGAGCGACCCCCCCACTGCTGATAACCCGCTCTTCGATCAAGGCAAAGCCACATGGCAGCGCGAACCGCGAAAAGTACCAACTGCAAGTCGCTCTATATGCTAGCCATCCGCGGAAAAGTTCACGATTTCAAGCAGCTAGGCTGGCGCGAACCCGCCGGCGATTTGTCCTACACTTGTGGTTCGCGCTTACACAGTCGCCATTTACTAGACGATAAGCGGACCGCCCAGATCGACCACCGGCTTAGCCCCGAAATGCTCGACGCGGCGCCGCCAATTGGCGCCAAGATAGTAGTAGCGGAGGCTGTCCTGCGCCGGATCGATCAGCCCCTCCAGCCGCGCTTTCAGCGCCGCCCACTGCCCTGGATCGAGTTCGATCTCGAAAACCGAAAACTGCACTCTCTGACCATAATCCTGGCACGCCCGCGCGACTCGGCGCAGCCGCTTGGCGCCGCCCGGCAGGATCAGACTGACGTCATAAGTCACCAGAACCAGCATAGATCGCCGCCTATTCCAGAACCACGGCGGATAGGAGTCGAGATCGCCGCGCAGATGTCGCGCGAGCAATTGCGCCTGCAGGTGCGGGACCAGGCCGAGCGGCGCCGTCTCGTCGAGGAATGGGTGTTTGCGTTCCTCTTTCTTGCGGTCCTGCCAAGCGGTGAGCACGGTCTTACGCCCGAAGTCCGACAGCAACACGGCGCCGCCGTCGCGTGTGTCGAAGTCGCCGCTGCGCAACTGGCGTCGGTTGAACAGCGACAGCGCCAAACGATCGGCGAGCACCGGCCGCAACTCCTCCATCAGGTCGAGCGCCAAGCTCGGCCGGCCGGGCCGTTCGCGGTGCAGGAAGCCGACCGCCGGATCAAGACCCACGCCCTCGGCGGCGCTGCGGCAGTCGTGCGTGAGCAAGGTGTAAAGAAACGACAACAAGGCATTAACTGGATCCAACGGCGGGCGCCGGCTGCGACCGCGAAAGCGGATGTCTGGATCAGGCGAGCGGATCAGGTCGTCGAACACCGCGAAATAGACGTTGGCCGCCTCGCCCTCGGCACCGCGCATTATATCGGCCCCTTCGTTGGCAAAGGCGACGCGGCGCAGAATCCGTTCCAGGCGGTCGACCGCGCTCTCGACGGCCGCGCGGCGTTCCGCGGCCAGCTCATCGCCATGGTCGCGCAAAGCTCGCTGCAGCACCGCGCGCTGGTTGGCGATCTTGGCGGAGACGAGCCCGCGCACGATGTCGTCAGGCTGCTCGCTGGCCCGGTATTGCGCGCGCCGCAGCAATACATTGCCGCTGATAGGGCCTTCCACCCGGGCCTCGAACCGGCCCTGCCGGTCGAGCAGCACGAGGGTGACGCCGCCGCGAGCGAGCGCGCCCATGAGCGGCGGCGAAACAAAGATGCCGCCGAACACGACCACGCTTCCGAGCATGTGGAACGGCACCCGCGCACGCTCCGCCCCGTCGATTTCGGCGACAATTCTCGCCGTCCTTGCGCAGCCCGGCGCCTTCGGTGGTGACGTAGAGTGTATTAAGGAGCTTTTTCACCCGCGGTCAGCTCTGGTCTTCGAGGGCGGCCGCGAGCGCGCGGCTGCGGAATACAAGCGCCGATTTGCCCATGGCCTTGGGGCGGCAGAGCTCGATCAGCGAACAGGGCCGGCAGCGGTCCGCACGCCAAACCGGCGGCGGCGTTCGGCCGGCGGCCAGGAGAGCGCCGAACGCCAGCGCGGTGTGTTCGGTCAGCTTGCGCAACGCGGTGTCGAACGGCACGACCACGCGGCGGCGAGTCTCGCCGTAGAACAACGCGCCCTGGGGGACAGTGTGGCCGGTCATCTCCTCCAGGCACAGCGCCTGGGCACAGAGCTGGACCTCATCGGCACGATGGAGTTTCGGCTTGCCCCGCTTGTATTCGACTGGAAAGGCGATCTCGCCGTCCTCGCCGGGGCGGAACTCAACCATGTCGGCCACGCCGGCGAGGTTGAGCCGGCGGCAGGCGAGCGGCAACGCGCTGACGCGGCGCACACCGCGGTCCTTGCGCGAACCAGGCTCATGCGCCACGTCGTGCAGCACCCTGCCTTCGGCGGTGAAACGGTTCTCTGCCCAAACCCGCTCAATGTGAATCAGCGCAGCCTGCCGCAGGCAGTAGACGGCGTGCTGAAGCGCGGAGATCGGGATCGGATCGTCAAGATCGGCAAGTTGCGATGTGGGACCAGCCGGCATGAGGCCGCCTCATAGCCACTCGATGATCTCAACTCCATCGTGAAGCCCTTCGCGATTGATTTCAATTGCGTAGTCGGCGAACTCCCGTGCCGGCGGATAATTGTCTAGCCGTCGGTCGACTTTGCGGAACTCGCCGTCGATATTGCGCCCCACCCTCACCCGCTCGAACAGCGCATGAGCAGGAGCATTGCCTAGTGCGTTCGAGTGCTTGAAAGCAATAGCCTTGCGCGTTGCCATTTCCCCGCGTGCAGCTGATCTGTCGTGCTCGAACATCGTGACCAACGCCTCGCGTAAAAGGTTGAGATCGACCTCGGAAAATCCGGTGCGTTCCGCGAGCTTGGCGGAAATGAAGCCGTGGGCGCGGTAGAGCCCATAAGGCACGATGTGCTTGCGACCCATGGTGCGGTTATCGATGCGGTCGTTACTCTCCTCGCTGCCCTCAGCGCGCTGCTTCTTCTCGGCCTCGTTGGTTGCCGCCATGCGAGTGATCGAGATTTCCTGGGGCACAATCGGCTCGATCGAATGAGCGAAAGTGAGCTGTACGGGGCCGCGCACCTGACCCGCATTGATGCCGGTCGACATGACGGCGCCGAATGTGCGCACATCAAAAAAGTTCTCGCACATGAAATCGCGCAGACGCTTGGCCTCCTCATCATTCTTGGGATTGAGCTTCGCATCCTTGGCAGCCTTCGGATCGTCAGGACGCTCTTTCATATAGGCCTTGCGGTGTTGCTCGTTCAGGATAGCGCCTTCCTGAACATAGATGTTAAAACCAGCGGAACCGTTCTTTGCGAACTCAACGTAGTTGCGTACCTTGCGCTTGAGGCTGACGTCCGAAACGAGCCCCTGATTGGTTTCGGGGTCGAGCCGCGGCAGGTTACCTGCATCAGGATCGCCATTCGGGTTCCCTTTGGAAACGTCGAACAGCAGAACGAAATCGTAGCGATGGGCGAGCGTGGTCATTGGACAGCCTCCTGGGCGCCAGCGGTCTCGGGCTTGCGAAAAAACTCGTTGCGTTGGTGATAGTAGCCGAGGCCGAACAATGCCTGGTCCTCGGCGGGCAGCGAGGCTGGGAAGGGATCACCTGAGGGTGACATCTGTTCAAGGATTGCCCCGATGGTCTTCTCGAGATTTAACTCGTTGCCCCGGTCGCAGCTTGCCGACCTTCGACAAGTGATTGGCCGATCCTCGATCGAGCAGCGGAAATACCTTTCGCGGCTGTGCTGATGCCGCTCCATAAAACTTGTCTTTGATGGTCGCGTTGACGTTGCGACCGAGTGCAGCCGATTGCGCCTGTTCATAGGCGGCGAACAGCCGCCCGAGCAGGTAGCCTTTATTAGTGTTCGCCGGGTCGAATGACACGGGAGCCTCCCTTTCCGTTTTGCTGAAGTTCCGTATCAGCAACGCCTTCAGGATCGCCACGCGCAACGCATTCACCTCGCCATCGGCACGGATGCGCATCAGCGTCGTCGAGAGCAGCGTGAGCGGATATGAAGTACCGGCGAGGATCGCCCGCATCCAATCCCCGGCGAGATTCGGCGGGACATTCTCGCGTTTGCCGAGCACGGCAATCTCTGCAAGGTATCGCCATAGGCCCGGATATTCCCCACGCGGCGGCGGGTCGATCCTCATGTCACCGACAAATCGCTGGTAGTTTCTCGCCAGCGTGCCGAACTCGTTCTCGAACCAAAATCGGATCGAGAGGCGAGCGGCATTGGGCGCGAGGCCGAGCACATGAAAGCGCACGCCCTCGGCCAGTTCGGGGGCGAATTCACTCAGCGGCTGGCCGTTGCGGATGCGCCTGAGGATGTCACCCACCTTGCTTGCCGCGGTGACTTCATCAATGTCCGACAACATTGCGCCGAATGTGCTCTCGGCTAGTTCAGCCGTTATCGCATCAGATGCGTCGGCCCAGAAGACCGTGGATGCATCACCAATCTGGATGCGGTTTTTGCTGCCCTGGGCGAGGAAGGCGTTGAGCGCTGTCGTGTACTTGAATGCGGCGCCCTCCGAGACCGGTGCGTTGTCACCTTGCTCATGCCCATAGGAGGAGAATGCATCGAGATTAAATGAAACTATGGATGCGCCAGCCACTTGTGCACCCCACACTCCTCTTATTGCAGGGTGGAGGCGCGCAACCGTGCCAGCGTTGCCGGTGAGGAGGCATACAGAACCTTCGCCTTCATTCGAAGGACGAATAAGTTCCGCCCAGAGAGCCCTTAGGGCTGGTCGGTCATGAAAATAGACCTCCTGTCTCCGTTCGTGTTCGAGCGCAAAGACAACATTCTGGTCCTTGATGTCTTCCGGCCAAGTCGGTGCAATGAAGCCCTCCGCCTGATCTCCGGCGAGTCCGGTGCGGGTACTTTCATCACCCCGTTTTCGAGCCGTGCGCGGAACAGCAGCGAGGGACGACCCTTCGCTGCATGGTCGATGTCCCAGAGCATGAAGCCGAGATCGCGAGGCTGGCCGAAACCAAGATCGGCGGTCCTTTCCTCGGATTCAGGCAACGCGACCTCCGGCGGCAGAAGTTCGAAGTTCGCCGCGAACTCACGCGTGCCGAGGCAGGGCTGGTGGAAGCACTGTCCGCGGGCGGCCCGGCGGTTGAAGATATCGAGGTGCTTGCCTTCGTTCTCGGCTGCATCGGTTTTGTCGGTCAGCTCGAAATGAGCCTCAATGACGTACTTCACGTTCGCCAGGACGGTCGAGGCGCGCTGTTGACGATCTTGATCGACGAGGAGATGCAGGCCTTCGAGGCTGCCGCGGTTCATCGCCGTCTTGATTTTACCCGCCGGCGCCTTGCTTCCCACTTCATTCCGGCGAATGGACTGGAAGCGAATGGGCTTCAGCACATGGATGTTGTCGATCACCCAGCGGATGGCCGGCTTCCAATGGATCGCTTCGAGCAGTCCGCGCGCCGCGGAAGGTGTCATCACGTCATAGCTGACGCGTTCAACCTTCATCTCTGGGCGCGTAAAACAGGCATGGTCGCCCCAGACCTTTAGTCTGACTCCGAAGGCCATTTACCCGCTCCCCGAGAGCAACTGCAACCAGAAGCAGCACTAGAACAAATAAAGAACATAGATCGAGCTAAATGACAATCCCCTCCGTCGCCAAATATTCGGCATCCTCCCACGCCAGTCCCACGTCAGGATCATAAAGGCCTGCCGTTCTCAGCACTGCAAACTGGTCGCGGCGAAGGCCCGGCCGTTCGAATGTCACGTGCCCGCACTCGATCAGGCGCGTCCGCGCCTTCGGCGGCACCTGCACGATGTGGGTCTGCAGTTCGCGCGCGATGACGCCTGAAGGGATTTTGTCGATGCTCAATTTGTTGAGGGCATTTCGGGCTTTATCATCTCTTGGAATGATCACCGGCACCATCCCGCTTTCGATCATGCGGAATTTGTCCGCGACCGAGCGGTAGGAGAAATTGGTCTCTCCGCTGCCGATGCGAAAGTCGTCGAGGATGGCCTTGGCGTCGAGACCCTTGAGCCCGAAACGCCAATAGACCTCGCCGAAGTAATCCTCCATCGCTACAGGCGAGAGCAGCTTCTCGTGCTTGCCCATTACGCGCACCATATCGCTCGACAGGCCCTTGATCTCAGGCGGCGGCGAATTGTCAGGCGCGCGGAAGATTGTGAGGAGGCTTTCGTCTCGCGACCGCCCTCCCTCCCGATTGATACGCCCTGCGGCCTGCGCGATCTGGTCGAGGCCGGCTTCCGCCCGCCAGCCTTGAGGAAAATCGAGATCGACGCCGGCTTCGACCAGCGAGGTGGCGATCAGGCGGCACGGACGCCCATCGCCGAGCCGTTGCCGCACCTCCGCGAGGACCTCTCTTCGATGCGCCGCGTATTGGCGCGTGGTCAGGTGCACGAGGCCTGCGAGGCCCGCATCCTGTCCTGCCCGGTATAGGGCGAGCGCGTGCTTGCGGCTGTTGACGATCACCAACCCTTGCTCGGCATTGGCAAGCGCGGCGACCAGAGCGGCATCGTCCATGTCGCCGCCATGTACCAGCCGGACGCGGTCCAACTGCTCGGCGAGCCGCGCAGGATCGGGCGCCAACTCGCGGTCAGCCAGCGTCAGGGCCGCCGGATGTCCGGGCGGGAAGTTGCGAGCGTCAAGCGCAGGCTGCGTCGCCGTACAGAGCACGATTGTGCACCGATAGTTGCGCGCCAGTTCGTCCAAGGCCTGCACGCACGGCGCGAGCAGCGGGCGTGGCAGAGTCTGCGCTTCGTCAAGGATGATAACGCTCCCCGCAATGTTGTGCAGCTTGCGGCAGCGCGAGGTGCGATTGGCGAACAGGCTTTCGAAGAACTGCACATTGGTGGTGACAACGACAGGTGCGGCCCAGTCCTCCATCGCCAGCTTGAGCTTTTCCGCGCCCACCGGTGGGTTTCGCGGGTCGTACTTTTCCTCGTCGATCGCCGAATGATGCTCCAGCGCAACATCGTCGCCCAGAACGCGGCGAAAGATCGCGGCGGTCTGGTCGATGATAGCGGTGAATGGAATTGCGTAGATGATCCGCTCGTGCTGGTGCGCCTTCGCGTGGTCGAGCGCGAAGGCGAGCGAAGCCAGCGTTTTCCCGCCGCCGGTCGGCATGGTGAGCGTGAACAGTCCGGGTGGCTCGCCCGCGCGGGCGCGCACATGCTCGAGGATGTCGGCGCGCAGCCGGTTAACCGGCGTCTCCTTGTTCCGCATTCCGGCCATGTGGGTATCGAAGGCCGCCCTTAGGCGGGGCATTATCGCCTGCAGCGCGGGCCATGCGCGGTCGACGTCGCGTCCTACGACGCGTGCATAGAATTGCTCGGTATTCCGGAAGTCGGCGTCGACCAGGCAGGAGAAGATCATGCGCCCGAGAAACGCCGCCTGAAAGGCAGCCTTGCGACGCGCTGCCGCCTTGAGCGGTTCGGAGTCGTCTTTATTCTGCTGCACCCAGCTCATTCTTGGCAGCAAGCCGGTCACATCAGGCGTAATTTCCGATTTCCAAACAGGATCGAGCGTTGCTCCTGAATAGTCCCTAAGGCGTTGAGATAACGTCGAGGATGAATCGCCTTGCTTGTCGGGCAGGCCAGTATGATGTCCCCCGATGGCGTAGGCAATCAATTCGGCAACAAGTCTGTCGTCGGCTTTCGCCGTCTTTGCGAGTTGTAGCACCATCGCTGCGCCAGCGGTGGAATGATCCACTCGCTCCTGGGCACCCATGAGGCGGGCTGTAAACTCCGGCGTATATTTCCCGAGATCATGCAGAAGACCCGCGAGACGAGCTGCCTCGGCGATACCGAAGCGCTGCCCAAACGCAGTGGCACAATCGCCGGTGTTGATCAGATGCTCATAGAGGCGCTGCCAGTTCGACCGACTCGTATCGTCGGTAGAATGTGCGTAGTACATGCGAATCCCCTGCGGGCGGGTACTTGTAACAACGATGTCTTGAAAAGATACACTGAGATACGACTACGGCGTGGGGTACGTTTCAACCCGATCGTCGCATCGAAGCGGCGTAAAAAGGAGAGGGCGCTCGGACATCTTCTTATTTGGGACGGTGACTCCCAACTGCGATTTACGGAAACGTTCGACTTTCGTACGCAGAAAATGCAATACTCAGTGAGCCGACGCAAAAAGGCGGAGCGGCGAGCTAACAGCGAAGACTGGACGCCCAATCCAAAGGGCTTGTCGCGCTCATGGCGAGCAAGGAACTGAGCATCGTCTTGTGGGTTCAAATAGGCGCGGCCTTCGAGCATGAAGAAAATCGAGATTCATGCGGCGACCTCCCGTTCAGACTTCGACTGCAGCGCCTGCAGGAAGTCGGCCGCGCTTTGCGCGTGCGAAGCGGCGCTGAAGATAGCGCGTTTGTCGGCCTTCAACACCTTCAACCAATGATCGATATAGCTGGCGTGGTCGTCGCGAAGTTCCGGCGTCAGTTCAAGGCTGGCGCAAAGGAAAGCTGCGCCAAGCTCGGCCACCAGTTCCTCCATCGCATAACCGTCGTCACCGTCGTCGCCAAAACGTCTCCGGCCGAAGTTGCGAGCCGCATCCAGCCGCCGGTCGCAAACTCGATCTCGATCACCCCGGCTCTCTTAGCGGGAGACGGCAGCAATGCCGGGCTCGGCTCCGCCGCGACCGCGACAGGATTAAACGGCGCAGGCATCGGGCGCTGGTTCACAGAGCTGCTGCCGCCAACGAAACAACTGGCTGCTATGATTCGCTGCGGCGCGGGCAGGCTTTGGAAGCAATCGCGCCCGGCTCCATGGCCGCGGTAACGAATCACTTCACTGTGCCTTTAGCCATTCGCAAGCTTCCTGATAATGACTTGCTCACGATACCGTCGGCCTCGCGCCGCACCATCGCGACCAACTCCGCGCGCTGGTTAGCAGCAGCGAGACGGCTTAGCCGATGCGCTGCTTCCAGCCGGACCCACCCTCTCTCGACGGCAGCCGCCAGTTCTGGAATGCCGCGCTGAATAAATGCGCGCGCCCTCATGACCCCGCGCAGGCTGACCCGCATTTCGGCGGTGGCATCGGCAACAGTGACCAAGCACGGCGGCACGGGCGAAATCCGGGACAAGCGCCCGCGGACGGCTACGCTGCCGATGTTCGATGCGCCAAAGTCGACTTCACGGAAGGTGCTCACGAACTCGACTATAACTTGCCAACGCTTGCCTGTTATCCGCAGGATTCGGACTGGAAATCTCTTGATCCCAATCTCGCTGGACAGATTCTGTCATTCCCAAACGAGATCACGTCCGCCAGAATGTTGTGCCAATTTTAGGGAATGCGTGAGAACAATAAAGTTGCTTCCGCAGATGAGACCGTTGTCGCTGGCGTAAATGCTTGGAGGCTCGCTCAAGCCCTTCGGAAGAAATACCGCTTGGACGCGATCACCATTGAACACATCGATTCTCTGCTGGAGGAACATAACAAAATTCAGCAACGGCGGGAGGAACGCGTCAAGTCTGGTGCCGTCTCTCCCTCAATAACCTGACGTTCGACATTTTAGCTCGCATGTCTGTCGCCGCCGTCTGCCCGCCGTCCGGCATGGCGGCCAGTCCCGAAGATGCACCGGCCTCCGACTACGAAGCCGCGCTTCCTGGCGCGCTGCCCGACGCCGCCACGTGCCACGATGGGGAGCAGGTCTCGAAGATGCACGAGGCTCGGACATAGGCGAACTGCTACCCTGGCGTGATCACGCCTCGCCGTCCTGGTTGTCGGGTCGCCCCGGTCGATCGAGGCGGGGCGGCCAGCGCCGTCGAGCGGTACCGGGCGTCGCAGTCACTGGCTCGGCAGGACGAACCGGGTTGGCTCGACTATCCCGAGCGGGTTTGAAATTTTTTCGGCCCTGGTCGTCGACAGCGCGTCTATACACTGTGATAAATTTGCCGCAGTAGAGGAGTGATGAGGAAATGCCAAACAAGCGCGTGATAGAATCGCTAGCCAAGGAGATGCTGGAGAAAATCCGCTTTCCGAAGAGACTTGGGTAACGGCAGCGGCGGCCACCAAAGAAGCGTATCGGAACTACGCTCGGATGGTTATCGAAGCGGGCGAGAGAAGAGATAGGCGGCACGTGCCTGAACCAGGAAAGCGCCGACCAAACGGAAGCCCATAAGACGGGGGGCCCTCACTATCAGGTGCTGGGATCGGGCCACCATGTCGGGCGGCGCTTGGCTCCGTCTTTCGCCGATCGCACCAGTTTCTCCGCCGATCGTGAACCACCGTGTGAACCTGCGTTAACCGAGTTAACCTTAAATTTTCGAGCCGCGGCTACCGTTTAGCCGGGACACAAGTTTGGCGCGGGGCCGGGGTGGCCAACTAGGACCCAAAATTGCGCGGCCATGGTCGCGGGCAGCGCGAGGGTCACAGCGATATTTCAAGCTGCACGTATATTCAACGCGCTAGACGAAGTATTACCTCTTGCCCGCATGGCCGCGCGCAGTTCAGCGGCCTGCTCCGATGCGCCACGGCGACTGATCTTGTGGGCCGCCTCTGGCGATATCCAACCGAGCGCGACGGCGGCTATCACTTCAGGAATCCCGCGCCGATAAATCGCTCTAGCTGTGGAACCTCAAGACGTTGTTCTCGGTCAGAGCGAGTCTGCTGATGGGTGTTCTAGCATCGATGCCGGCGTGCGGCCTATGCCAGTTGTATCGATGTAGCCAAGTCGGTAGCTGGTCTTTTCGCTGGCGCGAGTTTTCGTAGGCCTGCGCGTAGGCCCATTCGCGCAAGCTGGTCTGGATGAAGCGCTCGGCCTTGCCGTTGGTCTTGGGCGTATAGGGCTTGGTGCGGATGTGGCGCAGTCGCAGGCGCTTGCAAGCCCTTCGGAAGGCGAAGGACTTGTAGCATGAGCCATTGAATGCGGCTGACGGTGGCGGGCGAGATGGCGAGCTGGCCAGCGATCTGCGCGCCGGTGTAGCGCTGTCGGCGCAAAACCTCGACGGCATCGCATGTGGCTTGGGGAGTTTGGTCTGGCGATGAAAGCGGCCGTGAGGAGCGGTCGTGCAAACCCTCGACGCCGTGCTGGCGGAAGCGGCCGACCCATTTGGCGACCGTCTTCGGCGTGGTGTTGAACCGACGCGCCACAGCAGCCTTGCCGAGACCGCCCTCCACAACAGCGCGAACCATCTCCTCTCGACCTTTCGGCGTCAGACGAGCATTCTTGTGAGTGTCCATTCGGGCCTCCGCGAATCACTGAGGTTTGGCAACATCAGCGTTCCCGCTCCGGACCGAATGGACAACCTCCTGAAAGTTCACATCTAGCCATAAGCAAGCTCTCGTTAGGACGGCCCTCAGTTCGAGAGCGCAGAAACGCCCTCAGCTCGGCGCGCTGGTCAGCATCGGCAAGGCGGCTAATTAACTCGGCCTGTCGAAGCCGCAGCCAACCGCGTTCGACGCCAGCGACCAACTCGGGAATTCCGTGCTGGAGAACGACCGGCGCCATTCCTACCTGGCGCAGCTTCACTTTCATCTTGGCGGCAGCCTCGACGAGCGTCACTTCCTTCCGATAGCGGGAGCCGCCATGGGTCGAATGCTTCGCCATCCTGGCGGCGGCCATACAACGCTGGCAATCATTGAGATGCTCTGTTGACTCTCGCCCACCCGCCTTCACCGGCGTGGCCCGCCGGGGCTGTTGCGTGGCTGGCATTTGCTCTTGCGCAGCAACGGCAGCAAGACCTGCCGGAAGAACTCGCGCGCGGAAGCCCCCTGCGCCATCGATAAGAAGCGGCGCGAGACTTTTCGCATTTCCCTGATCGTCGACGTTCACCACGTGCCAGGTGCCGGCCTTCGCTTCGTTCGGTTCGATCGCTTCGCTCATCGCTTACCCCTTGCAAAATCGAAGGCGCACCGCGCCGGGACACATTGGGAAGCTTTCAAAGCCACGCAAAACTCTCCCGCTCATTTTTTTCTCACGCCTTATCAGCGAACTAACAACACGATCGGGACAGTCGGGAGGGTTGGGAGACTTACCTATATATGTGTAACGCGCGCATGTGCGCGCGCATATGCGTGTAATAGGAGACGGTCCCACCCCCCCGAAGTGTCCCGAACGCAATGCAAACAATCACTTAGCGAAACCGCCAACTCTCCCATTTCGGGAGGGTCGGGAGAGTTCAAGCGAAAATAGGGCATGATTCACCTCCGTTTGCGTTGGCGAGACCGGACCGGCGGTCGCTGACGTCCCGAGTTTCCGGACGCTCGCTTCGCCGCGGCAGGCGCCTCGACAGCTCCGGCCGCTGAAGGTGGCACCCCACGCGGCGGCCGGCTTGATGGTCGCGCCGACGGCCTTCCCTGCGCCCCCGGCGGTGGGGCGGTTTTCGTCGGCGCGACCTTGGCCGATTGCTCTTTCGGTGCAGGTCGCTCGACGAACGGCGCCGGCGGCGCGGTGGCCTCGTAGTCATCCTCGGCCGCCGACTTGCGTGGCCGGATTCCTAATCGCCAAATGACATTCGAGCGTCTTGAGCGAACCCCAAAAAGCGTCAGGGCGCGGCCAAACGCCGTTTCTGTACATTCGGGCATTCCATGCGATTTCGCCCAAGCGCTGAAGAGCTTGAATAGCACTCTGGCCTGAATGCAGGCCTTTGGATCGAGTTCTATGCATTCAGTGAGGAACTGATTGAGCGATTCGGAGTCGGGCCATCGCCAAGAAATAATCTCCGGCGCGCCGGTTCCTCGCGAGGATGATCCGCCCAAAAACGCCGAAGTATCAGCAGCTCGGATCAACAAATCTCCGAGCTTAAGTAATTGCTGGGCGACTTGTAACAAAAGCTGGGCCGCGCCGTCAGAGCGGTCCGGGAGGCTCTGAATATTCCCTTTGCCCTTCAAAGGGGCGGGATTTTTCCGCACCGTGACCGAAGCCTTTGAAATCTCGCTTGCATCCTCACCCCTCTCCCTCCTCTCCTGGGCACCAACATAAAAATACGTTTCTGATTCTGCCGTGTATTTGCGAATGAAATTTGACGAAGATCATTTCGGATCATCGCTCGGGTATGCCTGCCTTTCGCATTCCGGCAATCAGTCGCTGCCGGTCGGCTTCCCGGCGGAATGGGTAATAGTCGCATAACTTGTCGATGGTCACCTTCGGATCAATTCCCAGGTAAGCGTTCAGAGCCCGCTTCACCGCTTGCGCTTGGCCCCGCATGGCGTTGGAAGCGATCGTTATCCGTAGAGCAGGCAGCCAGTTTGGCTTTACCCGCAGAGCCATCGCCGCCCAGCGGGCGGCTTCGTCATCGCGTCCAGCGATGAAATGGGCGAATGCCATGGCGCTTTGTGTAAGGAAAACGCGAGGGTCGAGTGGATTGAGGCGAATCGCCTTGTTCAGGCTTTCGATCGCTCCATCGGGGTCGCCGGCGTAGCCGCGCACCCAACCGCTGCGCTGCCAGGCGACAGCCAGGTTCACGTCCAGATCAAGGGCCCGGTCGATGAGCAGCAATGCGCGGTCGAGGTCGCGAAAGAAATACGCATGCACGTGTCCAGCCCAACACAGCGCAACCGCGTCATCGGTGCCGATGTCGGCAGCGCGCTCAATCAGCCGGGAAATTTCCTCCTCATCAAAGGTCGGGGCCCAGCCATTCGCCTTGGCGAAGTGATGACACGAAGCCGCCAGCCCGTACGGGGTCGAAAAGTCGGGATCTTTCGCGATGGCCGCCTTGAACAGCTGCAGCGCCCTGGCGTTTTCCTCCCCGGTCCATCGATTCCAGCTCGCAAGTCCGCGAAGGTAGAAATCGTAGGCCGCCAGATCGCCGGTCATATCCAGCTTGGCACGGTCGATCTCCGCCTTCTCCAGTTGCGGCGCTATCGCTCCGACGACGCTGGTGACGAGCTGATCCTGAAGTTCGAAAATGTCGGCCATTTCACCGTCGAACCGGTCTGCCCACAAATGATGGCCCAACTCGGCCTCGATGAACTGCCCGGTCACCCGCACGCGGTTGCCGGACTGGCGCGCGCTGCCCTCCAGCACGTAACGGACGCCGAGCTCGCGAGCGACCTGCTTGGTGTCGACCGGCTTTCCCTTGTAGGTGAAGGACGAGTTGCGGGCGATCACGAAGAACGCGCGGTTGCGCGACAGGGCCGTGATGATGTCCTCGACAACCCCGTCGATGAAGTAATCCTGTTCCGGGTCGCCACTGAGGTTCACGAACGGCAAAACCGCGATCGACGGCTTGTCGGCGATCCCAAGCGAAGGCTTATGCGGGACGGCCTCGGCGAGACTGCACTCCTCCTCTCGAACCGCACCGACAAAACGCAGGCCTCTGCGCGGCAGCGTCTTGATCAGATGCTGCCGTTCGCCGGTGTCGCCGATTGCGCTCCTGGCCGCGTTGATCCGGTTGAACAATGCCGATTCGGAAATGGCGCGCCCGTGCCAGACCGACGCCAGGAGATCGTCCTTGCTGACCACACGATCACGGTTCCGGATCAGGTAAACAAGAAGATCGAAGACCTGGGGCTCGATGGCCACAAGGTGGGTTCCCCGCTGTAGCTCGCGGCGATCCGTGTCGAGCGCACATTCGTCGAACAGATAACGCAAGATTTCATTCCGCTCGTCGCGCGGCGCCCTGCAGCGACCCTAGCACAGCCCTGCAGAGGAAAAATGAAGGGAACGCTAAGCCAAAATGAAGCAGCCCTGAAAAACTCAAAACCAGATCTTTGACATCAGGGCGGCAGTTGCATAGCGCAAGGAGAAGGACATGAAGCCGCTCCTACTGGCTGCACGGATTGCGATCCCGGTCATCTGTGGCGTAGGTCCCATGCTGCCGCAATCTACCTGGGCGGACGACGTGCGATACGTCGTCAAGCCCATTGCCGACATGAAGGTCAAGCAACTTCCGAAAGGCCCGCTGTATTGGCGGGTCGAGAATTTTCCGACGCTCGATCAAGCGAAGGCCGCCGCGGGCGAGTACCGTTGGAACCCGGACACGGTGAGCTACGATGGCTTGCCGTCGCTGACTGCCGAAGCCGCCGGCAAAGCATGGCTGTTCACGCTGGGCCCGCAAGGCGCGGCGGCGAAGCCCGGCGGAACGAAGGTGGCCGAGATCGGACCTGTGCCGCCCATATCCGCGCCCGAGTATCTGCTGCGCGTCAACTATGGCAGTGGACCACCGGGCTCCAAGACACCGGTCCATTTTCATAATGGCTCCGAGGCCTTCTACATCATCTCCGGAAAATTGGGCCAGAAGACGCCGGACGGCGTGGCCTACGCCGAGGCCGGCCACACCATGAACGGCCATATGCCGGGGATGGCGATGCAAGTCTCCAACGCCGGCACGACCGATCTGACCGCCCTGATCATGTTCGTGGTGGATGCCACCAAACCATTTTCTGTGCCGACCACTTTGCCCTGAGGCGCGACAGCGCGGCTTGGTGGGACAATCTCCAAGTGTCCCATTGAAACTCAATGGGACACTTGGCAAAGGTGGGACACGATAAGCTATTGACAAGTCTCGTCTGTTTCGCCCTCTCCTGGGCACCATCGCCACGTTTGGAGCTGTTTGATCGCGGGCGGTTCTTGCGCCGCTCAAAGGGCTACCGGATTTTCCAGACGTCCGAGAAACCTGCGCAGAAGCAGTCATTCACTTCCTAAATGTTCGACAACATCGACGGTTCCGGCGACAGCTACAACAACATCAAAGGCTACGGCGCCGCCAAGGAGATCGCCAACCTGAACACGGACGCGCAGACTGTGACCGTCTCGACGACGGACACCCATGTTGTCGGGATAAAAAATTTCACAGAAATCCGGTATCAAAAGCATCACTGAGACATCGTGGTCCGCCGAGCTGAGACGTCGCCCGGGGTCGTTGATGCCGAAACGGCGCGCCGACTGCGTTCGCGAGGCTCGTTGTCGAGGAATACCGACTTTCAGGTTGGGCGTCCTCTGACGGGGGACGGTGGGATCGATGCTGCACCCGACCGCTCCTCACACCACTGCCTGCTTCTTCTTCGCCATCGCGTCCAGCAGGCGGCGGCCGCGCGCTCAAGGCGGCGACGCGAGCCTCGCGGCCGCCGTCTGCTGCAGGCTGATCCAGCCCAGCGCCAGCGCCCCGACGAGACTGCAGCCGCACAGGCACCAGAACACGGTTTCCAGGTTGGTCATCAGCAGCAGGAAGCCCATCGTGCTGGGCGCGAGCGATTTCGCGATCTGCTGGATCACGCGATCGACCGAAATGACGCCGCCACGCAGACTGGCGGTCGTGCGCCGCGTCAACAGGCTCTTCTGCAGCGGCGAGATCAGCCCGTTGCCCAAGCCGAACGCGAACACCGCGATGCCGATCATCCACAGCGGCTGATCGAGGGCGATCACCGCAAGGCCGAAGGCGCTCGCGAGAAACGCGATCGTCAGCAGGCGTTCCGGGGGTTGGCGGGCGTGAATGCGTCCGATGCTGGCGGCGGTGATCATCGAGCCGACCGCCGAGCTCGCGATCAGCCAGCCGCTGGTGGTCGCGGTGCCGTGGTAGCGAAGTGCGACCAGCAGCGGGAGGTAGGTGAAAATTCCGTAGTCGAGGAAGAAGCGCAGGAAGCCGGTCCCGAATGCGATCCAGAGCCGCCGCTCCTGCAACGCGCGCGCGGTGCGGCCGAGATACGGGACGAGCGTGTCCTCGCCGCGAGCGCCGGTTTCGGGCATCCAGAACAACGCCGCCAGGGCCAGCAGCAGCGTTGCGAGATAGGGGAGGAACGCAATGCGCCACGACAGCCCCGCCAGGATGCCCCCAAGGAGCGGCAAGATGATCATCGCCACGCGGTCGATGACGACCTTCTGCCCCTGGCCGTGGATCTCCCGGTGCTCGGGCAGCAGGTCGCTGATGAGCACGATGGAGAGCGGCGTCAGCGCGCTCATCCCGATCCCTTGAACGGCGCGACACGCCAGCACCCAGTCAAAGGAGGGAGCAAACGCCGCCGCGCCGCCCGCGAGGCCGAACAGGGTAAGACCGAAGATCAGCATCCACCGGCGGCCGCGGAGATCGGCGATGATGCCGAACAGCGGGGCGAGCAGGATCGCGGGCGTCGTGTAGGCGACCATGGCGAGCCCGATCCGGGTCTCGCCGATGGCAAGGTCGGCGGCCAGGACCGGCAGCACCGGATAGAGCATCGAGGCGCCACTGGTGAGCGCGACGCTGGTCCCGAACGTGATCGCCAGCGGCAGGCGAAAGGCGCGCGAGGCGCTTTCCGGTTCGGATTGGATGGGGTGGCCGGCCGTCAGTTGATCCATTTCGCCCCGATGATAGCTGGATCGGCGCCGGACTGCATACCAGTCGTCGCGGATCAGGCAATGCGACAGCCGCCTTGCTGCGTTTCCGGGGCACTGTTAGACAGACGCCTCCCGTTCGGATCAGTTCGGAACTCATGACGATTCGTCTGCATCGCGGCGACCTGCCCGACCTCGCGCGTTATCAGACCGGCGCGGTCGCGATCGATACGGAGACGATGGGTCTCAACGTGTCGCGCGACCGGCTCTGCGTCGTGCAACTGTCGCCGGGGGACGGTACTGCCGACGTGGTGCAAATGGGAGCGGGTCTCTGCAACGCGCCGAACCTCGCCCGGCTGCTCGGCAACGGCGATATCCTCAAGATTTTCCATTTTGGCCGCTTCGACCTCGGCGTGCTCTACCAGGCCTTGGGAGTGATGGCGGGGCCCGTCTACTGCACCAAGATCGCTTCCCGGCTGGTCCGCACCTATACCGACCGGCATGGCCTCAAGGACCTGGTGCGGGAACTTCTCGGGATCGATCTGTCGAAGCAGCAGCAGAGTTCCGACTGGGGGGCTGACGGGTTGAGCGATTTGCAGGTTGCCTATGCGGCGTCCGACGTGCTGCACCTGCACGCGCTCAGGGTCAGGCTCGACGCCATGCTAGCCCGCGAGGGCCGTGCGGAACTCGCCGCCGCCTGCTTTCGGTTCCTGCCGGACCGGGTCCGGCTGGATCTCGCCGGCTGGGCTGCGGAGGATATTTTTGCCCATTCTTAACCAGAATGGTCCATTTCTGGCCGGGGCGGTATCCGGTGGCGGCGAGGCCGACGAATCCGCCCGGCCTGTGAATGCCCCGGGCAGGCCACATTTTCAGGCGACTATTCCCGGGGAAATCCGCTAGTATAGCGGTGGGGACCAGTCCGATTCCGGTCGGGCGCTCAGGGGTGAGCCGTTTGTCCATCGGGGCCAACCACGCTCGGGTATCGCGCGCCTTCTCGGTACGTAGCCGGACCGAAGGTGACCGCCTGTTCCGCGCTGCCGTGCGCCACAGCCGAAGCGTGCGCGCGCTGCGCGTTGCGATCCCGGTGTTCGTCGTTCTCGGTGGACTTGCCGCGGTGCTGGCGACGACTTTGCTCGATCCGCTGCGCGCGCTCGCCAAGCTTCCCGTCGATATCGGCAGCGTCGCCGTCTCCGGCACCAAGATCACCATGAAGCAGCCGCGGCTCGCAGGTTTCACGCGCGATTCGCGGCCCTATGAAGTCACCGCCGTTGCGGCCGCGCAGGACGTGACAAATCCCGATCTCCTGGAAATGCGCGAAATTCGCGCGATCATGGAAATGCAGTCCAAAGCCAAGATCAACATGACGGCAAAGGACGGTCTTTACGACACCAAGAGCGGGCTCCTGACGCTCCGGCGCGATATCATCGTCACCTCGACGGCTGGATACGAAGGCCACCTCAGTGAGGCCGTGATCGACGTGCGCAAAGTCAACGTCGTTTCGGAGAAGCCGGTGCAGGTGAAGATGTTGCAGGGCACCATCGATTCCAATCGCATGGAGGTGAAGAATTCGGGGGAGGTCCTGCTGTTCGATGGCGGCGTGACGATGGTGTTGACGAGTTTGAACACCGGAGGCGGGGAGATGACGTCCTCCATCGGCGGCGCGCGCAGCGCGGAGGCGAAATGAAGCGCGGGATTGGCATCTGCGGCCGCACGGCCCTCGCCGCCCTTGCGGTCGTAATCACGCTCGCGGGCGCGCACGCGGCGGTCGCGCAACCGAAAGGGCCGCCGGCACCGGCGAATTCCGGCCCGCCGAATGCGCTGCAGGGCTTCTCGCAGAACCGCGACAAGCCGGTGCGGATCCAGGCCGCCTCGCTTGAGGTGCGCGACAAGCAGAAGACCGCGACCTTCGCCGGCGATGTGCATGTCGTGCAGGGAGATACCGACATGCGCTGCAAGACGCTGATCGTTTATTACGAGGACGACGCTTCCCAGAAGGGAATCCCGGCGGCGGAGCCGGGCCCGAACGGGCAGCAGCAGATCAGCCGAATGGAAATAAAGGGCGACGTCATCGTCACCCAGAAGGAATCGACCGCGACCGGTGACAACGGCGTGTTCGACATGAAATCCAATACGGTGACGCTCAATGGTAATGTGGTCATAACCCGCGGCGAGGATGTGCTCCGCGGCCAAAGGCTGGTGGTCAATCTCACCAGCGGTGTATCGCGCATGGAAGGCGGCCGGGTGGAGGGCTTGTTCAATTCAAAGCCGCAAGGCGGCGGCCCCGGTTCGGGGTTCGCCCTGCCCGGACGGGCAGGCGGCCCGGGTGCGGGACCCAGCCCGCCGGGCGCGGCCCCCAGCCCGCCGGCGCGAACACCGCGCGCGAAATGATCCGCCCGGCGGCGGCACCGCCGCGCCGGACCGGGCTTGGGCAAGCGGAGCGGCTCACCCGGATCCGATCATGCTGCGCTCCGCAAGGCACCTCCACCGCGTGATGGGCATCGATACCGGCCTGCTCAACCTTCTGGCGATGTTTCGGCTTCGCCGGGCTCCGCGCCGCCGGCCGAAGGCGGCCAACGGTCGTTGGGACATGGAACTGGATACCCTCGGGGGATCGATCACGCCGACCCGCGCCGAAATGATCAACCTTGCCGGCAAGCAGAGAGCGCGTCCGGCCCCGCCCCGTGAGGAGCCGGCGGCCCGTGCGGCACCACAGCCTGCACCACAGCCGGCGCTACGCCGCGAGGCGCCCGAAACACCGCAGGCCCCCTCGCGTCCGGCGGTACGGCGTGACGATGCTGCCGCTCAGCAGGCGGCGCGGCGCGACTATCTTGCCGTGCACGGCGTCGACAAGAGTTTTGGCGGCCGCAGGGTGGTCCGGGAAGTGAGTCTGTACCTTCGGCGTGGGGAAGCCGTCGGGCTCCTGGGCCCGAACGGCGCCGGCAAGACCACCGTGTTCTATATGATCACCGGGCTCATCCGGGCCGACCGCGGCCAGATCGAACTCGACGGCTACGATGTCACCGGCCTGCCGATGTATCAGCGCGCGCGGCTGGGGATCGGCTATCTGCCGCAGGAAGCCTCGATCTTTCGCGGCCTCAACGTCGAAGAGAACGTCCGCTCCGTGCTCGAAGTCATCGAGCCGGACCGCCGCCGCCGCGAGGCCGACCTCGAGGCGCTCCTGGATGAATTCGGGCTCACCCGCCATCGCAAGACCCCCGCCATCGCCCTGTCCGGCGGCGAGCGCCGGCGCGTCGAGATCGCCCGCGCCCTCGCGACCCGCCCGAACTACATGCTGCTGGACGAGCCGTTCGCCGGCATCGATCCCATCGCGGTCGGCGACATCCAGAAACTGGTGAAGCATCTAACCAATCGTGGGATCGGGGTGCTCATCACCGACCACAACGTGCGCGAAACGCTGCAACTGACGGACCGTGCCTACATCATCTATTCCGGCAACGTCCTGATGGAAGGCCGCAAAGACGACATCATCAACGACCCGGAGGTGCGGCGCGTCTATCTGGGCGAGGAATTTCGGATGTAGTCGCCTTTGGCTGCTGCCCAAATTATGGGCAGGCGCGGCTTCGTGCAGACTTTAGGCAGCCGATCAATTAACAACAGTTTCGATAGCCGGCTGTACAGGGCCGACAGAACCCTATAAGCAAGAATCGGACCAGTTCCGTCAGCCCTCTTTGAGTACCCATGGCCCTCTCGCAGCGACTCGAAATCCGGCAGAGCCAGGCGCTCGTGATGACGCCTCAGCTCATGCAGGCGATCAAGCTGCTGCAACTGTCCAATCTCGACCTCGCGGCCTACGTCGACGCCGAGCTTGAGCGCAATCCCTTGCTTGAGCCCAGCGAGGAGGGTGCGGACCGGGCGCTGCCCGGACAGGAGCCGCCGGTGGGCGAAGCCGGCCCGGAGTGGTCTCAAAACGCCAGCCCCTCGGTCGGCGCCGGAGAACCGGCAGGCGCACACGGCGACGACATTCCCGCTGCCGACACCGATGCCGCGGCTTCTCGCTCGAACGGCGAGGTGGCGCCGGGATATTCGGAGTGGTCGGGAGCGGGTTCCGGCCGCAGCGAGGACGGCGACTACAATCTCGAAGCCTTCGTTTCAGCCGAGCGCACGCTGACCGATCATCTCGCCGAGCAACTCGTGATGGCGATTGCCGATCCCGTGCGACGCATGATCGGGCAATATCTCATCGATCTTGTCGACGAAGCCGGCTATCTCACCGGCGATCTCCCGCAGGCGGCCGACAAGCTGGGCGCTTCGCTGGCGGAGGTCGAGTCCGTGCTCGCGATTCTGCAGACCTTCGATCCCCCCGGCGTCTGCGCCCGCAATCTCGCTGAATGTCTCGCGATCCAGCTCAAGGAACGCGACCGCTTCGATCCCGCGATGGCGGCGCTCGTCGCGCATCTCGATGTGCTGGCGAAGCGTGATCTCGCCGCGTTGCGGCGGATATGCGCGGTTCGCGACGATGACCTCGTCGACATGATTGCCGAGATCCGCCGTCTCAATCCCAAGCCCGGTCTCGCATTTGGTACCACGACCGTGCAGCCGATCGTTCCGGACGTATTCGTGCGCGGCGCCCCCGATGGCGGATACGCGATCGAGCTGAATTCCGACACGCTGCCGAAGGTGCTGGTGAATCAGCGCTACTACACCGAAGTCGCCGGCGGCGCCAGGAACGAGAAGGACAAGAGCTATCTGGCCGACTGTCTGCAGAGCGCGACCTGGCTGATCCGCGCGCTCGATCAGCGCGCCAAGACGATCCTCAAGGTCTCGCATGAAATCGTGCGCCAGCAGGATGCGTTCTTCGCGCACGGTGTCCAGCATCTCAAGCCGCTCAATCTGAAGACCGTGGCCGATGCGATCGGCATGCACGAATTGACCGTGTCCCGGGTCACCGCCAACAAATACATGGCGACGATCCGCGGCATCTTCGAACTGAAGTATTTCTTCACGTCGTCGATTGCAGCGGCCAATGGCGGCGAGGCGCATTCGGCCGAAGCCGTGCGCTATCGCATCAAGCAATTGATCGATGCCGAAAATCCGCAAGACGTGCTTTCCGATGACACGATCGTTGATCGGCTGCGGGCCGCGGGCGTCGACATTGCGCGCCGCACGGTCGCGAAATACCGGGAAGCGATGCGTATTCCGTCTTCAGTACAACGGCGGCGCGAAAAGCAGAACCTGCTCGGTGTTGCCATCTAAATCCGGCCGCCGGTCCGGCGGCGTGCGCGGCGGCATGGCATCTGGCAGCGGCAGCCCGCAGACCTTATCTTTGAATCTGAGTTGCAAACGCATATCGGAGGCCGATCATGCCGTTTCGCGTCTCGGGAAAAAATCTCGACATCGGCGATGCCTTGCGCGCGCGCATCAGCGACCGCGTGGTCGAAGCGACATCCAAGTATTTTGACGGCGGCTACTCAGGCCACGTCACCGTCGGCAAGGACGCCTTCGGCTTTCGCACCGAATGCGTCATCCACCTCGACTCCGGCATCACGCTCGAAACTGAAGCCATGGCCGCCGAGGCCTATGCCAGCGCCGATCACGCGGCTGGGCGCCTCGAGCGGCGTCTGCGCCGCTACAAGCGCCGGCTCAAAGGTCATCACGCCCGCCCCGACGGGCAGGCTTCCGCGGTTGCGTCTGCGGATTCGATCGAAGCACCGAGCTACGTGATCGAAGCACCCGCGCACGAGAGCGACGACGAGATGGCCGAGTTCAGCCCTGTGATCATCGCGGAATCGACGATGTCGCTGAAACAGCTTTCCGTCAGTGAGGCCGTCGTGGAACTCGACATGACCGGCGCTCCGGTGGTTCTGTTCCGGCACGCTGGACATGGGCGCGTCAATCTGGTTTACCGCCGTCCCGATGGGCATATCGGCTGGATCGATCCGCCGATGATGGAGAAAAGGGACGCCCATTGACGGCCCCTGAGCCGGTTCCTATGGTCCGCGCCTTGGGCGCCGGGACCGAGAAGCACCCTCATTCTTGGATAGCAAATCCATGCCGCTTTCCGATCTCGTCGCGCCCAACGCGATCATTCCGGCACTGAAGGTCAACGGCAAGAAGCAGACACTGCAGGAGCTCGCAGAGCGCGCCGCCACGCTGACGGGGCTGAGCGAACGCGCGATCTTCGAGACCTTGCTGCAGCGGGAACGCCTGGGTTCGACCGCCGTCGGCAACGGGATTGCGATTCCGCACGGCAAGCTGCCGAAGCTCACCAAATTGTTCGGATTGTTCGCGCGGCTTGATCGGTCGGTTGATTTCGAATCGCTCGATGGCGAGCCAGTGGACCTCGTGTTCCTGCTGCTCGCCCCGGAAGGCGCCGGCGCCGATCATCTCAAGGCATTGGCGCGGGTCGCGCAACTCTTGCGCGACACCGAGGTCGCGCACAAACTTCGGCAATCTCGTGATGCAGAGGCGATCTACGCCGTGCTCGCGATGCCGCCTGCGAGCGCGGCGTAGTGCCGGTATTCGTCTACAAAATCCGAAGAGAGATCAGTGCACGCTCACTGTTTCGAGCTCATGGCTCCAGGCATTGGCGATGGCCGCCTCGCGGCTGTCGGTGAGCATGATCGGCGTGCCGTCCGCGGCATGCAACGCGTAAAGGAGGGTGCCGGGCGCGAGTTCGGGCGCCTGCGGAAACTGCTTCTGCACGTCTTCGGAGCGGATCGCTTTAACGTAAGCAATCTTCCCGCCGCCGAGCAGCGCCAGCGCCTCGGGAGATATCATCGGATTCTGGAAGACCATTTGATTATTGCTGGGCATGGCACTCGACTCCTTTCTATTTTAACTGTCGAGCCCGGATAAAAGTTCAGTCGTGTTCCACGATGCTGATCGTCTTCACGATCCGTTCCGGTTGCGGCCGGGCGAGATCGATCGCGAGCAGCCCGTTTTTCAAGTCCGCGCACAGCACTTCCATTCCATCTGCAAGCACGAAGGTGCGCTGAAACTGGCGCGCCGCTATGCCGCGATGGAGAAACTGCCGTGCCTTGTCCTCCTGTTGCCGGCCGCGGATGACGAGCTGGCTCTCCTCGACCGTCACATCGAGCTGGTCGCGCGTGAAGCCGGCGACCGCCAGCGTGATCTGCAAGCGTTCGGGCTGGTCGTCGTCGCGCGCGATGCGTTCGATGTTGTACGGCGGATAACCGTCCGCGGCCTTGGCGACGCGGTCGAGCGCACGCTCGATCTCGTCGAAGCCAAGCAGAAAGGGACTGGAAAGCGACGGAACTCGGGACATCTCAAAGTCCTTTTCAAGCGACTTTGACGGGGCCCTTTCGGCACCCCATTCGGCCATCGCGGCGGCAGGCGTCATGCCTGCAGATACGATGGTCACGGTCAAATATGGTAGTCCGGGGTTAAAGCTTCAAGAACGTTAAAAAATTGCGGCAAACCAGCCGCTTACGCGCCGGAGAGGCGTCACACGACGTGGGAGATCAGGTCGGCAGCCACGCAGCGGCTATCCGGGACACCTCTCCCCGCGCTCCCTGCTCGATCTCGCGCGCCGGGCGCATCGCACGTTGGGTCCCGGCCCTCGCTGCGCTCGGCCGGGATGCCAATTCGGATTGCTCCGGTCAGGGCCGCAAAAGTGCTCAGCGGGCGCCCGCGGCTATTTCACCAGCTTCACGCCGGTCATGGCTTCCAGGTTCTTCCAGTAGATCTTGTCGCGGTCGGCCTTGGACATCGGCAGGCTGTCGAGGATTTTGAGGGTCTCGCGAATGTACATCGTCCCCTTTTCTGGGTCGAAGGGACAGTCGGAGGCGAACACCACCTTGTCGATCGGATAGAAATCGAGGCCGCAGACCGTCGCGGCGCGTGCCGTGAAGGCGGCGGTGTCGGCATAGAAATCCTGCTTGAAATAATCGAGCGGCCGCTTCTTCAGGCTCTTGCGCAGCGCCACGTAATCCTCGTCGGTGGTGCGTGATCCGAGCACGTCCCAGCCGGGTCCGATGCGACCTTCGAGCATCGGGATGATGCCGCCGAAATGATGCACGAGCAGCTTGAGGTTGGGATACTTGTCGATCGTCTTGGAGAACACGAGCCGCGCCATGGCGGCGCCGGTCTCGTACGACCATCCGAGGCCCCACCAGATTTCATAGAGCGACTTCTTCTCGGCGAGCGGATAATCCGGCGTTTCCGCGCCGCGTGCCGGGTGAAGCCAGACCGGCTTGCCGAGCTCGTTCATCTTGGCCCAGAACTGTTCGTATTCCGGCCGGTCGATCGGCTTGCCCGCGACGTTGGTATAAATCTGCACGCCCAGCGCGCCCGCCTTGATCGCGCGTTCCGCTTCTGCAGCGCCGGCGTCCGGCACGGCGAGCGAGACTTGCGCCACCCAACCGGGAAAATGGTCGCGCTCCTTCTCGCACAGCTCGGCAAAACCGTCATTGATCAGCTTTGCGAGTTCGTCGATCTGCTCAGGCTTGCCGAACATTTCCAGCGGCGGCTGCGGATAGGAGAGAATCTGCGCATAGTCCTCATACATGTCGACGATCTTCTTGCGATGATCGAGATCGAACAGCGCCGGCAGCGAGCGCACCCGCTTGCCCATGTCCTTGTAATCGCCGGCCATCTCCGTCATTCGGTCGAAGAATTTTTTCGGAAAGAAATGCGTGTACGCGTCGATGCGCATGAGGGTCTCCGGCTTTTGGCTTGCGTGGTGCCAGGGGGCAGAAGTTGTTAGCTTGTCGGCTCAACGCTGTCCATTGGCGGCTGCGCCGCTCGGGCCTGCTCTCCGGCTTTCGCATGACCGCTGGCGATTCCAGGGCCGGACCGCCAGTGGCCGTCGGTCGCACCGGTGGCGGGGGCGCCTGCCTTTCGTGACCGGGGGGACTGCGCTACGTTCGTGCGGGAACTCGCAACCGGCGCATCAGGCCGGATGTCGGCAGGTTGGCTCAAGCGCCGCAGAGTTTCGAACGAGCAATATTGTCGAACGAGCAATGCAGGACGAGGGCTACATGAAACCACTTGGGCGCGCGCTTTCGTTCGTGTTCACCGGGCTGGTGCTCGCGCTGGCGCTTGCGTCGCCGTCGCCGGCGCAGACCTGGCCGCAGCATTCGGTCCGCTTCATTCTGCCGCTCGGACCGGGCAGCGGCGTCGATATTTCGGCGCGGCTGTTCGCGGACAAGCTATCGCAGCGCTGGAACCAGCCGGTCGTCGTCGAAAACCGTCCGGGCGGGGACGGCATCCTCGCGATCACGACGTTCATCAGCGCGCACGACGACCACGTGCTGCTGTTTGCGCCGACGTCGTCGTTCACCGCCCATCCGTTGCAGCACGAGAAAATGCCGTATGACCCCGCCGACCTGCTGCCGCTCGCGCGGATATCCAACACCGTGGTCGTCGTTGCGGTGCCGGCGTCCCTCAATGTGAAGACGCTCGGGGACCTGATCGCGCTTGTCCGGGCGCAGCCGGGCAAGCTCAACTTCACCACCGCAACGGGCGTCACCGACTACATTTTCGACGCCTATTTCAAGAGCGCCAATATCGCCATGACTCGCGTGCCCTATCGCGACACCGTGCAGGCGCTCGCCGATCTCGGCGAGGGCCGCATCCAGGCCTATGTCGGCGCCATGGCAATCGTGCAGCCGCACGTCCAGGCCGGACGGGCCAAGATCATCGCCATCACCAACGGCGCGCGCGCGCCGATGTTGCCCGACGTCCCGACGGTGACCGAGGCGGGCTTCGCGCCGCTGACGTTCGACGGCTTGACCGGCCTGTTCGGACCACGCGACACCGCGGCTGCCATCCGCGAGCGCGTGGCTGCCGACGTGCGGGCGGTCGCGACCGATCCGGTGATCGTGTCGCGTCTCACTGCGACCGGGCAGATCGTCAGCCCCGGCACCGCCGCGGAATTCGCCGCCTCGATCAAGGTGCAGCAGGACAAGGCGGCGGCGATCGGCAAGCAACTCGGGATCAAGACGGGGCAGTAACATCCGCGCTGAACCGCGCGACCACGTCCTCCGGCATCGGCTGCGCCTTGTAGCGGCCGGGTCGTACCGGATCGCGCACGACCCATACGCGGGTTTCGTTGCCCTCCACCGCCAGCCGGCCATCTTTGAACAGCCGATGCGCAATGCGAAAGCTCGATCGCCGCACCTCCGCGAAGCCCGACTCGATCTCGACGTCGTCGCCGTAGCGCGTGGGGATGAGAAATCGCGCCTGCGTTTCGCCGACCGGGTAACCGTCGAATTCATACGCCTCATACAGCTCATGCTTGCGCCGGCCGAGCGCGCGCTCGATCAGCAGCACGGTCGAGTGGTCGAACATTGCGAAATAACGGGGATAGAAGACGATGCCGGCGGGGTCGCAGTCACCCCACTCGATGCGGACAGTACGCCGATTGCTCAGCATCGCGGTCGAACCTTTCTGGCGTCAGCTCGCGGCTGCGTGGGGATCGCCCGGCATTTGACCCTGGGTTCCATCGTCCGTAAATAGCAATGCCATTTGTTTGATCATGCGCTGTTCCGAAGATCCGGCACCTCTCTTGAAGGTCATGCTCTAGCCCGGGACGCCTTGCGATGCCGCGTTTTCTGTCCCTTGCCGAAGCGGTGGAAGACACCATCCACGACGGCGATACCGTGGCGATGGAAGGGTTCACCCACCTCATCCCCCATGCCGCCGGCCACGAGATCATCCGCCAGCACAGGAAACATCTCACCGTCATCCGGATGACGCCGGACCTGATCTACGACCAGCTCATCGGCATGGGGTGCGTGGACAAGGTGATCTTCTCCTGGGGCGGCAATCCCGGCGTGGGCTCACTGCATCGCTTCCGTGACGCTTACGAGAACGGCTGGCCCAACAAGATCAGCATCGAGGAACATTCGCACGCCGCCATGGCCAACGCCTACGAGGCGGGCGCGGCGGGTCTGCCGCTCGCGGTGTTCCGCGGCTATGTCGGCGTCGATCTCCCGAAGGTGAATCCGAACATCAAGCGCGTCACCTGCCCCTTCACCGGTGAAGAGCTTGCGGCGGTCCCGGCGCATCGGCCCGATGTCGCGGTCATCCATGCGCTCAAGGCGGACCGCGCCGGCAACGTGCTGCTGGAGGGTATCGTCGGCGTGCAGAAGGAGGCGGTGCTGGCGGCGAAGCGCTCGATCGTCACGGTCGAGGAGATCGTCGAGGATTTCGGCCCGCGCAGCTTCAATGCGGTCATCCTGCCGGGCTGGACCATCGGCGCCGTCGTATGCGTGCCGGGCGGGGCGTACCCTTCCTACGCGCAGGGCTACTACAAGCGCGACAACGCATTTTATATCGGCTGGGATCCGATCTCGCGCGAGCGCGACGGTTTTCTCGCCTGGATGAGGGCGAATGTGCTGGACCAAGGGCCGGAGGTTTTCGCGGAGCATGTGCGCCGGCTCAAGGCCAAGGCCGCGTAGCGCATGATCCCGAACAGTGGAAGCCGGCTTTCGGAAAAGATTACGCGTAAACTCTTCGGAGGGCGCTGATGGCGGACTACAAGCCGGCCGAAATGATGACCGTTGCCGCCGCGCGGGCGCTGCGCAACAGCGACGTCTGTTTCGTCGGCATCGGCATGCCGTCGGCGGCGTCGAACCTGGCCCGGCTCACGCATGCGCCCGAGATCACGCTGATCTATGAATCCGGAACGATCGCGACCAGGCCCGAGGTGCTGCCGCTCTCGATCGGCGACGGCGAATTGTGCGAGACCGCGCTGACCACAGTGCCGGTGGTGGAGATGTTCCGCTATTGGCTGCAGGGCGGGCGGATGACGGTCGGCTTTCTCGGCGGCGCGCAGATCGACCGGTTCGCCAATCTCAACACTACGGTGGTCGGCTCCTACGACAAGCCGAAGGTGCGGCTGCCGGGTGGCGGCGGCGCGCCCGAGATCGCGATCTACTGCCATGAGATTTTCATCGTCATGAGCCAGTCGAAGCGCAGCTTCGTCGAAAAACTCGATTTCATCACTTCGATCGGCCACGGCGAAGGCGGCGACCATCGCGCCCGGCTGGGGGTGAAGACCAAGGGGCCGACCAAACTGGTCACCGATCTCTGCATCTTCGAGCCGGACCCGGCGAGCAAGGAGATGACCGTGGTCTCGATCCACCCCGGCGTGACCCGCGCGCAGATCGATGAGAATACCGGCTGGCCGGTGCGCTACGCGGCGAACGTCGCGGAGACGAAGCCGCCGAGCGCCGAGGAACTGCAAGTCCTGCGCGCGCTGCATGCGCGGACGGCGCGCGCCCATGGCGAAGCGGCGTAAGTCAGAACCATCAGTGAGAGAGTTTCCGCATGACCAACACCCGTGATGTCTTCCTCTGCGATGCCGTGCGCACGCCGATCGGCCGCTATGGTGGCGCGCTGGCCAAGGTGCGGACGGACGACCTCGCCGCGGTGCCGCTGAAGGCGCTGGTCAAGCGCAACCCAAAGGTCGACTGGGAGGCCATCGACGAGGTCGTGTTCGGTTGCGCCAACCAGGCCGGCGAGGACAATCGCAATGTCGCGCGCATGGCGCTATTGCTGGCGGGATTTCCCAGCAGCGTTCCGGGTGTCACTGTGAATCGGCTCTGCGCGTCCGGCCTCAACGCAGTCGGCGATGCCGCTCGGGCGATCCGCTCGGGCGAGATCGAGCTCGCCGTCGCCGGCGGCGTCGAATCGATGACGCGTGCGCCGTTCGTGATGGGCAAGGCCGGCGAGGCGTTCTCGCGCAGTGCCGAGATGCAGGACACCACCATCGGCTGGCGCTTAGTCAACCCGCTGATGAAGCAGCAATACGGCGTCGATGCCATGCCCGAGACCGGCGAGAACGTGGCCGAGGAATATCAGGTTTCCCGCGCCGATCAGGACGCATTCGCGCTCCGCTCGCAGCAGCGCGCCGGCAAGGCGATCGCTGCCGGCTATTTCGCGGAGGAGATCGTGCCGGTCGAAGCGCCGGGCGGCCGGGCCGGCCCGGTGATCGTCGACAAGGACGAACATCCGCGCCCGGAGACGACGCTCGAAGCGCTCGCCAAGCTGAAGCCCTTCGTTCGCACGCCGGGCACGCTCACGGCCGGGAATTCCTCGGGCGTCAACGACGGCGCGGCGGCGATGATCCTGGCCTCCGCCGAGGCCGCCAAGAAGCACGGGCTGATGCCGCGCGCACGAATCCTCGGCATGGCGTCCGCCGCGGTGCCGCCGCGGGTGATGGGCATCGGGCCGGTGCCCTCGACCCGCAAGCTGATGGCGCGGCTCGCCCTCGAGATCGGCGATTTCGATCTGATCGAGCTCAACGAGGCGTTCGCCTCGCAGGGGCTTGCCTGCCTGCGCCAGCTCGGCGTCGCCGATGATGCCGAGCACGTCAACCCGCATGGCGGCGCCATCGCGCTCGGTCATCCGCTCGGCATGTCGGGCGCGCGACTCGCGCTCACGGCGGCGCATGGGCTGGAGAAGCGCGGCGGCAAGCTCGCGCTGGCGACCATGTGCGTCGGCGTGGGGCAGGGGGTTTCACTGGCGCTGGAGCGCGTCTAGAACCCGCCCCGGACGTGCCGCCAATTTGCAGGAGATGCCGCCTTGGCAATGAGCGCAGGCTACATTCCCTTCCATCCCAATCCGTCGAAGCCGACGTACAGGCCGCCGGCGGGCGCGGTCGATTCGCATTGTCACGTGTTCGGGCCGGAGGCGGTGTTTGCGTTTGCGTCGAAGCGCAAATACACGCCCTGCGATGCGCCGAAGGAAAAGCTGTTCGCGCTGCGTGATTTCCTCGGCTTCGACAAGAACGTGATCGTGCAGGCGACCTGCCACGACACCGACAACCGTGCGCTGGTGGACGCGCTGGTCAGCTCCAACGGCAAGGCCAAGGGCGTGGCCTTCGTCGGCGAGGAGATCACCGACGCCGAACTGAAGGAATTGGACCGCGCCGGCGTGAAGGGCGTCCGCTTCAATTTCATCAAGCGCCTGGTCAATTCCACCCCCAAGGACGTGATGCAGCGCATCGCCACGCGGATCGCCAAGCTGGGCTGGCACATCGTGGTCTATTTCGAGCACGCCGACCTCGACGAGATGGGGTCGTTCCTGAAGTCGCTGCCCACCACGCTGGTGTTCGACCACATGGCCTGTCCGAACGTGAAGGAGGGCGTCGACGGCAAGCACTTCCAGAATTGGCTCAAAGCGCTCGACGACAACAAGACCTGGATCACGAAGGTCACCTGCCCGGAGCGGTTCACCGTCGCCGGCCCGCCCTACGACGACGTGGTGCCGTTCGCCCGCGCCATCGTGGAGCGCTTCCCGGAGCGCGTGATCTGGGGAACCGACTGGCCGCACCCGAACATGCCGAAGGAGGCGCCGGACGACGGCGTACTGGTCGACACGATCCCCAAAATCGCGCCGACGAGGGCGCAGCAGCAGGCGCTGCTGGTCGATAATCCGATGCGGCTGTATTGGACTTGAACGAGCGAAACCCGCGATGGCTCTGACTCTCTATTACCTCTCCGGCTCGCCCTATGCGTGGCGCGTCTGGTATGCGCTCGAACACAAGGGCATCCCCTACGAGCTGAAGGCGTTGTCGTTCGACGGCGGCGACTTTGAGAAACCGGAGTTTGCCGCGCTTACGCCACGACGGCGGATCCCCGTGATCGTCGATGACGGATTCGCGCTCTACGAATTGGCCGCGATCGTCGAATACATCGCCGACAAATGGTCCGGGGAGCCGAGCCTGCTGTCGGACGACATGCGGAAACGGGCCGTGCAGCGGCGCATGATTCGAGAAGCGGACCAGTATGTGGGTGCGGCGATGGAGCGCCTGGTGGAGGCGATCCTGTTCACGCCGCCCGAGCGCTGGTCGGAGGACATCATCGGGGCTGCGCGCGCCTCCCTCAAAACCGAATTCGCCATGTGGGAAGCTCTGATTGCCGGCGAGTATCTCAGCGGCGCGTTGTCCGCCGTCGATTTCACCCTCTATCCCATGGTGGCGCTCGTCCAGCGCATGGGGACGCGCAAGCCCGGTCTCGTGACCCCTGACCTGATGGGCCCGAAATTGACCGACTGGGCCCAGCGCCTGCAGACCCTGCCGGTGACGCAGAAGACCTGGCCGCCACACTGGAAATAAGCCGCTGGAATCGCTTGAAACTACGGCATTGGTCGCGTTGCAATGGCGGTGTGCGGCCGCTATATCCTGCCATGAACCGTCGCCGGCGCGCTCATGAACCTGCGCAATGGCGGCGACGTGGAGAAACGCCGATGGCCCGCAACGAGCAGGACTACGACGACATTCCCGGCACGTTCGTCTTCGACCAGGAGAAGTCGCGCCAGGGCTACGGCATCAACATGTTCTGCATGTCGCTGATGAAGGATGCGAACCGCAAGGCCTTCAAGGCGAACGAAGCTGAATACCTCAAGAAGTTCAATCTGACGCCGGAGCAGACGCAAGCCATCCTCAAGCGCGACTATAACCGCATGCTCGAACTCGGCGGCAACATTTATTTCACCGCCAAGCTCGGCGCGACCGACGGCCATTCGTTCCGGCACCTCGCTGCCGTCATGACCGGGTCGACGCAACAGGACTACGCCGACATGATGCTCAAGGGCGGCCGGTCGGTGGAAGGCAATCGCAGCAAGTCGGGCAAGGAGAGGCCGGGAAAGTCCGCCCGGCCCGCGGCAACGAAACAGAAGCCCGTGACGGCGAAGACGAAATCCGCGCCGAAATCGAAATCAGCACCGAAGCGCGCCAGCAAATCGAGGTCCAATCGTGGCTAGGATCATCGCAGGAGTGGCCTCCTCGCACGTGCCGGCGATCGGCGCGGCGATCGACAACAAGCAGACCGAGGAGCCGTACTGGAAACGGGTGTTCTCCGGCTTCGAGAAATCCAAGGAGTGGATGGCGAAGACCAGGCCGGACGTCGCGATCGTCGTCTACAACGATCACGCCTCCGCATTCTCGGTCGAGATCGTGCCAACGTTCGCACTTGGCTGCGCGGCTGAATTCCCGCCCGCCGACGAAGGCTGGGGGCCGCGCCCGGTGCCGGTGGTGCAGGGACATCCCGAACTCGCCGCCCACATCGCGCAATCGGTGATCCTCGACGAGTTCGACCTCACCGTGGTGAACAAGATGGAGGTCGACCACGGGCTCACTGTCCCGATGAATCTGTTGTTCGGCTCGCCGAAGGAATGGCCGTGTCCGGTCATCCCGCTCGCGGTCAACGTCGTGCTTTATCCGCCGCCGACCGGGCATCGCTGCTTCATGTTCGGCAAGGCGATCCGCAAGGCGGTCGAATCCTATCCCGAGGATCTGCGGGTGGTGATCTTCGGCACCGGCGGCATGTCGCATCAGATTTCCGGGCCGCGTGCCGGGCTCATCAACAGCAAGTTCGACAAGGCGTTCCTCGACAATCTCACCAAGGACCCGAAGAAGCTCACGCGCATCCAGCATCTCGAATACATGCGCGAGGCCGGTGCCGAAGGCATCGAAATGGTGATGTGGCTCATCATGCGCGGGGCGCTGGACGACAAGGTGGACGAGGTCTACCGCTTCTACACTGTGCCCGCATCCAACACGGCGGTCGGACACATCATCCTCGAAAACCGCGGGCGCGCCGCGAGCAAAAGCAAGCGCGCCGCCCCCAAAGCCAAACGCGCCGCTGCCGCCAAGCCGAAGCGCGCGGCTGCGCTTACAAAGGTTCAGCGTGTGCGAAGCTGATGTCGATCCGCATCACTTGCCGTCATGGCCCGGCTTGTCCCGGCCATCCCGCCTAGGGAAAGCGCTGTGCTCACCTAATCGAGGTGCGCGGGTCAAGCCCGCGCATGACGCAGGAGAGACATTCACGTAAATCAACACAAGAGGTCCCCAATGAAGATTTGCGTTGCCGGCCAAGGCGCCTTTGGCCAGAAGCATTTGGATGCCTTGAAGCGTATTCCCGACGTGGAAATCAGCTCGCTCGTCGGCGGCAATCAGGACGCGACCGCCGAAGTCGCCAAGAAATATGGTGTCCCGCACTACACAGGCGACCTCGGCGAAGGCATCAAGCGCGCCGATGCGGTGATCCTGACCACGCCGACCAAGATGCATTTCCGCCAGGGCGAGCAGGTGATGCGCGCCGGCAAGCACGTGCTGGTCGAAATCCCGGTGACCGACAGCGTCGAGGACGCCGAGAACCTCGTGAAGATCGCGCGGGAGACCGGCGTGGTGGCGATGGGCGGGCACGTGCGGCGCTTCAATCCGAGCCATCAGTACGTCCACAAGAAGATCGTCAAGGGCGAGCTGAAAATCCAGCAGATGGACGTGCAGACCTATTTCTTTCGAAGGAAGAACATCAACGCGGCCGGCAATCCGCGGAGCTGGACCGACCATCTGCTCTGGCACCACGCCGCGCACACGATCGACCTGTTCCAGTATCAGTGCGGCGAGACGATTTCCGATTGCTACGCCGTGCAGGGGCCGATCCACCCGCAGCTCAACATCGCGATGGACATGGGCATCGTAGCGCGCACGCCATCGGGCTCGATCCTCACGCTCTCGCTGTCGTTCAACAACGACGGGCCGCTCGGCTCGTTCTTCCGCTACATCTGCGACAACGGCACCTACAAGGCGTTCTACGACGACCTCTCCGACGGCAAGGACAATAAGATCGACGTGTCCAAGGTCGATGTGTCGATGGACGGTATCGAGCTCGAGGACCGCGAGTTCGTCGCCGCGATCAAGGAAAAGCGCGAGCCGAACGCGAGTTTGCAGCAGGTGCTGCCCTGCATGCACGTGCTGGGCAAGCTCGAACAGATCATCGACCCGCAGCGCAAGGCGCACGCGTAGCGATCGCGCACACATCGCGTCCCGGGCTCGGGGAGCGAAGCGGAACGATGCCCTCACAGGCGGCCCCGCCGGCGCGCTTTCCTCCCGCCGCATTCCGCGCTACCGAAAGGGAAAGTCTCACGTTCAACCCGCCCAAGGAGCGTCCGATGAAACGAACCAAGCCGCCGTTCCGGGCCGACCATGTCGGCTCGCTGCTGCGCAGCCCGGTGATCCAGCGGGCGCGGTTGGCGCACGGGCAGGGCGGGCTCACGGACGACGAGCTCAAGGCGATCGAGGACGATGAGATCGTCAAGATCATCAAGAAGCAGGAGGAGATCGGCCTTCAGCTCGCGACCGACGGCGAATACCGCCGCTCCTGGTGGCACCTCGATTTCTTCTGGGCCCTGACCGGCTGCGACAAGATCGTGCTCGATCACGGCATCCAGTTTCAAGGCGTGCAGACCCGGCCGGAAGGCATCAGCATCGCGGGCAAGCTCGACTTTCCGGCCGACCATCCGATGCTCGAACACTTCAAGTTCCTGAAAGCGCACACGACGGTCATGCCGAAGATGTGCATTCCGGCGCCGCCGGTCATGCACTTCCGGCTGCCGAAGGACGGCATCAGCAAAGCCGCTTATCCCGATATCGACGGCTTCTTCGAGGACCTCGGCCAGACCTATAAGAAGGCCGTGAAGGCGTTCTATGATGCCGGCTGCCGCTACCTGCAGTTCGACGACACGGTGTGGGCCTATCTCTGCTCGCCTGCCGAAATGGCCGCCGCCCGCGAGCGGATGCCGATGGCGGACAACCTGCCGCAGATCTATCAGCGCATGATCAACACCGCGCTGGAAGCCAAGCCCGCCGACATGACGATCACGACCCATGTGTGCCGCGGCAATTTCCGGTCAACCTGGGTCTCGGAGGGCGGCTACGAGCCGGTCGCGGAGCGACTCCTCGGCGGCCGTCAATTACGACGGCTATTTCCTCGAATACGACAGCGACCGCGCCGGCGGCTTCGAGCCGCTGCGCTTCCTGCCGAAGGGCAACAAGATCGTCGTGCTCGGCCTGGTGACCTCCAAGAGCGGCAAGCTGGAGAACAAGGACGTCATCAAGCGCCGCATCGAGGAAGCCGCGAAGTTCGCGCCGTTCGAGCAGTTCGCGCTCTCGCCGCAATGCGGCTTTGCTTCGACCGAGGAAGGCAACGAACTCGCCGAGGCGCAGCAGTGGGCGAAGCTGCGGATGATCGTCGAGCTCGCCAGCGAGGTGTGGGGGTGAGTGTCCGGGACGACGCCAGGACGCACAAGGCGGAGTGATGACCCTCCTTCCCACCACTCTGGTTGGCTCCTACCCGCAGCCGGATTGGCTGATCGACCGGCCCAGCCTGCTCAAGCAGATGCCGCCGCGGGTGCGCGCCCGCGAGCTGTGGCGGGTCGCGCCGGACACGCTCGAAGCGGCACAGGACGACGCCACGCTGCTCGCCATCCGCGATCAGGAGCGCGCCGGGCTCGATATCCTCACCGACGGCGAGCAGCGCCGCGAAAGCTACTCCAACCGGTTCGCAACCGCGCTCGATGGCGTCGATGTCGACAATCCCGGCAAGACGCCGAACCGCACCGGCGGCTTCGCGATCGTGCCGCGCATCGTTGGCCCCATCCGCCGCCGGCAGCCGGTGGCGGTACGCGATGCCGAATTCCTGCGCGCCAACACCGGGCGCAGGATCAAGATCACGATGCCTGGGCCGTTCACGATGGCGCAGCAATGCGAGGACCAGCATTATCACGGCGAGGAAGGGCTCGCGCTCGACTTCGCCGCTGCCGTCAACGCCGAGATCAAGGACTTGTTCGCCGCCGGCGCCGACGTGGTGCAGCTCGACGAGCCCTGGCTGCAGGCGCGCCCGGAGAAGGCGCGGCAGTACGGCCTAGCCGCGCTCGATCGCGCACTCGATGGCGTGCGCGGCGCGACCGCGGTGCACCTCTGCTTCGGCTATGCGCAAATGGTGAAGAGCAAGCCGTCGGGCTACTCGTTCCTGCCCGAGCTCGCGCGCTCGGCGGCACAACAGATCTCGATCGAGGCCGCGCAGCCCAACCTCGATCTCGCGGTTCTCGAGCAGCTTCCGGGCAAGACGATCATCCTCGGCGTGATCGACCTGTCTGATCCCGCCATCGAATCCGCGGAGACTGTCGCCGCCCGCATCCGCCGCGCGCTGCCATTTGTTCCCGCCGACCGGATCGTTGTCGCCCCCGACTGCGGCATGAAATATCTGCCGCGCGAGGTTGCATTCGGCAAGATGAAGGCGATGGTCGAGGGCGCCAGGATCGTGCGGCAGGAATTGACCAACAACTGAACAAGTGCAGAGACGCGATCATGCAGCGAACCAAACCTCCGTTCCGCGCCGACCACGTCGGCAGCCTGTTGCGCTCGGTTCCACTGAAGGAAGCGCGTGCCAGGCGCGAGCGCGGCGAGATCGATACGCCCGCGTTGAAGGCGGTGGAAGACCGCGAGATCGCAGCGTTGATCAAGAAGCAGGAAGCGGTCGGACTGCATTCGATCACCGATGGCGAATATCGCCGCGCCTCCTGGCAGACCGACTTCCTGGTCGGGCTCGACGGCGTCGAGTCCTACCAAGGCGAGCGCAAGATGCTGTTCAAAGGCGCGCAGCCGCGTCCGATCCTGCTGCGTATCAACAAGGAGCTCGGCGGCTATGCGCCGCATCCGATGATCGAGCATTACAAGTTCGTCGCGGCCCACACCAAGGCGACGCCGAAGATGACGATCCCGTCGCCGTCGACGCTGCACTTTCGTTATGGGCGCGAGGCAGTGCCGGAATCGATCTATGCCTCGATGGACGATTTCTACCGCGACCTCGGTGAGACCTATCGCAAGGTCCTGCGCGCGTTCGCGGATGCGGGCTGCCGCTATCTGCAGCTCGATGAGGTCAACCTCGCCTATCTCTGCGATCCGGCGCTGTGCGCGCAGGTCGCTGCACGCGGCGAGGACCCGGCGACCTTGCCGATGACCTATGCCGCCATGATCAACGCGGCGATGTCTGACATTCCCTCCGACATGACGATCTCGATGCATCTGTGCCGCGGAAATTTCCGCTCGAGCTTCGTCGGCACCGGCGGCTACGAGCCGATCGCGGAAATCCTGTTCAACACCATCAAGGTGCACGGCTACTTCATGGAATACGACACCGAGCGCGCCGGCGGCTTTGAACCGCTGCGGTTCGTGCCGAAGGGCAAGACGGTGGTGCTCGGGTTGGTCACGACCAAGACCGGCGAACTCGAAAGCCGCGACGCGCTCAAGCGGCGCATCGATCAGGCGGCTAAGTTCGTCGACATCGATCAGCTCTGCCTCTCGCCGCAATGCGGCTTCGCGTCCACCGAGGAAGGCAATGTGCTCGCCGAGGATGAGCAGTGGGCGAAGCTGCGGATGATCGTGGAATTGGCGGACGAGGTGTGGGGCTGAGTTTGAATTCGTCATGGCCGGGCTTGTCCAGGCCATCCACATCTTTAGTTTGCTGGAGTTAAGACGTGGATGCCCGGCACAAGACCGGGCATGACGAACTAATTGCGGGAATCCGTTTAATGCCAGGCATCGTTTCCGGAAAAGTCGCGGTCGTCACCGGCGGGGCGCGCGGGATCGGCCGCGCGATCGCGCTCGGGATGGCGGCGGAGGGCGCGCATGTCGTGGTGTGCGACATCGGCGCGAGCCTGCAGGGCGCGGGCACCGACGCCGGTCCGGCGCAGGACGTCGTCAACGAGATCAAGCAGACAGGCGGCCAGGCGATCGCCTCGACGCTGTCCATCACCGAGCCGAAGAATGCCGACGCGATCGTGAAGGCCGCGCTCGAGGCTTTCGGCCGCGTCGACATCCTGGTCAACAATGCCGGCATCCTGCGTGACGTGATCTTCCACAAGATGAGCTGGTCCGACTGGTCGGACGTCATCGCGGTGCACCTGCACGGCTCATTCAACATGAGCCGTGCCTGCGCCGCGCATTTCCGCGAGCAGAATTCCGGCGCCTTCGTGCACATGACCTCGACCTCGGGTCTGATCGGCAATTTCGGCCAAGCCAATTACATGGCGGCCAAGCTCGGCATCATGGGGCTCTCGCGCGGCATCGCGCTCGACATGGCGCGCTTCAAGGTGCGCTCGAACTGCATTGCGCCGTTCGCCTGGACCCGCATGATCGACTCGATTCCCGCGCAGACCGAAGAGGAGAAGCGCCGCGTCGAGCGTTTTCAGCAGATGACGCCGGAGAAGATCGCCCCGCTTGCGGTCTATCTCGGCTCCGATCGCGCCGAGGGAATCTCCGGCCAGATCTTCGGCGTGCGCAACAACGAGATTTTTCTCTTCAACCAGCCGCGCCCGATCCGCTCGATCCACCGCTCCGACGGCTGGACGCCCGACAGGATCGACCAGCAGCTCAAGGGCGCGCTCGGCCCGTCGTTCACGCCGCTGGAGCGATCGGGGGATGTGTTCTCGTGGGACCCGGTGTGATGCGCAACGCCCGCGCCATGTCGTCCCCGCTTTCGCGCATCCGCGCCAAGTTGAGGCGGGCACGACAAAAAGCGAGCGGCCTGATCTCCCATGCCCATCGTCTATGAAAGACTTCTCGCGCTCGACATTCCCGAGGTCGTGCAGACCTACACCGGGAAGGACGCAATCCTCTACGCGCTCGGCGTCGGGCTTGGCCATGATCCGGTCAATGCCAACGAACTGCCATTCGTCTACGAGAACAATCTCAAGCTGTTGCCGACGTTCGCGGTGGTGCTCGGTTGGCCGGGCTTCTGGTCGCGCGATCTCGACACCGGCATAGACTGGGTGAAGCTCGTGGCCGGCGAGCAGGGCCTGGCGCTGCACCGGCCGCTCGCGCCGCGCGGGACGGTGATCGGGAAAACCCGGGTCACCGAAATCATCGACAAGGGCGCCGGCAAGGGTGCGCTGGTCTATTCCGAGCGCACCGTGATCGACCAGGCGACCGGCGAACTGATCGCCACGGTGACCGGGACCACGTTCTGCCGCGGCGACGGTGGCTTCGGCGGTCCACCGCGCGCAACCCCGCCGGTGCATCCGATCCCGGAGCGCCCGCCCGATTTCATCTGCGATCTGGCGACGCGGCCGGAGGCGGCGCTGATCTACCGGCTCAGCGGGGACCCGAACCCGCTGCACGTCGATCCAGCGGTCGCCAAGGCGGCGGGCTTTCCGCGGCCGATCATGCACGGGCTCGCGACCTTCGGTGTGGCCGGCCACGCGATCCTGAGGACCCTGTGCGGCTACCAGCCGGCCAGGCTCAGGGCGATCGCGGGGCGCTATTCCGCGCCGGTCTTTCCCGGCGAAACCATCCGCACGGAAATGTGGCGTGAACGGGCGGTGGTGAGCTTCCGCGCCCGCGTGGTCGAGCGCGACGTGGTGGCGCTCAACAATGGGCGGGCTGAAATTTCGGACTGAATTACGTTGCTGAAAGCCGCCGACGCTCAGTCGTGGCTGTCGTCGAGCTTCCCGATATGGTGCTGTGAGTACAGCTCGACCCCAAGCCTGCCAACGAGGTCGATCTGAGTTTCGAGGAAATCGATGTGGCTTTCCTCGTCGTGCATCAGCTTCTCAAACAAGTCGCGGGTGACGTAGTCCTTGACCGCGTGACAGTGGGTGGCCGCTTCCTGATAGAGGTTGCGCGCCGAATATTCCGCCTGCAGGTCGCAATCGAGCACCTCCTTGACGTTCTGGCCGATGTGCAGGGGATCGATCACCTGCATGTTGGGAAAGCCGTCGAGGAAGATGATGCGGTCCACGATCTTGTCGGCGTGCTGCATCTCCTCGATCGATTCCTTGCGCCAGTATTTGCCGAGATCCCTGAAGCCCCAATTGTCGAGCAGCCGATAATGCAGCCAGTACTGGTTGATGGCGGCAAGCTCGTGCCGCAGGCCGCGGTTGAGAAACTCGATGACTTTTGCGTCGCCTTTCATGCGGGAATTCCTATGATCTGAGAAGGCTGTTGAGCTACAGCTTGGAATCTTTAAAATCTGCGCCCATTCGGGGCGCGCGACAAGGGTCCCCGGCGCGTTGCGCCGATCAATTCAACGATTTCGCGGCGGCGGAGGTTCAGTCGGTGTCGGCGTTTTGCGCGTCTGGGCAGCACCTGCACCCAGAGCCGCAGGCCGCCAAGGCCTCGTCCATGATTTGGCGGATGGTGCGGGCGCAACGGCCGCACTGCGCGCTGCAGCCGAGGCAGCCGTAGACCTGACCCGTGGTTCGCGGGGCCGCCGGCGCAGCAAGGGTGCTGCGGACATCGTGATCCGAGAACACATTGCAGGAGCAAACGATCATGGAAGATCCCGGCGGCGAGACCGTTGGTCCGATGTGTAACTATCTACTTCAGTTGCCATTCACTGGCAAAAGGAATCAGCAGAAATTACAGATATTCCAATCTATCTGGAGCGCAGCCAGCCGCGACAGGCGGCGATTTCATCAAATAAAACAGTTGGATAGAGGTCAGCTTTTCGCGCGGCTCTACGCCGCGACATCCGCGAGCGCGTCCACAATGCCGTCCACCACCTCCTCGACCAGCACCTTGTCGTCGCCTTCGCCCATCACCCGGATGACCGGCTCGGTCCCGGACGGGCGGATGACGAGGCGGCCGTGGCCGTTGAGACGCTGCTCGCCGTCCTCGATGGCGGAGCGGACGCTGGCGTGCTCCAGCGGCTTGCCGCTTTTGTAGCGCACGTTCTTGAGCACCTGCGGCAACGGGTCGAACCGGTGGCACACCAGCGAGACCGGCTTTTTGTGCTTCTTGGTGACCGCCAGCACCTGCAGCGCAGCCAGAAGGCCGTCGCCGGTGGTGGTGTGATCGGTGAGGATGATGTGGCCGGATTGCTCACCCCCGACATTGAAACCGTGCTCGCGCATGTGTTCGAGCACATAGCGGTCGCCAACCGGCGTGCGCGCGAGTGCAATGCCGAGATCGTTCAGATAGCGCTCGAGGCCGAGATTGGACATCACGGTCGCGACAATGCCGGGCTTGGAGAGAAGGCCGTCCGCCCGCCAGCTTTCGGCGATCACCGCGAGGAGCTGGTCGCCGTCAACGATGCGCCCGCGCTCGTCGGCGATGATCACCCGGTCGGCGTCGCCGTCCAGCGCGATTCCGATGTCGGCGCGCATTTCGCGCACCTTGCGGCAGAGTTCCTCCGGAGCGGTCGAACCGCAATCGCGATTGATGTTGAAGCCGTCAGGCTCGACGCCGATCGAGATCACCTCGGCGCCGAGTTCCCACAGCGCCTGCGGCGCCACCCGATAGGCCGCACCATGGGCGCAATCGATCACCACCCGGAGACCTTCGAACGAGAGGTTGCGCGGCAGCGTGCGCTTGGCGAACTCGACGTAGCGGCCCTGCTCGTCCTCGATGCGGCGGGCACGGCCGAGGTCCGCGCTCTTGGCCAGCCTTTTGGAGAGATCGGAATCGATCAGTTCCTCGATCTTGAGTTCGATCTCGTCAGAGAGCTTGAAGCCGTCCGGTCCGAACAGCTTGATGCCGTTGTCGTCGAACGGATTGTGCGAGGCCGAGATCATCACGCCGAGGTCGCAGCGCATCGATCGCGTCAACATGGCGACGGCAGGAGTCGGCATCGGGCCGGTCTGGAAGACGTCCATGCCGACCGAGGTGAAACCCGCGACCAGCGCGGTCTCGATCATGTAGCCGGAGAGCCGCGTGTCCTTGCCGATGAGAACACGGTGGCGATGGTCGCCGCGGCGAAACGTGAGCCCGGCCGCCTGGCCGACCCGCAACGCCAGCTCCGGCGTGATCACGCCGTTGGCGCGGCCGCGAATTCCATCAGTGCCGAAATATTTTCGAGCCATTTTGTGCCCTGACCTCATCGGCAAACCGCACCGCCGGGCCGATCCGCCTGCCGCTCGCCGCATCGGCGGGCTCGGGCGATCCGTTCCGAAACGTCATTTTATGAAATTCGAGCCGAAAATTCTTCAAAAAATATGAGTTTACAATTTATGCTCCCCCGCCATGATTAACGTCATGCCTGCGGCAAATGGCCCGCCGGTAAAAACCAGCGCACCATTCCCGTCAAATTCCTTCGAGGCGCGACGCGCGTGGCGTCACCGCTCGGGCTTCTTGTCGTGAACCGAGGGCGGCGGCTGGGTCACGCTGATCGGGTCGGACGCTGGAAAGGTCCCTTCAAGCCCCTGGTCCAGGGATCGTTCGGCTTTGCGCCGCTGCTCTGCCTCAGCCTCTTCGCGAGCTTCCTGCCGCCGCTTCTCCGCAATCTCGTTTTCGGTAACGGTTTCGTTCGGAATAGCCATAAGTGATCTCCTCCGGGCGCGCCTTAAATCCAGCCGTTCCGGCTTAACGCGCGGAACCGGCGGGGCGTTCCGAGGCCTTCCTGCGCCGGCGCGCCGCGCAACCGCGCGCCGTGCTAAGCAAGCGGCATGAGCATGCGCACCCTGACCTGCATCGAGGACCTGCGGCAACGCGCGCGCCGCAAGGTGCCCAAAATGTTCTTCGAGTACGCCGATCGCGGCTCCTACGCGGAGAAAACGCTGCGCGCGAACGCGGCTGACCTCAGCCGCATCAAGCTACGCCAGCGCGTGCTCGTCGATGTATCGCAGCGCGACCTCACGACCACCATCATCGGCGAGCGCGTCGCGCTGCCGCTGGCGCTCGCCCCGATCGGGCTGTGCGGGATGCAGTGGGGCGATGGCGAGATCCTGGCGTGCCGGGCCGCGCAGGCTGTCGGTATCCCGTTCACCCTCTCGACAATGTCGATCTGCTCGATCGAGGACGTCGCCGGGGCAGTCGCGAAGCCGTTCTGGTTCCAGCTCTACGTGATGAAGGACCGCGGCTTCGTGCGGTCGTTGATCGAGCGCGCGGCGGCGGCGAAATGCAGCGCGCTCGTGCTCACGATCGACCTGCAGGTGCTCGGGCAGCGCCACGCCGACGTGAAGAACGGCATGACCGTGCCGCCCGAAATCCGGATCAGGAACATCATCGATATCGCGACCAAGCCGGGCTGGGCGCTGAGCGTGCTCGGCGGCAAGCGCAAGACTTTCGGTAACCTCGCCGGCCACGTGCGCGGAATGGAGAACGTGAATTCGCTGGCGCAGTGGATTGCGGGCCAGTTCGATCCGGCGATGAACTGGAACGACGTCGATTGGATCAGGAGCCTGTGGCCGGGCAAGCTCATCATCAAGGGCGTCATGGATGTCGAGGACGCAAAGCTCGCAGCAAAAACCGGCGCGAGCGCGATTGTCGTCTCCAATCACGGCGGCCGGCAGCTCGACGGCGCCCCCAGCTCGATCTCGGCGTTGCCGAAGGTCGCAGACGCGGTCGGCGGCGATTGCGAGATGATGTTCGACGGGGGCATCCGTTCCGGGCAGGATGTGTTGCGTGCGCTGGCGCTGGGCGCGCGCTCCTGCCTGATCGGGCGCGCCTTCCTCTACGGACTTGGCGCCGGCGGCGAAACCGGCGTCGCCAAGGCGATCGAGATCATTCGCAGCGAACTCGACGTATCGATGGCGCTGACCGGGACGCGCAGCATCCGCGAGATCGGCCGGCAGGTGATCGCCGGCGACTGAATTTACGCGCTCATCAGGTTCACAGCCTCGTCGACCGTCATCACCCTGCCCATGCGCGGAAATACGCGATCCATGAAGAAATCGTTGTTGTTGCCGCGCATCGAGAAGCAGGCGTCGCGCACGATCACCAGGCCGAAGTCGAGGTCGCGTGCGGCATAGGCGGTTGCGGCGATACCAACGTCGGTCGAGCCGCCGGCGAGCACGATCGTGTCGATTCCGCGGACGCGGAGCTGCAGTTCGAGGTTGGTCTGGAAGAACGAACTCCAGCGATTCTTCGGCACCATCACGTCGCCGGGCGCCGGCTTGAGCTCGGCGGCGATCTCGGAATCCTGCGAGCCCTTGTGGATGTGCGGTCGGATCGGCTTGCCGCGGACACCCAGCGGATTGAGATCCATGTCGGTATCGGTGAGCCGTTCGACGGTGTCGGAGCCGTCACCTGCATGCGCTCCCGAAGGATAGAACGTGATCAGCCCGGCGCGGCGGACGCCGTCGAGGAGACGCTTGAGGTTCAGCAGGATTTTGTGCTGATCGAGAAACGCGAGCTTTTCCGGATCGGAGGGATGCAGATAGCCGTGCAGCGCATCGAACAGGAGGAGACCGGTGGTCCTCGCCGCGAGCCTGCTCTCCAAACGCGATATCTTGGCCATATGCTTTCCCACCTCGTTCCCGGATTTGCAGTGCAAAAGGCCGCACTGTCCACGGGCGGCCCTGGCATGTATCGTAGCAACTGCGAGCAAAAACAAGGACGGGAAAACGCCGATGATTTCGTTGCGAGCCTGTGCTCTCGGGTTGTCTGCCCTGGTCATGATCGGCGCTGCCAGCGCGCATGCAGACGATCCCTTCTACAAGGGCAAGCGGCTGACCTTGCTGATCAACTTCGCCGCCGGCGGGCCGACCGACATCGAAGGGCGCCTGTTCGCGCGCTACATCGGCAAGCACATCGCGGGGCAGCCTTCACTCATCGTTCAGAACATGGAGGGTGCGGGCGGCCTGATCGGCAATCAATATGTCGGCGAGGTCGCGCCGAAAGACGGCACCGTGTTGGGCTATTTCACCGGCGCCGCCTGGCTGTACGCGACCGCGCCGGAAAAGCACCGCGTCGATTTCCGCACCTATGAGTTCATCGCCTACCAGCCCGGCACCACGGTCTATTACGTGCGCACCGACGTGCTGCCCGGCATGAAAGAGGCGACCGATATCGTCAAGGCCAAGGGTCTCGTGACCGGCGGGTTGTCCGCCGACAGTTCGAAGGATTTGCTGATCCGACTTTCGCTCGATCTGCTCGGTGTACCGTTCAAATATGTCACCGGCTATCGCAGCAATCAGAATGCCCGGCTTGCCCTGGAGAAGAACGAGATCAATTTCTTCGCCGAATCGCCGCCCGGCTATCGCAGCGTAGTCGAACCGAACCTGGTCAAGACCGGCACGGTGATTCCGCTTTATTACGACCCCGGCTGGAACGGCGAGGACTTTCGCGTGCCTAGGCAGATCGAGGGGCTCTCGATCCTGCCGTTCCATGAGCTGTACAAGAAGATCAAAGGCACGATGCCCTCCGGACAGCTCTGGGACGTCTATCTCGCGAGCCTGGCGATCAACGCCGCGATGCAGCGGCTGGTGGTGTTGCCGCCGAACGCGCCGAAAGCGGCGGTCGATGCGTTGCGCGCGGCGGTCACCGAGCTCAACACTGACAAGGCATTCGCCGAAGAATCGATGAAAGCGCTCGGCTTCGTCCCGGAATACGAGGCCGGACCGGACACCAACCGGCAGGTGCGTGCGGCGCTGACCGTGAAGCCCGAGGTGAGGAATTTCGTCGTCGACTACGTGAAGAACGTGAAGAAGTAGCCGGGAGGAGCCGCGCCGATGGGGCCCTCGCGTCTGCGCTTTCCGCTGGCGGTCCTCGGCTTGCTTGCCGGCATGGCGGCCGCCTCCGCCGATGATCCGTACTACAAGGGCAAGCGGCTCACGCTGTTGGTGAACTATGCGGCCGGCGGACCCGCCGACCTCGAAGCGCGGCTGTTCGCCCGTTACATCGGCCGTCACATCGAAGGCCAGCCGAGCGTGATCGTCCAGAACATGGACGGTGCCGGCGGCTTTGTGGGCACGAGTTACGTCGGCGCAGTTGCCCCCAAGGACGGCACCGTCATCGGCTATCTCAGCGGCGCTGCCTTTCGCTACATCAACGACCCGGAACGCCACCGGATTGATCTCAAGAGCTACGAGTTCATCGCGAGCCAGTCCGGCGCCAGCGTCTATTACGTCCGCAGCGACGTTGCCCCCGGCATGAAGCGGGCCAGCGATATCATCCGCGCGCAGGGACTGATCGCTGGCGGACTGGGTCCTGAGAACGCCAAGGATCTGCGCATCCGCCTGACCCTCGATCTCCTCGGCGTGCCGTTCAAATATGTCACCGGCTACCGTTCGAGCGCGCCGGCAAGGCTCGCGCTGCAGCGCGGCGAGATCAATTTCTATTCGGAACTGTCACCAGGATATCGTGCCGTCGTCCAGCCCGGCCTCGTCGAAGCAGGCGAGGCCATCCCGGTCTATTGCGATCCGGTCTACGAGCAAGGCGTGCTGGGACGCTCCAAGAACATGGACGGGCTCCCGATCGCGACGTTCTCCGAGTTTTACCGGGACATCAGAGGAGCTGCGCCGGCGGGCGAATTGTGGGCCGCCTACCGTACTATCCTCACCGTCACCGGCACGATGCAACTCGTCCTGGCAGCGCCGCCCGGAACCCCGGACACCGCGGTCGATGCGTTGCGCAGCGGCGTCGCCGCGCTTGCCAGCGACAAGGACTATGCCGAGGAGGCGCACCGGAGCATCGGCTTCGCGCCGGATTGGCGCACCGGCTCGGACACCAACACGCGCGTGCGCGAAGGGCTGACGGTCAGTCCGGAAATGCACGCCTTCCTGGCCGGCTACATCAAGAAAGGCAACCGGTGACGCACCGTGCGTCACTTTCTCTTGGACGCGAGGGAATGGCCGATGATCTCCACCCGCCTGCGGGCGATACTGCTCGGAACGCTTCTCGGAATTTGCACGCTTTGGGGTTCCGCTTCGAATGCCCGCGCCGAAGACCCGTTCTACAAGGGCAAACGCCTCAATCTCCTGATCAACTTCGCGCCGGGCGGGCCGAGCGACATCGAAGGCCGGCTGTTCGCCAAGCACATCACCAAACATATCGAGGGGCAGCCATCGATCATCGTGCAGAACAAGGACGGCGCCGGCGGCCTCATCGGCTCGAACTACATCGGCGAGGTCGCGCCACGCGACGGCACGATGGCCGGTTATCTCACGGGCTCGGCGTGGAAATTCGTGATCGATCCGGAATCGCACCGCGTCCCGCTCTCGACTTATGAATTCATCGGCTATCAGCCCGGCAACGCCGTCTACTACGTGCGGGCCGATACGCCGCCGGGAATCAAGCGCGGCGCCGACATCATGAAGGCGCAGGGCCTGGTGGCGGGCGGCCTCGTGGCCGAGTCCTCGAAGGACCTGCTGATCCGCACGACCCTGGACATGCTCGGCGTACGCTATCGCTACATCACCGGCTATCGCAGCAGCAGCACCGCGCGGCTCGCGCTGCAGCGCGGCGAGATCGGCCTGCATTCGGAGTCGACGCCGGCCTATTTCGGCGCGGTCGAGCCGAACCTGGTGAAGACCGGCGAGGCGGTCCCGATCTATTACGATGGCGACTACAACGGCGAGACTTTCAGCGTCCCCAAAGTCATGCAGGGCTCGACCATTCCGCAGTTCCAGGATTTCTACCGGCAGATCAAGGGCGGGACGCCGTCCGGCATTCTGTGGGACGTCTATCGCGCCAACCTGGCGGTGGATTCGTCGATGCTGCGGCTGGTCGTCATGCCGCCCGGCGTGCCGGCCGCTGCCGCTGATGCGTTGCGCCGCGCGGTCGCGGCGCTCAACGACGACAAGGACTATGCGGACGACGCGCTGCGCACCATCCAGTTCGTGCCGCATTACGAAACCGGCGCCGACATCAACGCGCGCGTGCGCCGCAACCTCAAGGTCTCGCCCGAGCTGCGCACCTTCGTGCTGAACTACATGAAGAACCCGAACAAGTGAGTGGTGCAGCGCAAGAAAAGGGCCGCACGTTCACCGCTTGCGGATGCGGAAGGTGATCAACCCGCCTTCGCTGGTCTTGTGTTCCAGCGCGTCGCCGGTCTGATTGAGCAGGTTGGGGATATCGATGCCGGCGAGCGGATCGGTGCACTCGACGACCAGCACATCCCCAGCGGCCATGCCGGCGAGCGCCTTGCGCGTGCGCAGCGCCGGGAGCGGACATTTGAGGCCGCGCAGGTTGATTGTCTTCTCCGCCATGTGAGTCTTGCCGCCTTCCTCGTTCCGACCTCGCACATGTTGCGATGTCCGGATTACAATAAACACATGGCATCGGAATCCGAAACGCAACGGATCACGCGGCTCACGCCGCTCGCCGACGTGCTCGCGCGGATCGATGCGCTGGTGCAGCGGGTCGAGCCGCGCGAGGCCTCGCCCCGGGCGGCGATCGGGCGCGTGCTGGCCCGGGATGTGATCGCGGCGAGCCGCCCGGCGACCGCGACTGCGCTGCGCGACGGCTGGGCCGTGCGCGCCGACCTCACGACGGATGCAAGCGCCTATGCGCCGGCGCCGGTGCCGGGAGCACAGCAGGTCGATGCCGGCGACCTGCTGCCAGCCGGCGCCGACGCGGTGGCGCCGCTTGACGCTGTCGCGGTGCGCGGCGGCACAGTTGAGATCGCAGCGCCGGTTGCCGTCGGCGAGGGCATGCTGCCGGTCGGCGGGGACACCGGGATCGGCGAAGCGCTGCTGCGCGAGGGTGGCTACGTTACTGCCCTGCGCGCGGACGCGCTTGCGGCCGCCGGGGTCGACCGGGTCACCGTTCGCGAGCCGCGCGTGTGTCTGATGCGGGCGCGGCCTGGGCACGACGCCGTGATCGACGCGGCGTTGAGCTTCATCGCTGTGGCCATCGGCGTCAGCGGCAGCGCGACCATTCGCGGCGAAAGTTTTGCTCCGGGGGAAATCGATGCCCTGCTGACGGACCAACGCCTGGACGCCATCATCGTCGTCGGCGGCACCGGCAGCGGCCGTTACGATGCCAGCGTGCGTGCGCTGGCGCGCGCTGGTCGCGTCGAAGTGCATGGGATTGGCTTGTCGCCGGGGGAGACGGCAGCGTTCGGGTTTGTCGGAACGCGACCGGTGCTGCTGCTGCCGGGCCGGCTCGACGCGGCGCTCGCGGGGTGGCTGACGCTGGGACGGCATATGGTCCGCCGGCTGTCGGCGGGCACCAAGGCGGCACCGACCACGGCGGTCGTCCTCACGCGCAAGATCGCGTCCCCGTTGGGCCTCGCCGAGGTCGTGCCGATGCGTTGCTGCGACGGCAAAGCCGAGCCCATAGCCTCAGGCTATCTCCCGCTGCAGGCATTGCTGCAGGCCGATGGATGGATTCTGGTGCCGGCTGACAGCGAAGGATATCCGGCTGGCGCTGAGGTCGTGGTAAAACCGTGGCTATGAAAGATCACTCCAACGCCAGAGCTGCTGATGCTCGATCCGATCTGCTGAACGCGATCCGCCGCGCGGCGCGGCAGGAGCAATTCCTCGAAGTGGTATCGGCCGAGGAAGCGCGTGCGCGCTTTGCGCAGCATCTTGATCTCGCTCCGCTCGGCGGCGAGCAGGTGGCGCTGGCGCAGGCGCTGGGCCGCGTCCTCGCGCATGACGTCACCGCGCCGATCGACGTGCCGCCGTTCGACCGCTCCAACGTGGACGGGTTCGCGGTGCGCGCCACCGACACGGCCGGCGCGAGCGACACCTCGCCGCGACGGCTGCAGCTCAATGCCGAAGTGATCACTTGCGGACATGCCCCGGAAATCGTGGTCGCCACCGGCTCGGCAACGACGATCGCAACCGGTGGGGTCGTTCCGCGCGGCGCCGATGCCGTGGTGATGATCGAGCACACCGATCTGGTCGACGAGAGCGCGGAGCCGGCGATCGACGTTCGTCGCGCCGTCGCACCCGGTCAGTTCGTCTCGTATGCCGGCTCGGACATTGCGCGCGGCGAGGTCGTTCTCCGCCGTGGCACGCGCATCGGCTCGCGCGAGATCGGCATGCTCGCCGCCTGCGGCATCGCGCATGTCGACGGGGTGCGAAAACCCAGGGTGGCGGTGCTCTCGACCGGCGATGAACTGGTGCAACCCGGCGCTGCGCTGCGGCCCGCCGCGGTCTACGACAGCAACGGCGCGATCATCATCGCCGCCGTTGCGGAGGCCGGCGGTGAGCCGGTCGCCTTCGGCGCGTTTCGCGACGACGAAGCGGCGCTCGCGACCGCAGTGCGTGAAGCCCTGGCCACCTGCGACGTGGTGCTGCTCAGCGGCGGCACCTCGAAGGGCGCGGGCGATCTCTCCCATCGCGTGGTAGCGCGGCTCGGCGCGCCCGGCATTCTCGTGCATGGCGTCGCGCTCAAGCCGGGCAAGCCGCTTTGCCTCGCCGTCATCGACGGCAAGCCGCTCGCGGTGCTGCCGGGATTTCCGACCTCGGCGATCTTCACCTTCCACGCCTTCATCGCCCCGGTCATCCGCGCCTACGCCGGCCTTCCGCCCGAAGCCGCCCGCAGCATCGAGGCTGAAGTGCCGGTCCGCATTGCCTCCGAAATCGGCCGCAAGGAGTTCGTCCTGGTCGCGCTGACCGCCGGCGAGGCCGGGCCGGTCGCGTTCCCGACCGTCAAGGGCTCGGGAGCGGTCACGAGCTTTTCCCAGGCTGACGGCTTCATCGAGATCGATGCGCTCGCGGGCGCGCTCGATGCCGGAACGCGCGCGCGCGTCACGCTGATCGGCGAGACCGCCGCGATCCCCGATCTCGTGATCGTCGGCAGCCACTGCGTCGCGCTTGAGGCCGTGCTCGGAGCGCTCGCGGAGCAGAGCCTGTCCGCGCGCACGATCGCCGTTGGCAGCCTCGGCGGTGTGACCGCTGCGGCGCGCGGTGAATGCGACCTCGCGCCGGTGCATCTGCTCGACCCCGCGACCGGCGTCTACAACGTCCACCTGATGCGGCCCGGGTTGGCTTTGGTGAAAGGCTGGCAGCGGATGCAAGGCTTCGTGCATCGGCCGCTCGATCCGCGGTTCGATGGACGTGCCGCGGCCGAGGCCATCAAGGCCGCGCTCGCGGACGACAACTGCCTCATGGTCAACCGCAACGCCGGCGCCGGCACGCGCGTGCTGATCGACCAACTCCTCGGCGGAGCGCGGCCGCCCGGCTACAGCAATCAACCGCGCTCGCACAATGCGGTGGCCGCCGCGGTGGCGCAGGGCCGCGCCGATTGGGGAATTGCGATCGAATCGGTCGCCGGCCTCTATGGCCTCGCATTCGTTCCGATCGCGCCGGAGCACTACGACTTCCTGCTGGTCGAGCGCCGCCGCGAGCGGCCGGCGGTGGCGGTCTTCCTGGCGGCGCTGCGTGATCCGGCGGTGCGCGAACGAATCCGCGCGCTCGGGATGAAACCGGCAGACGACTGAGTGGTTGATCCGATCGTGATGTATCGGTTCGTCGCGCTGTTCCTTTCGGTGCTGGCGTTGTCGGCCGCAACGGCCGCGCGCGCGCAATTGCGCGGCCATGGCGGCCCGGTGCGGGCGATCGCGATTTCCGCCGACGGACGAACGGCGGTGTCGGGCAGCTTCGACACCGCGGTGATCCGCTGGTCGCTCGAACGCAACGCGGCCATCGACGTGTTGCGCTTCCACGATGGCGCCGTGAACGCAGTCGCCCTGCTCAAGGACGGCCGCATCGCGACGGCCGGCGCTGATGCCCGGATCGCGATCTGGAAGGTCGGCGGAACCAGACCGGAGAGCGTGCTCGAAGGCCACCAGGCCCCGGTCGCGGCGCTCGCGCTCTCGCCCGACGGTACGATGCTGGCCTCGGCCTCCTGGGATCGCACCGCGCGCCTGTGGCCGCTCGCGGGCGGAGCGCCGCGCGTGCTCGAGGGCCACGCCCAGAACGTGAACGGCGTGGCCTTCACGCCCGACGGCCGTGCCGTCGTGTCCGCCGGCTACGACGCGACGGCGCGGATCTGGCCGCTCGCGGGCGGTGCGCCCGTCATCGTGACGCTTCCGACGCCGCTCAACGCCGTCGCGGTGGCGCCCGATGGCGACATCCTGACGGGTGGCGCGGACGGCAAGGTCCACGTGATCTCGCCCGCGGGCGAGATCAAAGGCGACATCGAAGCGGGGCCGGCGCCGATCATTGCGCTCGCGCTCTCCCCGGATGGCCGGCTGGTTGCGGCCGCCGGCATTCGCGGCTCGGTCGCGATCATCGACCGCGCCAGGCAAAAGGTGGAACGCACGCTGGTCGGCCCCGGACTTCCGGTCTGGTCGGTGGCTTTCTTCCCCGATGGCCACGCGCTCCTCACTGGTGGCACCGACCGCATGATCCGGCGCTGGGACGCAACCACCGGCGAGCCGATCGGGAGCGTCGTGATGGGCTCCGCCTGGGGATCCGCTGGCGGCCTATGCCGGCGATCCAGGCGCCGAGGTGTTCCGCGCCTGCGTCGCCTGCCACACGCTCAGCGCCGGCGAAGGGAACCGCGCCGGCCCGACGCTCGCCGGGCTGTTCGGCCGCCGCATCGCGACCCAGCCCGGCTACAATTTCTCCGACGCGCTCAAGCGGCTCGACATCGTCTGGACGCCGCAGACCGTCTCGGAGCTGTTCGAGATCGGCCCGGCCGCCTATACGCCCGGCACCAAGATGCCGGAGCAACGCATCGGTTCAGCAAGCGAGCGCGCGGCGCTGGTTAGATTTTTGCAGAAGGCGACGAAGTAGTCAGCGGTCTCGGACCATGACGAGATTCCGCCACAAGAGCCGCAATCGTGTCGCTCATCGCCCATCATTTACTCTGCAGCAGCGCGGCCTTGAGCCCGGCGCGATCGACCTCGGCGCCGGCGAGATACATCTTGGCGATGCGGCGGGTGTTACGAATATCGTCGAGCGGATTGGCGTCGAGCACGAGAAGATCGGCGCGCTTGCCGGGAACCAGGCTGCCGCGATCGGACAGCCCCATGAACTGCGCCGCGCGGCTCGTCGCCGCGACCAGCACCTGCGCGGGCGTCATCCCGGCCTCGACCATCAATTGCAGCTCGCGATGCTCGGTGTAGCCAAAGAAATTGTCCTCGAGCCCGGTGTCGCTGCCGAGAATGACGGCCGCGCCGGCAGCGGAGAGCCTGGCGACGCTCTGCTTGAGTTTCTCGTAGTTCTGCCGGTTGCGCGCCGTGACCTTCGGGTCGCGGCCCGCGAACGGCTTGCGCATATTCGCCATTACGTCCGCCGTGACGGTGTCGCGCAACAGGCCGTTGAGATATGGCTCGTCGAGCCATGCCGGGATCGTGTCGTAGGTGCCGCGCTCGGGCGCGCCCAGATTCGGCTCCACGTACACGTGGTGCTGGATCATCGAGGCGATCAACTCGTCACTCATCACCTTGTCACGCACGAGATGGGCGAAGACGTCGATGCCGTTCTCCACCAGCGCCACCGCGTCCTCATGATAGAAGATGTGCGCCGCGACCTTGAGGCCGTGCTTGTGACCTTCGAAGATCGCCGCGCGCGCGATGTTCATCGGCAGCTTGGGCGCGCGGCCGCCGCGGTCGTCGACCCAGATCTTGAAGATGTCGATCCCGCGGGCCGCCTGCTCCTGCACGGCGCGGCGCGCTTCGTCTTCCGTGGTGACCGAATACGCGAAGTTGGCATAGATCGGATTACCCGGGCCGGCATTCGGCGCACCCATGCCGCGGCCAGCGAGGAAGAGGCGCGCGCCGCCGAGCCGGCCTTCCCGCTGCTCTTTGCGGATCTGGAACATCGCGTCGCCGGTCTCGACGCCGAGCGACATCACCGTCGAGACGCCGAAATAGAGCGCGCGGTTGAGGTCATCCATGATGGTTTCGCGCGTGTAGTTCGCCGCCAGGTAGGTCGTGCCCCTCTGAAATCCGGGGTGCACGTGCGGGCTGATGATCGCAGGCATCACGGTCTTGCCGTCGAGCGCGATCCGCGTGGCGCCCGCAGGTGCGGCAATTTCGCCCTTCCGACCGGTGCGCGTGATCATCCCGTTCTCGACCAGCAGTGCACCATTTTCGATCGCCGGGCTGCCGTCGCCAGGGATGACGCGCGCGCCCTCGAACAGCACAGTCTGCGCGGAAGCGGACGGCGGCGCGAATACTGCGGCAAGGCCGAACAGGGCCAGCGCTGTGATCGATTTGCCGGGCATGAGCGTTTCACTCCGTAGGCGCCTCTGAGCGGGCTTTCACGGCCGGAAATGTGCCTGCCGGGGCATCGCTTGTCCAAACAAATCCGCGTCGATCCGCGCCGCCCCAACATTGACCAAATCCGCGAAACAGCACAACGTCATGACGGTTTCAGCCCCAGGAAACGTATCAGGAGGCGCCCATGACCATCGCCGCCCGCCACACCGACATCACGTCGCAGGACATCGTCTGCGCGAACGGAATGCCGGCGTTCCTCGCCTACCCCACGGGCGGGGGGCGCTTGCCGGCGGTCATCCTCATGCACGAGCGCTACGGGCTGGTGAAGCACACCCGCGATCAGGCACTGCGCTGCGCCCATGACGGCTACGCGGTGCTGGCGCCGGATTTCTTCTTCAAGCATCCGGATGCGCGCAAGCTCAATGCCGGCGACTCGCGTTACGATATCACCGACCCGGAATTGGTGACCTTGCTCAAGGCCGCGCTGGGGACGCTGAAGAAGTTTCCGGCTGCCGACGTGAGCAAGGTCGCCGTTGCCGGCTATTGCCAGACCGGGCGGCATCCGCTGGTGTTCGCCGCCGAAATGCCGATCGCGGCTGCGGTCGTGTGGTATGGCGCGGCGTCCAAACGCGAATGGGAAGTCAATGCGCTGCAGCCCAAGCCATTGGACGACGTGATCGCCGCCGTCCAGTGTCCCGTGTTCGGCGCTTTCGGAGAGCGCGACCACATCATTGCGATCGACGACGTGCTGCGCTTCCGCAATTGCCTGGAACGCCACAAGAAGAGCTACGACCTCCATCTCTATGAGGAAGCGCCGCACGGCTGGCTCAACGATACGATGCCGGGCCGTTACCGCAAGGCGCAGGCCGATGCCGGATGGGCGGCGCAGCAGCGCTTCCTGTCGGACGTCTTCAGTGGCGGCTACAACCCTGGCACTATCCGCTGGCAGTTCGAGAGCAAGAGCAGCCCGGATTATGATTTCTCGAAAAATGTGCGCATGGAATAGCGGAGTGCGCTGATGACGTTTTCGGCGGACCATGTCGTCCCCCACGATCGATCAGGAGCGGACATGCCAGGACTCATTCAGATGATTCTCGCGGGCGTGATGACGGCGATGCTGGCGTTGCCCGCGCAGGCGCAGAGCGTGGCCGATTTCTACCGCGGCAAGACCGTGTCGATGATCGTGAGCACGAGCACCGGCGGCGGCTACGATACGCTGGCGCGCGCCATCGCGCGCTTCATCGGCAAGCACATCCCGGGCAATCCCACCATCGTCGTCCGCAACATGCCCGGCGCCGGCGGCATCTCCGCCATGAATTATTTGTTCAACGCCGCCGAGAAGGACGGCACGGTTACGGGCCTCGTCCAGAACGGCACGCCGCTCGAACCTCTGTTCGGCACCAAGGAGGCGCGCTACGACGCCACCAAGTTCAACTGGCTCGGCACCCCGAGCATTGAAGTGAGCATGGTGCTGCTGTGGCACACCGTGCCGGTGAATTCGCTTGCCGAGCTGCGGAGCAAAGAAACCCACATGGGCGCGTCCGGCGCCAATTCGACGCCGGCCTTCTACACGCGGCTGCTGAACGCCACGCTCGGCACCAAGATGAAGCTGATCAACGGCTACCCCGGCCAGAACGATGCGTTCCTGGCGATGGAACGGGGCGAGCTTGATGGCTATCCGAGCGTGTTCTACAGCGCGCTTACCTCGACGCGGCCGAACTGGCTGCGCGACAAGCTGGCGAAGCCGATCGTGCAATACGGGCCGGAGCGCATCAAGGAATTGGGCGACAGCGTTCCGTTCGCGCCCGATCTTCTCACCAACGCGGACGACAGGCTTCTGATGCAGGCGGCGTTTGCGCCGCAGGCGCTGGGACGGCCGATGGTGATGCCGCCGGGCGTGCCGCAGGACCGCGTGGATGCGATGCGCCAGGCGCTGGCGGACACTTTCGCCGATCCGGAATTCTTGGCCGAGGGCGACAAGATGGGCCTGGTGGTCAATGCACCGCGAACCGGTGCGCAGCTCCAGGACGTGATCGTGAAGGCCTATCAGGCGCCGTCACGGGTGGTCGACCGGCTGCGCAAACTGAACAACCCGGGCTAGCGCACGAGGGGGCGACCTGCCGTGTCGGCAATCGATGACGTACGAATTGGATTCGACGTAGGGAAGGGACTGGAATCGACAATGCTGCAGACCACGATCGCCGATCACGCGAGTATACGGCCGTCCCGCGAGGAACTCCTGCGCCGGGCGCAGGCGCTGGCGCCGGTGCTGCAGCAGCGGGCGGCCGAGGCCGAGGCGCTGCGGCGCTGTCCGGACGAGACCATCCGCGATTTCATCGCCAACGATCTCCTGCGCCTCTGCCAGCCGGCGCGCTATCGGCGGCTTCGAGCACAATTACGACGTGCTGTGCGAAGTAAGCCAGACGCTCGCGCGCGGCTGCGGCGCGCAGGCGTGGGTGCACATGGTGTTCGCCGACAACAGCCTCAAGCTCGCCTCTTACAGCGAGCAGGCGCAGGAGGAGGTGTGGGGCAAGGACTCCGCCGCGAGGCTTTCGAATGCCGTCACGCCCGGTCGGCAAGGGCCGGCCGCGTCGACGGCGGCGTGGTCTGGAACGGCCGGCATCAGTTTTCCAGCGGCGTCGATCACGCCCAATGGGTGATGGCCGCCGGCCACATCGAGCAGGGCGAGCGGCGGCAGGCCTGCTCGGTGCTGGTGCCGAAGAGCGACATCACCATCATCGATGATTGGCACGTGATCGGGCTTGCCGGCACCGGCAGCAAGACCTTCGTGATCAAGGACGCGTTCGTGCCTGAGCATCGCATCCTCGACAAGAAAGCCGCCGATGAAGGCCGCGCGCCCGGCGCGCATCTGTATCCCGCGCCGGTGTTTCACCTGCCGCGCGGCGGTCCCTCGATCGCGAGCTTCGCAGCGGTGACGGTCGGGATCGCCGAAGGCTGCCTCGAAGCTTATTACGCCTATACGCGTCCGCGCAAATCGCGCGGCACGCCGGTGGCGGCGCTCGCCGGTACGCAGCTCACGGCCGGCTTCGCCGCGGCGGAAGTCGAAGCCGCAGCGCGCATGTATCTCGGCGCGCTCCGCGAGGCGATGGGCATTCTTGAGCGCGGCGAGCCGTTCACCAAGCATCACCAGGTGCAGGGCAAGCGCAACTGCGCCTACGCGGCGCATCTCGCGATCAGCGCCGTGCAGCGCCTCTACAACGACGCCGGCGGTCGCGTGCTCTACACCGACAACGAGCTGCAGCGGAAATTCCGCGACGTCCACGCCGCCGCCGCGCATCATTCGCTCAACTGGCACACGGCGGCGGAGGAGTACGGACGCCATGCGCTGGGGGTGGACGGGGCTGGCGACGAATAATGTGGGGCGCATTGCTGATGCGTCATGCGCGGGCTTGACCCGGGCACCCATCCGCTTCGCAAAAAAAATTTGTCGAAGAAGATGGATCGCCGGGTCGAGCCGGATCGAGGCCGGCAATGACGAGCCACTAG
>CAVPDS010000005.1:0-152667 GCA_963702695.1 uncultured Alphaproteobacteria bacterium | reverse complement strand
TCGCATTATCATATGCGCCTCCGATCGGGACTTTTATTTATCCTGCGCTGAACTAAAGCATTGCGTCTCTTTCCTTTTGAATAGGTCAATTCGTTCCTCCCGGCTGATATTAAACAAGCATCGACACGGATGCGATCAGCGCGGGAGTATTTGTATGTCCAAGGGAGCCCGTCCTTTTCCTCGCATCGATCAGTTCTTCGCAGGCCCGGGCGCACGTGGCGATCAATGGACGAATCTGGTGGAGATGGCCGAAGCGTGGGCCAACAATTCCGGCGGCCGCGCGAAGTTTGACACGGCGCTGGCCGAGATGGCCGCGACCGAAGAATTTCACGCCTATCCAGGCCCGCAATTGATGACAGCGCTGCGCGATCGCGCAGCGGCCAACGACGCGCAGGCTGCGGCAGCCTTGGCCCGCAGGATTGCCCGTGCCATATTGACTCGATCCTTCCGACAAAATTCGAGTGTCTGGGACGAGCATGAGGATGACGAATCCGTATCGGCAGACGCCCTGCCTCCGACGATGGGGCAGGCGAAAGCGCATCGGCCTTACTTCGAAGTATTGATTGTGACCGGCACGCCGGCCGCGCGTTGGCCTGCGTTGACGGCCGAATGGCGGCGCCTGCGCCGGCCGTTGGACGCCTTCATCTACGAGCCGGTCTTCGTCGGCAGCTTCGAGGACGCGTTCTGCGCCACCATTCTCAATCCCGATCTTGCGGCGGTCGTTATTCACGAAGGCTTTGCGTTCCGCTCGCGCCACGATGCGCCGGTGCTGCGATCGCTGTTGGAATTGGGCAAGCAGCCCAAGAATACCGAGGGGTCAGCGCTCCGCTTGGCGCAGGTGCTCAATCGGGTTCGGCCGGAACTCGATCTCTACCTTGTCGCTAATGGCAGAGTCGAAGAAATCGCCGGAAGTTCCGAGGCGAACGCCGTCCGCCGGGTGTTCTATGCCGTGGAGGAATTGCTCGAACTGCACCTCGCCATTCTCGAAGGCGTGCAGGACCGTTATGATACCCCGTTCTTCAACAACTTGAAGAATTACGCGCAGCGGCCGATCGGCACCTTCCACGCGCTGCCGATCGCGCGCGGCAAATCGATTTTCAAGTCCGATTGGATCCGGGACATGGGCGAGTTTTACGGACCCACCCTGTTCCTGGCCGAGAGCAGCGCCACCACCGGCGGTCTCGACAGCCTGCTGGAGCCGACCGGCAACATCAAGATTGCGCAGGAAAAAGCAGCGCGCGCTTTCGGCGCGGACCACGTGTTCTTCGTCACCAACGGTACCTCGACGTCGAACAAGATGGCGGTCCAGGCGCTGCTCGCGCCCGGCGACATCGCGATCGTGGACCGCAACTGCCACAAGTCGCACCATTACGGGATGGTGCTGGGCGGCGCTCAGCCGCTCTACGTCGAAGCTTTCCCGATGACGGAATACTCGATGTATGGCGCGGTGCCGCTGCGCACCATCAAACAGGCGCTGTTGAATTTGAAAGCTGACGGCAGGCTCGCTCGCGCCAAAATGGTAGACCTGACGAACTGCACATTCGACGGCCACATCTACAACACCCGCCGGGTGATGGAAGAGTGCCTGGCGATCAAGCCTGATTTGATCTTCCTGTGGGACGAGGCCTGGTTTGGCTTTGCGCGCTTCTCGCCATTCCTGCGGCCGCGCACGGCGATGGGCGCGGCCGCCGATATCGAAGCCTGGCTGCATGATCCGAAGTCGGTTGAGCAGTATGACAAACAGCAGCAGCAACTCGGACCGGATCCGTCCGACGATCTCCTGCTGGAGACGCGGCTCATTCCCGATCCGCGCAAGGTCAAGCTGCGCGTCTATCAGACGAACTCGACGCACAAGTCGATGTCGGCGCTGCGGCAGGGCTCGATGCTGTTCGTCAAGGACGTCGATTTCCACACCGTGGAAGCGCAATTCAAGGAAGCGGTGTTCACCCACGCCTCGACCAGCCCGAACCAGCAACTGATTGCGAGCCTGGACGTGGCGCGCCGGCAGATGGAGCTCGAGGGCTACGGCCTCGTGCACAATGCCATCGAAGTCGCGCTCGCCATCCGCCAGGCGGTCGCCGAACACCCGCTGATCTCCAAATATTTCCACATCCTCGGCGCCGACAAGATGGTGCCGGCGTCCTATCGCGAAAGCGGCTTCACCGACTACCTCGATCCGAAGTCAAATTGGGCGTCGGCACGGCGCAGCCTGGAGGAGGACGAGTTCTGCCTCGACCCCACGCGCATCACGCTGGTGTGCGGGACCGCAGGCTTCGACGGCACGCAATTCAAGGGACTGCTGGCGAGCCGCTACAACATCCAGCTCAACAAGACCTCGCGCAACTCCGTCTTGCTGCAGTCCAACATCAACAACACGCGCAGCGACGTCGCCCATCTCATCAGGGTGTTGGTGGAGATCAGCAGGGAGATCGACCAGCGCCTGGCGCAAGGCGGCCCGCACGTGAATGAGGCGTTCGCTGCGCGCGTGCGCAGCCTGATGAAGGACGTGCCCGACCTGCCGAACTTCTCGCACTTCCATGATGCCTTCCGGCGGGATGCCGGAGGACGCACGAACGAAGGTGATATCCGCGTCGGCTTTTATGCGGCCTACGACGCCGATGGCTGCGAATATATCCGGCTTGCCGATCCAGAGATCGACCGGCGACTGAAAGACGGCCCCGATCTCGTTTCCGCAAGCTTCGTCATTCCGTATCCGCCGGGCTTCCCGATCATGGTGCCGGGCCAGGTGATCACGCGGGAAACGATCGACTTCATGCGCAAGCTCGATGTGAAGGAGATCCACGGCTACGACGCGGCCGAGGGCCTGAAGCTGGTGCACACCGATGCGCTGGCGAAGCTTGCGGGCGTCGCGCCGAAGCGCGCGGCATAGCCGCTTTGCAAACAGATCGTCACGGGAATGGGTGCGGCCATGGTCGACTGGTTCGTTCAAACGCTCCGAAGCTATCCAGAGATCGCGATCTTCCTGTCTCTGGCATTTGGTTATTATTTCGGCTCCTTCAACTACAAAGGTCTGGGCCTCGGGGCGGTGACCGCAACTTTGATCGCCGCGGTGATCATCGGCCAGCTCGACATCCCAGTGACAGGGCCGCTCAAACCGTTCTTCTTCCTGATGTTCCTGTTCGCCATCGGCTATGCGGTCGGACCGCAATTCGTGCGCGGCATCTCGTCTGACGGTCTTCCGCAGGCGATCTATGCCGCGGTGGTCTGCGTGTTCTGCCTGATCAGCGCCTATCTCACCGCCAAATTGGCCGGGTACGATATCGGTTCCGCGACGGGACTCTATGCGGGCTCACAGACGATTTCGGCGTCGATGGGTCTTGCCACCGACGCGATCAACCGCCTGGGCCTCTCGCCGGAAGAAGCCAAGAACCTCCTTGATGCGATGCCGGTCGCCTACGCGGTCACGTATATCTTCGGCACGATCGGCTCTGCCATCGTCATCGCACTGATCGGGCCGGCACTGCTTCGTATCGATCTTGAAGCCGCCTGCAAACTTTACGAGGAGAAGCACGGGGGCAAGAAGCAAGTCGGCGGTCCCGGTACCGCTTGGCATCAATTCGAGTTGCGGGCGTTCCGCGTCCGAAATGACGGACTGGTTGTCAGCAAGACCGTGCAGGAAGCCGAGGCGCTGCTGCCCGAGCACCGGGTGTTTATCCAGCGCATCCGACGCGGCGGACAGATCATGGACGCCACGGCCGAAACGGTGATTTAGACGGGCGACGTCGTCGCCATCGCCGGCCGCCGCGACGTGCTAGTGAAGTTGACCGGTGCCGGAGCCGAAGAGGTTGACGATCGCGAACTGCTGGCGGTGCCGATCGACGGCGTCGATATCTACGTGACCAACAAGGAGGTCGATGGCAAGACCCTGACCGAGTTGGCGCAAGCGCCAGGGGCCCGCGGCGTGTTCCTGCGAAAGATTACCCGAGGAGGGACCGCGACCGACATCCCAATCCTGCCGGACACGAAGCTGCAGCGAGGCGATATCGTGACCCTCGTCGGAGGCACGCAGAACATCGCAGCAGCGACCAAGATGCTGGGCGTTCCCGACCGCGCCACCGACGTGGCCGATGTAGCGTTCATCGGTGCGGCAATCTCGATCGGCGCTCTGCTCGGCGCAGTGGTCTACAAGATTGGCAGCGTGCCGCTCACGTTGTCCACCTCTGGCGGTGCTTTGATTGCGGGCCTGTTCTTCGGCTGGCTGCGTTCGGTGCGTCCGACCTTCGGACGGATTCCGTCGCCGACCGTGTGGTTCATGAACTCGGTCGGTCTGAACGTGTTCATCGCCATCGTCGGCCTCTCGTCGGGGCCGAAATTCGTCGCTGGGCTGCAACAGCTTGGCTTCAGCCTGTTCCTGTGGGGCGTCTTTGCCACCACCCTGCCGCTGATCCTGGCGATGTACGCGGGCAAATACCTGTTTCGCTTCGATGACGCCATCTTGCTGGGGGCCGTCTCCGGCGCCCGCACCACCACCGCGTCGCTTGGCATGGTCAACGACATCGCCAAGAGCCAGATCCCGGGACTCGGCTACACTGTCACCTACGCGGTTGGAAACACTTTGCTGACGATCTGGGGCATGGTCCTCGTGATCTTACTGACGTAGCCGCCAAGGCCGGAAGACGGCGCTGCAAAATGCCCTCCATCTTCCGGCAACTTCGTGCTGATCATCGTTGACCTGCGCCGTTCTCAAAGCCTCAACACAGTTTGAACAGGGAGTACGTCATGGCTGACATCCTTACGCTGAAAAAATTTGAGGCTTTGGGACCGTTCGAGATCAAGAACGAGCTCATCCACCTTGCCAAAGAGACCTCCAGGACGACCCAGTCCGCGTTCCTAGATGCTGGCCGCGGTAATCCGAATTGGGTCGCCACCACGCCGCGCGAAGGTTTCTTCCTGCTCGGCCAGTTCGCCATCACCGAAAGCAAGCGGGTAATGGAGGAATCTCCCGGAATTGGTGGAATGCCGCAGGCCAAGGGCATCGCAGGTCGCCTCGACGCATGGCTCGCCAAGCACATGGATATGCCCGGTGCGGAATTCCTGTCTTCGATGGTGAAGTTCGCGATCAAGACCTTCGGGTTCGACCCTGATGCATTCGTCCACGAGCTCGTCGATTCGATCATTGGCGACCGTTATCCGGTGCCCGATCGCATGCTGGTCCACAACGAGCGCATTGTGCACGAATATCTGATGTGGGCGATGTGCGGAAAGCCGCGCCCTTCCGGCAAGTTCGACATTTACGCGGTCGAAGGCGGCACCGCAGCGATGTGCTACATTTTCAAATCGCTGAAGGCCAACCGATTGCTGTTTCCCGGCGACACGATCGCGCTCGGCACGCCGATCTTCACGCCTTACCTCGAGATGACGCACCTCGAGGATTACGATCTGAAGATGGTGCCAATCAGAGCGCCGCAAGAGAACCGCTTCCAGTATACGGACGAGGAACTCAAGAAGCTGGAAGACCCGAAGATCAAGGCATTCTTCATCGTCAATCCCGGCAATCCCAGCGGAATGGGGATGAGCAGGGAAACGATCGCCAAGATCGTCAGCCTGGTGAAGAACAAACGCCCTGACTTGATGCTGCTGACCGACGACGTGTACGGGACGTTCGTCGAGGATTTCCGATCCCTGCTCGGCGAGCTGCCGCGTAACACGATTGGCGTGTATTCCTATTCCAAGTACTTCGGTTGCACCGGCTGGCGCCTCGGCACCATAGCGATCCATGAAGACAACATCTTCGATGAGATGATCGCGAAACTACCGGCCAAGCACGTGGAGGCCCTGGACAAACGCTACGGTCCGATCACGCTTGAACCGCGAAAACTTAAGTTCATCGACCGCATCGTAGCCGACAGCCGCGACATCGGCCTCAACCACACCGCCGGGCTTTCGCTGCCGCAGCAGGTGATGATGACGATGTTCTCACTGCATGAACTGATGGATACGAAGAAGGATTACCAGAAGGCTTGCATGGAGATTGTCCATCGGCGCATGAAAGCGATGCTTGAAGGCTTGGGACTTGAGGTCGCTCCGAACCCGAACTTCGACGCGTATTACGCCCTCGTCGACTTCGAGTTCTGGGCCCGCAAGAACATTGGCGATGAAGCGGTGGAGCATCTGAAGAAGAACATCCACCCGCTCGATCTCACCTTCCGCCTGGCCGAGGCGCACGGCATCGTATTGCTCAACGGCGGCGGCTTCGAAGCGCCCAACTGGTCGATGCGCGTGTCGTTGGCGAACCTGCCGGACGAGGCCTACGAGGACATCGGCCGCGGCGTGCGGTCGATTGCACGCGGCTACCGGGATGCATACGAGGCGTCGAAGGCGGCGCCTAAGAAATGAAATAAAATACGCAAGGTGACCGGGCGCGGCGCAGCGAATCCGCATACTGTGTCCGCTATGCGGCGGCGTTATCGCAATTACCGGGAGGAGCCAAACTTACCGGGAGGAGCCCAACATGGACTTTTTCGTACAGGCCCTGCGGAACAATCCCGAACTGGCGATTTTCCTGACGCTGGCGATTGGCTTCCTGATCGGCCGCGTCAAGTTTGGGAGCTTTAGCCTCGGGATCGTCGTCGGGACGCTGCTGGCCGGGGTTCTGATCGGGCAGCTCGACATCAAGGTCCCGGCCATCGTAAAGACGATCTTCTTCGATCTCTTCCTCTTCACCACCGGGTATAAGGTGGGCCCGCAATTCTTTCGCGGGCTCAAGGGCGACGCCCTTCCCCAGGTGGCGCTCACCGTCGTCTTGTGCGTGGCGTGTCTGCTCACGGCTTTCGCGTTCGCGAAGCTTCTCGGGTACGACATCGGGACAGCCGCGGGGCTCCTTGCGGGGGCGTTCTCGGAGTCCACCGTGATCGGCACTGCCGGCGAGGCGATCCAGCGCCTGGCCATTCCGGATGCGGAGAAGACCGCGCTCATGAACAACATTCCGGTCGCGTATGCCGTGACTTACCTTGTCGGAACCGCCAGCCTTGTCTGGTTCCTTCCCACGATCGGGCCCAAGCTGATGGGGATCAACCTCCGCGAGGAGGGCGAGCGGATGCAGGCCAAGATCGCGGGCGCCGCCGCGCCGGAACTTGGCGTGGTCTCGGGGGCGAAGCTCTTCGATATCCGCGCCTACCGCGTGACGAGCCCGGATCTGATCAATAAGACCGTAGCCGAACTCGAAGCGCTGCCAAAAGACGTCCGGGTCTTCATCGTACGCATCCGCCACGGCGGCCAGATCATCGAAGCCGGGCCCGCCTCGGTCATTCACCAAGACGATGTGGTCGCGATCCTCGCGCGGCAGGAAGCGCATGTGGAAGGCGGGCGCAAAATCGGCCCCGAGGTCGACGACAAGGCTCTGTTGGATATCCCGATCGAGGTCCTGGATGTGGTGGTTACCCAACCCTCTGTGGTTGGAAAAACGATAGCGGAACTGGCTGGGCTGGAGTCCGTCCGTGGGGTGTTCCTGCGGAATCTGACGCGGGCCGGGCAAGAGATGCCCATTGCCGCGAATACCCGTATCGATCGGGGAGACGTGTTGCGCCTGATCGGCACCAAGCGCGAAGTCGATCGGGCCGCGAAGGACCTCGGGTATCCTGACCGCCCGACGACGTCGACCGACATGGTCTTTGTCGGGACGGGCATCGTGCTTGGAGGATTCGTCGGCCTGCTCTCGGTCACAATCGGAAGCATTCCGCTGACACTCACTGCCAGCGGGGGTGCCCTCGTCATGGGGCTGGTGTTCGGCTGGCTTCGCGCGGTGTATCCGTTTTTCGGTCGAATCCCCGAGCCGGCGATCTGGATCTTCGATACCGTCGGATTGTGTATCTTCATCGGCGTGGTCGGCATCAACGCCGGCCCCAGTTTCTTTGCCGGCCTTCAGAAAACCGGATTGAGCCTGGTCGCCGTAGGTTTGGTATCAGCCTTGCTGCCTCATACACTGGGCATCCTCTTCGGCCGCTATGTCCTGAAGATGAACCCTCTTATCGTTCTCGGTGCCTGCGCTGGAGCTGGGACGATTACCGCCGCCCTTCGCGCCATCCAGGACGAGTCTCGGAGCAGCATTCCTGCACTGGGTTACACAGTGCCCTATGCCATCGGGAACATTTTGCTGACGGCCTGGGGACCGGTCCTCGTGGCCATGATGACGATCGGGAAATGAAGGAGGGTATTAAATATTCGAAATAAGGGCAACATCGGGTCAATGCTGTTCCGGCCTGTTCGTCTTGCACATCGGATATCGTTCCGGCCCCGAATTCTTCGGCGATGAAGCGGTCGATTTTCTTAAGAAGAACGTTCACGCCGCTTGATCTCGCGTTCCGGCGGCGGAGGCGCATGGGATTGTGCTGCTGAACGAGCGACAGCGAGCGCGTGGATTAACGCTCGAGGGCTTTTGTGTGGCTTGGGAACTAAAACTGATGCCGACCGCGGCGTAGCCATGCCCGGAAACTGAAGGTGTTGATTTTATGCGCGTAGGAAACGTGACCCCGGCGTCGATCGGCATCGGGACTCCACGCCGGTTCACATGCAGGCCAAGCACGTAAGCGCGCTGGAGACCCGGCGCAGCGTCACCTGCAGAACCACCCTTCGACCGCGCCATATATATGTCAATGTTGCCTGCATTAACGGCGCTTGGACGATGCACCCCAGTTATCGGCATACGCATAGGCGCTCGCCGCACGGTTCGGCGAATGTCTCGACTGCGAGCGGCGGTCACGGTTCCAATCGCCCGCGGAGACGTTGCTGAACCCGTTGCGGCCATTTGATGATTGTGCGCGGCGATCGGCATCCCGGCTCTCGGCATAGGCATAGTTGCGACCATGCTTTGTTTTGCGCGCGGAGCGCGATTGCTTGCGATCGTAAGCTCGCTCCTGCCTCTGGAGTTGCTGCACGGGTGCGATATCCTGAATGGGGGATAGTACAGCGTAATCGTTCCCCCCCGCAAGCGAAGAAGGGTCGTTCGGCGATTCCATTTTGCGGGGGAGTGGCTCGATGCGTGTTGCCGACAGCGCATCGTAGGTACTGATCTCACGGGCAGCCTGTACGGTCGGCTGCATAAGCCAGCAGATGAAAACAAGGGGGGATGCGCCGACCGCGAGCGGCACCAGGCCAATCAGCAGAGATGCCAGTACATGCCGTGTTCCAGCCAGGAAGCGCCGGCGCCGGCCTCGTGAGCGCGTATCGATCATGTTGAATTGCCTTTGCTGGCACCCGCCTCTTAGGTCTTCGCAGGACCAACATGATGGTTGCCGCGCATCAATGTGCGCGGCGTGTACCTTCAAGTGCAATTGCAATGAGGTAACCTGGGTTAGTACTAACAGATGACGCTGCATACCTTGGTTTACCGCGCGCGAGCTTGGACGATGATACGAGTTTGAACCAAAGTGCAATGCGTCCTGACCTAATTGGCGTCATCGATCACTCAGGTTCGTGCTAGCAAACAATCAAGACGCGGCCGTGACTTGAGGGTCATCTCAGTGACGTGAAGGGCGCGTTGTGTGTAGACCCGCAACAGGAGGATGTGCCGATGTTCACAATTAAATCGGTCAGCTTTGCCGTCATCGCATCCGTTATCGCAGCTGCCATGGTGGTCGATGTTGCGGATGCGCGCGGCGGCCGCGGCGGCGGCGGCGGAGCGCGTGCTGGTGGCTTTGGTGGCGGTGGCGTGCGTGCTGGCGGGGTTGGCCGGGCAGGCGGCGTCCGCGTCGGGAATGTCGGCGGCCTGGGCCGTGCGCATGTGTCCCATCCGATTGCGCGGCCCGGCGTGGGTGTCGGCAGACCCGGCATTGGCGTCGGCAGACCGGGCTATGGTGTAGGCGTGGGCTATCGGCGCGGATATGGCGTGGGTACAGCGGCGGTGATAGGTGCGGGCGTCGCCTATTCAGCCGGATACCCCGGATATTATGGTGACACCTACTACAACGATGGATTCAATGGGGGCGCCTCTGACGCCATTGCCGCTTGTGCTCAACGCTTCCGCTCCTACGACCCCGCGACTCAAACCTATGTCGCAAAGGGCGGCGTACGAGTTCGGTGCCCATGAGATAAAGGGAGCGGTTTCATGTCTCGGGTGACCATCGATGCGATGACGAATCCTGTAGCCTTATTTGGTATGCGATAGCCTGGACTATTTCGGTCGTCGGCGGCCCTGCAGGCCGAGGTCCTTGTCCTTCTGCGAGAACGAAGCTGCGGCTGTAGGTGGGCAAGGCCCGACGCACGGCATCGCAGTAGATGGGTCGTGATTGCAATGCCCTACAGGTTGGCGCCGGCCTCGTAGGCTTCGATGTCACAGAGGCGATAGACGACGCGGCCGCCGAGTTTCAGAAACCGCGGTCTCTGCCCGGTCCATCGCCACCGTTCGAGGGTCCGCGGGCTGATGCTCCAGCGCTGCGCGACGTCGTCTTGGTTGAGGTGGCGGATGAGATTGGTGACTGTGTCACCGGCTTTTTCGCTTATCACGCGGTCCCAACCAACGGGCCAGCGATCGGCGCGTTCCGCTACCGTGTCATTACGTTCTGGCACAAGGCGCTTCGGCGTCGGAGCCAAAAGGACAAGCTGACATGGGCGCGAATGACAAAGCTGGCGAATGACTGGCTTCCGATGCCGCGCATCCTCCATCCTTGGCCCAGTGCACGCTTCGCCGTCAAACACCCGAGGCGGGAGCCGGATGCCCGAAACGGGCTCGTCCGGTTCTGTGCAGGGGGCGCTCAGCAATGAGCGTCCCTACTGCGAACGCGATACTCGGGATTGCGCCGTCAGGTCCGACCCGGCGGAGGCGTCCGCAATCAGCTTCTGTGCCGCTGGCATGCGTGGCAGCCTCGTGCAGTTCCACTTCAGCCCCGCCCACCCGGCATCGCGACCAGCAAGGACGAGATCGCGCGTTTTCAGGCCACACGGGAGCTACGATGTGCGCATACACGCGGCCGACGGATCGGAATTGACGCCGCCGTCATCCTTTTCCGGGGCGAGCTCGCCTTCCGTCTCCAGCATGCCAGCCCGCGCTAGCAGCTGTTCAGCGCCCCTTGCGGCAGTTTCGAGGTCGCGGCAGGCGCAACTGTCCAGCGTCGCCCTGCTGACCAGGTCGTGAAGCTCCAACCACAAATTCGGCATGAAGTCGCTCGGATCCAGGAGCTCGACCAATCGAACTTCGCGGTTGCAAAACGTCGCGAGCGTTATCGCACGCGATTTGTTCGCATCCCAAGGGACCAGAACCAGTTTGAAATAGGCGCGCGTTACCAGCGCATCGACAGTGGCTCGGTTGATCCGTCTGGACAAGGGGCACCTCGGAAATTGTGGTTACGCTGGGCGCTCAGGATGCTGTACGTGTCTCAGGCCAAGAAGACGACGTGTTGACGACGACTGGGATGGCGGTGCCCTCGCCTGCCTCAGAAGCGCGGCAGCCCCGATCTGGCGCGCCAGCTCAGGGAGGGAGAGAACCGGGGCAGGTTGGCAGCGTCGAGGTGATGGTCGGATCATTTGCGCATTGCCATTCAAAGCCCGGCCGCGAGGGCCCGGGCCGAAACCTCAATCAACTCTGACTGGGCACAATCCGGCCCGAGCCGGGAGTCAAGGATTGTGACCAGGTGGCTCAACGTCCTGGGGGGCACCTCCCAGTGCCCACGGATTCAAGTCGCGGCTGTGCCGCGGCCGCCGAGCCTCGACGCTGGTGCGCTGTTGAAAGAGGCAGACCTTAGGCGCCGCCAGATCGGCGATCCAGGTGCCCGCGTCAGCGTTCATGATCAGATCACCTTCCCCGTCTGGTCGCCGGTACTCTTGACGATGATCAGCTCGGACCTCTTCATCTACTTAAGACTGAATTTTCAAGCAAAGAAGCTGCTAACGACGAGCTACCTCATAGCGGCCAAAATATTGAGAGGAATGCGCCCAATGCGACCGTCAGGGCGGCGAACCAGATCACGTAGAAGCTCCAATGCATGATGTCGGACGGAATAACCGGGGATTGGGTTGTACAGCCAACTCACGCACCCTCCCGCAAATATTAGCGAGTGCGGCTGTCCGTGATGACCGTGCTTCGTTATGATTTCTAGTTAGGCTTGCGTCAATCCGTGAAAGTGTCCAAAACGGTCAATTCCTCTACCGCCTTGCTCAGAATGCGTCGGGCCTGTTGGTAGCTTCGCATGCCGATAAGAGAATTGAGCGTGTTCTCGTTCGCATAGTAATAACGCCCCCGGCGAGCGACTAAGCCCCAACTTTGCAACCTATTGAGCCGGCGGATGACCGTCGTACGGGGCACGCGCATATAAGCAGCAATCTTGGCGACAGAAAAAGGCTTCCCGTCGATATCGCCAAGCGCCACACAAAGCCCGATGAAGAAAGTTTCCAGACGCGTACCAAACGGCTCGGTAGCCGGAGCGTAAGCACCATGCACACTTCGCATGATATCAATCATACCGCTTCCAGATCACAATGACCTGACGATGTAGGGGAACGACGTGATGGATTTGACGAGTTTTGGATTGCATTCGATGTAAGATGCAGCCTCCTCCAGCTTGGCGTAGACCTCGTCCATGGATTTGAGGGCATAGTTTTTGAAAATTTTCTCCCGAATTTCGTCCCAGATATTTTCCTGAGGGTTCAATTCCGGAGAGTAAGCCGGTAGCGGATGCATCATGATATTGGCGGGAATTACAAGCTTATCGCTGCGGTGATTTCCGGCACCATCCACAAACAGCAAGACGAACTCCCTGGAATATTTCTTAGCCAAGGTGTTCAGGAAAATCTGGAAGCATTCCGTATCGGGCGCCGGCATGATCAGATAGACGCAAGTTCCGTCCTGTGGGCTGACAGCGCCATATAAATAGACGTATTCACGAATGAGTTGGCAGGCGACCCCCGGCCTGATGCCGATAGGAGCCCAGCACGGCCGCGGGCGGTTCATCCGGCCGAAGCGCGCTTCATCGGCGAACATGATCCGCAAGCGACGACCACGCCTGGCGGCAGCCCGCCGGGCTTTCCTCACAGCATCTGGAAAATGGGTTTTTTAAAAGCGTTTTGAGCCGCGAGGTCGCGTTGGGGATGAAACGGACGTGGCATCAGCTTGCGCCAGTCATGCCGATCCAGAAGATTGTAGACCGTGCTGTTGCTGGTTTCGTGGCCGATGGCCTTCTCGTAAGCCGCCTTGATATCGTGGATGTTCAACATCTCGCCCGCTCCGGCGGCCTTGGCAAAACCCGCCAGCAGAGCCTTTTCCTCTGCCAAGGTCATGTTCTCGCGCTGGCGCCCACCGCAACGCTTCGATTGGAGTCCCTTGAGCCCGCCGCCGTCATAAGACATGTGCGCCCGGTTCACCGTGCTTAACGAAACGCCCATCGCCTGTGCGATCGCAGGCTGCGTCATCCCGCTTTCCCGCAACAGCACCATCCGGATGCGTTCACGGCGCTTTGGATCGCCTTTCCAGTAAAGTGCTTTCTTCAATAGACGGACCTGCCCTTTGGTGCATTTAACCATCTGTTCCCTCCGAATCAGATCGTCAAAAGCGAATCACACCTCGCGCCGAAGAAAAACCTCGCGCCGAAGAAAAACCCCGTTCCGGAGGCCGGAACCCAGTACATCCGATTCAATCAGCTATGGAAGCGGTATCAGTAGACGGCAGAGCGCCAATCTCTGTTGCGCCTTTTTGAGCTTACGCCAATGATCCTGTGTCAATCCTCTTCTCCTCGGTCAACATCACGGCCACCTCAGCGTGGCTGACGAAGTCATAAGCATCAATAGCTGCAAGACAAATTTTAGCTCAGTACCAACCCCGCTTCGACTTGTATCTCAACGATAACATGCAAGGCGTTCTTGTCATTGTATTCCGCGTCAGGCGCAGCAAGCTGGGAAAGCTGCGCGCGTTAAGGCGCCAATACCGCAATCCGGCAGTTGCGTTCGTTATGTCGCTGATGGGTCGATGCTGCACGAACAGCGCTTCCGCTTTTTGGATGCGATGACGTTGGGGCGGATCATGATGAGCCGACAGAACGTCGATCAGGCAAGTCTGTTCTATGAGTTTCAATTCGACGACCGTGTTTCGAAGAAGCACCTGCTCAGACGCATCAACGTATTCAGCTCGGACTGGCAAGCCGACTATAAGGCCTTTCAGGTAGGACTAGTAGCTCGGCACAGTGATTATGACTTATTGGACGTGACGGGATAGGCGCGGCCCATTTTGGTGCGGGCCTTGTCGGTTGTGAACATCCATTTGATGCGGGCGCTGGCGGCGTTTCGTTGTCGCTCCCATGCCGCGATTTCGCGGAGGAGGCGCTTCGGATCGTCAATGCGGCGATCGAGACATTGGCCGCGCAGCACGCCGATCTCGATCTCGACCATGTTGAGCCAACTGGCATGCTTGGGGGTGTAGTGGAACTCGAGGCGGCGCAAGATACGCCGGGCCTCGGCGGGCGAGAACGCCTCATAGAGGGCACCGGCCGAGTGGGTTGACAGGTTGTCCTGCACGACCCGGATGCACGCGGCGTCGGGATAATGGACGTCGGCGAGTTCGCGCATGCACTGGGCGTAATCTCCTGCCGCTCGCCGCTCGGTGACTTTGACCTTACGCCAGGGACGATGCACGTCGAGCATAACGAAGAGGTTGACGGTGCCGTTGCGGCGGTACTCGCAATCGTAACGTTCGTGCTGGCCCGGCGCGGCCGGGATCGGCTGGCGCACCTCGCCGATGAGTTGGACTGGGCTTTCGTCGAAGCAGACCACCGGCCGCTCGGGGTCAGGCGTTTCGGCATAGAGGTCGAGCACGTCTTCCATGCGGGCGACGTATTCGCCGTCGACCTTTGGAATGCACCACATGTCCCTGCGCCAGGGCTTGAGACCGTTTTCGGCCAGCCGCCGGCGCACCGTCTCGCCCGACAGGCTCTCGTGTCCGGTGAGCCTGACCATGGCGTCGGCCAGCAGTTCCAGCGTCCAGCGGGCGCGACCCTCAGGAGGGTTTGCGCAGGCCGTTGCCACCAGCAAGGCTTCCTCCTTGCCGGTGAGCTTGCGCTCCGCCCCGGGGCGCGGCTCTTCGCTCAGCGCCCGCTCCAGATTACCTTCCACGAAGCGCCGCTTGGTCCGGTACACCGTGGAGCCGCCTACTGCCACCGTGCGGGCAATCTCTTCATCGCTGCGGCCGGCGTCGGCCGCCAGCAATATCTGGGCGCGCTTGAGTTTGCGGGCGGCCCGTTTGCCTTTGCTCAACATCGTGGTGAGTTCGCAGCGTTCGGCTTGGCTCAATTCGACCCGGTAACGTACATTCATCGCGACCTCCTTTTCGGAGAGCCGGACGAACCGACGAATAAATCAAAAATCAGGCGCTGCTCGAAGCCTCAGCGCTCGAGGCTTCACCGACAAGCAAGGCCAGTACCTGGCCTTCATCTATACTTACTCGCACATGTTCCGACGCCCGCCCGCCGAGACCGACATGCAGCGCGACTTTCAAGTCAGCCCGCCCTCGGTCTACCAGATGATCCTGACGCTCGAACGAAATGACCTCATTCGCCGTCAACACGGCGTCGCCCGAACCATCCAGATCCTCGTGGATCCGAAGGACTTGCCCATCCTAAACTGGCTCAAAATCAACCAGTCATAATCACTGTGACGAGCTACTAGTCTAGCAGAGGCAGGGGACGGATGGCCGCAACCTGCAAACGGACGCACGGACGCCGGAAGCGGCATTTGGTTCTTTTTTAGCCCTCCCGCGCTCTCGCTGCGCGTCCGGTGCGTCCGGCGGCTGGAGATCACTTGACCTTGAGCCTGGTCGCGGATTCCTTCCCGCGGCTGCTCTCAATTTCAAATTCGACGCTGGCGCCTTCGTTCAGTGTGGATAGTCCCGCCTGCTCGACGGCCGATATGTGTACAAACACGTCCGTGCCGCCGCCTTGCGGCTGAATGAACCCATAACCCTTCGTCGGGTTGAACCATTTCACGGTGCCGCTTGCCATCGTCGAAAATCTCCCAGTTGACGAGGGGATGGTAGCGCGTCGGCAGAGGCCTTCCAATTGGGCGGTGCCCGATATCCAATATCCGATTTGGGGCGGCGCGAAGTATTTTCCGTCAGAGCTTCTTGAAGAAGCAATCAATGAGCCGTACTCTCGGCCGTGATCATGCTTCTCGAATGAGGGCCGGTTGCAGCGTTTTGGGTGGACGTGCGTAGCCATTGTTGTTTATCTGATGACTTGCTTGCCGATTCTGGCAACGCGGGCCGATCAGACTTTCCCGCGCGCAGTGCTTATTCTTGATCAGTCGGCCCCCATGCGTCCATGGTCGACTGCCATCATTGCGGCTGTCCAATCGAACAAGACCGACAGATCGGGCCGACCGATTTCCTACTCGGTGGAGCATCTCGATCTCTTCAGCTTCGGAGCCCGTCAATATGACGATAATCTGCTAACTCATCTAACCGACAAATATCGCGACAAGCCCTTTGACGTCATCCTGTCCATCGGGCCAGGCGCGCTTGATTTCGCCGCCAAGCTGCGTAGGGCGGCCTGGCCTGCAGCGCCGGTCGTGTTTACCGCCCTTAGCGAAGAGAACGCGCCACACCCAGTTCCGCCGAAGACAACGGGAATTTTTGTTCAGAAGACTTTTGCCAGTATGGTGAAGGCGGCGCAGACGCTCCTGCCCGACCTCAAGCGGTTGGTGCTCGTCGGCAACCCCTTCGAAGGGGCCGTTTATTATCCCCAGTTCGCCGCGGAAATCCCCGAGTTTTCCCGGCAGTTCGAGATCATCGATCTGATGGGGCTGCCGGTCAGCCAGATATGCCAGCGTGTCGCGATGCTGCCGCCGAACAGTGCTGTTTTCTACTTTGGCATCAACTCGGATTCGGAGCGGAAGTATACGACCGCGGTCGAGGCGCTGCCGCTGATCGCGCAAGCGACCAGCCGGCCGATCATCGGCGATGCTGAAACGGAAATCGGGATGGGCGCAATTGGCGGGTTCGTGATGAGCCCGCAGGAGGTCGGCCGCGATGCCGGGCGTCTCGTCATGCGGCTCCTCAATGGCGAGGACGCATCGGATATTCCAGTAAGCTCGGGCAATACGCTCAAGCCCATGTTTGATTGGCGCCAGTTGCAACGGTGGAACATCAAAGAGGACGCGCTTCCGCCTGGGAGCGAAATACGCTTTCGCCAGCCGACCGCATGGCAGGAATACCGCATACAGATTCTCGTCGTTTGCGGTGCCCTCATGCTGCAGGCCGCGATGATCTCCTGGCTGCTTTACGAGCATCGGCGCCGCAATCTGGCGGAGCTGCAAGCGCGCCATTCCATGACCGAACTGACTTACATGAATTGCCGCGCGGCGGCGGGAGAACTGTCGGCGTCGATCGCCCACGAAGTCAACCAGCCCTTGACCGGGATAGCGACCAGGGCCAGTGCGGCGCTGCGCTGGCTTCGTGCCGAGACGCCTGATCTGGACAAGACGCGTGCGGCCCTCGAGCAAATCGTAGCCGCCAGTCACCGCGCCAGCGACATCGTCAAAAGCGTGCGGGCGATGTTCAGGAAGGATGCCGGTGAGCGTGGGTCGATCGATGTCAACAATCTCCTTCGGGCGATTGTGGCGATGGTGCGGGTCGATCTGCAGAAGAACGGAGTCAATCTGCAGTTGCAACTCACCGATCGTTTGCCAGCCGTGACGGGAGACGAGGTACAACTGCAGCAGGTTGTCCTGAACCTGGTCATGAATGCCATCGAAGCCATGCAGCCGGTGCCGCGGCGCGTGTTGACGGTGAAGTCCGGTCAGGTGAACGCCAATATGGTGCAGGTATCAATCGAAGACACCGGCACGGGAGTTGATCCTTCGAATCTGGACCGGATTTTCAGTCCGCTGTTCACGACCAAGGAGCGCGGGATGGGGATGGGTCTTTCCATCTGCCACTCGATCATCGAGAATCACGGCGGGAAGATTTGGGCTTCGCCGGGCGCGAGCCAGGGTTCGAACTTTCAATTCGAGCTGCCGATCGGCCCGGAAGGGAAAGCGGCTGGTACCATTGCGGCGTAGCGACAAATTAATTCTGCACACTTGTCCTTTCCGAAAATCATATCCGGATCTAGTAATGGTACAATCAAGACAGGATCAGGATTGCCGCGCTGGCCACGGAGATTGGCTTCGACCGACACAACTCAATGTACCGGGTCGAGCACACCCTGTAGCGGCGGTTGGTTTTGCGAACTAATCCGCGGGACCGCTGGCGAAGCGGGCTTCGGCACCCTGGCCGCGGTAGGACGTGGTGTCGGCGGCACAACCTTCTGATCGATCTGCAGCTGCGCGGCCTGCAACCCTGCTATCGCGCTCGCCATCTCTTCCTGCGCTGCGACAAGGCGCTCAATGCTCTGCCGCGCGGCAGTTACGTCTCGCGCTATTTCCTCAAGCTGCTGAAGATTGGCTTCGGAGGTTGTTGGGGTAGGTGTCGCCCTTTGTCGAATAGCGTCCGGTACGGCGGTAGCTTCCTCGCTGGACGCCTCTTGAACCGGTAATGCACTCGGGACCGCGGCAGCAGGCGGCTGGATGGAGGGCCCGGCAGACTGGTAGAGCGGGATCCATGGGCCAAGCTGCGGAGCCCAAGTCACCATCATTTGCTTGGCTGTTTCCCCATAGGACTGCCATGCCAAAGTGGATGCCACTCCTAGGAAAAGTACGAACGCGAACCGGAGCATCCGTCGTGCGACCCGACGGACCAAGGATGGCCTGTCCGCAACGCTCAGGCCCAGCTCAGAAACTGAGTTAGCGATCCGCGGACCTACCGCGATCTCCGAAATGGCCTTCCCCGAATGCTGCAATTGCAGCGTCGCATTGGCTGCGTCGCGCGCACGCTGTGCCACCGCTTGAATAAGATCATCCGCGTCGTTTGCCGGCGCGATCGCGGGAGTTTGAGCAGCCTCGAATCGTGCACCGTTTGTTGTGCCGGACATGAATTGTATCCCACTCATTCGGCCGGAGAGTAAGGCACCAGCGGCCCCGGACATGCACGAGATACCCGGTCGCTACATCGCCGCTTTGCCGGTGCGTCGTAGTTCCCCTCCGCTGGAGGTATCGTTTCGCCGAGGCCGGGCATTTGTGTGGCGAACGCCTGAAGTAGGTGCCCCGCCGCAAGGGGGTGCTTGGGCGGGGCTGAACTGGCGATGGGGGATCGGAGGGATCTGGGGTCGCCAGCGTGCTCACCAAAGCACACAGCCGGAGTCTTTCATATTGGACCAAAGTGCAGCCGACTACCCTTGGGGATAGGCGCTTCGCGAGCGCGCTGATGGAAAAGCCCGCTCAGCGGGGACCGAGCGGGCGGGTTGTGAAGGGCAGCGTCCCGGTAAGACCTACCTTTTTGGCGGCGGCCCAACTCCGACATGAGCAGCCTTACGTGGCACCCCTTCCGCGGGGTCGACTTCTGGCGACGGGGCTTGGACTTGGCCTTCTTTGCCATCCCTTCCTCCTCCTTTGTTCCGCCAATCCGAGTACCGCGAAATCAACCCTCGCTTGGTAGACGTGCGATGGGCACTGTTAGGGCATGAGGAAAAGACAGTCGCCGCCGGCTACGGGGAGGGCTTCCCAGTGACGCTGCTACGGCAGTGGATTGACAAGATTGGATTTTGACAGGGTGGTCGGAGTTCCAGTAGCTTATTATTAATCGCGCCGAAGGCTTTGTTCCGTAGTGGCTTCCAGGCCGGAAGGCTCCGCGGTTTTAGTGGGTAGCGTAATCTCGAATCGCGCCCCGCCATAATGCGTGTCGGACGACGCCGACAGTTTGCCGCCATGCCGCTCAATGATCATTTTACAGATCGCCAGGCCCAACCCTGTTCCTTTTGCCTTCGTGGTGACGAACGGTTCAAAAATGCTTGCCAGTCTGTTGGGATCGATCCCGGGGCCTGTATCTTGCAACGAAATGGAAATTGACTCCGGAATCATGCCGTGCGCTCACGACGCTGATGACCCGTTGTCTTTTGGTCGTGGCCATCGCCTCGATGGAGTTCTGGACGAGGTTGAGGATGACCTCGCGAAGCTGCCCTCGGTTACCCTGGATCGACGGCAAGTCTGATGCCAACATCACGTGGGCGACGATATTGTGGTCGTCCAGTTCTTTGCGCAAAAGCTGCACCGCTTCGAGCGCCAACACGTTGATGTCCACTGGTTGGTGTTCTTGCGCGCCTCCTTTGAACAAGCCGAGGAAATTTTCGAACACTTCGTTCGCACGAAAGGCGGCATCTTTTATTTGGTCAAAGAGTTTTTTTGCCCTGGCGATATCGGGCGGCGCTTGATCCAGAAATCGCTGCCCCGCGGCGGCGCGTGAAGTCATCCCTGACAGCGGTTGCCTGACCTCATGGGCGAGCGCGGCCACCACTGCTTCTGCGCTGGTCAGTCTGTTTGCACGTTCGCGTTGCAGTTCCCTATTTGAAATAGAGAGATTGGCATAAAGCCTCATTGTCTCCCAGAGCAGCACAACCAACACGATTTTTGAAATTGGCAGCGAAATTATGCGGAACGCGTAAAAGGCAAAGCTGAAGCGCGCCTGAACAAAAAACGTTATCACAATGCTTTCGGCCAGCATCGCAACGGCCACAACGATGAGCCACAGATCGAGTATCGACCTTCCGCGCGTCGCCACCAGCAGGATCAGCAGTGCGAGCACATTCGTCAGTACGATGACGCCATTGGCGAAGCGTCCTAATGGCAAAACTTTGCCATCCAATAAAACAGGCGGCACAAATTCATGTCCCGCAGTGACTGCATAGGTCAGCGTACACACCACAACGATTACAATCGCCACACTCCATGCAATGGCAGATCGCGGCGCTGAGTTGACCGCATTTTTCGTCTGCGTGCCGGACCTTAGAACGGCATAGCCAACCATCGATGCGGCAAGCCCAAATCGCCATAAAACATTGAGCCAGGCGGCGCTCTGGGGTCCGGCCCCAAGAAGACCCGTCGGCGCAAAAGCGCCTGGATAGGTCAGCACGTGTCCAACGACAATCAGGCTGGAAAAGAGATAGCCACTCGCGAGCACCACGAGAGGACGTAAGCCGGTTGCAGAGAATTGAGCGAATAACAATACCGCGGTGACGAGGTCGGCTACGAATATGACGGCGAACACGGTGGGAATGAAGCTGTCGATCCGCGGCAGCGGTGTGGTCGCATTGGGGATGATGGCCACGTAGGCGACAGATACCGCAATGACGACGACGAACGCCAACTGGCGATGCCACGCGGTCGGCGGCACGGTTGCCACCGAAAACTCAAATCCGTCCTCTGCCGCGCGTTTTGCCAAACCTTCCTCCAAGGGGCCTGAGCGAAGCGGCGCTCTACCAGAACGTGATCACGTTGGCTAAAATATTGAGAGCACTCCCGGTCTGTGGAGTATAAACCACCGGCGTAGGATGATCGGTGTAACCGAGGCCGATGCCAACCCGAATACCAGGCGCAATCGGCGCCGTGTACGCTGCGGTGATCGACAAACTGTCGGCATGCGCGAGTTGGCCTTGTTGCAATGCGGCATCGACCAGATAGTGGCTAAAGACGTTGCGGGTGACCACCAAGGACAGCATGTCTGCTGGCCGGGACGGCAGCAATCCTATCCCATAGAGGCGCAGTTCGTAATACTCGACTGAAGCGATTGAATTCCGGCGGCGCATACATTGCGGAGACGCCGGCGTAGACGCCCCTTGCAGCCTGGCCGGCCACCGGAGCCAGTTGGACGAACTGTTGATCGGCCAGAAAATACGCTCCGTAATTGCCGGTGCTCCGGCCGCCAAATGAGTTATCAATGTATCGGCCGGTGGTGAACATCGGGGCAGCACGCAGCCAAGTCGCAAGCTGGCCGGGAGCCGCTTCTTTGCGATAACCGACCTCATTGATCACGAGAACCCCGCTATTCGGCGTCGACCACTTCAAGCCAGTTGGGTTTTCGATCTTCTCGACGGAGGGGCCATCCGGGCTGCTCGCTCGCTGGATGCCTAACTTGTTGTAAAGGCCATCTGGGCCATTGAACTTGATGTTGATCGCAGGAGTTGCCCAGGCAGGAGCGCTAATGCCGGCTTCCACTGGAATTGATGCGCTCGGTCCGAAGATGCTGGCCGCCAGATTGCCCGCCAGAAAGGGTCCCCAAAACTCCAACGCATTCGCCAGATATCCAAACTTCAACTCCACCTGCTTATTCAGAAAGGTCTGATAATAGCTGAACGTCGCAAGACTCAGCGCGTTCGGGCCGGCGGGGGCCCATGTATCGAAATTATAGACTCCACCAAGGACGATCTGCCCGTCCGAAATTCCGTATCGGCTCAAGTCGTAAGTCAAAAACATCACGTTATTAGTAAAGACGGTCGGCTTCTGGCCATTATAGGTCTGGTTGCCGAATGTCGTCCGTTCCGCAGAGAGCATGTTGTTGTAAAAGCTGTTGCTGCTCCAACCGATGTACCCAATTCCGAGGGCGGCAAGACTTGATCGAACGCCTGCGAAATCGGAATCAATCGTGTCTGTCGGACCGGGCAGCGCTATGTTGAGTCCCTTGATCCGGAGGGATTCGAAATCCGTCAGCGCGATGGCTGGCGAGGCGCTGAATTTCGGAGAAGCGAATGCGGTATTTTCCGCCAACTCCGCGGCATGACACGTTGCGCGAAGGAGGAACGCCGCACAAATCGATAGCGCAATCGCCTTCGACATGGTCAAGGCTCAAAAGTGGAACGGCGGCGGGCCGCGTCTCCCGAGCGACTTCGACCGTGCCCACTACAACTCCTTTTTGCGTTGTCTCTAGTGCTCGGAAGACACACATAGTTGAAAAACTGGCCTATATGCAAGTTTCCGCGTTGGCCCGTCGCGTCCCGCAATCCGGGTCGCTTTCGGAGCGAAGACGACCTGAACTCGGGCGCGGGTCACAGCACCGGGTTTTGTGAGCACACGCCCTAGCAGGTAGCTTCAACCAAAGTGAAAGGATGCATTCCGGTTGACCGGTCTCCGTCGTCCCTGCGAAAGCAGGGACCCATACGCCGTGTCTTTGCAGTTTGGCACGACTGGCGGGCATTTCGTTGCTGGGAGGCTATGGGTCCCTGCTTTCGCAGGGACGACGCCCTTGGAAGAAGCATTCGCCAGGAGTTGTATGCCCTTTCATTTTTGCTGAAGCAGCCGACTAGGCCACTCGAAGCTAAACCTTCGACAACGGGTTCGCGCCATGCGGTCTGACGGAAGCATGTATATCCGAGATTGATGCTGAAGCGCTCGGCCATCGCCGATCTCAGGCCATCTCGCTTCCAGGTCATCGACGGTCCGCTGCTCGAACCCGCGCCCGGAAGCGGTAGGACGCGCGCTTCGACTGGCCGCACTCCTCCCGACATGTCTGACGGCGCATTTATTGGCTGGAAAGCTGTCGTTCCGGCGTCCCAAGCATGAAGTCTGGCGCCTGCGTCATTCGCCCATATCGGGCCTTCGACTATATCGACGACACGTGAACGCCGATGCCGCAGACGCGGCCGGGCCTGAGCACACAACACAAAGAAATTGGAGAGGAGCGATGACTATAAGAACGGCTTCGAGTGCGCACGCTGCACCGCAAGGCTCGGCGAGGCAATTCTGGGCCAGAGGGGGGATCGGCCCCTTGAGACGCTGGCTGATGGCTCACAAGCAATGGACAACTGAACGGGCTGCGATCGCACGGCTGCAGTCGATGACTGACCGCGAACTCAAGGATATTGGAGGCACCCGCACAGACATAAAAGGCGCCGTGAGACGCGATGCAGCGCGCTCCGTCGTGTACAGCCGTTACTATTGAACAAACGAGCAGGTCCATAGCCCTGAGCATCAACACGTGCGTGACACAACGGACGCGCCGCGGACGGACGATATCCGCCGTAGCGCTGCTGGCGTTGCTGGCGGGTTGCGAAATCAAGCGACCTCCGCCACCAGCAAGCCCGAACGGCCGGTGCTGGTATCGAAAGTTGAGTTTCGATCGGAAAACGGCAGCCGCGATTTTGCCGGCGTGGTGCGGGCGCGCCACGAGATCGATCTCGGCTTCCGTGTCGCCGGCAAGGTCGTGGCTCGCACCTCAATGTCGGCGATCGCGTCGGTGCCGGCGATGTGGTGGCGAAACTCGACCCGCAGGACCAGAAGCTGCAAGCCCAGAGCGCGCAGGCCGAACTCGCGGGCCGCGACTTCGAACCTCTCCCAGGCGGCAGCCGATCTTGCGCGTTACACGACGTTGAACGCCCGCGGCTATGCCTCGCTCGCGGACTTCGACCGCAAGAAGGCGGCGAACGACGAAGCGCGCAAGGCCGCCTCGATCGTGCCGTAGGGTGGGCCAAGGACGCGCAACGCCGTGCCCACCCTAGACAGCAAGGGGTGGGCACGGTTCGCTTTGGCCACCCTGCGGCTGTCGTAACGGGTACGCAAAATTGGCGGAATGATGTAGCCCGGATGAGCGAAGCGAAATCCGGGGCTCTTATCGGTTGCGGCCCGGTCAATCCCGGATATCGCTTCGCTCATCCGGGCTACGCTTGCTGCTGGCAGAGTCGGCGCCGCGTTGCATTCCTCCAACATTAATCGCAATTCTTGAACCGCACTACGCCACATAGTCCGGGCGCGCATCGACGCAAAGGGAGGTGCGCGCCCGAATTGCTTCGAGTCTGGTCGATTATCGGACACCGCGACTTTGAAGTTGCTGGTTGATGATCCTGTCCAGCGCGCCGCGAACCTGCTCGGGGTCCAACCCCTCCCTCAACATCTTTCGCGTCTTGAGGTCCTCCATGAAGCTATCCAAAACGTTCGCGGGGTTGAAGCTCGGCGGGAACGAGCGTGGCGGGAAGTCCTTGAATGTCGCCACGAACTGGAAGACCTCATCCATCATCCCGTACGCGCCGCCGACGTGGTTGAGTTGCCAATCCCAGAAAGTGTTGGACGTGATGTCGGCCCGCTCGAACGGGTCCTGCATCAGGTTGAATATCTTCTGCAGGCGGAGCGTCGTGAACGGCTCGGCCCACAGGGCCATCGTGCCTTCCTTGCGCTGCTCGGAGAACACGTACTTGTAGTCACCCTGCCGCATCCCTACGAGCAGGCCGTCGTCATCGGAATAGAAGAACTTGTCGCGGGCGCTCTTTGTCCCATTGTTGTTGGCCGCGCTGCCGCTCACGTTGCGCAGGAACGCGGACTGATCGTAGCCGTCGAGGTGGACCTTGTAATTGATGCCGTTGGCCGTGTAGCCGGCCTTCAGCTTGTTGACGATGTCCGGCTCCCCGGCGATCGAGCAGAGCGTCGGAATCCAGTCGTTGTGGCTCATCAGCTCGTTAGTGACCGTGCCCGGCTTGATCACGCCCGGCCAGCGCACCACACACGGCACGCGGAAGGCGCCCTCCCAGTTGGTGTTCTTCTCGGAGCGGAACCAGGTCATGGCACCGTCCGGCCATGTGTTCATGTGGGGGCCATTGTCGGTTGAGTAGACGACGATGGTGTTGTTGGCGATACCCATATCGTCGAGCGCCTTGAGCACGCTGCCGACAGTGTCGTCGTGCTCCTCCATGCCGTCGATGTATTCGCTGTCGCCGTGCTTGTATCGGCCGCGGTGCTCGGCGCGAACGTGCGTCCGCAGGTGCATGCGGGTCGAGTTGAACCAGACGAAGAACGGCTTGCCCGCGGACTGCTGCCGCTTCATGAAGTCGATTGCGGCGGCCGAGGTCTCGTCGTCGATCGTTTCCATGCGCTTCTTGGTGAGCGCGCCGGTGTCCTCGATGGTCTGCTTGCCGACCTTGCCGAAGCGCGGATCGACGGTGGGATCGTCAAAGTCGGTCGCCTTACATTTGAGTACGCCGCGCGGACCGAATTTGGCGAGGTAGGCCGGGTCCTTCGGATAGTCCGGCAGCTCTGGCTCTTCCTCGGCGTTGAGATGGTAGAGGTTGCCGAAAAACTCGTCGAAGCCGTTCACCGTCGGCAGCGAGGGATTGCGATCGCCGACATGGTTCTTTCCGAACTGGCCCGTAGCGTAGCCGAGGTTCTTGAGCAGACCGCCGACCGAGGGGTCGAGCTGGCTCATGCCCATAGGCGCGCCGGGGAAGCCCACCTTGCTGAGGCCGCTTCGAATGATGTGCTGGCCGGTGAGGAACGCCGAGCGGCCGGCGGTGCAGGACTGCTCGCCGTAGTAATGTTGGAACTTGATGCCTTCGCGGGCAATTCGGTCGATGTTCGGGGTCTCGTAGCCCATCAGACCGTTCGAGTAAGCGCTGATGTTCGCGATCCCGATGTCATCGCCCCAGATGACGAGGATGTTCGGCTTCCCCCCGGACGGTGCGGGCGCTGGTTGCGCTTGCGCGGTTTGGATAGACGTTGTCGACCCCAGCGCCGATGCAGCAGCGAGCGTGGTGCCGGCGAGGAGGATGTTGCGTCGACTTACACTTTGCTTCGGATTGTTTCCGTCTTTGGTGCTCATATCGTAACTCCTCTCGTTGGACTACAGACTAAATTGGCGACCCAGATCGGCGGCGCCGCACTACTGCTTCTGGAACGGATAGATGACCTTCCAGTCTTGCTTCATGTCGACCACGATCCACCCGCGACGCATGGCCTCGTCCCAAGCCTTATCGAGTTTGCCGATCGACGACTTGCGGTCATAGGCGTATTCGCGCTCCGCGTCGGTATGATGAACAATGCCCATCAAGCGTGCCCCGTTGCCGGCAGCGGTCCATTGCAACATCTGGTGATCTCCGTCCGAATTGCCGAATGCCAAGATTGGGCGGGGGCCAATGAAGCGGTTGATGCCGACCGGCTTGCCCGGTCCATCATCGACGAATTCGTTCTTGGCGAGCTTCATCAATACCGGCCTACCGTCTGGCCTCATTTCAAATTTAACCACTCCCGATGAGCCGACGACTTGCTCCGGCGGGACGCCGTAAACCTTTTCGGTCCAGGGCCGCATAAATTCAACCCCGCCGCCCGAAACGATAAAGGTTTTGAAGCCGTTCGCACGCAGGTAGCTGAGCAGTTCCAGCATCGGCTGATAAATCAAGTCCGTGTAGGGTCGGTTGAAGCGTGGGTGACGCGCACTCGCGGTCCAATCGAGGACAATTTTTGAAAACTCCTCGGTGGTCATATCGGTGTATGTGACCGACATGATTTCTAACAACCCTTTCTCACCGGATGCCGCTACCGCCTTCATGTCGCCAGACAGCAAGCCCTTGAACGGCTGCCGCGTCTTCCATTCGGGATGCTGTGGTGCCATAGCCCTCACGCGGTCGAGCGCGAAGGCGACCTGAAAATAGGACCGGTTGCTCAGTCCACAGCGTGCCGTCGTTGTCAAAGGTAGCGACGCGTTTGTCGAACGGCACAAAGTCCGTTCCGCTTTCCGTCGTCACACGCATGACGAAATCCGTGATCGATTTTTTCACAGCGCCCTCATTCCACGAGGACAACGGGTCTGGCGCGGCCTGCGCCCAAACGGCGGTCCAATGACCCGCGAGCATGAACAAAAGCAGAGCTAATTAGTGCGGTCGTTTTCATGAAAACCCTCCCGAGATGCGAGCGCCCGGGGCGCTCGATTTTTTTTCAGAGCGAAGAACTGTCGTGAATTCCCTAGAGGCGACCAAATGCTACTCCCAGTCCCCCCATGCGGTAGGGCCCCAAAAGCGCAAACTTCCGTGACGAAGATCGACAAAAAAGCAAGCCCGAGCAGTTCTGCGAACGTCCGCTAATGCGATGGTCCGGCGAGGGACTGTCGCCAAATATCTGTCGCCACTGCCACCAAAAGGCCAACTAAGTCATTGATTTTATTTGTTGGTGGGCCCGGGAGGATTCGAACCTCCAACCAGACCGTTATGAGCGGCCGGCTCTAACCATTGAGCTACGGGCCCGACGCCAGGGGGCGGCGCCAGCCGGCGCGGAGCGTCCCATACAATGTTGCGGGCTGGGCAGCAATCGTTGCGAATTTTGCTAAGGTACCGCGAGCCTGGAAATATGTACGCATAAAGAACAAGAGAAGAGATGTCGGTCCTTCTGGAGAAGCAGGCGAACGGGGTTGCGCTCGTGACCATCGATCGGCCGCAGGTGCTCAACGCCTTGGATGTGCCCGCCAAGGAGCGCTTGGCGGCGATCTGGCAGGAGATCGCGGACGACGACGACCTGCGGGTCGCCGTGCTCACCGGAGCAGGTGACAAGGCGTTCTGCGCCGGCTCCGACATCAAGGAGATCAACCGTACCGGGCGCATGGTCTCGACGGACACCCTGCTGCGCGCCCTCCCGGGCGTGGGCATCCCCCTGTTCAAGCCGGTGATCGCCGCGCTGCATGGCTATTGCGTCGGCATGGGAATGACGCTCGCGCTGCACTGCGATCTGCGCCTTGCCGCCCGGAACACCATGCTTGGCTATCCCGAAGTGAAACATGGGATGATCTCGGCCGTCAGCGCCGTGCGGCTGCCGCAGGTCATTCCGAGCGCAAGCGCGTTTGAGATGTTGCTGCTTGCGCGCAATATCACGGCGGACGACGCGCTGCGCATCGGCCTCATCAACGCCGTGGTCGACGATGTGCAGGCTGAGGCGAAAACCTGGGCGGCCACCATTGCAGGGTATTCGCCCCTCGCCGTGCAGGCGACCAAGCGGCTGGCGATGTTCTCGCGCGGCCCGGTCGAGGGCATGCGGTCGGAAATCGAGGCGGTTCGCGCGCTGGTCGAGTCGAAGGACGACTATAAGCAGGGCGCGGCCACGTTCGCGTCGCGGAGCTGAGCGGCGCGCAATGTCATGACAGAAATGAGAGCGGTTACATTCCGGGAATTCGGCGCACCGGCGGTGCTGCAAGAATCCGCCGCCACGCGGCCGGAGCCCGGGATTGACGACGTCCTGGTCCACATCCGGGCAGCCGGGGTTTGCTACCACGATGTGCTCTCGCGCGGCGGAAAGATCCCCGGCGGCAAGCCCGGCCGCATTCTGGGTCACGAGATCGCCGGCGAGATCGTCGCAGCCGGCGCAAACGTCGCTGCCGCACGCGTGGGAGAGCGCGTCGTCATCTACCAGCGCCTGTTCTGCGGCCTCTGCCGGCATTGTCTCGGCGGGCGGCAGGACCTGTGCCGGAACAGCCGCGTCCTCGGCGAAAGCGGCGGCGGAGGCTACGCGGAGTTCACCTGCGTGCCGGCCCGCAACGCGATCCGGATTCCTGACGCGGTGGACTTCAACGCGGCGGCGCTCGCGGTCTGCCCGATCGGGACCAGCGTGCGTGCCGCGCTCGGCGTCGCCCAGGTCGAGCCTGGGCACATCGTGCTGATCACCGGCGCGGGCGGCGGTCTCGGCCTGCATCAGATCCAGGTGGTAAAGAGCGTGCGCGCGCAGGTGATCGCCGTTACCAGTTCGCAGGATAAGGCCGCCGTAGTCCGACAGGCTGGGGCGGACGAAGTCATCGTCAGTCCGGATCTGAAATTCAGCAGCGAAGTCTGGCGGCTCACCGGCAAGCTGGGCGTCGATGCGGTGCTCGAGAACGTGGTCACCGGGACCTTCGGGGAAAGCCTGCGCTCGACCGCACCGCATGCGACTGTCGTCGTACTCGGCAATATCGGCGCGCAGCGCGTGGAGATCGACCCCGGCCTGGTGATCATGCGGCGCCTGCGGATCTGCGGTTCCGGCAACGCCACCTACAAGGACGTGCACACGGCGCTTCATCTGCTTGCCACCGCGGCGGTCAAGCCGTTCATCGGCTGTGTCCTTCCGTTTCCGCGGGTGTCGGAAGGCCATGCCATGATGGAAGAGCGCCGCGTCGTCGGCCGCGTCGTGCTCAACGGCTGGTGAAGATGCACATCGGCGCGACATGGCAGCGGCTGGCGATGTGGCATGCCGACCGCACCGCGATCATCGACGCCAGCGGCGCTTGGACGTTCCGGCAGTTCCATTCCCGGCTGACGCGCTTCGGGAATGCGTTGCGCGGGCTCGGCTTGCGCCGGGGCGATCGGGTCGCGCTGCTCATTCCCGACATCCGCGAATACCTGGAAGCGGATTATGGGACGATGGCGGCAGGCTTCGTGCGCGTGCCGCTCGATCCGCGCGTCACGCGCCGGGAACTGATCGCGCTCCTGCAACACGCGGGCGCGCGGGCGCTGGTCACGCATTCGTCGTTTGCGCAAATAACGGAGAGATTGGCGCAGGACGCTGCGGACCTGGAATTCGTCATCACCGTCGGTTCGAGCGGCGGCCTCAACTATGAGACGCTGCTCGAAAGCGCTTCCGAACAGGCGCTCCCTGATGGCGACGGCGAGGATCTCGCGACGCTCAATTTCAGTGGCGGCACAACCGGCGCGCCGAAAGCGACGATGCTGCGCCATCGCAATCTCGTCGCGGTCGCGCAGCATACGATGCACGCGTTCGAGATCGGGCCCGATGCCCGATTCCTCAACGTGCGGCCGCTGTGGCCGATCGCGCAGGTCATTTTGATGTCGCATCTGTTCGCCGGCGCGACGGTCGTTCTCGGCGACCGCTTCGATCCCGAACACCTCGCCGCGCGTATCGCGCGGAGCGCCATCACGCGAACGTCGCTGGTCCCGACGCAGCTCGTGCGCTGGCTCGATCATGTGGCGGGCTGCGACGATCAGTTGCGGACCTTGGAGGCCATCCATGTCGGAGGCTCGCGGCTTCCGCCCCCCGTCTTCGAGCGCGCCTTGAAGCTGATCGGGCCAAAGATCGGCGTGCTCTATGGACTGACGGAAGCCCCGGTCACCTGCTATCTGCCGCCGCGCAGTTTCGAATCGTGCACGCGCCAGGGCGGGCAACTGATGGAATTGGTCGGCCGCGAACTGTTTGGCTATGAGGTCCGGATCGCGCCATCAAATGAGAGCGCCATGCCCACGCCGATGCAAGCCGGCGAGGTATTGATCCGCGGCGACAACGTCATGGCCGGCTATTGGCGGGACGAGGCGGCAACGAACGAGGCGCTGCGCGACGGATGGCTGCACACCGGCGACATCGGACAATTCGACGCCGCCGGCAACCTCACCATCGTCGGCCGCCTGAAAGACGTGATCCGCTCCGGCAGCAGCAGCGTCATTCCGAAGGAAGTCGAGGACGTGCTCGCCGCGCATCCCGCGGTCGCCGAGGTCGCGGTGATCGGCTTGCCCGACCTCGAATGGGGCGAGGCCGTCACGGCCTTCGTCGTGCTTCGCCCCGGCCTGAGCGCCTCCGAGCATGAGCTCGTGGAGCACTGCCGGGCCCACCTCGCCGCCTACAAGAAGCCGCGTTCGATCCGCTTCGCGGCGAGCCTGCCGCGCTCGCACTATGGCAAGGTGCTGCGCGCCCAGTTGATTGCAGAAGCGACTTGAACCGGCACCCGTCATGTGAGATCGCTTGGTTCTCTGCTCATCCCCACGAAAGCGGGAATCCCGGCGCCACAAGCTCCGCGGTCGATAGCGGTCGCCCTGGATTCCCGCTTGCGTGGGAATGAGCGTAGATTGTCATCACTCGGTCTTGATATTCGCATCCTTGATGATCTTTGCGTATTTCGTCATCTCGGTATCGATGTATTTGGCGAAATCGCCCGGATTGGATCCGATCGGCTCGAAGCCGAGCACGTTGAAGCGTTGCTTCACCTCCGGTTGCGCCAGTATCTTCGCGGTCTCCTGCGCCAACTTGGCGGTGATCTCGGGCGGAAGGTCTTTCGGGCCCCACAATCCATACCAGGACACGAACTCAAAACCCTGCATCCCGGATTCCTGCACGGTCGGTATCTCAGGCGCAGCGGCGACGCGCTTGAGGCTCGTGATGCCGAGCGCCTTGATCTTGCCGCCCTGGACCAGCGGCAGCGACGACAGCATCGCGTCCGCCAGCAACTGGATCTGTCCGCCCATGAGATCGTTGAGCGCAGGCCCCGTGCCCTTGTAGGGAATCACGAGCGTGTCGACCTTGGCGTCGCGCTTGAGCAGTTCGATCGCCAAGTGGCTGGCGGAGCCGAAGCTCGTCGTTGCGAACGTATACTTCGCGGGTTCCTTGCGGACGAGCTCGAAAAAATCCTTCAGATTGTTCGCCGGCACGCTCGGCGTAGTGCTGACGATCAGGGGACCATCGGCGACCAGCGAAATCGGTGTGAAGTCCTTCACGACGTCGTAGGGAATATTTTTGTAGAGGAATGGCGTGATGACATGCACTGACGCGGACAGCATCAGCGTGTATCCATCAGGCGCCGCCCGGGCGACGGTGTTCGCGCCGACGATGCCCGATGCGCCTTGCGGGCGATTCTCGACGATGAAGGTGTTGCGGCCGGACGACTCGTTGAGCTTCTGCACCAGGATCCGCGCGACACCATCGACCGACCCTCCCGGCGGATAGGGCACGACGACCGTGACGGTGTGGGCTGGATAACTCTGCGCCATGACCGGCGCGGACAGCGCGAACAGCGCGATCGGCAGCGCCAGTCCGAGCGCCAAAGAACAAACGCGTCGCATGTTCAATCCTTTCGCTCTCAGGTCTCAGTATGTCCCTGGATAGCTTCCCCCATCAACCAGCAAGTTTTGGCCGGTGATGAAACCGGCATGCTCCGAGCACAGAAAGGCGCAATAGGCGCCGAGCTCCGGCGGACGCCCGAACCGCTTCGCCGGGTTCGACGCGGCGCGGGCCTGCCACACCTCATCGAAGGTCTTGCCGCCCGGCACCAGCATGGCGCGGACGTGCTCGCGCTGCGCGTCGCTGTCGAAAATGCCGGGCAGAAGATTGTTGATCGTGACATTCTGGGTGACGGTCTGGCGCGCGAGCCCGCCGATAAATCCGACCAGGCCCGATCGTGCGCCGTTGGAAAGCCCAAGCTCAGGCTGCGGGATCTTCACGCTCCGAGAGACGATGTTGATGATGCGGCCGAAGCCGCGCTGCAACATGCCGTCGACGGTCAGGCGGATCATCTCGATCGGCGCAAGCATCATCGCGTCGAGCGCGGCGATCCAGTGCTCGCGCCCCCAATCGCGAAAATCCCCCGGCATCGGCCCGTCGGCATTGTTGAGGAGAATGTCCGGCTCCGGGCAGGCGGCCAGCGCCGCAGCGCGGCCGGCCTTGGTCGTAATGTCGCCGACGACGGTCGTCACCTTGACGCCGGTTGCCGACCCGATCTCGGCGCCGGTGCGCTCCAGCACCGCAGCCGTACGCGCCACGATCGTCACGTCGACGCCTTCGTGCGCGAGCGCGAACGCGCAGGCCCGTCCGAGGCCTCTGCTGGCGCCGCTCAGGAGCGCCCTTTTGCCGCGAATTCCGAGGTCCACCGGGCTTTGCTTGATCGTCACATTTACGCAGGATCGCGCGATGATATCATGGTCTCGCCGCCGAACCAGCATCGGCGGCGCCAGCGCCATCCCGGCAAGGAGACGACAAAGTGGCGGACCGCCTGAGCAGCACGCACTGGGGCACGGTCGCTGTTGATGTTGCCGGCGGGCGCGTGGTCGGCACCCGGCCGTTCGCTCGCGATCCGCATCCCTCGGACATCCGCGGCGGTCTGGTCGAGTTGCTTTACGCGGCTAATCGCGTAGCGAAGCCAATGGTCCGCAGGGGCTGGCTCGAAGGCCGCGGACGCGACGGCAACCAGGGGCGCGGCCGCGATCCCTTCGTGCCGGTTGCGTGGGACGAGGCGCTCGATCTGGTCGCCGGCGAGCTCGCACGCGTACGCGATACCTATGGCCACTCGGCGATCTTTGGCGGCTCCTACGGCTGGTCGAGCGCCGGCAATTTTCATCACGCCCGCACGCAGGCTCGGCGCTTTCTCGGCGCCTTCGGCGGCTTCGTCGATCAGGTCACCAACTACAGCTATGGCGCGGCGCTGGTGTTGCTGCCGCACATCATCGGCACCGACGCGCCGATCGGTGGCCCGCTGACGACTTGGCGCAACATCGCCAAGCATACCGACCTGATGGTGATGTTCGGCGGCGCCAACATTCCCAACATGCAGATCAATTCGGGCGGCTGCGGCGAACACAGCAGCGAATCCTGGCTGCACGAGGCGAAGGCCGGCGGCACGCACTTCGTGCTGGTGACGCCGGTGCGCGAGCCATTGACCGATTTCCTCGATGCCGAGTGGATCGCCCCGCGCCCCAACTCCGACACTGCGCTGATGCTCGGCCTTGCGCATACGATCTACGCGAACGGCCTGCATGATGCTGATTTCCTGGCGCGTTGCTGCGTCGGTTTCGAGCGTTTCGTGCCGTACCTCACCGGCGCGGCCGATGGTCAGCCGAAGAGCGCCTCCTGGGCGGCGGCGATCACGGGCATTCCCGAGGCCGACATCGTGAATCTGGCGCGGCGCATGGCGATCGGCCGCACGATGCTGGCGGGGAGCTGGTCGCTGCAGCGCGCCGATCACGGCGAGCAGCCCTATTGGATGCTGATCGTGCTCGCCGCCATGCTCGGTCAGATCGGACTGCCCGGCGGCGGGTTCGGCTTCGGCTATGGCTCGATCAACGGTCCGGGAGTGCCGGTGCCCGAGCTTGGCGCGGCCCGCATGTCAGCGGGGCGAAATCCGCTCAATTTCGCGATTCCGGTGGCGCGCTTTGCCGACATGCTGCTCTCGCCGGGCGAGACCATCGACTTCAACGGCAGCAAGCTCACCTACCCGGACATCAAGCTCGTGTACTGGGCCGGCGGCAATCCATTCCATCATCACCAGGACCTGAACCGGTTGATCGAGGCCTTCCGCCGGCCGGAGACGGTGATCGTGCACGAGATTTTCTGGACCGCGAGCGCGCGCCATGCCGACATCGTACTGCCGGCCACCACGTCCTTCGAACGCAACGATATCGGCGCTTCATCGCGCGACCGTTTCATCATCGCCATGCAAAAACATGTCGAGCCGGTCGGCGAAGCGCGTAACGATTTCGATATTTTCAATGCGCTCGCACATCGACTCGGGGTCAGCGAAAAATTCGCCGAAGGCCGGGATGAGATGGCGTGGGTTCGCCACCTCTACGACACTTATTCCGAAAGCATCGTCGCGAGCGGATTTAACCTTCCGCCCTTCGACACGTTCTGGGAGGACGGCTACGTGGAATTGCCGGTCCCCGCGCGCGATTTCATCCTGTTCGAAGACTTTCGCCGCGATCCCGAGGCGCATCCGCTGCGAACCCGCAGCGGGCGGATCGAGATCTTCAGCGAAACAATCGCAGGCTTCGGCTATCCCGACTGTCCGCCGCACCCGACCTGGCTCAAGCCGCGCGAATGGCTTCTTGCCGCCGGGAGTGCTGAGTTTCCGCTGCATCTGATCACCAACCAGCCGCGCACGCGATTGCACAGCCAGCTCGACGGCTTTGGCGTCAGCCGCGAGAGCAAGGTCGCGGAACGCGAGCCGTTGCGGATCAATCCCGCGGATGCCGAGCGCCGCAACATCCGCACCGGCGACGTGGTCGAACTGTTCAACGCCCGCGGCCGCTGCCTCGCCGGCGCGCTGGTCACCGACGCGATCCGGCCCGGCGTCGTGCAGCTCTCGGTCGGCGCCTGGTACGATCCGGTCGAGCCGGGCGTGGTTGGCGCGCTGGAAAAGCACGGCAATCCGAATGTTCTGACCACGGATCAAGGCACCTCGCGCCTCGCCCAGGGCCCCTCCCCGATGAGCACCTTGGTCGAGGTGCGCAAGTTTGCCGGCGAGCCGCCGGCGGTCAGTGCACATCGGTTGCCGGAGATCGCGGAGGCTTAGAGCAAGACCCCGAAAAGTTGCAGACTTTTTTCGGATCAGATCATGCGACCGATCAAAGAGAGGCGGAGGGCCCCGCAATCCGTCCATCTTCACCGCGTGTCACGAAGTGACAGGCCACGAAACTCCCTGCTTCCACCTCGCGCAACTCCGGCTCGCGCTCGGCACACAATGGCACCGCAAACGGACAACGGGTGCGAAAACGACAGCCGGACGGCGGCGCCACCGGCGAGGGAATTTCTCCCGTGATCAAGCTTTGCTGATTTTGCTTGGCGAGCTTCGGGTCCGGCACCGGCACCGCGGCGATCAGCCCACGCGTATAAGGGTGCAGCGGGCGTGACCAGATCAGTTCGCGCGGCGCGCTCTCGACGATCTTGCCGAGATACATCACCAGCACGCGCTGCGCGATGTGCTGCACCACCGACAAATCATGCGAGATGAAGAGATACGACAGTCCAAGCTCGCGTTGCAGGTCGATCAGCAGATTGAGCACCTGCGCCTGAACTGATACATCCAACGCGGAGACCGGCTCATCGCAAATGATCAGTTGCGGATTGAGCGCGAGCGCCCGCGCGATGCCGACGCGCTGGCGCTGCCCGCCCGAGAACTCGTGCGGATAGCGGTTGGCCGCTTCGGGATGAAGTCCGACCCGCTGCATCAGCTTCGCCACTCGCTCGCGCAAGGATGGCGGATCGCCGACACCGTGAACGATCAGCGGCTCGGCAATGATCCGACCCACCGTCAGCCGCGGATTGAGCGAGCCGTAGGGATCCTGGAAGATCATCTGCACACGCCGCCGATAGGGCCGCATGGCGCGCCGGCTGAGCCCGCTGATCTCGATGCCGCCGAGCCGGACCGAGCCTTGTGTCAGCTCCGCCAAGCCGACAATCGCTTTGCCGAGAGTTGACTTGCCGCAGCCGGATTCGCCAACCAGGCCCAGCGTTTCTCCCGCGGCGATCGAAAGACCGACTCCGTCAACGGCGCGAACGCTGCCGAGCCGGCTGCGAAATTGAACGCCAAGATTCTCGACGGCGAGGAGCGGCGTCACGGCCCGCCCTCCCCTTGCACGGCGAAGCAAGCGACACGCCGGCCCGCACCCGCGGCACGCAGCGCAGGGCGCTCACGGCGGCAGATGTCCATCACCCTGGGACAACGCGGCGCGAAGGCGCAACCCGGCGGCAGCGCCGCCAGCGGCGGCACCAGGCCGGGAATATCCGCCAGCCGGTCCGGCCGCGCGCCGCTGGCATCGAGACGCGGCGTCGCGGCCAGCAATCCCTGAGCATAGGGATGCAACGGGCGTTCGAACAAATCGACGACCGGCGCCTCCTCGACGATCCGACCCGCGTACATCACGGCGATGCGCGTTGCCATGCTCGCGACCACGCCGAGATTGTGGGTAATGAGCAGGATCGCCATCCCCAGTTCGGCCTGCAATTGGCGTAGCAGGTCCAAGATCTGCGCCTGGATCGTCACGTCGAGTGCCGTGGTCGGCTCGTCCGCGATCAGCACCTTGGGTCGGCAGGCGAGCGCCATGGCGATCATGACCCGCTGCCGCATGCCGCCCGAAAGCCGGTGCGGATATTCGTCGAGCCGCGCGCGCGGATCGGGAATACGAACCTGCGCCATCAGGTCAGCGGCCTGCTCGCGCGCGGCACGCCGCGACAACGGCCGATGCGCGCGCAACGCTTCGATGAGCTGATTGCCGACGGTTTTTACCGGATTGAGCGAAGTCATCGGTTCCTGGAAGATCATCGCGATCTCGTTGCCGCGAACGTCGCGCATTTCGTCTTCGCGCAGCGATAGAAGTTCACGGCCGTCGAGCCGGACGCTGCCGCACGTAATGCGTCCCTGCGGCTCCGGCAGGATGCGAAGCAGCGACAGCGCCGTGACGGACTTGCCGCAGCCGGATTCACCGACGACCGCCAGCGTCGTTCCGGCCGCAAGCGCAATGCCGACCCCATCGACGACAGTCACGGTGCCTTCGGGGGTTGCAAACTCGACTCGCAGATCGCGCACGTCCAACAGGGCGGACATCGGCGCTATCGGTTCTTCAGATGCGGGTTGAGCGCGTCATTGAGCCCCTCCCCGACCAGGTTCAGCGCGAGCACCGTGACGAGAATCGCGAGGCCGGGCAGCGTCACCATGTACCAGGCTGTGCGCAGCGCTTCGCGCCCGATTCCGATCATCGCGCCCCAACTCATCAGGTCCGGATCGCCGAGGCCGAGGAACGACAGGCCCGACTCGGTGAGGATCGCAGACGCGATCATGATCGAGGCCATGACCACGATCGGCGCGAGGCAGTTCGGCAAGATCTGCGTAACGATGATGCGCGCCTCGCTCATGCCGACCACCACGCAGGACTGCACGAATTCGCGCTCGCGCAGCGACAGAAATTGTCCGCGCACAAGGCGGGCGATAGCGGGCCAACTCACCGCACTGATGGCGAACACCGTAGTCACGATCGAGGCCTTGAACAGCGCGACCAGCACGACCGCGAGGAGGAAATTCGGGATGGTCTGGAACAGCTCGGTCAAACGCATCAAGGCGTCGTCGACCATGCCACGGAAATAACCGGCGCAGGCGCCGATGGTGACGCCGATGCCGAGCGCCGCGGCGGTCGCCGAGAGTCCGATCAGCAGCGACACGCGCGCGCCGTGCACGATGCCGCGCAGGATGTCGCGGCCCAGCAGGTCCGAACCCAATGGATGCGCCAAATCCTGCCCGGGCCAGAGGAATGGCGGCGCGGCGATCGCCCAGGGATCGCCGGGCACGAGCCACGGCCCGATCACCGCCAGCAGCAGCACGAGCGCGAGCAGCATGAGCCCGGCCACCGCCGAGGTCTTGCGGCGATAACGCCGCCAGAGTTCGCGCCAGTTTGCCATCTTCAATACGCCTGGATGCGCGGATCGAGCCGGCTATAGAGCAGGTCGACCAGGAAGTTGGTCACGATGACGAGCGTGGAGCTCAGCATCAGGATGCCGAGGAGAAGATTGTAGTCGCGCTGGAAGATCGCATCGAAGGCGAGCCGCCCGAGCCCGGGCCAGCCGAACACCGTTTCCACCAGCACCGCACCGCCGAGCATCGGGCCAATCTGCACGCCGACCATGGACACCATCGGCAGGATCGCGTTCGGCAGCACATGTGCGAGCGCTATCCGGCTCTGCGACAATCCCTTCGCACGGGCGGTGCGCACGTAATCGAGGCCATGGACTTCAAGCATCGAGGCCCGCATCAGCCGGGTGTAGACCGCCATGTGAAACAGCGCGAGGCTCGCGGCTGGCATTACGAGGTGGCGGGCCACGTCGATCATCGATCCGAACCAGCCGTAGTCCGCACCAATCGTGAACATGCCGTCGCTGGGGAGTAGCCCGAGCTTGACCGTGAACAGGACGATGGCCATCAACCCGAACCAGAATAGCGGGATCGCATAACAGAGCAGCGCCATGACCGAGATGAGATTGTCGGCCAAGCGATTGACATGACGCGCCGCGACGATGCCAAGCACGAGTCCGGCGATGAAGGATAAGGCAATGCTCGTCGTCATCAGCAGCATCGTCGCCGGCAAGCGGCTCAGGATCAGCTCGAGCACCGTCGTGTCGTTGCGGAACGAGTAACCGAAGTTGAGCCGCGCGACATTGCCGAGATAGTCCGCCAACTGGATCCAGAGCGGCTGGTCGAGCCCATATTCATGCCGCAACTGCGCGAGGTAATCGGGACTGGCGGCGCCGAACTCGCCCGCAAGTACATCGATCGGATCGCCAGGCGCGGAATGGATCAGGGCAAAGCCCAAAATGATGACGGCGAGAATGGAAATCCCGGCTTGCAGCAGCCGGCGCAGCAGATAGCGGAGAAATCGATTCATGACTTGGGCCGGCGCGATCGCAGGCCGGCCCTTTGCGAGCGCATGGCGCTACTTCTCCACATAGACCGCGGCGAAGTTCTCGTACGGGCCGAGGCCGGTGGTGTTGAGGCCCTTCACCTTCTTGTCATGGATCGTCATCCAGCGGCTGTAGACGATCGCGAACGTGGGAAGGTCGGTCATCGCAAGCTTCTGCATCCGGACATAGATCTCGCGCCGCTTCTGCGGGTCGTTCTCGACCTGGCCCGCCTCCAGCAGGCGGTCCATCTCCGGATTGGAATAGCCGGAGCCGTTCGAATAGGGGACGCCCTGCTGGATCGCCTTGCTCCAGAACAGCCGCTGAATGCCGATCACGGGGTCGGCAATGTTGGAGGCCGAGTAAATATTGAGGTCGAAGTCATACTGGCCCCAGACGCGGCGGATGTAGGTGGGATTGTCCGAATTGCGGACCTGCACCGCGATGCCGATCTGCGCCAGCGCCTGCTTCACATAGTCCGCAGTCTGCCGGTACATGTCGCCGCTCGGTGAATAGTCGAGCGTCATGCGAAGCCGCACCCCGTCGGTGCCGCGCTTGACCCCCGCTTCATCGAGCAGGGCTTCCGCCTTCTTCGGATCGTAAGCGTAGGTCGGAACGTCGTCGGTGTGGAAGTCGCCCTGCTTGTCGGTGATCGGCGAGGTCGCGGCCTTGGCGAAGCCGAACCAGACGTTCTTCACCAAGAACTCCTTGTCGATCGCATGCGCAATCGCGCGGCGCACGCGCACGTCCTGCAGGTACGGCTTGCGCAGGTTGAATTCAAAATAGTTCACCGAGGTGTTGTACTCGTAGCCCTCCGTCGTCACCGCCAGGTTGGGCAGCGCCTTCAGCCGCGCCACGTCGTTCATCGGGACGATGTATTGCGTGCCGTACTGCACCTCGCCGGATTCGAGCGCCACCGCGCGGGCCGCGCCATCGGGAATGAAGCGGAAGATGAGCGTGTCGAGATAGGGCCTCGGCTTGTCCCAGTAGTCCGGATTGCGCTCGAGCATGATGTAGCTGCCGCGCCGCCATTCCTTGAGCTTGAACGGGCCGGTGCCGATCGGTTTCGAATTGGCCGGATTGCGCAGCGGATCGGAGCCGGCATAGACGTGCTTGGGCAGGATCGGCGATTCCGCGGCGGCGAGCGCGCGCATGAGATAAGGCGACGGCGTGTCGAGGCGGAACACCGCGGTCAGCTCATCCGGAGTGTCGACCGCCACGAGGTGCGCGAAGGTCGCAGGGCCGCGCGAATGAAATTTCTTGAGGATGTCCATGAAGGTGAACTGCACGTCGGCGGATGTGAACGGCTTGCCGTCATGCCACTTCACGCCCGGCCGCAAGGTGAAGGTGATGGTCAGCCCGTCGGGCGACACCGCCCACGCGGTCGCCAGTTGTGGCAGCGGCTTGAAGTGGGAATCGTAGCTCACCAGCCCGTCGAACATCTTCGGCGAGACCGTGTAGATCGGCGACGAGCTGTTGAGCCCGGAAACGAGGCCCGCGGGCTCCGGACTGAGGATCATCGACAGACTGCCGCCGCGCACCGGCTCGGCCTTGGTCACAGCCGGCGCCAACATCGTGACGCAGGCGCAGGCACTGATCGCCATCCACCTGAACAGTCCGCTCATTCGCCTTCCCCTCTTGAGCCGAAAGACCGCTTCGGCGCGACCTCCCCAAAGAATATCACACGGCGTCAGACCCGGGCGGTCGCGCAAATGCCGCATCGATGTCCGGGGGAAACAGCTCGGACAGCGTCACTGGCCGATGGGTCACTCCCTGCTCGGCGCAGAAGCCGAGGAACGCTTCGAGCGTGCGCCGATTGGGCGCGACGCCGTAAGGCCAGAAATCCTCTCCGAACAGCGCCGTCGCCTGTTCGGCCCAAGCGAACGCCCAGGGATAGGGATAGCGCGAGATCGTCGCGTCGCGCATGCGCGCGAGGCACGCGCGCTTGGCGCCCTCGAACGCACGGCACAGGCTCGCGGCGGCCCATGGATGGCGCTCGTACACATCGCGGCGCATGGCGATCACATGCATGATCGGGAAGATGCCGGTACGTCGCCAATATTCGGTCTCGACCGCCATGAAATCTGGAACGAGGCGGACCAGAGGAGATTGCGGACCGCCGAAGTCCTTCAACACGTGCGACGACAGCGCCGCATCGATCTCGCCGCTGAGCAGCATCTCGTTGAGCGAACGATCGGGCCGGCTTGTCCGCCGAACGGTGTCCGGAAGCCGCGGCTGGAGCAGCTCGACCAGTCCCGGTTCGTTCACGCCGGCCTGCAGCCACTCGATGTCGGAGAGCGCCACGCCGCTCTGGTGGGTCAGATAGGCGCGCGCGTAGATGCCGGCGGTATGCATCCAATCGGGATAACCGACGCGCTTGCCCCGCAGGTCCGCAAGGCTCTTTATCGGACCGCCACGCCGCACGAAGAACGACGACAGGCGGAACATCCGCGAGGTGAACACCGGAATCGCGACCAACCCGTCGTCGCCCTGGGAGAGCAGCGATGCGTACATCCCCATCGACATCTCGGAGACATCCCACTCGCGGTCGCGCGTGAAGCGCCGGAAAATCTCCGCGATCGGCAAAGTCTTGACGTCGAGCGAAATCCCATTGGGCTGTATGAGCCCGCGCAGCAGGTCCTGCACGTGGTCGTAGTCACAGATCGCGATCGACAGGCGCGCTGTCTCGGACGAAACCTTTTGCGGACCACTCGCCGCACGATTGACTGCGTCGTTCACAGCCGTGCCGACATCAAGCGGCGACCGCCGAGAGCGAGGCAACTTTGTATCCGTAGGCTTTGTCGAGCCCCAGTTCCTTGACGATGCGGATGCCCTTGGCGAGCGCCTCGCCTTCGAGTCCAGTCAGCGGCTTGCGCAAATCGCCCGCCGGCATGCCGAGCGCTTTCATCAGCGACTTCACTGCCACGGGATTGATCGCGGAATAGGTGAAATGCAGCAGGGGAAGCAGCCGCAGATATGTCGTCTTGAAATTCTCGGCTTCGGCGTAACTTGCCCACGGCGCGGAGATAGTCGCAAGTTCGGCAGGCGCGACGTTGCCGGTCATGTTCGCGGTGCCGTGGCCGCCGAGGCTCATGGTCGGCACGACCAGCCCGAGATTGGGGCTGTCGCAGCACATTACGGCCACGTCGGGTTTGCCAGCCAGCACCTGCGCCACCTGCCCGACCCGCGCGGTCGATTCCTTGTGCACGACGTAATTCGGATGCTTGAAGATGCGCAGCAGATGATCCCAATGCAGGTCGCTCTTCACCCGCGGCGGATTGTTGTAGATGCCCAGCGGCAGGTCGGTCGCGTCGGCGACGTCAAGAAAGAAACGCTCGATGTCCGCCTCCGGGGCGCAGATATAGGCGGGCGCTGCGAGGATCGCGCCGTCGGCGCCGTTGTCCTTCGCAAAGCGGACGTTGGCGATCGTCGCCTCGGTGTTGTTGCCGGTGCAGCCGAAGAAAATCGGCATGCGCGCGGTCTTCATCTTCGCGGTCTCGACGATGATCTGCTTTTTTTCCTCCGGCGAGAGCATCGAGGCCTCGCCGGTCGAACCCATGATGAGCACCGCCGCGGTCCCGTGGTCTTCCTGGAATTTCAGCAGCGTGCGGAAGGCGGCAAAATCCACCGAGCCGTCCTTGTTGAACGGGGTAATGAGCGCCACGAACGAACCGGTGAGCAACTTCCTGGACATTCCTGTCTCCATATCGAAATCCCGACCAGGATAGCACGAGTGCGCCGAAGCGCCATCGGCGGCTGGCGCCTCAGGAAATGCGGGAGAATCGGGTGAACAAATGCCCAATTCGATTGATGGGGGACGGCTTGATGCGGTGATGGAGGCCGTCGGCTCCGATCATCGGGTAATGTTGGGAGATCAGGCGCATCATACGATAGTGCTCGACGGCGCCATGTCGCAGCGATAGCCGCATCGCCAACGGACGGACCGACACCATCAGTTCCGGCCGCTTGCTCGAGGTAAACCGACGGGCCGACGCGTGGTAGCGCGTTCTCATCGCATCATCACAATACTGCCGCTGCACCGGATAGCGGTCCCAGGTGCTCTCCGGCGCCTTTTCGGCGAACGCGATGAGGGAGATGTTGCGCGGCGCAAGGAACGGGGGCCCCGCGTCGTTGGCCGGATCGACCGCAAAGACATTCATTTCACCGCGGCGCCCGTGCAGCACGACGTATACCCGGCTGTCCGCGAAATCATTCACGGCAAAGAAATCCAGCAACCAATAGGGCGTCATGATCGTGTAGGGCCCAAGGTGGGGGCTGCCGACATTGACGGCCATGAACCGCCCCCCTGGGCGCAGCATCCGCGCGACGCTTTGCAGACAGACCGCCGGATTGAAGACATTGTCGAGGGTACTGCCGTCGATAATGAAATCCGCGCACGCCTCAAGTTCGGCCGGTATCGGAAGGCTGAGGTCGTGGACGATGCCGGCCCCCTCGTAGTCCGAATAATCGATGGCACGGACGCGCTCGGCCCCGAGCATGCGGAAAAATGCATCGTCGCGGATCCAGCCCTTGCCTCGCGCCAAGGCGGTGTCGTGATCGAGAATGTCTTCACCCGCAGGCAGCGGAGCCGGATCAAGTCCGGCATTGTGGAACATGCTGCGGACGTATTCCGGCGTGAACAACATGGTCTGGCGGCCGAGCAGCAGCACATCTCCGTGAATCCGCCGGTGCTTGTGCTCGCGGACGATCGCCTCGGCGAAAGACATCGGAATTCCCAAGCGGTGACTCCTTAGGTTGTAGCCGCAGTTCGGTCGGAACCCTGCAGTGTGTTCGCCCGCCCGAACAGAATGCGAGCGCTGAGAGCCTTCACGGATGACGGCCGCGGTGGTGCATCATACGCCTGCTGCCCAGGCGCACCGAATTATCCTTTGAGGCCGCGCTCCGCGCGGGCCTCAGAGTGATGGCGCGATTATCAGCAAGTATCAGTCTGCTCACATCATTCCACCGAGCCCCGCTCGCGTAGGCCTTTGATCTCGTCAGCGGAAAACCCGAATTCCGCCAGTACTTCGTCTGAGTGCTCGGCCCATTCCGGCGTGCGGCGCTTGATGGTGCTGGGCGTGCGGCTCAGCCGGAACGGCTGGCGCGGCAGGTTGATGTCCTTGCCGTCGATCGCGATGATGCTCTGCGTCATTCCGAGGTGGCGAACGCCAGGATCGTTGAACGCCTGATCCATGGTGTAGATCGGTCCGCAGGGCACTTCGGCGGCCTGCAGTTTCTCGGTCAACGTCGCGGTATCCATCTGCTCGGTGATGCTCTGGATGAGAGCATTGACCTCCTTGCGCCGGCTTCGCCGCGCCTCACGCGTGGCGTAGTCCGGATGGTCGATCAAATCCTCGCGCCCGAGCGCCTTGCAGAGCCTATCCCACATCGAGGGGATCGGCGCAATGTTCACGTGACCGTCCTTGGTCCGGTAGGCGTTGGTCGGCACGCCGGACGGATGCTCGTTGCCGACCTGCTTCGGAACGTGGCCGTCGACGAGATAACGCGCCGCCTGCAGGTCCATGGTGAAGAGTTGCGATTCCAGCAGCGAGGCCTGCACCCACTGGCCCTGGTTCGACTTCTGCCGCTCGATCAGCGCAGTCAAAATGCCCAGCGCCGTGTACAGCCCGGTTACGATGTCGGAGATCGCGATCCCGACCCGCATCGGACCGCGCCCTGGCTCGCCGGTGACCGACATCAGCCCGCTCATCCCCTGGATCACCTGATCGACCCCGGGGAGATGCTTGTAGGGGCCGTCCTGGCCGAAGGCAGAGATGCTGGCGAGAATGATGCGCGGGTTCTTGGCTTTGATCGTGTCATAATCGAAACCGAGGCGCGTCTTCACGTCCGGACGGAAATTCTCGACCACCACGTCGCCCCGCTCGATCAGGCGATAGAGGACGCCGCGCCCCGCTTCGCTGCGCAGGTTGACGGCGAGGCTGCGCTTGTTGCGGTGCTTGTTCTGGAAATCCGCCTCGTGGCGGCCGGCGAAGTCTTCGGGATTGCCCGGCCGCTCGATCTTGATGACGTTCGCGCCCCAGTCCGCGAGTTGGCGCACGCAGACCGGGCCGGCACGGGCATGGGTGAGGTCGAGGACGGTGAGGCCTTCGAGCGCGCGCGAGGCCGGTTCGTAGGGCATGTCGGCTCCGTTATTCCGCGATGATCGCCTTCGCGCGCTCGGCGAGACGCTTTGGCGTGGCGAGCACCTGCCCGACCGTGTTCTGAATCTGTACGCCCTGGATCGGATTGATCTCGACCCGCGCGGTCGCGGCAGCCTCGATGAAGGCGGGATCTTTGATCGTGGCATCGAACGCGTCGCGCAGCGCCTTCACGCGCTCGGCCGGCACGTTCGGCGCGGTCGCGAGCGGCTTGCCGATGGCATCGCCGGAGACGATCAACTGGATGATCTTGCGGTCGTCTTCGGTGCGCGCCAAGTCCTGCACCGACGGAATGTCCAGCTCTTTGGATTTTGGCTCGGTCTGGACCAAGAGGTTGATCTTCTTCTCGCGCAGCCAGGCGGGGTTGAGCGACTTCCAGCTATCGTAGGAGTTGGTGACGCCGTCGACCTCGCCTCGCTCCATCGCCACCACCATGGTGCTGTTACCCTGGTAGCCCGACACGATCTTGAGCTTGGTGCCGAGGAACTCGTTCAGCATGCGCGGAAAGGTATAGGTGATCGCGCCCTTGTTCGAGGCTGCGACGGTGAGCTGCTTCTGCCTCGCCTCCTCGATCGTGCGCACGCCGGATGTGTTCCAGACCGCAAAGGTCAGCGGGCTCGTGCTGATCGTGCCGAGCCAGGAGAACTTGTTGGCGTCGTATTGCGCGCCCTCGGTGCCAACCGCCTGCACCGCGATGAGCGTGTTGGGAAACATGCCGATCGCGGTGCCGTCCTGCGGGGCGATGGAATAGAGATAGTTCGCCATCTTGATCCCGCCGGCGCCGATCATGTTCTGCGGCACCAGCGTCGGGTTGCCGGGGATGTGCGCCTTCATGAAGCGCGCCAGCAGCCGCGCCTCGAAGTCGTAGCCGCCGCCGACGTTGACCCCGATATACACGTTGATCGTCTTGCCGCGATAGAAGTCCGCGACCGGGTCGGCCACCGCAGCGGATGGGACGACGGCGGCCATGATCGCCGCCAGGGCGGCGAGTTGCCGCCGCCCCTGAAGATCCGCAAACCAGCGGGAATTTCGAGACCGGGCCATGTCCGCGGCGTCCCTTCCGTTTGTCTTTATGTCGAGGGCGATCTTAGAGTAAGGATCGCGCATGGAAAAGAGTGGCGGGTCACTTTGTCCGCCGCCGAGCCCATGCGGGGGGAACGATTCATGGATTTTGAACTGCCCGAGGACATCCGCCTGTTGCGGGAAACTGTGCGCAAATTCGTCGATCGCGAGCTGATCCCGATCGAGATGCACAGCATGGAAGGTCCGGAGCTCAAGCCCGAATTCCAGGAATCGCTCGAGGCGAAGGCGCGCGAGCTCGGGCTCTGGAAGCTCGATACGCCGGCCGAGTTCGGTGGCCAGGGGCTGAGCCTGCTCGCGCTGGCGGTGGTCTGGGAGGAGGTGCACCGCTCGATCGCGCTGCCCAACCGAGGCGATGGCGTGTTTGGCCCCTCTCCGCGCCCGATCCTGCTGCGGCTGCCTGAGGAGATGAAGGAGAAATACCTCTACCCGCTGCTGCGCGGCGAAAAATCCGCGGCGTTCGCGCAAACCGAGCCCGAGGCCGGCAGCGATCCCGGCCGCATGAAGACGCGCGCGATCCGGCAGGGCGACCACTACGTCATCAACGGCTACAAGCGCTTCATCTCGCACGTTAAGGGCGCCGACTTTCTGCAGCTCGTCGCCGCCACCGACCCGGAGAAGGGCTCGCGCGGCGGGCTCTCCGTCTTCATCGTCGATCTCGATACGCCCGGGGTCTCGATCGTGCGCGAGACCGTTCACATGATGGGCGACGTCACCTACGAGATCGCCCTCGACGACGTGAAGGTGCCAGTCGAGAACCTGGTGGGCGAGGAAGGCCAGGGCATGCGCGAGGCGCAGTCCTGGATTTCGCGCAATCGCGTGCACCAGGCCGCGCATGGGCTCGGGGTGACGCAGCGCTGCCTGGAAATGATCGGCAAGTACGCGCAGCAGCGCGTGACCTTCGGCGAGCCGCTCGCCAAGCGCCAGGCGGTGCAGTTCGCGATGGCCGATCTCTACACGAAGTATCAGACCGGCCAGTTGCTCGTGCACCGTACCGCCTGGAAGGTCGACAAGGGCATCGCCAGCCGCCACGACGCCTTCATGGCCAAGATCTATTGCACCGAACTCGGCTTCGAGGCCGCCGACCGCTGCATGCAGTTCCACGGCGCGATGGGCCTTTCGACCGAAATGCCGATCGAGGCGATGTGGCGGCGCTCGCGCAGCTATCTCATCACCGGCGGCCCGGCCGAGGTCATCCGCGCGACGCTGGCGCGCGAAGTGTTCAAGATTTATCAGTGAGCGTAGCCGTCACCTTCGGCGCGGCTCTTTCTTCCCCTCCCCCTTGTGCGAGGGTAGGGGTGGGGGTCGTGTCGCGAGCAATAACGTCGAAGTCAGTACCCCTCGCGCGGCCCGCACCCTCGCCCCCTCCCCACAAGGAGGAGGCGAAGAAGGAAGCAGACCGCCGGGCGGCGCAACATCTGCGAGCGCATGAATGGAAGTGAATCTCAAAGGCAAGTCGGTCCTCATCACCGGTGCTTCCAAGGGCATCGGGCTCGTGATCGCAGAGACGCTCGCAGCCGAGGGCTGCAACCTCCATCTCGCTGCGCGCGACGAGGCGGCGATGGAGGTGTTGGCCGCCAAGCTCATGCGCGAGCACGGCGTCAAGGTCGCCATCTATCGCCGCGATCTCGGGCTCACGGCCGACGTGGAATCCCTCGGCAAGGCTTGTGCTCATGTCGACATTCTCGTGAACAATGCCGGCGACATCCCGGTCGGGACCATCACCGACATCGATTCCGAGACCTGGCGCAAGGCCTGGGACGTGAAGGTTTACGGCTATATCGACCTCACCCGGATCATCTATCCGCACATGTGCGCGCGCAAATCCGGCGTCATCGTGAACATCGTCGGGGCCGCGGCGAAGATGCCGAACCATCGCTACATCGCGGGCTGCATGGCCAACATCGCACTTAACATGTTCACGCAATGCCTGGGCGGGGAAAGCATGCGCCATGGCGTCCGCGTCGTCGCGATCAATCCAGGCCCGACCGTTCCGGGCCGGCATCTGGAACATGTGAAGGCGCGCGCCAAGCGCCTCCTCGGAGACGAGAACCGATGGCCGGAGCTGCACGCGAAATTCCCCTCCGGCCGCCCCGCTCACGCGTCAGAGGTCGCGGAGATGGTCGCCTTCCTCGCCTCCGATCGCGCCGGTTTCATCAGCGGCGCAGCGATCGAGGTCGACGGCGGCCACTCCGTTCACAGGCCGGAAGCGTGAAAGCGGCTGCCCTTTCCCGAGTGTGCGCGAACGTTGTATCCTGCCCACAAAACAAACGTGCCCCGAAGGGCGCCCTGCAAGGAGGTTATGATGCAGTTGAACAAAATCTCGGTCAGCACTCTTGCGCTGCTGGGAACGCTCGCGATCGCGAGCACCGGCGCCTTCGGCTTTGACGAGTCCAAATATCCCGATTGGAGCGGCCAGTGGCTGCGGCCGAAAGGGGTTGGAATCCAATGGGACCAAGGCAAACGTCCCGGCCTCCCGCAGCAGGCGCCCCTCACGCCCGAATACCAGAAAAGACTTCAGGCGAGCCTCGACGACCAGGAACACGGCGGACAGGGCGCCGACAACCGCTTCACTTGCATGACCAACGGCATGCCGCGGATGATGGCGGTGATCGGGCCGATCGAGTTCGTCATCCTGCCGGCGGTCACCTACATCCACTTCGAGGCGTTCATGCCGCGCCGCATCTACACCGACGGGCGCACATTTCCCGACAACGAGGAGCCGACCTTCGCCGGTTTTTCGATCGGAAAGTGGTCCGATACCGACAACGACGGCCGCTTCGACATGCTTGAAGTCGAAACCCGCAACTTCAAGGGCCCGCGCACGGTCGAATCCACCGGCATCCCGCTCGCGGACGACAACGAGACCGTGGTCAAGGAACGCATCTACCTGGACAAGGCCAACCCGGACTTGATGCACAACCAGATTACCATCATCGACCACGCATTTACCCATCCCTGGACGGTGGACAAGCACTATCGTCGCGATCGCAAGATCATCTGGTTCGAGGACAACTGCAACGAGAACAACCACCACGTCGTCATCGGCAAGGACAACTATTATGTGAATGCCGCGGATGGCCTCCTGATGCCGACGAGAAAGGACCAGAAAGCGCCGGATCTCAAATATTTCAACCGGCCGCCGAAGTAACGGTCAGCACCGCGCACGACATGAGGAAATTGTTTGCGTTTCCACTGATGCTGGCGCTCGCCGCTACGGCCGGCGTTGCCCGGGCTGACGACTTCTACGCCGGCAAGACCATCAACATCTATGTCGGCACCGGCGAGGGACCCGGCGCGCTCACCGCCTATCCGCGGGCGATCGCGCAAGTCATCCCCCGCCACATTCCAGGACATCCGACCGTCGTCATCCGCAACATGCCGGGGGCAGGCGGGATCAAGGCCGCGAATTACATCTACTCGATCGCGCCGCAGGACGGCACCGCCTGGGGTTTCATCACTCGCGGCTTCGTGCGCGCGCCGCTGTTGCAGACGCCGCAGGCGGATTTCAATCCGACCAAATATCACTGGATCGGCACGACCTCGCAGGAGACCACTGTCGCGGCGGTGTGGACGGCGGGCACCAAGGTCCGCAGCCTCGCGGATGCGACGAAGCAAGAAGTGGTGTTCGGCGGCACCTCGCTTGCGACCGACACCGGGCTGTTTCCGACCATCCTCAACCGCCTGATCGATACCCGCTTCAAGGTCGTGGTCGGCTACAAGAGCTCGACCGACGTCGACATCGCCATGGAACGCGGCGAGGTGCAGGGTAAGATCTGGACCTGGGGCTCGCTCAAGAGCGGCGGCACCGCCACCTGGCTGGCGGACGGAAAAGTGGCCCTGCTGGCGCAATTCGGCCTGCGCCGCGCGCGGGATCTGCCGAACACACCGCTCGTCCTCGACGCCGCAAAGACGCCCGAGGATCGGCAGGTGATGGAATTGATCTTTTCGCCCATACAGCTCGGCTATCCGTCGTTCATGGGGCCGGACGTTCCGAAGGATCGGATCGAGCTCATGCGCCGCGCCTTCGATGCGACAATGAAAGATCCAGAATTCATCGCGCTGATGAAGCAGCAGAACCTGGTGCTCGACCCCGCCTCGGGCGAAGCGGTGCAGGAGATCGTAGCGCGCATGTACGCGATGCCGGCGGCGGTGGTGGAGCGGGCGCGCAAACTTATTCCGTCGTATTGATGATTGAGGTCTCGGTTATCCCCGCGAAGGCGGGGACGACAGCTGGCAAGTCATCACCATAATTCCGCTCACCCCTCGCCCCAAACCTCCCGCGCGACTTCGACAATGCGCGCGAGCTTCGCGCGCTCCAGCGCCTCGGTCATCGGACCGCGGTCGGTAGCGCTGGTCGAGAAGCCGCATTGCGGGCTCAACGCCAGCTGATCGAGCTTCACATAGCGGCCAGCCTCGTCGATGCGGCGCTTGAGCATGTCGGCGCCTTCGAGCTCCGCGGTCTTGGTGGAGACGAGACCGAGCACGATCGTCTTGCCGGCCGGCACGGCGCGCAGCGGTTCGAACGTTCCAGTGCGCGCATTGTCGTATTCGAGGAAATAAGTGTTGAGCCTGAGCTTGTTGAAGATCGCCTCGGCGATCGGGTCGTAGCCGACGTCGGCCTGCCAGCTCGGGTCCTGGCTACGGCAGATGTGAATACCGATGCTCATTCCGTCCGGCGCACCGGCGGCAACCGCGTTGATGACCTCGATATAGGTGTCCAGCAGGTCACGCCAGTCGTCGCCACGCTCGGCCAGCAGTTGCCGCGCGCGCGGGTCGCCGAGCTTCACCAGCGAAGTCTCGTCGATCTGCAGATAGGTGCATCCGGCTTCGGCAAGCGAGCGCATCTCGGCATGGTAGGCGGCCACAAGGTCGAACCAGAAACTCTCGATGTCGGGGTAGATATCGCTGCTGATGTGCTCGCGTCCGGCGCGATAGTGAATGTAGCACGGGCCCGGCAACGTGATCTTCGCCGTGCGCTTGGTGAGCCCTTTGAGAAAGCGGAAATCCGACGCATTGCGCGGCCCCGCCCAGGCGATGCGGCTCGTGACCTTCGGAATGCGCCGCGCCGTGCGGTGACCGTGGGTCTCCGACCTGCTCCAGCCTTGGTCTTCGGTCAGCTCCACCGAAATGCCGGTGATACCGGAATGCGTGAACGCGTCGGAATAGGTGCCGCGCCGGAATTCGCCGTCGGTGATCACCTGCAGGCCTGCGTCCTCCTGCAGCTTGACCACGGCGCGAATGGCTTCATCCTCGATCGCGGCGAGCTCATCCCGGCCGAGCTTTCCGGCCGTGTGCTCCTGCCGCGCCCGCAGCAATTCCGACGGCCGCACGAGGCTGCCGATGTGTTCGGCGCGAAACGGTGGCGTGCGGTTCATGCGTTCGGTCCCCAGGCCAACATACCCTAGCGCGGCGGTTCGACCGCGACGAGTTGACCGCCCGCCACTTGTTCCCACACGGCTTCCTCGATAGAGATTTGATCGAAAAAAAGCCGCTTGGCCGCGCGATCGGCCCTATCCGGGAGACCCCACCATGAACGTGCATGCCCTGATGAAAGGCCAGATGCTGATTGGCGGCGAAATGGTCGCCGGCGAAGCCAACAATTGGATCGAGTCGGTCAACCCCGCGAACCGAGGAGAAGATCGGCGAATTTCCCGCCGGCGATGCGGCCGACGTGAACAAGGCGGTCGCGGCCGCCGAGAAGGCGCAGCCCGCCTGGGCGGCGCTCGATATCAAGGAGCGCGGAAAATATCTCAAGCAGATGGCTAAGCGCATCCGCGAGCGCGGCGAGGAACTCCTTCACACTGAGGTGATGGACACCGGCAATACCATTTCGAAGATGAAAGGCGACATCGAGCAGTCGGCCGAGCAGCTCGAATGGTACACCGGCCTCGCGATCGAGATGAAGGGCGAGACCATCCCGGCCAGCGCCAAGAACCTGCACATCACGGTGCGCGAGCCCTTTGGCGTAACCGCGCGCATCGTGCCGTTCAACCATCCGCTGAGCTTCGCGGCACGCGGCCTCGCCGGCCCGCTGATCGCCGGCAACACCGCGATCATCAAGCCGCCGGAGACAAGCTCGCTGTCGGCCACGCTGCTCGGGGAAATCTGCAAGGAGGTCTTGCCGCCCGGCGTCGCCAATATCGTCAGCGGCAACGGCATGCCCGCGGGCGAGGCGATCGTGAAGCATCCGAAGATCAAGCGCATCGCCTTCACCGGCTCGGTGCCGACCGGCATGGCGATTCAGCGAGCGGCCGCGGAAGGCGGCATCAAATCGCTCTCGCTCGAGCTTGGCGGCAAGAACCCGTTCATCGTCTGGCCGGACAGCGACCCCGACAAGGTCGCGGACGCTGCCGTCGCGGGCATGAACTTCGCGTGGGCGGGACAATCCTGCGGCTCGACCAGCCGGTTGATGCTGCACGAGGACCTTTACAAGAAGGTGCTCGACCGCGTCACCGAGAGGGTCGCCGAGATCAAGCTGGGCGATCCGATGGATCCGAAATCGCAGATGGGCCCGGTCAACTCCAAGCGCCACATGGAACGTGTCAACGCGATGATCAAATCCGGCATCGACGATGGCGCCAAACTGATGATTGGCGGCAAGCGCCCTCCCGGCAAGCAGTTCGAGCGCGGCTGGTGGGTCGAGCCGACCGTGTTCGGCGATGTGCATGCGCAGATGAAGATCGCGCGTGAGGAGATTTTCGGGCCGGTGATTTCGGTGTTCTCCTGGCGCGACGAGGAGGCGATCATCGAGCTTGCCAATTCGCTCGAATACGGCCTCACCGCGGCGGTGTGGACCAACGACATCAAGCGTGCGATCAAGGCCGCGCGCCGCGTGCAGTCCGGCTGTGTGTGGATCAATGGCGTCGGCAATTACTTCAAAGGCACGCCCTACGGCGGCCTCAAGAACTCCGGCATCGGCAAGGAAAGCTGCTTGCAGGAGTTGTTGAGCTACACCGAGGAAAAATCGATCCAGATTATCCTGTGAATGCGTCCAAACCGCCGAGCGATGCGCGCGAAAAGCAATCGCGGCGTATAGAATTCCGACACGATCGCTACTATCCTGGGGTTGTGGTGCCGCTGTAACAACCGCGCCGACGTCGGCGGCATTCCAGACCACCGGGAAATGGCCGCTCACGGCCAGCGACTACGATCAGACCAAAGCGGACCAGACAAAGGAGTCCAGACATGCTTGCTCGAACAGTGTTGATGGCTGTTGCTTCCAGCGCGCTGCTGACAATGGGGATGGCCGGAGCGTTTGCCGAGACGGCCGCGAAGAGCAAGGCCGCCCCGAAGCCGGTGGCGACCACAAATTCGCCGGCCGTATTCCCGAAGGCCGTCGATCCCAAATATGCCAAGGAGAAGCCTGGCACCGCGCGCCTCCACACCTGCACGGACCAGTACAATGCCAACAAGGCGACCAACGCCAACGGCGGGCTGAAATGGATCCAGAAGGGTGGTGGCTATTGGAGCGAATGCACCAAACACCTCAAGGGCGCTGCTTGAGACAAAGCGTCTCGATGTGAGACCGACCGGTCGGACATTCGGGGCGCAGAAAATACTAGGGCGTGTCTTCAGTTGAGCCAGTAGCCCGGATGAGCGGAGCGACATCCGGGTACGATTATGAAATGCGGTAACCTAACTGAAGTCGGTCCCGCATGTCGCTTCGCTCATGCGGGCTACAGATTTTTCGCTTCGCTCATGCGGGGCTACAGATTTTTTGCCGGCCATGTCTCGGCCTTCAGGCCTGGCGATCGCCCTATCCCACCTGCCGTGCTGCCGGCTTCGCGGCTTTGACCCGAAAAACCTTGACGGCGGCGGCGAGCGCGAACAGGAGGCCGCAGGCGAGCCAGTAGCCCGGATGAGCGGAGCGACATCCGGGTACGATTATGGAATGCGGTAACACTAGAAGCGAATTCCGATCACGTTGCAACATCCCCGCTCGTCCCCGCGAAGGCGGGGACCCAGGGCCACACAATTAGCGCCCGTGCTTGGGCAAAGACTGGCCCCCCGGCATCCGCGAGGGTGAGCGGAGTTGAGGAATCTCCGATTCTAACTGACTGGAATTCGCTCTCTAATAGTGTCAGAAATAGTGTCAGATATCGACGGGATGCCGTCATTACCGGATGTGTCCCGGCAATCTCGATGAAAGATACACGTGCTTTTTCGATCGAGATGACCGGGACAAAACCCGGCCATGGCGTGATTCAATCGCAAGCACCGCTTGGGATCAAACTCTCTGGAGGTTGTGCCGTGTTGCGAAATGATCAGTTTGCCCGCGCGCTGGGCGCCATCCTCCCCACCGTTCTTTTTGGTCTGGCGATGGCGTTCGCCGCTCCGGCGCAAGCGCAGAAACAGATCACCATCAATTCGTTCAAGAGTTCCTCGCTGTGGCCGATCTGGGTCGCGCAGAAGCAGGGCTTCTTCGAAAAGCAGGGGCTCCTCACCAAGAACATGTACACCGCAAACTCGGTCTCCCAGATGGTCGGCCTGATCAGAGGCGACTTCGAGATGGTGACGACCGCGCTCGACAATGTCATCGCCTATGCGGAAGGCGAAGGCTCCCCCAACGCGCCCAAGGACGCCGACCTGGTCGCCTTCCTCGGCGGCAACAACGGCGCGCTGAGCCTGATCGCGCGCTCCGACATCAAGAGCATCAAGGATCTCAAGGGCAAGGATCTCGCGGTCGACGCGATCGGCACCGGCTTCACTTTCGTGCTGCGCGACATCCTCGCCCGCGACGGCGTCACCCCCGCGGACTACAAGCTCTCCGCCTTCGGCAACACCGGCGCACGCTGGCAAGCGCTGCGCGAGGGCAAAGCTGTCGCCGGTCTGCTCACGCCGCCCGTCTCGCAGGTCGCGGTCGCGCAGGGCTACACCAACCTGGCCAACGCTGCCGATGTGCTCGGCGGTTATCAGGCCACTGTCGCGGCCGCGCGCCGGGATTGGGTCAAGAACAATCCCGATACGGTCATCGCCTTCATCCGCGGTTATCGCCAAGGCCTCGACTGGCTGCTGGCCCCGGCGAATAAGCAGGCGGCGATCGACATCCTCAAGGCCGAAATCGCGGGGACCACGGATGCCGCCGCGCAGGAGAATTACGACCTCATGGTCGCCAAGCCCGGCGGCTTCGATCCGGGCGGCAAGATCGATACCGCCGGCGCCAGGCGCGTACTCGAACTTCGCCGTCAATACGGGCCACAGGGAAAGCCAGCCGCCGACATCAGCCGCTTCATTGACGAGAGCTATTTCGAGCGCGCCGCCCGGCCCTAAGTTCCCCGCCGGGCGCGGCGGTTTGACCCTGCCTATCGCATTGCACTCGACCGGTTTTTCCCGGAGACTCCCGGTGTCGAACTCATTAAGACAGGCCCGCGGCGACTTGACCGCAGCGTGACCTAAAGCCTTGTTCAAAGAATCAGGGCCCGAAGGCGTCTGGGCGAGGAAGCCATGGGATCAGCCGAAACGGCCGCCGGGCCGGCAATCGTCGCCGAGAGCGCGAGCAAGCTTTTTCTCGATGGCGCGGTCGTCGCCTTCCATCAACTCTCCCTCGACGTGAAGAGGGACGAGATCATGTGCGTGGTCGGGCCTTCCGGCTGCGGCAAGACCACGCTTTTGCGCTGCATCGCCGGCCTTACCGATCTCAGCAGCGGTCGCCTTCTGGTCCAGGACAAGCCGGTCGCGGGCCGGCCCCCCGACGGCGTCGCCATGGTGTTCCAGCATTTCGGCCTGCTGCCGTGGAAAACCGTCCGCGACAATGCCGCCTTCGGGCTCGCGATGGCCGGCGCGCCAAGCGGCACGATCAAGGAGCGGGTGGCGCACTATCTCGACCTCGTCGGCCTCAATGGCTTTGAAGGTCATTACCCCTATCAACTCTCCGGCGGCATGCAGCAGCGCGTCGGCCTTGTGCGCGCGCTGGCGATGAACCCGTCGGTCATGTTGATGGACGAGCCGTTCGCCGCGCTCGATGCGCAGACGCGCGAAATCCTGCAGGAGGAACTGCTCGCGCTGATGCAGCGGCCCGACGAACGCAAGACCATGGTGTTTATCACCCATTCGATCGACGAGGCGATCGTGCTCGGCGACCGCATCGCGGTGATGACCGCGCGTCCCGGCCGCATCAAGGAAGTCCTCGACATGCCGTTCGGTCGTCCACGCGACGTGGATGCGGTGCGCTCCGATCCGCGCTTCGCAGAACTGCGCCTGCATATCTGGCACCAGTTGCACACCGCGAAGCCCCGTCAAACGAACGCGCCAAGGGAAGTCGCATGACCACGGTCGAACAGACCCGAGACGGCGCCTTGCAAGCTGACGCAGCAGCCCACCGCGACGGCCTTGCGCTGTCCGACGACAAGGCCCGCGCCGAGCGGGTCGCCACCGAGCGCCGGCATCGCCGCGCCCTGCTCAACCTTTCGATCCGCGTCGCCTCGCTCGCCACTGCGCTGCTGATCTGGCAATGGGGCGGGTCGCAGATCGACCCGATCCTGTTCACCACACCGAGCAAGGTCGCGGTCGCCGGCTACAACATGATCATCAGCGGCGAGCTGTGGACCTACCTCTGGCCGAGCCTCAAGGTCCTGGCCGTCGGATTTCTGTTCGCAGCGGTGTTTGGGATTGCGATGGGGCTGATCTTGGCGCGCTACTGGTTCCTCGACGTGGCGCTCAGCGTGTACATCACCTTCCTCTACTCGATCCCCTCGGTCGCGCTGGTGCCGCTGGTCGTGTTGTGGGCCGGCTTCGAGCAGACTGCGAAAATCCTCATTCTGTTCATGTTCGCGTTCTTCCCGATGGTGATCAACACCTACCAGGGCGTGAAGTCGGTCGACCCGAAGCTGATCGAGGTCGGGCGCGCCTTCCGCTGCAGCGAGCGGCAGCTCTGGTTCAACATCGTGCTGCCGGCCGCGCTGCCATTCATCGTGACCGGCTTGCGCCTCGCACTCGGGCGCGGCCTCATCGGCATGGTGCTCGCCGACCTTTACACCGCGATCTCGGGCATCGGCTATCTGATCGTGCGGACCGCCAGCACCTATCAGGTCGACAAGATGTTCGTGCCGATCGTCACGCTTGGCCTGCTCGGCGTGACGCTGACGGCGCTGCTGCGGGTCGCCGAGAAATACGTCGCGCCTTGGACGGCAGTGTCGGACGAGAGTTGATCATTGCGGGCAATCGACGCTTAAGCCAATCGAGAAGGGACCAAGATCATGACCCGACATCGCCATTTCGCCACCCTGCTCCCACTCCTCGCGGCCGGCGTGCTCCTCACCAGCGCCGGCGATGCCGCCGCGCAGAACTGCCCGAACGGCATGCGCAAGATCAATGTCGGCGTGTCGTCGTCGCCGCCCAACGTCGTGCACACCTCGCCTTATGTGGCGAAGGAGCTAGGGTTGTTCGCCAAGCATTGCGTCGATGCCCAGATCCTGCAGTTCGAGGGCGGGCAGTCGGCGACCGCGATCACTGCGACCGTGCAGGGTACCGCGATCAGCGCCACCAGCGAGGTCGCGATCGGCCGCGGCATGAAGGTGGTGCAGATCTGGGGCCTCGCGCCGAAGATGCCGCAGGCCTACATGGTCTCGCCCGACGTCAAGACCGCGAAGGACCTCAAGGGCAAGCGGCTCTCGGCGACCGGCGGCGGCGTCGGCGGTTTCAACTGGCGCATGGGCCGCGAGGTGCTCAAGTCCGCCGGCCTCGACGTGTCCGACGCCCAGTTCATCCCGTCCGCGATGGCCGGCCGGTTGCCGGGGCTGGTCGCCGGCCAGGTCGACGGCGTGTCGCTGCATCCGGAGGACGTCTACCTCGCGCGCAAGCAGAAGCCCACCCTCAATCTCCTGGTCCAGCTCTCCGACCTGCTGCCGGAATACATGTTCAACGCCTACGGGGCCTCGACCGACTGGCTGCATCGCGATCGCGCGCTGCTGCGCGACACGATCGCCGCGATGATCGAGGCCAACCGCGCGATCTACCGCGACAAGGACAAGGTCGTCCCGATCATCATGAAGGCGACCGAAAAGCCGAAGGAAGCGGTCGAATACGCGATCGACGTCGAGACCAAGAACTGCGTCTGGTCAGTGAACGAGGGGTTTGACCCGAAGCGCACCCAGTGGAGCATCGACAACAGCGTTTCCAACGGCGACATCGATGCCGCCCACAAGCCGAGTGTCGACCAGGTGGCCGACGCCAAATTCGCCGCTGAAGCGGTCGAAGCCGCCGGCGGGCGCGTCACCATCGGCAATTGCAAGCAGTGAGGGCCGCGACATGTTGAAATCCAACCAGCGAACCCGCGCGCTGCAACTCGTCGGCCTCGCGGCTTGTGCGTTGATTGTCACCGCCAGCGGCGCCGCCGCGCAGAACTGCCCGAACGGGATGCGCAAGATCAATGTCGGCGTATCGGTGACGCCCCCCAACGTGGTGCATACCACCCCGCACGTGGCGAAGGCGCTCGGGCTGTTCGCCAAGCATTGCATCGACGCCACCATCCTGCAGTTCGACGGCGGCCAGTCGCCGGCGGCGCTCGCGGCCGTGAACCAGGGCACCGCGATCGCCAACGTCACTGACGTTGCGATCGGCCGCGGCTCGCATGCCCAGCAGATCTGGGGTTTTGCCGCGCGGATGCCGCAGAGCTACACCGTCAGCGCGGCGATCAAGACCTTCGCCGATCTCAAAGGCAAGAAGCTCAGCGCCGCCGGCGGCGGCGTCGGTGGCTACCAATGGCGCATGGGCCGCGAGGCGCTGCGCAAGGGCGGCCTCACCGTCAATGATGCCCAGTTCATTTCGCAGGCGACGGCAGGGCGCCTGGCCGGCATCGTGACCGGCATCATCGACGGCGTCGCACTGCATCCCGAAGATTTCTACCTCGCCCGGCAGCAGAAACCCGGCACCCACGTGCTGATCGAGATCTCGCAACTCGTTCCTGACTACGTCTACAACATGTACGGCGCCAACACCGACTGGCTGGCGCGCGACCGACCGCTGCTGCGCGACACGATCGCCGCCATGATCGAGGCCAACCGCGCCATGTACCGCGACAAGGACAAAGTCATCCCGATCATGGTCAAGGCGACCGAGAAGCCGAAGGAGGCGGTCGAATACGCCTGGGATGTCATTACCAAAAACTGCATCTGGGGAATCAACGAAGGCTTCGATCCGAAGCGCACGCAGTGGACCATCGACAACGATGTCGGCGAGGGCGACATCGACGCTGCCCACAAGCCGACGGTGGCGCAGGTGTTCAATCTCCCGTTCGCGAAGGAAGCAGTGGAAGCGGCCGGCGGCCGCACTACGATTGGCAATTGCACGGACTAAGACAATTTAACTGTAGGGCAGGTTGGCCGAACAAGTAACCGCCGCGGCATACGTGGAACGGCGGATTACGCTTCGCTTAATCCGCCCTCCGGCCCCATGGTCCTACAGCCTTTGCCGCCCCTCCAACTCTGATATAACACCGCCGCAATTGGAGGGAGCACTCGCAAATGAACATCCAGCCGCCCCGCATCGGCCCGCAGCCGTGGGAAATCGTCCGCACCAAGCTCGACCAGTCGCTGCCGTTCGCCAACATGCGCGACACGCCGTATTACCGGGACGCGGTCTACGAGCAGTTCTCCAAGAAGGAATACGATCGCCGCTATGCCGCGGTTCGCGACAAGATGCGCGCCAACAAGCTCGACGTGCTGATCGTGCCGGGCGGCCCGAGCCACTGGAGCTTTGGCGGCGGCATGCTGTGGCTCAGCGGCCATTGGGAGTGGCACGCGCTCTGCTGCTACGTGCTGGTGCCACTCGAAGGCGAGCCGACCATGGTCTACTCGATGGGCGGCACCCACGCCGAGGCGGTGCGCCGTCAGGTCGAGATCGCGATCAAGGACGTGCGCCACAGCCGCAACGGCCGCTACGCCGACGTAATGGTCGAGCGCATCCGTGAGCTCGGCCTCGCCAAAGGCCGCATCGGCCTCATGGAGATCGACCCGCGGCACAGTGATTACCTGCCGGTCAACCAGTACAACGTGTTGAAAGAGAATCTCCCCGACGCCGAACTCGTCTTCACCAAGGGCTTCCTGCACGAATTCCTTTCGGTGCACAGCGAGGAGGAGCTCGACTGCATCCGCAAAGCCGGCGTGCTCTGCCAGAATGCGATGGAGGCGATGATCGCGCGCGCCAAGCCCGGTGTGAAGGAGTACGAGCTCCGCGCCGCGGCCGGCGCCGCCATCCTCGAAGGCGGCGGCGACATCGACTTCCTGATCATCGGTTCGACGCCGATGGCGAACCCCGCCATGGTGTTCGGCAATCCACGCCCGTCCGCGCGCGTGCTCGAGAAGGGCGACATCATCAACATGGAATTGGCCGCCGGCTATCGCGGCTACACCGCGCAGATCGGCTCACCGATCTGCCTCGGCGAGCCGACCGACATGGTGCGCAAGTTCTGGGACGAGATCACACTGCCGGGCTACAAGAAGATCATTGCCGAGATCGCGCCCGGCAAGCCGCTCGAGAACATGCGCACGGCGAGCAAATTCTTCCGCGACAACGGCGTGCAGTCGCGCCCGACCCAGTGCCATGGCATCGACCTCGTCACCGACGCTCCGCACATCACGGCCGAGCACGTGGCGGCGCAGGAATTCGAGATGATTCAGAAGCCGGGCATGATCATCATGGCGGAACCTAATCCGATCACCGCCGACGGCATGTTTGGGATCTTCCTCGGGCACACCCTGATCGTGACCAGGGACGGGCACGAGGTCGTCGATAAATTCCCGCTCGAAATCGCCGTCGCGCCGTGCTGACCCCGGCCGAGGATTTGCGCATCCCGTCCGCGCATCTGCGCGCGTTCATGACGGACGCGCTCGCCAAGTGCGGGCTGCCGCAACCGGACGCCGGCATCGTCGCCGGCGCCATGCTCGACGCCGACCTCACCGGCTCGGACGCGCACGGCGTCTTCCGCCTGCCCGGCTACGTCCGCACGCTACAGGGTGGCCACATCAATCCGCGCGCGAACATGCAGGTGATCGAGCGCAGCCCCGCAACCGCGCTGCTCGACGGCGACAACGGCATGGGCCATCTGGTGATGGACCGCGCCGCCAATCTCGCCGTCGAGATCGCGCGCGAGATGGGCGTGGGCTGGGTCGGCGTGCGGCGCTCGAACCACGCTGGCGCTGGCTCGACCTATGCGACGATCCCGCTCGATCACGGCATGGTCGGCATCTACGGCGCGGTGTCCGGCTCGAACTTCATGGCGCCCTGGGGCGGCGCCGAGGCGCTGCTCGGCACCAATCCGCTGGCGGTGGCAATCCCGGCCGGAGTTGAGGCGCCGGTCGTGCTCGACATTGCCACCTCGGTCGCCTCCAATGGCGCAATCCGGGCCTACGCCGCAGCGGGCAAGCCTTTGCCGGAAGGCTGGGTGATCAATCGCACCACCGGCGAGCCGATTACCGACGGCAAGAAAATCGCGGAAGGCAATTATGTCCCGATTGGCGAGTATAAGGGCAGCGGTCTCGCGCTGATTCTCGGTCTTCTCGGTGGCCCGCTCAACCGCGCCGCCTTCGGGCGCGACGTGAAAGACGTCAACGCCGACCAGTCGAAGGAAACCAACACCGGGCAATTCATAATCGCGCTCGACGTCGCCCGCTTCGTCCCGCTCGAGACGTTCCGCGCGGAAGTCGATCGTCACATCCGCGATCTGGCCTCCTCGAAGCGGCTTCCAGGGTTCGATGAGATCCGCATCCCGGGCCAGGGCCGGCGCGCGCGCCGCGCCGAACGCGAGCAGAACGGCATCCCGCTGGCGGCGGCGCTGGTGCAGCAACTCGACGGCCTCGCCACGACGCTCGCGATCGCACCACTCCGCGCGCGGGCGTAGTCGCGAGGAGCGTGCACTGATGTCATGATCCGTGTCCCGGCCCAGCGAGCGCATCGCGCGAGCGCCGAGCCCGGACCCAGGGAGAAGTAATGGCCGCAGGCCGTTTCGATACTGTGCTGCGCTTCTTTGCGCTGGGTCCCGGTTCTCGCTCGGCTTCGCTCCACGAGCCCGGGACACGATCACCGCGCGATATCGGCGCGGAGTGACGCGCGCGATACAGACGGGACCGAGCTGATGACCGAGGCCGACGTCAAACCCTCCACGCCAGCGTCGCCGTTCTGGCGCTTTTCACTGCAACTCTATCGCCAGCCCGGCGTCGCGGACTCCTGCATCCAGTTGCAGGACGAAGCCGGCGTCGATGTGAACATCCTGTTCTTCCTGCTTTGGCTTGCGCAACAGCGCCGCGCCTTTACTGCCGGTGAAGTCGAGTGGATCGAAAGCAAGGCTGGCCCATGGCGTGATGCTACTGTCATCCCCCTTCGCAACGTACGCCGCGCGCTGAAAATGCCGCCCGCATTGATCGCCGGTCCGAACGCCGAACTCTTCCGCACCAAGATCAAGGCGATCGAACTGGAAGCCGAGCGGCTGCAGCAGGAAGCCCTGTACGAACTGGTGCCCGCGCTCCCGGCGGGCGAACAGACAACATCCGCCGAGCAAGCCGCCCGCACCAGCATCGCCTCCTATGCGACCATGCTGGCGAAGCCGTTTTCGTCGCCCGCTGTCGAAGCCTTGATCGCCGCCTTCGTCAAGCTGACCAACACCTCCCAGGAGATTTGAGATGGACCAGGACACCTATGATCGCGGTCTCGCCATGCGCAAGAAAGTGCTCGGTGATGCCTATGTCGATCGCGCACTCAAGGGCGCCGACAACTTCAGCCGTGATTTCCAGCGCCTCCTCACTCAATACTGCTGGGGCGAAGCTTGGGGCGATGACACGCTGACACCGCGCGAGCGCTCGATCCTCAATCTCGGCATGATCGCCGCGCTCGGAAAAATGCACGAGTTCGAAACCCATGTCCGCGGCGCACTGACCAACGGCCTCACTGAGAACGAGTTGCGAGCCGCGCTCACCCAGATCGCGGTCTATTGCGGAGCGCCTGTCGGCGTTGACTGCTTCCGCGTCGCCCGCCAGGTGCTCGCTGATCGAAAGGGCTCCTGAGTTCCGCGGAGCGGGCTTCGCGCCCGCGGAACCGCTAGCAGTTAACGCCGTCTTATCAAGGGCTTGGTAAATTCGCCGTCTTGGTCTTGAATGTGCCTTGATCATGGACGATTTCGGGGTGCTTCAAAGGCCTTCGGGGATGGAGGGGGAATGTTCTGGCGCACGGCTGCGGCTTTGATTTTTGTAACGTTCGGCTCAGCGGGCTTCGCTGGTTCGGCTTTGGCTCAATATTATCCGGTCCGGCCGGTACAGGCCTATCCGGCCTATTCGCGCCCGCTGCCGCCGGTGGCGGTTGACGACGAGGATGACGCCGTCGTCGCACCGCCGCCGCGAGGCTTGCTGCCGCCGATCATGGCGCCGCAGAGCGAGCCGGTCTATCGCGAGCCGCCGGCCGGTTATCAGCCGATTGATCCGCGGTTCGGTCCGCCGCCCTATGGGCAACCTGCTCCGGGCGCGCAAGACGCAATGCGGCCGCCGATGTCGATCGATCCGGGCCAACGCGATCCGGGCCAGCGTGACGACGTCGTGGGCACGCTGCCGCCTGAGGATCGCCCCGAGACCGGCCCGCGCAAGGAGCTGCCGCCTCAGTTTCGCCGGCAGATGGTGGAGTACCGCACCAAGGAGCCGGCCGGCACCATCATCATCGATACACCCAACACCTATCTCTATCTGGTGCTCGGCAACGGCAAGGCGATGCGCTACGGCATCGGCGTCGGCCGCGAAGGTTTCACCTGGACCGGCGTCGAGCGCATCTCGCGCATGGCGGAATGGCCCGACTGGCATCCGCCGGTGGAGATGATCGAGCGCCAGCCTTATCTGCCGCGCTTCATGGCGGGCGGCGACGGAAACCCGCTTGGCGCCCGCGCGCTCTACCTCGGCAAGACGCTCTATCGCATCCACGGCACCAATCAGCCCTCGACCATCGGCACCTTCGTGTCGTCGGGCTGCATTCGGCTGACCAACGAGGACGTCTCGGACCTCTACACCCGCGTCAACGTCGGCACCCGCGTCGTGGTGCTTCCGGGCGGCAAGGCGCCGGCGACGGCGATGGCTTCACCGCCTCCGCCGGTCGCCCAGGCCCCGGCTGCGCCATCGCAACAGGTGGATATGAACCCGCTGGCACCGCTATTTCCACCGATCATGCGCTCTCGCTGAGCAACGCCGCTTTCCAAAGTTCTTCGTGATGGCCGGGCTTCGACCCGGCCATTTCGTTTCATAAGTCTGACGGGAAATCACTCCGGCGGCTGATAACGTCCGCCGATCACGGGCTGGCTGATGCCGTGTCCTGGCAGTTCCCAAACCCCTGCGCCGCCAGGGTTTTTGTCGGCCCCGATATTCGCGTCGATGACACAGGATTTGCCGCTTGCGACCGCGGCGCGCACGGCGTCGGCGAGATCGGCAGGGCGGTCGACGCTGACGCCGTGGACGCCGGCCGAGCGGGCCATCGCGGCGAAGTCGGGATTGTACGGCAAGCCGGTCTTTGGGTGCTTGAAGTCGGTGGCGAGTTCACGGCCGCCGAGATACCCGCGCTGCAGGCCGCGGATCGAGGCGTAGGCGTAATTGTTCCACACCACCCACACGACCGGCAAATCATATTCAACCGCGGTGCCTAGCACGCTCGCGTGCATGAAGAATGCGCCGTCGCCGACGACGCCGATGCAGGGCCGTTCGGGCGCTGCCAGCTTCGCCCCCAGCACGCCTGCGACGCCAAACCCCATCGGACCGAAACCCATGGATCCGATGAGAGAATCCGGCCGCTTCGGCTTACAGAACTGCAGCAGCCAATTGTGATGCACACCGATATCGGAAACGATGATCGCATCGTCCGGCAACGCACGATCGATCTCAACCGCGGCGCGTTGCGGGTTGATCGGGGTTGCATCATCCTTGTAGCCGGGCGCGACCAGCGTCTCCCATTCCTTGCGATAACCGGCGATGACATCGAGCCATCTTGCCCGCGTGTCGGCGCGCGCGCCAATATCGCCGCGCCGATCGAGTTCGGCGAGAACCTGGCGCAGGAAGGTTCGCACGTCCGCCATCAACCCGAGCGCGACCGGATAGTTGCGCGCGATTTCATCGGGATCGATATCGACGTGGATGAGTTTCGTCGGCGGAATCGAGAACGAATAGCCTGGAATCCATGAGCTGGAAGTGCGGTCGTCGAAGCGCACGCCCAGGGCCAGGAGCACATCCGCCTGCCGGGTCGCATGATTGGCGTGGTACACACCGCCGCGCGAAACCAGGCCGAGCGCGAGGGGGTGCTCGCTCGGGATCGCGCCGAGCCCGCTCGCGGACGCGGCGACCGGAACACCGAGCCGCTCGGCCAGCGCCACGAGTTCCACGGCCGCACCACCATAGCGCACCCCCTGCCCGACCAGGATCACGGGCCGCTCGGCGGCAAGCAGCATGTCGACCGCACTGGTGACGCCTTCGGGATCGGCGCCGCAGCGCGAGGAGATGTTGGCGTTCCACTCTTCCGGCTTCGGGGTCTCCTCGGTGGCGGCTTCCTTGAAGATGTCGAACGGCACGTCGAGCACCACCGGGCCGGGCCGGCCGGTCACCATCGTCTTCCACGCCTGCCGCACCGCGAGCGCGACCATGTCACCGCGGGTCGGCTGGAATACGCGCTTGCAATAGGCGCGCACGGTCGAGGGGAAGTCGGCCTGGTAGTGCCGGTAGAGCTCCTGGAAGGCGCCGCGATTGAACTGGCTGGTCGGCACGTTGCCGGTGATCGCCAGGAACGGCACCGAATCGAGCAGCGCGTTGCCGAGCGCGATCGGCAGATTGGCTGAGCCCGGCCCGCACGACGTGAACGTCGCCGTCGGCCGTCCGGCGACGCGGTAATAAACGTCGGCCATGAAGCCGGCGACCGTCTCGTGGTGCACCGAGATCGTCTTGATGTCACTTGAGCGCTCATAGAGCGCGTCGAGTAGTCCGATGTTGCCGTGCCCGCACAGGCCGAACACGTACGGCACTTTCTCGCGCACGAGATAATCGACGATGAGCTGGCCGCCGTTGAGGGTGTTGGTGGTCATTGGCGGCCCGTTCTCCCAAACCACTTCTCAGCACCGCTATTGACGAGCGAGCAATCTCCGCCCCGCCATCGCGTCCCGGGCTCGTGAAGCGAAGCGGAACGAGACCCGGGACCCCGCGCAAGAAGCGCGAAGCGCAATATATGCAATATATGGAGACGGCCTGCGGCCGTCACTTTTCTCCTCGGTCCCGGCTCGGCGCTCGCGCTGCGCGTCCGCTGGTCCGGGACACGAGTTATCACGCGGTCATCACCCGCACCGGCTTGCCGTCCAAATATCCGCGAATGTCCTCCGCCACGCCGCCGATGTAGGAGCGGTAGTTCTGCGTGGCGACGTAGCCGAGATGCGGCGTGATCACGACGTTGTCCATCTTGCGCAGCGGGTGGTCGAGCGGCAGCGGCTCGACGTCGAACACGTCGAGGCCGGCGCCGGCGATCTTCCTGTCGCGCAGCGCCGCGAGCATGGCCGCCTCGTCGACGATCGGACCGCGCGAGGTGTTGATGAGATAGGCCGTCGGCTTCATCAGGCCGAACTCCTTCGCGCCGACAATGCCGCGCGTGCGCTGCGAGAGCACGACGTGAATCGTGATGAAGTCGGACTGCCGGAACAGATCGTCCTTGCCGACATACTCGACGCCGACTTCCTTGCACTTCTCCGGTGTGAGGTTCTGGCTCCAGGCGATGACCTTCATGCCGAACGCCTGCGCGATCCTCGCAGTGCGGGTGCCGAGCTTGCCAAGGCCGAGGACGCCGAGCGTGAGCCCGTCGAGGTCAAGGCCGATCGTGCTCTGCCAGGCGGCGCCGGACTTGAGCCGCGCGTGCTCGTAGCCGATGTGCCGGGTCAATTCGAGCATCAGGCCGACGGCGATGCCGGAGGTCGGATTGCCGAACGAGGTCGTCCCGCAAACGGTGACGCCGCGCTCGTTGGCGGCAGCGACATCGATCGAGGCATTGCGCAGGCCTGTGGTGATCAGCAGCTTGAGGTCCGGCAGCTTCTCGATCACGGCGCGCGGGAAGGCGGTGCGCTCGCGCATGGCGCAGATGATCGGAAAACCTTGCAGCGCCTTGATGACGTTGTCCTGGCTTCCGAGGTGCTCGTTGAACACCTTGATGTCGAGATCACCCTCGACCTTCGACCAGTCAGCCACCGTGAGGGCCACGTTCTGGTAGTCGTCAAGGATTGCGCAGCGGACTTTGGCCATGGGGGTTCCTTGTTGCAGTCGGCCGAGGGCTCGGCGTGCCGTCGAGGGCAGGGAGGGAACCCCATAAAAAGCCGAAACTGCTCTCGGCCGCAAGGCGCGTGCCGGGGAGGCGTGGAGGCGCTCGGTTGCCGTCATCCCCGCCGAGCGTGGCGAGAGCCGGACCCAACTCTCAGCCCGCTCATCGATCGAAACTGGACCGCCGGGAGCGCAACGCGTTCGGTCCTGGACCGACCCTTCGGTCGTCCGGGATGCAAGTTCCGACGATAGCTTGCGGCAATGATCTTGTGGGGGTTACCGCGCCTTCACGCGGACCAGATCCGGGAGGCTGAGGCTGATGCCGTCAGTCCGCGCCGGTTGGTGCTTGGCGCGCCACGCGGGGCCGGGGCCGCGCATGTAATGGAGCTCGGGGCGGTACGCGCTGAAGAGTTGCTTGAAGGTGCGGACCAGGTCGGCGAGGTCGCCCGACAGGCCGGCGGCGCGGCGGTCGGCGATGGACAGCGATGACTTGCGGAACCTGCTCATGACGCACTCCTACCGGCGCTTTCGCCGATCTTCACCGATTGCTCGGCTTGCCCTTTGGTCGTTCCGCGGAACGCCCGGGTTCAGTCAAATTCTGCGGCAAAATTCGTTAAAAACTGTTACGAATTCGCCACGATACTGAGCGATCTGGGAACAGGCTTGCTGGAAAGTTACGGTGATGGCGCAATAGCGGATGCATCCCGCCCGCGCGATCGGCTCACGATCCCTCAATGATGGGTTGCCCTTCGATCCCCTACTCGCTACATCAGCGCCGAATTCCCCTTAACCGGCACCAACGCCAAGCTGCGCACCCCGCGCGTTTGGCTGCGTGCACCACACCTCGAAAGCACGGCGATTTCATGGCTCGTCAATTTATTTATCACATGCAAGGCCTGTCCAAGACCTACCCGGGTAATCGCAAGGTTTTGGAAGATATCCACCTCTCGTTCTACCCCGATGCCAAGATCGGCGTGCTCGGGGTCAACGGCTCCGGCAAGTCGACGCTGCTGCGCATCATGGCAGGGCTCGACACCGAGTTCACGGGCGAGGCCTGGGCCGCCGAGGGTGCCCGTGTCGGCTACCTGGCGCAGGAGCCGCAGCTCGATCCCCACAAGAGCGTGCGCGAGAACGTCATGGAGGGCGTCGCCCCGCAGAAGGCGATCGTCGACCGCTACAACGAGATCGCGTCCAACTATTCGGACGAGACCGCGGACGAGATGACCCAATTGCAGGACGAGATCGAGGCCAAGGGGCTGTGGGACCTCGACTCCAAGGTCGACCTGGCGATGGACGCGCTGCGCTGCCCGCCCGACGACGCCGAGGTGGCGAAACTCTCGGGCGGCGAGCGCCGCCGCGTGGCGCTCTGCAAGCTGCTGCTGGAGCAGCCGGAACTCCTGCTACTCGACGAGCCGACCAACCACCTGGATGCGGAGTCGGTGCTCTGGCTGGAAGGGCACCTGCGTAACTACCCCGGCGCGATCCTGATCGTCACCCACGATCGCTACTTTCTGGACAACGTCACCGGCTGGATCCTGGAACTCGATCGCGGCCGCGGCATCCCCTACCAGGGCAACTACTCGGCTTGGCTGGAGCAGAAGCAGAAGCGTCTAGCCCAGGAAGGCCGGGAGGAGGAGGCGCGCCAGCGCACGCTCGCGCGCGAGCAGGAATGGATCGCCGCCTCGCCACGCGCGCGGCAGGCGAAGTCCAAGGCCCGCTACCAGCGCTATGAGGATCTGCTGCAGAAGGCCGCCGAGAAGACCACGCAGACCGCGCAGATCGTCATCCCGGTGGCGGAGCGGCTCGGCCAGAACGTGGTCGACTTCGAGAATCTGCGGAAGGGTTTCGGCGACAACCTGCTGATCGACGATCTCACCTTCAAGCTGCCGCCGGGCGGCATCGTCGGCGTGATCGGTCCGAACGGTGCCGGCAAGACCACGCTGTTCCGCATGATCACCGGCCAGGAAAACCCGGACGCCGGCACCATCAAGGTCGGTGAGTCGGTGCAGCTCGGCTATGTCGACCAGTCGCGCGACAGTCTCGACGGCAAAAAGTCCGTGTGGGAGGAGATTTCCGGCGGGCTCGACCAGCTCATGCTCGGGAAGCGCGAAGTCAACAGCCGCGGCTATTGCTCGGCATTCAACTTCAAGGGTGCCGACCAGCAGAAGAAGGTCGGCCAGCTCTCCGGCGGCGAGCGCAATCGCGTGCACCTCGCCAAGATGCTGAAATCCGGCGCCAACGTGCTGCTGCTCGACGAGCCCACCAACGATCTCGACGTTGATACGCTGCGGGCGCTTGAAGAAGCGCTTGAAGACTTCGCGGGCTGCGCCGTGATCATCAGCCACGACCGCTGGTTCCTCGACCGGATCGCGACCCATATTCTGGCGTTCGAGGGCGAAAGCAAGGTCGAGTGGTTCGAGGGCAATTTCCAGGACTACGAAGCCGATAAGATGCGCCGGCTGGGGACGGACTCAACGATCCCGCATCGGATCAAGTATAAGAAATTCTCGCGCTGATGTGCCGACGCACCCGCCGCGCCTGACCACAAAGGTTCACGCGCCTATGAACGACGACTGGTCCGCCCGCCAATATCTCAAATTCGAGGACGACCGCACGCGGCCTTCGCGCGACCTGCTCGCGCAGGTGCCGTTCCAGGAGGCGCACCGCGTCGTCGACCTCGGCTGCGGGCCGGGCAATTCGACCGAGCTTCTGTTCGAACGGTTTCCCCAGGCCGAGGTGATCGGCCTCGACTCCTCGCCCGACATGCTGCGCCAGGCGCGCGGGCGGCTGCCGCAATGCGAGTTCATGCAGGCGGACCTCGCCACCTGGAGCCCGGACGAGCCGGTTGACCTGCTGTTCGGAAACGCGGTGTTCCAGTGGGTGCCGGATCACTCCGGCGTCTTGAGCCGGCTGCTGCAGGCGCTGCCTACCGGCGGCGCGCTCGCGGTGCAGATGCCCGACAACACCGACCAGCCGGCGCTGTCGCTGATGCGCGAGGTCGCGCGCACCGGTCCGTTCGCGGGTCATTTCGGACTCGCGAACGCGGCGCGGAACGACCTGCCGCGGCCGGAGGAATACTACGACCTCCTGCGCCCCCTCTGCAGCCATCTCGATGTCTGGCATACGATCTACAATCACGTTCTCGCCGGGCCGGAGGCGATCGTCGAATGGTTCAAGGGCTCGGCGCTGCGCCCGTTCATCAACGCCCTCGACGAGGACACGCGGGCACGCTTTCTCGTGACCTATACCGCGCAGATCGCCGACGCCTATCCGGCCCGCTTCGATGGCCAAGTGCTGCTGCGGTTTCCGCGACTGTTCATCCTTGCCGTGCGATAGCGGTTCGCACGTTTGCGGGCTTTTCAACTTCGCGAGCCCTGGTCAGGCGTAGTCTGGTCCGGTAACATTGCCGATCGGGCGATCGAATAATTTCCAGAGAGGGAATGCCATGCCGCACCTTACCAACTCTTTCCTTGCCATGATCCTGGCGGCCGGCATAGCTGGGACCGCCCTGACCACGGCCGCGCGGAGTGAGCCGGCCTCCGATCCCAAAGCACCTGTCACCACAAGGACTGACCGCACCACCGCCCCCAGAGAGCAGCGGGAAGAAATGGCCAAGAGGCGTGCGGCGCTGAAGCAGAAAAGGGCTGATTGCAACCGGCAGGCCCGGGATCAAAGACTCCGCCTGGTGCAGCGCAGGCGTTTCGTCCGGAAGTGCGTAGCGACCTGACAGTCCGACGGCACGAGGACTATCCCTCCGCACCTCCATTCTTCTTCACCCGCACCTTGGCTGCGGTCGGGCCGGTGTCGCCCACATCTTCGATGTAATAGACCTCGTCGCCGCGCTTGAGGTCATCGAAGTCGCCGCTCAGCAGCGAGTTGCGATGGAAGTAAAGCAGGCCGCCCTCCTTCGTCATCAGAAATCCGAATTCACCCGCCGTATCAGTTTCCGCGATCTGGCCGAGCGACTGACTACCGACGTCATGGTGGGCACCCTTGGTGCGGCCGTTGCGCTGCTCTTTCAGTTCGACGAGCTGGCGCTCGGCCAGCCGGAACGATTCGAGAATGGCGTGATGCAGATCCGGATGCTGATACTTGCGCAGCAGGTGCTCCGGCTCGTGACTGATCACGCAATGGCCGTGGCCGGGAATCCCGAGCTCGATGTGCACGACCGGCGGGATGCTATGGCCCGGGTTCATGGCGCGCTGCTCGACCCGCACGCGGCAGGAGATCAAACGGTCGTAGATTCGCTCGAGGTCGGCGACGTGGGCGCGGATTTCGTTCTCCGCCCACTGCGTGCTGTCAATGTTGTGGAAGGCGATTTCGAGCGGGACCTGCATCGGCAACTCCTTACCCTGGGTGCATTGGCGCGCTTGTGTCAACGCCAGCACGGTCCGAATCGTTGCAGGCGGCCGAAACTGCCGGGCCGCAGTGCGGCGGTGAGAACGTCAGCCCTCCGCAATGGGGACTGCCAAGTTTGCCGATTTCCTGATAAATCGAATCGATGCTGATCGCTCCTCGCTGCCTCACCCTGCTGCAGAGCTTTGCGCTTGCCGCCATCGGTTCCGTGTGGCTGGCGCTGGCCGCCGCCCCCTCCGCCGTCGCCGCTGACACCACCTTCCAGAAATGGCTGGAAGGAGTCTGGCCAGATGCGCAGAAGGCCGGCGTTTCGCGCAAGACCTTCGACATGGCGACCCGTGGACTTGAGCCGGACCTTTCGCTGCCGGACCTCGATCTGCCCGGACGGCAAGGACAGCCGCAGCGCGGCCAAGCCGAATTCGTGCAGACACCCGCGGACTACGTCAAGGAAACCTCGATCGCGCGGCTGTCCGACTACGCCCGCAAGCTCGCCGCCGAGCACCGTGCCACGCTCGCGGGCATCCAACAGAAATTCGGCGTGCCGCCGAGCGTGCTGCTCGCGATCTGGGGTCGCGAGACCGACTTCGGCCGTTCCAAGGATTCGAGGAGCGCCGTGCGCGTGCTGGCAACGCAAGCCTACGTCGGCAAGCGCAAGGATTTCTTTCGCAACGAGTTCGTGCTGGCGCTCAAGATGCTGGACGAGGGCGCGATCACGCTCCCCGCGATGCACAGCTCCTGGGGCGGCGCCATGGGGCTCACGCAGTTCCTGCCATCCGAATACTACAAATACGGCGTCGACTTCGACGGCGACGGCCGCCGCGACATCTGGCGCTCGGTGCCCGATGCGCTGGCGTCCGCAGCGGCGCAGCTCGTCGGCAAGGGCTGGCAGCCGGGCTTGCACTGGGCCTACGAAGTGCACGCACCCAAAAGCGTCGATTGCACGCAAGGCGTGCCCGAAGTCACGCAGCCGCTCAGCGAATGGCTCAAGCGCGGCTACGTCCCGGCCTACGGCCGCAAGCCCGGTGCGGCCGAGCTTGGCGCACCCGCCTCGCTGCTGCTGCCGGAAGGAACCTACGGGCCGGCGTTCCTGACGCTGAAGAACTATTACGTGATCAAGGAGTACAATTTCTCCGACCTCTACGTGCTGTTCGTCGGCCATCTCAGCGACCGCATCAGCGATCCGCGCCCGTTCGAAACGCCCTGGAGCAAGAACACGCAACTGCGCACCGATCAGGTCGAACTGATGCAGCGCACGCTCACCAAGATGGGGCTTTACAAGGACAAGATCGACGGCAAGGCCGGCATGCTGACGCGCTCGGCGCTCGGCGCCTATCAGAAGGGGAACGGCCTCAAGGTCGACTGCTGGCCAACCGCCGCAGTGCTGGAACACATGCAAGGCAGAGCGCGGAACTAACATCATCGGCGGCCGGCCACCTTCTGACCGACCGTGTTGAAGCGCGCTTTCTGTTCCTCCGTGAGCGACCCATAGAAGCTGTCCATCGCCCTGTGCACGGCTTGCACGGCCTGCAGATAAGCATCGAGGCGCTTCGTCACCGCATCGAGCCGGCCGGGCACCGTCAGCGGAAGCTCGCTCGTGCAGGAAGCCTTGAGCTTGTCGGCCGCCTCAGTGACCGCCTGCTGCAGCGCGTCCAACCCGGCGCGCTGGTCCGGCGTGGGTCGCACCGCGTCTTCGATCCGATCCTGCGGCCATTGCGGAATGCCCGACGCATCGCACGCTGATGCGCCGGCGCGCGCTTGCGCACTCTTACGCGGACCAGCGAGCGTGTTGAAGCGCGCACGCTGCTCGTCGCTGAGCAAATTGTAGAACTTCTCCAGCGCGGGCCGCACGAGCTTGACGGCCTGCACCATCGCCGCAATCCGCTTCTCCATCACGTCGAGCCGGCCGGGCGGCGTCAGCGGCTCTTCCGTGGGACAGGCTGCCCTGATGGTCTGGCTGCCCTCGATCATCGCATTGCCGAGCGCATCGAGAGCCGCCTGTTGCGCCTTGTCGGGCCGCACTGCCTGCTCGATCGCATCGATCGGAAAATCGATCAGGTCGGCAGCAGGACCCTCGCCGCAGAGCTGCGCCGGCAGCGCACCCGTTTGCGCGTCGCCGCGCGCGGCCACCCGCGCCCGCCGCGACGAGCCCGTGCCGCTGACGCCGGCCGATGGCCAGAACACGCTGTCGTAGATGTCGCTGTAGCCATAGGACCAGAATGGATCGTACAGCGTCGACGCCCAGATCACCGGATAGAGCACGTCGGTGTAGGCGTAGGGCCAGAACACCCGCCCGGCCCAGCCGGAGAAATGTTGCCGCCGGTGCTGAACCTCGAAGCGGCGCGCCGCGGGATCGTTCCAGCGGGCCATCGAGCGCCTGACCGTGGGTGCATTGGCGAACGCCGCGCGTGCACCCGGAGGAATTCGCGACGCGAGGGTTTGCGCCGCGGGGATTGCCGGAGATACGGTTGCGCGAGACGGCTGGCGCTTGCGTGACGCTGGCCGGCGCACCGCCGTGCCGCACGAATCCAGGTCCTCGCCCGCCCTGCTCCGCGTTGCGTCCGGCCGTACGCGACGAAGGAAGCGGGCGAGCCGCGATCGCTGGCTTCGCCGCATTGCGGGGACCATGCGCAAATGTCCGCCCGGTTGGCGACGCCGTTCGAGGTGTGGCGATCCTCGGCGCAGCGATGTGGGGGTTGCCTCGATGAGAAGCCACACGCGGTATCATCCGCGGCGCCGCGATGTGAGGTGTTGCGATCCGCGGCGCGGAGATGTGCGGCGCCGAGACGCGTGGTGCCGAGAAACGTGGCGCCGAGACGCGCGGCATCGAGACATGCGGCGCCCGTATCTGCGGCGCAGGTCCGCGCGGAGCGGCGGCAGCCGGGGCGTGGCCGCCTCCGCCTCCGCCTGGTCCACCTCTTCCCTGATGCCTACCTTGCGCAGCCGCGGCAACGATCAACGCACCGGACATCACGACAACCGAAACAAGCCGAACCGCTAAGCTTGACATGGCAATGTTCCAACGGCCTGCGCCTTCCATCGCATGGCTAACGTCGGCGGAACTTCCCGAGTTCCCGCTGCGGCGTGTTGCAGCACGTTCAAAAGAAAACCCGGCGGCGCTGATGCGCTCGCCGGGTCGCAGGTTTTGCGCGCCCGTTCGGCCGGGCGCGGCACGCTAAGCCGACAAACTCAGGGGCAGACCTGTACCGGTTCGCCCTGCCAGCCGATGATCCGGCCGCGCGCGTCGTAGACCGGCTGGCCGGCCCAGTAGCAGCCGCCGCGAGAGAGCGGACGATCATAGCCGCGGTAGACCACATAGCCTGGCGGACGGGTCGCGAGGATCGCACCGGCGACGATCGCGCCGCCCAGAATGCCGAGCGCGGCGCCCGGTCCCCATCCCCATCCGTGGCGGTACTGGGCCGAAGCATCGGTCGCAGCCATGGCCAAGGTCCCGGCGATGGTCGCGGCCGCAACAAGGGTCGTGATGGTCTTCTTCATCTCAGTCTCCTCGAAGGGCGGTCGGCGAAAGCCGAGCGCGAAGGGGGTGGTGTGGAATGCAAATGGAACCTGCGAATGACGCCCGATCAATTTGTCGGAATTTTGATTAACAGATGATCAATGCCCCAGTTGCCGACTGCAAAAATCCCGTGTTTTGGGCACGAATCACCGGAATTTTCGAACGCGGTCGAGACCGCTTCTCCGCCGCCGGAAAGCCGTGAGCGAGCTTGCTATTTGCATCGCGCGGTCAGCACACGCGGGCGTGCACCATGCGGTAGCCGTTCCACCAGCGCCGCCAGCAGGACCGGTCATAGGGATACGGCGCGTAGGCGCGATAGTACGGCCGCGGGGCGTAGTAATAAGGCGCGGTCAGAGCCCCGCCGATGATGGCGCCGGCCGCCAGGCCGCCGAAGAACGCGGGTCCGCCCCAGCCCCAGCGGGCTTCCGCTGCGCTTGGCGCCGCAAGCGTCGACGCCGCCACAACCGCAGCCGCGGCGATCGCTGTCAGAGTTTTTCGCATGACTTCGCCTCATTGATCTGGATGTGCAATGTCGTGCTTGGATCAACGTCGTCCCCTTGCGCCATGTTCCTAGGCTTCGCCTTAACCGCGACTGAATGAACCCGCCCGAATGCCGCCACGATCGGCTTCGCTGCACTGCGATGCTGATTTATATTGCGGCGCTGATTTATATTAATGTGTGCGATGTTAAAGCGCCGGACGCGCGGCGCCACACGGGGAGTCATCATGAGCAAGTTCGAGACGGGCAAGTTCACTTGGGACCACATCCATCTGCGCAGCCCGAATCCGGAAACGACGGCGGCATGGTACGAATACATGTTTGGCGCCGAGGTAATCCGCACCGTGCAGCTCGGCAAGCCGCGCATCGATCTCAAGATCGGCGGCGCCAATGTCTTCCTCGCGCCGGTCGAGGCCGGCGATGGCGTCAATCCGCCACCCGTCACGCCGTATCAGGGCCTTGATCACTTCGGCCTTGAAGTCAGCGGCATCGATGCGATCGCCGCCGAGCTGAAGAACAAGGGCGTCACCTTCACCAAGGAGCCGACCACGGTGCGACCGGGCGTGCGCATCTGCTTCCTGCGCGGACCCGAGGGCGTGTCCATCGAACTGCTCGAACGCACGCCCGTCTGAGCTGCGCGATGCGAACTTATGCGGTCGGCGACATTCACGGCTCGTCGCGCAAGCTCAGGAATCTGGTCGAACGCTGCGAGCAGGATGCCGGCGGCGCCCCGCTGACGTTCATCTTCCTCGGCGACTACATCGACCGCGGGCCGGACAGCCGCGGCGTCATCGACACCCTCATCGCGCTGCAAGCGCGGATGCCGGTGATCGCGCTGATGGGAAACCACGAGGCGATGGCGCTCGAAGCGGTCGACGACAGCCTGCGTATCGGCACATGGCTGCTCGAAGGCGGCGGCGCGACGCTGCTCAGCTATGCGGCGTCGACGATCCGCGCGCTTCCGCACAAGCACCTCGACTGGCTGCGTTCGCTGCGGCTCTCCTACGACGACGGCCGGCGCCTGTTCGTGCATGCCGGCGTCAATCCGGAGAAAGCGCTCGACGCCCAGGACGACCCCGACCTGCTCTGGATCCGCGAGCCGTTCCTCTCCGATGCACGCGATTACGGCCGGCTGATCGTGCACGGCCACACGCCGTCGCGCACGGGAAGACCGGACCTGCGCGCCAATCGCTTGAACCTCGACACCGGCGCGGTCTTTGGAGGGCCTCTGACCGCCGCGGTGTTCACGGACGACGAGACCCGCCCGGTGGCGTTTCTGCAAGCGGCCGAGTGATATTGTCCGGCAGGGATCCGCACAGCGCGCACGGAGGTTTGCGATGAAGATCGACGGCGGATGCCACTGCGGCGCCATCACCTTCGAGGCGGACGTCGACCCGGAACGGACCTCGATCTGCCACTGCACCGACTGCCAGACGCTGTCGGGCTCGCCATTCCGCACCTCGGTCCCGGCCCCGGACAGCGCGTTTCGCATCCTCTCCGGCGAGCCGACCGTTTATGTGAAGACCGGCGAAAGCGGCAACAAGCGCGCGCAGGGCTTTTGCGCGCATTGCGGCTCGCCGATCTACGCGACCGCCGTGGGCGACGGGCCGAAGGTCTACAACATTCGGGTCGGAACCATCCGCCAGCGCCGACAACTGGTCCCGAAAGTGCAGATCTGGTGCCGCTCGCAGCAGGATTGGCTGGGCGAGATCCCCTCAATTCCGCGGGTCGAGAAGCAGCGCTAGCGATGGACGATCAGACCCGCGAGCAGCAGTGGCGACAGTTGCTCGAGCAGCGCGGCACCAGAACGGTGCGTGAAGCGCTGAGCGGCGGCGCCAGCATCCCTGGTGTCGATCGCGCGTTCGCGATGCAGTGGCTGCTCGAACGCGATCTGCGGCTGCTCCGGCATGCGGTGTTCTGGGCGCGATTCCGGACGTTCCTGCTGCTGCTTGCGGCGCTCGCAAGCATCATCATGATCATGCCGATTGACGCGATCTGGTCCTGGCTTCAGTGATCGGCGCGACCGCGAGCCGGCGTCGGATCGCGATGCAGGTCTTGGTTCAGGGCCCGATCAGCGCCATATGATGGGCAGGAGCCGTTTGACGACTCCGTCACCTCATCTTGAGGCTAGCGACGAGGAAATGATGAGCCCCGATCCGGCGGCAATCACGCACTATCACGCGCATGTCTACTACGATCCCGCCTCGAGCAAGGAACGGGCCGCGCGCCTGCGTGAGCTGGTGGCGGCACAATTCCCGCAGGCGATTCTCGGCCGCTGGCACGACGAGAACGTCGGGCCGCATCCGCAATCGATGTATCAAGTCGCGTTTGCGCGCGAGATGCTGGCGGCGTTCGTGCCGTGGCTCATGCTCAACCGGGATGGATTGACCATCCTGCTGCATCCGGAGACCGGCGACGCGCGTGCCGATCACACCGCGCACGCGGCCTGGTTCGGCGCGGTGCTGCCGCTGCGGCTCGACGTGTTTGGAAAGCGCGAGGCCGGCTGAGTGCGATCGCCGCCAGGTCGGCCTGGCCAAGCCGATTGGCTTGGCCCGACCGTCATGGAGTGTCCTTGACGTCGGTGTCCGGACGGTCGCTGCCGCGGGCAGTTTCGGTGTGCCAGCGGCCGTTCTCGTCCTCGTATTCGATCGCCTCGGTCTGGCCGGGCACGCGCTGCTCGGTGGCGGCCCGGCGCGCGGCGGCAAGCGCGGCGGCGTGAGTAGGAAACGCCTCCGAGAACACGCCGTTGACCGTGTAAGCCCAGCCGTCGTCGTGCCGGACGATCTGGTAGGTCACATGAGACATCGGTTCACCTGTACGATGGAGGGCGGCGCGTGCGCCGATCATACAACAGAATGGGCCGCCGGCGCCGCCCGTCGAAGCGGAAAGGCGGCGAATTTGGGCTATGTGCGCCACATCCGTCCCTTGCCGGGGGGCCGTGTCTCCGGGTCGGTCGGCTTCAGCGAGGTGGAAAGCCGAGCAAGCCATCCGCAGGGAAACCAAAACGCGAGAATCTGATATAAGTAACCAATCCAGGCCCAAATGCCGCCCCCGGATACCGCTCCACCCCTCGAAGCGGTCGTCCGCTGACACCCGCCAACAAGGAGACCCCATTGGCCGAACGTTCGAAAAAAGACGATGCGACAGCTCAATTCAACAAGATGCAGAGAGCCGAGGACGGCAAGAAGGCGCTGTCCGAATACGAGGCCGAGGCCGTGGCGGTTGCCGCCAAGACCGCGCGGCTGAAGGCGCTTCGGCTCGCCAAGGAAGCCGAGGATCTGAAAAACGCCCCGCCACCAAAGGCGGCGCCACCCGCCAAGAAGAAGGCCAAGACAGCCAAACCGAAGGGCCCCTCGCTGGCGGAATGGCTCAAGGGCGAACGCGAAGACGGACGCAACTGAAGCTGAGCTGCGACCTGGATTGAGCGCCGGCCAAAATCCGGGCATGTTGCATCGCATTGATCCGGTGCATCGCATTGATCCGGGTGTCGCTTTGCTCCGCCGGGCTGCTGCGTGTTGAAATGCCATGCTCGCGCTTGAGGCGATCGATGGTGGCCTCGACCCGGGCGGCAGTGACTGGAGCCCTTCTTGTCCGGCCTCGGATAGGACCGGCCGCAGCCGGACGCCGATCACAACGCGACTTATATCGGTGACAGGATGACACGACGATCAACCGACCCGCGGCATGCCGCCGAAGCAGCATTCAAGGTGGCGACGACGAAACCCGTAGAAGCTCCGCCGAAGCCGCCATCGCTCCCCCACAGCAAGGAACTCGTCTCCCTGCGCATCGACCGTGACGTGCTCGATTACTTCCAGGACGCCGGACCGGGCTGGCAAGAGCGCATCAACGCGGCGCTGCGCACGGCGGCGGGGAAGTAGGACCAGCCGCAACACGGCTGTGCCCGGATTGAGCGGCAGCGAGATCCGCGGCAGGCGTTGCGCCGTGCTGACGCCGGAGGTCACTTCGCTCGATCCGGGCTACCTGCTCAACTGACTGATCGAAGCGGACATTCGGCATAGCCTGCTTCGATCGCGGCCGCCGCGCCGGGGACGCGGAATTCCGCTTCGGTGCGTCCAAGCGCGAGCGAAGTAACGCGCACGAACAGGACGGTGGAGGTCGCAAGCTCGCCGGCGAATTGCGCGACAGCGGCCCGGTCCTCGATCACCAGGGTCTTGAAGTCCGCGAGAAATTTCGCATCGGCCTTGTGACCCGGCTTCTGGTCGAAGCGATATTCCACGGTCGCAGTGCTGCTCGCGCCAACCTTGAAATCGAATGCGAAGCGCACGATCGGCTGCGCGTTGAAACACATCAATTGAACGATGGCATTATCGGTTTTGCCGCTGCGGCTGTTCGCGGCCCGGGTCGCCAGATAAACCTTCGGCGCCGGCGCGCCGGTGATGCGATCCACCTTGCGCTCAATGGTCCAGTTGCCGGCAGCGGGATCAGAATTGCCGTTCGTGATGCATCCGCCCAGCGACGACGCCAACAGGACCGCCAGCAAACTACGCATGACGCCACTTCCCCCTGCCTGGTTTAGTTTGCTGCTTTCACACCACGCGCGCAAGAGGGAGGATATCGGTCGTGATCATTGCGGTGGTCGTGCGGCTGATAAGCGGGCCGTCGCGGTGAAAGCGAGATGTCGGAAGCAGCCCGCCCGCCTAGTGCGCAGCGAAATGACGTTACTCGCGCTCTTGCCGCGTCATCAGGTTGGCATCGCGCGCGAGCAGCCAGCGCCCATCCGCTTCCTTGCGCAGGATGGTGAGCGTGTAACCGGCGCGCCGGATCGGAGTGCCGCCCGGAGGCGTGACGGTTACCGTCAGATAATTGCGCAGATACGCCCAGTCGCCGAGCACCTTGATCTCGCGAATGTCGCTCGTGCCTTCGACCTTCACGTCCTGCGAGCCCTGCGTGGCAGCGGCGAACGCCTCCTTGCCGAACGGTTCGGCGCCGGGAACCATGAACACCACATCGTCCGCCATGAGGCCGAGCACGGTCTGCAGGTCGCCGGCCCGGCTTGCGGCCATCCAGGTGGCAACCAGACCGCGGATCGCGCGTTCGTCGTCGGTCATTTTTTTGCGAAGCGTGTTGGATTGCGTCTGACGTTGAGCATGCGCCATCTGCGCCGGTCGGCTAGGGCATGACCTCCACGCGCACCGGGACCACGCCGGAACCGATCATGTCGAGGTCATGGGCAGCGGTCCGGCTCACATCGATAACGCGGCCCCGAATGAATGGACCGCGATCGTTGATCTGAACCATGGCATAGCGGCCGTTCTTGGTATTCGTCACCTTCACGACGGTGCCACAGGGCAGCGATCTGTGCGCCGCCGTCAGCGCCTGCGGAGCCACAGGCCCGCCGCAGGCGAGGGTCTCCGGTTGATAGTAGCTCGCAAGGCCGGTTTCCGCGCTCGCCGCATGCGAGCGATCACGAGCCGATCCGGCTGCAACGCGATCAGGTCGCACCCTCGGCAGCGGAACGGCGTCGATGTCGGGGTCCGCTTCGGTGACAGAGTCGGTTTCGGTGACGGCGTCGGCTTCGATGATTGGATCAGCTTGGGTCGGTGGCGCGGCTCGGGTGAGGGCAGCGGTCTTGGTCTGTCGAACGACTTCGATGGTTTGGACAGCAGCCAGCGATGAAACAAATTCCGCCCGGAGAACGGTCTCCGCCGCCGGAGCGGCCGTGTTCGTTTCAACTGATTTGCGTTCCGACAGCATCGCCAGCAGATAAGCGCACATCAGCGCGCCACCCGCCAATACGAGTGATACGCAGGCTCCCGTCAAACGCCGTGGAATACCCACGGCCCCCGGTGCTTTCCCACTACCCGCAAGCATGCAGACCTGCTCCCGGATCAAGAGTTCCTTAACCACGAGGCTGGGTCAACCGGACGACCGCCGGTTTCCGCTGGCGTGTTGCAAAACCAACACACTTTTCGGGGTCAGCCGAAGGCTTTGACCTACCAGCTACAGGTGCCGGTTATCAATTCGGAGGATTTGGGGGGTGCGAGAGCAAGGCCCCCGGATTTCGCTGCGGTCAATCCGGCTACTGCCTGAGCGAAAAGCCAACGCTGCGCCGCCCCTATTGTTTGGTCGGCGCGGGGTACGCCGTCGTCCAGTTAGCCTCGCCGTCGAACTAAAAGTCCGAGGGCGCGCGGAACGCCGGGGCGCCGAGCACCCCGTGACCCTGTGCACGAAGATTAGTTTGAGTGCACAGGCAGTCTTCATCACGGAAAGTGCCGGTTCCCCGGCGTTCCGCGCGCGGTGTTTGTAGGCTTGCTCCGCGCGACCCCCGGTGGCTGACGTTTCGGATGCCGTCGTTCGTGCCTCGCGGCCGACCGGCATCTATCCACCGCTGAAGGAGTTGACCGCAGCGCCCGCGCATGGCGGAGCGAACGTCGCGGTGCGCCAATCCCGTGACGCGCTGTGGCGCGCCGGGACCGCACGGCTTGGGCCGCCGTGCGGGGCTTGCGAACCCGCCGCACGGCCACCGCGCCAACCGTCGCGGGTGTCCCCGCGCCGATCCCGAAGTGAACGCGCCGCATCTCCAGCGCGCCGCTCCGGCCGTCCCCGCCCTTTGAACGCCTTCGAAGCGCGCCCTCGGTCGGGACGAGGTATGGAGAATATAGTCCTATGAACGAGTTTGTCAAGATGAACCGTGGCGGCGATTGAGTAGGCCGCAGGATGGGTTGAGCGCGATGTCAGGCGGGGGCTATTGCCGGAGGATCGGGCGGGCGACGTGAGGGAGTTAGGAACGAATTGCGGCGAACCGTGCCAACGACCGTAGCCCGCATGAGCGCAGCGATATGCGGGTAGGCTTCAAAACAGGTTCAGGCTTCAAAACAGGCTCAGCCCCGGATATCGCTTCGCTCATCCGGGCTACAGCCGATCCGGGCTACTTGCCATGTCAGGCAGGGGTTATTGCCGGAGGATTGGGCGGGGATGTGAGGGAGTTAGGAACGAAGGGAGTTAGGAAGTAATTACGGTGAACCGCGCCAACGACCGTAGCCCGCATGAGCGCAGCGATATGCGGGTTGGCTTCAAAACAGGCTCAGACTTCGAAACGGCTCAGCCCCGGATATCGCTTCGCTCATCCGGCTACTGGCCTACTCGCCATCGGCCCGCGGGCGATAAGATGATGATCGCTCGCGTCAACCATCAAGCCCGAGGAGTTGATCATGACTACCGAGACCAACCCGGCATCGCCTGCTCCGCCTGAACCCACCGCTTCGCGGCGCGAATTCGTTGCCGCCGCCGTCACGATGGCGGCCGCCGCCGGCGCCGTAACGGGCGCGGAAGCGCAGACGCCATCCAATCTGCGCTTCATGAACCCGCCCGGCATGTCGAGGCCGCCTGGCTACAGCCATGTCGTCGAGGTGACGGGGCCGCACCGCGTCGTCTATTTCGCCGGCCAGACCGGCGCCGATGCGAACGGCAAAATCCCCGCGGATTTTCACGGGCAGGCGGTGCAGGCTTTTGAGAACATCAAGATCGCGCTGGCTTCGGTCGGCGCCGGCTTCGAGCACGTTGTCAAGATGACGGCCTACCATACCAATCTCGACGCCAATGCCGCCATCTATCGGGACGTGCGCGGCGCCTATTTCCCGAACAAGGCGGCGCTGCCGGGTCACACCCTGCTGCAGATTTCGCGGCTCGCCAATCCGGCTTATCAGCTCGAGGTGGAGGTGATCGCAATCCTGCCGCCGAAGGCGTAAGCGAGGATCGTAGCCCGCATGAGAGAAGCGACATCCGGGTTGGCTTCAAAACAGGCTCAGCCCCGGATATCGCTTCGCTCATCCGGGCTACCGCCGATCCGGGCTGCTTGCTCCAAAACCGATCAGCCATCGAGGAAATGGCCCGCGAGAAGTATCTGCGATGGCCGGTGGCGGAACCTGAAACGCTTTTGATTAAAACCGGCGGTGTGCCGAAGGCGCAGAAATCGCGATAAAGCGCCCGGGCGGATTGGCGAAGCGCAATCCGCCACTTTTCCTTTCGGCGAGCAAAGGCGGCGGGTTACGCCTTCGACTAACCCGCCCCACAAAGCTGCGCCTCACAGCGCCTTGTTGCTCTCCTTCACCGCCTCCGCCGCGACATAAACCTCGCTCCCCATCTCGCGGAATTTCTTCGACATGTCGGCCATGCCCTGCTGCTGGTCGTTCAGCGTCGCGGCGTAGTCGCGCACGTCCTGCGTGATCTTCATCGAGCAGAATTTCGGGCCGCACATGGAGCAGAAGTGGGCGACCTTGTGGGCTTCCTTCGGCAGGGTCTCGTCATGGTATTCGCGCGCAGTGTCGGGGTCGAGCCCGAGGTTGAACTGATCGTTCCAGCGGAAGTCGAAGCGGGCGCGGGAGAGCGCGTCGTCGCGCAGTTGCGCGGCGGGGTGGCCTTTGGCGAGGTCGGCGGCGTGGGCGGCGATCTTGTAGGTGATCACGCCTTCCTTGACGTCGTCGCGGTCGGGCAGGCCGAGGTGCTCCTTCGGCGTCACGTAGCAGAGCATGGCGCAGCCGAACCAGCCGATCATGGCGGCGCCGATGCCCGACGTGATGTGGTCGTAGCCCGGCGCGATGTCGGTGGTGAGCGGCCCGAGCGTGTAGAACGGCGCCTCGCCGCACTCTTTCAGTTGCTTGTCCATGTTGATCTTGATCTTGTGCATCGGCACGTGGCCGGGGCCCTCGATCATCACCTGGCAGCCCTTGGCCCACGCCACCTTCGTCAGTTCGCCCAAGGTTTCGAGCTCGGCGAACTGGGCGCGGTCGTTGGCGTCGCGGATCGAGCCGGGGCGCAACCCATCGCCGAGCGAGAACGACACGTCATACCTGCGCATGAGGTCGCAGATCTCGTCGAACCGCTCGTAGAGGAAGCTCTCCTTGTGATGCGCGAGGCACCACTTCGCCATGATCGAGCCGCCGCGCGAGACGATACCGGTGACGCGGTTGGCGGTGAGGTGGACGTAGCCGAGCCGCACGCCGGCGTGGATGGTGAAGTAATCGACGCCCTGCTCGCATTGCTCGATCAGCGTGTCCTTGTAGCACTCCCAGTCGAGTTTTACGGGATCGCCGTTCACCTTCTCCAGCGCCTGGTAGATCGGCACGGTGCCGATCGGCACCGGCGAGTTGCGCAGGATCCATTCGCGGGTGTTGTGGATGTTACGGCCGGTGGACAGGTCCATCACCGTGTCGGCGCCCCAGCGGATCGCCCACACCATCTTCTCCACTTCCTCCTCGACCGAGGAGGTGACCGCCGAGTTGCCGATATTGGCGTTGATCTTGGTGAGGAAGTTCCTGCCGATGATCATCGGCTCGAGCTCGGCGTGGTTGATGTTCGAGGGGATGATGGCGCGGCCGCGCGCGATTTCGCTGCGCACGAATTCCGGCGTGATGAACAGCGGCACCTCGGCGCCGAAGCTTTCGCCGTCGTCACGGGCGGCCTGGGCGCAGTCGAGCATGGTCTTGCGGCCGAGATTCTCGCGCTCGGCCACGTAGATCATTTCCTTGGTGATCACGCCGGCGCGCGCCCATTCGTACTGGGTGACGGGCTTGCCCTCCAGCGCGCGCATCGGGCGCGGCGTGTTGGGGAAATTGCGCGCCAGGTGCTTTCCCGAGACGTTGCCGTTGTCCACGGGCTGGATCGGGCGGCCGTCGTATTCCTCGATGCCGCCGCGCTCCTTGACCCATTCAACGCGCGGGCGCTTGAGGCCGGCCTCGACGTCGATCGCCATGTTGTCGTCGGTATAGGGGCCGGAGGGATCGTACACCGGCAGCGGCGGCTCGCCGGAGGAGGGGTCGAGCGCGATCTCGCGCAGCGGCACGCGCAAATCGGGGGCGGCCTCCGGTGTCACATGGATCTTGCGCGAGCCGGCGATCGGTCCGGTGGTGACCTTGGGCGTGGCGAGATCTGAGTCGGACAGAGGCTTGTTCATTGTCTGCTCCCGTTCAAGTTGGGCGATTAGGCCAAGTAACCAAAGTAACTCAGGATGAGTCCGAGGACGATCGCGACCGCGGCGCTGCCGGTCAGCAATCCCTCATGCTCGATCATTTTCGATCCGAAGGCGGTGACCTGATCCGGCGCGAGAATGCGAACCGTTCCACGCACGATGCCGATCCAGCCGATCAACGTGATGATGACGGGCCAACTGGCGACCCAGACGTTGTGCGTTAGCACGATCGCCAGCCCCATAACCAGATCGAGGAGGCCAAACAGGAAGACGAGCGGACGGCTGCGGAGAATCTCCTGCGCCATGGCGCGGACCCCACGCCGGTTCACGAGCAGCCCGAGTCCGATGATCACCCCGACCGGCCCGATCAGCCTCGCCAGAAAAATCGACGTTCCCATAGAATGTCCTGTCCCTTCGCCGGCATGACCCGGATCAGGTTCAAAGGGTCCCCGCGACGCCTTACGAACTGGCAGGGCGGGTCTCTCAGCTCCCTTCCGGAGCTCCCCTCGGAACGGGCCTAATGTATGCCGCTGCGCCGCGGTGTCAACGCGATGTCACGCGGACGGCCTGTAGAAGCGCCCCGCAGGTCCCCGCCAGCGAGAGCACAGCGCGAGCGCCGCGCCGGGACCCAGGAGAGAAGCGACGGCCGCCGGCTGTCTCACGCAGGCAGTCGCATAATGGGCTTCGCGCGTCTTGCGCTGGGCCCGGGTCCCGGGTCAAGCCCAGGACACGAGCGAGTACCTCACGAGCGAGTACCCCACGAGCGAGTACCTCACGAGCGAGTACCCCACGAGCGAGTACCTTACGGCTTCGTATACTGCGGGAACTTGACGCCGAGCTGGTCGAGGTAGGTGTCGTATTTCGACGCGTCGTAATAGAACTTCTTCATCTCCGGACGGAAGCGCGCCATGGTCTCGCGGTTGAGCTCGATCGCCGGCTGGTCGGCGTCGGTGAGGAATTCCTGCGGCTTGTCGGTCTTCATCTGCACGTCGGTGAAGTAGCTCTTCGCCGACTGCACGAGATCCGGGCGGAGCATAAAGTCCGACAACGTCAGCGCCATCACCTTGGAGCCGGCCATCACGCCTTTATGCGCAATGGGCGTCGCCATCGAGATCGCGTTCGCCCAGTTGTGGCCGGGCAAGTTCGGGATGTTCGCGGGGTAGAACATCGGCGCGGTGGGCACGACCCACGAGACGTTGCCAATGTCGTCGGTGCCGCCGCTCTCCGGGTGCGGGACCGGATCACGGAGCGGTTGCACCTTAGTCTTGAGCCCGTCCTCGGGGGCATGGATGAGGCGCTGCACCGCCCTGGCGAAGGTCTGCTCTTCGTCGGTCCATTGCGGCACGCCGATGCGCTCCATGTTGGCCTGGTACGCCTGCGCGATTGTCTTGTTGAAGTGGCGCGGCGAGCCGGTGCCGACCAGCCGGCGCGTTACCGTGGTGTTGGTCATGGTCGCGGCCGCTTCCGCGATCTTGTTGCCGGTCTCGTAGTTCTTCTTGATGTTCTCGAAGTCGGTCTCCCGGAAGTAATACCAGACCGTCGCCTGCGGCACGATCACGTTGGGCTGATCGCCGCCATTGGTGATCACGTAGTGCGAGCGCTGCTCGGGACGGAGCTGCTCGCGGTTGAGGTCCCAGCCGATGTTCATCAGCTCGACCGCGCGCAGCGCGTTGCGCCCGCGCCAGGGCCGCGCGGCGGCGTGCGCCGACTCGCCGTGGAAAGTGTATTGCACCGAGACGAGGCCAGTGCCGCTCGGCTTGCCCCAAACGGTCGAGAACGCGTCGGCGACGTGGGTGTAGAGCACGGCGTCGACGTCCTTGAACACGCCGGCGCGCACGAAATACGCCTTGCCGCCGAGCAGTTCCTCGGCCACTCCCGGGAAGATCACGATGGTGCCGGGACGATGTTCGCGCTCCATCTGCTCCTTGACCGCAAGCGCGGCGACGATGACCACCGCCTGGCCGGAGTTGTGGCCTTCGCCATGACCGGGCGCGCCTTCGACGATCGGCTGCTTGTAGGCGACGCCGGGCAACTGCGAGGCCTGCGGGATGTCGTCGATGTCGCTGCCCATCGCGATCACCGGCTTGCCTGAGCCCCAGCGCGCCACCCACCCCGTCGGCATGCCGGCGACGTTGCGCTGGATCGTGAAACCATTCTGCTCGAGCACGCCGGTCAGGTATTTGCCGGTCTCGAATTCCTGGTAGCCCAGCTCGCCGAATGAGAACACGGTGTCGTTCATCACCTGCGAGAGCTTCTTGCGGCTCTCGACTCCCGCGAGCACCGACGTTTTGAACTGCTCGACCCGGGCGGCGTCGTCTTTCGGCGAAGGAGGCACCTGCGCCCGCGCGGCGCCGGCGGCGAGCAGGAGGACAGCGGCTGCCGCTCCCAAAAAGCGAGTGTTCTTCTTCATTTTGATCATCAGCATTCCTCCAGACCCCGCCGTGATGGCATCGATGCAATCACACTAGGCACCGTTCAAAGGCTGTCAACGCATACTCCGATTGCCAATTCGGCCATTGGTGGAACCGCTCTAAGCTGCTAGTCTGCGCGCCAGCGCGACTTCGAACCAGGCTCCGCGCAGCGATGTCCGGCGCCCGATTCGCAAGCTGCAGCGCGGCTGCTTTAAAAGCAACGACAACGCGAGGAAACATCATGCGACTGACTCCGCTGGGAGTGCTGGGTCTTCTTCTCCTCTCAACGACCGCCGATGCGGCCACCATCGCCGGCACCGTGAAGGGTCCCGACGGGCAACCGTTCCGCGCCGCCTTCGTTCAGGCTCGCAACGCCGCGATGAAGATGACGGTGAGCGTGCTCTCCGACAATCAGGGACGCTATTTCGTCGAGAACCTGCCGGCGGGCGATTACCAGCTTTCGATCCGCGCGCTCGGCTACAGCGCCGATCCCAAGACCGGGGTGAAGCTCACCGCCGATCAGGACCTGTCGCAGGACTTCGCCCTGCAGCCCGGGACGGTCGGCTGGACCGACATCTCGCAGTACCAGGGCATCCAGCTCCTGCCCGACGCTCCGGGCAAGCGCGAGTGGCTGGAGAACTGCATGGGCTGCCACGGCTTCCAGACCAAGCTGGCGCCTTTCCGGCGCGAGCGGGAAGATTGGAAAATCCGCGTCGACATGATGCGGGAAGCCATGCGCTCTTCGCTCGCCGACCGCCGCGGCTTCGACGACGCGCAGGCCAACAAGGTCATCGACTATATCAGTAACGTGTTCGGCACCCACTCGCCGCTGCCGACGTCCCCGGCCGACCTGCCGTACTACAAGGACACCGTCGTTCAGTTCAGCGACGAGGCGCTCAAGATCGTCTACGTCGATTACGACATGCCCGGCCCGGTGCGGTTCCCATGGACCGCGAATCCGGACAAGGACGGCGTGTTCTGGACTCCGGAATACGGCATGGCCAACCACGTCAACCGGTTCAATCCGAAGACTGGCGAGATGAAGGAATTCCCGGTTCCGCACAGCATCCCGGCGCTCATCCACTCAGCGGTGCCGGCGCCGGACGGCTCGGTCTGGCTCGCCGAAGCCGGCACCAAGCGGCTCGGCCGCTGGGACCCGGTGACCCAGAAGATCACCGAATATCAGGACGACTGGCGCAAGCACACGATCCGCGTCGCGCCGGACGGCATGGTGTGGTCGACCGGTGGGCTTACCCGGTTCGACCCGAAGACCGAGGAGTTCGTGCATATCAAGGAAGTGCCGAGCGCCTACGGCATCGCGCTCGATCAACAGGGCACGGTGTGGTTCACCGAGATGAACAGCCGCGGCACCATCGGCAAGGTCGATCCGCAGACCCTCAAGGTGACCAAATACACGCCGCCGTCGCGTGACCGGCCGCGCCGCATCCAGGTCGACAAGGACGGCACCGTCTGGTTCTGCGTGTTCAACGACAGCAAGATCGATCACTTCGATCCGAAGACGGAAACCTTCAAGGAGTTTCCGCTGCCGCACCAGCACAGCTCGCCCTATGCGCTCGGCATCGCAACCGACGGCGCGCTCTGGTATTCGTCGGAGTCGCGCGACCTGATCGGCCGGCTCGATCCGGCTTCGGGCAAGGTGCTCGAATATCCGATGCCGTACACCGACAACGGCATGCGCGACTTCTTCCTCGATAAGGACGGCAAGATCTGGTACGGTTCGCCGCCGAACAACAAGATCGGCTACTTCTACGTTTCGAAGCACCAGCACAACGCGGACGCGCGCTGAAGTGCAGCCTGAACGCGGCGGCCGGGACATTGTCATCCCGGCCGAGCGCAGCGAGAACCGGGACCCCAGGTCGGCACGCGCTGATAGTTGGGTTCCGAATCGCGGCTTCCCGGATGACGGTCCCGACGGCTTCGTCACCGGCGCTTGCGTGACGCATCGATCGACGATGCAATCCGTGACTATCAACTGAACGAACGTGAGGAAACGCCATGCGGTCAATGACCTCGCTCGGAGTTCTCGGCTTCGTCGTGTTCGGCGTGCCGTTTGCAGATGCCGCCACCATTTCCGGGACCGTGACCGGACCGGATGGTGCGCCGTTCCGCGCCGCTTTCGTGCAGGCGCGCAACGCCGGCATGAAGATGACGGTCAGCGTGCTATCGGACTCGCAGGGCCGCTATCACATCGACAACCTCAAGGCCGGCGACTACCGCGTGCAGATTCGCGCGCCGGGCTTCAGCGCCGCTCCCAAGACCGGCGTCAAGCTCACCGATGACCAGAAGCTCACGCAGGACTTCGCCCTCCAGAAGGGCCTCGTGCGCTGGAGTGAAATTTCGCTTGTGCAGGGGCAGCAACTGCTGCCGGCGGACGAAGGCAAGGACCTGCTGTTCAAGCACTGCTTCGCCTGCCACGGCTTCGAGTCCCGCATGGCCGCGGTGACCCGCAACGAGGACGGCTGGCGCGCCCGCGTGAACTACATGAAGGACGCCATGGGCTTCTTCATCATGCGGCCGCAGAACGAGTTCACCGACGAGAAGGGCGAGAAGATCGTCCAATATCTCACAAAGGTGTTCGGCGAAGACTCGATCCTGCCGAAGTCGCCGACCGAGGTGCCGGGCTATGCCGACACCGTGCGCAAGTTCAGCGACGAGGCACTCAAGATCGTCTACGTCGAATACGAGACGCCCGGCCCCGACCGCATGCCGTGGGCCGCACATCCCGACAAGGACGGCAAGTTCTGGGCCGCTTACTACGGGCGCGCCAACAAGATCGCGCGGCTCGATCCCGACACCGGAAAAATCGATGAATTCCCGGTGCCGAACGTGGGCACGGCGGCGATCCATTCCGCGATGGCAGGGCCGGACGGCACCGTGTGGCTGACCGAACAGGGCTCCAACAAGCTCGGCAAATGGGATCCGGTGACCCAGCAGATCACCGAGTACCAGGACGACTGGGGCAAGCACACGGTCCGCATCGCGCCGGACGGCATGGTGTGGTCGACCGGCGGGCTCACTCGTTTCGATCCGAAGACCGAGCAGTTCGTCCATATCAAGGAAGTGCCGAGCGCCTACGGCATCGCGTTGGACAAGGACAGCAACGTATGGTTCGCGGAGCTGCGCCGCGACGGCCGCATCGGCAAGGTCGACTCCAAGACGCTCAAGGTGACGAAGTATCAGCCGCCAACGGCGACCGGCTTCCCGCGCCGCATCCAGGTCGGCCAGGATGGCTTGGTCTGGTTCGCCGAATTCCAGGGCGGCAAGATCGGGCAGTTCGATCCGAAGGCCGAGCGGTTCAAGGAATTCACCCTGCCCGGCCCGCGCGCCACGCCTTACGCGCTCGACCTCGATCACGACGGCAAGGTCTGGTACTCGTCGGAGTGGATGGACGTGATCGGCAAGCTCGATCCGGCGAGCGGCAACGTGACCGAATATCCGATCCCGCACTCGGAAAACACCATGCGCGAGTTCTACGCGGACCCGCAGGGTCGCATGTGGTTCGGCTCGCCCGCGAACGACCGGCTGGGGTATTTCTACATCGCGAAGTGATACCGGCGGCGTTCACTGACTGACTTACGTCATGGCCGGGCTTGTCCCGGCCATCTCGATTGAAGGGGCGCCGCCGTGCGTTCCCTGCCGGGATTGGCGGGGCAGCCCGGCAACGACGGATCAATCTCTGATGCCGTTGGTATAAGCGGCCGCGCGGATGATCGGCTGTAGCCCGGATGAGCGTAGCGACATCCGGGACCATCTGTTCCCCGTTCACGCCGGCGGAGAGCAATCCCGCCCCACCCCGGATATTGTTGCGCTCACCCGGGCTACGACCACTCACGCTCCGCCGGAATGCCGCCGCTCAGCCCGTTTCTCTTTTCCAGATCATGCTCTAATGATCGGAAATGAATGATTTTACCGCAGCCTTGCATACTGCGTTTCATTTGATCGGCGATCTCGACGTCGAGCTGCGTTCAATCGTTCTGCTGTCCCTGGAAGTCAGCCTGTCGGCGAGCGTGTGCGCCTTTCTCATCGGCGCGCCGCTGGGGATGGCGTTGGCGGTCTATCGTTTTCCGGGGCGGGGCGCGGTGGTCGTGATCGCCAACACGCTGCTCGGCCTGCCGCCGGTGGTGGTGGGGCTGATCGTGTATCTGCTGTTGTCGCGATCGGGGCCATTGGGGTCGCTCGGCTTGTTGTTCACCCCCGCCGCGATGCTGATCGCGCAGACTTTGCTGGCGACGCCGATCGTGGTCGCGCTGGTCCATCGGGTCGCGGTCGGGATTTGGCGATCCTACGGCGACAGTCTCTTGGTCAGCGGCGCCTCGCGCCTGCGGGCGATGCGGCCGTTGATGCGGATGGGGCGGGAAGGATTGCTGACGGCGTTCCTGGCCGCGTTCGGGCGCGCCATCGCGGAAGTCGGCGCCATCATCATCGTCGGCGGCAACATCCGCGGCTACACCCGGACCATGACCACCACGATCGCGCTTGAGACCAGCCGCGGCGACTTGAGCCTGGCGCTGGCGCTCGGGATCATCCTGCTCGCGCTGTCGATGAGCGTGAATGCCGCGGGCCTGTTTCTCGGCAGGGGCTTGGCGCAGCGTTAGCTGTCGCTAGACTAGCGGTAGCGCGGATGTCGCTTCGCTCGTCCGGGCGACGATCCGCCTAATGCGTGCTGTCACGGCGCGGCGGAAAGAACAGCTCCTCGCCGCCGATCTTGTATGACGTGATGGCGTCGAGGCCGGGCTTCGATGTCAGCCACTCGTGCCAGGTGCGGGCTTCGGCCGCCTTCACATGCGGCCATTTGGCGGGATTTACCAGGATGCTGCCATAGGGATTGAACAGCTCCGGGTCGCCTTCGGTGAGGACTTCAAGCTCCTGGCGGTTCTTGAAGTTGGCCCAGGTGGCGCGATCCGTCAGGGTATAGGCATTGAGACCCGCGGAGATGTTGAGGGTCGGCCCCATGCCTTGGCCGAGATCGCGATACCACGTGACGCTTGTGTTGGCTTCGATGCCGGCCGCTTTCCAGAGCCGCAGTTCCATGCGGTTGGTGCCGCTGTCGTCGCCGCGGCTGGCGAACACAGCATGCGCCGCGGCAATCTTCTTCAATGCCTCGCGGGCATTCTTCAGGCCGCGGATGCCGGCGGGATCGGACTTGGGCCCGACAATGACGAAGTCGTTGTACATCACGTCGCGGCGATCGATGCCGTAGCCTTCGGCCACGAACTTGTCCTCGCCCGGCCGGTCATGCACGAGCAGCGCGTCGGCATCGCCGCGCATTCCGATGGCGAGCGCCTGCCCGGTGCCGACGGCAACGACGTGAACGGCCAAGCCGCTGGCCTTCTTGAAGATCGGAAGGATGTGATCGAACAGACCGGAATCCTGGGTGGAGGTGGTCGAGCTCAGCGTGATGAATTTTTCCTGAGCTTGAGCCGCGCCGACCGACAGGATCGACAAAGCGAGCGTGATGATTTTGATCATGGGCTGCTCTCCCCGGCGGATCGGACTACCGATGGACGATGACGCCTGATCGCCGAAAATAACCGATGAGGCCCAGTAGAGCCACTTTCAGTCGTCACGCAAGATCCGATTGGTCGCATGAGGCGTGACAGCGCGCGAGGGCGCACCCGGACCGCGCTCGTGATGGCAAGGACGCGATGTCCCCATAAAAAATCGCGGCGCCCGGGGAGCGCCGCGACCTCTTTCTGACATCGACTTCGTTTGGGACTGGGTCGATTGACGCGTCCTAAGCAACCGGACTGACGCTTTGCGCAACTCGACCGATGCGCTCACGCGACTGACGCAACAAAGCTCTCAGTACACCCCGCGGGTGCTGCCGGCGCTCCGGGTCATCGGAAGCACAACCACCTTGGTGCCGATGCGGACGCGATTGAACAGGTCGGTGACATTCTCGTTGGTGAGGCGGATGCAGCCCGATGACACCCGATGGCCGATCGTAGACGGATCGTTGGTGCCGTGGATGCGGTAGATGCTGCTGCCGAGATACATGGCGCGCGCGCCGAGCGGGTTGCCGGGGCCGCCGGCCATGAAACGCGGCAGGTAGGGCTGGCGCTGGATCATCTCTTCCGGCGGCGTCCAATCCGGCCACTCGCGCTTGTTGGTGATCGTCTGCGTGCCGGACCAGGTGAAACCTTCGCGGCCGACGCCGATGCCGTAGCGCAGCGCCTTGCCGTTGCCGAGCACCAGATAGAGGTAGGTGTTCGGCGTATCGATGATGATCGTGCCGGCCGCTTCGTTGGTGCGATAATCGACGGTCTGTCGCTCGAACCGGGCCGAGCCGGAGTTCTGCGCGCTGCCGTCCTGGCCGGGCGCCGCATAAGCCATCGCGGCCGACGGCGAGTCGTAACTGCTGGTGGCCGGAGCCTCCGCGCGGGTGGGCGCGGGCGGCTGAAAGGCAAACTTGAAGAGATTGAACGGATCCGCCGAAGCGGTCGAGGAAACGCAAGTCGCGCCGATGACGACGGCCATGGCGACAGCAGTCTGAAGCTTCCGAATTGTAAGCATGACGCACACCCCTGTGATCCCTATCGTTAACGATTGGTTGCGCGAGCGGTCCGAAAGGTTCAAACGGCGGGGAGAATCTTTGCCGGCGGGCTTCTGCCGGCAGGCTTGGCAACCGTCGCGAAGGCAAAGCGATCCCTGCTCCGCGACCGGGTTGCCGAGCCGGAATTCCGCTTCGGCGACGAGATTCTGGTTTGACTCTGCGCCGGCCCCGGGTCATTTCCCCTTGCGGTCGCTGCCTCGCCTCACCAATCCGCTCCTACCGGATTTCGTTCCCACCCGGGGAGCCCATTGTCACCCGCATGGGACTGGAATATTGTATTCCAGATGACTTCAGCATCCCGTCCCTCGAAGCGTATTCAACCGGCAGGCGAGATCGCCGTTGCCGAGGCGTCGGTGCCGCGCGTGGCGGTCGGACCGATTACCGGCGAGAGCTTCAAGCGCAAGGCTTATGCCGCGCTCAAGGACGTGATCGTCTCTCTCGACGTCTACCGCAGCGCCGCCGACATCCGGCTCGACGAGCGCCGCCTGGCGCAGGATTTCGGCATCAGCCGCACCCCCGTCCGCGAGGCGATGGCGCAGCTCGAGCGCGAGGGTTTCGTACGCTCGGTGCCACGCCGCGGCGTCTATGTCGTGCGCAAGACCAGGCGCGAGGTGATCGAGATGATCACCGCCTGGGCGGCGCTCGAAGGCATGGCGGCGCGGCTGATCACCGAGCAGGCCGGCGATGCCGACATCGCCACGCTGCGCGGCATGTTCGCGACCTTCGAAGACGGCGTGCAGCGCGCCCATCTCGATGAATATTCCGAGATCAACATCGAGTTCCACCAGACCATTATCCGCATGAGCCGCAACAAGGTCCTCATCGACCTCGCCGAGAACCTGTTCACCCACATGCGCATGATCCGCCGCAAGACGATCGGCGAGAAGGACCGCGCCGACCGCTCGATCCGCGACCACATGAACATCATCGAAGCGCTCGAAGCGCGCGACACCGCGCGCGCGGAAGCGCTGGTGCGAGATCATGCGCTCGGTCTCGCCGCCCACGTCGCCACCCACGCCGACTATCTGGACTGACCGAGATGGCGCACTTTTTCTGCAAGCTCATCGCACCACGGCCGACGTTCGCGTTCGATATGAGCGAGGACGAAAAGACGCTGATGCAGCAGCACGCCGCCTATTGGATGGGCCTGCTCAATCACGGTACCGTACTGGTATTCGGGCCGGTCATGGACCCGAAAGGCCCGTTCGGCATGGGCGTGATTGAGGCCGCCGACGCGGCCGAAGCGGAACGCCTGTCGGCCGGCGACCCGGTGACGCAGGCAAATTGCGGTTTTCGTTACGAGATAAGTCCGATGCGCGCGATCACGCGCGCGACAACGACATGAAAAGACACCGGGAGGCTCAAGGAGAACGTCATGGCTGACGCCGGAGTGAAAGCAAAAAAGCCCGAAGCCACGAGCGCGGAAGGCACCCTCAAAGAGCCAAATGCAGCGCAGGCAGAGCGGGAGCTGACGGATGGCTTTCACCTCGTCATCGATGCGCTCAAGCTCAACGGCATCAACACAATCTACGGTGTGCCCGGCATCCCGATCACGGACTTCGGCCGTATGGCACAGGCCGCAGGCATCCGCGTCATCTCGTTCCGGCACGAGCAGAACGCCGGCAATGCCGCCGCCATCGCCGGCTTCCTGACGAAAAAGCCCGGCATCTGCCTCACGGTGTCAGCTCCCGGCTTTCTCAACGGCCTGACAGCGCTGGCCAATGCCACGACCAACTGCTTCCCGATGATCCTGATCAGCGGCTCGTCCGAGCGCGAGATCGTCGACCTGCAGCAGGGCGACTACGAAGAGATGGACCAACTGGCAATTGCCAAGCCGCTCTGCAAGGCGGCCTTCCGCGTGTTGCATGCCGCGGACATCGGCATCGGTTTGGCGCGCGCGATCCGCGCGGCCGTGTCCGGCCGTCCGGGCGGCGTCTATCTTGATCTGCCGGCCAAACTTTTCTCTCAGGTGATGGACGCAGAGGCTGGAGCCAAGTCACTCGTCAAGGTCATCGACCCGGCACCGGCCCAGCTTCCGGCACCCACTGCCGTCAAGCGTGCGCTCGATGTCCTGAAGAGCGCCAAGCGCCCCCTGATCGTCCTCGGCAAAGGCGCGGCCTACGCGCAGGCCGATGACGCGATCCGCGCGCTGGTCGAGAAGAGCGGCATTCCTTTCCTGCCGATGAGCATGGCCAAAGGGCTACTGCCCGACACGCATCCGCAGTGCGCGGGCGCGGCACGCTCGACGGTGCTGAAGGATAGCGACGTCGTCATGCTGATCGGCGCCCGTCTCAACTGGCTGCTGTCGCATGGCAAGGGCAAGACCTGGGGTGAGCCTCATTCGAAGAAGTTCATCCAGATCGACATCGAGCCGAAGGAGATGGACAGCAACGTTGAGATCGTCGCTCCGCTGGTCGGCGACATCGGTTCGTGCGTGTCGGCTCTTCTGGAGGGCATCGACGGCAAGTGGCCGGCCCCGCCGGCCGACTGGGTCGGTACCGTCAATACGAAAAAGGAAGAGAACATCGCCAAGATGGCGCCGAGGCTGATGAAGAATTCGGCGCCGATGGACTACCACGGCGCGCTCGGCGCACTGCGCACCGTCATCAAACAGCGGCCGGACGCCATCCTCGTGAACGAAGGCGCGAACACCCTCGATCTCGCGCGCGGCGTCATCGACATGTATCAGCCGCGCAAGCGCCTCGACGTCGGCACCTGGGGCGTCATGGGCATCGGCATGGGCTTTGCCGTCGCGGCGGCGATAGAGACCGGTAAACCCGTGCTCGCGGTCGAGGGCGACAGCGCCTTTGGTTTCTCCGGCATGGAAGTGGAAACGATTTGCCGGTACAAGCTGCCGGTCTGCATCGTCGTCTTCAACAACAACGGCATCTATCGCGGAACCGACGTCAATCCCACTGGCGGTTCGGACGCTGCGACGACCGTCTTCGTCAAAGACGCGCGCTACGACAAGATTGCGGAAGCGTTCGGCGGCGTTGGCGTCCATGTGACAACGCCCGACGAGCTGAGCCGCGCCGTGAACCAGGCCATGGACTCCGGTAAGCCGACCCTCATCAACGCGGTGATCGACCCGGCGGCCGGCACCGAGAGCGGCCGCATCGGCAACCTCAACCCGCAGAGCGTGGTTCGCAAGAAATAGACCCCTGAAAGCCTGCGATCGCGGGCGTGACAACCGATAGAGACTCCGCGAGAGGAACAAAGATGGCGACGAACAGATCCAGGAAGGCGAAGGCCAAGACCAAGCCCGCCAAGAAAGTGGCGCTCCGCGCCAAGACCAAAGTCGTCGAGCGCGCCAAGCCGAAAAAGAGCGCGCTGAAGAAAGCCGCTGCAGCGGTCGCCTCGACGGTGCGCACCATCGCCAAGGCCGCAAAGCCATCGCCAAAGTCCGGCAATGGCGTCAAGGCGACGAACGGCCTGCCGCGCCCTTCCGCCAAACCCTGGGGCCAAGCCGGTAAGGCGCTCGACGGCGTGAAGATCCTCGACTTCACCCACGTGCAGTCCGGCCCGACCTGCACGCAGCTCCTCGCCTACATGGGCGCCGACTGCATCAAGGTCGAACGTCCCGGCGTCGGCGACATCACGCGCGGCCAGTTACGGGACGTAAAGGGCGCCGATAGCCTCTATTTCACGATGCTCAATGGCAACAAGCGTTCGATCACGATCGACTCCAAGAATCCAAAGGGCAAGGAAATCCTGGAGCGGCTGATCAAGCACTGCGACGTGTTGGTGGAGAATTTCGCACCTGGCGCGCTCGATCGCATGGGCTTGACCTGGGAGTACATCCACAAGACCAACCCGCGCATGATCGTGGCCTCGGTGAAGGGTTTCGGCCCTGGTCCCTACGAGGACTGCAAGGTCTACGAAAACGTCGCGCAGTGCGCCGGCGGCGCGGCCTCGACCACCGGCTTCCGCGAGGGCCCACCGCTGGTGACCGGCGCCCAGATCGGCGACAGCGGCACCGGCCTGCATCTCGCCTTCGGCATCGTCAGCGCGCTGTATCAGCGCACGCGCACCGGCCGCGGCCAGAAGGTGCTGTGCGCGATGCAGGACGGCGTGCTCAACCTCGCGCGGGTGAAGCTGCGCGACCAGCAGCGCCTCGCGCACGGCCCGCTCACGGAGTACAGCCAATACGGCGAGGGCGTTCCCTTCGGCCAGGCGGTGCCGCGCGCCGGCAACGATTCCGGCGGTGGCCAGCCCGGCTGGATCCTCAAGTGCAAGGGCTGGGAGACCGATCCCGACGCCTACATCTACTTCATCACCCAGGCCCCGGTGTGGGGCGCGATCTGCGACCTGATCGGCAAGCCGGAATGGAAGACCGACGCCGATTACGCCACGCCGCCGGCGCGGCTGCCGCGGCTCAAGCATATCTTCGCGACCATCGAAGAGTGGACCATGACCAAGAGCAAGTTCGCGGTCATGGACCTCTGCAATGAGCACGACATCCCGGTCGGGCCGATCCTGTCGATGAAGGAGATCGCGGAGGAGAAGTCGTTGCGCGACACCGGCACGGTGGTGGAAGTGGATCACCCCACGCGCGGAAAATATCTCACCGTCGGCAACCCGGTGAAGATGTCGGACTCGATCACCGAGGTGAAGCGCTCACCGCTCCTGGGCGAGCACACCGCGGAGATCCTGACCAAGGTGCTCGGCTATTCCGCCAAGGAGTTCGAGGAGATCAAGGGCTCCGGCGCGATCACGCCGCCGGAGAAGAAACAAGCCGCCGAGGCGGCGTAGTCGTCGAGACCGCTCGTCCCCGCGAAAGCGGGGACCGGTGCCATGAAAACGGCGGCACAGGGGATGCCCGCTTGCGCGGGCGTGGGCGGAGTGAGGATTCGGAGGAAACAGAATGCGTATCGTTGTTCACGGCCAGCAGGCGTTCGGCAAGGCCGTGCTGGAGGCGCTGATCAAGCGCGGCGAGAATGTCGTCGCCGTGTATGTCGCGCCCGAGAAGGAAGGCGCGAAGGCCGACCCGCTGAAAGAGGCGGCGCTGGCGGCCGGGCTTCCGGTGCATCAGCCGGCGTCCTATCGCAAGCCCGAGGTGTGGGACGAATTCCGCGCGCTCGAGCCCGACCTGCAGGTGATGGCCTTCGTCACCCTGTTCGTGCCGGAGGAATTCCTCAACATCCCGACTTACGGCTCGATCCAGTACCACCCCTCGCTGCTGCCGAAATACCGCGGCCCGAGCGCCATCAACTGGCCGATCATCCAGGGCGACACCGAGACCGGGCTGTCGATCTTCTGGCCCGACAACGGGCTCGATACCGGCGATGTGCTGCTGACCAAGAAGACCCCGATCGGACCCAACGATTCGCTCGGCACGATTTATTTCGACCGGCTGTTCCCGATGGGCGTCGAGGCCATGGTTGAGGCGGTCGATCTGGTGAAGGCTGGCACCGCGCCGCGCATCAAGCAGGATGAAGCGCAGGCCACCTACGAAGGCCGTTGCTCCGCCGACAACGCGCATATCGACTGGGGCCGGCCTTGGCGCCAGATCCACAATCTCATCCGCGGCTGCAATCCGGCGCCTGGCGCGTGGAGCAACCTCGACGGTCACGCGCTGCAGATCTTCGAAGCGAAGCCGCTGCCGGCGCGCGATCCGAAGGGCATCGCCGGCAAGATGGGCGAGATCGTCGAAGTCTCGACCGACGGCTTCACCGTGGTCTGTGCCGACGGCCGCATCAAGGTGCTGCGCGTCAAGCCTGCCGACGGCCCGAAGGTCACCGCCGGCGAGTTCGCCACTACCGCCAAGCTCGCCGTCGGCACGAGGCTGACATGATACTCGGCGTCAGCACCGGGATCGCGACATGCTGATGGGGCAGTTGGCGCTGCTCGTCGCTGCGGCGTTCGCCGGGGTGGCAATCTATGTCAGCCTGTGCGAGCACCCGGCGCGGCTTCAGCTCGACGACCGCGCCATGCTCACGCAGTGGAAGCCGTCCTACAAGCATGGCGCCGCGATGCAGGCCTCGCTCTCGCTCATCGGCACGATTCTCGGCCTCGCCGCATGGTGGCAGAGCGGCGTGTGGCTCTGGCTCGTCGGCGCCGTAAGCCTGATCCTGCCGTGGCCGTTCACGTTGTTCGTGATCAAGCCCACAAACGACGCGCTGCTCGGGACCGCCATCGCCGACGCCGACTCGCGCAGCCGCGCCCTGATCGATAAGTGGGGACGCCTGCACGCCGTCCGCACCGCGCTCGGCACCCTTGCTGCCGTCTTTTATTTCATCGCGTCGCTATCCGATTCCCGCTAAATTCAGGATCATCCATGCCCGCCTCGCAGCACCAGTCTCCCAAGTCCGACATCGAAATCTCCCAGGCCGCCAAGAAGCGCGCGATCCTCGACATCGCGCGCGAACGGCTCGGCATCGCGGCAGAAAATCTCGAGCCCTACGGGCACTACAAGGCCAAGATATCGATCGATTACATCAAGTCGCTCAAGGACAGGAAGAACGGCAAGCTGATCTTGGTCTCGGCGATCTCGCCGACGCCGGCGGGAGAGGGCAAGACCACCACCACGGTCGGCCTCACCGACGCGCTCAATCACATCGGCAAGAAGGCGATGCTGTGCCTGCGCGAGCCCTCGCTCGGCCCCTCGTTCGGCATGAAGGGCGGCGCCGCCGGCGGCGGCTATGCCCAGGTCGTACCGATGGAGGACATCAACCTCCATTTTACCGGTGATTTCCACGCCGTCACCTCGGCGCACAATCTGCTCTCGGCGCTGATCGACAATCACATCTACTGGGGCAACCCGCTCGGCATCGACTCGCGGCGCGTGGCCTGGCGCCGGGTGCTGGACATGAACGACCGCGCGCTGCGCGAGATCGTCTGCTCGCTCGGCGGCGTCGCCAACGGGTATCCGCGCGAGGCCGGCTTCGACATCACCGTGGCCTCCGAGGTGATGGCGATCTTCTGCCTCGCCAACGATCTCGACGATCTCAAGAAGCGGCTCGGCAACATCGTCGTCGCCTACACCCGCGACCGCAAGCCGATCCGCGCCAGCGACGTGAAGGCGCACGGCGCGATGGCGGCATTGCTGAAAGAGGCAATCTCTCCCAACCTGGTGCAGACGCTGGAAGGCACCCCGGCCTTCATCCACGGCGGCCCGTTCGCCAATATCGCGCACGGCTGCAACTCGGTGATGGCGACGACGACGGCGCTCAAGCTCGCCGATTACGTGGTGACGGAAGCAGGCTTCGGCGCCGACCTCGGCATGGAGAAGTTCCTCGACATCAAGTGCCGCAAGGCCGGGCTGGCACCCGATTGCGTCGTGCTGGTCGCGACCATTCGCGCGCTCAAGATGCACGGCGGCGTCAAGAAGGAGGATCTCAAGACCGAGAACCTCAAGGCGCTCGAAGCCGGCATGACGAACCTGCAGCGCCACGTCGAGAACGTGCAGAAGTTCGGCCTGCCGGCGGTGATCTCGATCAACCGCTTCTCCGCCGACACCGACGCCGAGATCGCGCTGGTGAAGGACAAGTGCAAGGCGCTCGGCGTCGAGGCGCTGATGGCCGATCATTGGGCGATGGGCGGCGAAGGCGCGGCCGACGTCGCACGTGCTGTGGTCAAGACGATCGATGCGGGCCAGGGCAGGCTCAAGTTCCTCTATCCCGACGACATGCCGCTGTTCGAGAAGGTGCGCACCATCGCCAAGGAGATCTATGGCGCCGATGATGCGACCGCCGACAAGCCGGTGAAGGATCAGCTCAAGACCTGGGAGGAGATGGGCTTCGGCAAGCTCCCGGTCTGTATCGCCAAGACGCAGTATTCGTTCTCCACGAATCCGGATCTCAAGGGCGCCCCGACCGGCTTCTCCATTCCCGTGCGCGAGGTACGGCTCTCCGCGGGCGCCGAGTTCGTGGTGGCGATCTGCGGAGAGATCATGACCATGCCCGGCCTGCCGCGCGTGCCTGCGGCGGACTCGATCGACGTAGGCGCCGATGGACGGATCGTTGGATTGTTCTAAATCTCCCGCTGAGGGGCAAAGTCAAGGAGCGCCGCGATTAGTGTTGACACCGACAAGCCCGCGAACGGCCGCCGCCGGCCGCGCCGCACGCCCAAGGGCCGCCAGGTCGATCCGGCGGCGCTCGATGACGTGCGCGCGCTGCTGGGGGACCGCCCGCGCCGGCGCGACCTGCTGATCGAGCATCTGCACCTGATCCAGGACCGCTACGGCCACCTCGCCGTCGCCCACCTCGCCGCGCTCGCGCAGGAGATGAAGCTCGCGCAGACCGAGGTCTACGAGGTCGCGACCTTCTACGCCCATTTCGACGTGGTGAAGGAAGGCGAGGCGCCGCCGCCGCCGGTCACGATCCGCGTCTGCGACTCGCTCTCCTGCGCCATGGCGGGCGCGGAGCATCTGCTGCGCGAATTGCCAAGCCGGCTCGGCCGCGACACGCGGGTCGTGCGCGCGCCTTGCATGGGCGCCTGCGATCGTGCGCCCGTGTGCGCCGTCGGCCACGCCCAGGTGATGCAGGCAACCACGGAGAGTGTCGCCGCGGCCGCCGCGCACGCCTCGCATCCGCATCCCTATCCGACCCCCGTCGCCTACGACGTTTACGTCCGCGACGGCGGCTATGCGCTGCTCAAAGCCTGCACCGACGGCACGCGCACCCGCGACGACATCACCAAGGCGGTCAGCGACGCCGGGCTGCGCGGGCTCGGCGGCGCCGGATTTCCGACCGGCCGCAAGTGGCAACTCGTGCGCGCGGAGCCTGCGCCGCGGCTGTTCGCCGTCAACGCCGACGAGGGCGAGCCCGGCACGTTCAAGGATCGCTACTATCTCGAGCGCGATCCACACCGTTTCATCGAGGGCATGCTGATCGCGGCCTGGATCGTCGAGGCCGCCGACACCTACATCTACATCCGCGACGAGTATCCGGAGGTGCGGCTCCTGCTCGCCGCAGAAATCGCCAGGGTTGAGCAGGCGGGCCTGTCCGAGCATACCACCCTGCATCTGCGCCGCGGCGCCGGCGCCTACATCTGCGGCGAAGAATCCGCGATGATCGAATCGATCGAGGGCAAGCGCGGCCTGCCGCGCCACCGCCCGCCCTACGTGGCGCAGGTCGGCCTGTTCGGGCGGCCGACGCTGGAACAGAACGTCGAGACCTTGTTCTGGGTGCGCGACATCGTCGAGAAGGGCGCCGAGTGGTTCACCTCGCACGGCCGCCACGAGCGCAAGGGCTTTCGCAGCTTCTCAGTCTCCGGCCGCGTGAAAAAGCCCGGCGTGGTGCTCGCGCCGGCCGGCGTCACGGCGCGCGAACTGATCGATGAATTCTGCGGCGGGATGGCGGATGGCCACACCTTCAAGGGCTATCTCCCCGGCGGCGCGTCCGGCGGCATCCTGCCCGCCTCCATGGCCGACCTGCCGCTCGATTTCGGGACACTCGAAAAATACGGCTGCTTCGTCGGGTCGCACGCGGTTGTCATCCTCTCCGAGCACGACGACATGAAAGCGGTGGCGCTCAACCTGATGAAGTTCTTCGAGGACGAGAGCTGCGGCCAATGCACGCCCTGCCGAGCCGGCACCGAGAAGGCCGCGAAGCTGATGGCGGAAGGCCCCTGGGACGCCGCGCTGCTCGACGAACTCTCGGCCGTGATGCGCGACGCCTCGATCTGCGGGCTGGGCCAGGCGGCGCCCAATCCGCTGCTGAGCGTGCTAAAGTATTTTCCGGAAGAGTTGGAAAAGCCGCTGGGGGCGTGGTGATTCAACGGCACGGTCCCCCCCTCCCCCTTGTGGGGAGGGGGGGAGCGAAGCGAGCCGGGGTGGGGTTAGTCGAGGGATTCGGAACTTGGGATATGCCTCATAGCAGCATCGAAGTTCGAACCCGGAAGCGAGCGCAGTTGTTGCGCCACAGCCCGACTGACGCTGAGCGCAGGATGTGGCTGCTGTTGCGAAGCTTGAAGCCGCTCGGAATGCACTTTCGCAGGCAGGCGCCAATCGGAAGTTATATCGTTGATTTTGTCTGGTACGCTGGAACGCTGGTGATTGAGATCGATGGAAGCCAGCATGCAGAGCAGCAGCGAGCGTATGACGAACGTCGAACGGCTTGGCTTCAATCACAGGGTTATCGCGTGCTTCGTTTCTGGAACAACGATGTATTGAAGACACCGCGCTCGGTCGGTGAAGCGATTCTCCAGGCAGCGCACGACAAGACCCCACCCCCAACCCCTCCCCACAAGGGGGAGGGGAGCGCACCTGCGCAAGCGACGAGGACTTCATTCAATGACGACGGACGGCAACAGTCCTGACAAGCCGGTCGGCTACGGCCACGACCAGAAGGGCGCGGCCGGTGGCAGCACCAAGGGCGAGGGCCGGCCCAACGTCAATTTCGACGCCGGCAGCGATCGCGGCAGCGGGCCGGCGACCATCCGCTTCACGCTCGACGGGCAGGAGGTCGAAGCGCCGGAGGGCGAGACCATCTTCCGCACCGCGCGCCGCTACGGCATCAAGCTGCCGCACCTGTGCTACTCGCCCAAGCCCGGCTACCGGCCCGACGGCAATTGCCGCGTCTGCATGGTCGAGATCGAAGGTGAGCGCGTGCTGGCGGCGAGCTGCATCCGCAAGCCGGCGCCGGGCATGAAAGTGAAGACCGACACCGACCGCGCCAGAACCGCGCGCAAGATGGTGGCCGAACTCCTGGTCACCGATCAGCCCGCGCGCGCGACTTCGCATGACCCGGAGTCCGAGTTCTGGAAGACGGTGACCCGGCAGAAGGTCGAGGCGAGCCGCTTCCCGCGCCGCGCGACGCCCGCGCCGGATCGCAGCCATCCCGCGATGGCGGTCAATCTCGACGCCTGCATCCAGTGCAACCTTTGCGTCCGCGCCTGCCGCGAGGTGCAAGTCAACGACGTGATCGGCATGGCCGGCCGCGGGCACGGCGAGAAGATCGTGTTCGACTTCGACGATCCGATGGGCGCTTCCACTTGCGTGGCCTGCGGCGAATGTGTGCAGGCGTGCCCGACCGGGGCGCTGATGCCGGCGACACTGGTCGATGATGCCAATGTGCGCACCCAGTATCCCGACCGCGAAGTGAACAGCGTCTGTCCTTATTGCGGGGTCGGCTGCCAGCTCACCTATCAGATCAAGGACGACAAGCTGCTCTACGTCGAAGGCCGCAACGGCCCGGCGAACCAGAACCGGCTGTGCGTGAAAGGCCGCTTCGGCTTCGACTACGTGCACAACTCGCAGCGGCTGCTCAAGCCGATGATCCGCAAGGACGGCGTTCCCAAAATCCCGCACGAGTTCATAGACCCCGCCAACCCGTGGACGCATTTCCGCGAGGCCACCTGGGACGAAGCGCTCGACCGCGCCGCGTCGGGGCTGAAGAAAATCCGCGACCGCGACGGGCCGAAGGCGCTCGCGGGGTTCGGCTCGGCCAAGGGCTCGAACGAGGAGGCCTATCTCTTCCAGAAACTCGTACGCACCGGCTTCGGCACCAACAATGTCGACCATTGCACGCGGCTCTGCCACGCGTCGTCGGTGGCGGCGCTGATGGAGGGCGTCGGTTCCGGCGCGGTGTCGGCGAGCTTCAACGAGTGCAGGAATTCCGAAGTGATCGTGGTGATCGGCGCGAACCCGACCGAGAATCACCCGGTCGCCGCGACCTTCTTCAAGCAGGCGGCCAAGCGCGGCGCGCAGCTCATCGTGATGGACCCGCGTGGGCAGGCGCTCAAGCGCCACGCCACCCACATGCTGCAGTTCAAGAACGGCACCGACGTCGCGATGCTCAACGGCATCCTCAACACGATCGTCACCGAGAAGCTCTACGACGAGCAGTACATTCAGACCTACGTCGAGGGTTTTGCCCCGTTCGCCGAGAGCATCAAGGACTTCACGCCCGAGGAAATGGCGCCGATCTGCGGCATTGACGCCGACACGCTGCGCACCGTGGCGCGCAGGTTCGCGCGCGCGAAGTCGGCGATCATCTTCTGGGGCATGGGCGTGTCGCAGCACACTCATGGCACCGACAACGCACGCTGCCTGATCGCACTTTCGCTGATCACCGGCCAGATCGGCCGGCCCGGCACCGGGCTGCATCCGTTGCGCGGCCAGAACAACGTGCAGGGCGCTTCCGACGCCGGGCTGATCCCGATGTTCTTCCCCGACTACAAGTCGGTCGAGGACGCCGGCATCCGCGACAGGTACGAACAGGCCTGGGCCACCAAGCTCGACCCGAAGAAAGGCCTCACCGTGGTCGAGATCATGGACGCGGTCCACGCCGACGTGATCAAGGGCATGTACATCATGGGCGAGAACCCGGCGATGTCCGACCCCGATCTCAACCACGCGCGCCAGGCTCTCGCCCACCTCGAACATCTCGTGGTGCAGGACCTCTTCCTCACCGAGACCGCGGTATATGCCGACGTGGTGCTGCCCGCGTCCGCCTGGCCGGAGAAGGACGGCACCGTCACCAACACCAACCGGCAAGTGCAGATGGGGCGGCAGGCGCTGCCACTGCCAGGCGACACGCGGCACGACTGGTGGCTCATCCAGGAACTCGGCCGCCGCATCGGTCTGCCGTGGAACTACCAGCATCCGAGCGAGATCTACACCGAGATGGCGTCGCTGATGCCGTCGCTCGACAACATCTCCTGGGAGCGCATCGAGCGCGAAAGCGCGGTGACCTATCCTTCGGACGCGCCCGACCAGCCCGGCCACGACGTCGTGTTCGACAAGGGTTTTCCGCGTCCGGGCGGCTTCGGCAAGCTCGTCGCCGCAAAGCTCACGCCGCCGGATGAGACGCCCGACGCCGAGTTCCCGTACATCCTTACCACCGGCCGCCAACTCGAACATTGGCACACCGGCGCGATGACCCGCCGCTCCACGACGCTCGACGCGCTCGAGCCGTCGGCGGTCGCCAACGTCTCGCGCGGCACGCTCACCAGGCTCGGCATCGAGGCCGGCGATCCGGTGCGCGTCACCACGCGCCGCGGCGCCGTGGAACTGATCGCACGCCAGGACGACGCGGTCCCCGACGGGGTCGTGTTCATCCCGTTCGCCTTCGTCGAGGCGGCGGCGAACCTGCTCACCAATCCCGCGCTCGATCCGTTCGGAAAGATACCGGAGTTCAAGTTCTGCGCGGCGCAGGTCGAGGCCGTTAATCCGGCGCGGGTCGCGGCAGAGTAGGAGAACGTGATGGAGGGCGAGAGCGTCGACCTCAGCGAGCGCTATTTCAGGCCCGCGCACGGACCACGGAAAGCCATGGACGAAGCTGACGCTCGGGACGAGATCGTGCGGCTCGAAGCTCTCATCGAGGCGCTGACGGCCGAGATCGAGAACTGCCGCAAGCTCACCCTGCTGGCGCGCCTTGCGATGGCCGTGGGCGGCGTCCTGATCGTGGTCACCGCCATCGGCCTGATCGATTCCGCGACCACGGCGATCGCGGCGATCGCCGCCTTGATCGGCGGCATCGTCCTGTTCGGTTCGAACAACAGCACCTTGCAGCAAGCGCGCGCCGCCCTGCGCGCTGCTGAAGCGGAGCGCGCCATGCTGATCGGCCGCATCGAGCTGCGGGTGGTGGACGGCGGCCGGACTTTGCACTGACTGGCATGACTTGAGGTGGCCGTTGCGGTAAAAGGCGCCCGGAGGCCGCAACGCATGTCCCTGGCCAGCCTTTCGCCCGCTGCGTCGTCCGCACACGACGAATTCGCCCACATCCGGCACGACTGGACGCGCGCGGAAGTGCGCGCATTGTTCGCGCTGCCGTTCCCGGAACTGATGTTCCAGGCGCAGCGCGTCCATCGCGAGAATTTCGACCCGCGCGAGGTACAGATCTCGACGCTGCTCTCGATCAAGACCGGCGGCTGCCCGGAAGACTGCGCCTACTGTCCGCAGAGCGCGCGTTACGACACCGGCGTCGAGGCCGACAAGCTCATGAGCGTCGACGCGGTGCTCGCCGAGGCAAGCGCGGCCAAGGCCGGCGGTGCAAGCCGCTTCTGCATGGGCGCGGCCTGGCGCTCGCCGAAGGACCGCGATCTCGAACAGGTCTGTGCCATGGTCGAGGGCGTGCGCGCACTCGGCCTCGAAACCTGCGCGACGCTCGGCATGCTCACGGGCGAGCAGGCGCAGCGGCTCAAGACCGCCGGCCTCGATTACTACAATCACAACCTCGACACCTCGCCGGAATATTACGGCGCGATCATCACCACGCGCACCTATGCCGACCGGCTTGCGACGCTCGCGCATGTGCGCGACGCCGGCATCCACGTGTGCTGCGGCGGCATCGTGGGGATGGGGGAAAGCGTGGACGACCGCGCCGGCATGATCGTGACGCTCGCGAACTTGCCGGAGCATCCCGAGAGCGTTCCGATCAACCTTCTGGTCAAGGTCGCGGGCACGCCGCTCGCGGACGGCGCGGCGCTCGATCCGATCGAGTTCGTGCGCACGGTCGCGGTCGCGCGACTCACGATGCCGGCGTCGGTGGTGCGCCTCTCGGCCGGGCGCGACGACATGAGCGAAGAGACGCAGGCGCTCTGCTTCCTCGCCGGCGCGAACTCGATCTTCTACGGCCCGAAGCTGCTCACCACGCCCAATCCGGGCCGCGACCGCGACCTCCGCCTGCTCGACCGGCTCGGCCTTCTTCCGATGGGATGACGCGAACGCGCAACGGAAACCAACGGCCATGCGGGGTTTCTACTTGAACGCGGCGCGCGTAGCGGCCAGGATGAGTTGTCGCCATCGCCGAACCAGAGTCCTTGCGCATTCATGGCCGAACGCCGACGGGTCAGAACTTTCGAATGGTCGACGGCCGTCATTGCAGCAATCTCCGTCAGCGCCGCCGTCACCGTCTATGTCCGCGACGGCTATGACCGCTTCATCCACATCCTGGTGGGCGACTTCGAACTCTATCTCGGCATGCTGCCGAAGATGCTGGCCGGGTGCCTGATCAGCGCCTTCGTCACGCGGCTGCTGCCGAAGGAAGTCGTGGCGCGGCTGGTCGGCGAGGAGTCGGGCCTGTTCGGCCTGCTGATCGCCATGGTCATGGGCGCGGCGCTGCCGGGCGGGCCGCTCACGATCTATCCGGTCGCCGGCGCGTTCCTGCTGCTGGGCGCCGACGTCGGCACCGCGATCGCGTTCATCACCGCCTGGAACCTGCTCGGCTACAATCGCGCGCTGATCTGGGAACTGCCGTTCTTCGGCCCACACTTCGTGCTCTGGCGCATCATCGTCGCGCTGCCGCTGCCGATCATCAGCGGGCTCATCGCCCGCGAAGTCGGCCGATTGGTCGCGGCCCGGCTCGGGAGCGACCCATGGAAATAACCTTCATCATCGGCATCCTCATCAACATCGTCCTGTGGGGGCTGGTCGCAACACTGATGCTGATGGCCGCGGTGCGCAGCAAGGTGCTCTGCCGCGAAGGTGCGTGGGAAGGCAGCCGCGATTTCGTCGTGCTGCTGCCGCGCGTGGCGATCGGCGTCGTGGGCTCCGGCTACATCGCGGCGATCATGCCGCAGAGCCTGATCTCGGAGTGGATCGGGCCGAATTCAGGCGTCCTCGGCATCACTATCGCGGCCTTCGCGGGCGCGGCTACGCCCGGCGGGGCGGTGGTCGGATTTTCGATCGGCGCCGCCGCGCTCAAAGGCGGCGCCGGCGCGCCGCAGGTGATTGCCTACTCGACCGCCTGGTCGCTTTATGCCCTGCAACGCCTGTTGAACTGGGAAATCTTCATGATGCCGGCGCGCGTGGTCTACCTGCGCGCTTTCGCATCGATCCCGCTCCCGTTCCTCGCCGGTCTCGGCGCCATGCTGCTCGGGCAGCCGTGAACCAAACTATGTCTGCGTCCCGGCCCAGCGAGTGCGAAGCGCGAGCGCCGCGCCGAGACCCAGGGAAGAAGTGACGGTCGCAGGCCTTCCCAATATTGTGCCGCGCACATTTTGTGCTGGGTCCCGGTTCTCGTTCCGCTTCGCTCCACGAGTCCGGGACACAAGTCAGCCTCGACAATCGTTCAGTGCATCGCGGCAGCCGTGCGCGGCATGATCGCGCCGCGGTGGCGGATGACCTCCCCCGCCAGGCGATGCGCGGCGGCGGCTGCTGCGGACGGCGCAGCGCCGGCGAGCCGCGCGGCGATGTAGGCCGCATTGAAGCTGTCGCCGGCCGCAAGCGTGTCGACCGGGACGACAACTTCCGGCACCGGGATGAACTCATTCCCGCCGCCGGTCGCGACCAGTGCGCTGTTCGGGCCGTTCTTCACCACGATTTCTCCGATGCCGAACGCCTGCAGCCGCGCCACCGTCGCTTCCGGGCTCGGATCGCCCCAAAGCACCGCCTCGTCGTCGTAAGCCGGCAGTGCGATATCGACCCGCTTGAGCGCCTCCATGAACACCTTGCGGGTGCGCGCGAGATCGCCCTTCCAGCCGCGCGGCCGGAAATTCCCGTCGAACGCGATCTTGACGCCTTGCTGGCGCGCCATCTCCAGCAGCGCCAGGAAGCGCCCGATCCCGTTGTTGGAGTAGAGCGACAGCGTGATGCCGGAGAAATAGACGAGCTTCGCGGCCAGCAGGCCCTCGGCGACCCGGCCCCAGTCCGCGAACTCGAACAGGTCGTGCGCCGGCGCTTCCCCGCGCCAGTAGCTGAACTGCTTCTGGCCGGCCGCGTCGCTGTCGACCAGATAGAGCTCCGGCAGCCGGCCCGGCAGGCGCAGCACCAGATCGGTCGCCACCGCCTCGGCCGCCGCGAGGTCGAGGATGCTTTCCGAATAACGATCGTCACCGAGCGCGGAGGCAAAGGCGACCGGCGTTCCGGCGCGCGCGAGATAGATCGCCGTGTTGAACGTATCGCCGCCGCAGCCGAATGCGAAGCGTCCGTCGCTGCCGCGCGCGAGCTCGATCATCGCCTCGCCGACGCAGACGACGCGTGTTTTCGTTTCGGCCATGGCCATTGATCTCGGTGAGGGCTGCAAAGGCGCACGGGCACAATGGCCGCTCGCCCGACGCTTGGCAATTGCAAGCGGTCGGCCGACGAGCTGCGCCATCGCGCGGAACGCGGCGGCCTGGCAGGCGTTGATTGCAATGTTATATTGTAACATGTTGCCCGGTTTCGAGGTCCCAAACCTTCGCCAAGGTCATGTCGGAACCCACCCACCGCCATCAGCATCGCCACCCGCCCGGCGAACGCCATCCGGCGGCGTCGGTTGCGCCCTCGATCCTGCGCATGTCGGGGCCGGCGCGGCTTGGCGTCGCGGCGGTTGCGATCATGATCGTGTGGGCGGCGGTGATCTGGGCCATGAGGTGAGTGACGATGGCTGAGCGATGACGGCGGCGCTGCAATTCCATGACCTGACGCTCGGCTATGACCGGCATCCGGCGGTGCATCACCTCGAGGGCGGCGTCGAGGACGGTGCGCTGCTCGCGGTGATCGGCCCGAACGGGGCCGGCAAGTCGACGCTGTTCAAGGGCATCGTGGGGTCGATCAAGCCGCTGGCAGGCCGGATCGCCCGCAACGGCTTCGCGCCGAACGAAATCGGTTATCTGCCGCAGGCCGCCGAGATCGACCGCAGCTTTCCCATCGATGTCTACGACATGGTCGCGATGGGGCTGTGGCGGCGCACCGGCCTGTTCGGCGGCATCGACCGCGCGGCGCGCCGTGCGATCGAGCAGGCAATGGCGGCGGTCGGCCTCGCCGGCTTCGAGCGCCGCGCGATCGGCACGCTGTCCGGCGGGCAGATGCAACGCATGCTGTTCGCGCGGCTGATGCTGCAGGACGCCCGCGTGATCATCCTCGATGAACCGTTCAGTGCCGTCGACGCCAAGACCTCGGCCGATCTGTTCGAGTTGATCCGCCGCTGGCACCGCGAGCAGCGCACCGTGCTTGCCGCGCTGCACGACATCGAGTTCGTGCGCGCCAATTTCCCGCAGACGCTCCTCCTGGCACGCGAGCCGGTCGCCTGGGGCGACACCGCGACCACGCTGACGCCGGAGAACCTGCGCACGGCACAGCGCATGTGCGAAGCCTTCGACGAGCAGGCCGCGGAATGCGCGGCGCCGAAGGCGGCATGAGCTGTCCCTCCCATCGCCCCCGGGAAGAGTAAGATCCCAGCAATGCTGTACGACGTCCTGATCGCTCCGTTTGCCGACTTCGAGTTCATGCGCCGCGCGCTCGCCGGCTCGGTTGCGCTCGCGCTCGGCGCCGGACCGGTCGGCGTGTTCCTGATGCTGCGGCGCATGAGCCTGGTCGGCGACGCGATGGCGCATGCGATTCTGCCCGGCGCCGCGGTCGGCTTCCTCGTCGCCGGCCTTAATCTGTTCGCGATGAGCGCGGGCGGATTCATCGCCGGCTGCGCCGTTGCGCTGCTCACGGGGCTGGTCGCGCGCCTGACCGAGCTGAAAGAGGACGCCGCGCTCGCGAGCTTCTACATCCTTTCGCTCGCGCTCGGCGTCACCATCGTCTCGCTCAAGGGCACCAACATCGATCTCCTGCATGTGCTGTTCGGCACCGTGCTCGCGCTCGACAATCCGACGCTCCTGCTGATCGCCGCCAATGCGACGATCACACTCATCGTGCTGGCGCTGATCTACCGGCCGCTGGTGATCGAATGCGTCGACCCGGGCTTCCTGCGCTCGGTCAGCCGCGCCGGCGCGCCGGCGCATCTCGCCTTCCTCGTGCTGGTGGTGATCAACCTTGTCAGCGGCTTCCAGGCGCTCGGCACGCTGCTCGCGGTCGGCATGATGATGCTGCCGGCGGTGATCAGCCGCTTCTGGGCGCGCGACATCACGCAGATGATCGCGATCGCGACCGCCAGCGGCGTCGCGGCCGGCTATGCGGGTTTGCTGCTCTCATTCCACGCCGGCCTGGCGGCAGGGCCCGCGATCATCCTCGCCGCGGGTTTTCTCTACGTCGGTTCGCTGCTGTTCGGGCGCGTCGGCGGTCTCGTTCGGCAATGGCGGCCGCGGCGTCATCTCGAAGCGTGAACGTGGTCGCGAATGAACCGAGGATTCGCCAAACTCACGCGACGATCGCTGCTGGTCACCGGCGCTGCGCTCCTGATTGCGACGCCCGTGGGCGCGCAAGACCGGCTGAGCTTGGCGGCGAGCTTCACCATCCTCGCCGACTTCGTGAAGAACGTCGGCGGCGACCGCGTCACCGTTGCGACGCTGGTCGGCCCCGATGGCAACCCCCATGTGTTTGAGCCTTCGCCCACCGACGCGCGCAAGATTGCGGCTGCCAAGATCGTATTCGTCAACGGGCTCGGCTTCGAGGGCTGGTTCGATCGGCTCATCAAGGCTTCCGGCGCCAAGGCTGCGATCGTCGTTGCAACCCAAGGAATCGCGCCACGGACGCGGGCCGCCGGCGCGATCGATCCACACGCGTGGCAGTCGGTCGCCAACGCGAGGATCTACGTCGCCAATATCCAGGCAGCGCTGATCGCGGCGGATCCCGCCGGCCGGGCGATCTACGACGCGAACGCGACCGGCTATCTCGGCCGGCTCGACGCGCTTGATCGCGCCGTGAAGGAAACCATGGCGCACATCCCGCCCGAGCGCCGGCGCGTGATGAGCAGCCACAATGCCTTCGGCTACTTCCAAGATGCCTATGGCATCGACTTCGTCGCGCCACAGGGCGTGTCGACCGAGACCGAGCCATCCGCGCGCGCCGTCGCCGCGATCATCACGCAGATCAGGACGCAGAAGATCGCGGCCGTGTTCCTGGAGAACATCACCGATCCGCGGCTCGCCGAGCAGATCGCACACGAGACCGGAGCGAAAATCGGCGGCACGCTCTATTCCGACGCGCTGACCGGACCCGGTGGGGCGGCGCCGAGTTATATCGATATGATCCGGCACAACGTGAGCGAGATCGCGAAGGCGTTGGCGAAGTGAACCCTTGCTTACCGTTGCACCGTCCGCTTCAGATCGGCGTAGATCTCTTCCACGATCTGGTTGGGGCGGACGGGCCCGTTGGCCCACTTGGCGTCGAAATCGGCGGTGGGCTTTGCAGCTACCGATTCTTCCATGGTCTTTCCGTCCCGGATCAACTTCGTGATGCGATCGCGCAGCGCGATCATGACGGCGAGATAGCCTTCCAGATCGCGCTTCGTGCCGACCCGCCCGCGGCCGGGCACGATCATGATCCGTTCATCCAGCGTCGGCAGCAGCTTCTGGTACGCCGCGATCATCCCGTCGAGACTGCCACCCCGCAGATCGACGCGTGTGTAGTCGCCGTTGTTGAAAAGATCGGCAGCGAACAGCACGTCGGCCTTGCGGAAGCGCACGATGACGTCGCCGTCGGTATGCCCGTTGGGGATGTGGATCACGTCGAGATCGTCGCCATTGAAGTGCAGCGTGAGGGCATCGGCGAAGGTAAGCGTCGGCCAGAACGACGCGTCGAAAGCGGGCTGCGTGCGGCTGAGCGGGCTCGCCTGTGCGCTCATGAGCCGCGTGCGGGTGTTCTCCTGCGCGATGATGGTCGCGCCAAGCTTGCGGTAAAGCGAATTGGCGCCGACGTGATCCGAATGCCAATGCGTATTGATCACGATTCGGACCGGCTGGTCGGAACGCCTGGCGATTTCAGCCTGCAGCCGGGATACCGCCGGCACATCCTGGGCGTCGACGAGCAGGATGCCATCGGCGCCGGTCGACAGGCCGACGTTGAGCCCCATCGTCCCCCAGTTGAGGCTGTGGATGCCGTTTCCGAGGTCCTGGCTGTGATCTTCGCCTTCACCGGGCCGCGGCTGCTGCGCAAACGCCGCCGCCGCGAGGGTCAGCAGCACGCCTGCAACGACAAGACGCTTCATCGCCATCCCGCATCAATTTGAACGAAGGAAAAAAAGCGCGGCCGCCGCCGGCGACCGCGTTAGCCCGTAGGGCGGATTTAGCACAAGTGTAATCCGCCAGCGCCGCGCGAAGGGGTGGGTTCGCCTTCGGCCAACCCACCCTGCGGCGCATCAATCCAGCGGCTCGACATGCACGATCGAGGCGCCGTGGTTGCTGCCGACCCAGAAGCTCGGCCGCGCCGACGAGTTGTCAACGAACATGCGGCGCATGTTGGTGTCGCGGGCGAGCGGATACTCGACCGCCTGCCCGGTCTTCGGATCGAGCCGCACCACGCGGTCGGTGGTCATGCCGCCGGTCCAGATTTCGCCGTTCTTGTCCCAGATCACGTCGTAGGGCGACGTGAACTTGGTCGGCAGCGGATACTCGGTCATCTTCTCCGCCTTGATATCGAACATCGAGATCTTGTTGCCGCGATACTGGGCAAAGAAGAAGCGGTCCTGGTCGTCGATGCGGCCGCGGCGGTTGCGCGACTGCGGCGTGCCGGTCTGGTAGGCCGTGGTCTTGAGCGTCTGGGCGTCGATCTTGACCAGGTAGTTCTTCTGGAAGTCCGTGACGTAGGCGTTGTTCTTGGAGTTGGCGCGCACGTCATAGATCGAATAGCCGGCAGAACGGCCGCCGGGGAGTGCCGCCAGCGGGTCCGTCTCCTCGAACTTGCCGGTCTTCGTGTCGAGCCGGAACAGCGTCGAGGGGCCGGCGTCGTTCACCCAGATCTTGCCGTCGACGTCGGCGCGGTTGGTCACCATGTTGAGCTGCGAATCGTCCTTGATCCGCTCCGCGGGCAGCCGCCAGTACTGGAACTGCTCGGTCTTCGGGTCGAACTTCGCGATCGCGGCCTGATACATCATGCCGATCAGGAGATTGCCCTCCTTGTCGGTGCTGAGGTCGAGGTTGCCCTGGGGGAAGCCCTTGCGGAATTCGGTCATCGCGTATTCCGAGGTCTTGCCGGTCTTCGGGTCGAGCTTGCCGAGGAACTGTTCGCCGAAGTTGGTGTAGTAGACCGTGCCGTCCTTCACGATGACGTCGTGCGGCTCGATGGTTTTGCGCGGCAGGTCATATTCGGTGATGATGACGTTCTCGCTGCGGCCCTTGACGCGCGGCAGGGTCTTGAGCGGGTAGGACCAGGTCGTATCCTTGCTCAGGTTGATGGTGGCGAGATATTCGGCAAATTTCCGGAACCGCTCCGGATTGGCGGCGCGGGAAAGATCGACGCGGCGCTGCGGCTTGATCGGCTGGCTGACCTGGGCGTAGCCGTTCATGCGCGAGACGAGCTGCACGAACTCGTCGGCGTCGTGGGTCGACTTCACGATCCGCTCGACGGTGTGGCAGCTCACGCAGTTGAGGAGCTGCAGCTTCTCGTCGTCGGTGCCGGGGATGCTCATCATCCATTCGGCATTGGTGAGCTGACGCGAGAGGTTCTTGGTCTTCTTGAGCTTGAGGTCGGCGGTGGCGGCCTGACCGGCGGTCACGTCGGCGGTCTTGGCGCCGTCGAGGTCGTAGCCGGTAGCGCGAATCGTGATCGTATACTTGCCGGGCGAAAGCCGGTCTGCCGGGAAGCTGAACTTGCCCTCGGCGTTGGTGATGAGGCTCACGGTGATGTTCGAGCCTTCCTTCTTGGCGCTGACGACCACGCCCTCCATCGCCCCTTCCTCCGCCGAGGTGACCTGGCCGGTGAGCGCGGCGGCGCCCAGGTTCGCTGTGCCCTGGGCAAAGGCCTGCGGAGCATAGAGCGCGGCCGCCATGGCAGCGGTCGCGAGCAAGAGATTCCGCTTGAGCATGAAGTCCTCCTTTTCGATCTCGCTGCTGGGGAGACCGGCGAGATTTGAAGTGCAAGGCTAGGATTTCTGCGCCCGGATCGCAAGGATCGGTAGGCTGAAACGGGCGCCGCGTGCGATAAACCGTCCCCGCCGTCGCATCAGGCTTGCGGCAAATTGGCGTCTTCTTGTTTCAGTGCGCGCGCGCGCACCTGATCGATATGATTGCGGAGCATGTAAAGCATGTTCGCGTAAGCCGTCGGGATCCGCAGCTGATTCGCCTCCCGGGCGAGATGGTCGAGCCGGGTGACCACGCCGCCGCGGCCTTGTGGGCCGAGCGCAAGCTGGTCTTCGACCAGACGCAACTCGCCGTAGAGGCGTACGATCCTGCGCCGCATCATCCATCCGTAAACCACGGGGGCAAACCGCAAAAGCGGATAAAGGACGCCGACCAGCGGGATCAGCAGCACCAGCAGCCTGGCGGCCAACGAGGCCATCCAGAAGGGCAGATAGTTCTGCAGGAACGGCCGTCCCGACTTGTAGTACTGGATCGCCTCCGTGCTGAGGGGAACGTCGATGGCCTCGGCCGCCGGAAACTGGCCGGCGGTCCGGAAGAGGCCGGGACCGGAATGGACCTGGGTGGCCGTGTTCAGAAGCAGATATTGGATCGCGGAATGCACGTTGCCGCGCACGACGAGACTTGCTTTGGGGGCGAACAGCGTCACATCGGACGCCGGCAGGTTCTGCGCGAGATCGCCAACCCCTGCCGGCAGGATCACCTTGCTCAGGAAGGGGTAGAGCGCAACATAGGCGTCGCTGTTGGGGAAGCTCGCGATCTCAATCCGCGAGTCTGCAATCAGCTTGCGCACCACTAGGGACTCCGGCGAGATCAGCATCAGCGCGGCGTCGATTTCGCCCGCCAGCAGCTTTTCGCTCGCCTCCTGCGGCGAATATCCCAACAGTTCCACCGTACCATTATCGAAGCCCCGCCGCTTGAGCAGTTCAGTCGACAGCGAACGCGTGCCGCTGCCCTCCGGCCCGATCGAGATCTTCCGGCCCCGGAGCGCGTCGAGCCCCATCCCGCGAAATTCGCTGCGGTAGAACACCCACAAGGGTTCGAAGAAGACGGTGCCGAGGGACTCGATGTCGGGAGCTTGGGTTTCGCTGGTCGTGCCGCCCTGCAGAAAGGCGACGCTGACGCCCGATCGCGGATTGCGCAGCAGCGCCAGGTTCTCGACCGCACCACTGGTCGGCACGAGCCGGAGCCGGACGCCATCGCGAGCGAGAATCGACTGGTACCGTTTCCCGAACTCGTAGTACGCCCCACCCTCTGGACCGGTCGCCATCACCAGCGTGCGGGGCGGCATGGTCAAGTACAGAGCCAGTCCCGAAGCCGCGATGACAGCGACGGCTACGGCGGCCGATACCAGCACCCAATTCCGATGCATGAACTCGTGAACGACCATATCGCCCGTAGTGCCGGCGTTTCGAGGAGCCGCGGAGGATAGCATCGGGCAGAGCATGCATATATACCGACTCCGAATGGAGCGATCGATGTCCGACAAAATCCCCGTCACCGTCCTCACCGGCTACCTCGGCGCCGGCAAGACCACCCTGCTCAACCGCATCCTGTCGGAGCCGCACGGCAAGAAATTCGCCGTCATCGTCAATGAATTCGGCGAGATCGGCATCGACAACGACCTGGTCGTCGGCGCCGACGAGGAAGTGTTCGAGATGAACAACGGGTGCATCTGCTGCACCGTGCGCGGCGATCTCGTACGCATCATCGACGGCCTGATGCGAAGAAAGGGCAGGTTCGACGCCATCATCGTCGAGACCACCGGGCTGGCCGACCCCGCACCGGTCGCGCAGACCTTCTTCGTCGACGAGAACGTCGGGCGCAAGACCAAGCTCGACGCCGTCGTCACCGTCGCCGACGCGAAGTGGCTCAACGACCGCCTCAAGGACGCGCCCGAGGCGAAGAACCAGATCGCATTCGCCGACGTGATCCTGCTCAACAAGACCGACCTGGTGAGCGCGGACGAACTCGCCGAAGTCGAGGGCCGCATCCGCGGGATCAATCCTTACGCCCGGGTGCACCGTACCCAGCGCGCAGAAATTCCGATCAATGAGGTGCTCGGGCGCAACGCCTTCGACCTCGACCGCATCCTCGACATCGAGCCCGATTTTCTGGAGACGGGAGAGCATCACCACCATCATCACGATCACGGCCATGAGCATGAGCACGAGCACGAGCACGATCATCATGAGCATCATGACGACCATGGTCACGCGCACGGCGGCATGAAGCACTACCACGATGAGGAGATGAGCTCGCTCTCGCTCGCGACCGAGAAGCCGCTCGACCCGGACAGGTTCTTCCCCTGGATCCAGGACCTCGTGCAGAAGGAGGGTCCGAGCATCCTGCGTTGCAAGGGCATCCTCTCCTTCAAGGACGACGACGAGCGGTTCGTGCTGCAGGGCGTGCACATGATCCTCGACGGCGATCATCAGCGCGCCTGGAATGACGGCGAGAAACGCAACAGCCGCCTCGTCTTCATCGGCCGCAAGCTGCCGGAGGAGATGATCCGGAAGGGTTTCGAGGGCTGCGTGGCGTGAGCCCGGCAGTGCAAATCGCAGTTCTCGTGAGGCCCACGAAGCGGACCGCGCTGTGGTTGCTCCTGCCGGCGTTCCTCCTCGCCGGCCCTCGAGGTCAGGCGCTGGCCCAGGTACCGGACGTAACGCAACAACAAGCCCGGGCGACGGTTGCCCAGTATGCGCGCGACATGATGATCGTGCTGCCGTGCTTCTACATGATCGCGCCGGTGGCATCGTGGGAGAAGGCCTACGGCGAGCCCGAACTGAACGAAACGACGGAGATTTATGGGAATAACGGAGCAAGCCCGGCTCAAATCGAAGCCCTGCGGAAGGCTTACCAGGAGAGCTTGCGACTGAACCTGGTCGCCGACATTCGGGTCGTCGCGAGGGCTTGCAACGACGACAAGATTTTCGATTCCATTTACCGGCTCGCGGGCCCCGCGTTGCCGCTGATGTTGCGTCCTCCATTCCCGAAACGCCCGTGAGCGAAGCGCGCACCGACACTCCCTCCATTGTGGAGCGCACGCGCCCGGTCGCAGCGGGCGGGGCCATCGTCGCGATTCACTTCCTCAAGGAGACCGCCGCCTTCGTGCTCAGCGAGGAGGCGGTGTTGCTGGCAGCGCCCGGCCGCGAGCCGTGGCGCGTCGAGATCCACGGTGGAGCGATTCTCGCTTCAGCCGCGGACAAGAGCCACATCGTCACTGGCGGCGACGACGGCAAGGTGGTCGTGCTCACGGCCGATGGAAAGACTGAGTTGCTCTCAACCGACGCCAAGCGGCGCTGGATCGACCGGGTCGCGCTCGGGCCGGACGGCGCGGTGGCGTGGTCGGCGGGCAAGCAGGCGTTCGTGCGCACCGGCAAGGATGCAGAGCGGATGCTGGAATTGCCCTCGACGGTCGGCGCGCTCGCGTTCGTGCCGAAGGGTTTTCGGCTTGCGATCGCGCACTACAACGGCGCGACGCTCTGGTTTCCGAACGCCAAGGCGGAGCCGGAGCGGCTGGAATGGAAGGGCTCGCATCTCGGCGCCAGCGTCAGCCCCGACGGCCGCTTCCTGGTGACGGCCATGCAGGAGCCGCAACTGCACGGCTGGCGTCTGGTCGATCGCAAGGACATGCGCATGCAGGGCTACAGCACGCGCGTCAACTCGCTCTCGTGGACCGCCGACGGCAAGTGGCTCGCGACCTCAGGTTCCGCTCAGCTTATCTTGTGGCCGTTCCAGGCCAAGGACGGCCCGATGGGCAAGACGCCCAAGGCGTTCGCACCGGCCGAAGTGGAAGTGTCCGCCGTCGCCTGCCACCCCAAGGAAATGATCGCCGCGGTCGGCTATGCCGACGGTCTCGTGCTGATCGTGCGCATCGACGACGGCGCGGAAATTCTCGCGAAGAAGCCTGGCGATGCGCCAGTCACGGCGCTCGCGTGGAGTGGAACCGGACGGCTCCTCGCGTTCGGGACCGAAGCGGGTGAAGCCGGGATCATCGATCTCGCCTAACCCGCGGGATAGCAAAAAGCCCCGGGCGTTTGTCCGGGGCTACGCTCGCTTGGTAGCTGATCCGAAAAGTCTGCAACTTTTCGGGATCATGCTCTCAGATCACATACTGCCGCAGCGGCGGGTAGCCGTTGAACCCCACCGACGAATAAGTCGTCGTGTAGGCCCCCGCCGCTTCGATCAGCACCTTGTCGCCGATCGCGAGCGAGACCGGTAGCGGGTACGGGTGCTTCTCGTACAGCACATCGACTGAGTTGCAGGTCGGCCCGGCGATGACGCAGGGGGCCATCTCGTCGCGATCCTTGCTGGTGCGGATCGGATAGCGAATCGAACTCGTCGATGGTCTCAGCCAGTCCGTGGAACTTGCCGATGTCGAGGTAGACCCAGCGCACGTCGTCCTCGGGCGAACGCTTGGCGATCAGCACCACCTCTGCCTCGATGATCCCGGCGTTGCCGACGAGACCGCGGCCGGGCTCGATGATCGTCTCCGGCAGCGCGTTGCCGAAATGACGGCGCAGCGCGCGGAAGATCGCCTTGCCGTAGGACTCCAGCCGCGGTGTCTTGCGCACGTACTTGGCCGGGAAGCCGCCGCCGAGATTGACCATGGCGAGGCTGATGCCGCGCTCGGCGCAGGCGCGGAAGATCGCGGCGGTCGAGGCGAGCGCGCGGTCCCAGGCTTCCACGTTGTGCTGCTGCGAGCCGACATGGAACGAGATGCCGTGCGCGACGAGCCCGCGCCGGTGCGCCAGTTCCAGGATGTCGGGGGCGAACTCGGGCTCGCAGCCGAACTTGCGCGACAGCGGCCATTCCGAGCCGGTGCCGTCGCAATGGATGCGGCAGATCACGCGCGCACCGGGAGCCGCGCGCGCCACCTTCTCGACCTCGGCCTCGCAATCGACCGCGAACAGCGTCACGCCGAGCCGGAAGGCGGTGGCGATCTCGCTCTCCTTCTTGATCGTGTTGCCGTAGGAGATGCGCTCCGGCGTGCAGCCGGCCGCGAGCACCGCCTCGGTCTCGGCCACCGACGCGACGTCGAAGCAGGAGCCGAGCCCGGCGAGCAGGCGCAGGACTTCCGGCGCCGGATTGGCCTTTACGGCGTAGAACACCTTGGTGTCCGGCAGCGCCCGGGCGAAGCAATTGTAGTTGTCGCGCACGACGTCGAGGTCGAGCACGAGGCAAGGCCCTTCGTCTTTGCGTCCCTTCAGAAAATCACGGATGCGCGTGGTCATTTCGACCGTGCTCCCTTATCCGGCATGGCGGCGGACCGCCTGGTGAACCTGATGTGAAGTTCGCCACCCGCAGATTGCGAGCGTCTAGCCTCACTCGATTGCTGCCTTGGTCCGGATGAGGGAGAGCCCGTTCCGCACTGCTGGCAAAGAAGGACAAGCCTTTTCAGTCAACCGGCACTCGCGCCGGGGATCCAAAAAAGCCCGCTCCGTCGTTGCTTTAAGCCGCGTCCCCCGTTGAGAGCGGGGTGCGCCGGTTTCGCCTCCGGCTGCCGATCGCATGAGCAAGGAAGTCAGTTCACTTCCTTAGGCGGCTGTCCGGCCTCTTGTCCGGATGCCCACCGATCGACACACGGCCACAGGCACGTGCGAAATTGGGCAAGTTCGAAATAAGCGATCTGAATTCGACTCGCAAGCGTTTTGGTTGTTGTTGCAACGCTCTTCACAGATTGGTGTCCGTGATGAGCGATAATGCGGCGCCGCGCGATCGGTTCCGGCGCGGGCGAGAATCAGCTTTTGGTGGTGAAAGGCTCGACCTGGCGGGCGTTGCGAATGAAGGAGATCATCACCGCGATCCCGATGATGAAGAACGTGCCCTGCGTGATGTGGATGCCGTAGGGGCCGAGGTCGAACAGGTTCGCCACCGCCCAACCGCCGGCAAAAGCCGCGCCGAACACCTCGGCGCTGATCAGGATCGCCGCACTGACGACGGTGAGCACGTTCGGCCAGATGATACGGGTCCGGGCGTCCGGGTTGGGCAAATTCATCGCATGGGTCCTGTTGGCGAGCGCAATCTCTCCGAAACCGGCGGCGGGATCAAGCGTCGCGTCGCTTCCTTCTCCCCCGCCCGGGAGGGTCGGAGGAGGAGCGAAGAGCGCGCGGCCGGTCGCCGCCATGTTCCTAAGCCGTGAGGAACAGTGCGAACGGTTCCTCGATCGTGCGCTTGAGATAGGTACGGTAGCGCTCGTGGTCCAGGTGGCCGTCGGCGATCCGGCCGAACTCGGGCTTGCTGACGGCGTTCAGCGGCACATAGGCGATCGGGGCGGAGACCGGGAGAAGCTGGGACCCGCGGCCGACCAGCAACGTGGTCATGATGCCGAACATCTCGCCCTTGATGGTCGGGCGCGACACGATCACCATCCGGTATTGGCCCTGCCGCTTGGTGACGAGATAGATGTAGCCCGACTGGTTCGGAACCGACACCTGCCCCTCCTGGGCAAACTCCGCATCGACGCGCTCGGATTCGCGGAAGACGAGGCTTGAGATCTCGTCGTCCCAGACGATCTCGGTCCGGTACGCATAGATCGCCTTCGGGTCGCCGAACGACGGGCGCAGCGTGAGGTAGCTGCCTTCCAGCCACGCGACTGCCGGCCGCGAATAGAAGCCGAGATCGCCGGGCGCGTGCGTCGCCGCCAGCGCCGCACCATCACCCTTGCGCAAGGCGATGCCGAGCGCTTCTTCGAGCCGGATCGTCGTCGCCAGCGTGAATGGGCGGCGGCCGGACAGCGCCTTCTCCAGCGTCGATATGCTGATCTTGGCCTGGTCGGCGAGACGCTTGCGCGAAATGCGCCGGCGTGCCAATTCCTCGCGCACGATCGCCGAGACCGAGCGGCTCTGCTCGTCGCTCAGCTGCTTGTCGGTATCCGGCATGTCAGCTCATTGCGCCTTGTTCAGTGCGCATCGTTCCGCACAATTCCTCACATATCCGTACCGGACGGTCTTCGGCAAGGCGCATCCCGGCTGCTCCTTGCGGAACAATCTAAAACATGACGCTCGCGGGCTTCCAGCGCGCGGTCCATCGATGGCGCGGGTGGACATCATTCGCTGGGAGCAAGATGCATGAACGCCGTCCTGCAGGAGACCCGAGATTCCTTCAAGCCCGAGCGCTGGCGCTTTCTCAGGCCATCCCGCGCACCGCGCACGTGGCTGAGCGTCGCCGCCGCGATCGCGACCTTTTTTGCCGGCGCGCCGCGCGCGGCCGCCGACCCTGCGACGCCAGCGGCGCCGGTCGCGGTGGCGAAATTCGTGACGCCGGGCGAGATGCGCTCGGGCGCACTGCTCCTGCGCGACGGCGACGAAGCGCACTACACCGAGGCGCCGCTGGTCGGCACCGATGTCGATCTGAACGTATCCGGGCCGACCGCCCGCGCCCGCGTCACCCAGATCTTCCACAATCCGACCGACCATTGGGTCGAGGCGGTCTACGTCTATCCGCTGCCGGACGGCGGCGCGGTCGACACGCTCAAGATGGTGATCGGCGATCGCATCGTGGTCGGCGAGATCAAGGACCGCGAGAAGGCTCGCGCGGCCTACGAGCAGGCCAGGAGCAACGGCCAGAAGGCGGCCCTGATGGAGCAGGAGCGCCCCAACATCTTCACCAATTCGGTCGCCAATATCGGGCCGGGCGAGACCGTCGTGGTGCAGATCGAATACCAGGAGCCGGTGCGGCAATCGCGCAACGAATACTCGCTGCGGGTCCCGCTGGTCGTGGCGCCGCGCTACAATCCCGCGCCGATCGTGCAGACCGTCGACTTCGGCGCCGACGGTCACGGCTTCGGCACCGTCTCCGATCCGGTGCCGGACCGCGCCCGGATCGAGCCGCCGGTGCTCGATCCTCGCACCAATCCGCCGGTCAACCCGGTGACGATCACCGTGCACCTGCAGGCGGGATTTCCGCTCGGCGAGGTGACGAGCCACCACCATCAGGTCAGGGTCGACAACCTGTCCGAGGACATCCGCGTCATCAAGCTCGCGGAAGGGCCGGTGCCGGCCGACCGCGACTTCGAGCTGACCTGGAAGCCGGCCGATACCAGCACGCCGGCGGTCGGATTGTTCCGCGAGCACGTTGGCGGCGCCGATTACCTGCTCGCGTTCGTCACGCCGCCGGCGGTCGAGAAGACCGAGCTGCCGCGGCCGCGCGAAATCGTGTTCGTGATCGACAATTCCGGCTCGATGGGCGGCACTTCGATCACGCAGGCGAAGGCGAGCCTGCAGTATGCGCTCGGACGTCTGAGGCCGACGGACCACTTCAACGTCATCCGCTTCGACGACACCATGGACGTGCTGTTTCCCGACGCGGTCCCGGCCGACGCCGGGCATCTCTCGCAGGCGAAAGCGTTCGTGGCGTCGCTGCAGGCGCGGGGCGGCACGGAGATGGTGCCCCCGATGAAGGCGGCGCTCACCGACCACCGCGATCGCGACGCCACCGGCGTGCGCCAGGTGGTGTTCCTGACCGACGGCGAGATCGGCAACGAGCAGCAGCTCTTCGACACGATCAGCGCCATGCGCGGCCGCTCGCGCCTGTTCATGGTCGGGATCGGCTCGGCCCCCAACACCTTCCTGATGACGCGGGCGTCCGAGCTCGGCCGCGGCACCTTCACCCACATCGGTTCGGTCGAGCAGGTCGAGGAGCGAATGCGGTTGCTGTTCGACAAGCTCGAAAGCCCGGTGGTGACGAATCTCACCGCCACCTTCTCCATCGGCGCCGATGTGACGCCGGCGGTGCTGCCCGACCTCTACCGCGGCGAGCCGGTCGCGCTCACCGCCAAGGTCGGCGCGCTCTCGGGCTCGCTCGAGGTCAAGGGCCTGATCGGCGACCAGCCCTGGCTGGTCACGCTGCCGCTCGCGGGCGCGGCCGAAGGCCAGGGCCTCTCCAAGCTGTGGGCGCGGCGCAAGATCACCGATACCGAGGTCGCGCGCACGATGCGCAAGATCACGCCCGACGAAGCCGACAAACGCATCCTGGCGCTCGCGCTCGATCATCACCTCGTCACGCGCCTGACCAGCCTGATCGCGGTCGATGAGACCCCGAGCCGGCCCGACGGCGCCCGGCTCACCCGCGCCGACATTCCGCTCAATCTTCCGGCCGGCTGGGAGTTCGACAAGGTGTTCGGCGGCGAACGGACCAAGCCGGTCTCGCTGCCGGCCGAGCGGCGCGCCGACGCGAATGGTCCGCAGCAGCAGGCGCGGCTCAATCCGGCGAAGTCCTTTGCCGCCGCGCCGAATGGTGGACGAGCCTTGGTCCAACCGTTGGTGGCGCCGGCAGCGATTGGACCGAACGGCGTTGCCCTGCCGAAGACCGCCACGGATGCGGAGCTGCGGATGTGGTTCGGCCTCCTCCTGTGCGCGCTCAGCCTGATCCTGGTCTGGATCCGGCGTCGACGCGCGGCCGCAGGCCTGTTTCTGCGGTGATCACCGATCCTCCCCGGACCGCACCCGGGGAGGCACCGGGGAGGGGCATGTCCCCCGACACCCCCGTCGCCCCTCCCCGCGCGCACGCAGCCATGGCCAACCGGCTGCGTGCGCGTCCCCCGCTTTCTCTTCTTTTGCCCTCCCCCTTGCTGGGAGGGCAGAAGAAGCGCCGCGACAGCTTCGTCTCGCTCCGCGGCGTGAGGAGAAAGCTCCCGGAGTGACCGCCCATGCTGAGCGAACCGATGTTCTCCGCCGATAGTCAAAACCTCGCGCGCGGCGCCCGCTGCGCCTCGACCACGGTGATGGCGATCGCGCTGACGCTCGCCGCGTTGGGGCTCTGGCTGATCGGTGAGGCGATCTATATCCACGCCAAGGCGGTGCTGGCGCAGGTGCTGCTCGAACGCGCTTTCGCTGAAACGCTCGCGACCGGCAAGCTGGTCAAACCCTGGTCCTGGGCAGATACCTGGCCGGTCGCGCGGATCGAGGTCCCCCGGCTCAGGCAAAGCGCCATCGTGCTTGCGGGCGCGAGCGGCCAGGCGCTCGCCTTCGGCCCCGGCCATGTCGAGCGGACGCCCGACGCCGGCGAGCGCGGAACCGCAGTCTATTCCGCGCACCGCGACACCCACTTCGCCTTCCTCGCCGACGTGGTCGTCGGCGACGTGATCCGCGTCACCCGCGGCGACGGCGCGGAATTCCACTATCGCGTCACCGGCACCTCGGTGGTGAGCTGGGATGCCTCCGGCATTGATCCGCTCGCGCCCGGCCGACGGCTCGTGCTCGCCACCTGCTGGCCGCTCGACGCCAAGTTCTCCGGACCGCTGCGCTACCTGGTGCACGCCGAGATGATGGCTCCCGAACCGCTACCGTAAGCGGGCGTGGCAGATATTCACTTCTGTCTGGGCTGATCTGTTGGGGCTGAGCGGTTTTCAGGCGTCAGAACCATCAATATCTAATTAATAATACTTCGTACCTGCCTTCGCTTTGCCGCAACGCGGCGCGAAACTATGCTGATACGCTCAAGGGATCCGGAGCCACCCATGTGCCGGTGGATTGCTTATCGCGGGGAGACGATCCCGCTCGAACAATACGTCACCGCACCCGCGCATTCGCTGGTGGTGCAGAGCCAGCGCGCGCTTGAATCGACCGCCAGCACCAACGGCGACGGCTTCGGCATGGGCTGGTACGGCGAGCACGCCGAGCCCGGGCTCTACCGCGAGGTGCGCCCGGCCTGGTCGGATGAGAACCTGCGCTACCTCTGCCGCCACATCCGCTCGCACCTCTATTTCGCTCACGTGCGCGCCTCGACCGGCACGCCGATCACGCGGCCGAACTGCCATCCCTTTGCCTGCGGGCGCTGGATGTTCATGCACAACGGGCTGATCGGAAACTGGGCACGGATGCGCCGCAAGGTCGAGGCGCTGATCCCGGACAGCTTCTACGGCTCACGCGTCGGCACCACCGATTCAGAGGCCGTGTTCCTCGCGATCCTGGGCAATGGCGGCGACAAGGACCCGCTCGGCGCCACGATGCGCACGCTGGCGACGTTGACCGACATGGTGAGCCGCGACGGCCACAAGGAGCCGCTACGCTTCACCGCCGCGCTCGCCAACGGGCGCGACCTCTACGCCTTCCGCTATTCCGCCAACGACAACGCCAACTCGCTTTACTACCGCGAGGCCGGCGAGAACGTCGTCGTCGTGTCGGAGCCGCTCGATGCCGAGCGGAGCCACTGGAAACCGGTGCCGCCCGGCTGCATGATCGTCGCCGTCGCCGGCAAGCCGGTCTCGCTCGAGCCGTTCCTCGCGCAGAGCCAGGTTGCCGCGGAATAAAAGCGGACGCTCGCCCGAAGGGGAGATCATGCGGTCATGCGCTGCGGCGGTGCTTGGCGCTGCGCTCACGCTCGCGAGCGTGGATGGCGCAATGGCGCAATCGGTTGCCGAATTCTATCGCGGCAAGACCATCAGCATGCTGATCGGCGCTTTTCCCGGCGGCGAATACGATCTCAAGACCCGGCTGGTGGCGCGCCATATCGGCAAGTTCATTCCCGGCAATCCGGCGCTGGTGCCGCAGAACGTGCTCGGCGCGGGCGGTCTCAAGATGGTGAACTTCCTGTTCAACCAGGCGCCGCGCGACGGGACCTATATCGGGACCATGCCGCGGTCATTCCCGGCGCTGCAGGCGGTCGGCCTGCAGAGCCTCCAGTTCGACGCCGCGCGGTTCAACTGGCTCGGCACGATCGCGCCGGTCGTCGAGACGGTGGCGGTATGGCATACGACCGGCGTCAGGACGGTCGAGGACGCGCGCCATCGCGAGGTCATCGCCGGCGCCAACGCCAAGGGCAGCACCCTCTACACCTATCCCGCGATGATGAACGAACTGCTCGGCACCAAATTCAAGATCGTCACCGGCTATGCCGGCAACCACGAGATCAACCTCGCGATGGAGCGCGGCGAGGTGGAAGCGCGCGACAACAGTTGGTCGAGCTGGAAGGTCACGCAGGCCGAATGGCTGCGCGATCACAAGATCAACATCATCGTCCAGGCCGGCCCCCGCGCGCCCGATCTCGACGCGCCTTCGATGGAGGATCTCGCCCGCAACGCCGAGGACCGCGCGCTGATCGAGCTCGTGGTCTCCGGCACGCGGCTCGGCACGCCCCTCTTCATCACGCCGGGCGTGCCGCAGGAGCGCGTCAAGGCGCTGCGGGCAGCGTTCGACGCCACCATGAAGGACCCGGATTTCCTCGCCGACGCCGCCAACCTCAAATTCGACGTCACGCCGATCGGTGGCGAGGCGATGCAAAAGATCGTCGAGTTGATCATCAGTACGCCGAAGCCGATCGCGGCGCGCGCGAAGCATCTGGTCGAGTGAGGACGCCGTCATGTCACCAGCGCGGTTAAAAATGACGATCGCGGGCGTGCTTGTGGGGTCGATCGCGAGCTGCCCAGTCGCGCACGCGCAAACGACCGAGCAATTCTATCGCGGCAAGACTTTGACGATGCTGGTGGGTACCGCACCCGGCGGCGAATACGACGTACTGGCACGCGTGATTGCCAAATACATCGGCCGTCACATCCCCGGCCGGCCTGTCGTGGTCGTGCAGAACATGGCCGGTGCGAGCGGGCTCAAGGTGGCGAACTTCATGTTCACGCAGGCGCCGCGCGACGGCACCTATCTCGCTGTGATCCAGAACGGACTGGTGCCCTCGCAGGCGACCGGCCTCGCCGGCGCGCAGTATGACGCGGCCAAGTTCCGTTGGCTTGGGACGATCGCGCCGCTCACCGAGACGCTCGCGGTCTGGCACACGACCGGCGTCCGCACCGTCGAGGATGCCCGCAAACGCGAGGTCGTGGTCGGGTCGACGGGTCACGGCGGGATGACCTACGCATTTCCAGCGATGATGAACGAGTTCCTCGGCACCCGGCTCAAGATCGTGCACGGCTACCAGAGCGGCAACCCGATCAACCTCGCCATGGAGCGCGGCGAGGTGGAAGCGCGCAACAATTCGTGGTCGAGCTGGAAGACGACCAAGCCCGACTGGCTCCGCGACGGCAAGATCACCGTCATCGCGCAGGCGGGTCCGCGCGCCCCCGATCTCGCCGCGCCCTCGCTCGAGGAACTGGCGCGCACGGACGACGAACGGCAGATCATCGAGCTGGTCGTGTCAGGCACTCAGTTCGGCCGTCCCTTCACGACGACGCCCGGCACGCCGGAGGATCGTGTAACGGCGCTGCGCGCCGCGTTCGAAGGTGTAATGAAGGACCCGGAATTCCGCGCCGAGATGGAGAAGCTGAGTTTCGAGGTAAGTCCGGTCGCCGGCGAGGCGCTGGAAAAGATTGCCGCCAAGGTGGTATCGACGCCCAAGAATCTGGCCGCGAGGGCAAAGCCTTTTCTGGAGTGAAAGCGCCGGAGGTGCGCCAACGCCATGTCGCCCTTGTTCACGTCACGAAAATCGATAACGGCCGCCGCCGTGATACTCGCAAGTCTCACGGCAGCGCCTGCCGTACGGGCGCAGTCTGTCGCCGACTTCTATCGCGGCAAGACCATCACCATGCTGTGCGGCATCGGCGTCGGCGGCGAGTTCGACGCGGTGACGCGGCTGGTGGGGCGGCACATCGTCCATCATCTCCCAGGCAATCCCGCATCGGTCACGCAGAACATGATCGGCGCCGGCGGTACGAAGATGCTGAACTACCTCTACACCCAGGCCCCGCAAGACGGCACCGTTATCGGCATGGTGCAGACCGGCCTGCCCGCCGCGCAGACCGTGGGAAAGCCCGGCATCCAGTTCGATACTTCAAAAATGCACTGGCTCGGTACCATGGCGCCGTCGATCGAGGTGCTGGGGGTATGGAGCTCGACCGGCGTGGCGACCATCGAGGACGCGCGCACGCGCGAGGTCGTCATCGGGGCGAGTGCGCGCGGCTCCAACATCTACGCCTTTCCGGCACTGCTGAACGAGCTGTTCGGCACGAAGTTCAAGATCGTCACCGGCTACAACGCCGGCGCCCAGATCAACCTGGCCATGGAGCGCGGCGAGGTCGAGGGCCGGGTCAATTCCTGGGCGAGCTGGAAGGCGAACAAGCCGCAATGGGTCAAGGACAAGCTCGTCAACTTCATCGCGCGGTCGGGCCCCGCCGCGTCCGACCTCGGTGCGCCCGCGGTCGAGGACATGACCAAGACTCCTGAAGACCGCCAGTTCGTCGAACTGGTCCTGTCCGGCAGCCTGCTCGGGCGTCCGTTCGCGGTTGCGCCGGGCGTGCCGCAGGAGCGGGTCAAGGCGCTGCGCGCCGCCTTCGACGCCACCATGAAGGACCCGGACTTCATCGCCGAGGCGACGGCCTTGCGCTTCGAGGTCGATCCGGTGAGCGGCGAGACTCTGCAGAAGACCGTTAAGCGGATCGTGACCACGCCCAAGGCGGCGGTGGACCGGGCGCGGCCGTTCCTGGAGTAATCCGCGCCAGCCGCTTGCCGCTGCGGGGGTCGGGTGTTATCTGCCGCCCATGACTGCGGTCCCCATCGACAATATCCGCAACTTCGCCATCATCGCCCATATCGACCACGGCAAGTCGACGCTGGCCGATCGGCTGATCCAGCTCACCGGCGGCCTGACCGAGCGCGAAATGGTCGGGCGTGAGCAGGTGCTCGATTCCATGGACATCGAGCGTGAGCGCGGGATTACCATCAAGGCGCAGACCGTGCGGCTCAATTATCGAGCGCGCGACGGCAAGGCTTATGTGCTCAACCTGATCGATACGCCCGGCCATGTCGACTTCGCCTACGAGGTAAACCGCTCACTCGCCGCCTGCGAGGGTTCCCTGCTGGTGGTCGACGCCAGCCAGGGCGTCGAGGCGCAGACGCTGGCGAACGTCTACCAGGCGATCGAGAACAACCACGAGATCGTGCCGGTGCTCAACAAGGTCGACCTGCCGGCGGCCGAGCCCGACAAGGTCAAGCAGCAGATCGAGGACGTGATCGGCCTCGACGCCTCCAACGCGATCCTCATTTCCGCCAAGACCGGGCTGAACGTCCCGGAAGTGCTGGAGGCCATCGTGACCCGGCTGCCGCCGCCCAAGGGCGACCGCACCGGCCCGCTCAAGGCGCTGCTGGTCGATAGCTGGTACGATGCCTATCTCGGCGTCGTCGTTCTGCTGCGCATCGTCGACGGCACGCTGCGCAAGGACCAGCGCATCCGGATGATGGGCACGGACGCCTCCTACGAGGTTGACCGGGTCGGCGTGTTCACGCCGAAACTCACACCCGCGGAGGAACTCGGACCCGGCGAGATCGGCTTCCTCACCGCCTCGATCAAGGACGTGGCCGATACCCGCGTCGGCGACACCATCACCGACGAGCGCAAGCCGGCGGCGGAAGCGCTGCCCGGGTTCCGGCCCTCGATCCCGGTGGTGTTCTGCGGCTTGTTCCCGGTCGACGCCGCGCAGTTCGAAGACCTGCGCGCCGCTATGGGCAAGCTGCGCCTCAACGATGCCAGCTTCACCTTCGAGATGGAGACCTCGGCGGCACTCGGCTTCGGCTTCCGCTGCGGCTTCCTCGGACTGCTCCATCTCGAGATCATCCAGGAACGGCTCGAGCGCGAGTTCAACCTGGACCTGATCGCGACCGCGCCGTCGGTCATCTACAAGATCAAGCAGGCGAACGGGAAGGAACTGGAGATCCACAATCCGGTCGACATGCCCGATCCGGTCTACGTCAAGGAGATCGAGGAACCGTGGATCCGCGCCACCATCCTGACGCCGGATGAGTATCTCGGCAGCGTGCTGAAACTCTGCCAGGACCGCCGCGGCAGCCAGGTCGAGCTGACCTACGTGGGCAATCGCGCGCTGGTGAAATACGACCTGCCGCTCAACGAAGTGGTGTTCGATTTCTACGACCGGCTCAAATCGGTGTCGAAGGGCTACGCTTCGTTCGACTATCATCTCACCGATTACAAGGCCGCCGACCTGGTCAAGCTGCAGATGCTGGTCAACGGCGAGCCGGTCGACGCGCTCGCCATGCTGGTCCACCGCACGCGTGCTGAGCAGCGCGGACGCGCGATGGCCGAGAAGCTGAAAGAACTGATCCCGCCGCACATGTTCCAGGTGCCGATCCAGGCCGCGATCGGCGGCAAGGTGATCGCGCGCGAAACCGTGCGCGCCTTCCGGAAGGACGTGACCGCGAAATGCTACGGCGGCGACGTCACCCGCAAGCGCAAGCTCCTGGAGAAGCAGAAGGAAGGCAAGAAGAAGATGCGCCAGTACGGGAAGGTGGAAATCCCGCAGGAGGCGTTCATCGCCGCGCTGAAAGTGGACGTGTGATCTTATCGTTTGTTTCGAGCGCGGAAGGCCTGCTCGATTTCCGTGATTACACGCGACAATGAAATATCTTCAGTAGAAAGGCCTTTGAACGGTATCTCATGTGCCGTATCGAAGCATCGACATCGGCCGAAATCCTCGGGGCCGCTATCATAAACGCAAATCCAAATCCGCTCGAATAAACTTGCTTCGTTTGTAGTGGATTTCCGTCCCGCCCGTCTTTCAAAAACTTCCCAAGTATGGCGCAAACTCGATTTGGCAGCGCTGTCGAATGCCGCGTCCTGCGGTAGAAACACCAAGGCCGCCAATACGGAAAAAGGTTGTCTGACATGATAATCTTGCGCTTCGGCACGTAATTCACCGTCGAGTCTCTTGACGTTCTTCGTGTAGCGGCCGGTCATCTCGTCTTTGAAATTCAAAGTCTTAATGGACACGCCCAGGCCCAACCCGATTTGCGGATTGGAATAATTCACGTCCAACTTCTTCAATCCACTCGCCGAGCCAGAACGCGATTCTTGCTTCGCCCCATCTTCATCTGGAAGAATCCCGCGAAATTTTGGTCTGAGTGCGTCAGCGAGTTTTTGTGCAACACAGGTCGAAAGGCGCTGCGCAAAATCTCGTTTTTTGGCTCGTCCGAGTTCGATATACGAGCGATATTCCTCTGGAATATCCAAGGATCGCAGGTGAGCTTCGATCGTAGCCAATATGGTCAGCGTCTTCTGACGGTCGCCGGCATAGCGAAGTTCTTCGTCGAGACGGTCGAGATCCTCCGAGGTCGGCAATTTCGTGCGCTTGGCCATCACAATATCCCTGCAAAGCGTTGCAGTCGGCGTAGCAGCCGAGAGTCGCCGAGCTCACATTCCCATACGGTAAGGACGCGAAAACGCTGCTGTCGGAGCCGTAGGACCTTGGCTTCATCTCTCAATTGATTGGTCTCGAACTTATCCAGCCAGAACGCGTGATTTCGAGTCGGAATTGTCGCGCGTGAGCATCCTTTGTGATGATGCCAAAAACACCCGTTTACGAAAATCGCCCACCTTCGAGTTTTATTGGCGAAATCCGGCGAGCCGGGCAGTGATCTTACGTTTTTTCGATAACGAAGATTTAAAGCACGCAACAGTTCGCCGAGTTTGACTTCGGCCGAAGTCCCTTTCTGTCGAACCCGCCGCATCAAAATGATGCGAGCCGTGTCCGTCGGTGGAATGCAACGTAGGCGCTTCATTCGGCAGCGAGCAGCAATCGTTGTCCGGAGGTGAACTCGTCGAGAGTGCGCACGTGGCGCAGGTGGGCTCGAACACGTTCCTTAAATCCAGGAACAAATCGCAGTGAGCTCTTGTCAATGCGAGAAAGGAAGCCCGCGGTCGCCCTCGGGGACAACAACGCGGGTACATAAGTCAGAAAGTCTTGAAGAGACTTTCGCTTTCTCCATACCGGGAATTCAGAGATCGAAACCTCTCGCTGAACAGTGCCGTCGAACCGGGCCGCGCGAGGCCAATTCTGCGACATGAGATTTGCACCATCACGATCCGAGTCGTAATGGCCCGGCGCCATCAGTCGTTTGCCAATCCACGCTGCAACCGGTCGTGTGACTGAATTGCCCACCAGCGACCACCTGAAAGACGCCCGTCCCACAGCTTCGGCGGGCTTCGTCCAATTTGCCGGAAATCCCTGAAGTCGCTCCGCATCGCGAATATCCGGCGTTACGATTTCACCATTGGTAAGAAGAATTGCGGGGGGCGAGGGAATTCCCACAGTGGAACCGTTCTTCAGTGTCGGAACACAATCGGGACCCCAACCCAAACCGCGCGTCCCCTCCGTCCAATAGAAGCCGTGTGCATGGCTATCTAGTGTTGTCCTCACAATCGGTGGTTCCGCTTCATCTACCAGCAAGACATCGGCGGGATCACCCTCCGTGCTAGCAAGAAAAAAAACTCGTTGTCGCCGATGCGGGAGGAAGCTCAGCGAATTAACAACGCGGTACGCCCAAAGGTAGCCTCGCTGCTCGAACTCCGACACGAGCCGAGTCATCGCGCTCCCCTGATCGAGCCGCAACATGAAGGATACGTTTTCGAGCAGAACCCATTTGGGACAACTCCGATCGATAAGTCGGAATACATGCTCCACCAGGCCAGACTTTTCGCCGGTAATTCCCGCTGTCTTTCCAGCTTGGCTCAGATCCTGACAAGGGAATCCGGCGGTCATCAAATCAACCGCACCCGGCAGCGCTCGCAATTTGGCTATGTCGCCCTTATTCGGAATTCCCTCGAAACGGTGGGCGAGCACAGTCGCTGCGGGTGCCCAATTTTCGCAAAGCACCAGCGTTTCATGCCCCGCCTGATGCAGACCATGTTCAAGACCGCCAATTCCTGCAAACAGACCCGCAATTTTCATGGATGCCCCGTGGCGATAATGTTCCCGAATCGTTCGCCGCTGACAAGCGGAATTTGCGAGTGGGAGCAGAAGGAAGGCAAGAAGAAGATGCGCCAGTACGGGAAGGTGGAAATCCCGCAGGAGACGTTCATCGCCGCGCTGAAGGTGGATGTGTGACGTGACGGTTCGGCGTTTGGAAAACGAAATACAAAGCCTTCAGAGCAAAGATTGGGCAGCTAACAAGGCAGCTAAATCACCATAAAATTCTCCATTTATCCGTTATGTTTCAGATACTTACAAGAGAGCATCTTTGACTTTCAGGCGCCCATTCGCTACATTGTGAATCGGTTATTTCCACGAGTTCGGGCCATGATGCACTGCTTTGATCGGCGTCAAATCGTCTTTGGTGGCGCGTTGATCGGCAGCACAGCCGTGCTGCCCGGGAATGTCGGAGCGCTATTTGACTTGCATTTCAGGAAAGGAACCGCTGTCCCAGGTTGGATGGAACGAACAACCCATGCTGGCTTTTTCGGCGCAAACGTCGCGTACACGCATGGTCCTTGCAAGCTTATGCAAAGGCGATTCCCGGAGGAGCATGTATTCAAGCTGTTAGAAAGCGCTTATCCTCATGTCAAGAATTTTGGTCTGCACCCGGTTTGAATGACACGCGGTTAAGCTAATCCAGCCTTCCGCTCGAACTCCATAGGGCTCAGATATCCGATCGTCGAGTGCCTACGTTTGGCATTGTAGAAGCGTTCGATGTAGTCGAACACGTCGGCTCTCGCTTCGTCCCTAGTTCGATAGGTTTTGCGCCCAGTGCGCTCGGTCTTGAGCGACGAGAAGAAGCTCTCCATGGCGGCGTTGTCCCACACGTTGCCTGATCGGCTCATCGAGCAGACGACGCCATTGTCAGACATCAGCCGCTGGAACTGTTCGCTGGTGTACTGACTGCCGCGATCGGAGTGATGCAGCAGGGCATCAGGCTTGCCCCGGCGCCAGATCGCCATCACCAGGGCATCGGTGACGAGCTGCGCCTTCATCGCCGCGCTCATCGACCAGCCAACAACACGTCGAGAGAACAGATCGACGACGGCCGCCACATACAGCCAACCTTCTGCTGTCCACACATACGTGAAGTCAGCGATCCATTTGCGGTTTGGGGCGGCGGCTTCAAAGGTACGATCGAGGACGTTCGGAGCGACGGCGCCCGCCTGCCGCTCACCCAGATCGGGCGGCAGACGGCGCCGGCGCGGACGTGCTTTGAGAGCCTGTGATCGCATCAACCGTTCGATCCGATGCAGACCGCACGACAACCCTTCTGCCAGCAGGTCCTTCCACACGCGCCTGGCGCCGTAGGTCCGATCGCTTGCCAAGAAGCTTGCGCGCACCTTCGCACCGAGCTCTTCGTTATCCCGACTGCGCTGACTGCGCGGTCGTGTCAGCCAAGCATAGAAGCCACCCCGCGAGACACCGAGCGCCTCGCACATCCAGTCCACGGCCCAGATCCCCCGGTGCCTCACGATAAAACCGAACTTCACGTCGATTCCTTCGCGAAGTAGGCCGCGGCTTTTTTTAGGATGTCTCGCTCCGCCTTCAGCTTCGCCACTTCGCGCTTGAGCTGTGCGATCTCGAGCTGCTCGGGCTTCATCTGGCCGTTGCCGGGAAAGCCATGTTGCGGGTCGTCGGAGAACTTCTTCACCCACTCGCGTAGTTGCGACGTGTGAACGTTCAGGTCTTGCGACGCCTGCACATAGGATACGCCTCGATCCTTGATCAGGCGCACAGCCTCAAGCTTGAACTCCCGCGTAAACTTCCGTCTCTCCATGACCCACCTCCAGCTCCATCAAAACACCTAACTCGGTGTCTTCGGAACCGGGTGCAGGCCAGATCCGATATCGCGATGCCAGAGTTCTGACTGATGGCCGATATACGTTTAGGGTTAAGAGCGGCGGCATGACCATGTCCGGTGGATCAAAAGCCGTGATGTGGATCGAGGACGGAGATGACCTCTTGCTGTGTGGGATACCCACAGACCGAACCGTACGAATTAACGAGCGGCTTGCAGTCACGATCAGCCTGGAAGCGACTTCCGCAAGGACGTGACCGCGAAATGCTACGGCGACGACGTCACCCGCGAGCGCAAGCGGCTGGAGAAGCAGAAGGAGGCAAAGCGGGCATTTGGAAATTTTTCGATTTCCTCGGTGAATGACACGAGCGGAGGATGCGTGCTTACGCGCAGCAAGCACGCAAACCGGCGGTCGCCTGGGCCATCTTATTGATCGTACCTCTTGAAATAGCGCAGGTCGGGCGGCGGCTGGTCCCGCTTGGTCGGCATCAGGTAGCCATCGCTGCTGAGAAAGTAGTTCTCCTTGCCGATGCCGACGTGATTATTGCCCTCCCCACAAATCTGGTGATTGAACCAGAGCGGTTTGTCGCTCACCACCCGCTTGTAGCTCTGGTTGACCAGCCACGGCCGGCTGAGCGCGTGGTCGATGGTGGTGATGTCGTCGTGCAGCAGGTTCGGATCGCCTTTATCGAGATAGATGCGCTCCTGGATGACGGTCTCGTTATCCGCATGCAACGGGATGCCGCTGGCGTCGTAGACTCGCGGACCCTTCAGGCCGCGGGTTTCCACCGCCAGCGTGGCGTAGCGGCCGCCGCTGTCGGTATCGAGCCATTTCCCGATCGAATAGCCTAGGAATTCCGGAGAGTCCGCCATGTTGGCGGGAAAGGTGCGGCCATCCGTGTAGATGTGGCGAGTGAAGTCCCAGTCGCGCACAAACAGAATGTGTGTGGTCGCCGGAGTCACGACGAATTCCATCCCCCCGTAGGGAATCATGACGCGCGGCATGCCTGGAGAAAGGCACTTGTAGGTCGGATCGATGCCTTGTCCGCCCTGCGCCATATCGTCGAGATTCGCCTCGTAGATCGCCTGATATTCTGGCGTCAACGGCGGCTTCTCTGGGCGTCCGATTGGCTTGCTGGGATCGAAGGCACTGCCGCGACCCTCGCCCCGTACGTTGCCGGCCCGTCGCCATTGCCCGTTGAAATCGGGATACTTGCTTTCGTCGAGCGCTGCGGCGCTGCCAATCATCGTCAACGACACCAACACGAGCGCCGTTGCACCGATCGCGTTACGACCATGCATGCTGACCTCCCTTGTCGTCGCGGGGGCTTGTTTCGCGCCTGCGCGCGTTGCCCGCGCTGGAACGCGAATAGCATCAGCCCCGCGCGATTTTGGGGCAAGCCTGTCTGTGACCGTTCGCGGATCGAACGTCGATCACATCCTTGGCATCGACTACTTCGCGTTCCCTGAAATCTGGGAAAGTTGTCTTATGTGAATATCGTCGTGCCAAGCTAACGCGAGCGCCGCTTTCGGCGAGGACGACCGCCGAACTTGCGGGCGGCTCACCGTTGACCTTGAACTCATCCTCCGATCACCGCCACGCCCTGGATCTCGATCAGCATCCCCGGCCGCGCGAAGTTCGACACGGTGATCAGCGCGCTCGCCGGGAAATTCCCCCCGGGAAAGAACTCCTTGCGCAGCTCGACGAAGCGGTCGCCGTGGCGCGGGTCGTTGATGAAGACCGTCATGGTGACGAGATCGGCGAGGCGGCCGCCGGCGCGCTGCAGGGTCTGGTCGATCAGGGCGAAGATCGTACGCACCTGCGCCTCGAAATTTCCGGCGATGTCGTGGCCCGCGGCGTCGCGCGTGGCGGTCTGGCCGGCGAGCCACACCGTGCGCCCGCCTTCGGTGATCACCGCCGGCGAATAGGCGCGCGCCGCCTGCATCTCGCTCTTCTCCATGTAGACGGCCATGTGTCGGCTCCTTTCGCTGTGGTGTTACGGAAGCATCGCCTCGATCGTATCGCGCGTCGCCTTGGCCATGCCCGAAAATCCATGGGCCGCGCCGGGGACCGCGATGAAGCGCGCCGGAACGCCGCGGTCGGCGAGCCCCGCCGCGTAATTCTCCGCCAACGTCGGGAAGGTGTTCGCGTCGTCGGCGCCGGTGATGGCAATCACCTGCGTCATTTTCGGCACGCGCGGCACGAAGAAATCAGGCGACAGGCTGCGCGTCCATGGCGGGCGATGGTGCAGATAGAGCCAGCGCGGGATATCGCAGGGACATGACACCAGCACGGCGGCGTCCACCAGGCCGGGCCGGCGGCCGATCAGCGCGCCGCCGATCGCGGCTCCGCCGGAATGGCCGACGTAGATCACGCGGCGGGCGCGGTAGTGTTTCTTGAGCGCGTCGATGGCGGACGCGATCGCCGACACATTCTGAGCGGTGTAGTTGTCCGTGCGTCCCAAGGTTGAGCCTTCGCTCGCGCGGCCGGCGGCGTCGGCATAGCCGGGACGGATCAGCGCGACCACGACCACGCGCGGGCGCGCCAGTGTCCGAGCAAATTCGGTGTGATAGGTCGCGGCGCCGCCGTCCGAGATGTCGCCGTGGACGACCACGATGAGGGTCGGCGCATCGCCGGCCTTCTCCGCCCCGAACGTCGTCGCTGCGAGACAGAGGCCGGCGCCGAGCACATAGTCGGTGATGACGCTTGACGGCGGACACGCCGCCAACGCGCCGGCCGGAACCGCGAGAGTGAGCGCGAGCGCGCCGCCGCAAGTACGCAGCAACTCACCGATGGTGAACCGAAGCGCCATTCGCCGGCACGCAGAAAAAAGCCCCGGCGGGAGCGCCGGGGCCTGAGATTTAGCACGCCGAAATTCTTACGGCATGCCCCAATAAGGCTTCACGCCATAGTAGTCGTAGACCTTCTGATCGCGAGCGCGGTCCGACCAGTCCCAGGTCTCGTGCTTGGAGTACTTCGGCGCGCCCTTGAGTTGTTGCTCGCCGACGTTCACCTCGTAGCCTTCGAGACTCGGGTTGTAGGTCAGCAGCGACCACGGCAGCGGGTAATAGTCCTCGCCGATGCCGAGGAAGCCGCCGAAGCTCATCACCGCGTAGGCGACCTTGCCACTGATCTTGTCGATCATCACCCGGTCGACCTGGCCGACGCGCTCGCCATTCGAGCGGTAAACCGGCGTCCCTTCGACCTTGTCGCTGCCGATGAGGGACACCGTCTCGCGGCGATCGAGCGTCGTGCCTTGCGTGTTCATTGCCATTCGCTTTCTCCTTCTTGAGTGGTGAGGGGGTCGCGCCCCTTGCGGAGGCAACGGCGAGAGGCACGCTAGGTTCCGTGCCGGGCGTGCGACGAGCGGAACCCGCCTCTCACGGGCGCGTTGCAATCATCAGGAATTCGAGCTTCGACGACGATACGAATTGAGGTGATACGACTTAAGGAGAGATGCGATGCCCCGCGGTGACAAGTCGAGTTACACCGACAAGCAAAAGCGCATGGCCGAGCATATCGAGGAGGGCTACGAGAAGCGTGGTGTCGCCGACCAGGAGGCCGAACGGCGCGCCTGGGCGACGGTGAACAAGGAGACCCACGGCGGCAAGAAGAGCGGTTCCGGCCGTGGCAAGAAGCGCAGCGTGGCTTCATCGCGCAAAGGCGGACGCATCGGCGGGCGGGCTTCCGCCAACCGCCCGGCGGCCGCGCGTTCCCGCTCGGCAAAGAAGGCCGCCGCGACCCGCAAGCGCGGCGCCTCCCGCTGACGGTAAACCCATTCTTCATGGCCTCTTAAGACGACCGCCTTAGCTTCGCGCCATCGCGCGGAGCCAGGCGATGTCTCTATCGGCGACCTATTCCCCTCTCGCACCGGAACAGCGGGCACGACGATCCGAAACCCGCACGCTGGTGCTGGTCCTCTGGGGCGTGACCGTCGCGACCTCGCTTGCTGTCGGCCTGCGCGGCGGCGAGAGCCTCTCGACCGATGACGCGATGCGCCTGGTCGAGGTCCGCGATTTCCTCAACGGCCAAAGCTGGTTCGACCTCACGCAATATCGCCTCGGCCTCGCCGGCGGCGTCGACATGCATTGGTCGCGGCTGATCGATGTGCCGCTCGCGCTGCTGATCCGAGCGGGGGAATGGGTCCTCCCCGTCGCAACAGCGGAGCGCCTCGCGACCGTGATCTGGCCCGCCCTCGTGCTGCTCGCGTTCTTCGCCGGCATCGCCCGGCTGGCGCGCGAGCTTGCCGGCGACGTGGCGGCGCGCCTGGCGCTGGTCTTTGCCGCGACCATGGCGCCGGTGCTGCAGCATTTCCGGCCCGGCGCGATCGACCATCACAATGTCCAACTGGCGCTGCTGGTCTGGTCGCTGGCGTTCGCCACGCGCCAACCGGCGCGCGCGCGCGACGCGGGGACCGCAGGCGCCATGGCCGCGCTGTCGCTCGCGATCGGGCAGGAACTCGCGCCACCGATGGCGGCGCTGGCGGCGATCGTGACGGTGCGCTGGATTGCAGGTGGCGCGCCGGTGCGTGCCGCGGCCGCAGCGTTCGGCATCGCCTTCGCCGGCGTGACGTTCGCGCTGTTCCTGGCAACCGTGCCGCCGGCGCGCTACCTCGTGACCGCCTGCGATACCCTCTCGCTGGTTCAGGTCGTCACCGCTACGCTCGGCGGGCTCGGCCTGGCGCTGCTGGTCGCCGCGCCTGGCCTCCCGTCAATACCGCGCCGGGTGGCCGGGACCGGAGCGCTCGCGGCCGTCCTCGCTGCAACGATTGCGCTTGGTTTCCCCGCCTGCCTCGGCGATCCCTACGGCAATCTCGATCCGCGGCTGACGACGCTCTGGCTCGCGAACGTCAGCGAAGCGCGCAGCTTCTTCAGCGTCATGCACGACCTGCCGGGTGAAGCGCCGGCGTATTATGGACTTCCCGTGGCGGGGCTCATCTTCGGCGTTATTCGTTGTGCGCGCGACGGCGAGGCGCGGTGGGGCTGGCTCACCTGCACTGCGGTCCTGACGACACTCTGCCTGCTCGCGGCCTGGGAGCTTCGCTCGAGCGCGGCGGCGAATGCGCTGGCCGCGGCGATGGTCCCGGCGGCGCTCATTCGCGCCCTCCCCGCCCGGGACCGCGCGCCCGCGTATTTTGGCATCGGCCGTCCCGCCCTTCTCGCTGCGCTTGTGCTCAATCCGATTGCGCTGATCGCAATCGGCAGCGTGGGCGCGCGGGCGCTCGAAGCGATCGACGGCACGCACCCCCCGCAGGTGATTTCCGATGGCCCCGGCACCTGCCGCAGCGCCGCCGACTATGCGCCGCTGGCGCGGCTGCCGCGCGGGCGCGTCGCCGCGTTCATCGATGCCGGACCGTTCCTTTTGATGGAGACGCCGCACTCCGTGCTCGCCGCGCCCTATCATCGTAACGTCGAAGGCAACATCGCGATGCTCGACATCTTCCTGGCCCGCCCTGATGAGACGAAGGCGCGGATCGCGGCGCTCGGCGTCGACTACATCGCCTTCTGCCGGGGCGCGCCGGAGCGCTACAACTACGCCGCCGCGGCACCGGAAGGACTCGCTGCCGCGCTGAGCCGCGGTGAGGTGCCGGATTTCCTGGAGCGCGTTCCGCTCGATGGAACCGGGGTGTTGGTCTTCAAGCCACGCCGCTGACACTTTTCGGCGATAATTACGGCGCTGGTTTTGGGGCGATTGAACGTTGGGGCATGCCATAGGGGTGGATCATGAGGGCAGCGATCGAGGCGCGGCGCGCACGGGGAAACCGCGTGGCGGCATGGACATTGGCGATCATGGTGGCGGCCGCAGGCTCCGCCGGCGCTCAAGACCAGGGCACACTTGATCCGAAGCCGCTGCCGCCGCTCGCCAATCCGAACGACCCCAACACTCCCGCCAAGCAACTGTTCGGGCGCAAGGCCACGCCCGCGCCGGTCTCGGTGGTGTCGCACGCAGCAGCAAGCACGGTCGCGGCCGTCGCCCACGCCCTCCGCGCGCCGACGCTGGCATCGGCCGGTTCGAGCCCGGTGTCGCGCACGATCGGTTTCTACGCCAAGGGCTGCCTCGCCGGCGGCGTCGCCCTGCCGATCAATGGCACGACCTGGCAGGTCATGCGGCTTTCGCGCAACCGCAACTGGGGCAACGAGCACCTGATCAATTTCCTCGAACGTCTTTCGGAAAAAGGCAAGAAGGTCGGCTGGAACGGCCTCCTTGTGGGCGACATGTCACAGCCGCGCGGCGGCCCGATGATCACCGGCCACGCCAGCCACCAGGTCGGGCTCGATTCCGATATCTGGTTCACACCGATGCCGGACCGTGAGTTGACCCGCGCCGAGCGCGAAGAGATGTCCGCCACCATGATGGTGGCAGACGACCGCAGGGACGTCGATCCGAACGTCTGGACGCCGGCCGCTCATAACATCATCAAGGCCGCCGCGGAGGATCCCGAGGTCGCGCGCATCTTCGTCAATCCGGCGATCAAGAAGGCGCTCTGCCGCGAGACCACTGGCGATCGGGCCTGGCTCTCCAAGGTGCGGCCGTACTGGGGGCACGACTATCACTTCCACGTCCGTATCAAGTGTCCGGCCGACAGCCCCGACTGCAAGCGGCAAGATCCGCCGCCGGCCGGCGACGGATGCGGCGGCAAAGACCTCAACTGGTGGTTCACCGACGCGGTGCTGCACCCGAAGCCTTCGCCGAAACCCGAGAAGCCGCGGTCGCAGCTCAAGCTCGCCGACCTGCCGCCGATGTGCCGGCAGGTGCTCAACGCGCCCTGAGCATCCTGCGCGCACCGCTCCGCCGCTGAGCCGGCGCTTTACCTCGGGCCAAGTAGCTTGCTAGGCTGCGATCAGCGACCCGCGACGCGCCGTAAGCGCGCTTGGTTGGCCCTGGAACGGTGCTTCCGGACCGGTCGTTCCCTGAAAGCTTGAAATTGCCGGTTCACGGCCCGCCGCCGCATGGGCGACGGCGGCCGTCACCTGAAGGAGCCCCTGCATGTTCACCCGCCGTCAGTTTGCAGCCCTCGCCGCCGCGCTTGCCGCAGCGTCATCGTCGGGCGTTGCCATGGCGCAGGACAAGGGCCTCGTCGTGTTTGCAGCGGCGTCGCTGAAGAATGCGCTCGACGATGTCAACGCCGCATTCACCAAAGCCGCCAACGTGAAGGTCACCGCGAGTTACGCCTCGTCCGCCGTACTGATCAAGCAGATCGAGAACGGCGCGCCGGCCGACATCTTCGCCTCCGCCGACCTCGAATGGATGGATTACGGCGCGCAGAAGAAGCTGATCAAGACCGGCACCCGCTTCAACTTGCTGGGCAACAGGCTCGTACTGATCGCGTCCAAGGACTCCGCGTTGGGCAACGTCAACATCGGGCCGGGCTTCGACCTTGCCAAGCTCGCGGGCGACAGCCGCATCGCCACAGGCGACGTGAAATCCGTGCCGGCGGGGATGTATGCCAAGGCCGCGCTCGAAAAGCTCGATGCCTGGAAAAACGCCGAGCCGAAACTGGCGATGACTGAGAACGTGCGCGTTGCGCTTACCCTGGTCGGGCGCGGAGAGGCGCCGCTCGGGATCGTCTACGAGACCGATGCCAAGGTCGAGCCGAATGTGAAGATCGTTGGTGTGTTTCCGGAATCATCGCATCCGCCGATCGTCTATCCGGTGGCGGCAACCGCAAGCACGCAGGCCGATACCAAGAAATATCTAGACTTCCTGCGCACCGGCACGGCGCAGGTAATTTTCCAGCGTTACGGATTCACGTTCCTGGTGCCGGCCGGCCCGTAAGCAGAACCCCGCGTGCTCGACCTCACCCCCGACGAATGGACCGCGATCCTGCTGTCGCTGCGGATTGCGATCGTCGCAACGCTGGTTGCACTCCCGTTCGGGATCGCGGTGGCGTGGCTGCTCGCGCGCAAGCGCTTCTGGGGCAAGGCGCTGCTCGATGGCATCGTGCACCTGCCGCTGGTGCTGCCGCCGGTCGTCACCGGCTATCTGCTGCTGATTTCATTCGGCCGCCGCGGTCCGATCGGCGCCTTTCTGTACGCGCATTTCGGCATCGTGTTCTCATTCCGCTGGACCGGCGCGGCGCTCGCGTGCGGAATCATGGGCTTTCCGCTGATGGTGCGCCCGATCCGGCTGGCGATCGAAGCGATAGACCAGCGCCTCGAAGATGCGGCGGCCACGCTGGGCGCCGATCGGCTGTGGGTGTTTCTCACCGTCACGCTGCCGCTCGCTCTGCCCGGTTTAATCGCTGGCATTGTCCTCTGCTTCGCCAAGGCGCTCGGCGAATTCGGCGCGACCATCACTTTCGTGTCCAACATTCCCGGCGAGACCCAGACGATCTCGGCCGCGATCTACACCTTCACCCAGGTTCCGAACGGCGACGCCGCCGCCGGGCGTCTCGTCCTGGTCGCGATCGCAATTTCGCTCGCGGCACTGGTCGCCGCCGAATGGCTCGCCCGCCGCGCCGGCATGCGCTTTCACGGTGATTGAGATGCTCGCGGTCGATGTCGAAAAACGGCTGGGCGGGTTCGCGATTGCGGCGCGCTTCGAGACCGCTGCCGGCGTGACCGGCGTGTTCGGCGCGTCGGGCTCTGGCAAGACCACGCTCGTCAACATGATCGCGGGTCTGGTGCGGCCGGACCGCGGGCGCATCATGCTCGACGGAACGGTGCTGTTCGATTCCACCGCGCACATCGACCTGCCGGCGCACCGCCGGCGTATCGGCTACGTTTTCCAGGAGGGACGGCTGTTTCCGCATCTCTCGGTGGCGGCCAATCTCGACTACGGGCGCCGGATGTACGGCCTGGTGGTAGATCCGGCGGACATGCCGCGTATCGTCGAACTGCTCGACATCAAGCACCTGCTCGACCGCCGTCCCGGAAAGCTTTCAGGCGGCGAGCGCCAACGTATCGCCGTCGGCCGTGCACTGCTGATGCAGCCACGGCTCCTGCTGCTCGACGAGCCGCTTGCTTCGCTCGACGCGGCGCGCAAGCGCGAGATCCTGCCCTACCTCGAACGGCTGCGCGACGTGTCCGGCGTACCGATGGTCTATGTCAGTCATCATGCCGGCGAGTTGCGCCGTCTCGCCAACACGGTGATCCGGCTCGACGGCGGGCGTGTTGGCGCGATCGGCGGAACGGAACTATTCGATGCGGTCGACGCGGACGCGGTTTGATGTAACCTGCCGTCATGTTCCCGCCCGAGCGCATAATCTGCCTGACCGAGGAGACCGTGGAGACGCTCTATCTCCTCGGCGAGGAGGATCGGATCGCCGGTGTGTCCGGCTATGCGGTGCGCCCGGCGCGCGTGCGCAAGGAGAAGCCGCGGGTGTCGGCCTTCATTTCCGCCGACTTCGAGAAAATCCTCAAGCTCGAGCCCGACCTCGTCCTGACTTTTTCCGACCTGCAGGCCGACATCGCCGCCGAACTGATCCGCCGCAACATCGCGGTCCACGCGTTCAACCAGCGTGACATTGCCGGCATTCTCGCGATGATCCGAACGCTCGGCGCCCTCGTTGGCGTGGCGGCGAAAGCGGATGCGCTCGCGGTGTCGCTGGAGGTGCGCGTGGCTGATGTCCGCGCGCGTGCCGCGCGGCTCAAGCGGCGTCCTCGCGTCTATTTCGAGGAATGGGATGACCCGATGATCTCCGGCCTCCGCTGGGTCTCGCAACTGGTGGAAGCCGCGGGCGGCGCAGACGTATTTGCAAACCGCTCCGCCGGCGGCAACGCCAAGGATCGCATCGTCATGGCGGAAGATGTGATCGCGGCCGCGCCGGAAATCATCGTCGGGTCCTGGTGCGGCAAGAAGTTCGTGCCCGCGAAGGTCGCAGCGCGCGAGGGGTTTGGAGCGATCCCGGCCGTCCGCACGGGCTGGCTGCGCGAAGTGAAATCGCCGCTCATCCTGCAGCCCGGACCAGCCGCGCTCACGGACGGCCTCGACGCGCTTGTGGGAATCATCGGCGAGTGGGACGCACAGACGGCGTAGCGCGCGGCACTATCAACCTAACCGCACCAAACGCCGAATCCTGCTCCTGATCCGACCAAGCCAGGTCGCCTCCGGGTCGTCATCCTCCGGCAGCCGCAGTCCCACCGCCGCCACGCGGTCGTTGTCGATCTTATGCGCCACGAGCGCGATCGGACCGAGGTGCAACACTTCGCCCTGCTTCGGCGCATGCCCAAGCTCGGAGGCGAAATAGTCTGCCAGCGTGGTGGCGGCCTCGTTCGCGGCGACTTTGAGCCCATAGATTTCCGCGAGTTCGCCGAGCGTGTGGTCGCCGGTCACGAAGAAATCGCCAAGGAGGTGCGGATCGGGTTTCGGCGGCGGCGGCAGATCGACGAAGAAGCGGTCGAGCGCGTTCGCCTTCTCGGGCGGCGCCAGCAGATAGACGTAATCGCCCGGCCGCACCGGTGCGGCCTCCGCGGGGCTGAAGATTTTTTCCTCGCGCACCACCAAGGTCGGATGCGCCCAGGATGGCAGCAGACCGCGCCGCAGATAGGGGCTATTGGCGGGCACGGGATAGCCGACGATCTGCTGCGCCATCTGGCCGGGCAGATCAAGCTCGACGCGGCGCGGCATGTGATCCTGCCGCGGCAACGCAATGTGCAACCGCCGCGCCGCCCAGGCGATGCTCCAGCCCTGCACCAGCAACGAGACCAGCACCACCACGAAGCCCACGTCGAAGAACAGTTGCGCCCGCGGCAAGCCGATCAGCAGCGGGATCGACGCGAGGAAGATGCCGACCGCGCCGCGCAGGCCGACCCAGGCGATGAACACTTTCTCGCGCCAGGAGAACCGGAATGGCGCGAGGCAGAGGAACACAGCGACCGGGCGCGCGAACAGCATCAGCGCGAACGCCACCGCGAGGCCGGGCAAGGTGTGCTGCGCCAGCCGGTCGGGCCAGGCGAGCAGGCCGAGCAGCACGAACATCACGATCTGCGCGAGCCAGGTCGCGGCGTCGAGGAACACGATGACTGCATTGTGCGCGCGCGTCGGCCGGTTACCGACCACGAGGCCGGCGAGATAGACCGCGAGGAACCCCGACGCATGCACCACCGCCGCCAGCCCGAACACGACCAGCGCGCCGGTCATCACGAACGGCGCATGCAGGCCCTGCGGCAGGCCGAGCCGGTTGAGCGCCAGCACGATCGCGCGGCCGCCGAGCACGCCGATGACCGTACCGAGGATCAATTCCTGCGCGAGTTCCGTGGCGAAGTGCTGCCAGGACCCTTCACCGACCAGGAACTGAACCAGCACGATGGTGAGGAACACCGCGAACGGATCGTTGCTGCCGGATTCGACTTCGAGCGTCGCATTCACGCGCGGACGCAAGCGCAGCCCGCGGGAATGGATCAGCAGGAACACCGCCGCGGCATCGGTCGAGGCGACGACCGCGCCCATCAGCAGCGCCTCGATCCAGCTGAGATCGAGCACATATTTCGCCACCGGCGCGGTCAATGCCGCGGTCAGGAGAACGCCGACGGTCGCCAGCACCACCGACGGCGCAAGCACGCTGCGGAAGGTCGCAAAGCGCGTTCGCAAGCCGCCGTCGAACAGGATCAGTGCGAGCGCGATCGAGCCCACCAGATAAGTCGCGTGCACATCGTCGAACTTGATGCCGCCCGGCCCGCCCTCCCCCGCCAGCATGCCGATGACGAGGAACACCAGCAGCAGCGGCGCGCCGAAGCGCAGCGCCACCAGGCTCGACAGAATGCCGATCAGCACCAGCAGCGCGCCGAGCAGAATGCCGATGCTGACAGTATCGAGAGAGGCCATGGTGTCCTTCACTCACTTCAAGCTCCCGCCGCGTGCTCCGCCGCTCGTCCCCGCGTAAGCCGGGACCCAGGGCCCACAAACTCAACTGTCTGTGCAAGCGGCCCTGGCTCCCCGCTTACGCGGGGATGAGCGGGTGGCTGAGACTCCGCATCAATCCATCGCGACGTAGTCTACGCCGCTTTGCGTGAGGTCAGGAAATCCCTCATGCGCGCGAGCGCCTTCAAAATGTTCTCGGTCGAGTTGGCGTAGGACAGCCGCACGTAGCCCTCGCCGAGAATACCGAAATCCGGTCCGCCGATGATCGCGACGCCGGCCTGGTCGAGCAGCGCCGAGGCGAGCGGCTTCGCCTGCCAGCCGGTGCGGCTGACATTGGGGAACGCGTAGAACGCACCCTTCGGCGTCGCGCAGCTCACGCCCGGCAGACGGTTGAGGCCCTCCACCACGACCCGCCGCCGCTTGTCGAACTCGGCGACCATCTTGTGCGCCTCGTCCTGCGGCCCGGTGAGCGCCGCAAGCCCGGCATATTGCGCCGAGGCGTTGACGCAGGAATGCAGGTTCACCGCGAGCTTGCGCGCGAAGTCGTAGAGCTTGCCCGGCCACACCGCATAGCCGAGGCGCCAGCCGGTCATCGCGTAGGTCTTCGACCAGCCGTTGAGCAGGATCAGCCGATCGCGGATGGAAGGATAGGAGAGCAAACACACATGGGCCTCGCCATCGTAGACCATGTGATCGTAGATCTCGTCTGACATCACGCAGAGGTCAGGCCATTGCTCGAGACCGGCGACCAGCTTGTCGACTTCGCTCTTGGGCGTGACGCCGCCGGTCGGATTGGCGGGCGAGTTGACGATCAGCAGCCGCGAGCGCGGAGTGATGAGGCGCAGCGTCTCCTCGGCCGAGAACGCAAAGCAGTTCTCCTCGCGGATCGGCACCGGAATTGGATTGGCGCCGGTGAACTCGATCATCGAGCGATAGATCGGGAAGCCGGGGTCCGGATAGAGGATGTCGACGCCCGGCTCGCCGAACATCAGGATCGCCATGAACATCGTGGGCTTGCCGCCCGGCAGGATCATCACTTCGTCGGGCGATACGTTGACGTTGAAGCGCTTGTGGAGGTCCGCCGCCACCGCCTCGCGCAGCGGCGGGATGCCGGTCGCCGGGGTGTAGCCGTGATGCCCGTCGCGCAGCGCCTTCACCGCCGCTTCGACGATAAAATCGGGCGTACGGAAGTCAGGCTGGCCGATGCCGAGATTGATGATGTCGCGTCCCTGCGCGGCGAGCGCATTGGCGCGCGCGAGAACGGCAAAGGCGTTCTCCTCGCCGATCCGGTCGAAGGCGGCAATCGTGCGCAGCATGGGCGTTTCCCGTTTGTTCATTCTGTCCGCTCTTCGACGGCGAGCGGACGGATCATGTTGAAATCGCGGCGCAATTGAGCGCATTCTCTCGGTTAAATCAAACTCGGGCCAACCGAGCAACATTCCTCGACATAATTTTTTAAAAAAAAATAATATGGTACTGACGCCGCATTCCGACCCGGGAGGCACGGTATGGCCAAAACAAGCATTGAGGATTCGGCGGCCGCCTACGAACAATGGCTGCGCAAGGACTCGGCCGCGACCTGGTCGAGGCGGACCTCGCAACCAAGCACGAGGAGATGGCCGCGCAGCCGTTTCCCTTCCTGCGCGCGACCTACTGGCGCTGGGCCGAGACAATCCTGCGGGTCTGCCCGGAGCTGAAGACGCGCCATCCGTGCTCGCGGTCGGCGATATCCATCTGGAGAATTTCGGCACCTGGCGCGATGTCGAAGGCCGCCTGATCTGGGGCGTCAACGATTACGATGAAGCTCACGAGATGCCGTATGCGCTCGACCTCGTCCGGCTCGGCGTGAGCGCTGCACTCGGCACCCCGCATCTCGATACGGACAAGCACATCTGCGGGCACATCCTCGAAGGCTATCGCGCCGGTCTCAAGGATCCGCATCCGATCGTGCTCGACCAGGACTATGCGTGGATGCGATCGATCTTCGTCGTTAAGAGGAGGAGCGGCAGCACTTCTGGCAGAAGATCGATGCGCTCAGCGCCCGCAAGCAGCGTCGGCGCCGAAAGCCTATATCAAGGCGCTGCGGGCCGCGCTGCCCGATCCGAAGATTGACATCACGGTGAACCGCGCACCGCCGGGCTCGGCAGCCTCGGCCGTCCGCGTTTTGTCGGAATGGGCGACTGGAATGGCGGCCGCGTGCTGCGTGAAGCCAAAGCGATGATGCCCTCGGCGTGGACGCTTTCCACTGGCGCTCGACGGCGATCCATTGCTACGAGATCGCAACCGGCCGCTATCGCGCGCCCGACCCCTGGTACGACGTCAGGAAAGGCATCTTGGTGCGGCGGCTGTCGCCGAACGACCGCAAGCTCGACACCGGCAATGAGCCAGCCGCGCTCGCCAGCCCGAAGATGCTGCAGGCGATGGGCCGCGAACTGGCTGCCATCCATCTCGGGGCCGCCGATCGCCGCGCTGCGATTGAAAAGGACCTCCGCAAACGAATGCACGGCTGGCTTATGCGGCGGTCGAGCGGGCGGCCGACGCGGTCCGGGCCGACCAAGCGAAATGGAAACACAGCTACAACAAATCGAGCA